>CAWENY010000014.1:0-768218 GCA_963810475.1 uncultured beta proteobacterium | reverse complement strand
CGATGGTGATGGCCTGGCTGGTGGTGGTGCCGATATTGCCGGCGGTGTCGACAATCCGCGCCGTGTAGGTGAAGCTCGAGCCGTGCGGGTTGGCGGTGTCGTTATAACTCCAGCTGGTGCCGTCTGCGTAACATCGTGCCAGCTGGCGCCGCCGTCGCTGCTGACCTGGATCTTCTCGCCCGCGAGCCAGCGCGCCGTTGCTGCCCGACACGATCAGCGTGGTGTCGCTGGTGATGAAGTCGCTGATGCGTGCCGGTGTCGGTGGCAATCGCGGTGATCGCCCACCGCCCCCGCCGGCGCAGCCGTATCGATGGTGACCGCCTGGCTGTGGTGGTGCCGATATTGCCGGCGGTGTCCACCATCCGCGCCTGATAGGTGAAGCTGGTGGCGTGCGGGGCCGGGTCGGTGTAGCTCCAGCTCGTGCCGTGTCTGCGTCACATCCTCGCCAGCTGGCGCCGCCGTCGCTGCTGATCTGCACCGTCTCGCCCGCGAGCCAGCGCGCCGTTGCTGCCCGACACCGTCAGCGTGGTGTCGCTGGTGATGAAGTCGCTCATGACGCGCCGGTGTCGTCGCAATCGCGGTGATCGTCGACCGTCGCCGCCGGCGCAGCCGTATCGATGGTGACCGCCTGGCTGTTGGTGGTGCCGATATTGCCGGCGGCGTCCACCATCCGCGCCTGATAGGTGAAGCTGGTGCCGTGCGGGTTGGCGGTGTCGTTATAACTCCAGCTCGTGCCGGTCTGCGTCACATCCACCCAGCTGGCGCCGCCGTCGCTGCTGACCTGGATCTTCTCGCCCGCGAGCCAGCGCGCCGTTGGTGCCCGACACCGTCAGCGTGGTGTCGCTGGTGATGAAGTCGCTCGATGACGTGCCGGTGTCGGTGGCAATCGCGGTGATCGTCGACCGCCGCCGCCGGCAGCGCCGTATCGATGGTGATGGCCTGGCTGTGGTGGTGCCGACATTGCCGGCGGCGTCCACCATCCGCGCCGTGATAGGTGAAGCTGGTGCCGTGCGGGTTGGCGGGATCGTTATAGCTCCAGCTGGTGCCGGTGCCTGCGTCACATCCTCCCAGCTGGCGCCGCCGTCGCTGCTGACCTGGATCTTCTCGCCGGCGACCAGCGCGCCGTTGGTGCCCGACACCGATCAGCGTGGTGTCGCTGGTGATGAAGTCGCTCGAGACGTGCCGGTGTCGGTGACAATCGCGGTGATCGCCGACCGCCGCCGCCGGCGCGCCGTGTCGATGGTGACCGCCTGGCTGTGGTAGTGCCGACATTGCCGGCGGCGTCCACCATCCGCGCCTGATAGCTGAAGCTGGTGGCGTGCGGGTTGGCGGTTCGTTATAACTCCAGCTGGTGCCGTGTCTGCGTCACATCCTGCCAGCTGGCGCCGCCGTCGCTGCTGACCTGGATCTTCTCGCCCGCGAGCCAGCGCGCCGTTGCTGCCCGACACCGATCAGCGTGGTGTCGCTGGTGATGAAGTCGCTCGATGACGTGCCGGTGTCGGTGGCAATCGCCGTGATGCCGACCGCCGCCGCCGGCGCGCCGTGTCGATGGTGATGGCCTGGCTGTCGGTGGTGCCGATATTGCCGGCGGTGTCCACCATCCGCGCCTGATAGGTGAAGCTCGTGCCGTGCGGTTGGCGGTGTCGTTATAACTCCAGCTGGTGCCGGTCTGCGTCACATCCTGCCAGCTGGCGCCGCCGTCGCTGCTGACCTGGATCTTCTCGCCCGGAGCCAGCGCGCCGTTGGTGCCCGACACGATCAGCGTGGTGTCGCTGGTGATGAAGTCGCTCGATGCCGTGCCGGTGTCGGTGGCAATCGCGGTGATCGCCAGCGCCGCCGCCGGCAGCGCCGTATCGATGGTGATGGCCTGGCTGGTGGTGGTGCCGATATTGCCGGCGGCGTCGACAATCCGCGCCGTGTAGGTGAAGCTCAAGCCGTGCGGGTTGGCGGTGTCGTTATAACTCCAGCTGGTGCCGGTCCTGCGTAACATCGTGCCAGCTGGCGCCGCCGTCGCTGCTGACCTGGATCTTCTCGCCCGGAGCCAGCGCGCCGTTGCTGCCCGACACGATCAGCGTGGTGTCGCTGGTGATGAAGTCGCTGAGCCGTGCCGGTGTCGGTGGCAATCGCGGTGATCGCCAGCGCCGCCGCCGGCAGCGCCGTGTCGATGGTGATGGCCTGGCTGGTGGTGGTGCCGATATTGCCGGCGGCGTCGACAATCCGCGCCGTGTAGGTGAAGCTCGAGCCGTGCGGGTTGGCGGTGTCGTTGTAACTCCAGCTGGTGCCGGTCCTGCGTAACATCGTGCCAGCTGGCGCCGCCGTCGCTGCTGACCTGGATCTTCTCGCCCGGAGCCAGCGCGCCGTTGCTGCCCGACACGATCAGCGTGGTGTCGCTGGTGATGAAGTCGCCAGCTGCGTGCCGGTGTCGGTGGCAATCGCGGTGATCGCCAGCGCCCCCGCCGGCAGCGCCGTGTCGATGGTGATGGCCTGGCTGGTGGTGGTGCCGATATTGCCGGCGGCGTCGACAATCCGCGCCGTGTAGGTGAAGCTCGAGCCGTGCGGGTTGGCGGTGTCGTTATAACTCCAGCTGGTGCCGGTCTGCGTAACATCGTGCCAGCTGGCGCCGCCGTCGCTGCTGACCTGGATCTTCTCGCCCGGAGCCAGCGCGCCGTTGCTGCCCGACACGATCAGCGTGGTGTCGCTGGTGATGAAGTCGCTAGGGTGCCGGTGTCGGTGGCAATCGCGGTGATCGCCAGCGCCCCCGCCGGCAGCGCCGTGTCGATGGTGATGGCCTGGCTGGTGGTGGTGCCGATATTGCCGGCGGCGTCGACAATCCGCGCCGTGTAGGTGAAGCTCGAGCCGTGCGGGTTGGCGGTGTCGTTATAACTCCAGCTGGTGCCGGTCTGCGTAACATCGTGCCAGCTGGCGCCGCCGTCGCTGCTGACCTGGATCTTCTCGCCCGGAGCCAGCGCGCCGTTGCTGCCCGACACGATCAGCGTGGTGTCGCTGGTGATGAAGTCGCTCGATGACGTGCCGGTGTCGGTGGCAATCGCGGTGATCGCCGACCGCCGCCGCCGGCAGCAGCCGTATCGATGGTGATGGCCTGGCTGGTCGGTGGTGCCGATATTGCCGGCGGCGTCGACAATCCGCGCCGTGTAGGTGAAGCTCGATGCCGTGCGGGTTGGCCGGTGTCGTTATAACTCCAGCTCGTGCCGGTCCTGCGTAACATCATGCCAGCTGGCGCCGCCGTCGCTGCTGACCTGGATCTTCTCGCCCGGAGCCAGCGCGCCGTTGGTGCCCGACACGATCAGCGTGGTGTCGCTGGTGATGAAGTCGCTCGATGACGTGCCGGTGTCGGTGGCAATCGCCGTGATCGCCACCGCCCCCGCCGGCGCGCCGTATCGATGGTGATCGCCTGGCTGTCGGTGGTGCCGATATTGCCGGCCGCGTCCACCATCCGCGCCTGATAGGTGAAGCTGGTGGCGTGCGTTGGCCGGTATCGTTGTAGCTCCAGCTCGTGCCGGTCCTGCGTCACATCCACCCAGTGGCGCCGCCGTCGCTGCTGACCTGGATCTTCTCGCCCGCGAGCCAGCGCGCCGTTGGTGCCCGACACCGTCAGCGTGGTGTCGCTGGTGATGAAGTCGCTCGATGACGTGCCGGTGTCGTGGCAATCGCCGTGATCGCCGACCGCCGCCGCCGGCGCGGCCGTATCGATGGTGATCGCCTGGCTGTCGGTGGTGCCGACATTGCCGGCCGCGTCCACCACCCGCGCCTGTAGGTGAAGCTGGTGGCGTGCGGGGCCGGTTCGGCGTAGCTCCAGCTCGTGCCGGTGTCCTGCGTCACATCCACCCAGGTGGCGCCGCCGTCGCTGCTGACCTGCACCTTCTCGCCGGGAGCAAGCGCGCCGTTGGTGCCGGACACCGTCAGCGTGGTGTCGCTGGTGATGAAGTCGCTCGATGACGTGCCGGTGTCGTTGGCAATCGCCGTGATGTCGACCGTCGCCGCCGGCGCAGCCGTATCGATGGTGACCGCCTGGCTGTCGGTGGTGCCGACATTGCCGGCCGCGTCCACCACCCGCGCCTGTAGATGAAGCTGGTGGCGTGCGTGGCCGGATCGGCGTAGCTCCAGCTCGTGCCGGTGTCCTGCGTCACATCCACCCAGGTGGCGCCGCCGTCGCTGCTGACCTGCACCTTCTCGCCGGCGAGCAAGCGCGCCGTTGGTGCCGGACACCGTCAGCATGGTGTCGCTGGTGATGAAGTCGCTCGATGACGCGCCGGTGTCGTTGGCAATCGCCGTGATGTCGACCGTCGCCGCCGGCGCAGCCGTATCGATGGTGATCGCCTGGCTGTCGGTGCTGCCGACATTGCCGGCCGCGTCGACCACCCGCGCCTGTAGGTGAAGCTGGTGGCGTGCGGGTTGGCCGGTTCGGCGTAGCTCCAGCTCGTGCCGGTGTCCTGCGTCACATCCACGCCAGGTGGCGCCGCCGTCGCTGCTGACCTGCACCTTCTCGCCCGCGAGCCAGCGCGCCGTTGGTGCCAGACACCGTCAGCATGGTGTCGCTGGTGATGAAGTCGCTCGATGACGTGCCGGTGTCGTCGGCAATCGCCGTGATGTCGACCGTCGCCGCCGGCGCGCCGTATCGATGGTGACCGCCTGGCTGTCGGTGGTGCCGACATTGCCGGCCGTGTCCACCACCCGCGCCTGATAGCTGAAGCTGGTGGCGTGCGGGTTGGCCGGATCGGCGTAGCTCCAGCTCGTGCCGGTGCCTGCGTCACATCCACCCAGGTGGCGCCGCCGTCGCTGCTGACCTGCACCTTCTCGCCGGCGACAAGCGCGCCGTTGGTGCCAGACACCGTCAGCGTGGTGTCGCTGGTGATGAAGTCGCTCGATGACGTGCCGGTGTCGTCGGCAATCGCCGTGATGCCGACCGTCGCCGCCGGCAGCGGCCGTATCGATGGTGACCGCCTGGCTGTCGGTGGTGCCGACATTGCCGGCCGCGTCCACCACCCGCGCCTGATAGCTGAAGCTGGTGGCGTGCGTGGCCGGATCGGCGTAGCTCCAGCTCGTGCCGGTGCCTGCGTCACATCCACCCAGGTGGCGCCGCCGTCGCTGCTGACCTGCACCTTCTCGCCCGCGAGCAAGCGCGCCGTTGGTGCCAGACACCGTCAGCATGGTGTCGCTGGTGATGAAGTCGCTCGATGACGTGCCGGTGTCGTCGACAATCGCCGTGATGTCGACCGTCGCCGCCGGCGCGCCGTATCGATGGTGACCGCCTGGCTGTCGGTGGTGCCGATATTGCCGGCGGCGTCGACCATCCGCGCCTGTAGGTGAAGCTGGTGGCGTGCGGGTTGCCGGATCGGTGTAGCTCCAGCTCGTGCCGGTTCCTGCGTCACATCCTCCCAGCTGGCGCCGCCGTCGCTGCTGACCTGGATCTTCTCGCCCGGAGCCAGCGCGCCGTTGCTGCCCGACACGATCAGCGTGGTGTCGCTGGTGATGAAGTCGCTAGCTGGTGCCGGTGTCGGTGGCAATCGCGGTGATCGCCAGTGCCGCCGCCGGCAGCGCCGTGTCGATGGTGAAACTGAAGCTGCTGGCGGTAGTGACATTGCCGGCCGCGTCCGTCTGGCGAACCAGAACCGTGTTGAGGCCCTCAACGGGGGTGAACGACGTCGTCCAGGTCGTGCCACCGTTGGTCGAGTACTCAACCGTCGCGCCGCTCTCGATCCCGGAGAGGGACAGCGCACCGACGTTCGTGATGTGGTCGCTGTTCGAGCTGCCGCTGTCGATCGTCAGCGCCGCGCCAGGCGGTGCCGGCGGTGTCTGGTCAACTGTCAGGTTCTGCGAGGCCCGCGCCATTCCAGTGCCGGCCGCGTTTGAGACGTCCGCCGTCACCGTGTAGTTGCCGTCGCTCAGCGCTCGGGCATTCGTCGGGCTGACATTTACCGACCACGCATTGTTGGCCACCGTCGAAGTAAATGTTTCTACCGTCACGCCCGAGCCGTTGACGATCGTAACCGTCACGGTCTGCCCGTTCTCCACTCCATCCGTCGTGCCGTTGATGGCAAACCCAGAACTGGCCCCGCTGGCATTGAGCGTATTGGCGGTATTGACCGAACTGTTGCCGACCATTGGCGTGATGACCGCAAGTGTCAGAAGCGGCGGTTTCGAAGGCGCCGGCGCCGGAGCTTCGAGAAGGATCGTAGGTGAAACGAACGCCGACTGTGTCGTTGCGCTTCGCAAATTTTGCGGCACTGGTTGGTCGAAATTGATTGGTTGGAGCCCCTGCGGCGAAAGTAACAATGGAGGCGGTGTACTCGATCCGCCTCCGCCTCTGCTCGTTGGCCCTGTGTCAGTCCCCAGCGCGTAGGCGGCGAGCGCCTCCTGCTGGAACTTCTGCAACTCCGCCATTTGCGTGGCACTATTCGTAACCACGCTGACGGACCCAGTCCCGCTAATGACGATTGTTTGTGAAGGATCATCAAGGGTGTAGTGTCGCCCGTCCTTCATGAAGAGTTCGATTGTGCCGTTTAGCTGCAGGTCTTTGGGATTTGATGTTGTCGTCATCCAAGGAATCCAACAATGGGCGCTGCGAGGAAAATTCTGCGGCTTCGACTTCCTTCATAAGCAGAGAAGATTAGTGCGGTGAGCGACAGCATGCCGATCCCGCCGGTACGAGCGCGGCCCCGAATGCTTCCGACAGGCGTGTCGATCCTGAGGCAACCGGTTTCGGCCACCTGGCCGACAATGAAAGCGAAGGTCCCTCGGGTGACACCGAACAGGGACGAATGCGAGATCCCGTTGGCGTCGCAGACGAATTCGTCCAGCACCATGCGCGCGCCACCGGACAACTCGAAGCCGGTGCCGTCGATGAAGCAAATTCCAACCCGGCCGTCGGCTGCGGTCTCGATGACGTCGCCCTGGCAAACAGGATCGCCAACCTTAGCCTGAACAGCAATTCCGCCCGCACGTGTCAGGGTGCCGGAACCGATCGCCGCCTGAATATGGCCGATAACCTTGGCGGCATCCGGCGGGCCTCTTGCTTGGGCGTACTCAACATGCCCTGTTCGCGCGTTGACAAAATTGCCGGTGAGGTGAGCACCATCGGGAGACGAATGCGCTGCGCGCTTCTCACTTCTCAAGTAATCCTGCGCGACCGGTTCGTGGTCGTCCTTGGAAGTAATCAGGTCGACGCCGGATCGCGTTAAATCTCCGTTGAAAAGCAGAATTGGGTCGGAGACGATAATCGCATCCGAAGGAGCGTGCGGAGAAGAAACGATGTCATGCCCATGAGAATCCGCGCCCAAGCCATCACCGGGCAGCTTGGCGTCAACGGGCACTTGACATCAAATTTGCCGGGATAGTTCAAAGGGCCGGCCCCGTAAAGTTAATATTTCTATAATTTTCCGAATATGAGCTTGAATATCACATTTGGAACCAGATAGCTAAACTACCGTTTGGCTTGCGTTCCGGCAAGCTACATTCGGGTTATATGCCCTTATTTAACAGCTTATGTCCGAGTGAAAACGGCATGGCCCATGCTAAAATGGGCACATCTGTAGTATTTCCGCAATTACTGAGACAAGTTTCAGCCTATTTCACCTCCAGCCCATAGCGGCCGGCGCAAAAAAGAGCAAAAGTCCTGCCCATTATGATTGCCGGCGAAACGATCCGCTCGCGAGCTTAGGCTAATCAGCCTCGTTGAGCCCGACAGGGGCGTCAGATGGGAATTTTCAGTGGTTCGCGCATGTTGGGCATCGACGTGATGGTTTGTGGCATGGTCTCATTTGGGCTTGCGTCAGACCTCGCCGCTGGGCCGCGGCTTTCTCCCAATCACGCAGATCTTGTCAGGAAATCCGCCGAACCATTCGGGGTATTTGCATTCCGACTGTCCGGCGGCGGAATGTGGGAGAAATGGCTAGGCGTCCAGCGCACGCTCGACGACGAAATGGTCCAACTGGTGCTATGCGATGGGGATCGGGAACGCTGCGTATCGCCCGCGGCGCTTCGATTTCTCGCCATCGTAGACAATGCGAAAGCCCGCGCGGGACGCGCCCGCCTCGGGGAGATCAACCGCGCCATCAACCTCGCCATCCACCCAAAGAGCGATCTGGCCCAGTATGGCGAGATTGACGTGTGGAGTTCGCCGCTTCTCACCTTCACGACCGGTAGCGGTGACTGCGAAGATTACGCGATTGCGAAATTCGTGGCGTTGCGCCTGGCCGGCATAGCGCCCGACGATCTACGGATCGTGATCATGCGCGACACCATTCACGGCGGGGACCACGCCGTTGCCGCCGCGCGGCTGGACGGCCATTGGCTCACCCTCGACAACCGCCGCATGGCGATGGTCGAGGACGCGCATATCAGGAATTACCGGCCCCTATATGTCATCGATCAATACGGCGTCATGCAGTATGCAGATGAACCTTTGCTCGCGCTCGCACCGGTACAGTCCCTTGCTAGAGGTAGTCGCAATTCATGGCTGATGACGCTCGAGCAAGCGAACCCCTCGGGGAAAGAGCCGCCTATCACTCAGCTCTATCCGGGGCTAGCTAGGACCTTTCCCTGCACTCAAATTGCCTGCTGAGCGGGTCGATTTCATCTACTAACTAGTAAAAAACAATGCTACATTGGCTATATTATACTGTTCAGGCCTGAGTTCAGCAGGCTCAAGTGGCCATACGAACAGGATACCTTCTCCAGGAGGAGGATCATGTGCAAGCATACAATTTTCTCTTGGTGACAACATTCGTCTTAGCTGCAGCGAGTTTTTTACCTGATCCGGCCCAAGCGCAAAGCGGCGTCTTCCCAACTTGCGGTTCAGGATGTCGCAATAATCCCCATTGGAAAAGTAGTAGATCGCCACGGGTTCGGTCACAATTGAACATGTGAACGCGGGGGTCGTTCAGGTGAAGCTCCCAGTCAGGCCGGCGAGACGAAAGTTGGTGATCTCGTGTACCAGGGAGATGTGGTTCGGACCGGAGCCGATGGCCGTGTCAGCATCAACTTTACTGACGGCACCTCATTCAATCTGACGAACAATGCCAGCATGACTTTGAACGAGTTCGTGTACGACCCGAACGGGAAGTCCAACTCGACCTTGTTCAATCTCAGCAAGGGAACGTTCACTTTTGTAGCTGGCAAGATAGCGAAGAATGGCGACATGAAGATCGCCACTCCTGTCGCAACCATGGGGATTCGAGGTACCACGCCACACGTCGAAATTTCGGACGCAGGGACGGTCAAATTTTCCACCCTCATTGAAGAGGGGAAGAGTAAGGCTACGAAAGGTCCCCCCTGGACCCAGCAACTCCAACAAAAAGTCGATCACAAGCCCAATTTGAATATCTGTCGAGGGTGCTAGGGCTGCCGCTTAGCGGAAGCCATTTCTCGGACCGAAGCCGCCATATCCGGGCAGCAACGATTTCATGCTAAAGCGACTGCGCTGTGCCCTAGTTCCAAGTCGGGAAGTTCGATATGGAATGTATCGCAAACGGGGGCCTCATCAACGGCGTGGCGCCTTTCGTCATTTTGCTGTCGCTCGGGTCACCGACGGCCGCCCAGGACCCGAAGCCCAAGAATACTGTTCTCGAGAACCTTGCCTTGTGCAACGGCATCGATCGCACCTCGTACGAACTTCAGATCGATGGTTGCACGGCGATTATCGATTTGGGCGAACACACGCCGGCTGCAGGCATCGCTTACAACAATCGTGGAAATGCCTATGCCGAAAAGGGGGACTACGACCGCGCCGTTCAGGATTTCGATCAATCGATCAAGCTCAATCCAACTAACCCCAAGCCCTTCAACAACAGCGGCGTAGCTTACGTGAAGAAGGGCGAATACGACCTCGCGATCAAAAACCTTGATGAGGCGATCAGGCTCAATCCCAACTACGTCAAGGCCTTTGTCAACCGTGCCGAAACTTATCTGAAAAAGAACGAGTACGATCGCGCGGCCCGCGACTATGACGAGGCGATCCGTCTTGAGCCGAATTCGAGAACCGCATGGAACGGACGCTGCTGGACCCGCGCCATTCTTGGCCAGTTGCAGGCGGCGCTGGAGGACTGCAATAAATCGCTTCAATCGGGGCCCATCGACGCCGCGACGTATGACTCGCGTGGACTTACCTACATGAAGATGGGCCAACTCGACACGGCGATCGACGATTATAATTCTGCGCTGCAATTAGAGCCGACGCTTGCGAGCGCGCTCTATGGACGCGGGCTTGCCAAGCTCAAGAAGGGCGACAAAGTTGGCAGTGATGCCGATATCTCAGCGGCAAAAAAAATTCAGGCGAAGATTGGGGATGACTTCACGCGCTATGGAACGAAATAGTAGCAACTCAACTTAAAGCTGCAGATTGCAGTCCGCCATCCGGCTCAGGCTGAGGGGGCGCCTTGCCAAATGCAACCGCGCTGCTCGCCGCGCTCGATGCATTCGAAGCCGGCGGGCTGGACGCGTTGCGCGCCGAATGGGAAGCGATGGACGCGCATGCCGGGCAGCGGCTGCGCGTGCGGCTGGCCGACGGCCGCGTGATGACCGGCGTGGCCGGCGGCTTGGCGGAAGACGGCGCGCTACGGCTCGTCACGCGCAGAGGCGTGCGCACCGTGCGCAGCGGCCGGGTCGTCTCGGCGAGGGCCCAATGATCCTGGCGATCGACGCCGGCAATTCTCGGGTCAAGTGGGGGTGGTATGACGGCAATGCCTGGTCGAGCGTCGCCACGGTCTCGCTGATCGAGTTCGCCGCCACCAGCGATCACGTCAATCCGTTCTCGATCACCCACGACGATCCGGAGCGCATCATCATCTCCAACGTCGCCGGCGAAGGCGCGCACCAGCTGCTGGTGAACTGGACCAGTATCTTCGATGTCGCGCCGCTGTGGCTGCGCGCCGGCGCCGAGCAATGCGGCGTGCGCAATCTTTACGAGCGCCCCGAGCAGCTCGGACCCGACCGCTGGGCGGCGTTGATCGCTGCGCGCGCGCTGCATCCTTCCGGGCCCGCGCTGGTGGTGAACGCCGGCACCGCGACCACCGTGGACATGCTGTCGGGTGACGGGCGCTTTCTCGGCGGCGCCATCCTGCCCGGCGCGGAGCTGATGCGCTTCGTGCTGCACGAGCACACCGGCCGCCTGCCGCTCGATGTGGGCAGCTACCGGGACCAGCCGCGCAAGACTGCCGACGCGATTGAGACCGGCTGCCGCCATGCCCAGGCCGGCGCGGTGGAGCGCATGTACCGCGTACTGCGCGACATCGAGCTCAACCCGCTGTGCATCGTCGCCGGCGGCGCCGGACGCAGCCTGGTCGATCAGCTTTCCATGCCGCGGCGCTACGTGGAAAACCTGGTGCTCGACGGGCTCGCGCGCATCGCGATCGGCGAGCGCGCGCTCGCCAAGTGAGGGCGCTTTTCCTGGCGCTGCTGCTCGCCAACCTCGTGCTGTATGCGTGGTGGCGCTACGGCGTGCCGGACAATGCCGCCCCGGCGCCATTGTCGCGGCAGATCGCGCCCGACAAGCTGAAGGTCGTGGCACCGGCCGCCCTGCCGCCGGTATCCGCCGCGCCCAAGCCTGCGCCGTCGCCTCTGGCTTCCGCGCCGGCGAGCGCGGCCGCCTGCCTGGAATGGGGCAGCTTCACCGTCGCCGACGTGGCGCGCGCCGAGCAGGCGCTCGAGCCGCTCGCGCTCGGCGCCCGCCTGGCGCAGCGGCGCAGCGATGAGCAAGCCGGCTGGTGGGTGTTCATCCCGCCGCAAGACAATCGCCAGAGCGCGCTCAGGAAAGCGGCTGAGCTGAAGCAGCTCGGCGTCGAGGACTACTTCGTGGTGCAGGACGAAGGCCCGTATCGCTGGGCGCTGTCGCTCGGGGTGTTCCGAACCGAGGAAGCGGCCCAGGGGCGGCTCGCAGCGCTCCGCGGCCAGGGGGTGCGCACCGCGCGCGTCGGCGCGCGCGAGACGGTGGTGCCGAAAGTCTGGCTGCAGGTGAAAGGTGTGGATGCATCGCTGCAGCTGCGCCTGAAGGAAATCGCGCGCCAGGTCGAAGGCAGCGAACTGAAGGACTGCCCCTAGCCCCGGCTAGCCGATCGGAAGTGTCCCGCCGCCCGGGATGTGCTGCGCCACCACCGCCAGCAGCCGGTCGGCGCGCACCGGTTTCGTGATGTAGCCCACCGCGCCGAGCGCACGGCCGCGGTCGTCGCCGTCGTCGTAGGAAGTCAGGAAGATTACCGGAATGCGCGGCAGCGTCTTGTCGGCCTTCAGCGCGGCAACGAACTCGAAGCCGTCCATGTGCGGCATGTTGATGTCCGAGATGATCAGATCGGGCGGGCTGCGCAGCACGAGGTAACCCGCGGCGATCGCGTCCTCGGCGACATTCACCTCGTAACCGGCGGCGCTCAAATGCAGGCGCAGCAGGTCGCGGATGCTTTCGTCGTCGTCGACTATGAGAATCGTCGCAGGCATGGGGTCGCAGTAATTATAGGCATAGGCGCCGAATGCTATGATCGGCGCATGCGCTATTCCCGCGCGGCATTCGCTGTTACCTTGGCATTCGCCGCGGGCGCCACACCGGCGCAGATTTATCGCTGGACGGATGAAAGAGGGCGTGTGCAAGTGAGCGACACGCCGCCGCCACCTAGCGCGCGTAATGTGGAAAAGCGCGGGACCTCGCGGCGGAGTGCGCCTCGTACCGGACGTTGCGGGCGAACCTTATGCGCTACAGCTCGCGCGCAAGAACGCGCCGGTGACGCTGTACTCGACGCCGAGGTGCGACTTGTGCGACCAGGCAAGAGAGCTGCTCAACGTGCGCGGCGTGCCGTTCAAGGAAATCAGCGTCGTCAACGAAAAGCAGCTCCAGGACCTGAAAAGCATCGTCGGCGCCGACGCGGTGCCGTCGCTCATCGTTGGCGCCACAGTGCAGCGTGGATTCGAAAAAACGACCTATCACGGCATCCTCGACGCCGCAGGTTATCCAAAGACGGGCGCTGTGCCGCCACGTTCCCAGAAGGAACCGCAGGTCGAGCCGCGGGAGACCTCGACGAAGACACAAGCAGCGGAGGAAGCGCCGCGCGGTCCCTATGCCCCGGGGGCAAGACGCTCGCAGAATAAGTAGTCGCTCCGCTGAGCGTGGTGCTGGTGGCCCGACTCGAACGGGCGACCTACTGATTACGAATCAGTTGCTCTACCAGCTGAGCTACACCAGCGGCGCTTGAGGCCGGAGCGGATTATACCCGCGGCCTGTGGAACTGTTCACACTCTGCTGCACCGCGTTGCGCCGTTCAGTCCGCGCTGATCACCGTTGGTCGGCGGCAATTGCTGAGCCTGGGCTCCCCTCCTAGCATCGATGCATAACAAAGGGAGAGAGCATGCGCCGGGGCAGGGGATTCACCCTCATCGAGTTGATGATCACGGTCGCCATCCTTGGCATTCTCGCGGGGATCGCCTACCCCTCGTACGAGAGCTATATGCGGCGTTCGAAGCGCTCGGAGGCGCAGCAGCTCCTCGCCGCGATTGCCAACCGCGAGGCGCAGTACCTGCTCGACTCCCGCATGTACACCAACATCATCGGCGCAACGGGCCTGAATGCAAACACTGAGCGCTGGACGTGCACGCCAAGTGGCGCGCCGACCACCTGCGCCAACGGCGCGTACAACGTCACTATCACCGCCGACAACACGGCGACTCCGCCCACCTTTACTGCCACGGCTACCGCGATAGCTAAGCAGGTCGAGGACGGCAATCTCACCATCAACCAAGCGGGCGCCAAGGTGCGGCAGGTGAGCAGCGGCCCCAACTTGGGGTGGTAGAGCGCATCCGTGTCTGCCAAGCGAATGCGCAACGTGGGGTTTACGCTAATCGAAGTCCTGATGGTGTTGGCGATTCTGGTCGTGCTCGCCTCCATCGCCGCGCCGTCGATGCGTGCGTTTATGGATTCACAGATCGTTAAGACGCCGGCATCGGATCTTTACTCCAGCCTAGTGCTCGCTCGCAGCGAAGCCATCAAACGCAACGCCGCCATCGAGGTCGTGCCCAGCGCGACGGACTGGGCGCAGGGCTGGCGGGTCAGGGTGCAATCCGCAGGCACCGTACTGCGCGTCCAAGACAGCTATCCACGCATCGCGATCAACGCCAGCACTGCCGGCACGGTAACTTACGGCGGCAACGGGCGCCTGTCGACTTCCGCGACGACGTTCCGGGTCCTGGTTCCCGGCAACACCGAGGCCCGCATGCGCTGCGTGTCGATCGACGTGTCGGGGCGGCCAAGCGTGCGGGTGGACAGAAACGCGGACCAAACGGCATGCGACTGAGCCCGCCTTTGTCATCCTTCACGGCACGGCACGCCGGCTTCACCATGCTGGAGGTGCTGGTGTCGCTGCTCATCATGGTAATCGGACTGCTAGGCCTGATCGGCCTGCAGGCCCACGCGCAAGTCACCGAGTTCGAGTCCTACCAGCGCGCGCAGGCGCTGATCCTTGTCAACGACATGGCGGACCGCATTGCCTTCAACCGAGGAATAGACGCGAGCGGTTACGTGATCGGCTGGCGCTGCTATGCCTACACCACTGATCCTCAGAAGTATCTCGGCATGACCAACACGGTGGCGCCGGTGTGCGCGGACGGCACCATTACCGGCGATCCAAAGACGCGTGCCGACGCCGACCTCGCGGCGTGGAACGACCTCCTGCAGGGCTCGGCGGAAACCATGACCGCGAGCGCCACGAAAGTGGGTGGGCTGCTGGGCGCCCGCGGCTGCATCACCCGCGATGGGACGACCGGCGTAATCCGCGTCAGCGTCGCATGGCAGGGAATGGCGCCCACCGTCGCTTCGGCCGATACCTGCGCAACGACGATGTATGGTGCAAACGACGCCTTGCGCCGCGTCGTGTTCACCGAGGTCGTCGTGCCGGTTCTCACGGTGGTGCCGTGACCAGGCGCGCCCAGCAGGGGCTCTCGCTGATCGAGCTGATGATCGCGATCGCGATCGGGCTCGGCTTACTTGCCGGCCTCACGACGGTGTTCGTCAATTCGAGCCGGTCGCAAGCTGAGTTGGCGCGCGCCTCGCAGCAGGTCGAGAACGGCCGGTTTGCGACCGCGACATTACAGGATGACATCTGGCATGCCGGGTTCTACGGCCGGCACGTCGCCTACACTACGACCGCCCCCACGGCGCTGCCCGATCCCTGCTCGACAAACGCCGACACCGCGGTAGCGTCGCCGACCCCGCTGCAGAGCGCCCTGGCCTTCCCGATCCAAGGCTATGACGCCCCGGCCTCCGTGCCGACGACCCTCCCCTGCCTGTCAGCGAGCGATTTCGTGCCGAACACGGACATCCTGATCGTACGGCGCGCTGATTCCCGCACAACCGCTGTCGCATCGCTGCTCGCGAACACGTTCTACCTGCAATCGGTGGCCGAAGCCTACAACGTCATCACGCTACAGGCCATGAAACCGGTAATCGCTACAGGCAACCCCGCAACGGCGTTCAATCAAGCGAGCCCGACCACCGCGGAGCTCGGAGAGATCCGTCGCTACCACGTGCATATTTACTTCGTGGCGCCGTGCAGCGCGCCGACGGGCGGCGGTACCAGTTGCACTGGCCCAAGTGACGACGGCGGGCGGCCGATACCCACGCTCAAGCGTCTTGAGCTCGGACCGACGGGCGCTTTTCAGATCGTTCCGCTGGTGGAGGGCATCGAGAACATGCAGGTGGAATACGGCATCGATACCGTGCTAGTGGGACTGCCGGCCGGCGCGCCGTACGCCGGCGATGGCATGCCGGACGCCTACGTTGCCAACCCGACGGCTGCGCAGTTCAGCCAGGTGGTCGCCGTCCGGCTGCACTTGCTGGCACGCGCCACGGAGCCGAGCGCCGCTTACGTTGACAGCAAGACCTATGACCTAGGCCTGCACGGCACTATCGCGCCGGCCGATGCGTACAAGCGCCACCTCTTTACCACCGTAGTCCGGGTTCAGAACGTAGCCGGCTGGAGAGAAAAATGAGCCGTCGCTATCCGCTGTCCGCGAGTCAGCGCGGTGCGACGCTGATCATCACGTTGGTGATGCTAGTCCTGCTCACCATGTTCGCGGTTTCGGCAATCACCCTGAGCGCATCAACCAGCAAGGTAGTCGGCAACATGCAGGCGAAAAAAACGGTGGATGCGATCGGGCAGCGCGTCGTCGACCAAGTGATATCAGAAGGACTGTTCGGCGACAAGCGCGCCGTGCCAGTCACGCCGTCGTGGACCCCGGCAGGAATGACGATTCAAGTCACTGAGCGGCATTGCAAGGCGTTCACACCGCAGCTCCTCGATCCGCAGCTCGGCACCTCTACCTGGGAATTCGACGTGTGCATCCGGGACAGTTTCACGGGCGCGAAGTCTTACATCCGGCAAGGCGTCGCGGTAAAGACGCTCACCGCCGGGACGCCGTGCCCGACCTCGGTGTTCGTGGCTACGACCTGCTAATCGGGGAGATCCTCATGACCCTACGCAAACTTGTTGCTTCGCTCGCGGGCGCCTACGCGCTCGCATTTTCCGGGCCCGCGCTCCCTCAATTCGACCCGGTGGGCGACGACACGGACATCTTCCTGGCGAACCCGCTGCTCGCGGCTACGCGCCCAAACATCCTATTCTTCGTCGACAACACGGCGAACTGGAACACGGCGTTCTCCATCGAGAAGCAGGCGCTCATTAATACTGCCAACAACCTGATTACCGATGCGTTCAACGTGGGTCTATCCCTGTTCGTCGAGACCGGAAGCCCGAACGACAGCATCGACGGCGCCTACATCCGCTTCGGCGTGAGGCAGATGACGCCGACAAGCAAGGCGGCGTTCGTCTCGACGGTCAACGCGCTCGACATAGCCGGCGATAAGGGCAACAACGCCACATATTCCCTCGCGATGGACGAGATCTATCGCTACTTTGCCAGCAAGCCGTCCAACTCGGGTTTCGGCAAAGCCAAGCGTGACTATGCGGGGAACACGACGTACAACCCGCTTGCCGCGACGCTCGGCAACCACCCTTTGACGAGTGCGACCAGTCAGACGTACGTAAGCCCTATCGTCAGCGGCTGCCAGAAAAACTTTATCATATTCATCAGCAACGGCCCGGCGGGCGACAACTCCAGCTCTCTGGCTTCCGCGCAGACATTCATCACGGCGCACAACAACAACGTCACGCCGCCCGTGATCGCGCTCACGCCGAACGGCGAGCAGCCGTTGTGGGCCGACGAATACGCGAAGTTCATGGCAACGACCGATTGCGCGCCGGGTGTGGACGGCGTGCAAAACGTCTTCACCTACACAATCGACATCCTGCCGCCAACGTCCGGCTCGGGCCCGGCTCACACCGCACTGTTGAAGAGCATGGCGGACAACGGCAAGGGACGCTATTTCGCGGTGAATAGCGTCGTGGATAGCAGCCAACTCGAGAACGTGCTACGCACCATCTTCCAGGAAGTGCAGGCGGTGAATTCGGTGTTCGCATCTGTCGCGCTGCCGGTCAGCGTGAACGTGCGCGGAACGAACCTTAACCAGGTGTACATCGGTCAGTTCCGCCCTGATTCGAACAGTGGCCCGCGCTGGTTCGGCAACCTGAAGATGTATCGGATTGGCCAAGACACCCAAGGCAACGCCTTCCTGGTCGATGCCGACGGCAACCGGGCAGAAAACGCGGCCACAGGATTCATCTCGCCCAATGCAAAAAGCTTGTGGACCGCGACTTCGTCGTTCTGGAATCACCGCACCGCCGATGAAAACGGCGCGGGGGGGGCGTCCGATCTCCCGGACGGCGACCTGGTCGAGAAAGGCGGCGCGGCGCAGAAGCTCCGCACGCGATACGCAACGGACCAGGCCTTGCGTCAAATGTACACCTGCGTCAGTAGCAGCGGCTTCTGCACCCCGGGCAGCCTGCTCTCGGCTTCGCCTTTCGTTGTATCGAATACCGACATTACGGCCGGCGATCTCGGCACCTACACCAAGCTGCCGGTAGACACTATTACGGGCGACCTGCTCGCCGGCGTGCCAACTGGAACAGCCACTGTCTCCCTACATGGGTGGAGCAGCGGCGATACGGTAAAGATCACCGGGGCCTCGCCTACCGTCTATAACCAAACGGCCGTGATCACGGTCATCGACGGCAATACGTTCACGTACCCACTGCCGTCCCTGCCGCCGGCGAACGTGGCGCGCGCAATCGCGACCAACCATAACCTGCTGGGCGGCGACCTGGTAAGCGTCACGGGTGCCGTGCCGAGTGAGTACAACGTCACCGATGCTTCGGTCACGCGCATCGACGTGAACAACTTCGAATTCCAGATGACTGCCAGCAGCACGAGCACTTCGAGCGGCCATACGGTTATTGGCAAGAAGCTTGTTACGAGCGCCACCGGCGTCGGCACGTCAGCGCGCGCAACTGTTCCGAGTCATGGCTATGGCATACCCGGGGCGACGGTGACCAACGTAACAATTAGCGGCGCGAACGAGGCACCGTTCAACGTCTCGAACGCATCTGCGGTGATCATCGACGCGAACAGCTTCGACTACAACACCACCACTCCCATCATTGGCGCGGCGAATACAGCGCGGGTCACGGCGACACAACCGCATGGCTTCAGCACCGGTAACACAGTCACGATCACCGGATCATCCGAGGCGATATTCAACGGGTCGTTCCCGATTACGAAGATCGATGCCAATACCTTCAGCTATACGGTGAGCGGCCTAGCCGGAACCGCGACCAATGCGGGTATGGTGGCCAACATTGGTATCACGCAGATTACTCACCCGACCAGCGGCGCCGGCGGCCTGCGCGACATCGCCACCGTCACGACCTCGGTCACGCATGGCTTCACCGATGGGCAGACGGTCATCATCTCGAACACTGGCGGCGTTCCGCCGGCGGGATACGATGGCTCTTACACGATAGGCAATGCGTCGAGCGGGGCGACATTCACCATCAGCAATAGCAACATCGACGGTTCGCCGACGCCCCATGCCAGCGCCGGCATGCGCGCAGGGCGCTCGCTTTCGAGAATCGAGCCGGTCGTGCAAGCCTCTGGCACCATTCGCTCATCCAGGCCGGTGAGCGTTTCCTCGCTTGCGTCCAAGGCGAATGCCACCGGCGTCATGCTTGCCGGACGGCCGTTGGAGCCGCTAGACCTGGATCCGATCGCGCGTGCCGACTTGATCCTGTGGACCCGGGGCCGCGACAACGCCGAGAATGAGAAATCCAACGTCACGGCGCCCGACGTGCGGCCTTCGGCGCACGGCGACGTGCTGCATTCGCGCCCGGCCGTGGTGAACTACGGTCGGGGCAGCGTCGAGGACGACGTGTACATCTTCTATGGGACGAACGACGGCGGCCTGCGCGCGGTAAAGGGCGGGCTCGGTAGCACTAGCGGCGACAACCATCCGAACGGCGACCCCGTGCAGCCAGGCGAGGAGCGCTGGACCTTCATTCCGAAGGATGTCTTCGGGAAGCTCGAACGGCTGAAGACGCGCACTCCGGAGGTAAGTAGGGATACCCCGCGCGACTACTTCGTCGACGGCGCCGTTAGCGCGTTCACCAAGGACGTCAACAACGACGGCACGCTGTCTGCGGCCGCAGGAGACAAGGTCTACGTGTACTTCATCATGCGTCGCGGCGGCGACGCGATATATGCGCTCGATGCCTCGGACCCCGGCGCGCCCAGGTTCCTGTGGCGCAAGCAGGCGGGCGACACCGGCTACGGCGAGTTAGGCCAGGCGTGGTCGGAAGCCAAGGTCTCGCGGGTGCGCGCCAATACGCGCCCGTCGGAAACGACGAGCGGCAACCCCGACAATGTGGTGCTCGTCATGGGCGCGGGATACGACGCGGCGGTCGAAGATCCTGCTCCCTGCCTGATCGACCGACACGATTCGACCTTGATCCGTAAGATTCCGGTCGGCGACGGCACCGTGACATTCAACTCGTCCGGCAACTGCACGGTAAGCGGAGCGACGGGCGCCGCCGCCACCGTATCGCGCTCGAAGGGCCGCGGCATCATGGTTATCGATGCGCTCGACGGCCACGTCATCTGGCAGGCCGGCCCGGCGCCGACAGGCGCGACGCATAACGTTACCGTCCCTGAAATGGCCTATTCAGTTCCCTCGGACGTGCGCGTCGTTGACCTGAACGGCGACGGCATCGCCGATATTGCCTACGTCGGTGATACCGGAGGCAACTTATGGCGCCTTGACCTTTCGGACCTCGACCCGAGAAACTGGAAGGTGCGGCGGGTTGCAAGCTTGGCATCAACGAATGCGCTGGACATCCCGAACAAGCGCAAATTCCTCTTCGCGCCGGAAGTCGCCGTCGCCGAAGACACGCTCGGCTTGTACCTTGCGGTGCTCGTTGGCAGCGGGGATCGGGAGCATCCGTTCGACGGAATCACGGTGAACCGCTTTTACATGCTGAAGGACCGTGGCGAAGACGACACGCGCGGCACGTTCGGCGGCACCCGCGCATGGACCCAACTCGCGACGACGGCGTCCCCGGGGGGTAGCGTCGGCGGCGTCATCCGCGAGGCAGATCTCTACGACGCTTCCACGACGCCTGGCGCTAACGATTCCGGGTGGATGAGCACATTGCGGCCCGGCGAAAAAATCGTTAGCAGCGCGCTCGTGGTCGCGGGCACGGCGATTTTCAGCTCCAATCAGCCGACGGTGCTGGCCGGAACGGCAGTCGACGCGTGCGCCAGTAATCTTGGTGTCGCGCGTATCTACACTGTGGGGGTGGCCGATGGCAGCGGGGGCTCGGTGATACGCGCAGGCGGCGGCTATGTGCCCTCGCCGGTGTTCGCCGCCATACAGATAGGCGGCACGGGGACCACGACCATCCCGGCCTCGTCGCAAGGATCGTGCACCGGCGCGGCTTGTGGCGATCAGAATACCGCTGGTGGCGCGACACCCGGCGGCTCGCCGCCGGGGCCAACGACGGGCATCGTGTGCACCGGGACTTCCTGCTGGTCTGTCGGTACGCTAGATGTCGGCTCGCGCAGGCGGACTTACTGGTACAAGGAGATCGACTGAGCGCGGCGCGGCTCGGCCTCGCGGCTGCCGCTTCATTAGCGCTTCATACCGCGGTGCTGGTCGGCCTGGGCGCCGGCGAATCGGGGGCGGCCGTCCGAGAACGCTCGGCGCAGGCGGCGATGCTGGTGCGCCTCGCCGGCCAGCCCGACGCAACCCCTCCGGCTCCATCGCCTGCGCCCGCGAAGCGCGCACGGCCTGCCGCGCCGAAGTACCTCGGCTCGAGCGAGGTTGACGAGCGCGCGACACCGATCGAGATGGCGCCGCTGGTGTACCCGGAAAGGGCCTATCTAAACCGGATCCCCGGCAAGGTGCGCCTGCGCATTTACATTTCCGAGGACGGCCGTATCGACAAGGTCGATGTGGTTGCTGCTGCGCCTGCAGGGCATTTCGAGCAGGCGGCGATCGACGCAGTGCAGCGCACGCGCTTCCACCCCGCCCGAAAGGCCGGCTGGCCGGTGCCAAGCCAGAAACTGATCGAAGTCGAATTCGACCCTTACGGGCCGGTGCCCGAAGAACGGCCCTGATCGTCGCGCGCGAGCGCGCGGGGTAGGGTGAACACCACGCTTTCCGTGATTCCCGGGAGCGTGTGCACGCTGGCCGCGCCCAGCGCCTTGAGGCGCGCGATCAGCTCGTCCACCAGCACCTGCGGCGCAGAGGCGCCCGCGGTTACGCCAACGCGGCGCTTGCCCGCGACCCATTCCGCCTTCAGGTCCGCGGCGCGATCCACCATGTACGCCTCGGCGCCCATGTGCTGCGCGACTTCGCGCAGCCGGTTGGAGTTCGAGCTGTTCGGCGAGCCGACCACGATGACCACCTCGCACTGGGGCGCCATGATCTTCACCGCGTCCTGGCGGTTCTGCGTCGCGTAGCAGATGTCGTCCTTCTTCGGCCCGTGGATCGTCGGAAAGCGCGCTTTCAGCGCGGCGACAATGGCGCGCGCGTCGTCGACCGACAGCGTGGTCTGCGTGACGTACGCAAGGCGCTCCGGCGAGGCGACGCGCAGCCCGGCGACGTCCTCGACCGTTTCCACCAGGTGCATGCCGTGCGTCGCCTGGCCCATCGTGCCCTCGGCTTCCGGGTGGCCGCGGTGGCCGATCATCACCACCTCATGGTGCGCGCGCAGCATCTTTGCGACCTCGACGTGCACCTTGGTGACGAGCGGGCAGGTGGCGTCGAACACCTTCAGCCCGCGGCGCTCCGCGTCGGCACGCACCTCCTGCGATACGCCGTGCGCACTGAAGATCACGGTCGCGCCGGTGGGCACCTCGTCCAGCTCCTCGACGAACACCGCGCCCTTGGCGCGCAGATCGTCGACCACGTACTTGTTGTGCACGATCTCGTGGCGCACGTAGATCGGCGCGCCGTGCAGCTCGAGCGCGCGCTCCACGATCTCGATCGCGCGCTCGACGCCGGCGCAGAAGCCGCGGGGATTCGCTAGCAGAACGTCCATGGCGCTATTTTCGCATGCGGTACGCCGCGTCGAACGCCGCTTCGAGCCGACGCATCTCTTCACTCGTCACGCCGCGCAGGCCGTCGACCACGCGCTTGGCCCAGTCGAAGTACTCGCGCCGGCGCGCGAGGTCCCAGCTCGCCGGCGGCCGCTGCGCGACATCGCGCAGGTTGCAGATCTTGTCGGCCAGCTTGACGAGCTTCGCCTGCGTCGATAGGGCGCCGGCGTGCTCGATCTGCAGGCGCTTGCGCTCCGCCTTGGGCAGCCGGCTGTCGTCGGTGACCTCGGCGACGATGCTCGCCACGCGCGCGCCGAACGCTTCGGCAAGCTCGTCGGGTGTGGTCGCCGTATCCTCGACCGTGTCGTGCAACAGCGCGGCGCACAGCACCTCCACGTCGGTCACGCCGCCTTCGTTCACCAGCACGTCGGCGAGCGCGATCGGGTGGTTGATGTACGGCGATGCTTCAGGGTCCTTGCGGCGCTGGTCGCGGTGCTTGTGCGCGGCGAACGCGAGCGCCTTAAGAAGGAGCGCCAGCTCGCTTTTCATGGTGGACGAATCCCTCGAGGATCAGGATCACCGCGCCGACGCTGATCGCCGAGTCGGCGACGTTGAACGCCGGCCAATGCCAGCCGAGCGCATGGAAATCCAGGAAGTCGACGACGTGGCCGAAGCGCACGCGGTCGATCAGGTTGCCGAGCGCGCCGCCGAGAATCAGCGCGAGGCCCAGGCACAGCAGGCCGCGGCCGGGATTGCGCAGGATCAGCACGCTGACGATCACCGCCGCGGCGAGCGCGAAGGCGGCGAGCAGCGGCGTCTGCCAGCCCGCCGCCTGCGCGAACAGGCTGAATGCCGCCCCCTTGTTGAATACCAGCACCAGGTTGAAGAACCCGGTGAGCTCCACACGCGGATAGCGGTTCTCGAAATAGCCCAGCACCAGCCATTTGGTGAGCTGGTCGGCGGCCACGATGGCCGCCGACAGCGCGAACCAGCGCCACGCCCTAGACATGCTTGCGCGTCTCGCCCGGCCCGCGCAGATTGCTCTGGCAGCGGCCGCACAACCCTTCGCCATTGACGTCCGCGAGGTAGTGCCAGCAGCGCTCGCACTTGGGATGGGCGCTGGGCGTGACCTTCGCCGTCACCTGGTCGCCGCGGGCCACGCGCGCCGCCGAGGTAATCATCAAGAACTTGAGGTCGCCGCCGAGACTGGCGAGCAGCTCATAGTCGGGGGCGGGTGCCGTCACCTCGACCTCGGCTTGCAAAGAAGAACCCACCTTGCCATCCGCCCTCAAGGCCTCGACTTCCTTCCTTACCGGGGCGCGCAGCTCGCGCAGCCGCGCCCACTTGGCGAGCAGTTGCGCACCCTGCGGCGGCGTGGGCAACTCATGCCAGGTCTGGAAGAACACGCTGTCATCGCTTTTGCGCGCGAATTCCTGCCACAGCTCTTCCGCGGTGAAGGACAGGATCGGCGCGATCAGCCGCACCAGGCTTTGCGTGATGTGCCAGAGCGCCGTCTGCGCCGAGCGCCGTGCCGGGGAGTCGGCGCCGCAGGTGTACAGGCGATCCTTGAGGACGTCGAGATAGAACGCACCGAGGTCCTCCGAGCAGAATGCCTGCAGCTTCTGCGCCACCAGGTGGAACTGATAGCGCGCATAGTCCGCCGTCACCTGTTCCTGCATCTGCGCCGCCATCGCCAGCGCGTAACGATCGATCTCCACCATGTCGGCAACCGGGAGCGAATGCTTTGCAGGGTCGAAATCCGAAGTGTTGGCGAGCAGGAAGCGCAGGGTGTTGCGCATGCGCCGGTAGCTCTCCACCACGCGCTTGAGGATCTCGTTGGAGATGAACAGCTCGCCCGAGTAATCCGTGCTCGCCACCCAGAGGCGCAGGATCTCGGCGCCGAGGCTGTTGGAGACCTGCTGCGGCGCCACCACGTTGCCCTTGGACTTCGACATCTTGCGGCCCTCGCCGTCGACGACGAAGCCGTGGGTGAGAAGACCCTTGTACGGCGGGATGCCGTCGAGCATGCACGAGACCAGCAGCGACGAGTGGAACCAGCCGCGATGCTGGTCCGAGCCTTCGAGATAGAGCTCCGCCGGGAAGCGCGTGTCGTCGCGATGCGAGCCGCGCATCACCGTGTAGTGCGTCGAGCCCGAGTCGAACCAGACGTCGAGCGTATCGCGGCTTTTTTCGTAGTTCTTGCTATCAGAGCCCAGTAACTCTTCGGCGGTCACGCTCTGCCACGCCTCAATGCCGCCCTGCTCCACGCGCTTCGCCACCTCCTCCAGCAATTCGGCCGTGCGCGGGTGCAGCGCACCGGTCTCGCGGTGGAGGAAGAACGGCATTGGCACGCCCCATTGCCGCTGGCGCGAGAGCGTCCAGTCCGGCCGGTTGGCGATCATTCCGTGCAGCCGCGCCTGACCCCAGGCAGGGAAGAACTCGGTGCTCTCGATGCCGCGCAGCGCGGTCTCGCGCAAAGATTCGCCGCCGATTTTCTTGTCCATGGAAGCGAACCACTGCACCGTCGCCCGCAGGATCACCGGCGTCTTGTGCCGCCAGCAGTGCATGTAGCTGTGCTGATGGATTTCATGGTGTAGCAGCGCCCCGCGCGCCTCGAGCTCCTTGACGATCCGGCCATTCGCCTCCCAGATCGGCAGCCCGCCAAAGAGCGGCAGCGACGACGCGAAGCGCCCGTCTCCCATCACCGGCGTGAGCATCTGGTCGTCGCGCATGCCGTAGCGCCGGCAGGACTCGAAGTCCTCCACGCCGTAGGCGGGTGCGGAATGCACGATGCCGGTACCCGCGTCCAGGGTGACGTAGTCGCCCAGGTAGATCGGCGCGTCGCGATCGAAAAAGGGGTGGCGAAAGCGGATGTTCTCGAGCGCCTTTCCCTTGCAGCTTCCCAAAGATCTGCCGGAAAGACCATAGCGCTTCAGACACGCTTCCTGCAGCTCGGCCGCGAGGATCAGCAGGCCCTTCTCCGTGTCCACCAGGTGGTAAGTGAGCTCGGGATGGACGTTGAGCGCCTGGTTGGCCGGTAGCGTCCATGGCGTGGTGGTCCAGATCACCGCATAGATCGGTTTGTCCGGAATGGCCTTGCCACCAAACGCCGCAACGAGTTTCGGCAGTTCCGCATCCACAGCTTTAAAGGCCACATCGATCGCCGGATCCTTGCGGTCCTCGTACTCGACCTCGGCCTCCGCCAGCGCGGAGCCGCAATCGAAGCACCAGTTCACCGGCTTCAGGCCGCGGTAGACGTAGCCCTTCTCCAGCAGCTTGCCGAGCACGCGGATCTCGTCGGCTTCGTTGCGCGGCGCCATCGTCAGGTAGGGATGCTCCCAGTCGCCCAGTACGCCGAGGCGTTGGAAGTCCTTTCTCTGCCGGTCGATCTGTTCGGTCGCGAAGGCGCGGCATAGGCGCAGGGTCTCGGCCGCCGGCAGGTTCTTGCCGTGCTTCTTCTCGATCTGGACTTCGATCGGCATGCCGTGGCAGTCCCAGCCCGGCACATAAGGCGCGTCGAAGCCCGCCAGGGTCTTCGACTTGACGATCACGTCCTTGAGGATCTTGTTGACCGCGGTGCCGATATGGATGTCGCCGTTCGCGTAAGGCGGTCCATCGTGCAGCACGAAGCGCGGGCGGCCTTTGGCCACCGCGCGCAGGCGCCGGTAGACGCCCTTGTCCTGCCATTCCTTCACCCAGACCGGCTCGCGCTTGGCGAGGTCGCCGCGCATCGGGAACGGCGTTTCCGGGAGATTCAGCGTGTCTTTGTAATCAGCCATGGTTCAGAAAGAACTCCCTCGCCTGCCGGGCGTCGCGCGCGATCGCCGCCTGCAGCGCCGGCAGCCCGTCGTATTTTTCTTCATCGCGCAGCTTCTTGAGGAAGCGCACGCGCAGATGCTCGCCGTACAGGTCCTCATCGCAGTCGAAGAGGTGCACTTCCAGCAATGGGATGGCCACCGGGTTCACCGTTGGCCGCCGGCCGACGCTCGCGACACCTGCCGCTTTTCCTTCCTCGTAGCGGTCGACCTCGACCGCGAAGATGCCCGAGATCGGCGGTGGCCGCCGCAGCACGATGTTCGCGGTCGGAAAGCCAAGGCCGCGGCCGAGCTTCGCGCCATGCGCGACCCGGCCGCTGATGCTGTAGGGATGGCCAAGCAGCCGCTCGGCGCCGCGCAGATCTCCCGCCTCGAGCGCCGCACGAACTGCGGAACTGGACACGCGCCGGCCTTCGAATTCGACGTCGTCCATCGCTTCGAGGGAAAACCCGTGGCGCTTCGCCGCGGCCTCGAGCGTGGCGAAGTCGCCTGCGCGCCGCGCACCGTAGCGGAAATCGCGCCCGATGGTGAGCGTGCGCACGCCCAGCCCATCGACCAGGACGTCCTCGACGAAGCGCTCGGGCGCCAGCGCGGCAAAGCGCGCGTCGAAGCGCGCGACATGCACGCGCTCGACGCCGGCCTGCGCGAGCAGCTCGAGCTTGTCACGCAGCCTCGTGATGCGAGCCGGCGCGGCTTCGCCGGCGAAGAATTCGCGCGGATGCGGTTCGAAAGTCAGGACGCACGAGGTGAGGTCGTTTTCTCGCGCCCGGGCAACCACGCGATCGATGAGCGCGCGGTGGCCGCGGTGCACGCCGTCGAAGTTGCCGATCGTCAGCGCACACCGGCCCCGGGCGCGCTGCAAAGAGCCGTGCGTAACGACCATGGACGCGGTTAAAACACTGAATTATAGTAGGTTTATGAAAACCATCGAAGACCAGATGAGTTTCTACGCCGCCTACCATCAGGACGCGCGCAACAAGGCCACGCACTTCCTCGGCGTGCCCGCGATCATGCTCTCGCTCTTCATTCCGCTCGCCTGGATCCGCTTCGAAGCCGGCGGCGTGACCATCACCGCGGCGATGGTGTTCGCGGCGGTCGTGCTCCTCTACTACTTCTTCCTCGACGTGCCGCTTGCGATCGCCATGCTGGTGATCACCGCCGCATTGGTCTGGATCGGCCACCACATCGCCGCATTGGGCTCGATGCAAGGCTGGATCTGGTTCGCGGTGCTATTCGTCGGCGGCTGGATCCTGCAACTCGTCGGCCATGGCTTCGAGGGCCGCAAACCCGCGCTCGCCGACAACCTGTTCCAGATCTTCGTCGCCCCGATCTTCCTAGCGGCCGAGGTCTTCTTCGCGCTGGGCTACAAGCCAGCGCTGCATCAACGTGTCAGCCAGCGCGCTCAGTTGAGCCGCGCGCAGAGCGCGGAGAGCTCGAACAGCTTGCCGCGCACTTCATCCAGGTCGGGCGCGTCGGGCTCGCGCTCGGCGTAAGCCGAAAGGTCCTGCAGCGCTGCCCGGTAGCACTCGAGGCGGTGGTAGATCAGGCCGCGCTCGCGCAGCTCCGCGCTCGCGTCCGGCGTGACCAGCAGCATGCGGTTGAGCACATCCAGCATGCATTCCGGCTTGTCGATCTGGCGGTAGATGCCTTTCAAATTGCGCAGCACCCGCGCCAGGATCTGCCGATTGGTCGCCGGCTCGAGGAACTGGTCGAGCGGCAGCTCCTCCGCGGGCAGGTTGTCGGCCACGCCGTCGGGAATCACGCGCTTGACCCGGCGGCGCAGCTCGTCCTCGGATTGCGGGGCGCCGCCGCTGAATGGATCGAGCACCAGCGTTCCGCCGCGAAGCTTCAGCCGCACCAGGAAATGGCCGGGAAACGACACGCCCTGCAGCGGCAGGCCGATGCGCCGGCCGAGCTCCATATAGAGGATCGCCAGGGTGATCGGGATGCCGGTCTTGCGATCGATCACTTCGTTGAGATAGCTGTTGCGCGGATCGTAATAGTCGTCGGTGTTGCCCCAGAACCCCTCGTCTTCGTACAGGAACTTGTTGAGCGCGACCACGCGCTCCTCGGCGCCAGGATTCTTCGGCATGCTCGTGCGCAGCCGGAACGCCATGCGCTCGATGTCACCGAGGTAGCGCTCGACGTCGAGCCCGGGATAGGCGTCCTGCGCGATCATCAGGCACGCGCGCGCGAGGTCGATGCGCGCGTCATCTCGCGTGATGAGCTGCGCGAAGGCTTCGAGCGCGACGCCCATCAGTCCGCCGCGCGGCGCGAGAAGTCGCGCGGGCGGAACCCGAAAGCGAACAGGCAGGCGCCATACACCGCAGCGCCCAGCGCCACCAGCCCCAGAACCGCCGGCACTTTCAGATGTCCCCCCGCCTGGAGCCACCACGCGGACTCGCCCATCGTAGTGAAGAGCACGATCGCCATCAGCGACACGGATGCCAGTACCTTCAGCACGAAAACCAGCCAACCGGGCTGCGGTGCATAGATACCCTGCCTTCTCAGATTCAAATACAACAGCAAAGCGTTGAGGCAGGCGCCGAGGCCGATCGCCAGCGCCAGGCCGGCATGCCGCAAAGGCCCGACCAGGCCGAGGTTCATGAGCTGAGTCGCCACTAGCGTCACGATACCGATCTTGACCGGAGTCGCGATGTTTTGTCTTGCGTAGAAGCCCGGGGCGAGGATCTTGACCAGGATCATGCCCACCAGCCCGACGCTGTAGGCGACCAACGCTTGACGTGTCATCCAGGCGTCGTCGGCGCCGAAACGGCCGTACTGGAAAAGCATGGTGACCAGGGGCAGGGCGATCACCGCCAGCGCAGCGGCGCTAGGTACCGCCAGCAGCACCGTAATCCGCAGCCCCCAGTCGAGCAGCCGGCTGTACTCAGCCGTGTTGGCCGACGCATGGTATTTCGACAGGCTCGGCAGCAGGATGGTACCGACCGCGACGCCGAGCACCCCCGCCGGCAGCTCCATCAGCCGGTCGGCGTAGTAGAGCCAGGACACGCTTCCCGTGGGGAGGAACGACGCGAAGATCTGGTTGAGAAGCAGCGACACCTGGCTCACCGACACGCCGAACGCCGCCGGCACCATCAGCAGCAGCACACGTCGCAGCCCGGGGTGCGAGAGGTCGAAGCGCCAGCGCGGCAGCAAGCCCAGCCTGGCGAGAAACGGCACCTGGCAGGCGAGCTGCAGCGCGCCGCCGACGAACACCGCCCAGGCAAGCACCAGCACCGGCGGGTCGAAGCGCTCGGCAAAGAACAGCGCGCCGACGATGAATGCGACGTTGAGCAGCGCCGGGGTGATTGCCGGCACCGAGAAGCGGTTCCAGGTGTTCAGGATTCCGGCCGAAAGCGACACCAGCGAAATGAAGACGATGTACGGAAAGGTGATGCGCAGCAGCTGCACCGTGATGGCGTACTTCTCGGGCTCGCTGGCGAAGCCCGGCGCCGTGAGATAGACGATGAGCGGGGCCGCCGCCATGCCGAGCGCCGCCGCCAGCACCAGGACGAGGAACAGGACCGTCGAGATGGCATCGATCAGCGCCTTGGTCTCCTGTACCCCGGTGCGGTTCTTGGTCTCGGCCAGGATCGGGACGAAGGCCTGCGAGAAAGCGCCCTCGGCGAACAGGCGCCGCAGCAGGTTCGGGATCTTGAAGGCGACGAAGAACGCGTCGGTCATCAGCCCGGCGCCGAAGATGCGCGCGATCAGGAAGTCGCGCACGTAGCCGAGTACCCGGCTGACCATCGTCAGGCTGCTTACGGTTGCCAGGGTGCGCAGGAGGTTCATGCTAAAATTCGCGCCCTTCGAAGCTAGACTCCACGGCATACCCGCTCATGGCAAACATCAAGTCGGCCCGCAAGCGCGCCCACCAGGCAGTCGGACGGCGCACGCACAACATGAAGCTGCGCACCGAAGTGCGCACCGCGATCAAGAACGTGAAGAAGGCGGTCGCCGCCGGCAACAAGGAGGGCGCGGCCAAGATGATGCTCCAGTCCCAGCGCGTCATCGATCGCATCGTGGCAAAAGGCATCCTGCACCGCAACGCCGGCAACCGTCACAAGAGCCGGCTGGCGCACGCGCTGAAAGCCCTCAAGTAAAAGACTAAGCGGTATCCCCGACACGCTGCATTTCGGCCAGCTTGGTGCGCGCCGCCACCCGGCCATCGCGCACCTGCAGCTCGTTGTCCTTCGCGAAGTTGACCAGAAAGCGGTAAGCCATCGGCTCGACCTGCTCGAGCCGCGCGTCCACCACCACGCAGCGCACGCCGTTCGCCGTGACCGGGTGCACGAAGGGCGAGTACTGCATGCGGTGATCGCCGCCGAACGCCGACATCACCCCGCACAGGCGCTCGGCCCAGTCGCTCGGCCGGAAGGCTTTGCCGTCGAGCGTGGTTCCAACGATGACGAACTCGACGATCTCGGCGGTCGCGGCCATGCGCGGCTAATTATAGTGGCGGCCTGATGGCGAAGCCCTCCAGCCGCATCCTGGTGATCAACGACGAGCAGCTCGAGCTGCGCGAATTCGTCAAAGGCCTGAACGCCGCCGCGCGCTCGCTCGACAACCCGCTCGGCATCGGCTTTCTCGGCGCCACCACCGTCAAGGAAGCGCTCGGCATCATCGAAGCGGACGGCAACCTGCAGGCGGTGCTGGTCGACGACACGCTGTACAAGGTCGGTACCAATGGCGCGAACTCGAAAAAGAAGCTGCAGATGTCGGCGCTGGAGCTGGTGCAGCGCATTACCCGCCTGCGTCCCGAGCTCGACGTGTACATCGTCATCGCGCAGGAAAAAGAAGACGACGTGGTCGACGCGCTGTTCGCCGAATCGGTCGACGGCTATTTCTACCGCGAGGAGCGCGACTATCGCGGCATCTATCGCATCCTCAACGCGCAGATCCAGGAGCGCGCACGCACGCCGTTCTACGATCAGCTGAAGAACTATGTCTGGATGGCGAAGGACCAATGGCACACCCCGGGGCATTCCTCGGGCGAGTCGCTGCGCGGCAGCCCCTGGGTGAACGACTTCTACGAGTTCATGGGCGAGCACGTGTTCGACGCCGACCTTTCGGTGTCGGTGCCGATGCTCGACTCGCTGATGGAGCCGAAAGGCGTGATCGGCGAGGCGCAGGCGATGGCCGCCAAGGCCTTCGGCGCGCGCCGCACCTTCTTCGCCACCAACGGCACCTCGACCGCGAACAAGGTGATCTTCCAGACGCTGCTGGCGCCGGGCGAGAAGCTGCTGCTCGATCGCAACTGCCACAAGAGCGTGCACCACGGCGTGGTGCTTTCCGGCGCGCATCCGATCTACCTCGATTCGGCGCTCAACCGCAAATACGGGCTCTATGGTCCGGTGCCGAAGAAAACGTTGCTGCGGGAAATCAACAAGCACCCGGATGCCCAAGCGCTGATCCTCACCTCGTGCACCTACGACGGCCTGCGCTACGACCTGGCGCCGATCATCGCCGCGGCGCACGCAAGAGGCATCAAGGTCATCATCGACGAAGCCTGGTACGGCTTCGCGCGCTTCCATCCGTACTTCCGCCCGACCGCGCTCGAGGCCGGCGCCGACTACGCCACGCAGTCCACGCACAAGGTGCTGTCGGCGTTCTCGCAGGCCTCGATGATCCACGTCAACGATCCGGGCTTCCGCGAGCACCTGTTCCGCGAGAACTTCAACATGCACACCTCCACCAGTCCGCAATACGGACTGATCGCCAGCCTCGACGTCGGGCGCAAGCAGGCGGTGATGGAAGGCTACAAGCTGCTCTCGCGCACGCTGGAGCTCGCGCAGGAAGTGCGCAAGCTGATCAATTCCACCAAGGTGTTCCGCGTGCTGGAGCTGGAGGACCTGCTGCCCGAGGCGGTGCGCCACGACGGCATCAAGCTCGATCCGACCAAGGTCACGATCGACATCTCGGGCTGCGGCTACACCGTCGAGGACCTGCAGAAGGCGCTGTTCGAGCGCTTCAACATCCAGGTCGAGAAATCGACCTTCAACACCTTGACCTTGCTCCTCACGATCGGCACAACCCGGTCCAAGGTCTCGCGCCTCTATGACGCGCTGATGCGCATCGCGCGCGAGCGGCGCGCGCCGCACCGGCTGGTGCAAAGCCCGGAGATCCCGCCGTTCACCAAGCTGCGCTACCTGCCGCGCGACGCCTACTACTGCGGCGGCGAGCTGGTGCCGGTGTTCGACGAGCGCGAGCGCATCAACCGGCGCCTCGCCGGGCGCGTCGCCGCCGACCAGATCGTGCCCTACCCGCCCGGCATCCCGGTGCTGGTGCCGGGGCAATTGATCACCAACAAGATCGTCGACTACCTCGGCAGCCTGCTGCACTCCCACAAGCGCATGGAAATGCACGGCGTGGTGCACGAGGGCTACCTGCCCTGCATCCGCGTGCTGCAGGCGCGCGAAGCGCAAGCGCTGGCGCGCGTCGCCTAGGCCAGCGTCTCGTCCACCCGGCGCCGCTCCGGGGTGGTGCAGTGCAGGGCATGGAATGCGCTGACGCCATCGCCGACGCGCGCGTGAAGCGCGGCGAACAAGCGTGCGGCGCCCAACGGGTCGCCGCTGCGCATGACGGCGTAAGCCGCGCGATATTCGTCCAGCCAGTCCAGCGCTTGGTCGTCGGCGAACAGCTCGTACAAGTGCACCGGCTGCGCGCGCCCGCGCACGCGCACGCGATCGACTTCCCGCGCCGCGGAAACTCGTCTTTCACCACCTTGTAGGTGTGTTCGCTCACCAGGATGTTGGTGCCGTATTCCTTGTTGAGATGCTCGATGCGCGAGGCCAGGTTCACGGCGTCTCCGACCACGGTGTAGTTGAAGCGGCTGGCCGAGCCCATGTTGCCGACCACCATCGGTCCGGTGTTGATGCCCAGCCCACGCCGATGTCGATCGCCGGGATGCCGCGCGCGCCAGCTTTCGCGCAGCGTCTGCAGCGCGCGCAGCATGTCGAGCGCCGAGCGGCAGGCGCGCTCGACAGTTATCGCACCGCGGAGAGCGCCGACCCCGCCGACGGCGGCATCCGCATGAACGCCGCGCTGGCCTATTACCGTCTCGGCAAGCTCGCCGAGGCGCGCGCCAAGTTCACCGAGGCGACCGGACTGCGCGCGGAGCTCGCCGCGCAATACGGCGCGTTCGACAAACTCCTGGGGAACTGAGCCATGAAAAATACTGCCGTCTTGGTCATCCTTCTGCTGGTTGGACTGCCGGCGCTCGCGCAACAGCCCGCCCAGGCGCCGACCCAGACCGCCGGGCTGAAAGAACCCCTGGGTAACCTCTGGGGCCGGCTGCGCGCGGTCACGCCGCGCTCGGCGCCCCCGCCGGCCACCACCACGACGGTCACCGCCGGCTTGCGCGGCATCGAAGCCACCGAGTCCGAGCTCAAACCCTATTGGCGCGGCGACCAGATGGACCCGGCGAGCCGCAAGGAGCGCGAGGCGCTCGAGCGCGCGCAGGCCTTCGCCGACGGCAGCAAGTTCGCCGAGGCGGCGCGCGGCTACGAGGCCTTCCTGCAGCAACACCCGTCGAGCCCGCTCGCGGCAAATGCGCGCTTCGGCGCTGCGCTATCGCGCGCGGCGCTGGGCGAGCGCGCGCGCGCCATGGCCGGCTTCGAGGACTTCATCCGGCGCGACCCCCAGCATCCCCTGGCCCGAGACGCGGAGACGGCGCTCGCCGCCCTTCGGTAGCTCGTGGTAGTTTTGTGGTTTAGGGGAGACGCGCGATGTCCCATGTCATGAACACCTACGCCCGCCAGCCGGTGGCTTTCGTGCGCGGCGAAGGCGTGTGGCTGTGGGACGATGCCGGCAAAAAGTACCTCGACGCGCTGGCCGGTATCGCCGTCAACACGCTCGGCTATGGCCATCCGAGACTCAAGAAAGCATTAATGGCCAGGGTCGAGAGCGGCGTTCTCCATACCTCCAATCTCTGGCGCATCCCCGACCAGGAAGCCGCCGCCGACCGGATCGCGGAGATCACCGGCCTGGACGAGGTGTTCTTCTGCAATTCCGGCCTCGAGGCGAACGAGGCGGCGATCAAGATCGCGCGCAAGTACGGCCACGATCGCGGCATCGCCGAGCCGGCGATCATCGTGATGGAGAAGGCGTTCCACGGCCGCTCGCTCGCCACGCTCTCGGCCACCGGCAGCCGCAAGGTGCAGGCCGGTTTCGAGCCGCTGGTGTCCGGCTTCGTGCGCGTGCCGCTCAACGACCTGGAGGCGGTGCGCCAGGTGGCGGAGCACAACAAGAACGTGGTGGCGATCTTCGTCGAGCCGATCCAGGGCGAAGGCGGCATCAACGTCTCGCGCCTGGAGTATCTGCGCGGCCTGAAGGAGATCTGCGAGCGCAAGGAATGGCTGTTCATGTCCGACGAGGTGCAGTGCGGCCTCGGGCGCACCGGCAAGTGGTTCGTCTACCAGCACGCGGGCTTGCAGCCCGACGTGGTGCCGCTCGCCAAGGGGCTGGCCTCGGGCGTGCCGGTGGGCGCCTGCGTGGTGGGCGGCCGCGCCAAGGGGGTGTTCAAGCCGGGCAACCATGGCTCCACCTTCGGCGGCAACCCGCTCGCGATGACCGCGGTGGTCACGACCATCGACACCATCAAGGAAGAAGGGCTGCTGGCCAACGCGGCACGGGTCGGTGAAGTGATTCGTGGCGGCCTATCCCAGATCGCGGGAATTTCGGAACTGCGCGGCATGGGACTGATGATCGGCATGGAGCTCGCCAGGCCGTGCGGCGAGCTGGTGCGCCAGGCGCTGGACGCCGGGCTGGTGATCAACGTCACCGCGGACAACGTCGTGCGCCTGCTGCCGCCGCTCGTGATGAGCGAAGCGGAGGGCCGCATGGTGGTCGAGCGCCTCGCGCCGCTGGTGCGCGCCTTCCTCGAGCGCAGCGAAGCCACGGCCGCCGCGCGCTAGCGGTTTAGATGAGGGTCTAGACGCGTCGTCCATGCGTGTGCGGCATTTCCTGCAGTTCAAGGATTTCTCGCTCGACGAGTTCGAGCATGTGTTCGCGCGCACGCGCTGGATCAAGGACAAGTTCAAGCGCTACGAGCGCTACTGGCCGCTCGAGGACCGCACGCTGGCGATGATCTTCGAGAAGCCGTCGACCCGCACGCGCATGTCGTTCGAGGCCGGCATGCACCAGCTCGGCGGCGCCGCGATCTACCTCTACACGCGCGACTCGCAGCTCGGGCGCGGCGAGCCGGTCGAGGACGCGGCGCAGGTGATCTCGCGCATGTGCGACGTGATCATGGTGCGCACCTTCGAGCAGGAGATCATCGAGCGCTTCGCCGGTTCCTCGCGCGTGCCGGTGATCAACGGCCTGACCAATGAATATCACCCGTGCCAGATCCTGGCGGATGTCTTCACCTACGTCGACCACCGCGGCCCGATCCGCGGCAAGACGGTGGCCTGGATCGGCGACTCCAACAACGTCTGCAACACCTGGCTGCAGGCGGCGGAGATCTTCGGCTTCAAGCTGAACGTCTCGACGCCGCCCGGCTATGAAATCGAAGCCGAACGAAAAACGAAATACTGCGAAACGTTCACCGACCCCATGGCCGCGGTGAAAGGCGCCGACCTGGTCACGACCGACGTCTGGACCTCGATGGGCTTCGAGGCCGAGAACGAGGAGCGCCGGCGCGATTTCCACGACTGGCAGGTCGACGCGGAGATGATGCGCGCGGCGAAGCAGGACGCGCTCTTCATGCACTGCCTGCCCGCGCACCGCGGCGAGGAAGTCGCCGCCGAAGTGATCGACGGCCCGCAGTCGGTGGTGTGGGACGAGGCGGAGAACCGCCTGCACACGCAGAAAGCACTGCTCGAGTTTCTCGTCGTCGGAAAGAAATAGATGTTCGGTATCGCTGATTACTGGGCCTTCGTCGTCGCCATCATCGTCTTCCTGGCAATCCCCGGCGTAGGCAATCTCGCGATCATTACCTCGACCACCAAGGGCCGCATCGCCGGCGGGCTGGCGGCGACCCTCGGCGTGATCGTCGGTGACCAGGTGCTCATGTGGCTCGCGGTCGCCGGCGTCGCCGCCGTGCTGACCGCCAATCCGGCCCTGTTCGGCGTGGTTCAGTACGCCGGCGCGATCTACCTCGCCTATCTCGGAATCCGCATGGCGCTCGCCAGGCCGGGGGACGCGCCGGTGCTGAACATGCAGCCGCGGCGCTTCTTCCAGCAGGCGATGCTCATCACCCTGCTCAACCCCAAGGCGATCGTGTTCTACATGGCGTTCTTTCCGCTGTTCGTCGACCCCGCGCGGCACCAGGGAGTGCTGACCTTCGGCGTCATGGCGGCGACCATCGCGGCGCTGACCTTCCTCTACTGCGTGATCGTCATCTCCATCACGCACTTCGCCGCCGACCGCATGCGCGCCAGCCCTCGCGTCTCGGTCTGGCTCAACCGCATCGCCGGGACGATGCTGGTCGGCTTCGGCGTGAAGCTCGCCATCGGCAAGTAATCGTCATCACTTCTTCTTCAGCTTCTCGCCGCCCAGCAGCGGTACGCCCTTGGCGTCGCCGAGCAGGCCCGCCTCCCCATAAACCCGCAGCTTGTCGCGCGTGTCGACGATATCGAGGTTGCGCATGGTGAGCTGGCCGATGCGGTCGCCGGGCGTGAAGAACACTTCCTCGCCCTTCTCCATGGTCAGGCGCTCGGGCTTGTAGGTCAGGTTCGGGCTCCTGGTGTCCACAATGGAGTAGTCGTTGCCGCGGCGCAGCTCGAGGATCACCTCGCCGGTGACGGCCTTCGCCACCCAGCGCTGTCCGGTCTCGCGCAGCATCATCGCCTGCGGGTCGAACCAGCGCCCCTGGTAGAGCAGCCGCCCGAGCCGCCGCCCGTTGGTGCGGTACTGCTCGATGGTGTCCTCGTTGTGGATGCCGGTGACCAGCCGCTCGTAGGCGACGTGCAGCAGCGCCATCCCGGGTGCCTCGTAGATGCCGCGGCTCTTGGCCTCGATGATGCGGTTCTCGATCTGGTCGGACATGCCCAGCCCGTGCCGGCCGCCGATGGTATTGGCTTCTTCCATCAGCCGCACGCCATCGGCGAAGCGCTGGCCGTTCAGCGCCACCGGCTGGCCCTGGTCGAACTCCACGCTGACCCTTTCGGGCTTCACCTTCACGTCGTCGCGCCAGAAGGCAACGCCCATGATGGGCTGGACGATGCCCATGCCTTTGTCGAGGAACTCGAGGTCCTTCGCCTCGTGCGTCGCGCCGAGGAGGTTCGAGTCCGTGGAGTAGGCCTTCTCCGCGCTCATCCGGTACTCGAAGCCCGCCTTTGCCATGTACTGCGACATCTCGCGCCGGCCGCCCAGCTCGTCGATGAAGCGCTCGTCCAACCATGGCTTGTAGATCTTCAGGCCCGGGTTGGCGAGCAGGCCGTAGCGATAGAAGCGCTCGATGTCGTTGCCCTTGTAGGTGCTACCGTCGCTCCAGATGCCGACGCCGTCCTCGCGCATCGCCACCACCAGCATGGTGCCGGTGACGGCGCGGCCGAGCGGCGTGGTGTTGAAGTAGGCGGCGCCGCCGGTGCTGATGTGGAAGGCGCCGCACTGGATGGCGGCGATGCCTTCGGCCACGAGCTGCGGGCGGCACTCGACAAGGCGCGCCTTCTCGGCGCCGTAGGCCAGCGCCTTGCGCGGGATCTCGGCATAGTCTGACTCGTCGGGCTGTCCGAGGTGGGCGGTATACGCGTAGGGGATCGCCCCCTTGGCGCGCATCCAGTGCACCGCGGCGCTGGTGTCGAGGCCGCCCGAGAAGGCGATGCCGACCTTCTCGCCTTTGGGCAGCGTGCCCAGAATCGTCGCCAAGTCTGCTCTCCGAAAGCTGCATGATACCTGCAGGGCTAAAATGGCTGCCGTGCGCTTATGCGTTGTCCTTCTGATGGGAATTTCCCTGCACTGTGCGGCGGCGCCTTTCGCCGTGCAGGTCGGCGAAGCGCGCATCGGCCTCGATGCGCCCTCCGGCTTCGCCGACACGCAGTTCACGGGCTCTCCCCGGCTCCAGGAGTTTGGCGAGTCGCTCACTTCTGCGTCGAACCGCATCCTGTTGTTCGCGCTGTCGGACGCGGACCTGCGCCGCTTCATGGTCGGCGATCAGGTCGAGCTGCGCCGCTACATGATCGCGGTCACGCCGCGCAGCATGGAGCGCGACCGCGTGGGCGAGCCCGCGTTCCAGCAGTTCACCGGCGAGTCCATGCTCGGCCTTGGCACGCCGCCGGCCGAGAAGGACCTAGTGAAATACCTCGATTCGCGCCAGACCGGCGCTGTCAGCCTACTGCAGGAGCTGCGCAAGGACGCGGACGTGATCTCCGTCCTTCTAGGGGTGCGCTCCAAGGGCGGCGGCTTCTTCGAGCGCTCCAAGTACATGCTGTCGAGTACGACCTGGATGCTGTTGCGCGGCAAGGCGATCAGCCTTTCCGTTTCTACGCAGTATGACGACCCGGCCGACCTGGAATGGATCCGCCTGACCACCGCTCGCTGGATCGACGAGCTGAAGAGGCTGAATTCGAGGTGAGAACGGCAGCGCTCCTGCTCTGCGTGCTGCTCGCCGGGCCGGCGCTCGCGCAACCCGCGCCGCCAAAGCCGGATGCGCTGACGCCCGACGGCGCGCGCTATTACGGGCCGCTCAGGAACGGCAACCTGCACGGCCAGGGAAGGCTCGTCTGGGCCAACGGCACGGTCTACGACGGCGGCTTCGCCGACGGGCTGATGTCGGGCCGCGGCAAGGTGCGCTGGGCCAACGAACAAGCCTACGAGGGTGAGTTCCGCGACGGCATGATGGACGGCCATGGCCGTATGACGATGGCCGACGGCGCGGTCTATGAGGGCCAATTTAGGCGCAGCTATTTCAGCGGCCAGGGCGCAATCACCTACGCCGATGGTCGCAAGTACCGCGGCGACTTCGTGCTCGGCAACTTCCAGGGGAACGGCCGCTACGAGACCCCGGAAGGTGAAGTCCACGAAGGCGAGTTCAAGAATGGCCAGTTTTCCGGCCGCGGCATGTACCGCCGCCCCGACGGCGCGCGCTACGAAGGCGAGTTCCTGAAGTGGCGCATGCACGGCAAGGGCCGCTTCACCGATCCCGCCGGCAACATCTATGAAGGCACCTTTGCCAACGGCGAGCTCGAGGGGAAAGGAACGCTTACCGGGCCGCACGGCAATCGGTACAGCGGCGACTTCAAGCTATGGCGCTTCCACGGGCACGGCGAGCTGCGCCTGGCGAGCGGCGATGTCTACCGCGGTGGCTTTGCCGACGGCAACTACGACGGCCAGGGCACGCTGACCTTCGCCAAGCCGCGTGCCGACGGCGCGACGCAGCAGAGCGGCGTGTGGCGCTTCGGCATGCTGGAGACCGAGCAGCGCGAGCAGCGGCGGCTCGCGACCGTCAACGTCGAGTCTGCGCTCTATAACCAGCGCACCCTGCTCGCGCAGGCGATCGGCGCGCTGGCGCCACGCGACCCGGCGCGCATCAACCTCTTCCTGCTGGCGATCGGCGGCGACGGCTCGCAGGAGGTCTTCCGCCGCGAAGTGGAGTTCGTTCGCGGCCAGTTCGCTCAGCGCTTCGGCACGGCGAAGCACAGCGTCGCGCTGATCAACAGCCGCAGCACCGTCGGCACGGCACCGATGGCGACCGCGACCAGTATCCGCGAGGCACTGGCCGCCTTCGCTGCGCGCATGGATCGGGAGCAGGACATCCTGTTCCTTTTCCTCACCAGCCACGGCTCGCGCGGGCACGAGCTGGTGCTAAACCAGAACGGCATGGACCTGCCGGATCTCTCCGCCGCCGACCTGGGCCGGCTGCTGCGCGAGAGCGGCATCCGCTGGAAGGTGGTGGTGATCTCGGCGTGTTACTCAGGCGGATTCCTCGATCCGCTGAAGGATGACGGTACCCTGGTGATCACCGCAGCGCGCCACGACCGCCAATCCTTCGGTTGCGCCGACGAGAACGAATTCACCTACTTCGGCCGCGCCTACTTCAAGGAGGCCCTGCCGCAAGCGAGCTCATTCCAGGACGCATTCCGCAAGGCCGAGGTTATCGTGAAGGAAATGGAGACGCGCGCCCCGGGCGAACCCGCGCCGGGCGGCAAGCCCGCGGAAGCGCAGCACTCGCTTCCCCAGATGCGCAGCCCCGCGCCCATCGAGCGGCAGCTGCAGCGCTGGTGGTCACAAAAGCGATGATGACGAATGCACTGGCCGTCCGTAGCGTTCCCCATCGCTTCTATTCTCTCGACGTGCTGCGCGGCATCGCCGCGCTGTCGGTGGTGTTCTGGCACTGGCAGCACTTCTTTTTCGAAGGCACCCGCAAGCCCCCCGTCGCGCTCGAAGCGCTGCCCTTCTACGACGTATTCTTCGCCGTGTATTCCAAGGGCTGGCTCGGCGTGGACCTTTTCTTCTGCCTTTCCGGATTCATCTTCTACTGGCTGTATTCATCCGCGGTGGCGAGCGCAGCCGTTTCCGGCAGGGACTTTTTCGTCCTGCGCTTCTCGAGGCTCTACCCGCTGCACCTGGCCACGCTGCTGGCGGTTGCGATTGGCCAAGCGCTGTTCCTGCGAACCACCGACAGCTATTTCGTCTACGCGCACAACGACGCCTACCACTTCGTGCTCAACCTGCTTTTCGCGCCCGCCTGGGGCTTCGAGGACAGCCCGTCGTTCAACGCGCCGGTATGGTCGGTTTCGGTGGAGGTGGCGCTGTACGTACTGTTCTTCGGGCTCTGCAGGCTGCTGCCGGTGCGCCCGGGGGTGTTGCTCGCTGCAGCCGCGGCCGGCCTGGTGCTGATGGAGGTGTACCTGCCCCTCGGCAGGGGAATCTCCGCCTTCTTCATCGGCGGCTGCGTCTATCTCGCCTACCAGCGCATCGTCGCGAGCTCGCGCACCGAGGCGCTCGCGCGCTGGCTTCCCTGGTTCGCGGCCGCGCTGTGGGTGCTGGCCATCGCATTCGCGTCGGGCGCTGGCCAGTCCTATCTCGGTGCGCGCCTGATGCACCTTTATGCTGCGGCGCTGCTGTTTCCGCTGACGGTCCTCGCGCTGGCGCTGGTGGAAACGCGGCGCGGACACCTGATGCGCCGGGCTTCCATTTTGGGCGACATCTCCTACTCGTCGTACCTGCTGCATTTCCCGCTGCAGTTCGCCGTGGTCGGCTTCGTGGTCTGGATCGGGCTGGACCGGGGGATCTTCTATTCCGCCTGGACTTTCGTCGCGTTTCTTGTGCTCTTGATGGCGGTTTCGCTTGCCAGCCACCGCTTCCTCGAACTGCCGGCGCAACGCGTGTTACGCAGGCACGCGCTCACGCCGCGCTGAAAGGTTTCCGATGCCCTCCTTCGACATCGTCTCCCAGGTCGACCAGCAGGAAGTGAAGAACGCGGTCGAGCAGACCAACAAGGAAATTACCAACCGCTTCGATTTCAAGGGCTCGGACGCGCGCGTGGAACAGGCCGAACTGGTGCTGACGGTCTACGCCGACGACGAATTCAAGCTCGGCCAGGTGCTCGACGTGCTGCGCACCCGGCTCGCCAAGCGCAACGTCGATGTGCGCGCGCTCGAGTCCGGATCGATCGAGAAGATCTCGGGCGACAAGGTAAAGCGCCCGGTGACGGTGAAGGTCGGCATCGCGCAGGACAAGGCGAAGCAGATCCAGAAGCTGATCAAGGACTCGAAGCTGAAGGTCGCGGCCTCGATCCAGGGCGATGCGGTACGGATCTCAGGCGGGAAGAAGGACGACCTGCAGGCGGCGATTCAGCTGGTGAGGAAGTCGGTGACCGACGTCCCCCTCCAGTTCATCAACTTCAGAGATTAGTGGTCCAACGGTCGTAGATCTTGTCCGCGACCTGGTGCAGCCGGTCCAGGCGCGGCTCGAGGTCGCGCTGCATTTCCTCGGGCGCCTGCACCGCCGGGCTCTTGCGATGCTCGGCAAGCTCGTCGGCGCCGCTGCCGATCCAGGTGCGCACCAGTTCTACCGTCATCTCCACGTGGCACTGCATGCCGAAATGCCGGCCGAGCGCGAACGCCTGGTTGGGGCAGTGCTCGCCTTCCAGCACGCGCGTCGCGCCCGGCGGAATGCTGAAGGTCTCGCCGTGCCACTGGAAGGTTTCGAACGCCTGCAGCTCGCCGAGCCACGCGCGCGCCACGCCGTTGTCCGCGACGCGCACTTCGCCCCAGCCGATCTCGCGCACCGGGTTGGCGCGCACCGTGCCGCCGAACGCCCTCGACATGAGCTGCGCGCCGAGGCAATGGCCGATCACCGGCACGTCGCTGCGCACCGCGCTGCGCAGGACTTCGAGCACCGGCGCGATCCAGGGCAGCTCGTCGTTCGCGCTCATCGGCCCGCCCATCACCGCCAGGCCGCTGTAGGCGCGCACGTCGCGCGGCACCGCCTCGCCCTCGTCGAGGGCGATGACTTTCCACGGAATTGAGCGCCGCTCGAGGTAGGTGGCAAAATACGCCGGACCTTCCGTGGGGGTGGTTCTGAAAATGCCGACCGGCTTCATGCCTCATTTTATTGCGCATTCTTCTGCTCTCTCCTGGGTCCAACGCCGCCTGGGCGGCGGACGTCGCGCTGATCGGCGTGATCGGCGACAAGGCGGCGGTCTTCGCCGTCGATGGCGGCGAGCCCAAAACCGTTAAGGTCGGTCAGAAGTGGAACGGCATCAGCCTGGTCTCGGTCGAGCGCGACCAGGCCACCGTAGAGATCGACGGCAAGACACGCGTGCTGAAGATCGGTCAGCACTACCGCTCGGCCACCGCGCATCCAGCGACCGGCAGAGCGTCACGCTTGCCGCCGATACCAGCGGGCACTTCGTCAGCCAGGGATCGATCAACGGCAACCCGGTACGCTTCCTGGTCGATACCGGCGCCAGCACGGTGGCGCTGCCCGCCGCCGAAGCGCAGCGCCTCGGCATCGACTACCGCAAGGGCCAGCGCGGCTTCACCAATACCGCCGGCGGCGTGGTGCCCGTCTACCGCGTGCGCTTCGACAGCGTGAAGCTGGGCTCGATCGAGCTCTCGGGCGTCGACGGCATCGTCATCGAGCAGGGGCTCGACATCGCGCTCCTCGGCATGAGCTTCCTCAACCGCGTCGAAATGAAGCGCGACGGACAGACGATGGTCCTGACCCGCCGCTTCTAATTCGGGGTCAGGGTCACAACTCGTTTTTGCGTACGCGAAAACGAGTTGTGACCCTGACCCTGAATTCACTTCCCAGGCACTAGCGGCACGAACCTCACCGGCAGCACCCGCTTCTCGTCGACGCCGCCATCGGCGCGCTTGGTCAGCAGCTTCAGATACTGCATCTCCCCCTCTCCGCCCACCGGGATGACCATGCGCCCACCCGGCTTGAGCTGGTCGACGAGTGCCTGCGGCACGCGCGGCGCCGCCGCCGTCACCACGATGCCGTCGAAGGGAGCGCGCTCCGGCCAACCGGCGTAGCCGTCGCCGATCTTGATTTCTATATTGCCGTAACCGAGTTCTTCCAGCCGCTTCTGGGCCGTTCGCCCCAGAGATTCGATGAGCTCGATTGAATAGACCTTGGAGACGATTTCGGCCAGCACCGCCGCCTGGTAGCCGGAGCCGGTTCCAACCTCAAGGATGACATCCTCGGGCTTCGGGTTGAGCAGGTCGGTCGACAAGGCGACGATATACGGCTGCGAGATGGTCTGGCCATTGCCGATCGGCAGCGGATGGTTGCGGTAGGCACGGCTCGCATCGCCGGCCGGCACCAGGCGATGACGCTCGACCTTGCCCATGGCCGCGCGGACCGCGGGCGACATGGCGCGCAGGCCGGTTTCGGAGCGGGTTTCGGCATACATCGCGTCGACTTCCGCCACCATGCGCGAGCGAGCCGCGGCGTAGTCCTGGGCTTCGTTTTCGCCGAACACGGCCAGCCCCAGCAGAAGCGCTGCTAGGCGCGTTTGTCTTTCTCGATCAGCGCGTAGGCGCTGTGGTTGTGGATCGACTCGAAGTTCTCCGACTCGACCACGTAGCGTGTGATGCGCTCGTCGAGGTTCAGCAGCGCGGCGACGTCGCGCACCATGTCCTCGACGAACTTCGGATTGTCGTAGGCGCGCTCGGTGACGAATTTCTCGTCGGGGCGCTTGAGCAGCCCGTAGAGCTCGGCCGAGGCCTGCTTCTCGACCAGATCGATGATTTCCTCGATCCAGACGAACGCGCCGGTGTGCGCGGTGACGGTGACGTGCGAGCGCTGGTTGTGCGCGCCGTACGCGGAAATCTTCTTCGAGCACGGACACAGGCTGGTGACCGGCACCAGCACTTTCATCGCGAAGCAGCGCTCGCCCTTCAGGACCTGGCCGATGAAGGTCACTTCGTAGTCCATCAGGCTGCGCACGCCCGAGACCGGCGCTGCCTTGTCGACGAAGTAGGGGAAGCTCATCTCGATGCGGCCTTCCTCGGCCTCGAGCTTCTGCACCATTTCTTCCAGCATCACCTGGAAGGTCTCGACGGTGATCTCGCGCTCGTGCGCGTTCAGGATCTCGACGAAGCGCGACATGTGCGTGCCCTTGAACTGGTGCGGCAGGCCGACGTACATGTTGAAGCTGGCGATGGTGTGCTGCACCCGCCCCGAGCGCTCCTTGATCTGGATCGGGTGGCGGATCGCCTTGACGCCGACTTTGTCGATGGCGAGCTTGCGCGAGTCCGGCGTGGCCTGGACGTCGGGGATGTTCTGCAGGTCGCGTGCTTTCATGCCGTCATTTTATCATCCGACTAAATTACTCGGACATTACGTCCGTAATCGCCTTCTGGATGCCAGCGGCGTCCAGCCCGACCGATGCAAGCAGCCTGCCGGGGTCGCCGTGGTCGATGAAGCGGTCCGGAAGTCCCAGAAGCAGAACGCGTTTTTTGCTGCCCGCGAGCGCCTCGCACACCGCGGAGCCGGCACCGCCCATCACCTGGTGCTCTTCGACCGTCACCAGCAGTTCGTGGCCGTTCGCCAGTTCCCGGATCAATGCCACGTCGAGCGGCTTCACGAACCGCATATTGACCACGGTTGCGTCCAGCGCTTCTCCCGCCTCGAGCGCCGGCTTCAGCATGGCGCCGAACGCGAGGATGGCCACCCGCTTGCCGGTCCTTCTGATTACGGCCTTGCCCACCGGGATGGCGGTCATTTCCTTGGCGGTTTCGCCGAGCGCCGCGCCGCGCGGATAGCGCACCGCGCACGGGCCGTCGAGGTTGATGCCGGTGAACAGCATGTTGCGGCACTCGGCGGCGTCGGACGGCGCCATCACCGTGAGGTTCGGCACCGTACGCAGGTAGGCATAGTCGAAGGCACCGTTATGCGTCGCGCCATCGCCGCCGACCAGGCCGCCGCGGTCGAGCGCGAACAGCACCGGCAGGTTCTGGATGGCGATGTCGTGAATCAGCTGGTCGTAGCCGCGCTGCAGGAAGGTCGAGTAGATCGCCACCACCGGCTTCATGCCCTCGCAGGCGAGGCCGCCGGCGAAGGTCACGGCGTGCTGCTCGGCGATGCCGACGTCGAAATAGCGCTGCGGGAACAGCTCGGAATACCGCACCATCCCGGAGCCTTCGCGCATCGCCGGGGTGATCGCCACCAGGCGCGGCTCGCGCGCCGCCATGTCGCACAGCCAGTCGCCGAACACCTGGGAATAGGTGGGCCGGCCCCCGGTGGAGGCTTTGATTCCCACGGAAGGATCGAATTTGCTGGGACCGTGGTAGGCGATCGGATCTTCCTCGGCCAGCTTGTAGCCCTGCCCCTTGCGCGTGATGACGTGCAGGAACTGCGGGCCCTTCAGCTTCCTGATGTTGGCGAGGGTCGGGATGAGCGCGTCGAGGTCGTGGCCGTCGATCGGCCCGATGTAGTTGAAGCCGAATTCTTCGAACAGGGTCGAGGGCGTGACCATGCCCTTCACGTGCTCCTCGGCGCGGCGGGCGAGCTCCCAGACGCCGACGCGGCTGAGGAGGTGCTCGCTCGCGCGCCGCGCGGTCGAATACAGGCGGCCGGACAGCAGGCGGGCGAGGTAGTTGGTCAGCGCGCCGACCGGCGGCGAGATCGACATTTCGTTGTCGTTCAGAATGACGAGCAGATCCACGTCCATCGCGCCGGCGTTGTTCATCGCCTCGTAGGCCATGCCGGCCGACATCGCGCCGTCGCCGATCACCGCGATGCAGCGGCGCTTTTCGTTCTTCACTTTGGCGCCGACCGCCATGCCGAGCGCCGCCGAGATCGAGGTGCTGGAATGCGCGGTGCCGAACGTGTCGTACTTCGACTCGGCGCGGCGCGGAAAGCCGGAGATGCCGTCGAGCATACGCAGGCGTCCCATCGCCTCGCGGCGGCCGGTGAGGATCTTGTGGGCGTAGGTCTGGTGACCGACATCCCAGACGATGCGGTCCTCGGGAGTATCGAACACGTAGTGCAAGGCGATGGTGAGCTCGACCGTGCCCAAATTGCTGGAGAGATGCCCGCCGGTCTTCGACACCGACTCCAGCACATACGCGCGCAGCTCGGTGGCGAGCTGGCCGAGCTGGCGCCGCTCCAGCGCGCGCAGGCTGGCCGGGTCTTCGATGGTCTTGAGCAGCTCGTAGCTCACCGGCTTGCCGCCGTCGGCGGGCAGCTCATCCGTGATCGTCGACATCAGAATTTGCGCAGCACGATGAAATCAGCCAGCTCGGAGAGGCGGCGCGCCGGCCGGCCGAGGTCGGCGAGCGCCGCCTGGGCCTGCGCGCGCAGCTCCTCCGCCAGCTCGCGCGCCCGCGGCAGGCCGATCAGCGAAACGTACGTGGCCTTGCCTTGCCTCGAGTCCTTGCCGGCGGTCTTGCCCAGCGTTGCCGTGCTCGCGTCGTAGTCGAGCACATCGTCGACGACCTGGAAGGCGAGGCCGATCGCCTTGGCATATTTGTCCAGCTTCTGCCTTTCCGCTTCGGAGAATCTGCCACAGAACAAGCCCAGCAGCACCGCGGCGCGGATCATCGCGCCCGTCTTGTGGATATGCATGAGCTCGAGCTCCGGCAGGCCGAGCGTCTTGCCGGTGGCATCGAGATCGATGTGCTGGCCGCCCGCCATGCCGCGCGAGCCGGCAGCCGCGGCGAGGGTTTTCACCATCTCGAGCTGCAGGCGCGGCTCGTCGGCCAGCGGGTGCTCGGACAGCAACTGGAAAGCGAGCGATTGCAGCGCGTCGCCAACCAGCAATGCCGTCGCCTGGTCGTACTGCACGTGCACCGTGGGCTTGCCGCGCCTGAGCACGTCGTCGTCCATGCACGGCATGTCGTCGTGGACCAGCGAGTAGGCGTGGATCATTTCCACCGCGGCCGCGGCGATTTCGACGCGCTCGCGCGCCGCGCCCGAAACCTCGCCGGCCGCGAACGCGAGCAGCGGCCGCACGCGCTTGCCGCCCTCGAGCGTCGCATAGCGCATCGCTTCGTGCAGTCGGGCAGGCGCAATGCTTGCCGCCGGCAGCAGGCGTGCCAGGACGTTTTCCATCCGCGCCTGAACACCACCCATCCACGCCTGAAAGTCCGTCTCAGCGATCTTCACCGGTCTCCGGCGCGACGCGCTCGAGCGGCTTGAGAATCTCGCCTTCGAGCACCTTGACTTGCTGCTGTGCCGCCTCCAGCTTCTGCTGGCAGAAGCGCGCGAGCTCGAGCCCGCGCTTGTGGGTGGCGAGCGATTGCTCGAGCGAAAGCTCGCCGCTTTCCATGCCCGGCGACGATTTTTTCCAGCTCGGCGAGCGCCTGCTCGAAACTGAGCCGGGCGTCGCCTGAAGGTTTGCTCATCGTTTGGTAAAATACTGTTTTTCTAGGAGCTTTACAACGCATGGCGGATGTTGCACAGCTCAGGGCGCGACGGCCGAGCCGGCCCCACCTGCCGGTGTCCTGGTACTTCGACCCCGAAATCTTCGAGCAGGAGAAGAAGCTGCTGTTTCAGGCCGGAGCGAACTACGTCGGCCACGAGCTGATGGTACCCAAGGTGGGCGACTACCATACCCTCGCGCACACCGATCACTCCAAGATGCTGGTGCGCAACGAGGCCGGGAAAGAGCGGGGCGTCGAGCTGCTCTCGAATGTCTGCCGCCATCGCCAGTCGATCATGCTCCAGGGCCGCGGCAATGCCGAGAACATCGTCTGCCCGCTGCACCGCTGGACCTACGACCTGAAAGGCGAGCTGCTCGGCGCGCCCCTGTTCCCCGAGCCCCCCTGCGTCAAGCTGCACTCGACGCCGCTCATCAATTGGAATGGATTGCTGTTCGCCGGGCCGCGCGACCCGCGCAGGGATCTCGCGCGCATCACCACCATGGCCGACTGGGATTTCAGCGGCTACGTCCTCGACTCGGTGAGCGTCGAGGAGTACGACATGAACTGGAAGACCTTCGTCGAGACCTACCTCGAGGTCTACCACGTCAACCCGTATCACCCCGGCCTGGGCAACTTCACCGATTGCGAGAACTTCACCGTCGACTACGGCGAGGAGTACTCGATCCAGGTCGTCGCCGCCAAGGCCGGCCTGGAGCGTCCCGGCACGCCCGTGTACCGGAAATGGCACGAGGCGTGCCTCAAGCAGCTCGACGGGCGCACGCCGAAGTACGGCGCGCTCTGGGCGAGCTACTACCCGGGCCTGACCTTCGAGTGGTATCCGAACGTGCTGATCGTTTCGCACCTGATCCCGCGCTCGCCGATGCGCACCACCAACGTCGTCGAGTTCTACTACCCCGAGGAGATCGTGCTGTTCGAGCGCGAGTTCATCGAGGCGCAGCAGGCGGCCTACGTCGAGACCGCGCTCGAGGACTACGAGATCTGCAAGCGCCTGGACCGCGGCCGCCGCTCGCTCTACGAGGCCGGCCAGGACGACACCGGTCCGTATCAATCCCCGATGGAGGACGCCGAGGTTCACTTCCATGAGTGGCTCCACGCTCGTCTCGACCGCTGAGCTAGCGGCCAATTACCAGAAGTGGCGGGTATTCGACTGCCGCCACGACCTCGCCAAGCCCGAGCTCGGCGAGCAGCAGTACCGCGAAAGCCACATCCCCGGCGCGCTGTTCGCCAGCCTCGACCGCGACCTCTCCGGGCGCAAGACCGGCACCAACGGCCGCCACCCGCTGCCCGAGCCGCAGGACTTCGAGAAATGGCTCGAGAAAGCCGGCCTCGCGCCGAAGGACCAGGTGGTCTGCTATGACGCCGGCAACGGCTCCATGGCCGCGCGCCTGTGGTGGATGCTGCGCTGGATCGGCCACGACAACGTCGCCGTGCTCGACGGCGGCTTCGCCAAGTGGACGAAGGAAGGCCGGCCGGTCACGATCGACGTCCCGATGTTCACGCCGCTCAACTATCCGATCAAGCTGCGCAAGGACTTCGCCGTGGACGTGCGCACCGTCGAGCAGACGCTCGGCAAGCCCCTGCTTCTCGACGCCCGCGCTCCTGCGCGCTACCGCGGCGAGCAGGAGCCGATCGACCCGGTCGCCGGCCGCATCCCCGGCGCGAAGAACCGCTTCAACCTCGACAACCTTTCAGCGCACGGGACCTTCAAGAGCCCCGAGGAACTGAAGAAGGATTTCCAGTCCGTACTGCAAGGCCGCGCGCCGGCGGACGTCATCCACTACTGCGGCTCCGGCGTCGCCGCCTGCCACAACCTGCTCGCTATGGAAGTGGCCGGCCTGAAAGGCGGCAAGCTCTACGCCGGCTCCTGGAGCGAGTGGGCCCGCGACCCCAAGCGGCCACAAGAACGGGGCTGAGCCCGAAGTAGTCCCGCTGTCCAGTGCGAGCAAGTAGTCCCTGCAGATTGCGCCATCCGGCGCAATACCGAGCACTACTCCTCAACTAGTCGCCTCGATTCAGCGGCGAGCAGGTCATACCAAATTGCCACGCATTACTCCGCGGAGTAACGTGCTGTGTCATATGGGAGATCTCGCGATCGCATTTACAACTTGGTGGCTTATAAACCGACATTTGTCGTCTACTTCTAGTTAGGCGGCAATGTGGCCGATGTGCCTGGATCCTGCGAATTGGTTACGCCCACTACCACAGAAGCGTGGGCGGCATATCACGATATCCGGCGGAGGGTTTTATATGAGCGTCGCGGGCGCATTGGTGTCTACGACGCCAATCATCCCGACGATAGAAGTCCCGACAACTTTCCGAAAGTTCTCGCGCAGGGCTCAGAGTACGTTGGCGCGCTGAGAATCGACTTTGTCGGTGAGATCGCGTACTTGCGCAGCGTCGCTATCGCCGAACCGCATCAGAGAAAAGGATTCGGCCGAGTGCTGATCCGCCTTGCCGAGAGCTTCGCCCGGTTTAAGGGTGCGAAGCGAGTGGAATCGTCCGTGGCACCCGATGCGGTTTCGTTCTACGAAAAGTGCGGATACCAGTTGCTTGGGAGTCTCGGCGGTCCGAGTGTCCCGATGTTCAGGGACCTCGTTGCCGCCTAGCAAGCAGTTGCAGCGGACGGGGCGGGATAAGGTGCCCTTCGCGGACGTTGATATGGCTTAACGCTGTCCGGATGGGCAACGTGTCCTAGTTTCTTTGCCTGGAGGCTTTCATCAAGGGGCGGAAGGTCATGCTCCTAACGGCATACGGCATCGTCCAGGTCCACGCATCTACTTCGCGACGTGAACAAGTAGGATCTGCTGCTACGACTATGGCTTCCCGGGATTGGGTGGGTTCGCTCCTCCCGTGAGTGCTGCGGTCAACCAGTATGAGCATGGCCGATCCTGGGGCAGCATGTGCGCTGACGCTCAGGGGTCGTCGCCCGATCCAGTGAGCGCGTGCCGACTCTTTACGCGCACACTGGCGAAGTCGCGCCGCTGGTCGCACTTGCGTTCTGTTTGCTCGTTTTCGCGCAAGTGCTGCGCAAGGTCGCTGCGGCCATTGCTGGCGCTGACACTCCTCGGCGCACTGTCGCTTCCAGCATACGCCTGGATCTATCCCGAGCATCGCGACCTCAACATCCTCGCCGTGCAGCGGCTGGATCCCGAGCGCCGAACGGTGTTCGATCGCCTGTGGGGCGCGGCGCGCGCCGGCGACGAGCAGCGCCTGTGCGCGGCCGGAGTCGACACCGAGCAGAGCACGGCGCCCTCGTGCATCGACTGGGCAGCGTTGAGCGCCATCGCGGGCGACCATTCGTGCTCGAGCCGCGAGATGTTCGAGACCGCGCGCCGCGCGCCGTGGATCCTCAAGGTGGCGGAGGTCGCCGCCCAGCTCAAGCTGGATCTCGCGCAGATCCCGCTGACGGCGGCGGCGACGCCGGAGCAGCCGGAGGGCTCACGAGACCTTGTGACGGAGACGCGGCGCCGCATCGCGAGCGAGGCCGCGCAGGCCCAGCGTGACAATGCGCTGCGCACCTCCAACGTCCGGCTGCAGCGCGCCGATCCCGGGTACGCGACACGCGCCGGGCGCAACGGCGCGCACTTCCTGCTCGCGCGCCCGGACACCAACATCGAGGCGGGCGACTATGCCGCGCTGGCGCTGAGTCCGGGCGCCCCGATCAGCGCCATCGGTGTCTACAGCTACTTCCACCTGAGTGCGTTGCAGAAGGCCTCGCGCCTGGCGTCGGAGCCGCAGCTTGCGCCTGCCGAGCGGGCCGCGCTCTCTCGCGCCGTGCTGGCGGACGAGGCGTTCGCGCTCCACTTCCTGGAAGACGTGTTCGCCGCCGGCCACATCGCCGGAACCTGGGGAGATCCCTCGCAGCGCGCGGGCACCCACGACTTCTACAACCAGCACGGGATCGAGGTTTTCACCTGGGCCGGGGCCAGCCGTTCCATCGTGCTGATGGGCGATGCGCACATGCGTCCCGAGGATGCCGAGGTGGCCTCGGCCGCCGTACGCGCGAGCTTGCAGCAGGTGTTGGATGTCGCCTCCGGCCGGCCCGGCGGACCCGCCTTTGCGCACACGCCCGCCGCGCCGGCCGCCCCCGATACCTTCGACGTGTGCGCCAACAACACGCTACCCCAGCGCGATCCCGGCGTGCGCTTCCTGCCGGAGCAGCGTCCCTTGTTCCGGGCCACTTTGGTTGGCACGCCTGTGCCGGGGCTCGGTCCCGGCTTGGGCAGCTTGCCGCGCTTTCGCAGCGAGATCGGGCCGTTCGTCGGCTTGTCCGGTTCGATCGACGGCCGCGTCGTCGACGGCGGCTTCGCGCCCGGGCAGACGCAGCGCGGCGCCTTCGCCGGCCTCGACCTGTCGCTCCGCGCCGGCTTCGGTCTGGAGGGCGCGATGGGCGAGGCGGGCGACGGCCTGGTGTACGGGTCGATCGGCATCCGCAACGACTCGCCGTCGACCAACCGCTTCAACAACGCCGTCGCGAGGGACGGCAACTTCAGCGCCGCCATCCCGGCCCGCGCGGGACTGTCCTTGCGCGTTCGCATGCCCTTCTATGTGATCCCCGGCGACCTGCTGCTGATGTCGCCGCTCTACCTCATCAATCCCAAGACCTACACCAACATGGCGGTCGTGGCGGCCAACGGCGGGGTGATTCCCTGGCAGGCCGGGTGGGCCACAGCGATCGGCCGCTTCCAGTTCGTCGTCGGGCGCGAGCTCGGTGTGACGTTCTATGGCCTGCAGGCCAGCGATCAGCTGATCGCGCCGGCGGTCGACGGGAGCGGTCCGCGTATCGTCGACTTCGAGTCCATCGCCTATGACCTGCCGCTCCTGGAGTACCGCCCCTATCGCGCCTTCTCGACCAACCAGAGCTCCTCAGTCATCGTCCAGCTGTTCGCGTCGGCCGACGTGCCGCGGTCGGCCTCCACCGTCTTTCCCGCGGGCGCGCCGACGCCGGACCTGCGCACCGTGTGGGCCGTGGGCCTGCGCCTCGTGTTCGATTGGCGCTACTATCCCTGAATCAGGCGACCCAAGAGCGGGATGCGAGCACTTGACTCGGACAGCGGATGGCGCCGCGGCGATGCGCCGTGGCGGCCGTCCCGAAGCCGCCGCATCCCGTGGCTGGCTCTCGCAACCAGCCTCGCGCTCGTGGCATGCGCGCAGAAGCCGCTGATTCCCTATTCTGTCGACACGCCGCCGCTGGCGCTAGTGCCCGCCGCGCAGGCCGGGGTGCAGGACAAGCGGGCGCGCTTTCGCGAGATCTACTGTGCCGTCCTGGCGGCGCGCCAGGGCGAGGTTCCAGACCACCGCAGCTGCGAGGAAGCCCTGAACCGCATCGGCGGCGAGCCGGCCGGCACGGGACGGCCGGTCGATCTCGGCCCATCGCGGCGCGGTCTGGTCGCCGCGGTGGTGGCGGGCATCGGCTACGAGTGCTTCGAGAAATGGCTGCAGGCGCCCGGCACCACCGCGACGCACGTGCGCCGCTTCGGCTACGACATGACCATCCTGAAGGTCGATGCGCTGTCGAGCTCGGCGCACAACGCGCGCCAGATCCGCGACGCGATCATGGCGATGCCTGCGCCCGCAAGCCCACCGCGCCTGGTGCTGATCGGCTATTCCAAGGGCGCGCCCGACATCCTCGAGGCGGTGGTCGCGTACCCCGAAATCCGCGCGCGCGTCGCGGCGATCGTGAGCGCCGCCGGTGCAATCGGCGGGTCGGCCCTGGCCAACGATGCCGAGCAGTACCAGGCCGACCTGCTGCGGCACTTTCCGGGCGCGACCTGCGCGTCGGGCGATGGCGGCGGGGTCGACAGCCTGCGCCCCGCCACGCGCAGGGCGTGGCTTGCGCAACATCCGCTGCCCCGCGAGCTGCGCTACTACTCGCTCGTCACGCTGCCGCAGCCGGAGCGCATCTCGTCGATCCTCACCTCGAGCTACAACAAGCTCGCCCGCATCGACGGGCGCAACGACAGCCAGATGATCTTCTACGACCAGGTCGTGCCCGGCAGCACCCTGGTCGGCTACGTCAATGCCGACCACTGGGCGCTCGCGGTGCCCATCGCGCGCACCCATGCCATGACCGGCGCCCTGTTCGTGACGCGCAACGACTATCCGCGCGAGGCCTTGCTGGAGGCACTGCTGCGTTTCATCGAGGAGGACCTGGCGAGCGCCGGGCCGTAGTGTCGTTCGGCGCGTCCGCTGCGGTGTTTCAGGCGGGTCAGAGCAGCTTGTCTTTCTTCATCGCCTCGAGAATGACGGCGATGTACTGCGGAGCGAATTCTTCGCCGCTGGTCGAATGGGCGTTGGTCGTGCGGGTCCTGGCGGACCAGATGAGCTTCTCGCCTTTCCCGGCAAAGATGGATGCCTCCGCAGTAACCGTCCTCGTCGTGGCATCGGCCCCCGCGACGTAGAGCGCTCCCGGGTAGCCGTACCGGGCGTAGGCGCCGTAGATGCCGTACGCATCCGGGTAGGGCACGCCATTCGCCCCGATGACCGTGCCGCGGTTTTCCAGATCGGTCATCTCGGTATTGGTCACTCGCACCAGCAGCACGAATTCCGCGTCTGAATCGTCGATGCTCTTCTTGAAGCGCGCCCGCTCGGCGTCCGTGTAGCGGGTGAAGTAGCCATGGGTGCGCACAGGTGGTCTACCGGCCGCGGCATCAGCTACTCCAGCAAGGCCGTCGTTGGTGCGCTGTGCGAAGTGCGGCACAGGTATTACCCTCGAAACGGGTGTGTGCCCCAAATGCGGTTTTCGCTTCGGCAATGGGTTGCCATGAGGCCTAACAGCGCGTTGTTGACCGACGCGGAACCTCAGGGAAATCTAACTGAACTTATTTGAACGGCGGTCCTGCCAGCCAACTCACCAGCGAATAACGAACGCCGGTCTTCACCGGATTGACGTTGTGACACATGAACGATGGGAACACTGTCATCGTTCCCTGATCCTTGGGAGCCACAAACTCCGGATAAATGATCAGTTCTCCACCGGTGTATTCTTCAGGAGCCGACAATTGAACCGTCAGGCTCAATTTACGTTCCGTCAGCCTACCCGGACCAATATCGAAATGCGGTCCGTAAAACTCACCGACTTCATAACGGGTGAACTGAAAACCTTCTTTGAATTGACTGACAACGAAACCATACACAGTGTTGTTGATTTCACGGACGGTTTTGCCCAAACGCTCGAACACCCAATTCGTTGAATCATTCGGGAACACGAACACCGCAGATGACCTGCGAATACTCGCAGACTGAGCCAGATCCATGGTTTCCACCAACGCCGGCTTCAGTTGCGGCGTGAAATCTGCAATTAGTTGCTGGCATTCTTCAGGCGTAAACACCATCTGGATGGCTGCCAAACGAGTCTGATCTTTCGGCGGCTTAAGGGTCTTGTTCAGCTTCTGGCTCTTCATGAAATTCAGGTTGACCCTGCGGTCTCGACGTACAGCAGGATTTTGATAGACGACGACCATGTTTACAAGCGTTCGGTTGGATGAATGGCCGCGGTGAGCAATCGATCGCGATTGCTGCGCTTCTCGACTGCGGTCAAGCGAGACCCAGCTATCGATGCATGGTTCGACAGCCGGGCGGGCGGGCTCGGCGCGATCGCGCGCCCTTGGTATGAGCGCATGCGTCAGTGCGGCGAGGACGTGCGCGAGCTGCTCCACGACGGCCATCCCACCGCGTGCGTGGGCGAAGCGGCATTCGGCTACGTCAATGCGTTTACGGCACGCGTAAACGTCGGCTTCTTCCTGGGCGCGCACCTTGCGGACCCTGCTGGACTGCTCGAGGGAACCGGAAAAAACATGCGCCACGTGAAGCTCCGGCCGGGCGCTGAGATCGACCGGGAGGCGCTTGCCGCGCTTATTGAAGCCGCGTACTCCGCGGTCAAGCTCCAGTGTTACGAGGTCCGCCAGCTCACGAACAAGGACGCGCTGGCGTATCACGAGCTGCGGCTTAGGGGATTGCGGGAGCACCCGGAAGCGTTTACCTCCAGCTTCGAGGAGGAGAGCCGCAAACCCTTGGTCTGGGCAGAAAAGCGGCTAGCCCATTCTGCCGAGGCTCCTTACAACTTCGTGCTCGGCGCATTGTCGGATGCCAGGCTGATTGGAATCGTGGGTGTGTCGGTCGAGCCAAGAGCAAAGATCCGGCACAAGGGCACTGTGTTTGGTATGTACGTCGCACCTGAGCACGCGGGCCGCGGTGTAGGCCAGAGGCTGTTGACCGCGTGTATCCAACGAGCGCGAGGAATTCCCGGCTTGGAGCAGCTTCAGCTTACGGTGACGGATAGCAACGCGCGCGCCAAGACCTTGTATGAGAAAGCAGGGTTCCGGGCGTTTGGGTTGGAGCAGGACGCGATCAAGGTCGGCGAGCAATACTTTCACAAGTGCCACATGACCCTGGACCTGCGTGGAGCAGATGCGGGCTAAGTGGGCGCTGCACCTGGCTAGCCAAATCAAGCACGCGGAGTAGGATGGCAGCCGGGGCTGCGTCGCTGCCGGCCATGGTCGGCGGAATGGGGAGGGTCAATCCAAGTGCTCGATTTTCTTTTCGTGCTTCCGCTGTGGGCGCTCGCGGTGCTGCTGAATGTCTGGCTGATGGGTTTCGCGCTCGTGAGCCTGTGGGCGCTGCGGCGCTGGGTACTGCCGCGCCTGCGGCTCGATACGAATGCAGCGCTTTTTTTCGGCGCCGCGGCCATGCAGTCGGCCATGGTGCTCTATGGACTGGTCGCGGCGCTCACGGCGGTCAGCGTCTGGACGAAGTACTCGCAGGTGTCGGATACGGTGTCGAGCGAGGCGACCGCCATCGCGGGCCTGTGGCGCGACCTTGGCGGCTATCCGCAACCCCAGCGTGACGCGATGCGGGAGGTGCTGCGCGGATATACCAACCAGATCATCACAGGAGGCGTGGCCGGAGCAGAGGCGCGGCCGGATTCCGGGTGCGGGGGTGGAGTGGATGGACCGCTTCCTCGCGCAGCTCCTGGTTTTCGAGCCGACCACCGAGTCGCAGAAACTCCTGCATGCCGAGACCCTGAGCGCGTTCAACCGCATGCACGAGGCGCGCCGCCAGCGGCTGGATGCCGTGAAGAGCGGGCTGCCGGGAGTCATGTGGCTGGTTCTGCTACCCGGCGCGATGGGCTGCCTGTTCCTCTGCATGTTCTTTCCGGTCGAGGACAGGCGCTTCCAGGCCATTCTGGTCGCGGGCCTGGCGGGATTCGTAGCCATGGTGCTGTTCGTGATCATCACTCTGGACCGGCCGTTCCAGGGTGAAATGGCGATACCCGCGGATTCGTACCAGCTTATCTACGACCAGCTCATGAAGAGATGAACCCGCCCTGTCGAGAACGCATGGATCCGCGCGCGTTGAGACGCAGCTTCCTTGGCGGGCTATACATGGGGCTGCGCGTCGTGTGGCCGGTGCTGTCCATCCTGGTCGGACTGATCGCCGCGCTTGGCCTGGTGACAGGTCTGCTCGAAGGCTGGTCGATGCAGGAGTCGATCTATTTCGCCTTCGTCTCCGGCCTGACGATCGGCTACGGTGACTTCGCGCCAAAGTCCTTGCTGACGCGGGTGCTGGCGATCGCGATCGGCGGTTGTGGCGTGCTGCTGACTGCGGTGGTGGCGGCGGTCGCCGTCAAGGCATTGACGGCGGCGACAGAAGACCGCGAAACGTGAGTATTGAAAACTCTACTTCAACGGCGGTTCGGCATTTCCCGGTAGCGGAAGCCCGGCGCTATTGAGCACCATCGCCATCATCGAGTAGTAACCATTGAACGCGATCAGCTCGAGCGCGCCGTCGAGGCCGAAGCGCCGTTGGATGTCGGTGAAGGCGGCGTCCCCTGCCCGCCCGGTGGCGTGGAGCTCGCGGCAGAAGTTGTAGACCGCCTTTTCCTCGTCCAGCATGCCCTTGGGTTCGCGCCCGTTGCGGATGTCGTCGACGATGCCGGCGCCGAGGCCGCCTTCCAGGGCGAGCTTGGAATGCATCACCCACTCATGCTGGCAGGTCCAGCGCCGCGCGGTGACCAGCACGGCGAGCTCCTTCAGGCGCGAGGGTAGCTTGCCTTTCCAGCGCAGGTGCTCGCCCAGCCGCTGCACGTGGCGTGCGAGCTCGGCGTTGTGCAGCAGCGCGATGAAGGGCCCGCGTACTTCGCCGCGCGGCCCGGCGGTGATTTCCGCCGCCACCTCGCGCTGCGCGGGCGTCATGGTTTCCGGAGTGAGCTTCGGGAAGCGTTGTGCCATGCTTGGGAATGATGGCGGACGCGCTGCTCCTCGTCCACTTCCTGATCGTGGCCTTCATCGTCGGCGGGCTGGTGCTGGTGTGGGTCGGCGCCGCGCTGGGCTGGCGCTGGGTGCGAAACCCCTGGTTCCGCTACCTGCACCTGGCGGCGATCGCCTACGTCGCCGCCGAGGCGGTGCTCGGGGTGATGTGCCCGCTGACCGTCTGGGAAGACATGCTGCGCGGCGGGGTGCGGGCCGAATCGTTCGTCGGCCGCTGGGTGCGGTATTTCCTCTATTACGAGGCGCCGCAATGGGTGTTCACCGCTACCTATGTCGCCTGGACGTTGGCGACTCTGGTGACCCTCTGGTCGGTGCCGCCGCGCCCCATCAAGCGGAAAGCGCCCTAGATTTTCTGCAGCAGGCCGTCGAGCCCGTCGGCGCAGGCCCGCGCCACGGAGTCGTTGGCTTTCTCTTCGCCGGGCATCTTGTCCCAGCCGCCTTTTTCGATGAAGCCGGCCCGTTCCCAGGTATTGATCGCCTTGAGCTCCTTCAGCCGCTTCTGATCGTTCGGCGCCTTGGTGAACTGCGCGACGCAGATCGCGGCGCGGGCGTTCAGCACCGCCGCATCGGTGATCAACTGCGTCTTGCCCTGGGTGGTCCAGCCTCCCCAGTTGAAGCCGATGATCATCGCCGCCGCCGCGCCGCCAACCAGGCCCCAGCCGCCCCACTTAACCTTGAGTTCCGTATCCGCTTTCATCGACATGCCTCCTTGGAGGAGCCATTGTCGGCGCCGCGTCGGCGCGCCTCTGTTCGCCAACGAACATTGCGGCGCCGAAAACTACGCCGGCGACATGACGGTTCGTTCCGCCCAGGAGAAGAGCTGCCTGAACATCTCGTCGCGGATCTCGGGCCGCGAAAGCGAGACGTCGTGCATGGCGCCGGGAAGCGCGAGCACCGTGACGTCCGGGCCCAGGGTGCGCGACCAGCGGGCGATGTGGCGCCAGTCGAGCACGATGTCGGCTTCGTCGGAATGCATGGCGAGCACCGGGCAGCGCAAGTCCAGGCCGGCGTGGACCTTGGCGTGCGCATCGGCGATCGCGCCCAGCCAGCCGTAGTAGACCGGGAATCCCGCCACCGGCTTGAGCGTGGTATCGAACTCCCACCCCTGGTCGAGCAGCGCCTGGGTGTAATCGGGCAGCAGCGCCTTCGGGTCGTTGAGGAACGGGAAGAAACGGCCGAGGCCGGCGGCCATGTGCAGCTGCGCGCGCCGCCAATCGGGCAGGTTCCAGTCGAAGAACGGGCTGTTCAGCCAGAGCGCGCGCACCTGCTCGCGGTGCGGGCCATCGTGCGCGTAGAGCGAGCAGATGAGGCCGCCGGTCGAGTGGCCGGCGAGCAGCACCGGCTCGCCGATGACGTCGATGGCGCGCGTGATCTCGGGGTAGTACTCGGCGATGCTCTTGCAGAAATTCGGGTGCTGGTGGGGGCGCAGCGAGCGGCCGTGCTTGCGCAGGTCGAGCGCATAGAAGGCATAGCCCTCCATCGCGAAGCGCTCGGCGAGATGGCGCTGGAAGAAGTAATCGATGAAGCCGTGCACGAAAAGGACCGCGCCGCGCGGCGCCTCGCCGCCGTGCGGCAGGCGCACGAGGGTCGCCAGCACCCGCCCGTCGTAATCATCGGGAAACTCGAGCTCGAGCGACTCGAACCCGGGCAGGAAGCGGTCAGGCTGCCAAGGCGTCACGGCGAGCGGGTTCCCTCATGGCGCGAGAGTGCCCAATGGACATGCTCCCTGACTAGCGCGGAGGGATGATCCGCCCGGGCCCGCAACGCGGCTACCACGGGTAACGAAGTCGGCGCATTGCCCAGGCCCACCGCGAGGTTGCGCAGCCAGCGCTCGTAGCCGATGCGCCGGATCGGCGAGCCCTGCAGCCGCTGGTCGAATTCCTCCTCGCGTCCACGCGAAGAGCTCCAGCAGGGTCGCGCGGTCCAGGCCGTTTCGCGGTTCAAAATCCTTTTCGTCGGTCGGCTGCGCGAAGCGATTCCAGGGACAGACGAGCTGGCAGTCGTCGCAGCCGTAAACCCGGTTGCCGATCAGCGGCCGCAGTTCTTCCGGAATCGCGCTCTTGTGCTCGATCGTCAGGTACGAGATGCAGCGCCGCGCATCCAGCTGGTAAGGGCCACGGATGGCCTGCGTCGGGCAGATGTCGATGCAGCGCTCACAGGTTCCGCACGAATTGGGGGTTTCTTCATCAGTGGGCAAAGCGATGTCGCAATAGATCTCCCCCAGGAAGAACCAGGAGCCGGCATCCCGGCTGAGGAGCAGCGTGTGCTTGCCGCGCCAGCCGAGGCCGGCGCGCGCCGCGAGCTCGACCTCCATTACCGGCGCTGAGTCGGTGAATACGCGATAGCCGAAGCCGCCGATCTCGCCGGCGATGCGATCGCACAGCTTCTGCAGCCGGTCGCGCAGCACCTTGTGATAGTCGCGGCCCCTGGCGTAGCGGGCAATGCCGGCCTTGTCGCCGTTCTCTTCCACTCCCTGGGGAGAGTCGTTCAGATAGTCCATGCGGCAGGAAATCACGCGCAAGGTGCCCGGCTTGAGCTCCGCCGGCCGCGCGCGGAGGCTGCCGTGGCGCGCCATATACTCCATCTCGCCATGCCAGCCCTGCGCCAGCCACTCCAGCAGCCGCGGCTCGGCCGCGCTGAGATCGGCGTCGGCAATGCCGACGGCCTGGAAGCCGAGCTCGCGGCCCCAGCGCTTGATGCTCGAACTCAAGCTCGCTAACTCCGAGGCGACGTCGCGCCTGGGCGAAAAGCTGGCTGCGGGGGTGGCGCCAGGGAGGGTGCTTTTCATCTCGGGGGACCTGGGAGCGGGCAAGACTACGCTGGTCAGGGGACTGCTGCGGGGCCTGGGATATGCCGGCCGGGCGAAGAGCCCGACCTACGCTTTGGTTGAACCTTACTCGTTTTCGAGCTTAGACTTATATCATTTTGATTTCTATCGATTCAAGGACCGCTCGGAATGGCTGAATTCCGGCTTCCGGGAGCACTTCAACCCGGGCTCGGTCTGCATCGTCGAATGGCCGGAGAAGGCAGGCGATCTGCTTTCCCCGCCGGATGTACGCATCACCCTGCAATTCGACGGCGAAGCGCGCCGCGCGTCCTTGGAAGCGTGCTCGGACGCTGGGCGAGCCTGGCTTTCCTCCTTGTCTTCCACGCAGTAACGAGCGAAGCGCAGGTCCTGTCGACCCGCATCTGGCCGGCGCGCGATTACACCCGCCTGACGTTCGAATCGCGCGAGCCGATCCAGTACACCATCTTCAGCATCAAGGATCCGGAGCGGCTGGTGCTCGACCTGGAGACCAACGACCTGCCGGCGGCGCTCGCTGAGCTTCATACCAAGGTCGCGGCGGACGACCCGTACATCCAGGGCCTGCGCGTGGCGCGCAACCGGCCGGGCATCGTTCGCCTGGTGCTCGACCTCAAGGCCGAAGTGAAGCCGCAGATCTTCACCCTGCCGCCGATCGCCGATTACGGTCATCGCCTGGTGCTCGACATCCACCCGCTGGTGGCGATCGATCCGCTGGCCCAGCTGCTGCAGGAAAGCGGGCAATCCAGGCCGGCCGCCAAGCCCGGCGTCGCCCGCATCGCCACCATCGTCATCGACGCCGGGCACGGCGGCGAGGATCCGGGCGCGCTCGGCCGGCGCGGCTCGCGCGAGAAGGACATCACGCTGATGATCGCCAAGCGGCTGAAGGCGCTGGTCGATGCCGAGCCCAACATGCGCGCCCTCCTCACCCGCGACGGCGACTACTTCCTGCCGCTCAACTCGCGCGTCGAAAAGGCGCGCAAGGTCAGGGCCGACCTCTTCGTCTCGATCCACGCCGACGCCTTCACGCGCCCGAACGTGCGCGGCTCCTCCGTGTTCGCACTCTCCGACAAGCGCGCCACCTCCGAGCTCGCGCGCGCGCTCGCCAAGAAGGAGAACGAGTCCGACCTGATCGGCGGCGTGGCGCTCGCCAGCAAGGAGGACCACGTACGGCGCACCATCATGGACCTGTCGCAGAGCGCGACCATCGACTACAGCCTGCGCCTGGGCAGCTCGGTGCTGAAGCAGCTCGGCGGCGTCAACGAGCTGCACAAGCCGCGCGTCGAGCAGGCGAGCTTCGCCGTGCTCACCGCGCATGACGTGCCGTCGATCCTGGTCGAGACCGCGTTCATTTCCAACCCGCAGGAAGAAAAGCGCCTGAATGACCGCGCCTACCAGGACAAGCTCGCCCGCGCGATCCTGGAAGGCATCCGCGAGTACGTGGCCAAGCATCCGCCGCGGCCGCTCGGGCCGGTAACGCTAGACGGGCTGCCGCCGCGAACGTAGCCAGGCGATCACGCCCGGCGAGACGGACAGGGCGACGATCAGCAGGATCACTGCCGTGAGGTTGTTCTTCACCACCGCCAGGTTGCCGAACCAGTAGCCCAGCAGGCAGAGCGACACGACCCAGATCGCCGCGCCGAGGATGCAGAAAGTCAGGTAGCGCGCGTAAGGCATGGCGCCGACACCGGCGACGAACGGGACGTAGGTGCGCACGATCGGCACGAAGCGCGCGAGGATGATGGTCTTGCCGCCGTGCTTCTCGTAGAAAGCATGCGCGCGCTGCAGGTGCGCCGGATTGAACCAGCGCGACTTCTCGAAATGGAATACCCGCGGGCCGATCCAGCGGCCGACGAAGTAGTTCACGTTGTCGCCGCACAGGGCGGCGGCGATGAGCGTCGCCATCACCGCGGCGATGTTCATGTCGCCCGCGGCCGCCACGGCGCCGGCGACGAAGAGCAGCGAGTCCCCCGGAAGAAACGGCGTCACCACCAGGCCGGTTTCGCAAAACACGATCGCGAACAGAAGCGCGTACACCCAGACGCCGTGCTGCGCGACGAAAGCGGCGAGATGCTGATCGAGGTGGATGACCAGATCCCAGAACCAGGCGAGCAGCTCCATCGCGCGATTGTATAATCGTCGCGCTCCCTCGCATGTCTTCCGCCGTTCTTAATTCCCCGAGCGTCGAACGCGTGCGCGACGCCCTGTCGCGCGCCGGGCTCTCCTGCACCATCGTCGAATTGCCGGGCGCAGCGCGCACCGCCAAGGCGGCCGCGGAATACCTCGGCTGCGAGGTCGGCCAGATTGCGAATTCGCTCGTGTTCCGCGCACAGGCAAGCCACCGCGCCGTGCTCGTGATGTCATCGGGCGCCAAGCGCGTGGATCTCGCGCGCCTCGCGGCGCTGGTCGGGGAGCCGGTCGGCAAGGCCGACGCCGATTTCGTGCGCGCATCAGACCGGCTTCGCCATCGGCGGCGTGCCGCCGGTGGGCCATGGCCTTACGCATGCTTTTGTCGAGAAGAGTCTCGCCGCCTATAGCGAGCTGTGGGCCGCCGCCGGCCATCCGCACACCGTGTTTCGCCTGACGTACGATGAGCTGGTGCGCATTACCCAAGGCGCGGAGTCGGAGCTCGCGTGAGCACCATCCGCGTTCTGCCGCAGCTCTTGATCAGCCAGATCGCCGCCGGCGAGGTGGTCGAGCGCCCGGCGTCGGTGCTCAAGGAATTGCTCGAGAACGCGGTCGATGCCGGCGCGCAGGCGATCACGGTGCAGCTCGATGCCGGCGGCACCAAGCGCGTCCAGGTCGAGGACGATGGTGCCGGCATCGCGCGCGAGCAGCTGCCGCTCGCGCTCGCACGCCACGCCACGAGCAAGATCGCGAGCCTCGAGGATCTGGAAGCGGTGGTCACCATGGGGTTCCGTGGCGAGGCCCTGGCTTCCATCGCCTCGGTGTCGCGCCTGTCGATCACCAGCCGCACGCGCGACGCCGCCCATGCCGCTGAAATCAGTGCCGAAGGCGCGCAAGTCAGCGAGGTGAGGCCTGCCGCACGCGCGCAAGGCACCACCGTCTCGGTGTCCGACCTCTATTTCAATACGCCGGCGCGGCGCAAGTTCCTGCGCACCGAGCAGACCGAGTTCGGCCATTGCGACGAAGTGTTCCGGCGCATCGCGCTGGCGCGCTCGGGCATCGCCTTCATGCTCAAGCACAACGGCCGCGTGAGCCACGTGGTGCGCGCGCAGCCCGGTCCGGAGCGCGCCGCCGCGCTGCTCGGCGACGCCTTCTTCACCAACAGCCTGCAGGTCGAGACGCACGGGGGCGCGCTGCGCGTGTTCGGCCGCGCCGGCACACCGCAGGCGGCCGGCGAGCGCAGCGATGGCCAGTATTTTTTCGTCAACGGCCGCTACGTACGCGATCGCCTGCTCTCCCACGCCGTGCGCGAAGCCTATTCCGAAATGCTGCATGGCGAGCGCCAGCCGGCGTACGTCCTGTTCCTCGAGATCGACCCGCGCGCCGTGGACGTCAACGTGCACCCGGCAAAGACCGAGGTGCGCTTTCGCGACGGGCGCGCGGTACACCAATTCGTCTACCACGCGGTGCAGCGCGCGCTTGTCGCCGAGCGCGGCCACGGCACCGGTGAGCTATGCCGCGGTGGGCATGGGGATGGATCGGCCGATCCAGGCGGCGTTCGGGCTGGCGCAGCCGGTGGCGGCGTACGAGTCTTTCCTGCGCGCCGCGGCGCAGCCCCTGCCCAGCGCCGACAAGGCGCCTCCGCTTGGGTATGCGCTGGGCCAGCTTCACGGCGTCTATATCCTGGCGCAGAACGAGGCCGGCCTCGTGCTCGTCGACATGCACGCGGCGCACGAGCGCATCGTGATGGAGAAGCTGAAAGCCAACCTCGACGCCGGCGCGGTGCAGCGCCAGAGCCTGCTGGTGCCGGCGCTGTTCTCGGCCGAAGCGCTGGAGATTGCCACCGCCGAGGACAATCGCGAGGCCATCGAGCGCCTCGGCCTCGAGCTCAGCGTCTCGGGCCCGAACGAGCTCGCCGTGCGCGCGGCACCGGCGCCGCTGGCCGGCGGCGACATCGTCGGCCTCGCGCGCAGCGTGATCCGCGAGATCCGCGAGTACGGCGCGAGCCAGGCGCTGTCGGCGCGCCAGAACGAGCTCCTCGCCACCATGGCGTGCCACGGCGCGGTGCGCGCGAACCGCGCGCTCAGCCCGGTAGAGATGAACGCCCTGCTGCGTGAGATGGAGGAGACCGAGCGCTCGGGCAGCTGCAACCACGGCCGCCCGACCTGGTACCAGCTGACGATGGGCGACCTCGACAAGCTGTTCCTGCGCGGCCGATGAGCGGCGTAATGCTCATCACCGGCGGCAGCCGCGGCATCGGCGCCGCGACCGCGCGCCTGGCCGCCGAGCGCGGCTATTCGGTTTGCATCAACTACGTGAGGAACGGCGACGCCGCCGCGAAACTCGTCGGTGAGCTGGGAAAAAAGGCCATGGCGGTGCAGGCTGACGTCGCGAGCGAAGCGGATGTCCTTCGCCTGTACAAGATGGTGGACGAAAAGCTCGGACGGCTCACGGTGCTGGTGAACAACGCCGGCATCGTCGACCGCAGCTCGCGCGTCGAGGCGATGTCGGCAGAGCGCATCCAGCGCATGCTGGCGATCAACGTCACCGGCAGCTTCCTGTGCGCGCGCGAGGCGGTCAAGCGCATGTCCACCCGCCACGGCGGCAAGGGCGGCGCGATCGTCAATGTGTCGTCGATGGCGGCCAAGCTCGGCGGGTCCGGCGACTACGTGGACTACGCCGCCTCCAAAGGCGCGATCGACACCCTGACCGTCGGCCTCGCGCGCGAAGTCGGCGCCGAGGGCATCCGTGTGAACGGCGTGCGGCCGGGCGTGATCCGCACCGAGATCCACGCGACGAGCGGCGATCCGGCGCGCGCCGAGCGCATCGGCGCCGCCGCGCCGCTGCAGCGCGCCGGCGAGGCCGAGGAAGTAGCCCGCACCATCCTCTGGCTCGCCTCCGGCGAAGCCTCGTACATCACCGGCGCGCTGCTCGACGTCTCCGGCGGGCGCTAGCTTGGCGCGCGCCTACGCGCTCCTCGGCCCGACGGCGAGCGGCAAATCGGCGCTGGCGCTCAAGCTCGCGGCGAAGCTGCCGGTCGAGATCGTGTCGCTCGACTCCGCGCTGGTTTACCGCGGCATGGACATCGGCACCGCGAAGCCGGGCGCCGAGCTGCGCGCGCAGGTGCCGCACCACCTGATCGACATCATCGATCCCGACCGGAGCTATTCCGCGGGGAGGTGGCGGGAGGATGCTATCCAAAAAGTTATGGAGGTTTTTCAAAGAAAAAAGATTCCCGTGCTCGTGGGCGGCACGATGCTGTACTACCGCGCGCTGATCGCCGGGCTTGATTCGCTGCCGCAGGCAGATGCGCGCATTCGCGCCGAGCTCGACGCCGACGCGGCGAGCCGCGGCTGGCCGGCCTTGCACGCCGAGCTGCGCACGGTGGATCCGGCGGCGGCGGAGCGCATCGCGCCGAACGATGCGCAGCGCATCCAGCGCGCGCTGGAAGTGTGGAAGCTGACCGGCAAGCCGCTCTCCTCGCTGCAGGGAGCCACGCGCGTCGAGCTGCCGTTCGAGCTCAAGGGCATTGCCCTGGTCCCCGACCGCGCTCTACTTCATCGCAAGATCGAGAAGCGCTTCGACGCCATGCTGCGGATGGGGCTGGTCGACGAGCTGAAGGGGCTGCGGAAGAAATATCGCCTCGACGCCTCGATGCCGAGCATGCGCGCAGTGGGCTACCGGCAGGTCTGGCAATTCCTCGAGGGCGAGGTGGACGAGAGCACCATGCGCAACCAGGCCGTCACGGCGACGCGGCAGCTCGCCAAGCGCCAGCTGACCTGGCTGCGCAGCTTCCCCGACCTAATCCGGCTCGACCCCGGCAGCGCGCAGGATCCGTCGGTAGCTCTCCATCTGCTCCTTGACGAAGGCCGCCAGCTGCTCGGGCGATGAAGGGTTGAGCGCGAAGGCGGCTTTCTCCATCGCCGCCTGCACGTCGGGGCGCCCCATCGCCGCGCCGAACTCCTTGTTCAGCCGCTGCACGACCTCGCGCGGCATGCGCGCCGGGCCGAACAAGCCGGCCCACGAGGTGATCGAGAACTGAGGCATGCCGGCTTCCGCGATGGTCGGCACTTCCGGCAGCATGTGGCTGCGTTTGCCGAGCGTGGTGACCAGCGGCCGCAGCCGGCCGTCGCGGATGTGCGCGATCGAAGTGCCTGACGAGCAGAACATGAGCTGCACGCGCCCGGCGACGAGATCGGTGACCGCCTGCGGCTCGCCCTTGTACGGCACATGCACCAGCTGGATGCCGGCGAGCGACGCGAAGTAGGCGGTCGAGACGATGCCGGTGGTGTTGCCGGTGGCGTAGTTCAACTTGCCCGGATTTGCGCGTGCGTAGTCGATCAGCTCGGCGAGCGTCTTCGCCGGCACGCTCGGGTGCACCAGGATGAAGAAGGTGTAGCGGCCGATGTCGGTGATCGGCGTGAAATCGGCAACCGGGTCGTACGGCGGGCTCTTCTTCAGCGCCGGCACGGCGGACATCGGGCTGTTGGTCGCCATCAGCAGCGTGTAGCCGTCCGGCGCGGCCTTCGCCACGTCCGCCGCGGCGATCGCCCCGTCGGCGCCGGCCTTGTTGTCGACCACGAGCTGCTGGCCGATCGCCTGCGATACCGAGTTGGTCAGCACGCGGGTGATGATGTCGGTCGAAGAGCCGGCCGGGAACGGGACGACCACGCGCACCGGCTTGTTCGGATACTGCGCATGCGCCGCAAACGAAATGCACAGTAAGGCAAATCCCCACAGGATCCGTTTCATGCGCTCACTCGTTTTTGACGATGCCCCGGATATTAAGCGCGGCGAGGAAAAACTGCAGCCCCACCAGCGCCCAGGCCCTGTCGTGCAGCCCCCACGCCGTCCACATCACGTTGCTGGCGAGGAAGCACCAGAAGCCGATGGCGCGCTTGTGCGGGGAACGCGACGCCACGAGGTACGCGGCGACTACAGTCACCACCATGGCCGGCCATTGCAGCAAATCGAGGATGTCCATCTGACGCGTTAAGACCCTAGAATTCGCCCTCTCGTTCAGGCGCATTTCAGGAGCGTGCATGGAAATCGGCATCGTCGGTCTCGGCAGGATGGGCGCCAACATGGCGCGGCGCCTCGCGCGCGATGGCGTGCGCGTGGTCTGCTACGACCAGGCAGAGCCGGCACGCAAGGCCGTGGGCGGTGAGCGGCAACGTCGAAAGCGTGGCGAACCTCGCGGCGCTTTGCGCGCGGCTGACCGGCGAGCGCGTCATCATCCTTTCGCTGCCGGCCGGCGATGCGGTCGAGCACACCATCCGCGACCTGCTGCCGCTGTGCTCGTCGGGCGACACGGTGGTGGATTGCGGCAACAGCTACTACCGCGACTCGATGCGCCGCGCGCTCGCGCTCTCGCAGCAGGGGCTGCGCTACATCGACGCCGGCGTCAGCGGCGGCATCCACGGGCTCGAGGGCGGCTATTGCCTGATGCTCGGCGGCACGCCCAAGTCGATCGAGATGTTCGAGCCCTTCGCCAAGCGCCTCGCGCCCGACGCCGAGCGCGGCTGGCTGCACTGCGGCCCGAGCGGCGCCGGCCACTTCGCGAAGATGGTCCACAACGGCATCGAGTACGGAATGATGCAGTCGCTCGCCGAAGGCTTCGCGCTGCTCGCCGCGCGGCCGGAGCTCGACATCGATGTCGCTCGCCTCGCCGAGACCTGGCGCCACGGCAGCGTGGTGCGCTCGTGGCTGCTCGATCTATGCAGCGAGATTCTGAAAAACAATGAAGATCTTTCCGAGATCGCGCCGATCGTCGCCGACTCCGGCGAAGGCCGCTGGACCGCGCTCGAGTCCATCGAGCTCGGCGTGCCCACCCCGGCGATCACCGCGGCGCTGATGAACCGCTTCTCCAGCCAGGGCCGCTCGGACTACGCCCGGCGCCTGCTCGCCATGATGCGCGCGGGCTTCGGCGGCCACGCCACGCAGCGAGCGAAACCGAAGCCCCCGCCGCAGCAATGATCGTGCTGGTGATGGGCGTCGCCGGCGTCGGCAAGACGACGATCGGCGAGGCGCTCGCCCGCGCGCTCGGCGCGCGCTTCATCGACGCCGACGATTACCACCCGCCGGAAAACGTCGCGAAGATGAAGGCCGGCATCCCGCTGCAGGACGCCGACCGCTGGCCGTGGCTCGATCGGCTGAACGAAGAATTGAAGAAGCACCGCAACGCAGTGCTGGCCTGCTCAGCGCTGAAGGAAAGCTACCGGCGGCGGCTGGCCGAGGGCGTCGCAGGACTTCCGGATCGTCTATCTGCACGGCAGCGCGGAGCTGCTCCGCGAGCGCATCAAGGCGCGCCAGCACCGCTACATGCCTGCGGCCCTGCTCGACAGCCAGCTCGCGACGCTCGAGCCGCCGAGCGACGCGATCGCCGTCGATGTCGCCGCCACGCCTGAACAGTGCGTGGCGGCGATCCTTACGGAGCTCCGTAGATCGTGATCAGCTGGTGCCCCGGCGCCGCGACGCCGGTGCCGGAGAGGAACCCGGTGTGGCCGTCCCTAAGCAGGCCCTCGATGCCGTTCACGAAGTAGCCGCCGCTCGCGAGATTCGGGAAGTTCAGCGTGATCACCGAGTCGCGCGATGCGGTCTGGACGCGCGCCCAGGAATCCAGGCCCGTGCCGGCGCCGAGGGTAATAAAGCCGCCGACGGTCAGGTTGATATCCGAGTAGCCGAGGATCCATGCGGAGGATTCCGGCGCCGCTCCGCCAACTAGCGCAACGCTTCCCGCCGAGAAGTCGAGGTCGCCGCCACCCCGCACCACGCTGCTCGCGCCCGCGGTGGTGTCGCTGCCGCGCACCAGGATCTGCCCACTTGCCGACATGGAAATGTCGCCGGCCGCGGAGACCACCGTCGATTGCTCCGCGCTCGCGCTGCCGATTGCCAAGTTGCCGGTCTGCACGACGGTGTTCGGCGCCGGCGGTGTCTGCGCTTGCAATGACCACGGCGCAAATGCGGCGGCAACGGCGATGGCGATGTGGTTGGCGCGCAGGTTAGCCGGGCGCGCAGTTCTTGGGACGGTCCGGCGAATGGAAAAGAAAGCAAAAAAAGCGGGGGCCTTGGCCCCCGCAGCGCACCATGTACTAGTACTAGCGCCATGTACGACTACCTACTCCCCGCCCTTCACCGGTGACCATCCCATGCTGCGGGGATAGGCCTCCTCCCCCAGGATCCGCAGCTGGACCGCCCGCATCACCGCCGCGGCGGCGGTGTGCACATCGAGCTTGCGATAGGCGTTCTTGATATGGCTGCGCACGGTGTGCGCCGAGATTCCAAGCCGCTCGCCGATCTGCCCGTAGGTGCACCCGCCTGCCAGCAGGCGCAGCACGTCCGCTTCACGCAGTGTGATCATGGCCGCGCCGGCCTAATTGCCGATGTGGACTTTGTACTTCGCGCCGTTCGAGAACAGGCAATTGCCCGCGCCCTGGAGCGGTGTGTTCATCTGGTATTCACAGCTCATGAACGCGCCGCTCGGGCCGTAGGCGCTGGCGATGCCCTTGCGCTCGTCGCCCGAGACGCGCGTGGCCTCGCCGACGAGCATCTCGCCGGCGTAGGTCATCTGGAAGCGGCCCTTGCCGGTCATCATGTTCGTCACCGTGCCAGACACCATGCCGGTCTGCGTCGCGGTGTCGTTGTCCGGGTAGAGCCTGGCATGCAGCACGCGCGCCTGCGCGGGCTGCCCGGCCGGTGCGGCGGACTGGAGAGTGCTTTGCCCCGGGTACGTCGGCGATGGATGGGTCGGGATGTAGATCGCGTAGTTGCCGTCGGGACCGACGGGCACGACATAGCACCCCGCAAGACCGAGCGCCTGCACGCTCAGCGCGACTGCCAGCTTGGAAAGATTCATGACTCGCTCCTTTTCTTTGGATCCGGGCCCCTGCCCGGGTGACCGCAGATTCGCAGGCGAGTGCAGGCCGATCGGTTACCGATCGATTACCGTTGGCTTAAATTGTCCCGGTGGGGGCGCAAGCGGCTCAATCTCAAGGCATTTCTCGTACAGCTGGCGTGCGCGCTCCTCCTCCCCGCGCTCCTGCCAATGGCGGTAGACGCGAGCCAGGATGCGCGCGAAGCGGCCGCGCAGCCGCTCGCGCGCCTGCATCATCCAGGTGGCGTCGGCTTCGTCGGCCATGAAGCTGCCGCGGTACACCGCGAGCACTCGCTCGACCAGCTTCTCGATCTGCACCGGCTCGGCGGCGCTTTCGAGATCCGCGGCAAGCTGCTCGAACGCCCACGTGTCGAGCCAGAAAAACCGCCGGTCGAGCGAAAGGCGGCCTTCGTGCAGCGTCACCGCGCGGTCCTCGCCGAGCATCTTGCGCAAGCGGTGCAGCGTGCTGGTGAACGAGCGGTGCGCCGAGTCGCCGTCGATGCGCGGCCAGAGCGCGTCGGTGACCCGGCTCTCGCTCACCTGCTCTCCGCCATAGGCAATCAGCAGCTTCAGCAGCTCGAGCGGCCGGCGCTTGGCCTTGGCGCCGCTCGCCACCAGTGGCTCGTCGTGATGAAGCAGCCGGAAGCCGCCGAGGGTCTGCACGCGATACGCCCACGGCCAGCCCTCGACCGCGAGCGGCGGCTTCTCCGGAACCAGGTTGCGGCGCTTGATCAGGCTCTTCGCGTAGTCGGGCTCGATGCCGGCTTCCAGCGCGTGTGCGAGCACGCGCGCCACCGCCGCCGGCTGCCATCCCAGGAAGTGGAAGTAGCCGTACTCGCGCCCCAGCTCCAGCGCGCGGCGTAATGCCGCCAGACCGGTGCGCAGGCGGCCGTGTGCGAGCGCGATCTGCGCGAAGCCGGTGAGGCAGGTGAACTCCAGATGGCGGTTGTCGATGCCGCGCGCGATGTTGCGCAGCGTCCCGAGATGGGAGATGCAGCGGCGCTCGTCGCCGCAATCGGCGAGGATCCCCGCGAGCCCCAGGCGGCAAAGCGCCTCATACAGCGGGCAGCCGACCTCGACCGCCATGCGCAGGGCGGCTTTCTCCTTCTGCAGCGCCTCCATCAGGTCCTTGCGCAGCAATGCGTCCCAGGCCTGGAAATGGCGGTAGATGCAAAGATTGAAGCGTCCGGCCTGGCCGGTGAGCGGCTCGAGCTGCTTCGCGATCGCCGCCGCGGCGCCGAGATCGCCCGCGCCGAGCGCGCCGCCGTAGCCCCAGACCAGAAGCTGGAAGGTCCAGGTATGCACGCCGGTCGCCTGCGCGATATCGAGGCCTTCGCGCATCGCGCGAGCGCACGCCGCGCCATCGGCAATGAACATCGCGTACATCGTCTCGATGTTCTTCAGGGTGATGAGCGAGAACGGCGTTACGCCGGGCCCGGTGCTCATCGCGCGCAGCGCTTCGAGCAGCTGCGCCGCGCGCGCGTACAGCCCGGTCCACATCACGGTGAGCGCGGCCAGCGAGCCGACGAACATCCTCAGGTTGATGTCGGCCTGTGACTGCGCCGCCACGAGCGCGCGCTCGATCCATTGCTTCATGTCCCGCCGCTGCGGCTGCCGCAAGGTGAGGGAGATGAACATGCTGCAGGCGACGCGTGCCTGTACCGCCGGCGAAGGCAGTGGCACCCCGCTCTTCTCGGCTTCATCCAGCACCGCGATCCAGCGATCGAGCAGCGAGCAGTCGTCGAGCTCGTAGAGGATGGCGAACATGGCGCCGGAGGCGGCGAGTACCGTACCCACCCGGTCGCCAGCGCTGCGGAAGAGCTCGAATGCTTTCTCGTACAGCAGCCGGCTCTCGCGCGGCGTGAGCTGCGCCTGGCTCGCCGCCGCCCAGTAAAGCGTCCAGGGACGACTGGTGCGGACCTCGGCGGGCAGCTCCTCGACCCAGCGCGCCAGCGTTTCGCCGCGGCCCTGCCCGACGAGCGCGGCGGCGTGCACCTCGATCAGGCGCGCCATGTCGTCCCAATCGTGGCAGTCGCGGTAGAGCGCAACCGCGTCCTCGATGCGGCCGGCCTGCTCCATCTGCGCCGCCGAAAGCCGCTGCAGGTCCCGACGACGCTCCTTGGGTAGCGCCTCACCAGCGCGCGCCTGCAGGAAGTCGCGCAGCATCGGGTGGTACTGGTAGACCGGCTCGGGCTGGGTTTCTCGCAAGCTGACGAAGTAATTGTTGCGCGTCAGGCTGGCGAGCAGCTCATCGGTGCCGGGATCGCCGCTCAGCTCGCGCGCGATGCGCGTGGTCATCTCGGGCAGGTAGGCGGTGTGCAGCAGGAACTGCTGCGCGCGCACGTCGGCCTTGTGGAAGATCTCGCCGGCGAAGTAGTCGAAGATCAGCTGGCGCGTCGGCAAGCCCGGCGCCTCGGCGATTGCGCCCGACACGCGCGCTTGCGCGAGCATGAGGACCAGCCCCGCCGCCCAGCCCTGCGTGCGCGCATATAACGCGTCCACCGCCTCGGCGCCGAGACCGAGCTGGCGCTTGGCCACGATCGAGCCGGCTTCTTCGCGGGTCAGGCGCAGCTCTTCCCAGCCCAGCAGCGTGAGCGCCTGATGCGCACGCAAGCGCGCAAGGGTTGCCGGCGGGTCCCCCCGGCTGACGATGAGCATGCGACCCCCGGGCGGCAGCGCCTCGAGCGCGATGCGCAGCACTTCCTGGAGCTGCGACGAAGCCGGGACCTCGTGGTAACCGTCGAACACCATGGCGAAGGGCGGCTTGAGCTGCGCGAACAGCCGCTCGAAATAGCGGCGGGTGAAGACCGCGAGGCCCGCCTGATATTCGGGCGTGAGCAGCGGCAGCGGCTCCCCCGCCCCGTCCTCGCGCGCGGCTGCGGCGACGCTCAGGTAATAGAAAAAGGTGGCGACGTCCGCGTCGCCCTCATCGAGCTGATACCACAGCGAACGCAGCCCGGCGTGGTCGAGCCAGCTGGCGGCCAGCGTGGTCTTGCCGCAGCCCGGCGGCCCGGTGACCCAGGCGGCGGCGCGTTGGGCATCGAGCAACGCGAACAGGCGTTTGCGCGGCAGCACCGCCGACACGTTCGGCTGGGTGATCTTGCCGAGCGAAGCCCTGCGCTGCGCCATCTCAACCCCCCGTTGTCAGTCGCCCTTCACCGCACCGTCGCGCCGCGGGTCGGCGCCGCCGCGCCAGCCGCCGCGGATGCGCTCGATGCCGTGCAGTCCGCTGGTGAGCACGATTGTTTCCACTTGGTGGCCGCGATGCAAGAGATAAGGCGCCAGCGCCTCGTACCGGCTGCCGTGCTCGAGCAGGGTCGGGCCATTGCGCGAGCCGAAGTTCGGTAGCTCGATCGCCGCCTGGACATCGAGCCGCCAGTCGAGCGTGCCGACCAGCGCCTTCGCCACGTAGTTGATGATCATCGAGCCGCCGGGCGAGCCGATGACAAGGCTGGGCTCATCCTTTTGGAAAACGATGGTCGGCGCCATGCTGCTGCGTGGGCGCTTGCCCGGCGCCACGGCGTTCGCGCCGCCGGGCATGAAATCGAAATCGGTGAGCTGGTTGTTCAGCAGGAAGCCGCGCACCATGACGCGGCTGCCGAATGCCGCCTCGATCGTGGTGGTCATCGAGACGATGTTCCCTTGCGCGTCGACGATCGAGAAGTGGCTGGTGCCGGCTTCGTGATCGCCGGGCGGCGCGAGCGGCATGGCGCGCTCGCTGATGAGCTTTGCTCTGTTGTCGAGATAAGATTTCGACAGGAGCCGACTGACGGGAACGCTGACAAATGCCGGATCTCCCAGGTAGCGCGCGCGGTCGGCGTAAGCGAGCTTGCCGGCCTCGGCGAAGAAATGCAGCGCATCGGCGGACTGCGGCGGCGCGCGCGCGAAGCCGGTGCGTTCCAGCAGCCCGAGGATCTGCAGCACGGCGACGCCGCCCGAGCTCGGCGGTCCCATCGAGCACAGGCGCAGCGCCCGGTAGGGGCCGCAAACCGGTTCGCGCTCGATGGCGCGATAGGCGCGCAGATCCTCTTCGGTGAGGTCGCCGGGCTGGGCATGCGTGCGGACGGCAAGCACGATGTCCTTCGCCACGTCGCCTTCGTAGAACACCTGCGCGCCGCCGCGCGCGACGAGACGCAGCGTGTCGGCGTATTCCCGGTTCACGACGCGCTCGCCGGAGTAATAGACGCGCCGCGCCGCCGGATCATCGCGCAGATGATTTTCTCGCTCGAGCGCGGCACGCAGCTTTGGCGTGGGCAAAAAGCCTTCGTCGGCGGTGCGGATCGCGGCATGGAACAGCTCGCTCCACGGCAGGCGTCCGTGGCGGCGGTGCGCGAGCTCGAGCATGCGCAGCACGCCGGGCACGCCGACCGAGCGGCCGCCCACGGCGGCTTCCATGAAGCCCATGGGCTTGCCTTCTTTCAGGAAACGGTCTGGCCTGGCGGCGGCGGGTGCGCTCTCGCGGCCGTCGTAGCTGCGCAGCTTCTTCTCACCCTGGGACCAGTAGAGCAGGAACGCGCCGCCGCCGATGCCGGAGGACTCGGGCTCGACCAGGCCGAGCATCATCTGCACCGCGACCGCCGCGTCCATCGCCGAGCCGCCGCGCTTCAGCACCTCCGCGCCGGCCTCCGCGGCGAGCGGATGCGCAGCGGCGACCATGAATTTTTTCGTAACGACCGGTTCGCGCCCTTGCGCAACACCCGCCGCGAGCGCGCACAGCAGCAGGACGAGCTGCTTCATTGCACCCTATAGAAGTACAGCTCCTCGACCACCTCGAGGTTGACATCCTGGTAGACGTGCTTCACCCAGCGCTTGACCTGTGGCACGTACCAGTAGGTGTTGCGCGCCTCGTCCGAGGCAATCCGGTCGAAGCGGCGGAAATGTCCATCCGCCTGCACCTTGAGCGCGCGGAACTTCCCCGCCGGCACCTCGATATCCTCCCAGCCGACCACGTTGACCTTGCGCTCGTGCCGGACGTGGAACGCCCCGGCGCGGGGACGCCGCATCTCCCACGCCGCCGAATACTGCCGGCCGGGAGCGAGCGGGAACTGGAACATCCCTTTCTCCACTTCGACGACACCCTCGTCCGGCGCGACGACGGCGTTCCATTCGGGCGTCCAGGTGGCATCCGTTTCGCGCCGTCGACCCTGCTGCTCGACGACTGCGTGGATCGCCCTGGAGTCGACGAAGCTCACGCGTAACTCGTAGATCGCGGACGGCGGCTTCCTCCGCTTGTCGGTGTGCCGGTATACCCAGCGGTCGTCGACCTTGACCTCGGGCCTGGCCACCGCCGCGTCGGGTTGGGCCGCGCAAACCGTAGAAAACAAAAGAGCGGCCGCAGCCGCCCCTCTGATCGATGGTTTGCCGAAGGTCACACCATCAAGGGTACGACAAGCAGCGCGACGATGTTGATGATCTTGATGAGCGGGTTAACCGCCGGGCCGGCCGTGTCCTTGTAGGGATCGCCCACGGTATCGCCGGTGACCGCCGCCTTGTGCGCGTCGGAGCCCTTGCCGCCGTGGTGGCCGTCCTCGATGTACTTCTTGGCGTTGTCCCACGCGCCGCCGCCGGTGCACATCGAGATCGCGACGAACAGGCCGGTGACGATGGTGCCCATCAGCACGCCGCCCAGCGCCTGCGCGCCCGCCGTGCTGCCGAAGATCCAGCCGAACCCCAGGCCGACGACGATCGGCACCAGCACCGGAAGCAGCGACGGAATCATCATCTCGCGGATCGCCGCGCGTGTGAGCATGTCGACCGCGACGCCGTACTGCGGCTTGGCGGTGCCCTGCATGATGCCGGGGATCTCCTTGAACTGACGGCGCACTTCGATCACCACCGCGCCGGCGGCGCGGCCCACCGCCTCCATCGCCATGGCGCCGAACAGGAACGGCACCATGCCGCCGATGAACAGGCCGACGATCACGAAGTGGTTGGAAAGGTCGAACGACACCAGCTTGCCGGCGGATTCGAGCGCGTGCGTGAAGTCGGCGAACAGCACCAGCGCGGCGAGGCCCGCCGAGCCGATGGCGTAGCCCTTGGTGACCGCCTTGGTGGTATTGCCCACCGCATCCAGCGGGTCGGTGATCGCGCGCACCGACTCGGGCAAATTGGCCATCTCGGCGATGCCGCCCGCGTTGTCGGTGATCGGCCCGTAGGCGTCGAGCGCGACGATGATGCCCGCCATGGAGAGCATCGAGGTCGCGGCGATGGCGATGCCGTAGAGGCCGGCGAGCGCATAGGAGACCAGGATCGCGACGCACACCGCCAGTACCGGCCAGGCGGTGGATTTCATCGACACGCCCAGGCCGGCGATGATGTTGGTCGCATGCCCGGTGACGCTCGCCTCGGCGACGTGGCGCACCGGCTTGAACTGCGTGCCGGTGTAGTACTCGGTAATCCACACCAGGAAGCCGGTGAGCACCAGGCCGACCACCGCGGCGCCCCACAGGTGCCAGACCGTGAGCATTCTCTTGCCGCCGGCGACATCGAACGGCACGTCGCGCAGCACGTCGCCCATCACGTAGAGCGTGATCGGCCAGAACGCGATGAGGGCAAGGATGCCGGCGACCCACAGCCCGCGATACAGGGCGGGCATGACGTTGATCTCGCCGGGCTTGGCACGCACGAACCACGTCCCGGCGATCGAGGCAATGATGGCGAAGCCGCCGAGCGCCAGCGGATAGACCAGCGCGGCGGTGGTGGTGGTCGGCACCATCAGCGCGCCGAGCAGCATGGTGGCGATGATCGTCACCGCGTAGGTTTCGAACAGGTCGGCGGCCATGCCGGCGCAGTCGCCGACGTTGTCGCCGACGTTGTCCGCGATCACCGCCGGGTTGCGCGGGTCGTCCTCGGGAATGCCGGCCTCCACCTTGCCCACCAGGTCGGCGCCGACGTCCGCGCCCTTGGTGAAGATGCCGCCGCCGAGTCGCGCGAAGATCGAGATCAGCGAGCCGCCGAAGGCGAAGCCCACCAGCGGATGGATCACGTGCGCGAGGTTCGACTTGTCCAGCGCGTTGGCATACAGCAGCGCGTAGTAACCCGCCACGCCGAGCAGGCCGAGGCCGACCACCAGCAGGCCGGTGATCGCGCCGCCGCGGAACGCCACCTGCAGCGCCTCATTCAGGCCGACGCGCGCGGCTTCCGCCGTGCGCACGTTGGCGCGAACCGAAATGTTCATGCCGATGATGCCCGAGGCGCCGGAGAGCACCGCGCCGATGAAGAAGCCCCACGCCGTCGCCCAGCCCAGCTGCGGCACGAAGCCGATGGCGAGGAACAGCACCAGGCCGACGATGGCGATCGTCTTGTACTGGCGCCACAGGTAGGCGATGGCGCCTTCGCGCACCGCGGCCGAGATCTCGCGCATGCGCTCGTTGCCCTCGGGCAGGCGCATGATGCGCATCGACTGCCAGGCGCCATACACGATGGCGAGAAGCGCGCAGACGAGCGCGAAGATGAGGCCTGCGGACATGTGTTGTTCCCCCTGAAAAGGGGGCTGATTTTATCAGCAAGAACTCAACTGAGCGCGGCGACAGCGCGCTGCGTCACCTCCTCAACCCGGCCGATGCCCGAGATTTTCCGGTATTTCACCGCGGGCAAAGCCTTGTAGTAGTCCACCAGCGGACGCGTCTGCTTGCGGTAGACCTCGAGGCGGTGCTTCACCGTGTCGGGCTTGTCGTCATCGCGCTGGATGAGCGGCTCGCCGGTATGGTCGTCCTTGCCTTCCGCCTTGGGCGGGTTGAACTTCACGTGGTACACGCGGCCCGAGCCGGGGTGTACGCGCCGGCCAGTCATGCGGGTGATGATCTCGTCGTCCGGCACATCGATCTCGAGCACATAGTCGAGCGCCATGCCCTCGGTCTTGAGCGCCTCGGCCTGCGGGATGGTGCGCGGAAAGCCGTCGAACAGGTAACCGCGCGCGCAGTCCGGCTGCTTCAAGCGCTCCTTCACCAGCCCGATGATGATGTCGTCCGACACCAGCTTGCCGGCGTCCATCACCTTCTTCGCTTCCCGGCCGAGCGGCGTGCCCGCCTTGATCGCCGCACGCAGCATGTCGCCGGTCGAGATCTGCGGAATGCCGAAGCGCTCGCGGATGAACTGCGCCTGGGTTCCTTTCCCCGCTCCCGGCGGCCCGAGAAGGATGAGTCTCATGAAACTATTCTACGCACGGCCTCGAGATCCTCAGGCGTATCCACGCCCGGCGGAATCTCGGTTTCGCTGACCGCGACCGCGATGCGCAAGCCGTGCCAGAGCACCCGCAACTGCTCCAGCGCCTCGCTCTTCTCCAGCGGCGCCGGCTCGAGGCGCGAATATTTCTTCAGGAAGCCGGCGCGGTAGCCGTAGATTCCGGCGTGGCGGTAGCACGGCGCGCCCGCCTCGCGCGGGAACGGAATGCGCGAGCGCGAGAAGTAGAGCGCGTAGCCCTCGGCATCGAGCACCACCTTGACCACGTTCGGATTGGCGAGCGAGGCGGCGTCATGGATCGCATGGCAAGCGGTGGACACGCTCGCCTTTTTCTTGCTGGTCAAGATGCGCGCAACCTGCGCGATGAGCTTCGGCGCGATCAGCGGCTCGTCGCCCTGCACGTTGACGACGATCTCCGTATCGCGCAGCGCAAGCTTTTTCGCCGCCTCCGCGAGCCGGTCGGTGCCGGAAGGATGGTCGGCGCGCGTCATGATCGCGCGGTGGCCGTGCGCGCGTACCGCGTCGGCGATGCGCTTGTCGTCGGTGGCGACATGCACGCCGGCGGCGCCGCTCTTCGCCGCGCGCTCGCACACGTGGACCACCATCGGTTTGCCGGCGAGATCGGCGAGCGGCTTGCCGGGAAAGCGGCTTGACGCGTAGCGGGCCGGGATAATGACGTGAAACTTCAAGCCACGCGGCATCTAAACTACTTCTTCTTGGGGCGGGAGCTTCCTCGCCTCCTCCTCGAGCATCACCGGGATGCCGTCCTTGATCGGATAGCCCAGCCGGTCGGCCTTGCACACCAGCTCCTCCTTGCGCACGAGCAGCTTGCCCTTGCACAGGGGGCACACCAGGATTTCAAGCAGCTTTGGATCGACGCCACTCATCGAGTTTCCCCAGGAGCCAGGTGCCGAACGCGGGATCGAGCTGCGCGCTCACCGGCAGCACCCACCACCCCGGACGCGCGACGCTGCGCAATTTTACCGCGTCCTTTTCGGTGAGCAGCACCGGCGCGTCGTCGCCGAACTCGAGGTCACGCGGCGTGAAGGGATGGTGGTCGGGGAACGGATGCGGCACCACCTTCAGTCCCGCCTTGCCCAGGTGCAGGAAGAAGCGGTTCGGATCGCCGATGCCGGCAACGGCGTGCACCCGCTGGCCGGCGAACGCCTTCAGCGGCTGCCGCTCGCGCGCGTCGGTCATGCGGTGGAGCACGTCGCCTTCCAGCCGCATGGCGTAGCCCCTGGTGGGCGACGCATGAGACACCACTGCATCGACGCTGCGCAATCTTGATCGGGGCTCGCGCAGCGGCCCGGCAGGAAGCAGGAACCCATTGCCCAGGCCGCGTGCATCGACCACCGCGATCTCAACATCGCGGCGCATGCGCGTAGTGCTGCAGGCCGTCATCGAGCACCAGCACGTTCACGTCCTCGTGCGCCGCGCGCAGCCGCGCCGCCACCTGCACGCGATCGGCACCGACCCAGACCGGGCAGCCGCTGCGGCGCGAGAGCAGGATCGGCTCATCGCCAACCTCGGCCGCCTCAGCCGCCACCGTCGCCGCGCGCGGCTCGGTGATGCGTGCGCCGTAGCCGCGCGACACGATCCCGGGCGACCAGCCTCTTGCTCTTGAGGAATTCGGCGATCCAGATCACCAGCGGCGTCTTGCCGCTGCCGCCGACGGTGAGGTTGCCGACGACGATGACCGGGATGCCGGGGTGAACGCTTTTGAGAACGCGAAGGAAATAGAGAATGCGCCGCAGCGCGACTGCTATCCCGAACACCATGCTCACCGGCCACAGCAGCCAAGGGAGCAAGCCACGGCGGTACCAGAACTTCACGGCCTTCTAATCAGGGTCTGTCCTGATTTTATTTGGTGGCTTGCGTCGTGAAGGTGATTTGCGACAGGCCGGCGATGCGCGCCGCTTCCATCACGCGGATCACCGACTGGTGGGTAGCGGCGGCGTCCGCGGTGATCACCACCACCGGCTCCTTCAGCCCGGCGCCGGCGCGGCGCATCTCGTCGGCGAGCTGCTCGATGGTGCGGAACGGCACCGCGCTCTTGTTGACGACGTACTGCCCCTGCGCATTCACCAGCACGGTGATCTCGTTCGGGCGGTCGAGCTGGCGCTCGGCCTGCGCCGAAGGCAGGTTGATTTGCAGCTCGGTGTACTTCGAGTAAGTGGTGCTGATCATCAGGAAGATGAGGATCACCATCATCACGTCGATCAGCGGCACCAGGTTGATCTCGAGCGGCTCCTTCTCCTTGCCGCGCTGGAAATTCACGCGCTGCGCTCGCCGTGCACGATGTCGACCAGCTTGCCGGCGCGCTGCTCCATCTCCACCACGAAGGTGTCCACCTTGTTCTTGAAGTGGCGGTAGAAGATGAGCGCGGGAATGGCGATGCCGATGCCGAAGGCGGTGTTGTAGAGGGCGATCGAGATGCCGTGCGCCAGCTGCTGCGGGTTGGCGCCGCTCGGCGACTGCGAGCCGAAGATCTCGATCATGCCGATCACCGTGCCGAACAGGCCGAGCAGCGGCGCCGCGGTGGCGATGGTGCCCAGGGTGGTGAGGAAGCGCTCCAGGTCGTGCGCCGCGCTGCGCCCTGCCTCTTCGATCGCCTCTTTCATCACATAGCGCGAGCTCTTCAGGTTGCGCAGGCCGGCGGCCAGCACCGCGCCCAGCGGGGAGTCATGCGACAGGCGCTCGATGACCTCCGGTGAGAGTCCTTGGCGGCGGTAGACGGCCACCACCTGGTCGAGCAGCGTCGGCGGGATGATCTTGTTGGCGCGCAGCGAGACCGAACGCTCGATGATCAGGGCAACGGCGATGACGGAAGCGAGGAGGAGGAACCAGATTGGCCAGCCTGCGGCCTGGATGATCGCGAACAACGCGTTTCCTTATCGTTATTTTGGCGGCTGGCGCGGACTGTAAGCCAAACGATCGCGCGGCGGCAAGTTCCGCAGTGCAGCAAGACCGTCGACGGCGTTCATGAATAGCGCGGCGTCGGCGCCACCTGTAGTGGATATCGCGATATCCACAAATATCTGTGGATAAGTTTGTGGATTGTTGCTGAGTGGCTTGTCACATGCCCTTTGCGCAGCCCGCAAAGTTAGGTGCGATCAAAATTTGAGCAATCATTTTCCGCGGTCGAACAGGCTGTTACGGAAAAGAATGGGCGTCCGCGAGCACTCCCGTCGCCAATCGGTGACGCGAATGCGCGAGTGTGGATTAGTCGGTCTCGTCGTCGCGCGAAAATAAAATAAAACGGCTTGACTTCGCGATTGCAGTAGCGCCTATACGACGTATTGCAGGCGCGCAATTCAGACGTAAAAGGCAAAGCGTTCTTGTCAACAGCAATCCTCGGAGTCGTTCCCCCACGACGCGAAACGACCGTGCCAAATCTGACGCCGGGCGGCGACAGGGGCCGGAACACACCGGGCTTGGTGTAGGCTCGCTCGCCCTGTCGATACCGATGCAGAACGAGCTCTCTTCCGGCTTACGCATCCTTTCGGTGGCGGAATTGCTGCGAAGCGTGCGCGACACGCTGGAGCGGCGCTTTCCGCTGGCCTGGGTTGGCGGCGAGCTCTCCAACCTGTCGCGCGCCCCTTCCGGCCACCTCTACTTCACCCTGAAGGACGCCTCCGCCCAGGTCGATTGCGTGATGTTCCGCAGCCGGGCCGCGGCGCTCGACTGGGAGCCGCGCGAAGGCATGCGGGTCGAGGCGCGCGCCCTGCCGACGCTCTACGAGCCGCGTGGCCGCTTCCAGCTCACGGTCGAGGGCATGCGCCTGGCCGGCCTCGGGCCGCTCTACGAGCGCTTCCTGCGGCTCAAGGAGCGCCTGGCCGCCGAGGGACTGTTCGAGGCGAAGCTCAAGCGCGAGCTGCCGCCGTTCCCCGGCCGCATCGGCGTGATCACCTCGCTTGCCGCCGCCGCGCTGCGCGACGTCCTGACCACGCTTGCGCGCCGCAACCCGGCAATCCCGGTCATCGTCTACCCGGTGCCGGTGCAGGGCGACGGCGCCGCCGATCGCATCGTGACCATGCTCGCACGCGCCAACCGCCGCGCCGAATGCGACGTCCTCCTCTTGGTGCGCGGCGGTGGATCCATCGAAGACCTTTGGCAGTTCAATGAGGAGGCGCTGGCGCGCGCCATCCGCGCCTCCCGCATTCCGGTGGTCGTGGGCGTCGGCCACGAGACTGACTTCACCATCGCCGACTTCGCTGCCGACCGGCGCGCGCCGACGCCGACGGCCGCCGCCGAGCTCGCCTGCCCGGCGCGCATCGAGCTCGCGGCGAGGGTCGCGGACTGTGGACGATGTCTGGCGCGCGAAATGCGACGCCGGCTCGAGTACGCGGCTCAGGCCTTGGATTCGTGCTCGCGGCGCCTGGTGCATCCGGCGCAGCGCCTGCGCTCGTACCAGCAATTGATGACGCAGCTTTCCGCGCGCCTCGCCTTCGCCTTCTCGCACCGCGTGCACCGCTGCCAGGCCCATCTCGCGGAGCTGCGCGCCACGCTGGTATCGCTCGACCCGACAGCGGTGCTCGAGCGCGGGTACAGCATTACGACCAATGCCGACGGCGCGGTGCTGCGCGACGCTTCCAAGGTCCGCCCCGGCGAGCGCCTGCAAACGCGATTGGCGCGTGGCACGATCGACAGCGAGGTGAAGAAATCCTGATGGGCCACCGGCTCTCCAAGATCACCACGCGCACCGGCGACAAGGGCGAGACGGGCCTTGGCGACGGCTCGCGGGTGCCGAAACATCACCCGCGAGTCGCGGCGATGGGCGACGTCGACGAGCTCAATTCCGCCCTCGGTGTGCTGCTCGCCGAAGAAGTCCCGGCGGAAGTGCGCGCGGCGTTTTCGCAGGTCCAGCAGGACTTGCTCGACCTCGGTGGCGAGCTCAGCATTCCCGGACACAGCCTGCTCAAGCCCGGTCGCGTCGAGCTGCTGGAGCAGCACCTGGAAGCCTGGAACAAGCCGCTCGCCCCGCTCAAGGAATTCATCCTGCCCGGCGGCAGCCGGGCCGCGGCGGCCGCGCATCTCGCGCGCACCGTGTGCCGCCGCGCCGAGCGCAGCGTGGTTGCCCTTGCGCGCAAGGAGAAGGTGAGCGAGGCCGCGCGGCAGTATCTGAACCGGTTGTCGGATCTGCTGTTCGTCGCCGGCCGCGTGCTCAACCGGGCGGCCGGCGTGGACGACGTGCAGTGGCGCCACCAGCGCAAATGATGTCATTTCTGTTTGGGAGAGCCGCGTAGCGGACAAGCCGATAACGCAACCAGCAGGCCGGTTCCCCACGACGCGCGTTGTGTTAAATACTGGCGAATGCGCCAACGCGTGCTGGTGGTCGACGACGAAGAATCGACGCGCTTGCTGCTGGCGCGGATGCTGTCGCAAAGCCTCGGCGCCGAGGTGCAGCTCGCCGGCACCTGCGAGCAGGCGCTGCGCTTCGCCTCCACCTCGGTCTACGACGCGATCCTGCTCGATCTCCTGATGCCCGGCATCGGCGGCTTCGGCGTGCTGCAGGCGATCCGCCGATCTCCGCCCAACGCGACCACGCCGGTCATCGTGGTCACGCAAGTGGCCGAAAAGGCGACGCTCGCGCGTTGCCTGGCGGCGGGGGCGAACGCGGTCCACCTCAAGCCGGTGGATCGCACTAAGCTGCTGGCAATCGTGCGCGAGCAGCTCGCCGCGCGCGCCAGTCCCAAAACAACTTAGGGTAACCACGAATGGCCGAGATCAAGATCTACAACGTCGACGCGCTGGGCAAGCCCGTCGGCCCCTATTCCCACGTCGCGCGCGTCAAAGGCGGCGAGACGCTCTACATTGCCGGCATGCTGGCGCCGGGCGAGAGCTTCGACGCGCAATGCGCGGCCGTGTATGCGCAGATCGAAAAGGCGCTGCAGTCCGCCGGCGGCGGCTGGAAGAACGTGGTGCAGTTCACCACGTTCCTCGTGCACTCGCAGGACACCGCAAAGTTCTACCGCTGGCGCGAGCGCGAGTACCCGAAGATGTTCCCCGACGGCAAGTACCCGCCGAACACCCTGCTCATCATCGACCGCCTGGTTCAGGAGCAATTCCTGATCGAGATCCAGACCGTCGCCGCGCTGTAGCGGCAGCCGTCCCCGCGAAGGCGGGGACCTAGGTTTTTTGCTCGACGAACGCTTCTTCGCGCTTCTTGCGCAGTGCAGGCAGCGCGACGATGACCAGCAGGATCACCGAGGCGATGATGAAGCCGGCGCTGATCGGCTTGGTGATGAAGGTCATCGGGTCGCCGCGCGACAGCAGCATCGCGCGCCGCAGGTTCTCCTCCATCAGCGGCCCGAGGATGAAGCCGAGAATCATCGGCGCCGGCTCGCACTCGAGCTTGACGCAGATGTAGCCGAGCACGCCGAAGATCGCCATGATCAGCACGTCGAACGGGTTGTTCGACAGGCTGAACACGCCGATCGACATGAACACCAGGATCGCGGGGTAGAGGTAGCGATACGGCACGGTGAGCAGCTTGATCCACATGCCGATCAGCGGCAGGTTCAGGATCACCAGGAACGCGTTGCCCACCCACATCGAGGCGATCAGCCCCCAGAAGAGCTCCGGCTTCTCGTTCATCACCTGCGGGCCGGGCGCGATGCCCTGGATCATGAGCGCGCCGATCATCAGCGCCATCACCGCGTTGCCCGGGATGCCGAGCGTCAGCATCGGGATGAACGAGGTCTGCGCGCCGGCGTTGTTCGCGGCTTCCGGCCCCGCCACGCCCTCGATCGCGCCCTTGCCGAACTGCTCGGGGTGCTTCGACAGCTTCTTCTCCACCGTGTAGGCGCCGAAGGACGAGAGCAGCGCGCCGCCGCCGGGCAGGATGCCGAGGAACGAGCCGAGCGCGGTGCCGCGCAGCACCGCGGGCCAGGCGCGCTTGATGTCCTCCCGGGTCGGCATCAGGCGCCCGACTTTGGAGGTGAACACCTCGCGCTTCTCGCCCTGCTCGAGATTGGCGATGATCTCCGCGGTGCCGAACATGCCCATCGCCACCACCACGAAGCCGATACCGTCGGAGAGCTCCGGCACGTCGAAGGTGAAGCGCAGCACGCCGGAATTGACGTCGGTGCCGATGATGCCCAGCAGGAGACCGAGCACCACCATGGCGATCGCCTTGGTGAGCGAGCCATGCGCAAGCACGGTGGCCGCGACCAGGCCGAGCACCATCAGGGAAAAGTATTCCGCCGGGCCGAACTTGAGCGCCACTTCGGCGAGCGGCGGCGCCGCGACGGCGATGATCAGCGTGGCGACGCAGCCGGCGAAGAACGAGCCGACCGCCGCGGTGGCGAGCGCCGGCCCGGCGCGCCCCTGGCGCGCCATCTGGTAGCCGTCGAGGCAGGTGACCACCGAGGCCGACTCGCCGGGCAGGTTGACCAGGATCGCGGTGGTCGAGCCACCGTACTGGGCGCCGTAATAGATGCCGGCGAGCATGATCAGCGCCGCGATCGGGCTCAGGTTGAAGGTGATCGGCAGCAGCATGGCGATGGTCGCCACCGGGCCGACGCCCGGCAGCACGCCGATCAGCGTGCCGAGCATCACGCCGATCAGCGCATACAGCAGGTGCATCGGCGAGACAGCGACGCCGAAGCCGAGGATCAGGTTATTCAGGATTTCCATCGGCGCCTTAGCGGATCGGGCAGGTTTCCATGAAGGCCGGGCAGATCGGGAACGGCAGCGTCAGGCCCTTCACGAACACCAGGATCGAGAACACGATGAGGATGACGTAGAGGATCACCACTTCCTTCCATTTGAACTCGTGCCCGGCGTAGGCGGCGACGAAGATGAGCAGCAGCGTGGAGAGGACCAGCCCGAGGGGCTTCATCATGTAGCCATAGATCACGCACGCTGCCGAGATCAGCACCAGCGGCTTGGTGGCGGGAAGGTAACAGCACGCTGAGCACCACGAGCACCGCTGTGCCGGCGAGAATTGCATAGTCGCCGCTGATCCCGGCCTGCTTGAAGATCCAGGCCAGCGCGAAGTAAACCAGAACCGCGATGACCAAATGGACGATGTTGAAGGGCAGCGTGAGCGGCGGGCCCTCCATCGCGAACGATTCGATCAGCACCAGGGCGCCGAGGAACAGCATCAGCCCGCCCAGCATGGTCGGGAAGTACGCCGGGCCCATGCGCACGGCGGTTCCCATCTGGTAGTGCGTGAGCGCCCAGATCATGAAGAACGCGCCGAAGCCGATGAACATCAGCCCGGCCCAGAAATCCTTCGGAGCCTTGATCCTCACCGCCATTTTTCCCCTCTCCTCCGCCGCTGTCGCGGTCTGCGGCAAAAAGTGTAGCATGCACCCCGCAATGCAAGCCTTGCGCTGGGCTTTCATTCTTCTCCTGGTCGCGGGCTGCGGTGAGCGCCCCAAGCTGGAGCGTCTGCCGTCGGACGCGATCGTACTCGCCTTCGGCGACAGCCTCACCTTCGGCACCGGCGCGGTCGAGGACGAGAGCTATCCGGCGCATCTCGAGCGCATGATCGGGCGCCGCGTGGTGCGCGCCGGGATCCCCGGCGAGGTGACGGCGCAGGCGCTCGAGCGCCTGCCGGCGGCGCTCGACGAGCACGCGCCGCGCCTGCTGCTGCTGTGCATCGGCGGCAACGACTTCCTGCGGCGGCTGGGCAACCAGCAGGCCGAGCGCAACGTGCGCGAGATGGTCAAGCTGGCCCGCAGCCGCGGCGTGGCGGTCATGCTCATCGGCACGCCGGAGCCCGGCTTCACCGTCACGCCGCCGGCCTTTTATTCCACCATCGCCAAGGAATTTCGCCTGCCTTACGAGGAAGGCATCATCGGCCAGGTGCTGCGCGACGCGAACCTCAAGGCCGACCCGATCCACCCCAACGCGCGCGGCTACCGCCTGATCGCCGAGCGCCTCGCCGACCAGCTGAAGCAAAGCGGAGCGCTCTGAGGCGCGCCAAGTCCTCGGGACGATCCACATCCCAGACCGTGCGCAGCGCGCGCCAGCGATAACCGGTCAGCCGCTTCACCGTCTCCTGGTAAACGCTCGAAGTACCCCAAGCCATGTTGCGAAACATTTCAGCGGATACATGGCGCGCACCGATCAGCGCATATCCGCCGTCCTCGGCCGGCGCGAGCACCACGTCGTACCCGCCGCGCAGCCACCGGGCGGCGCGCCGCAGATCCGCCGCGGTCAGCTCCGGGCAATCGGTGCCGATGAGGATCGCGCCGGGGTTGCGCGCCAGGGCATGATGCATGCGCGCGCCCAGGTCGCGGCCGCGCTGCAGGCGAAAAGGAAGTCCCAGACTGTCGAAAAACGAATGCCGGCGCGTGCCATGGATCTCGACGCGTCCGCAGCCCGCCGCGAGAGCGGTGCGCACCGCATGCCGCGTCAGCCGCTCGTGCAGCCGCGCGGCGCCCCATTCGCCGAGCGCGGGGATCAGGCGCGTCTTCGCCGTGCCCGGCACCGGCGCTTTGGCGAAAACGATGATCATCGGTCGTAGCGCCTGGCGAGGCGCTCGGGGCTAGCGCCCAAGAAGTAGAGCAGCCGCAGGCGCCACATCAGGAAAATCGTGCGCAGCACGCCGCGCGATTCCCAGCGCCGGCCCGACGTCACCACGCGTGCGCGCAGGCAGGCTGGCGCGCCGCGGCGCTTCAACAATTTGGATAGAGCGACGTCCTCCATCAGCGCGATCTCCGGGAAACCTGGAAACGCGGCGCGGCGCACAAAGATGGCCTGGTCGCCGGTGGCGATGCCGGTCAGGCGCGAGCGCAGGTTCATCGCCCATGCCACCAGCTTCAGCAGCTGCGACCGCCCCTCGATCTGGACGTCGAATCTGCCCCAGATCGAAGAATTCAAGACCAGCTCCTCGGCTCGCGGCGGCAAGCGCGTGTCGGCGTGCAGGAACAGCAGCATATCGCCCGTTGCCGCGCGCGCTCCGGCATTCATCTGCGACGCGCGCCCGCGCGACGCGATCACGACGCGGTCGCAAAGCCCCGCCGCGAGCTCGGCCGTGCCATCGCTGCTGCCGCCATCCACGACAATGACTTCATGCCCGCGCGCGCGCAGCGGTGCGAGCGCCTCAAGCGCGGCACGGATGCCGCCCGCCTCGTTCAGCGCGGGGACGACGACCGAAAGTCGTTCAGCGACCAATCGTAGTCGAGGAAAGCGAGCGGCGGGCTGGCGCCCGGCGGCAGGCCCAGGATGTCCGCGTACTTCAGGAAGTACTGGTCGCGCGGCTCGAAGTCTTCCTTGAACCAGTCGAAAATCTTCGACACCTCGAGGCGGCCGCCGCGGGTGCGGTTGCGCGAGGGATCGGACAGGAATCGCCGCGCCTGCTCTTCCAGCTGTTTCTCCAGATCAATCCCCCGGTAGGCCTCCTCGCGCAGCATCGGGCAGCCCACTGACGCGCAGTTCACTGCGAAATGGATGCGCGGCTCGCGATAGGTCTTGCGCAGGATGCCGTGCTCGAGGTCGTCGAGGCTTCTCGGCTGCCCGAACAGCACGAAGAAGCGGTCGCGGAACGGGTTGCCGAACAGCTTGCCGAAATCCCAGATCGAGCCGATGGCCGGGTAGCGCGTCAAAACCTTCTCCACCGTGAACGCGTTGTAAGCGTTGATCAGGAACGCGATCTGCTCGGCGCGGCTCCAGGCCTCGAACTCTCGCTCGCTCACGTCTGACACTGCTCTGCAAGTAGGTTTTGAGAGCGGTGCGCTCGCGCGCCATATCCGCGTAACGCAGCTGCGAAGCCTTGCCGCCGTCGAGCAGCACGACGTGCTTCTTCAGTAGCGCGTCCCAGGTCGGGTGCGCATGGTCGAACGCCGCCGCTGCGCTCGAAGCCCATAGCAGCAGCGGCAGGATCAGCCGCGCATCCACGCGTGGAAGCGCTCCAGCTTCCTCAGCACGCCCTGGGGCGCGTGCGCTTTCTTCCAGACCCCGGCGGCGTATTTGTTGGCCTCGGCCAGCGTCGGGTAGACGTGGATCGTGCCGAGGATCTTGTTCAGGCCGATGCCGTGCTTCATCGCGCTGATGAACTCCACGATCAGGTCGCCGGCGTGCTCGCCGACGATGGTCGCGCCCAGGATGCGGTCGCGCCCCGGCACGGTGAGCACCTTGACCATGCCATAGGCGGCGTCGTCGGCGATGGCGCGATCGAGCTCGTCGATGCCGTAGCGCGAAACTTCGTAAGCGATGCCGCGCTCGGCCGCCTCGCTCTCGTTCAGGCCGACGCGCGCCACCTCCGGGTCGGTGAAAGTCGCCCACGGAATCACCGAGTAGTCGGCGCGGAACTTGCGGAAGCTTCCGAAGAGCGCGTTCACCGCCGCGAACCACGCCTGGTGAGAAGCGGTGTGCGTGAATTGGTAGGGTCCCGCGACATCGCCGCAGGCGTAGATGTTCGGGTAGAGCGTCTGCAGGTATTCGTTGGTCTCGACGGTGCGCGCCTTGGTCAGCGGGATGCCGAGCTCCTCGAGGCCGTACCCGCTGGTGTTCGGCACCCGGCCAAGAGCGCACAGCAGAGAATCGAAGGGCATGGACACGGTCTGGTTCGCAGACTCGCAAACCAGCGCATCCTTCTCCACGCGGACCGCACGGTGTCCGACCCGCACATCGATGCCCTCGGCGCGAAAGCGCGCCGCCACCATCTCCGAGACGTCGGGATCCTCGCGCGCGAGGATGCGCGGCAGCATCTCGACCTGGGTGACTTTCGAGCCGAAGCGCGCGAATGCCTGCGCGAGCTCGCAGCCGATCGGTCCGCCGCCCAGCACCACGAGACGCGCCGGAAGCTTGCGCAGCTCCCACACGTTGTCGGAGGTGAGGACCGGCACATTTTCGATCCCGGGAATCTTGGGAACCAGAGGTCTCGCGCCCGCAGCGATGACGATGGAGCGCGTGGTCAGCGGCTTGCCGTCGATTTCGACGGTCCACGGCGAAGTGATCCTGGCATTACCCTGAATGCACTCGACGCCGAGCTGGGTATAGCGCTCGGCGGAGTCGTGCGGCTCGACGGCGCGGATCACCCGCTGCACGCGCTCCATTACGTCGGCGAAGTCGAATTCCGCGCTCGCCTGCTCGGATTCCGTAACTGCCTGCGAATTCTTGATTGTGTGAAAGCACGCGCGCCGACTTGATCAGCGCTTTCGACGGCACGCAGCCGGTGTACAGGCAGTCGCCGCCCATGCGCTGCTTCTCGACCAGCGTCACCCGGGCGCGTACCGCGGCGGCGATATACGCGGCGACCAGTCCGGCCGAACCCGCGCCGATGACGATCAGATTGCGGTCGAAGCGGCGCGGCCGCGGCCAGCGCGCATAGACGCGGCGCGCCTTGACGAGCTCGATCGTTTTCTTCGCCGCCAGGGGGAAGATGCCGAGGAGCAGCAGCGCGCCGATCAGCTGCCAGGACAGCACATCGCGCAGTGACTCGAGCCGGGCCAGCTGGGTGCCGGCATTCACGTACAGCACGGTCGCGGGGAACATCGCCACCTGGCTGACCCAGTAAAAGGTCCACGGCCGGATCGGGGTGAGTCCCATCGCGAGATTGATGAGAAAGTAGGGAACCGCGGGTATCAGGCGCAGGGTGAAGAGGTAAAAGCCGCCTTCGCGCGCCATGCCCTCGTTGATTCCGCGCAGATGCGCGCCGAATTTGTCTTGCACCCAGTCGCGCAGCACGAACCGGGCGGCCAGCATGGCGAGCAACGCGCCGATCGCCGAGGCAAACGAGACCAGGAGCACGCCCCAGCCGAGGCCGAAAATCGCGCCGGCGAGGATGGTGAGCAACGACGCCGCCGGCAGCGAGGCCGAGGTGAAGGCGACGTAGAGGGCAAAGAAAGCCGCCATCGTCTGCCACGGGTACATCGCGCGCCAGCCCTCGAGCGCAGCCTGCTGCGCCTTCAGGTTCTCGAAAGTGAAGAAGCGCGGTCCGCCGGCGGCGAGGAAGACGACGAGCGCCAGGACCAGGCAGGCGACGACAAGAAGCCGGGCGCGGCTCACCTAAAGCATGTTCGGCGCGCCGCCTTGCGACTGCTCGTCGAGCAGGCCGAGCAGGCGCTGGCTGGTGGCGCGCAAGCGGTGCGAGAGCATCAGGACCAGCTCCATCAGGACTTTCGCGCCGAGCAGCGGCTGCTCGACGATGATGCGCGCCAGGCTTTCCCGGTCGAGCACCGCGATCAGGCTGGACTCCGCGGCCACGCAGGTGGCAAAGCGCGGCGCGCCGTCGATCATCGACATTTCGCCGAGCGTACGGCCCGACTCCACCGAGGCGAGCAGCTGCGGGCTGTTCCAGCGATCGCGCTTGTGGACCTCGATCCTGCCCTCGAGCAGCATGAGCATGAAGTCGCCGCCCTCGCCCTCGCGGATGATCTCGGCGCCGGGCGGGGCGCGGTACACCACCATGAATTGCGCGAGCAGCAGCACTTCGGGCTGCGAGAAGTTCTCCAGCAGCGGACATTTGGGAATGAGCGCGTGCATCTGGGGGGCGAACTGCGTGGCGTCGCCCAGGAACTCGAGATGCGCTAGCTGTTGCTGGCGTTCGGGCATGGGCGCTTTCGCGCCCGATTATGCCGGAACTGCTATTTTCGTTTTCGCCTCGACTTGACGGCCTGCGCCAGGGTGCCGAGCAGCTTTACCGAATCGTCCCAGCCGAGGCAGGCGTCGGTGATGCTCTGGCCAAAGGCGAGCGGGCGTCCCGCCTCGAGGTCCTGCCGGCCTTCGACGAGATGCGATTCCACCATGACCCCGACGATGCGCCGCTCGCCGCCGGCAATCTGGCTGCCGAGATCGGCGGCAACGGCCGCCTGGCGCCGATAGTCCTTGGACGCGTTGGCGTGCGAGCAATCGATCATCAACCGCTCGGGCAGCCCGGCGCGCGCCAGCTGCTCGCACGCCGCCTGCACCGCCGGCGCTTCGTAGTTCGGGTTCTTGCCGCCGCGCAGGATGATGTGGCAGTCGTCGTTGCCCCGCGTCTCGACGATCGCCACCTGGCCGCTCTTGTGCACCGATAGGAAATGGTGCTTCTGGCGCGCGGCGAGCAGCGCGTCGACCGCGATCTTGACGTTGCCGTCGGTGCCGTTCTTGAAGCCGACCGGCGCCGAGAGGCCGGAGGCGAGCTCGCGGTGCACCTGGCTTTCGGTGGTGCGGGCGCCGATCGCGCCCCAGGACACGAGGTCGCCGATGTACTGCGGCGAGATCACGTCGAGGAACTCGCAGCCTGCGGGCACGCCGGCCTGGTTGATGCGCACCAGCAGATCGCGCGCGATGCGCAGGCCCTCGTTGATGCGGAAGCTGCCGTTGAGGTAAGGGTCGTTGATCAGGCCTTTCCAGCCCACCGTGGTGCGCGGCTTCTCGAAATAGACGCGCATCAGGATCTCGAGCTCGTCGCTTAGCTTTTGTCTTTCAACACTCAATTTCTTTGCATACTCGATCGCTGCCGCGGGGTCGTGGATCGAGCACGGCCCGATCACCACCAGCAGGCGGTCGGCGCGGCCGTGCAGGATCTGGCGCACCCTTGCCCGCGTCTCGGCGATCAACCCCTCGGCCGCGCTGCCCTGGATCGGGAAAAAGCGGATCAGGTGCTCCGGCGGCGGCAACGGGACGATGTTGTCGATGCGCTCGTCGTCGGTGAGGGAGGTTTTGTCGGTCGTCGGTTCGTTCATAGGGTTCTCAAGAGCAGGGCCTCGGGCAAAAAAAAACCGCCAGGCTTTTGGGCTGGCGGTTTTCCGGATGTTGTTGGGGTGAGCCTAGCCGGTCCCGTCCGCCCGAAGGCTGGGATAAAAGAAGAAGCCGAAGAAGAACCGGTGCGTCACGGTTTCGGATTCTGCCACAAAACCATCTGGGTGCACCTGAAGAGGGCGATCTTCGCCCCGCTTGCCTCATTCGTGACCACCGCGTCCCAGACCTGGGTGGTGCGCCCGAGGTGGACCGGGGTGGCGCGGCAGGCGATGAAACCGTCGCGGGCGGTGCCGAGGAAATTGCTCTTCAGCTCGATGGTGGTGAAGCCCTTCGCGCCCTCCGGCAGGGAGGCCACGCAGCCGTAGCCGCAGCTGGTATCGGCGAGCGCGATCACCGAGGCGGCGTGCAGGAAGCCGTTTGGCGCCATCACTTCGCGGCGCACCGCCATGCGGCTCTCGACCGCCTCGCGCGACACCGTGACAATTTCCACGCCGACCAGCCCGGGCAGGTAGCCGTCGCCGAAACTTTTGAAGTCCCTGTGCGTTGTTGTAGTCATCGCTCGACTCGAGTGATTGGCACTCTACAAGCGGAAGTGCCAGGCGTGGAGTTTGCTAGGTCGAATGCATCATGCTAGCGTTTTCCTTAGGGGTGGCTGTACCGGCGAAAAAAAAGGAAGGTAGGTGACAAATGTCGGCTAATGTCTCCATTCCGATCGCGGGCTTCAAGGATGTCTACGAAGTCACCGCGGTGGAGAAAGCACTGAACGAGCTTTCTCCGACCGCCAACGAGGCCCTGCGCACGCTCTACGAGAAGATGATGCGCCTCGGCGGGCAGCGCTTCACGGTCAAGCCCTCGGCGCTGCCGGCGATGGAGCGCCTGTTCGCCGAGCTGCCCAACTTCACCGACGTCCTCGCCGACATCCGCAAGCACCTTGCGCTGTGCATCGACTCCGACGACTCGGTCGAGCTGCCGCCGATGCTGCTGCTCGGCGAGCCCGGCATCGGCAAGACCCACTTCGCGCGCAAGGTGGCCGAGATGCTCGGCACCGGCTTCGGCTTCGTGCCGATGAGCTCGCTCACCGCCGGCTGGGTGCTGTCGGGCGCCTCCTCGCAGTGGAAGAACGCCAAGCCCGGCAAGGTATTCGATACTTTCCTGAACGGCGATTACGCCAATCCGGTGATCGTGGTCGACGAGCTCGACAAGGCGAGCTCCGACGGACAATACGACCCGCTGGGCGCGCTCTACGAGCTGCTGGAATCCAAGACCGCAACGCGCTTCATCGACGAGTTCGTCGAGCTGCCGATCGACGCCTCGGGCGCGGTGTGGCTGGCCACCGCCAACGACCCGGCGCGCATCCCCGAGCCGCTGCTCGATCGCCTGACGGTCTACGAGATCGAGGCGCCCGACGCCGAAGGCGCGCGCGCCATCGCGCTCTCGATTTATCAGGACATCCGCAATTCGCACGACTGGGGGCGGCGCTTCCCGGAGGTGCCGTGCGACTCGGCGCTCGACCGGCTGGCATCGCTCGGGCCGCGCGAAATGCGCCGCGCGCTGCAGACCGCGTTCGGCACCGCGAAGCTGGACGGGCGCAACGAGCTGAGCGCGGACGATATCCAGGACGGCCGCGCCAAGAAGCAGCGGATCGGGTTCTAGAAGTAAGCCAGTAATCGCCCGCAGGCGATTACCGAAATCCAGATCGCGAGCGACAGGCCACCCGCGAGGCGCGCCGACGGCGGCGGCGGCAGCTTGCGCATTTCCCCCGAGTCCCAGACGTCCGCGGTGCGGAACGTGATGGTGTGGAACAGCGCCGCGTTCAAGCCGGCCGCCATGATGAGCAGCATCTTGAGGATGAATACCTCGCTGTCGATGAACTCGCTCGCGTGCGCCGTGAACATCAGCAGGCCGCTGGGAATAATGAGGAGGAAACTCGCCGCGGTCCAGGGCAGCACATGCCTGGAGAGCTCCTTGACCGAGATACTTCTCGAGAAACCAAGCAGTCGCAGGTCGAATACCGCGATCGAGCCGAACAGCAGGCCGATACCGACGATATGCACGATCTCGACCGTCGGATAAAGCCACAGCCACTGCCGCATCGCCTGCCCGAGGCCGGAAGCCTCGAGGGCGACAAGCGGCGCTCCCAGCGCGCCTTCCGGCGCGGCGGGGCTCATCTAAGTTCGATGGTCTTGCCGTTAATCGTGATCCGCTCTGCGCGCATTTCTTCCGGCTTGTTGCGGTTGGGGTAACCCTCGACCGTCGCGGTCGCCCCCGCCTTGAGCCACTCCTTCTGCAGCCCGCGGTTTTCCATGCGCGACGGCGGCGCCAGCACCACGTTCCACGTCTTGCCTGCCGTGGCCCCTTCTCCCTTGGCCTCGAAGCGGATGTGGCCGTGGGGATGCTCGTAGCCCGACTCGACGATCTTGCCGCTCAGCTTGAGCGCCTTCGCGGAGTCGTATTCACTCCAGCCATGGTGCGCCCCGGCAGTGAGGGGCAATCCGAACGCCGCCGCAATCAAAAGTCTTTTCATACGCGTTGCTCCACCCAGGATTTCACCGACTGCAGCGCGCTTGGCAGCCCGGCCGGGTCGGTGCCGCCGGCCTGCGCCATGTCGGCCCGGCCTCCGCCTTTGCCACCGACCTGCTGCGCTACGTAGTTGACCAGATCGCCGGCCTTGAGTTTCCCCGTCAGGTCGGCGGTGACACCCGCGATCAGCGCCACCTTGCCGTCGTTCACCGTGCTCAGCACGATGGCCGCGGATTTAAGGCGGTCCTTCAGCTTGTCCATCGTCTCGCGCAGGGTCTTGGCATCCGCGCCGTCCAGCGTGGCGACGAGCACCTTGGCGCCTTTGACGTCCACCGCCTGGGAAGCGAGGTCGCTGCCCTGGCCCATCGCCAGTTTGGCGCGCGCGCGGGCAAGCTCCTTCTCGAGGGTTCTTTTCTCCTCCAGTACCGTCTTGACGGCTTTTTCGACCATGCCCGGGCCGGGCTGCGCGCGCAGCTCCCTTGCCACCTCGCGGAACTCCTGCAGCTGGGTATTGATGAGGGCGAGCGCAGTCGGCCCGGTGGTCGCCTCGACGCGCCGGATGCCGGACGCCACGCCGCCCTCGGAAGTGATCTTGAACACGCCGATGTCGCCGGTGCGCGCGACGTGCGTGCCGCCGCAAAACTCGCGTGAGCTGCCGATCTCGAGGACACGGACTTCGTCGCCGTATTTCTCGCCGAACAGCATCACCGCGCCGGATTTCTTGGCCTGCTCGGTCGGCATGACCTGCGCGCGCGTCGGCGCGTTCTGCAGGATCTCGGCGTTCACCCGCGACTCGACTTCGTGGATCTGCTGCTCGGTCATCGGCTTGTCGTGCGAGAAGTCGAAGCGCGTCTTCTCCGCGTCGACCAGCGAGCCCTTCTGCTGCACGTGCGGGCCGAGTACCTCGCGCAGCGCCTTGTGCATGAGGTGGGTCACCGAGTGGTTGCGCATGGTGCTGGCGCGCAGCACGGTGTTCACACGCGCCTCGACCCGGTCGCCGACTTTCAGCGTGCCGGTCTTCAGCCTGCCCTGGTGCCCGTGGACGTCGGCGCGGATCTTCTGGGTATCGGCGACCTCGAAAGTGCCCGTGGTGCCCACCAGCTCGCCGCGATCGCCGACCTGGCCGCCGGCTTCGGCGTAGAACGGCGTCTCGTCCAGCACCACCGTGCCGGTATCGCCGCTCTTCAGGGCGTCGGCGCGCGCGCCCTCGCGATACAGCGCGACCACCTTGGCCGGATGGTTCAGCGCCTCGTAGCCGCGGAACTCCGTCCTTGCCCCGGCGTATTCCAGGCCGGCGTCCATGGCGAACTTGGACGCGGCGCGCGCCTTGGCGCGCTGCTCCTGCATCGCGGTGTCGTAGGCGGACACGTCGACCGGGATGCCCTGCTCGCGGCACAGGTCCTGCGTGAGGTCGAAAGGAAAGCCGTAGGTGTCGTAGAGCGTGAAGGCGGTGCGCCCGTCGAACGGAATCGACGATTCCTTGAGGTAGAGCACGCGGACGGTGTCGTAGTCGCGACCCCGTCCGACCTTGTCGAGCAGCTCCTCGGGCGTCTTGTCCGACTTGCCGTGCAACACGAGGTACATCCGCGCCGGCTTGCCTTGCTGCTTCGAGTAATTCTCGACCTCGCCGACCAGCTTGTTGACCAAGGTGTCGACGTTCGCAACCGCACCCGCGCTCTTCGCGCCGACCAGCACGTCTTCGTTGGCCTTATGGAAAATGCCCTCGCAGAACGTATTGTTCCGGGGCTCGTAGCTCTGGAAATCGTGGACGAAATGATCGCGGATATAGCCGATCACGCGCTCTTCGGTGCGCGCGCCGGCGGCGAACAGCTTCATGCCGTTCTCGAGGGTCTTGGCAAACTGCTCTTCCTCGGCCTTCAGCGTATCGGCCACGCGATCCCTGGCCGTGCGCAGCTCCGGATAGGCGTCGCCCATCGCCTTGTCCAGGTCGGCGACCAGGCGGTGGAAGAACGGCTGCTTCTGGCCAAGCTGGTAGCCGTGGCGGATGGCGCGGCGGATGATCCGGCGCAGCACATAGCCGCGGCCCTCGTTGCCCGGGATCACGCCGTCGACGATCAGGAACGAGCAGGCGCGGATGTGGTCGGCGATGACGTTGAGCGATGGGTTCTTCAGGTTCTTCTGTGCGGTTTCGCGCGCCGCCGCCTTGATCAGGTCCTGAAACAGGTCGATCTCGTAATTGGAGTGCTTGCCCTGGAGCACCGCGGCGACGCGCTCCAGACCCATGCCGGTATCGACCGACGGCTTGGGCAGCGGATGCATCACGCCCTTGTCGTCCCGGTTGAACTGCATGAACACCAGGTTCCAGATCTCGATGTAGCGGTCGCCGTCGGCGTCCGGCGAGCCGGGCGGGCCGCCCGCGACTCCCGGACCGTGGTCGTAGAAGATCTCGCTGCACGGCCCGCACGGACCGGTGTCGGCCATCTGCCAGAAGTTGTCCGACTGGTATTTCGGGCCGCCGGGCTTGTCGCCGATGCGCACGCAGCGCTCCGGCGGCACGCCGATCATCTTGGTCCACAGGTCGAACGCCTCGTCGTCGGTCTCGTACACCGTGGTCCAAAGACGCGAAGGCGGGAGCTTGTACACCTTGGTGAGCAGCTCCCAGGCGAACTGGATCGCGTCCTTCTTGAAGTAATCGCCGAAGGAGAAGTTGCCCAGCATCTCGAAGAAGGTGTGGTGGCGCGCGGTGTAGCCGACGTTCTCGAGGTCGTTGTGCTTGCCGCCGGCGCGCACCGAGCGCTGCGAGGTCGTGGCGCGCGTGTAAGGGCGCTTGTCCTTGCCGAGGAACACGTCCTTGAATTGCACCATGCCCGAGTTGACGAACAGCAGTGTGGGGTCGTTCTGCGGCACCAGCGGACTGGAGGGCACGATGGTGTGCCCCTTGGAGCGGAAGTACTCGAGGAAGCTCGAGCGGATTTCGTTCGATTTCACTCGGAGATTCTACTGCACCCGCGGAAAAGCCCGGGACGCCGGCCGGCCGCCCGGGAAACCCGCTGCTATGCCTATGCGTTGATGCGCCCGTACTTCAGCAGCCGGGCGCGTACCGCTCCCATGGTGCGCTCGTGCGCCGCGGCCAGTTCCTGCAGCGCGCGCCCGCTGTCGAACGCCGCGAGCAGCTTGCGGTCCTCTTCCTCGCTCCACGGCTCGCCGGTCTTCGGCGGCATCTGCTGACGCCGCCGCTCGAAGCGCTCGATGCGCTCGAGCGCCGCGGCCGCTTCGTACAGCGCCCTGACGACTTGCGGACGCTGGTAGGCGGTCTCCGGTGCGAACACTTCGCCGCTTTCGGGATCGACGCCGTTTGCGAGCGATCGCACGATTGCCAGTGCTTGTGCCTGATCCATGCTGTTCACCTCCTCTCTCAGGCGAGTGCCTGTACGCCGATGAACGTTTGTACACTGGGAGCGGATGACGCGTTGCGCAGAATCGGACCGGTCGATAAGCGGCGTGTTGCGCTTGCTTTTCGGCGCGTGCGCGCTGGCGCCGGCACTCGGCCTCGCGCAGGAATCGGCGATCGCCGGTGTCGACGTACAGAAGCTCGCCAACTCGGTGCTGGCGGTGATGGGGTTCACCGTGACCCCCGACGTGACCACCGGCTCGCTTTCCATCTCCAACCAGGCGACCGGCAATCCGCACTTCAGGCAAGGGTCGGTCGGCGGCGGGTTCACGCTCAGCAAGAGTCGTCCGCTGTACCTCGAAGGCACGGCGGCCTATGCGCGCTACGACCCGACCTTCCTGGTGGGAAACCCACAGGTCCAGGAGCCGATCCAAGTGACGTGGGACAGTGTGTCCCTCGGCGGCGGCGTGGGCTGGGATTTCCCCCTCGCTCGCGCCGGATGGACGCTGCGGCCGATCTTCAATTTCTCCCTCGGGCGCGTGTCGAGCAGCGGCGCGGGCCAGCGTTCCCTCGCAGCGCGTAGTGACGCCGAATCCGTGTTCCTGAGGGACGGCGAGCTCAACGCGCTCGGGCTCGGCGGCTCCATCATGCTCGACTACGAGCGCTACCGGCCGGAAAACGAGATCGACGTCGAGCTACGCTACAGCAACATCCAGCTGCAGAGTTTCGACAGTTCAACAGCGGTAGAGGGCCGCGCGAGCGCCCAGAGTGCGTCGCTGTGGGCACGCTGGCGCGCGCCGACCCGGATGAATCTTCTCGAGCAGCCATTGCGCTACGTGCTGGAATACGCGTACACCCGGTTTCTGGGCGACCTGGAAGGCACGCTCGGCTTCGAAGACATTCATTCGTTCGGCTTCGGCCTCGAGCTCGATTCGAGCACGCGCGACATGGTTGTCGACCGCACCCGGTTGCTCGCGCGCTACCGGGTCGGCAACAACGTGAACGGCTGGGCGCTCGGGCTGGCGTTGAGCTTCTAGGCTTCCTCGGGCCGAAGCACCAGGCGGCGGATGACGTCGCCGGAGAAACCGCGGCTTTGAAGGAAGCGGGCGCGCTTCGCGCGTTCTTCGCGCGAGGTGGCGGCCTCGCGGTACTTTCTTTGCAGAATGGCACGCGCTCTCTCCAGCTCGCCCTCGATGGAAACGCGCGCCAGCAGCTCGGCCTCGACGCCTTTTTGCTTCAGATCCTCGCGAATGCGCGCAGCGCCGTATTTGCGCGCCATCCAGTTTGCGCGCGTTTCGGCAAAGCGCTCGTTGGAGAGCTGCTTGCGGCTCTCCAACTCGCGCAACACGCCTTCAAGGATTTCGTTCGATTCCGCATAAGGCGCGAGCTTGCGGGCCAGCTCGTCGCGGGAGTGCTCCCGGCGAACCAGAAACCGCAGCGCCCGCGCCTTCAATTTGTCCCGCGAGTCGGGTTCGGGATTCATCGCCGGACTAAGCGGCCCGGCGCTTTCGGTCGGGGAAAAAGATTTCCCAGCTGCGGGCATTTCCCACCAAAAGCCCGATTCCGTCGCTCGGCGGCTTGTCGCACGGCACGGCGGAGAACAGGGCCGCCAGGTGGCATGCGCGCGGCGAGAAGTACGCCGTGACGCGGTTTGCCTTTCGGTCGTGCCGCGCGAAAACCGCCATGCTCGCCGGTTGCCCCGATGCCGCGTACATCGGCGAGAACAGTTTCTGAATCCGCAGCGACGGCGCCGAGGCTGCAGCGCTGTCGCCCAGCGTCTTGCAGAACCAGGTGTCCATGGCCTATCCGCGCTTGCGGGTGGGCAGTTTCTCGACTTTGCTGTTTTCCGCCTCTTCCGCCGCCACGCGCGACGACGGGCGCGGGCTTCTGCACGCCGGCCTTCTCGCGGATCTTGCCTTCGATCTCCTTCGCCAGCGCCGGGTTCTCCTTGAGGAATTCGCGCGAGTTGTCCTTGCCCTGGCCGAGGCGGTCGCCGTTGTAGATGTACCAGGCGCCCGATTTCTCCAGCACGCCGTGCAGCACGCCGATCTCGAGCACTTCGCCTTCGCGCGAAATGCCCTCGCCGTACAGGATGTCGAACTCGGCCTGGCGGAACGGCGGCGCCACCTTGTTCTTCACGATCTTGACGCGCGTTTCGGAGCCGACCACCTCGTCGCCCTTCTTGATCGAGCCGATGCGGCGGATGTCGATGCGCACCGAGGCGTAGAACTTGAGCGCGTTGCCGCCGGTGGTGGTCTCGGGGTTGCCGAACATCACGCCGATCTTCATGCGGATCTGGTTGATGAAGATCACCAGCGTGTTGGTGCGCTTGATGTTGGCGGTGAGCTTGCGCAGCGCCTGGCTCATCAGGCGCGCCTGCAGGCCCATTTGCGGCTCGCCCATTTCGCCCTCGATCTCGGCCTTGGGCGTGAGCGCCGCGACTGAGTCGACCACGATCACGTCGACCGCGCCGGAGCGCACCAGCATGTCGGCGATCTCGAGCGCCTGCTCGCCGGTATCCGGCTGCGAGATCAAGAGGTCCGCGGTCTTGACGCCGAGCTTGGCGGCGTAGGAAATGTCGAGCGCGTTTTCGGCGTCGATGAAGGCGGCGGTGCCGCCGATCTTCTGCATCTCGGCGATGACTTGCAGGGTGAGGGTGGTCTTGCCCGAGGACTCGGGGCCGTAGATTTCGACCACCCGGCCGCGCGGCAGGCCGCCGACGCCGAGCCCGAGATCCAGGCCGAGCGAGCCGGTGGACACTACGTCGATGTCCTTGATCGCCGCGTCGTCCATCTTCATGATCGAGCCCTTGCCGTACTGCTTCTCGATCTGCGAAAGCGCCGCGGCTAATGCCTTAGACTTGTTGTCATCCATGCTGTACCTCTTGTTTTAGGTTGGCATCTACGGCAGCTGGGCTGGGCCAACACCGAGTACTGTATAAACGCTCAGTATTGTGGGCCGGTTGACCGGCCCCTGTCAATCTCAAGAAAACCCATTAGGAGACAAGACGATGGCGAAAGTTGCGTTCCTTGGACTCGGCGTCATGGGCTATCCCATGGCGGGCCACCTGCAGAAAAAAGGCGGCCACGACGTTACGGTCTATAACCGCACCGCGGCCAAGGCACAGCAATGGGCCAAGGAGTACGGCGGCAAGCATGCCGCGACGCCGCGCGAGGCGGCCAAGGACTGCGACTTCGTCATGATGTGCGTCGGCAACGACGATGACGTGCGCTCGGTGGTCTACGGCGAGCAGGGCGCGCTTGCCGGCATGAGAAAGAACGCCATCCTGGTCGACCACACCACCGCCTCGGCGATCGTCGCCCGGGAGGTTTTTGAAAAAGCCAAGTCCCTGGGCGTGGGATTCATCGATGCTCCGGTTTCCGGCGGCCAGGCCGGCGCGGTCAATGGACAACTCGGCATCATGTGCGGCGGCGAGCAGGCCACCTTCGACAAGGCCAAGCCGGTGATCGACGTCTACGCCAAGCTGGCGGCCCTGATCGGCGGCCCGGGCGCCGGGCAGCTCACCAAGATGGTGAACCAGCTCTGCATCGTCGGCATCGCGCAGTCGCTCGCGGAGGCGCTCGCCTTCGCCAGGCGCAACAACCTGGATTTGGAGAAGGTCATCGGCGTGATCTCCAAGGGCGCGGCGCAGTCCTGGCAGATGGAGAACCGCTGGAAGCCGATGAGCGAGCAGAAGGCCGAGGGCTTCGGCTTCGCCATCGAGTGGATGCGCAAGGACATGGGCATCTGCTTCGGGCAGGCGAAGGCCAGCAACGCGAGCTTGCCGGTCGCCGCCCTCGTCGACCAGTTCTACGCCCGCCTGGAAGCGCGCGGCGGCAAGCGCTGGGACAGCACCTCGGCGCTCATCCAGTTGCTGCTCAAGGACTGACCCCAGCGTGCTGAAAGCCCTCAGGCGCATGCTCGAGACTGCGCCGGCGGATACGCATGCCGTGCCGGCCCACGAGCGCCGCCAGCTGCAGCTCGCCGTAGCGGTGCTGATGCACGAAGCCCGCCGTGCCGACTACACCGAAGGCGACGAGGAGTCCCGCCGAGCGCAAGACGCGCTCGCCGAAATTTTCGGACTGCCGCCGGACGAAAGCGCGGCACTGCTCGAGGAGGGCCGTGCCAGAGCGCAGCAGCTCACCAGCCTTTATGCCCCGGTCAGCGTCATCAAACGGGATTTCTCGCTGCACGAGCGCGTCCGCCTGATAGAGCACCTGTGGCGCGTAGCTTTCGCCCACCGCGGCCTCGACCCCTACGAGGACCACTACGTGCGCAAGGTCGCACACTTGCTGTACGTGCCGAACACGCAAAGCATGCTGGCGCGCAACCGCGCGCGCGCCTAGGGCGTCGCCTTCCTGAAGACCAGCAGCCGGTTGTTCGCCGGCATCGCGTTGTCTTCGTCGAGGAACAGTCCGTGCCTGGCGGCGAGTTCGACCATGCCCTCGACATCCCGTAGACCGCTCGCCGGGTCTCGCGCGCGCAGCATCGCATCGAAGCGTGCGTTGCTCTCGGAAGTGTGGCGTCCGTTGTAATTAAAAGGGCCGTAGATCGCCAACACGGCGGGCGCGAGGTTTTCGATTCCGGCGAACATGCGTTCGACTTGTGGCCAGGACATGATGTGGCAGGTATTCGCCGAATACACTGCATCGGCGTTTACGGCAGGCCATGGCTTGTCCACATCCAGCTCGATTGGCGCAGGATCGGCGATCCATTCGCGGATCCCCGGAAGGTGCTCGGCCACGTCGCTCGCCTGCCACACAAGATGCGGTAACTCGGCGGCAAAGTAGGCCGCGTGCTGTCCGGTGCCGGAGCCGATTTCCAGCACGCTGTGGGTTTTCGCAAATATTCTTTTCAACACCTCGAGAATCGGCGCGCGATTGCGCTCGCTGGCCTCCGAATACGGCTTCATCCCAGCCGCCTCAGCTTCCACGTCGCGAGCGGCCCGAGCATCGCGCCGAGGCCGAGCGTCATCCAGGCGATCCCCCAGGCGAAGGCATCGGTCGAGGCCTTGCCACCGCCTGCCAGGTCCAGCGACCAGCCAAAGACCACCGGGCTGATGACGCCGGCTCCGAAGCCGATCACGGAGCGCACGGCGTAGGCGACGCCCAGGTAATGCGGCGGCACGCTCTCGGCGAGAACCAGCGAGTGCGTAGACGAGTCCGCGATGCCGGCGAAGTTGTACAGGCAGGCGAGCGCCACCAGCAGGGCAAGCGGCAGCGCGATCATCCAGCCAATGGAGAACGAGAGCGCGAGGCTCACGCACGACCAGGTCAGGATGGTTTGCGTGCGGCCCCAGCGATCGGCCATGGTGCCGCCGGCGATGCTGCCGGCGATGTTGGCGACGTAGGTCAGCGCGGCGAACGAGAGCGCGAGCGCGGCGGGATTCTCATGACCATGCAGCACCAGCGCCGCGGTGAGAAACGCCGGCAGCCACGCCCAGAGCCCGAGCAGTTCCCAGTTGTGGAAGGTGTATCCCCAGATGGAAAGCATGCCGCGGCGATTGCGCCACACCGCGGGCATGGAGGCGAGCAGCGATTCGCCGGCCGGACGCGCGTGAATCGTGTTCGGCGTGCCTCTGAGCACCAGGACGCCCGTGATCCATGAAACGACCGGCAGGAAGGCAACGACGGCCAGTGCGCCGCGCCAGCCGGTGAAATTCAATGCGGCGCCCGCCGCGAGCAGGCAGATGGCGTAGCCGGCGCTCGATCCGGCGATCAGGAATCCCATCGCCCGGCCGCGCCGGGCACGCTCGACGTGGTCGTTGATCAGCGCGAGCGCCGGCGTATAAGTGCCGCCCTGGCATAGACCGGTGAAGGCGTGCAGCCAGAAGGCGGACCAGAACCCGTCGGCGAACAGCACGAAGGCCCACGGGCTGAGGCAGGCGGCGATGCCAGTCGTGATGTAGGCCCGCTTGGCGCCGAAGTGGTCGGCGATGAAGCCGACGATGAAGAGCGAGGTCAGGTAGCCCAGGTGGAAACCCGCCTGCACCATGCCGGCCTCGCGCGAACTCAAGCCCCACTCGGTCTGGGTGAGCGGCAGCACCGCCGAATAGGCGACGAACCACGTCGCCGCGAGGACCCGGCTCGTGCACAGCGCGGCGAGCCAGCTTCCCGAGCCGGGCGTCAAACCCGGCTTTCCAGCCTTACGGGAATGCGGCGCGGGCCGAAGGGCTTGGCGAACTTCTGGAAGCGGCCGGGGATCTGCGTTCCGCACGACTTGCACGCGCCCGTATCGGTCAATTCATATGAATTGATTCGATACCAGTCGCGCGCAATCACGCGCTTCTCGCACGACGGGCAGTACGTCGAGCCGCCGGTCTCGTCGTGCACGTTGCCGGTATAGACGTAGTTCAGGCCGGCGAGCTGCGCGATCTCCCGCGCGCGCGTGAGCGTTGACGCCGGTGTGTGCGCCACGTCGGTCATCTTCCAGTCGGGATGGAAAGCGGTGAAATGCAGCGGCACATCGGGGCCGAGGTTGTCCCGCAGCCATTTGCATTGCGCCTTGAGCTCTTCGTCGGAGTCGTTCTTTCCCGGGATAAGCAGCGTGGTGATCTCGGTCCAGACCGCGGTTTCTTTTACCAGGTAGACCAGCGTGTCGAGCACCGGCTGCAGCCGCCCGCCGCAGATCTTGTAATAGAAGTCGTCGGTGAAGCCCTTGAGGTCGACGTTGGCCGCGTCCATCTTCGCGTAGAACTCGCGGCGCGGCTCTGCATGGATGTAACCGGCAGTCACCGCGACCGTCTTTACCCCGTGGTCGTGGCAGGCATCGGCGATGTCCATCGCGTACTCGGCGAAGATGACCGGATCGTTGTAGGTAAATGCCACCGACCTGCATTTCAGGTCGAGGGCGGCCTGGGCAATGGCTTGCGGCGTCGCCTGGTCCTGCAGGCGATCCATCTCGCGCGACTTGGAGATGTCCCAGTTCTGGCAGAACTTGCACGCCAGGTTGCAACCCGCGGTGCCGAACGAGAGGATCGAGGTGCCGGGATAGAAATGGTTGAGCGGCTTCTTTTCCACCGGATCGACGCAGAATCCCGAGGAGCGGCCGTACGTGGTGAGCACCATGCGCCCCTGCTCCATCTTGCGCACGAAGCAAAGGCCGCGCTGGCCCTCATGGAGCTTGCAGTCGCGCGGGCACAGGTCGCACTGCACGCGCCCGTCGGGCAACGCGTGCCACCAGCGGCCGGGATGGGCGCTGTCTATTCCTTCCACTTGAACACCCGGTAGCGCGAGATCCTGCAGCGCGTGAGGCGAGTGGCCTCCGGTAGACCCGCCTTGCGCAGCAGCTCGCCGAGGAACGCGCGCTTGTCGGCGATGCTTTCCCAGACCTGCGGCAGGAAGGTGGCGCGCCGGCCGTCGGCTTCGAGGATCAAGCCGTCCTCGCCGGCCTGGATCTGCGCCAGCAGGTCGGCCTCATCGGCGAAGCGAATCGGCTTCGGCGCGGAAAGGAGCGAGACCTCGACCCGGCATTGCGGCCACTCGGCGGCGCTGACAGCCGGAAAGCGCGGATCGCGAAACGCCGCGCCGAGCGCGTTCTGCGCCACGTCTTCGCCGAGCGCGCGCGCCGCCTCGAGGCTGCCGATGCAGCCGCGCAGCTCGCCGGACTTGGTCAGGGTCACGAACGACGCACCGGCTTGGGCCAGCCACACAGCCTCATTTTTCTCGTTCCTTTTTCGCTTCCAGCTCGCCTTCGATGGCGCCGCGCGCAATGGAAAGCAATACCTTGCCGGCCTCCGCAAGCGACACCTCTCCGCCCTCGTAAAGCGCGAATGAGGAATAGCCGACCACCCGGTCCTTGCCGCCGGCGGTGTCGCCGGAATTGCAGGCGGACAACAGTTTCAGCGCGAGATTTTTCTGCCTTGAAAAAAGCAGCAACCCATTCAGGGGCGTGGCGCCGCAGGCCTCCTCATGATCGATGTCGGTGGCGAAGCCCGCGATCCGGGCAAGCGTGGCGCCGTCGATGGCGCGCGCCTGCTCGTACGCGTGGTAATGCGACATATCGGTGGAGATCACGATCAGGGTTTCCGGGCCGCCCCACAGGCGCTCGAGCACCTGGGCCACTTCCTGCACGCCGGCGGTGCCGACGGCGAACGGCGCCAGCGCGAAATCGCCGAGCATTTTTTGCAGGAATGGCAGCTGCACTTCCAGCGAATGCTCGAGCGCATGCGCGGCATCGCTGACCACCACCTGCGGCAGGTCGCGCACGCTGGCGATGGCGTCGCGGTCGATGCGCACCTGCCCGAGCGGCGTGGCGAAGGCCTGCGCGCCTGGCACCGCGAGCCCGCGCACCGCAACGCGATGCGTCGGGCCGAGCAGGACTACGCGGCGCACGCTGCCGCGCGCCGCCGCGAGCTCGTCGTACGCGCGCGCCGCGACACCGCCGGAGTAGATATAGCCCGCGTGCGGAACGACAAGCGCCTTGGGATAGCCCAGCCGCGGCGCGGTTTGCTCCACGCCGCCAAGCAGATCGTCGACTTCGGCAGCGAGGGCGCGCGCGTCGCCCGGGTAGAACATGCCAGCCACGGCGGCCGGCCTCACCGCATTCATGTCGTCATTATCCTCTCTCGAGGTGCTGCAAAACCCCTTCGAGAGCGCGCACCACCGATTGCCGGCGCACGCTTTCGCGGTCGCCTGAAAATTGCTGGGTTTCGCTGCGCACGGAGCGCTCGCTCGCCCATGCGAAGCAGACCATGCCGACCGGCTTGTCCAGCGTGCCGCCGCCGGGGCCGGCGACCCCGGTCACGGCGAGCGCGACCGTGCCCTTGCCGCGGCTGAGCGCGCCCTGCGCCATCTCGCGCGCGGTTTCCTCGCTGACCGCGCCGTGCGCGCGCAGCGTACTCTCCTGGACACCGAGCAGCTCGCGCTTGGCCTCGTTCGAGTAGGTGACGAAACCACGCTCGAACCAGGCCGAGGACCCGGCCACCGACGTGACGACCTGCGCCGCCCAGCCCCCGGTACACGATTCGGCGGTCACGAGCTTCGCGCGCGCCGCCTTCAGGCGTTCGCCCACTTTTTGCGCAAGAGCATCCATCAGAAGAACAACCTCTTGAGCGCGGCGAGAACCAGCAGCGCGTAGGCCGCGGCGACCAGATCGTCGAACATCACCCCGAAGCCGCCGCCGTAGCGCCGTTCGCAGTAGCGGATCGGCGGCGGCTTGGCGACGTCGAAGAAGCGGAAGGCACCAAACGCGGCGGCCTGCCAGGCGAGCTCGCGCGGCACGATGGCGAGGATGAGCAGGAAGGCGGCCACCTCGTCCCAGACCATCGCGCCATGGTCGGCGACGCCGAGGTGGCGCCCGGTGACCTCGCAGGCCCACACGCCGATGCCGAAAAACACCATCGCCGTGGGCAACACCAGGCCGGGGTGCAGCGCGCCCAGCCCCCAACCAAGAGCCCAGCCGAGAAGCGTGCCGAAAGTGCCCGGCGCCACCGGCGCGAGCCCGGCGCCGAAGCCGAAGGCAACGACGTGCGCCGGATGGGAGAACACGAAGGCCGGCCCGGGTCGAACGACCATCATGCGGCGAAGTGGTCGTAGCCGCCGTGGTGCGCGAGCGGCTTGCCTTGCGCGTCCAGCACGGCGAGCCGGGCGTCGCCGGCGTGGATCGTCGCCGATGCGCGTAAGCGGGAGCCCCAGCTCGCGCGAGAGCGCTTCGAGCTCCGCACGATGCTCGCGCGGCGCGGTGAAAATGAGCTCGTAGTCGTCGCCGCCCGAGAGCACACAGCGCCTTTCCAGCTCGGCGTCGTTCAGCGCCGCAAAAGCCCGTGGCCTGGGAACGAGATCGTAATGCACGCTCCCGCCCACGCCCGAGCGCTCCAGGATATGCGCAAGATCGCCGGCGAGGCCGTCGGAGACGTCGATCGCTGCGTGTGCCAGGCGACGCAGGCGCTCGCCGAGCTCGACGCGCGGCTCGGGCGAGTGCAGGCGTTTCGCCGCCTCGGAGATGTGCGGATGCGCCAGGCCGAGCGCGGCACCGCCGAGCTCGCCCGACACCCAGATGTCGTCCCCCGGGCGCGCGCCGCCGCGCTCCAGCGCCAGCCCCGGGGGCACCTCGCCAATCGCGGTGATGCTGAGCGTGCGCAGCGCGCCGCGCGTGGTGTCGCCGCCGACGAGGTCGACGTGGTAGCGCTCGGCGAGCGCGAACAGCCCGGCCGAGAACGCTTCCAGCCACGCCGGCTCGACCGCCGGCAAAGCGAGCGCGAGGGTGGCCCAGCGCGGCGTGGCGCCCATCGCCGCCAGATCGGAAAGATTCACCGCCAGCGCTTTGTGGCCGAGGGCGCGCGGCTCCGCGCCGGGCAGGAAGTGCCGCCCTTCCACCAGCATGTCGGTCGTCACGGCGAGGTCGAGTCCGGCATCGGGGCGCAGCAGCGCGCAATCGTCGCCCACGCCGAGGACCGTGCGCTTCGGTGGCCGGCTGAAGTACCGGCGGATTAATTCGAATTCGTTCAGGCGAGGTTGCGCGAGCGGGCGACTTCTTCCGGCCGCAGCGCCTGCGCGATTTTCTCCAGTACGCCGTTGACGAAGCGGTAGCCGTCGGTGCCGCCGAAGCTCTTGCCGAGCTCCACCGCCTCGTTCAGCACCACCTTGAACGGCGTGTTCGGGTGCGCGGACAGCTCGTAGGCGCCGATGTAGAGGATGGCGCGCTCCACCGGCGAGAGGCGGGCGAACTTGCGATCCAGGTGCGGCGTGATCAGCGCCTCGAGCTCGCCGGCGCGGCTGCTCACGCCGCGCAGCAGGTCGTCGAGGAACACGCTTTTCTCGTAAGCCTCGTTGGCGCGCGCTTCCTGCATCGGATCGGCGCCGGAGAGCTGCCAGGCGTAGAGCGCCTGGAGCGCGACTTCGCGCGCCGCGGTCTTACGTCTCACTGATCTTCGCCTTCAGCCGGGCCATCTCGAGCGCCACGCGCACCGCTTCGGCGCCCTTCTCGAGCCGCGCCTCGGCCTGCGCTTCGTCGTCGGTGGTGAGGATGCCGTTCGCCACCGGCACGCCGCATTCCAGCATCACGTCCATCACGCCGCGCGCCGACTCGTTGGCGACGACGTCGAAGTGGTAGGTATCGCCGCGGATCACCGCGCCGAGCGCGACCAGCGCGTCGAAGCGGCCGGACTGCGCCATCCATTGCAGCGCGATCGGAATCTCGAGCGCGCCCGGCACGCTGATCACCGTGCACTCGGCCTTGAGCTTGCGGGCTTCGGCGCGCGCGCCGTCGACCAGCTTGCCGCAGATCGCTTCGTTGAATCTGCTCGCGACGATCCCGAGGCGCATCGTCGTTACCGCCGCGGCAGCTCGGCGTAGCGCGTCACTTCAAGACCAAAGCCCGTCATGCTCGGCATCTTGCGCGGCGCCGCCATGAGTCGCATCTTGCCCACACCCAGGTCGCGCAGGATTTGCGCGCCGATGCCGTAGAGGCGCAGGTCGATGCTGCGCCCCGCCTGCGGCGGGCGGCTTTCCTGGTTGCAGTTCATCAGCACCATCACGCCGGCGCCGGCCTGCTGGATGGCCTTCAACGCCTCTCCCACGCCCCAGGCATGCGTGCCCGGGCTGGCGTCGAGCAGATCGATCACCGACAGCGGCTCGTGCACGCGCACCAGAATTTCCTTTTTCGCCTCCGGCTTTCCGAGCACCAGCGCCATGTGGAGCGAACCGACCGACAGGTCACGGTACGACACGAGCTGGAACCGCCCCCAAGCCGTGTCGATCTCGCGTTCAGATGCGCGTTGCACCAACGATTCGTTGCGGCTGCGGTATTCGATCAGGTCGGCGATGGTGCCGATCTTGAGCTTGTGCTCGGCGGCGAACTGAAGAAGATCCGGCAGGCGCGCCATGGTGCCGTCGTCGCGCATGATCTCGCACAGCACCGCGGCGGGGGTCAGGCCCGCCAGCCGCGCGAGGTCGCAGCAGGCCTCGGTGTGCCCGGCGCGCACCAGCACGCCGCCCGGGTGGGCGATCAGCGGGAACACGTGCCCGGGCTGCACGATGTCCGCAGCAGTTGATTTCTCGGACGCCGCTATTCTGATGGTCAGCGCGCGATCAGCGGCCGAGATGCCGCTGGCGATGCCCTCGGCGGCCTCGATCGACACCGTGAAGTTGGTGCCGTGGCGCGAGCGGTTCTGCTCCACCATCGGCTTCAGCCCCAGGCGCGCCGCATGCTCCTCGGTGATCGACATGCAGATCAGCCCGCGGCCGTGCTTGGCGAGGAAGTTGACCTTCTCGGGAGTGACGAACTCGGCGGCGAAGATGAGGTCGCCCTCGTTCTCGCGGTCCTCGTCGTCGACCAGGATGACGATCTCGCCGGCGCGGATCGCCGCGACGACTTCGCTGACGGGGCTGATGGCGGCGGTTTCGCGGCGCATCAGCCGATTTTACTCGCGGAATGCAGGGGATAACCTCCACCGCACTCAGCGGAAGCAGGGGATGACCTCCCCCGCACCCCCTTACTGCTCGGCGGAGCCGCCCGGGGAGGCGCCGGCATCTTCGCCGCCGACGCGCTCACGGATGCGCGCCGACTTGCCCGAGCGCTCGCGCAGGTAATAGAGCTTCGCGCGCCGCACCTCGCCCTTGCGCTTGACCTCGATCGAGGCGATCAGCGGCGAGTAGGTCTGGAACGTGCGCTCCACGCCTTCGCCGGAGGACACCTTGCGCACGATGAACGAAGAGTTGAGGCCGCGGTTGCGCTTGGCGATGACCATGCCCTCGAACGCTTGCACGCGCTTCCTCTCGCCCTCGACCACGTTGACGCTGACGATCACGGTGTCGCCGGGCGAAAAGTCGGGCACGTCCTTTTTGAGGCGCTTGATTTCTTCCAGCTCGAGGGTTCCGATCAGATCCATGGCGCTAGCTCCTGTGTTCTCGCTGGAATTCGTCCAGCAGCTTTCGTTCCTCTGCGTTCAACGTCCTCGCCTCCAGCAAGTCGGGCCTGCGCAGCCAGGTCCGGCCCAGTGCCTGCTTCAGCCGCCAGCGCCGGATGTTCTCGTGGTGCCCTGACATCAGCACCTCCGGCACCGTGGCGCCCGCGGCTGGCGGCCAGACCTCCGGCCGCGTGTACTGCGGGCAATCGAGCAGACCGTCGGCGAACGATTCCTCGACCGCCGAGGCACCGTCGCCGAGCGCGCCCGGCAGCTGGCGTACGCAGGCATCGATCAACGCCATCGCCGCCAGCTCGCCGCCCGAGAGCACGAAGTCGCCGATCGACACTTCCTCGTCGACCCGGCGCTCGAGCAACCGCTCGTCCACGCCCTCGTACCTTCCGCACAGCAGCGTCAGCGCCTTCTGCGCCGAAAACTCCATCACCCTGCGGTGATCCAGCTTCCTGCCCTGCGGCGTCAGATACACCACTCTGCCGCCCCCTGCGCTTTTCACGGCGTCGAGCGTTCGCTCCAACGGCTCGGGAAGCATCACCATCCCGGGCCCGCCGCCGTACGGACGGTCATCCACCGTCCGGTAGTTGTCCGTCGTGAAATCGCGCGGATTCCACGTCGTCACCGAATACAGTCCCGCTTCCAGCGCCCGGCTGGTAATGCCGCTCGCGGTGATCGCCGCGAACATCTCCGGGAACAGCGTCACTACGTCGAAGCGGATCACCAGTCCGCTTCCCATTCCACGTCGATCTGCCGGTTCGGCAAATCAACCTTCTTCACCACCTGCGGGATCCACGGCAGCAAACGCACCTTGCCATCTCCCGCCACTTCCATCACGTCCTGCGCGCCGTTGAACACCCAGCGCTTGACCACGCCGAGCGCTTCGCCGCGCTCGTTCACCACCGCGAGGCCAACCAGGTCCGCGAGGTAGTAGTGACCCGCCTGCGGCTCCGGCAGCGCCTCGCGCTGCACGAATACTTTCGAGCCCTTCAGCTTCTGCGCCGCTTCGCGGTTCTGCAGCCCGCCGAGCTGCGCCAGCAGCGTGCCCGAGTGCTGCTTGACCTGCTCGACGGAAAAGCCGACGCCGCCGATCCACCATGTCCTGCACGCGCCCAGCGCTTCCTGCGGCGCCTCGACCCGGATCCAACCGCGCACGCCGTAGGTACCGGCGACGCGACCCATCTCTACAAGATGCTCAGGCTGCTTTCTTTGCAAACTGCTTCACGAGGCGCGCCGCCGTATCGGAGAGCTGTGCGCCCTTCCCGGTCCAGTGCTTCACGCGCTCCATGTTGACGCGCAGCGACTCGCGTCCCTGCGGCGCCTTCGGGTCGTAGAACCCGAGCCGCTCGATGAACTTGCCGCTCGCCGCGCGCCGCGAATCCGCTACCACCACGTGGTAGAACGGACGCTTGTTCGCGCCGCCCCGGCGCAGTCGAATCACCACCATTTGGAAGACTCCGCAAACCGCGAAAAGGCGCGGATTATACGGGACTTTTTCGGGCCCTGACAACGGTTTTCGGGGTCAGACCTGCTCGCAAACCGCGGTCCACACGCCGTCGGCGAGCTCGGGCGGCTGGACCACGGTGGAGCCGCGCTCGACCAGATCCTCGACCTTGAGCTGCACCGCCTCCTTGGTGGGACCGGTGATCACGCGCTTGAAGCCCATTTCCTCCACTCGCGCCTCGATCGCGAGCTTGGGATTGGTGACGCTGGCGAGCCATTTGCGGCCCATCTGGGAGAGCGGCGCGATGAGGCGGGCGCCGCCGGCGATGAGCTTCTCCACCGCCTCGCGCACGCTTGCCTCGCTGTATCCCGACACCATGTAATGCGTGCCGGCGTCGAACACCTGCGCCGGCGTGCGATCCATCGGCGTGAACGTGCTGTCCGGCCCGGCGCGGCGCTTCTTCTTCGCGCGCAGCTGATCGCCGGCCACCCGGCGCCCGACGCGCACCGCCTTGCTCACCGAGTACACGTCGTACGCGCGCTGGTGCTTGTCGGTGCGCGAGCCTTCCAGCTTGAACATCGCCGCGTAGTCGTCCGACAGGCGCGACACGATTTCGTAGAACGCGCGCGACACCAGCAGCTCGCCGCTGTCGGCGAAGCTCATGACGCGTTGCGCGACGTTGATGCCGTCGCCGATCACGTTGTCCAGCCCGTTCAGGTCCTTCATCAGCGATACCGGGCCGAGGTTGATGCCGATGCGCACCGGAAGCTCGCCGACGTTGTCGAACACTTCGAGCGCGACGTACAGCGCGCGTTCCGGATCGCCGAGGAACGTGATCGCCGCGCCGTCGCCGGTGTCCACCACCACGCGCTCGTTGGGCTCGACATGCCCCAGGGCGCTGTTCATCACCAGGTTGAAGATGTTCTTCAGCCGTACCTGCTCGGCGACATCGCGCCGCGAATATTCGACGATGTCGAGGAACAGAACGCTGCAGACGCGGGTGCGGCCGAAATCTTCCAAGCGATCCTCTCGCTAGCGGATGCCCGGCAGCATGCCCTTCATTCCGCGCATCATGCGTGCCATATTGCCGCCTTTCATCATCTTCATCATTTTCTGCATCTGCTCGAACTGGTTGAGCAGCTGGTTGACGGCCTGCACCGGCACGCCGGCGCCGGTCGCGATGCGCCGCTTGCGCGACGCCTTGATCAGCTCGGGCTTGCGCCGCTCCTGCGGGGTCATGGCGTTGATGATGCCCTCGATGCGGCGGAACTGGGTCTCGTCCTGCAGCTTGGCCGGGTCGATCTGCCCGACGAGCTGGGCGGGCAGCTTGTCCATCAGCGAGGCGACGCCGCCCATTTTCTTCATCTGCACGATCTGCTGCTTGAAATCCTCGAGGTCGAAGCCCTTGCCCTTCTTCACCTTCTCGGCGACGCGCTGCGCCTCCTCGAGGTCGATCTTGGCGTGCGCCTCCTCGACCAGCGACAGGATGTCGCCCATGCCGAGGATGCGCGCCGCCATGCGCTCGGGATGGAACGGCTCGAGGCCGTCGAGCTTCTCCGCCACGCCGGCGAACTTGATCGGCTTGCCGGTGATGTGCCGCACCGAAAGCGCCGCGCCGCCGCGCGCATCGCCATCGAGCTTGGTGAGGATCACGCCGGTGAGCGGCAGGCGCTCGTTGAACGCGCGCGCCACATTGACCGCGTCCTGGCCCTGCATCGCGTCGACGATGAACAGCGTCTCGACCGGCTTGAGCTGGGCGTGCAGCTCGGCGATCTCGCGCATCATGTCCTCGTCGATCGCAAGCCGGCCGGCGGTGTCGACGATGAGCACGTCCATGTAATGGGTGCGGGCATAGTCGACCGCGCGGCGCGCTATGTCGACGGGTCTTTCCTCTTTCGTTGACTCAATGAAAGCCGCGCCGGCCTGGCCCGCCACCGTCTTCAATTGCTCGATCGCCGCCGGGCGATAGACGTCGGCGGAAACCACCGCGACCTTTTTCTTGTCCTTGACCAGCAAGCGCGCCAGCTTGCCGGTGGTCGTGGTCTTGCCCGAGCCCTGCAATCCCGCCATCAGGATGACCGCCGGCGGCTGCGTGGCGAGATCGAGGCCGACGCTCGCCTCGCCCATGAGCTTGGTGAGCTCGCGGTGCACCACGCCCACCAGCGCCTGGCCCGGCGTCAGGCTGCCGACGACCTCCTCGCCGAGCGCGCCGGCGCGCACCGCATCGATGAAATGCTTCACCACCGGCAGCGCGACGTCGGCTTCGAGCAGCGCGACGCGCACCTCGCGCAGCGCCTCCTGGATGTTCGCTTCGGTGAGACGCGCTTCGCCGCGGACCGTCTTGACGATCTTCGCGAGGCGCGCGGTCAGGTTATCGAGCATGGGATGTTAGACTGAAGAAGTGCCCGACATTGTAATTCACGGCATCGCTTCGGCCATGTACGTCGGGCTGGCGTGGCACTTCTGGCACTCGCGCTGGCGCACGCGCGCCGCAGACGGCCTGCGCTCCTGGGAGCGGGCGGCGATCCTGCTGCCGCTCACCTTGCACGGCTGGCTGCTCTATGACGGCGTATTCGCGCGCGAGCTGCGCTTCGGCTTCGCGCAGGCGCTGTCGGTGATGATGTTCCTGGGCGTCGCGGTCTACTGGCTCGAGAGCCTGTTCTACAACCTCGAGGGGATGCTGCCACTCGCGCTTCCGCTCGCCGCCGTCGGCCGTCGCGCTGCCGGCGTTGTTCCCGGGCCTGGCCTCGACCGGCGCGCACGCCGCCGCGGCCGAATTCAAGCTTCACCTCGCGCTCGCCATGATCGCCTACGGGCTGTTCGTGATCGCGCTGCTGCACGCCGCGCTGATGTCGTTCGCCGAGCGCCACCTTCATCTCAAGGGAACCGTCGCCTTCCCCAACCTGCCGCCGCTGCTCACGCTCGAGACGCTGCTGTTCCGCATGATCGGCGCCGGGTTCGTCTTCCTCACGCTGACCCTGGTGACCGGCATCGCGTTCTCCGAAACCCTGTTCGGGCGCGCCTGGCGCTTCGAGCACAAGACGGTGTTCGCGGTCCTGTCGTGGCTGATCTTCGCCTGGCTGCTCGCGGGGCGCTGGCGCTACGGCTGGCGCGGGCGCACCGCGCTGCGCTGGACGCTCGGCGGCTTCCTCATGCTGCTGCTCGCCTATGTCGGCAGCCGGTTCGTGCTCGAAGTGCTGCTGGGGCGCAGCTGACGCATGGAAATCCTGATTCTCCTCAGCCTGGTGCTGCTGAACGGCTTCTTCGCGATGTCGGAAGTCGCGCTGCTCACCGCGCGCAAGGCACGCCTGGAGGCCAGGGCGAAGCAGGGCGACGCGCTCGCCGCCGCCGCGCTTCGCCTGGCGAGCGACCCGACGCGATTCCTGTCGACGATCCAGATCGGCATCACCTCGATCGGTGTTCTCAACGGAATCGTGGGCGAGGCGTTTTTCTCCGCACGCGCCTCGGCATGGCTGCAATCGACGTTCGCCCTGCAGCCGACGACGGCCAATATCATGGCAACCGTCAGTATCGTGGTCGTCATCACGTATGTTTCCATCGTGGTCGGCGAGCTGGTGCCCAAGCGCCTGGGCCAGCACAACGCCGAAGGCATCGCCCGGATGGTGGCCTGGCCGATGCGCTGGCTGGCCAAGGTCTCGGCGCCGTTCGTGTCTCTGCTGTCGGGCTCGACCAACGCGATCCTGAATCCACTGCTCAAGCTCTCACGCCTGCGCGGCGGTGAGAGCGATGGCGAGATGTCGCCCGAGGAAATCCGCACCATCGTGCTGGAGTACTCGAATCTGCTGCCAAAGAAACACCTCTCGATCCTGCTCAACCTGTTCGACGTCGGCGGGGTGACGGTTCAGGACATCATGGTGCCGCGCGCCAAGATCGAGTCGATCAGGCTCGACGACGACATGGACACCATCGTCCACCACCTCGTCACCAGCTATCATCAGCGGCTGCCGGTATTCCGCAGCGCGCTCGGCGACGTGGTCGGTGTGCTGCAGCTGAAGAAGGTGCTGGCCGCGTTGCCCACCGGCACACTCGACAAGGAGGCCCTGCAGGCGCTTCTGTCCGAGCCGTACTTCGTGCCGGCGAGCACGCCGGTACTGTCGCAGATGCAGTACTTCCAGGAGAACCACGAGCGTATTGCCCTGGTGGTCGACGAGTACGGCGAGCTGATGGGACTGCTGACGCTCGAGGACATCATCGAGGAGATCATTGGCAAGTTCACCACCTCGTTGCCTTCGGCCACGCCGGTGCTCGCCTGGCACCAGGACGGCACCGCCACCGCTGAGGGCACGATGCCGGTGCGGGAGGTGAACCGGGCGTTGGGGCTATCGCTGCCGACCGACGGCCCCAAGACGCTGAACGGCCTGATCGTCGAGCACCTGCAGGACATCCCCGAGGCCGATGTCTCGATCAAGATCGGCACCGTGCCGATGGAGATCGTCCATGCGCAAGGCCGGACCATCAAAACCGTAAGAATTTTCCGGCCGGCCCAGGTTGTAGAAAATACCGAGGCCTCAGAGGCTTAGAACGGAAACTTCAGCCTTTACAAACGAGCTTCCCACGGGCATCATCCCGCGGTTATAGGGGTAGTTCGGAGAGCGGGAAAGGGAGCCAGTATGGCAACAGCAGTCGCGGCCGCAAAAGGGCCGAAAGAACTCACGTTCAGCTGGGAAGGCAAGGACAAGGCCGGCAAGGTCATTCGCGGCGAATTGCGCGCGGTCAGCCAAGCCGCGGTCAACGCCACCCTGCGTCGCCAGGGCATCCTGGTGCAGAAGGTCAAGCCGGTCAAGCGAAAGGGCGGCGGATCCGTCGGCTCGAAGGACATCGCGCTGTTCACGCGCCAGCTCGCGACCATGATGAAGGCCGGCGTGCCGCTGCTGCAGTCGTTCGAGATCGTGAGCAAGGGCGCCGCCAATCCCGCGGTGGGAAAGCTGCTCACCGACATCAAGACCGACGTCGAGACCGGCTCGGCGCTCGCCGCCGCGTTCCGCAAATTCCCGCTGTACTTCGACAACCTGTACTGCAACCTGGTGCAGGCCGGCGAGCAGGCGGGCATTCTGGAGACGCTGCTCGACCGCCTCGCCACCTACCAGGAGAAAACGCTCGCCATCAAGTCCAAGATCAAGAGCGCGCTCTTCTACCCGATCGCGATCATCGCGGTCGCGTTCATCATCACCGCGGTGATCATGATCTTCGTGATCCCGGCGTTCAAGGAGGTGTTCACCAACTTCGGCGCCGACCTGCCGGCGCCGACGCTGATCGTAATGGCGATCTCGGACTGGTTCGTCGCCAACTGGTACATCATCTTTCCGGTCATCGGCGGCGGCATCTACGGCTTCCTCGAATCCTGGAAGCGCTCGGTGGCGGTGCAGATCTTCATGGACCGGCTGATGCTGAGGGTGCCGGTGTTCGGCCACCTGGTGCGCATCTCGACCATCGCGCGCTGGACGCGCACCCTGTCGACCATGTTCGCCGCCGGCGTGCCGCTGGTGGAGGCGCTCGACTCCGTCGGCGGCGCCTCCGGCAACTACGTCTACGCGCAGGCGACGAAGGCGATCAAGCAGGAAGTCTCCACCGGCACCTCGCTCACCGTGGCGATGCAGAACGCGAACGTGTTCCCGACCATGGTGATCCAGATGGTGTCGATCGGCGAGGAGACCGGCGCGCTCGACGGCATGCTCAGCAAGGTGGCCGACTTCTTCGAGGCCGAGGTGGACGACGCGGTGGAGGCCCTGTCCTCGCTGATGGAGCCCATGATCATGGTGGTGCTCGGCACGCTGATCGGCGGCATGGTGATCGCCATGTATCTGCCGATCTTCAAGATGGGCCAGGCGGTCTAGCGTAATGACGGCGGTTGGCTGGCTGGTTCAGCCGGCCGCTTTTCCCTGGGTCGCGCTGGTATTCGGGCTGTGCATCGGCTCGTTCCTCAACGTCGTGATCCACCGCTTGCCGAAAATGCTCGAGCGCGAGTGGCGCGCGGAATGCGCCGAGCTCGCCGGCCAGCCCCTGCCGCAGCCGCACGAAGGTCCGAATTACAACCTTATGACGCCGCGCTCCGCCTGCCCCGGCTGCGGCCATCGCATCGGCGCGCTCGAAAACATTCCGATCGTCAGCTGGCTCGCGCTGCGAGGCAAATGCTCGGCGTGCGGCACGCGCATCAGCGCGAAATACCCGCTGGTCGAGGCCCTCGCCGGCCTTGGTGCCGCTTATGCCGCCTGGCACTTCGGTCCTTCCGCGACCGCGCTGAGCGCCATCGTCTTCATCTGGTTCACCATCGCGCTCGCCTTTATCGATCACGAGACCGGCCTGCTGCCCGATTCCCTCACGCTGCCGCTGGTCTGGCTCGGCGTGCTGGCGAATATCGTGCATGCCTTTGTCCCCCTGCCGGACGCGGTGATCGGCGCCGTCGCCGGCTACCTGTCGCTCTGGCTGGTGTACTGGGGCTTCAAGCTGCTCACCGGCAAGGAAGGCATGGGCTACGGCGACTTCAAGATGAACGCGGCGGTCGGCGCCTTCCTCGGCTGGAAGATGCTGCCGCTCGTGATCCTGCTTTCCTCGGTGGTCGGCCTCGCCTTCGGCGCGCTGCAGATGTTCGCGGCGCGCGGCAAGTGGGACGCGGGCTTTCGCTTCCACTTCGGGCCCTACCTCGCCCTCGCCGGCATCATCGCGATGTTCTGGGGTGAACCGATCGTGCGCTGGTACCTGCAGCGTCTCTGATGTTCGTGGTGGGGCTGACCGGCGGCATCGGCAGCGGCAAGAGCGCCGCGGCCGATGAATTCGCCCGGCTGGGGGCGAGCGTGGTCGATACCGACGCCATCGCGCATGCGCTGACGCAGCCAGGCGGCGCGGCGGTGCCCGAGATCGAGAAGCGCTTCGGCAAGGAGTTCGTCCCGGACGGGGCGATGGATCGCAAGAAGATGCGGGATCACGTGTTCGCCGACCCGGCCGCGAAGCGCGCGCTGGAAGCGCTGCTGCATCCGATGATCCGCGAGGAATCCGCGCGCCTGATCGCCGCCGCGCGCGCGCCCTACGTGATGCATGTCGTGCCGCTGCTGATCGAGTCGCCCGACTATCGCCGGCGGGTGAACCGCGTGCTGGTGGTCGACGCGCCCGAGGAGGTGCAGGTCGCGCGGGTGCGCGCGCGCAGCAACCTGCCGGAAGCAGAGGTGCGCGCGATCATGCGCACGCAGGTGACGCGCGCCGCGCGCCTCGCCGCCGCCGACGATGTGATCGACAACGCCGGCTCGCGTGACGCATTGCGCAATCAGGTCGCCGCCCTGCACCAAAAATACCTACAATTCGCCAAGCCGTGATCACCTATGAGTACCCGCTGAACGAGCGGATCCGCACGCTGCTGCGGCTCGAGGACCTGTTCGAGCGCTCGCGGCACTTCGTGGCGCGCACCGAGCCGCACGACCACCACATGGCGTTGCTGACCCTGTTCGAGATCATGGAGGTCGCCGGGCGCGCCGACCTGAAGTCCGACCTGCTGCAGGAGCTCGAGCGCCAGAAACAGGTGCTGCTGTCGTTTCGCAACAACCCCGACATCGCCGAGGACGCGCTGTCGCACGTGCTGCGCGACATCGAGCAGGCCTCGCAGGCGCTGTTCTCGATGACCGGCAAGATCGGCCAGTACCTGCGCGAGAACGACTGGCTGATGTCGATCAAGCAGCGCACCGGCATTCCGGGCGGCGCCTGCGAATTCGACTTGCCTTCCTACCACTACTGGCTGCACCGACCCTCGGAAGAGCGCACCGGCCAGCTCGCGGCATGGACCGGGCCGCTCTATCCGCTGCGCGACGGTACCGCGATCATCCTCCGGATCCTGCGCGAGTCCGGCAAGCCGCAGATCCTCGCCGCGCCACAGGGCATGTATCAGCAGATGCTCGGCGGCAAGACCGCGCAGATGCTGCGCCTGCGCCTGGACCCGACCGCGCCGTGCGTGCCGGAGATCAGCGCCAACAAGTACGTACTCAACATCCGTTTCCTGGCGCAGAACGGGGCGCAGGGCGTGGTCGATCCGCGGCCGCGCACCGCCGACTGGGATGTGGCCTTCGAACTGACCTTCTGTAATCTTTGAAGCCGCGCAAGATTCAGTGCCCGCGTTGCGGCGCGGAGACGATCTACGGTCCCGAGAACAAGTCGCGGCCGTTCTGCAGCGAACGCTGCCGGCTGATCGACCTGGGCAAGTGGGCGGCGGAGGAATACCGCTTGCCCGAGAAGGACGACCCTAGCTCCAAGCCCCCCGAATCATAGCGATGCCGTGCGCGCCGGCGCGCCAGGCGTCCGGCAGGTCGGCGCGCGTCAGGCCGCCGATTGCATAGACTGGCAGCGTGGTCCCGCGCGCAATATCGGCGAATTGCTTCCAGCCGAGGGCCGGCGACTTGTCCGCCGTTGACTTCTCCCTTACCGGTCCGAGCACGGCGAAATCCAGCTCCAGGGCCATGGCCCGCTCAAGCTCGTCGCGGTTGTGGCACGACGCGGCGGCCAGTACTGCCGGTTTTTCCCTCAGCATTTTCAGCTCGGTCGAGGTGACATGCACTCCGTCCGCACCGGGGAATGGGGATTTGGTCAGCACCTTGCATCCGTGCCGATGCGCGAGGCCGATCGCCTGGCGGGTGAAAAAATCTCGTTCCGGCGCGCTCAGCCCGGGTTCGCGTACCTGCAGAAGCTGCAACCCGGACTGCAGCCGCGCTTCCAGGATGGCCAGCATCTGCGGGATGCCGCGCGTCGTGGCATCCGTGACCGCGTACTCGACGGGCAGGGCGAGTGAGGCGAGCACCGGCGCGTTGGCGGGCAGCATCGGCGAAGCGCTCGGCGTGCCGGCGGCCTGCCAGGCGATCGCCTGCTGCTCGCGGGGCTGCGGTTCGCCCTTCCACTCGTGGACACGGAAGAAGTTCAGCCGCACCGTGCCATGCGGGTAGGTGAATACGCGCGTAATCCAGGGGAAGCTCTCGCCGATCTCGATGCCAAGCTCCTCGTGCAGCTCGCGCGCGAGCGCCTGCGCAGCGGGCTCTCCGGGCTCGACCTTGCCGCCGGGGAATTCCCAGTACCCCGCGTACACCTTGCCCGTCGGCCGCTGGGCGAGCAGGAAGGCGCCGTCCGGGCGCTGCAGCACCGCGGCCGCGACCTCAATGATCACTTCTTCTTCGGGTGGCGGCCGGCCCAATCGCGCGCGAACTGATAGGCGACGCGCCCGCTGCGCGAGCCCCTCTGCAGCGACCATTGCAACGCTTCTTCCCTGGATTTTTCATTCGAAGAAGCGCCAAACGAGCGCAGCCACTGCTCGACGATGTCGAGGTACTCGTCCTGGTCGAAGGGGTAGAAGCTCACCCACAGGCCGAAGCGCTCGGAGAGCGAGATCTTCTCCTCCACCGTCTCGCCCGGGTGGATCTCGTCGCCGATGTACTTGGTCTCGAGGTTCTCCGCCATGTATTCCGGCATCAGGTGGCGGCGGTTGGAGGTGGCGTAGATCAGCAGGTTCTCGGACGTGGTGGAGATCGAGCCGTCGAGCGCGACCTTCAGGGCAATGTAGCCCTCCTCGGCGCCGTGGAAGCTGAGGTCGTCGCAGAACAGCAGGAAGCGCTCCGGGCGCGCCGCGATCTGGTCGACGATCATCGGCAGGTCGACGAGGTCGTTCTTCTCGACCTCGATCAGGCGCAATCCCTGCCTGGAATACTTGTTGAGCAGGCCCTTCACGATCGAGGACTTGCCGGTGCCGCGCGCCCCGGTGAGGAGCACGTTGTTCGCCGGCTTGCCGTCGATGAACTGGCGCGTGTTCTGCTCGACGCGCTCGATCTGCTTGTCGATGCCGCGCAGATCGGAAAGCTTGATGCGATGCACATGGCGTACGGGTTGCAGCCAGCCCCCGGCACCACGGCGGCCGGCGCTGCGCCAGCGCAAGGCGATGCTCGCCTTCCAGTCCGTCGCCGGCGGCGGCGGCGGCAGGACGGCGTCCAGGCGCTCGAGGATTTTTTCGAGTTCTTTGGTCAAGTGCGGTATTCCGCGTTGATTTTCACGTAGTCAAAGGAGAAGTCGCAAGTCCAGACGGTGGCATCGGCCTTGCCGCGGTTCAGCACCACGCGCACCGTGAACTCGGGCTTGCGCATCGCCGCGACCCCGAGCTCGTCGCGGTACGCCGGATGGCGGCCACCGCCTTTGGCCACCAGGACCTCGTCGAGGTACAGGTCCACCTTCTCGGTCTTGACCTCGGCGCCGGAATAGCCGACGGCGGCGAGGATGCGGCCGAGGTTCGGGTCGGAGGCGAAGAAAGCGGTCTTCACCAGCGGCGAATGCGCGATGGCATAAGCCACCTGGCGGCATTCCTCGAGCGTTTTCCCGCGCTCGACGCGCAGCGTGACGAACTTGGTCGCGCCCTCGCCGTCGCGCACGATGGCCTGCGCAAGGTCGCGCGCCACGTCGGTGATCGCGGCCTCGATCTTGAGTGCGTCGCGCTTGGAGGCGATGGCCGGGCCGCGGCCGGTGGCCATCAGCATGAACGAATCGTTGGTCGAGGTATCGCCGTCGACGCTGATGCAGTTGAACGAGCGGTCGGCCACGCGTTCGAGCATGTCCTGCAATACCTTGCGGGGAACGGCGGCATCGGTGGCGACGAAGCCCAGCATGGTGGCCATGTCCGGCCGGATCATGCCGGCGCCCTTCGCAATGCCGGTCACGTGGGCCTCGCCTTTCGAAAGTTTCAGCTTCCTCGAGAACGCCTTGGGCACGGTATCGGTGGTCATGATCGCTTCGGCCGCCGACAGCCAGTCGCTCTTCGCGAGCAGTGCCTTCGGCAGCGCGGCGACGATGCGCTCGGCCGGCAGCGGCTCCATGATCACGCCGGTGGAGAATGGCAGCACCTCTTCGGCGTCGCAGCCGAGGTGCGACGCCAGCGCCTCGCACACCTGCGCGGCGCGCTTCAGGCCGTCTTCGCCGGTGCCGGCGTTGGCATTGCCGGTGTTGACCACCAGCGCCTGGATGTCGTTTTTCAGGTGCTTCTTCGCCAGGATGACCGGAGCAGCGCAGAAACGGTTGCGCGTGAACACCCCGGCCACGGCGCTGCCCGACGCCAGGCGCAGGACCAGCAAATCCTTGCGACCTGGCTTCTTCACGCCTGCCATCGCGACGCCGAGCTCGACGCCGGCGATGGGATGGAGCAATGCGGGATCGGGAGCCGGGAGATTAACTGCCACTCAGGGTGAGTCCTTGCTTCAGAAACGAGCGAAGCTTACCAGTCTGTGGGTTTGTAGTCCTTCAGGAACTGCCCCCATACATGCTCGCCGGTGTTGATGCCGGCGATGATCGGATCGACGATGCGCGCCGCCCCGTCGACGATGTCGAGGGGCGGGTGGAAGCGCTCCTCGCGCGTCTTGCGCGCCGCGATCTCCACCGGATCCTCGTCCGTCACCCAGCCGGTGTCTACGCTGTTCATGTGGATACCGTCGTTCCAGTAGTCGGTCGCCGAGGTGCGCGTCATCATGTTGAGCGCCGCCTTCGCCATGTTGGTGTGCGGATGGCGCGTGGTCTTGAAGTTGCGGTAGAACTGCCCCTCCACCGCCGACACATTGACGATGTGCTTGTCGCGCTCTGGCGTGCGCAACATCAATTCTTTTAATCGCCCATTCAATACAAACGGGGCGACGCTGTTGACCAGCTGCACCTCGAGCAGCTCCACCGTCGACACCTCCGCCAGCGTAAGCCGCCACGAGTTGCGCCCGCGCAGGTCCACCTGCTGCAGATCCTGGTCGAGCACGCCCTCGGGAAAGAGTCCCTTGGTCTCGAGATACTCCTCCGGCAGCAACCGCGCCTGCGACAGTTGCGCTGAGTCTGCCGTCCCAGGAAATTTCCCAATGGATACCAGCAGTCCCTGCGCCGGAGCGGGCAACGCAGCCCTTTCCCCCTCCATCATGTGCTGGTAGAACTCCGGCGGCCGCCGCACCGTCTGGCACGCGTTGTTGACGATGAAGTCGAGCCGCGAGCGCCGCTCCAGCAGCTGCCGGCAGAACGCCTCCACGCTCGGCGTATGGCGCAGATCCAGCCCGAAGATCTCCAGCCGGTGTCCCCAGTCGTTGAAATCCGGCTCGCTCGCATACCGCCGCGCCGAATCCCTCGGAAACCGCGTCGTCACGATCAGCTGCGCGCCGCACCGAAGCAATTTGAGCCCGGCCTGATAGCCGATCTTCACCCGCCCACCGGTCAACAGCGCCACGCGCCCGCTCAGAGCCGTAAGCTCGGTGCGCTTGCGGAAATTCAGCTCGGCGCAAGGAGGGCACAGCTGGTCGTAGAAATGGTGCAACTGCGTGTACTTCGTCTTGCACACATAGCAATGCCGCTTGACCTCGGGGTTGGATTCGAGGTCCGGCTCTGGTCTCTTCTCCGGCGGGAACACGTTCGGCGTCGTGAACACCGGCTTCCGGCGCAGCGTCCGGATCCCCGTCGCGTGCAGCACGTCCTCCTCGCGTTGGACCTGCGCCGTGCGTTGCGCCCGCCGCGCCTCCTTCAGCCGGCGCCTGCGCATGACGCGGTCCGGGTTATGGATCGCCGCTACGGCCTTCTGCAGGCGCTCGCGGTCTTCTGCTGGCAATAGGTCGAGCAGCGTCCAGTCAGCGCCGATGGATTCGAGGGCTTTGACCGCAGCGCGCACGCGCTCCTGCAGGTCCAGGGCTAGGTCAGTTTCCCGTGGCACTGCTTGTATTTCTTTCCCGACCCACAGGGGCAGGCGTCGTTGCGGCCGACTTTCTGTCCCACGCGGACCGGTCTCTGCTTCGGCGCCTCGGCCACCGCCACCTCGCCGTTGTAGTCCGGTTCTGCCTGTGCCCCGCCATCCGAGCTCGGATGGATCGGTCGCACATTCTCGACGTGGGACTGATCGTCGGGCTTCGGCACGTCGTTCTGCGTGCGGATCTCGATCGCGGTCAGGGTCTTGGTGACTTCCAGCTTGACCGCTTCGACCATGGCGCCAAACAGCTCGAACGCCTCGCGCTTGTATTCCTGCTTCGGATTCTTCTGCGCGTAGCCGCGCAGGTGGATGCCCTGGCGCAGATGGTCGAGCGCGGCGAGGTGCTCGCGCCAGTGCGCGTCGAGGATCTGCAGCACCACATAGCGCTCGTACTGATGGAACGAGGTCTCGGCGCCGACCGGCACCTTGGCGCGGTAGGCCTCTTCGGCGTGCGCCACGATGCGCTCGAGCAGCGCTTCGGGCTGCAGCTCGCCTTCCTTCTCGAGCCAGCGCCCGACCGGCAGCTCGAGCAGCAGCTCGCTCTTCAGCGCGCGCTCGAGGCCGGCGATGTCCCACTGCTCCTCGATGCTGTCGTCGGGAATGTAGAGGCGCAGCATGTCGCCCAGCACGCCGGCGCGCAGGCGCGCAATGGTCGCCGAGACATCCTGCGAGTCGAGGATCTCGTTGCGCAGCGCGTAGATTTCCTTGCGCTGGTCGTTCGCGACGTCGTCGTACTCGAGCAGCTGCTTGCGGATGTCGAAGTTCCTCGCTTCGACTTTTCGTTGGGCCGACTCGATGGAGCGCGTGACCATCGCGTGCTCGATGGCCTCGCCCTCGGGCATTTTGAGCATCACCATGATGCGGTTGATGCGCTCGCCGGCGAAGATGCGCAGCAGCGGGTCCTCGAGCGACATGTAGAAGCGCGAGCTGCCCGGGTCGCCCTGCCGGCCCGAACGGCCGCGCAGCTGGTTGTCGATGCGCCGCGACTCGTGGCGCTCGGTGCCGATGATGTGCAGGCCGCCGGCTTTCACCACCTGGTCGTGCAGCGCCTGCCATTCGCCGCGCAGGGTCTGGATGCGTCGCTGTTTTTCATCCGCCGCGAGATTGGCGTCCGCTTCGACAAAATCGCATTGCTTCTCGACGTTGCCGCCGAGCACGATGTCGGTGCCGCGGCCGGCCATGTTGGTGGCGATGGTGATCATCTTCGGCCGCCCGGCCTGCGCCACGATCTGCGCCTCGCGCTCGTGCTGCTTGGCGTTCAGCACTTGATGCGGCAGCTTGTCCTTCGTCAGGAAGCCGGACAGCAGCTCGGAATTCTCGATCGAGGTGGTGCCCACCAGCACCGGCTGGCCGCGCTCGTAGCAGTCGCGGATGTCCTTGATCACCGCCTGGTGCTTCTCCTTGGCGGTGCGGTACACCTGGTCCTGGCGGTCCGCGCGCACCATCTTCATGTGCGTGGGCACCACCACCACCTCGAGGCCGTAGATCTGCTGGAACTCGTAGGCCTCGGTGTCGGCGGTGCCGGTCATGCCGGATAGCTTGCCGTACATGCGGAAGTAGTTCTGGAAGGTGATCGAGGCCAGGGTCTGGTTCTCGTTCTGGATCTGCACCTTCTCCTTGGCTTCGACGGCCTGGTGCAGGCCGTCGGACCAGCGCCGCCCCTGCATCAGGCGACCGGTGAACTCGTCGACGATGATGACCTCGTCGTTCTGCACCACGTAATGCTGGTCGCGGTGGAACAGGTGGTGCGCGCGCAGCGCGGCGTAGAGCTGGTGCACGAGGTTGATGTAGGCCGGCTCGTACAGGCTCGCGCCTTCCGGCAGCAGGCCGACGCGCGTGAGAATCTCCTCGGCCTTCTGGTGCCCCGCTTCCGAGAGCAGGATCTGGTGGTTCTTCTCGTCGACGTAGAAGTCCCCCGGCGGCTCCGGCTGATCGAGCTTCTTTTCTTCCTTCTGCCGCGTGAGCAGCGGCGCCACCTGGTTCATGCGGTGATAGAGCTCGGTGCGGTCCTCGGCCTGGCCGGAGATGATGAGCGGGGTGCGCGCCTCGTCGATCAGGATCGAGTCCACCTCGTCGACGATGGCGTAATGCAGGCCGCGCTGGAAGCGCTCCTCGACGTGCATCGCCATGTTGTCGCGCAGATAGTCGAAGCCGAACTCGTTGTTGGTGCCGTAGGTGATATCCGCGGCGTACGCGGCGCGCTTCTTCTCCGGCTCCATGTGCGGCAGGTTGACGCCCACCGTCATGCCGAGGAACTGGAAGATTTTCCCCATCCATTCGGCGTCGCGATTGGCGAGGTAGTCGTTGACCGTGACGATGTGCACGCCCTTGCCGGTCAGCGCGTTGAGATACGCGGGCAGCGTTGCCACCAGCGTCTTGCCCTCGCCGGTCTTCATCTCGGCGATCTTGCCGTTATGCAGCACCATGCCGCCCAGCATCTGCACGTCGAAGTGGCGCATGCGCAACGTGCGCTTGGAGGCCTCGCGCACCACCGCGAAGGCCTCGGGCAGCAGCTCTTCCAGCGGCGCGCCGTCGGCGTGCCGCTTCTTCAATTCATCGGTTTTGGCGCGCAGCGCCTCGTCCGACAGCTTCTCCAGCGCCGGCTCGAGTGCGTTGATCGCCTGCACGGCGTGCGAGTACTGCTTGAGCAGGCGCTGGTTGCGGCTGCCAAACATGCGCGCCGGCAGGCGCCAGAGAGCCTCGAGAAACTTGCGCAGGGATTCCACGGTTGGCGACGAAAACCGCCGATTCTACTGGAAAAACCTACTGTTACTTGGTGCGAGCGACCGTAGTCGAGGTGACGAGGAACTTCGCGGGATTCTGCGCCGCGCCCCGGAAGCGCACTTCGAAATGCAGGTGCGGCCCGGTGGAGCGGCCGGTGGTGCCGACTTCGCCGATTTTCTTGCCGCGCTGGACCAGATCGCCCTCGCGCACCACGATCTTCGAGGTGTGCGCATAGCGCGTCACCAGGTCGTTGCCGTGATCGATGTCGATCATGTAGCCGTACTGGGGATGGAAACCGGCGAAAATGACTACGCCGCCGGCGGCGGCGACGATCGGCGAACCGTAGTCGGCGATGAAGTCGATGCCTTCGTGCATCGCCCACTGGCCGTTGAATGGATCGATGCGCCGGCCGAAGCTCGAGGCGTTGTAGGGCGCGCGCACCGGCATCATGGTGGGGATCATCTTCTTTTTCACCGCCTGCTCGAAGAGCTGCGCCTCCAGCACGCCGAGCATGTCGTTGCGGCTCTCCACCTGGCGCGCGAGGACCAGCAGCTTCTCGCTGAACTCGCCGAGCGACAGGTTCTGCGGCGGCAGCAGCGTCGGCGCCGCGCCGCCCATGCCCGGCGCTTCGGCGGCGCGGAAGTCCTGCGGCTTGATGCCGGCGAGGGCCGACAGGCGCTCGCCGAGCGCATCCATGCGGGTGAGGTGCGCCTGCATCTCGCCCAGTTTCATCGCCATCGAATTCAGGTTTTGTTGCAGGAACACGCGCTCACGCTCGGCTTCGGCATGCTGGGCGGCGGCGACGAGCTGCTGCAGCGCCGGCAGCTTTACGTCGGCGGCGTAACGCAGCGTCAGCCAGTAGAGCGCCGCCGTTGCGCCGAACAGCATGACGAGCGCCAACAGCCCCGTACCGACGAGGTGCCGCAGCGACATGTGGACTGATCTCGCCCTGGCAAGGCGGTCCGAGATCAGGATAATCTGCACGACTTCCTCCCTCCCCTACTTCTATGCGTCCGCTCAAGCTCGACCGGATTCTTGCGGCCGAGCCGACACTTCAGCCAGTCCTGACCAAGGCGCATGAACTGCGCGACCTGGCCGGCCTGCTTGACCGGTACCTGCCGCCGGACTTGGCGCGTCAGGCCCGCGTCGTCAATTTCCGGGATGGGGAAATCGTGCTGGTGGCGGCTTCTTCGGCGGCCGCGGCGAAGCTCAGACTGCTCGCCCCTTCCCTGATAATTCTCTTTGCAAAACAGCGCTTGCAGGTTAATTCAGTTTCCATACGGGTGCAACCAAAGGGCACACGTGAAGGCGCCGCGGCAGCGCAAAAAACCGTGCATTTCTCCACACTTGCGCTGCAACGGATGGGTAAGCTGTACAAAACGATGAGCGCTTCGCCGGCGAGGGACGCGCTCGGGGTGTTATTGCGACGCCACGGCGTGGCGGCCGAAGTCAGTGCACCAGAGCCTCGCCTGCAAAGAGCAGCAGGACCGCCAGCAAGCCGAAAACCGAAAACTTGAATACCTGCCAGGCGATTCGCTTCCAGCGCGGCTCGCCGGTGAGCAGCCAGGCGAGGACGGTGAACGCGATGGCGATCGCCGCCGCGAGGACAGCGACGCGCAGGACGGCAAACACCTAGGTCGGCTGGGCGACGAGGCGGGCAACGCCGGCGGGCGCTTCCTCGGCCCGCTCGAACACCACTACCTCGAGGGCGGCGGCATCGGCCAGCGCGGCGCGCGCCAGCCGGTTATTGAGCGCGTGGCCGGACTTGTGCGCGGTGAAGGCGCCGAGCAGCGGCCGGCCGAGCAGGTACAGGTCGCCGACGGCGTCGAGCAGCTTGTGGCGGATGAACTCGTCGGCGAAGCGCAGGCCGCCGGCGTTCAGCACCCCCCGCTCGTCGAGCAGCACTGCGTTGTCCAGCCCGCCGCCGAGGGCGAGGCCGCTGCCCTTCAGGTCCTCGACTTCCTGCATGAAGCCGAAGGTGCGCGCGCGCGCGATTTCCTTGAGGTACGAGGTTTCGGCGAAGTCCACGGTCACGGACTGGGTGCTGCGCTCGATCACCGGGTGGCGGAAATCGATCGAGAAGGAGAGGCGAAAGCCCTCGTAGGGCTCGAGCCGCGCCCACTTGTCGCCGTCGTTGACCTCGATGGTCTTTTTCACCCGCATGAATTTCTTCGGCGCGGCCTGCTCTTCGAGGCCCGCCTGCTGCAGCAGCAAGGCGAACGGCGAAGCGCTGCCGTCGAGGATCGGCAGCTCGGGCGCGTCGAGATCCACGAACAGGTTGTCGATGCCCAGGCCGCTCAGCGCCGACATGAGGTGCTCTACGGTGTGGACCTTCACCCCGTCCTTGATCAAGGTCGAGGCGAGCCGCGCCTCGCCGACCAGCTCGGCGCGCGCCGGGATGTCGACCGGCGAAGGCAAGTCGATGCGTCGGAACACGATGCCGTTGTCGGGCGGCGCGGGACGCAGGCTCATGCGCACCTTCTGGCCGGTGTGCAGGCCGACGCCGGAGGCCTTCACCAACGTCTTGACGGTTCGCTGCTTCAACATCGCAGGGTGGATTCTACTCTTGCAGATAGAGGCAAAAGCCGGGGCCGCCCCGGCAAGTGAAGAGTGGCCCCGGTATCGCTTTTGCGGCTAGTCCGCCTGCTTTCGCAGGAACGCCGGGATGTCGTACTTGTCGACACCGCTTTGCTGCAATGCCTCCACCGTGGAGGCCCGGTTGCGCCGGATTACGGCCGGCACGGCGTCGAGCTGCTGGTAATCGACCGGCCCTGGCGCATTGTCGGTCCCGGTCTTCTGGCCGGTCGCGTTACTGAGCACCAATTGCGGTTTCTGCTGGCGCGCCTGCTGCGCCATGCCCAGGCCGGTGGCCACCACCGTGACGCGCAAATCATCGGCCAGCGAGTCGTCGTAGACGCCGCCGTAGATGATGGTCGCGTCCTCGGCGGCGAAGGTGCGCACGATGTTCATCACCTCCTTGGTCTCGCGCAGCTTGAGGCTCGGGCGCGAGGCCGTGATGTTCACCAGCACGCCACGCGCGCCGGCAAGGTTGACGCCCTCGAGCAGCGGGCAGGCGATCGCCTGCTCGGCCGCGATGCGCGCGCGGTCGATTCCGCTCGCGCTGGCCGAGCCCATCATCGCCATGCCCTGCTCGGACATCACCGTCTTGACGTCCTGGAAGTCGACGTTCACCAGGCCGGGCAGGTTGATGATCTCCGCGATGCCGGCGACGGCGTTGTTCAGCACGTCGTCGGCGGCGCGGAAGGCGTCCTCCTGCGTCACGTCCTCGCCCATCACCTCCTCGAGCTTGTCATTGAGGATCACGATCAGCGAGTCGACGTGCGGCACGAGCTCTTCGATGCCCGCCTCGGCGATTTTCATGCGCTTCGAGCCCTCGAAGGTGAACGGCTTGGTGACCACCGCCACGGTGAGGATGCCCAGGCCGCGCGCCACTTCCGCGATGACCGGCGCCGCGCCGGTTCCCGTGCCGCCTCCCATGCCGGCGGTAATGAACACCATGTGCGCGCCGGCGACGGATTCCTCGATGCGCTCCCGGTCGGCGAGCGCCACGGCGCGCGCCTCCTCGGGCTTGGCGCCCGCGCCCAGGCCGCTCGAGCCGAGCTGCAGCTGGTTGCGGGCCTTGTTGCGTGCGAGAACCTGAGCGTCGGTGTTGACGGCGATGAACTCCACGCCTTCCACGCCCTGCTCGATCATATGGTTGACGGCATTCCCGCCCGCGCCGCCCACCCCGATCACCTTGATGATCGGTCCGGTTGCCTGGCTATCCACTATTTCAAACATGTTGTCGTCTCCTTGCCTTTGTTGAGCACTTAGAAATTGCGTTGAAACCACTCCCTCATCCGCCCGAGCACGGCCGTCACCGACCCGCTCTGGCGCGAAAGCTTTCCCTGCTCCATCTGCGCCATGCCCTCGTACAAAAGCCCCATCGCCGTGGCATAGCGGGGCGTGCGCAATACCTCGGCCAGCGCCCCGGCATAACGCGGCACGCCGATGCGCACGGGCATGTGGAAGATCTCCTCGCCGAGCTCGACCATGCCCTGCATCACCGAGGAGCCGCCGGTGAGCACCACGCCGCTGGAGAGCAGCTCCTCGAAGCCCGATTCGCGCAGCACCTGCTGCACCAGCGAATACAGCTCCTCGACGCGCGGCTCGATCACCTCCGCCAGCGTCTGGCGCGACATCGAGCGCGAGCCGCGGTCACCGATGCCCGGCACGTCGATCATCGCGTTCGGGTCGGCGAGCTGGCGCAGCGCGACCCCGTGCCGGATCTTGATGGTCTCGGCGTCCGCCGTCGGCGTGCGCAGCGCCATGGCGATGTCGTTGGTGATCTGGTCGCCCGCGATCGGGATCACGGCGGTGTGGCGGATGGCGCCGTGCGTGAAGATGGCGATATCGGTGGTGCCGCCGCCGATGTCGAGCAGGCAGACGCCGAGGTCCTTCTCGTCCTCCGACAGCACCGCGCGCGAGGAGGCGAGCGGCTGCAGGATCAGGTCGGAAACCTCCAGGCCGCAGCGCCGCACGCATTTCACGATGTTCTGCGCCGCCGATACCGCGCCGGTGACGATATGCACCTTCACTTCCAGGCGCACGCCCGACATGCCGATCGGCTCGCGCACGTCCTCCTGGCCGTCGATGATGAATTCCTGCCGCAGCACGTGCAGGATCTGCTGGTCGGTCGGGATGTTCACCGCGCGCGCGGTGTCGAGCGCGCGGTTCACGTCGAGCGCGCTCACTTCGCGGTCCTTCACGGCCACCATGCCGGTGGAGTTGAAGCTGCGGATGTGGTTGCCGGCGATGCCGACGTAGGCTGCGGCGATCTTGCAGTCGGCCATCAGCTCGGCTTCCTCCAGCGCACGCTGGATGGCGGAAACCGTCGCCTCGATGTTCACCACCACGCCCTTCTTCAACCCCTTGGACTCGTGGCTTCCCATGCCGAGCAGGCTCAGCATGCCGTCGGCGCCGAGCTCGCCGACCAGGCACGCCACTTTGGAAGTTCCGATGTCCAGGGCCACGATGAGGTTCTTGTTTTCTTTGGGCATCTCAGCTCTTCGGGTCCGGCACGCGCAGCGCGAAGCCGTTCGGATAGCGCAAGTCGACGTATTCGCTCTTGCTCTTCGCGCCGGGGTAGACCTCGACGAAACGGCGCAGGCGCGCTTCGGCGAGATCGGCATCGCGCCCGAGCGCGACGTGCAGGCCGTTGGCGAGGCGCAGCTGCCAGGCATGGCGCGCACTCAGCGTCACGCGCTCGATCTTCGTGCCGAGCGGCGCGACGATGGCGCCGAAGCTTGCATAGCGCCGGGCGACCTCGGCCTGGCTGCCGACCGGGCCGATGAACAGCGGCAGCGACTCCTGGGTCTTGCCGAGGAAGCGCTCTCCATGGGTATTGACCAGGGCGTCGTCGTTCCAGCGCGCGAGAGCGACATGCTCCTCGACCGAGATCTCGAGCCGGTCCGGCCAGACGCGGCGCACCGCCACGCGGCGCACCCACGGCAGCCGCTCCACCCGCGCGCGGATCTCGGGAAGGTCGGCGGCGAAAAAATTGCCCGAGGCGCGCGGCAGCGCGCCTTGCAGGTCTGCGGTGGTGGTTTTTTCCAGGGCTCCCTTCAGCTCGACCCGCGTCAGCGGGAAATGCTCGGGCAGCAGCAGCCAGTAGAGCGCGCCAAAGCAGCCGGCGAGCACCACCATCCCGGCGAGGATCCCTGCCGCCAGCAGCAGACCCTAGCCGACATGCGCCAGCTCCACAGATTCGGACGCATAGATCCTCGTAGCTGATGCCCACGGCCCGCGCCGCCATCGGCACCAGGCTGTGGCCGGTCATGCCCGGCGAGGTGTTCACTTCCAGCAGCCACGGCTTTTTCTTCGCTGTCGAGCATGATGTCGACGCGCCCCCAGCCGCGGCAGCCGACCGCGCCGAACGCCTGCAAGGTCAGCGCTTTCAGCTCTTCTTCTTTCCTGGCGGGCAGGCCGCTCGGGCAGTGGTACTTGGTGTCGTCGGTGAAATACTTGTTCTGGTAGTCGTAGTTACCCTTGGGCGCCTCGATGCGGATCAGCGGCAGCACCTCTTCGCCGAGCACGCTGGCGGTGTATTCCGGCCCGTCGATGAATTGCTCGGCGAGCGCGATGTCCTTGTACTTCTTGGTGGCGAGCTCGTAAGCCGCCGGCAGCTGTTTCGCCGCGGTGACCTTGGTGAGGCCGAGCGTCGAGCCCTCGTTCGCCGGCTTGACGATGAGCGGCAGTCCGAGCTCGCGCGCCACCGACGGCCAGTTGTCCTTCTCGGTCAGAATCCGGAACCGGGGCGTCGGAATGCCGTTGGCGATCCAGACCATCTTGGTGCGCCACTTGTCCATGCGCGATCGCCGAGCCCATCACCCCGCTGCCGGTGTAGGGCATGCCGAGGACTTCGAGCGCGCCCTGGATCGTGCCGTCCTCGCCGCCGCGACCATGCAGGGCGATGAAGCAGCGCGCGTAGCCTTCGCGCTTCAGGTCGAATAGATCGCGCTGCGCCGGGTCGAAGGCGTGCGCGTCGACGCCTTTGCTGCGCAGCGCCTTGAGCACGCCGTTGCCGCTCATCAGCGAGATGTCGCGCTCCGCGGATTTACCTCCCATGAGCACGGCAACTTTTCCGAAATTCAAGCTTCTTCTCCCACGATGCGCACTTCGGTCGAAAGGTAGACGCCCTTCATCTGGTAGACGATGCGCTGGATGTGGCGGATCAGCCATTCGATGTCCGCCGCGCTGCCCGCGCCCTTCGGATTGACGATGAAGTTGGCGTGCTTCTCGGACACGCGCGCCGCGCCGCGCTCGAAGCCTTTCAGGCCGCAGGTCTCGATCAGGTGCGCGGCGTGGTGCTTCGGCGGGTTGCGGAACACGCTGCCGGCGTTCGGCAGCGAAAGCGGCTGGGTGGCGATGCGGCGCGCCAGCAGCTCCTTCATGATGGCGCGCGAGGTGGCGCCGTCGCCCGGCTTGAGACGGAACCACGCCGCGGCGAACCATTCTTCTCCCGGCGTCTTCGGCGCGCAGTGGCGGTAGCCGATGTCGTATTCGTCGCGCCCGCGCACCACCATCTTTCCGCGCCGGTTGATGGTGGCGACATGGTCGACCACGTCCCAGGTCTCGCCGCCGTAGCAGCCGGCGTTCATCGCCAGCGCGCCGCCGACGGTTCCCGGCACACCGGCCAGGAACTCGGCGCCCTCGAGATCGTGCATCGCCGCGAAGCGCGCCACTTTGGGGCCGGCGACTCCGGCTTCGGCGTAGATCCTGCCGTCGCGCAGCTCCGGCCGGCGCGAGGCGGCGTGCATCAGGATCGCGGTGCCGCGCCAGCCGCCGTCGCGCACCAGCAGGTTCGAGCCCAGGCCGACGAACAGCAGCGGCTCGTCGTCCGGCAGCTGGCGCAGGAATTCGCCCAGGTCGTGCACGTCCGCCGGCGCGTAGAAGCGGTCGGCCCGGCCGCCGGTGCGCCAGCTGACGTGGCGGCCCATCGGCTCGTCGCGCCTGAGTTCGCCGCGCAGCTTCTGGAAGCGGAGGGTCTCGGCCATGTTCATGTCATCTGCGTTGCCAGCTGCGCCGGGACGCCGCCCATTGAACCGGCGCCCATGGTGATGACGACGTCGCGGTCGGCGGCGGCGCGCCGGATCGTTTCCGGCAAATCCGCGATGTCCTCGACGAACAGCGGCTCCACCTTGCCCGCCACGCGGACCGCGCGCGCGAGCGAGCGGCCGTCGGCGGCGACGATCGGCGCCTCCCCGGCGGCATAGACGTCCGCGAGGACCAGCATGTCGACGCTGGAGAGCACGCGCACGAAATCTTCGAACAGGTCGCGCGTGCGGGTGTAGCGATGCGGCTGGAAAGCGAGCACCAGGCGCCGCCCGGGAAACGCGCCGCGCGCCGCCTCGATGGTCGCCGCCATCTCCACCGGATGGTGACCGTAATCGTCGATCAGCGTGAACGCCCCTGCCTTTCCTCCTTCGCCGTCGAGCTTGATCTCCCCGTAGTTCTGGAAGCGCCGGCCGACGCCGTTGAATTCGCGCAGCGCTTTCAGGATGGCCGCGTCCGCGATCTGAATCTCCGTAGCCACGGCAATCGCCGCCAGCGCATTGAGCACGTTGTGGCGTCCGGGCAGGTTGAGCACCACCTCCAGCGGCTTCGCATCCTTGCGCAGCGCCCGAAAGCGCATGCGCCCGCCGTCATGCTCGATCGCCTCGGCGCGCACCATGGCGTCCTCGCCGGTGCCGTAAGTCAGCACCGGCTTGGTGACCTCGGCCAGGATTGCCCGCACGTGCGCATCGTCGATGCAAAGGACCGCGGCGCCGTAGAACGGCAGGTTCTGCAGGAACTGCGCGAACGCCTGCTTGAGCTTCGCGAAGTCCTGCTGGTAGGTATCCATGTGATCGGCGTCGATGTTGGTGACGACGGCGATCACCGGCTGCAAGTGCAGGAACGAGGCGTCGGATTCGTCCGCTTCGACGACGATGAAATCCCCGGCGCCGAGGCGCGCGTTGGAGCCGGCGGCATTGAGGCGCCCGCCGATGACGAAGGTCGGGTCGAGCCCCGCCTCGGCGAGCACGCTCGCCACCAGGCTGGTGGTGGTCGTCTTGCCATGGGTTCCGGCGATCGCCACGCCCTGCTTCAGCCGCATCAGCTCGGCGAGCATCAACGCGCGCGGCACGACCGGGATGCGCCGCTCGCGCGCGGCCACGACTTCGGGGTTGTCCGACTGCACCGCGGAGGACACCACCACGGCGTCGGCGCCGTTGATGTTGTCCTTGCCATGCCTGGTTTTGACTTCTACGCCCAGGCTGGCGAGGCGCCGCGTGGCGCTGTTTTCCGCAAGATCCGAACCGCTCACCTGGTAGCCGAGGTTGGCCAGCACCTCGGCAATCCCGGACATGCCCGAGCCGCCGATGCCCACGAAATGGATGTGCCGGACCTTGTGCTTCATCGCGCGATGCTCATGCAGCGCTCGGCGACGATGCGCGCCGCGTCGGGCTTTCCCAGCGCGCGCGCCTTGCGCGCCATGTCGAGCAACCGGGTTCGATCCAGGCCCTGAATCATCTGGGCGAGCGTCTGCGGCGAGAGCTCGCGCTGCTGGAGCAGGAGCGCGGCGCCGCGCTCGGCCAGAAACCGGGCGTTGGCGGTCTGGTGGTCGTCCACCGCGTGCGGGAACGGCACCAGCAGGCTCGCCATGCCGCCGGCGGAAAGCTCGGCGATGGTGACGGCGCCCGCGCGGCAGATCACCAGGTCGGCCTCGGCGTAGCGGCGCGCCATGTCGTCGATGAACGCCACCAGCTCGCCTTGTACGCCGGCTTCCTTGTAGTGCTTCTTGAGCGCGTCGAGGTGCTTCTCGCCCGACTGGTGGACGACGGTGGGCCGGTTATCGAGCAGCGCGAGCGCTTTCGGCATGGCTTCGTTCAATGCCTGCGCGCCGAGGCTGCCGCCGACCACCAGGATCTTCAGCGGCCCCTGCCGCCCGGCAAAGCGCCCCTCGGGCGAAGGAATCGCCGCGATGTCCGCGCGCACCGGATTGCCGGTCCACTCGGCGCCCTTCAGCGCCTGCGGAAACCCCGCCATCACTTTGTCGCTGATCTGCGCCAGCACCTTGTTGGCGAGCCCGGGAATGGCGTTCTGCTCATGCAGCGCCAACGGCCGGTTCCAGAGCGACGCCATCATGCCGCCGGGGAATGCGACGTAGCCGCCCAGGCCGAGCACCACGTTGGGCCTCAGCTTGCGGATGTGGCGCGCGCTTTCCCAGAAGGAATACAGCAGATTTGCGGGAAGCAGCAGCTTCTGCACGATGCCCTTGCCGCGCGCCGCCTTGGCGCGGATCCACGCCGCGCGATAGCCGTGCTTCGGCACCAGGCGCTCTTCCATGCCGCCGCGCGCCCCCATCCAGACGACGTCCCAGCCCGCGGCGCGCATCTGCTCGGCGACGGCGAGGCCGGGGAAGATATGTCCCCCGGTGCCGCCCGCCATGATCAGGATGGTCTTCATGCGTTCAGGCCTCTCGAGAGCTGACGGTTCTCCCAGTCGATGCGAAGAAGAATCGCGAGCGCTACGAAATTGGCGAGCAGGCCGGAGCCGCCGTAGCTCATGAGCGGCAGCGTCAGGCCCTTGGTCGGCAGCAGGCCCATGTTCACGCCCATGTTGATCAGCGCCTGGAAGCCGAGCCAGATGCCGATGCCCTGCGCGGCGAGGGCAGCGAAGTGGCGCTCGTGCAGGCAGGCCTGCCGCCCGATGGCGAACGCGCGCGCCACCAGCCAGGCGAAAAGCCCGATCACCAGCGCGACGCCGGCGAAGCCGAGCTCCTCGGCGATCACCGCGAGCAGGAAGTCGGTGTGCGCTTCGGGCAGGTAGTGCAGCTTTTCCACGCTCGCGCCCAAGCCCACGCCGAGCCACTCGCCACGGCCGAAGGCGATCAGCGCGTGCGACAGCTGGTAGCCCTTGCCGAACGGGTCGGACCACGGGTCCATGAAGCCGAAGATGCGCTGCATGCGGTACGGCGAGGTGAGCACGAGCAGCGCGAAGCCCGCGGCCAGCATCGCGACCAGCGCGGCGAAATGCCGGCCGTTCATGCCGCCGAGGAAAAGGATCGAAAAAGCGATCACCGCGATGACCACCAGCGCGCCGAAATCCGGCTCGCGCAGCAGCAGCCAGGACACCAGCAGCATGACCGCGAGCATCGGCAGCAGGCCGCGCTTGAAGCTCTTCATCACCGCATGCTTGCGCGCGGTGTAGTCCGCGGCATAGAGCGCCACCGCGAGCTTCATCGCTTCGGAGGGCTGGAAACCGAACCCCGGCAGGTCCAGCCAGCGGCGCGCGCCGTTGACCTCGCGTCCGAATCCCGGGATGAGCACCAGCGTAAGCAGCACCACGCCGGTGAAGAAGAGCCACGGCGCCGCCTTCTGCCACCAGCGCGCCGGAATCAGGAACACCGTGATCGCCGCCGCGAGCGCGATTCCGAGGTAAGCGCCGTGGCGCGCGAGGAACCAGGCCGCGTTGTTGCCGGTGAAGCGGCTCGACTCCGCCGTGGCAATCGACGCCGAGTACACCATGACCAGGCCGGTGGCCGCGAGCAGCAGCGCCGCCCACGCGAGCGAGCGGTCGTACTCCGCGTTCGGCGCGGTGCGCGCGAAGACGTAGGTCTGGCTCACGGCGCCAGCGCTTTCACCGCCGCGGCGAACACTTCGCCGCGATGCCGGTAGTCGCGAAACATGTCGAAGCTCGCGCAAGCGGGCGAAAGCAGCACCGCTTCTCCGGGCTTCGCGACCTGCGCCGCGCGCTCGACCGCTTCCTCCAGCGAACGGCAACGTTCTCCCTGGACCACTTTCGCGATCAACGGTGCGTCGCGGCCGATGAGGAGGACGTTGGAGGCATGCGCGGAAACCGCCGGCCCGAGCGGGGCAAAATCTTGGCCTTTGCCCTCGCCGCCGAGAATCAGGACCGCTTTCTTGCCAAGGCCGCGCAACGCGGCGACGGTCGCGCCGACGTTGGTGCCTTTGGAGTCGTCATACCACTCGACGCCGCGGCGGGTGGCGACCAGTTCCAGCCGGTGCGGCAGGCCCTTGAAGCTTTTCAATCCGGAGACCAGCGCTGCAGGGTTTATCCCCAACGCTGAAACCAGCGCGCAGGCCGCGAGCGCGTTAGCGACGTTGTGCGACCCACGGATGGCGAGCTCGTCCACCGCCACGATCTCGCTGCGACCCTGAACCAGCTTGTTTCCCGCGACACCGAAGTCGTCGCCGCGGGGCGCGTCGAGCCCGAAGGTGACGACCTTTCTGCCGGGCAGCGCCATCGCCAGTGACCGCGAATCGTCGCGGTTGAGGACTTGCACGCCGGTGTTCTGGAAGACGCGTGCTTTGGCCGCTCCATAGTCCTCCAGGCTCGCGTAGCGGTCGAGGTGGTCTTCGGTAAGGTTGAGCATCGCGGCGGCGCGCGGCGCGAGCGACCAGGTGGTCTCGAGCTGGTAGCTCGACAGCTCGAGCACCCAGGCGCGCGGCGCCTTTCCCGAAAGAAGCCGTTTCTCGTAAGCCTGAAGCACGGGCGGCGCGATATTGCCCGCCACCTCGCAGTCCATACCGGCGCTGCGCAGCAGGTGGCCGACAAGCGCGGTCACGGTGGTCTTCCCGTTCGTGCCGGTGACCGCGATTACCGTCTCGCGCGCCGCGTGCCACGCAAACAGCTCGATGTCGCCGAACACCGGCAGCCCCTGGGCAAGCGCCTTGCGGACGATTTCCTCCTCGAGCGAAAGGCCCGGACTCACGCACACGGCATCCACGCCATCGAGCAAAGCGGGCGAGAAGGCCCCGGCGTGCAGTTCGCCGGCGAAGTCCTTCTTCCGCGGCGGCTCGCGCCGGCTGTCGGCGACGCGCACCTTGCCGCCTTCGCGCTCGACCCAGCGCGCCACCGAGAGCCCGGTGTCGCCGAGCCCCAGGATCAGCACGCGCCGGCCCGCCAGCGGCGTCGGTGCCGGGCGCGGCAGCAGCTGGAACGCCGGTTCGCGCATCATCTGAGCTTGAGGGTGGACAGGCCGAAGAGCACCAGCATCATGGTGATGATCCAGAAGCGCACCACGACCTGGCTTTCCTTCCAGCCCTCGAGCTCGTAGTGGTGGTGCAACGGCGCCATGCGGAAGATGCGCTTGCCGCCGGTCCACTTGAAATACAGCACCTGGATCATCACCGACAGCGTCTCGGCGACGAAAACCCCGCCCATGATGAAGAGCACGATCTCCTGCCGGATGATCACCGCGATGGTGCCCAGCGCGGCGCCCAGCGCGAGGGCGCCGACGTCGCCCATGAACACCTCGGCCGGATAGGCGTTGAACCAGAGGAATCCGAGCCCCGCGCCGGCGAGCGCGCCGCAGATCACCGCGAGCTCGCCCGCGCCCTGGATGTACGGCAGGCCGAGATACTTCGAGAACAGGGCGTGGCCGGCGACGTAGGCGAAGATGCCGAGCGCGCTGCCCACCATCACCGTCGGCATGATGGCGAGGCCGTCCAGGCCGTCGGTCAGATTCACCGCGTTCGAGGTACCGACGATGACGAAGAACGTGAGCACGATGAAACCGATGGTGCCGAGCGGATACGCGACGTGCTTGAAGAACGGCACGATCAGCTCGTTCAGCGCCGGCATCGACTGGGACAGGTAGCCCAGATAGATCGCCGCCGACATGCCGATCAGCGCCTGCCAGAAGAACTTCCACCTCGCCGGCAGCCCCTTCGGGTTGCGGTGCACGACTTTGCGGTAGTCGTCGATCCAGCCGACGATGCCGAAGGCGAGCGTGACCAGCAGCACCACCCACATCAGGCGGTTCGACAGATCGCCCCACAGCAGCGTGGTCAGGCAGATGGACACCAGGATCAGCGCGCCGCCCATGGTCGGAGTCCCGGCCTTGGTCAAATGCGAGCGCGGCCCGTCGTCGCGTACCGACTGGCCGATCTTGTAAGCGGTCAGCTTGCGGATCACGTACGGCCCGAGGATCAGCGACACCGCGAGGGCGGTGAGGCAGGCGAGCACCGCGCGCAGCGTGATGTAGTTGAAGACGTTGAACAGGCGAAAATCCTTGGCGAGCCATTGCGCGAGCTCGAGAAGCATCAGTGCCCTCCCTCTGCAGACCCGGTCAGCGCCGCCACGACGCGCTCCATCTTCATGAAGCGCGAGCCCTTGACCAGGATGGTTTTCGCTTGGATTTGTGAGAGGAGCTCTTCCACCGCGACGAAGTGCTGCGCGCCGGTGCCGAAGGCGGCGACCGCGTCGCGCGTCGCCTCGCCCATCCCGAGCAGCTGCGTCACGCCCTTGGCGCGCGCGTACTCGCCGACTTCGCGGTGGAACTGCTTGCCGTGCTCGCCGACCTCGCCCATGTCACCGAGCACCAGCGCAGTGGGCGCCGGGCACGAGGCGAGCACGTCGATCGCCGCGCGCACCGAATCCGGATTGGCGTTATAGCTGTCGTCGATCACCGTAGCGCCACCCGCGGCCTGCTTGACCTGCAGTCGACCGGTGTAGGGACGGAATGCCGTGAGCCCCGCGGCGATGGTGCTGGCGGTGATGCCGACCGCGTGGGCGCAGGCCGCCGCGGCGAGCGCGTTGCGCACATTGTGGAGGCCCGGAATCGCCAGCGTGGCGTCGGCCTCGCCGGCGGGCGTGCGCAGGCGGATGGCGCTCGACAGCCGCTCGAGCTGGAAGCGCCCGGTGACCGCCGCACCATGGTCCAGGCCGAACTCGACCGTGCGGCGCTTGCCGGCGCGGCTGCGAAAGAAGGCCGCCTGGGCGTCGTCGGCGTTGATGACCGCGATGCCGTCGGCGGCCAGCGCCTCGTAGAGCGACGCGTTCTCCGCCGCGACCTCCTCGACCGAGTTCATGAACTCGAGGTGCTCGCGCTGCGCGTTGTTGACCAGGGCCACCGTGGGCTGCGCAATGCCGGCGAGATAGGCGATCTCGCCCTTGTGGTTCATGCCGAGCTCGATCGCGCACCACCGGTGGAGGTGGCGCAGCCCGAGCAGCGTCAGGGGCAGGCCGATGTCGTTGTTGAGATTGCCGCGCGTGGCAAGCACCGCGCTCTCGTTTGCATGCTTCCTGAAAACCGCGGCGAGCATTTCCTTGACCGTGGTCTTGCCATTCGAGCCGGCGATCCCGACCAGCGCCGGCGCGAAGCGTGCGCGCCAATAGCGCGCGAGGTCGCCGAGCGAGCGCTTGGTATCGTTCACCACCAGTGCCGGCAGCGGATACTCGCCGCGGTAGCCGCTGTCGACCATCGCCGCGGCGGCCTTCGCCGCCGCGGCGGCCTTGAGAAAGCCATGCCCGTCGAAGCGCTCGCCGCGCAACGCGACGAACAGGTCGCCTTCGCGCAGGCTGCGGCTGTCGGTCGACACCCCGGTAAAAAGCGCATCGCCGCCGCTCGCGCGGCCGCCGAGCGCCGCGGCGGCTTCGCCCAGGCGCATCATCCCGCCCTCCGTGCCAGAGCCGCTCGCGCGTGCTCTTCGTCGGAAAAGTGCGCGCGTTTGCCGGCGATCTCCTGGTAGGTCTCGTGTCCCTTCCCCGCGATCAGCACCACATCGCTGTTGGCGGATTCGGCAATGATTTTCTCGATCGCCCGCGCGCGATCCGGCTCGACGCCGTGTTCCGCAGGAATTCCTTCTTCGATCTGCGAAATGATGGCGAGCGGGTCTTCGCTGCGCGGGTTGTCGGAAGTCACCAGCACGCGGTCGGCGAGACGCGCAGCGATCGCGCCCATCGGGGCGCGCTTGCTCGGGTCGCGGTCGCCGCCGGCGCCGAACACCACCGCCAGGCGGCCGCCGCGCGCCTCGGCCACCGGCCGCAATGCGCGCAGCACGTTGTCCAGCGCATCCGGCGTGTGGGCATAGTCGACCACGACGAGCGGCTCTTCACCGATACGCTGCATGCGGCCCGGTACTGCGGGCAGGAAGGCGAGCAACCCCGCTGCCTCCTCGAAGGCAATCCCGTACGCCACCAGGCAACCGAGCACGCCGAGGGCATTGGACACATTGAAGCGGCCGAGCACCGGCAGGCGCAGTGCCGCCCGGCCCCAGCTTGACTCGACATTGAGCTGCGAGTCGGCGACCAGGTATTCATCGACCGGCGCCGTTTGCGGCGCGAGGCTGTAGCCGATCGTGCGCACACGCCCGGCTAGCCGGCGCGACAGCTCCACGCCGAACTCATCGTCGAGGTTCAGCACCGCGCACTGCAGCCCTGGCGCGTCGAACAGCCGCGCCTTGGCCTCGGCGTACGCCGGCATCGAGCCGTGATAATCGAGGTGGTCGTGCGAAAGGTTGGTGAAGAGGGCGCAGGCGAAGCGCACAGCGTTGACGCGTCCTTGGACCAGGCCGTGCGATGACACTTCCATCGCAGCCGCTTTCGCGTCCTGATCCTTGAAGCTCTTCAACAGGAAATGCGTTTCCAGGGCATCGGGCGTGGTGTTCGGCAACGGCGCCAGGGCGCCGGGAAACCCGGATCCGAGCGTGCCGATCACCGCCGCCTTGGTGCCATGGCGCGCGAGCGCCGCCGCGATCCACTGGCTGCACGAGGTCTTGCCGTTGGTGCCGGTGACGCCGCACACCCAGAGCGCATCGGAGGGCCGGCCGTAGAACTCGTGCGCAAGCACGCCGGCGTGCTGCTTGAGGCCGTGCACGGCCACATTGGGAAGTTTCCACTCCTGCTGCCATTGAAAGTCTTCCTGCTCCCAGATCACGGCGCTCGCCCCGCGGCCGAGCGCGTCGCGGATATGCGCGCGACCGTCGGCTTTCTCGCCCGGGTAGGCGAGGAACGCGACGCCGGGCGCGCAGCGCCGGCTGTCGGAGGAGAGCCGCTCGATCATCGCGCCCTGGGCCGCAAGCTTGCCGAAAGGGTCCACGCGCAGTTCACCTTAAGTGCTCTCCTTCGCTTCGTCGAAGTCCGCCGGCAGCTCGAGCGGACCGTCGTGCGGCACGTTGAGCAGACGCAGCGCGCCCTGCATGATTTGCGAGAAGACGGGCGCCGCAACCGCGCCGCCGTAATGCTGCCCGGCCGAGGGCTCGTCGAGCATCACCGCCACCACCAGGCGCGGCGCGCTGACGGGAGCGAAACCGACGAAGGACGAGAGATATTTGTCGGGAGCGTAGGCGCCGTTCTCCTGCTTGTGCGCTGTGCCGGTCTTGCCGGCCACCCGCCATCCCATGACGCGGGCGCGCGGGCCGGTAGCGCCGGGCTGCACCGCCAGCTCGAGCATCGCGCGCACCGCGCGCGCGGTCTCGGCCGACAGGACCTTTTCCCCGCTCACCGCCGTGCCTGTTTTGACCAGCGTGAGCGGTACCAATTCCCCGTCGCGTGCGAACACCGTGTACGCGCGCGCGAGCTGGGCCAGGCTGAGCGAGATGCCGTGCCCGTAACCCATGGTCGCCTGCTCGATCGGCCGCCAGGTCTTGTAGGCACGCAGGCGCCCCGCCGCGGCGCCCGGAAAGCCGAGCTCCGGGGCGGTGCCAAAGCCCACGCGGCGAAAGAAGTCCCACATCGACTCGCGCGGCAGCGACAGGGCGATCTTCGCCGCGCCGACGTTGGACGAGCGCGCCAGCACCTCGCCGACGCTCTGCGCGGCCGCGGGGTGGACGTCGCGGATGGTGTAGTTGGCGAGCGTGAGCCTGCCCGGCGCCGTAGCCACCATGGTGGCGGCACCGATCTTTCCGGTCTCGAGCGCGAGCGCCACGGTGAACGGCTTGAGCGTGGAGCCGGGCTCGAACAGGTCGGTGATGACGCGGTTGCGCAGCTGGCCGCCGGTGAGGCGCGCGCGGTTGTTCGGGTTGTAGGAGGGCAGGTTCGCCAGCGCGAGGATTTCGCCCGTGCGCACGTCGATCGCGATCACTGCGCCGGCCTTGGCGCGATGGCGCTCGACCGCGCTCTTCAGCGCGCCGAACGCGAGGCTCTGGATCTTGGAGTCGATCGACAGGGTGAGGTCGGTCCCGTCCTGCGCGCCACGGATCGACTCGACGTCCTCGACGATGCGGCCGAGGCGGTCGCGGATCACCCGGCGGCTGCCCGCTTTGCCGCCGAGCGTGTCCTGGTGCGCCAGCTCGATGCCCTCCTGCCCGGCGTCATCCACCCCGGTAAAGCCTATTACGTGAGCGGTTACTTCGCCGCCCGGGTAGTAGCGGCGGTACTCGACGTGGTCGTGGATCCCCTTGAGCCCGAGCGCGTGTACTGCGGCCGCGGTTTCGGGCGCGACCTGGCGCTTCAGGTAGACGAAGTCGCGCGAGCCGTCTCTAAGGCGCTTGTCGAGCTCCGCCTTGGGCATGGCGAGCAGGGCGGCGAGCTTGCGGCGCTGGTTGTCGCCGGCGTCGATGTCCGCCGGGATCGCCCACACCGATTTCACCGGCGTCGACACGGCAAGCGCCTCGCCGTTTCGGTCGAGAACGCGCCCGCGCGTCGCCGCGATCTCCATCACGCGCGAGTAGCGCGCTTCGCCCTTCTCCTGGAGGAAATCGGTCTCCATGGCCTGCAGATACACGGCGCGCGCGACCAGCGCCGCGAAGCCGGCACCAAGCACCATCAGCACCACGCGCGCACGCCACACCGGCAGGCGCACCAGGCCCTGCGCCGCGCTGCTCACCGACCGGCGTCTCGCCCGACGAGGCGCACGCGGCGCGGATCCGCCACGCGCAGGCCGAGCGAGCGCGTGGCGAGCCGCTCGACCCGCGAGTGCAGCCCCCAGGTGCTGGCTTCGAGCTGCAGGCGGCCGTATTCCGCCTCGAGCTCGCGCGCGGCGGCCTGCTCGCGCTCCAGCTGCGAGAAGGCGCGCCGCCCCTTGTGCTGCGATGTGACGAGCCCGAGCGCGCAGGCGACGAGAACCGCGAGGAGGAGGAGGTTCAGTTTCGCCACCGCGCGCCGGGCTCGATTCGAGTGTTAGGTGAAAGGAAGGGGACCGCGGTGCGCTCGGCCACCCTGAGGGTGGCGCTTCGCGCCCGCGGGTTTCTTGTTGTCTCTTCGCTGGACGCGCGCGTCGCACGTCCGAGCAGCTTGAGCATCGGTTGTGGCATTTCGCTGGCTTTCAGCGGCAATCTTCGGGGCATCTCAGGGCGCGCCGCGGATTGCAGGAAGCGCTTGACGATGCGGTCCTCGAGCGAATGGAAGCTGATCACGGCGAGCCGCCCCTGCGGCGCGAGACGCGCCACGGCCTGGGGCAGCATCACCGACACTTCCTCAAGCTCCCGATTGACGTGAATCCGTAGAGCCTGAAAGGTGCGCGTCGCCGGGTCCTGGCCCGGCTCGCGTGTGCGGACCGCCTGAGCCACGAGCTCGGCAAGTTGCCGGGTCCGGACGATCGGTTCGCGGCGGCGAGCATCAACAATCGCCGCTGCAATCTGTTTAGCAAACCGTTCTTCGCCATAGTCGTGGATCACCCCCCTGATCTGTTGTTCTTCTGCGCCGGCCAGCCAGTCGGCGGCCGACATCCCCTGCGTCGGATCCATGCGCATGTCGAGCGGCCCGTCGTGGCGGAACGAGAAGCCGCGCTCGGGTTCGTCGAGCTGCGGCGACGACACGCCCAGATCGAAGAGCATGCCGTGGACCGCGGCCGCGCCGGCGTCATCCAGCGCGCGCGAAAGGCTGGCGAAGTTGGTGTGCACGAAAGTGAGTCGTGGATCGTTGATCGCTGCCGCAGCGGCGGCCGCTTCCGGATCGCGATCGAGTGCAATGAGTCGTCCCTGGGGACCGAGCCGCTCGAGGATCAGCCGGCTGTGGCCGCCCCGGCCGAAGGTGCCGTCCACGTAGATGCCGCCCGCACGCACGTTGAGGGCCTCGATCGCTTCTTGAGCAAGTACAGCCTGATGCATCCGCGGGCGTCACAGCGAAAAGCCTTCGATCCCGGCGGGCGGCGTCGCCGTGCCGGCGAGCGCCTGGTTCAGCTTCGCCGACCAGACGCCGGAATCCCACAGCTCGAAGTAGCCGCCCTGCCCGACCATCATCGCGTCGCGCTCGAGCTTGGCGTGCTGGCGCAGCGCGGGCGGGAGCAGGATCCGGCCGGAGCCGTCGGGCTCGACATGCTCCTCGAAGCCGAGCAGCAGGCGTTTCCACCAGCTCGCCTGCGGATGAAACGCGGGGAAGGTCTCTACCTGCGCTCGCACGGGCTCCCAGCCGGACTCCGGATAGATCAGCACGCAGCCCTCCGGGTGGGCGGTAAGGACCACCGTGGTCCCGCCGTCGAGCAGCGCCCCGCGATGGCGCGTCGGGACGGCGATGCGTCCCTTCGCGTCGAGAGTGATGACCGCGGCTCCGTGAAACGCTGATCCCATATGGCTTTTTGCGCCACTATCTCCTACCTTTTGCCACTTTACGGCCAATATCTTGCAGGGTCAAGTGACTTTTTCCATGTCCGACAAGGACTTAGGCGGGCTTTTGAAAGCCGTAATCCAAGAGATTACGTCTATAATTTTCAATAGGTTGCGGAATGTAATGAAAGTGCCTTCTGAGGACAGGCGGCTAGGACGGCAATGCCATAATTCCGGCCCGGATGATCAACAAATTCGTCGCCTCGCCCGAGGCCGCGCTGGCTGACGTGCCGGATGGGGCCACCGTCATGATTCACGGCTTCGGCAACGCCGGTATGCCCTCGGCGCTGATCGATGCGCTCATCGCCCAGGGCGCGCGCGAGCTCACCATCGTCAACAACAACGCCGGCAACGCGGACAGCGGCCTCGCCGCCCTGATCGCGGCGAAGCGCGTGCGCAAGATCCTGTGCTCGTTTCCGCGCCAGGCCGACTCGTGGCATTTCGACAAGGCCTACCGCGCGGGCGAGATCGAGCTCGAGCTGGTGCCGCAGGGCACGCTCGCGGAGCGCATCCGCGCCGCGGGCGCCGGCATCGGCGCATTTTTCACGCCGACCGCGTATGGCACCAAGCTTGCGGAAGGCAAGGAGACGCGGCGCATCGGCGAGCGCGACTACGTCCTCGAGTACCCGATCCACGCCGACTACGCGCTGATCAAGGCCGACCGCGCCGACCGCTGGGGCAACCTCACCTACCGCATGAGCGCGCGCAACTTCGGGCCGATCATGGCCGCCGCCGCGAAAATCTCGGTAGTGCAGGTGCGCGAGACCGTGGAGCTGGGCGAGCTCGATCCCGAGCACATCGTCACCCCAGGCATATTCGTAAAACGAGTGGTGAAACACTGATGAAAAAGCTCGATCGCAAGCAGATGGCGGCGCGCGTGGCACGCGACATTCCGGAGGGCGCGTATGTGAATCTCGGCATCGGCCTGCCGACGATGGTCGCCGACTATCTGCCGAAAGGTCGCGAGATCATCCTGCATAGCGAGAACGGCATCCTCGGGGTCGGGCCCAAGCCCGCGCCCGGCGCGGAGGACGAAGACCTGATGAATGCCGGCAAGGAGCCGGTGACGCTGCTGACCGGCGGCGCGTACTTCCACCACGCCGATTCGTTCGCCATGATCCGCGGGCGGCATCTCGACTTCGCCATCCTCGGCGCGTTCCAGGTTTCCGTTGCCGGCGACCTCGCGAACTGGCATACCGGCGGCGCGGATGCGATCCCCGCGGTCGGCGGCGCGATGGATCTCGCGGTGGGTGCCAAAAAGGTGCTGGTGATGATGGAGCATCTCACCAAGAGCGGCGAGAGCAAGATCGTCGAGCGCTGCAGCTACCCGCTCACCGGCGCGCGTTGCGTCGACCGCATCTACACCGATCTCGCGGTGATCGACGTGAAGGCCGATGGCCTCCACGTCGTGGACATGGTCGAAGGACTAGATTTTCAGGAGCTGCAGCGCCTTAGCGGCGTACCGCTGAAGCGGCTGGCGAGCGCGGCCTAGCCGCGACCGCGCACTTACTGCCCGTCGGGGGGCAGCAGCGTTCTTTCGAATTTTTCCTGGTCGTTCTTGCGCTCGAACCGGTTCCAGTAGTCGGCATAGATGCCCCGCAGCCGCTCCTTGTTTTCCGCGAACCAGGCCTCCGCCGCCTTGGGCTCGGCCTCGATCAGCTTGGTGCCGGACTTCCACTCCTGCGATTCCTTCGAGTTCAGATCCGAGAACCGGATCGGCGTCGGCGCGAAGCCGCCGGTGCCCCAGTTGGGCCGCACGATGGAGTAGTAGGTCTTGCCGGGCGAAAGATCGGCGAGCATGAAATCGGCCGCCGTGCCGTAGGCCATGAACACCTTCTTGCCGGGCGTCGTTTCATAGGCGACTTTGTTGCCGGTCGGCAGCTGGCCGATGAACTTCAGCTCGCCGTTCACCACTTCGAACAGGTCGCAGCCGATCGCGCCAGCAACCATCGACGAGCGCATGAACACGACCTTCGCCTTGTCCGCGCTGGGCTGAGCGACGGTTTGCGTCGGCGCGTCGCGCATGACGCTCGCACAGCCCGAAACAAACATGCATACCACGGTTGCTGCTGCTGCCAGTGATGCTGTTTTCATCTTCACCCCCCTTTGAGTGATTGCAGCTTACTGCGGCTTGATCCCCGCCGCTCGCACGACGCGCTGGTAGTCGTCGATCTCGCTGCGCACGAAGCGCGCGAACTCCTGCGGCGACATGTCCATCGTATCGTTGCCGAGGTTGGCGAGCCTTTCCTTCACCGTCGGATCGGCGAGCGCCTTGCGGATGTCGGCGTTGAGCTTGCTCGACCACTTCCGCCGGCATGCCGCCCGGCCCCCAGACGCCGAACCAGAGCGGCGCGTCCGCATTGCGCACGCCAGCTTCGCCGGTCGTCGGCACGTCGGGCAGCGTCGGGTTGCGCTTTGCGGTGCTCACCGCGAGCGGCGCGCAGCTTGCCGCTCTTGATGTGCGCCATGCCGGCCGAGATCGGCGCCCAGTAACAGTCGACCGAGTTGCTGAACATCGCCTGGATCACCTCGGGCGTGCCCTTGAATGGCACTTGCGTGACCTTGATGTCGGCCGCGGCGATCAGCTTCTCGGTGTTGAGGTGCGTGCCGCTGCCGAGGCCGGCGTGGCCCCAGTTGATCGCACCGGGCTTGGCGCGTGCCTGGCTCACCAGGTCCATCAGCGTTCCGTACGGCGATCCGGTGTTGACCACCAGCACGTTGGGCGCCATCGCAGCGGCACGATGTCGACGAAATCCTTGGCCGTGTCGTACGGCAGCTTGGCGTAGATCGCCGGGTTGACCGAGTGCGCGTTCGAATTGATGAGGAGCGGTAGCCGTCGGGCGCCGCCTTTGCGACCAGCGCCGAGCCGATCGAGCCGCCGGCGCCGGCGCGGTTTTCCGGCACCACCGGCTGGCCCCACATACTCGGCGAGCTTCTGCGCTGACGACCCGGCCGACGATGTCGGTCGAGCTGCCCGGCGTGAACGAGATCACCATGTGCACCGGCTTGCTCGGATAGGTTTGCGCGTGCGCCGCGCCGGCCAGCAGCAACGCGAGAACCAGGGAGCTCTCATTGCGGCTTGATGCCCGCCGCCTGCAGGATGGTCTTGGTTTCCTCGATTTCCTTGCGCACGAACTCGGTGAACTGTGGAATCGTCAGGTTGCCCGGCACCGTGCCGAGCTTGGTCAGCCGCTCGCGCAGGTCGGCGCTGGCGAGCGCCGCGTTCACGTCCTTGTTGATTTTCGCGGCGACGTCGGCTGGCATCTTCGCCGGTCCCCACAGGCCCACCCAGAGCGTGTAGTCGAATCCCGCGTAGCCCTGCTCGGCGACGCTCGGCACGTTCGGCAGCAGCGGCGAGCGCTGCGCCGACGAGACCGCCAGGGCCACCGCCTTGCCGCCGTTGACATGCGGCAGCGCGGCGTTGAGCGGCGCCCAGTAGCAGCACACGCGGCCGGCGATGGTGTCGCCGATCGCTTCGGGCGTGCCTTTGTAGGGAACGTGCTGCACATCGATGCCGGCGGCGAGCTTGAGCTTCTCGAGGTTGAAGTGCGTGCCGCTGCCCATGCCGGCGGAGGAGAAATTGAGCTTGCCGGGGGTCTTCTTCGCCGCGTCGACGAAGTCCTTGAGCGTCTTCCAGCCGGTTTCCGGCCCCACCATCAGCACGTTCGGCCCGCCGCCGAGCAGCGCCAGGTTCACGAAGTCGCGCATCGTGTCGTAGCGCAGCTCCTTGTACATGCCGGGGTTGGCGGCGTGCGCCGACGAGTTCGCGAGCAAGGTGTAGCCGTCGGGGTCGGCGCGCAGGACGAATTCGGAACCGACGGTGCCGCCGGCACCCGCGCGGTTCTCGACCACCACCGGCTGGCCCCACATTTCCTGCAGCTTCGCCGCGACCGCGCGGCCGATGATGTCGGTCGAGCTTCCCGGCGTGAACGCCACGACCAGGCGCACCGGCTTGGCCGGATAGGTTTGCGCCAGCGCCACCGAGGCAAACAGCGCGAGGAAAAATCCGAAAAGCTGCTTCATCTCACCTCCATTATTGTGGCGTCAACCCGGCGGCGCGCATCACCTTGCCGAGCTCTTCGTATTCGCGGCGGATGAACGCATCGGCTTCGGCCGGCGTCATCGACATCGGCTCGGTGCCGAGCTTGGCCAGGCGCTCGACCACCTCCGAAGTGGTCAACGCGCGGCCCACTTCGGCGTTGACCTTGGCGATGATCTCGCGCGGCGTCTTGACCGGGGCGAGCAGCGCCAGCCAGAACGTCGACTCGCCCTCGGGCAAACCCGCCTCGCCGAGCGTCGGAACGTTGGGAAGCGCCGCCACCCGCTTGCTGGTGGTGACGGCGAGCGGCTTCACCTTGCCGTCCCGCACCGGACCCATGCCGGACACCGCGGGCACCATGGCGTATTCCACGCGGCCAGCCATGGTCTCGGTCAGGATCGGCGGCGTGCCCTTGAGCGGCACGTGCACCGCTTTCACGCCCGCCGCGACGTTGAACTTCTCCGTGCTGACGTGCGCGCCGCTGCCCACGCCGGCGGTGGCGTAGTTGTACTGGCCGGGCTTCGCCTTCAGCATCGCGATCAGCTCCTTCACCGAATTGACCGGCAGCGTCGGCGGCACGATGAGCACGCTCGGCAGGCTGCCGAGCATCGCGACGGTGGAGAGATCCTTCAGCGTGTCGTAGCCGAGATCCTTGTAGAGCACGTGGTTGACCGCATGCCCGGAGGAGACCACGGCCATGGTGTAGCCGTCGGGATCCGCGCGCGCCGTGTCGCGGATGCCGATGGTGCCGCCGGCGCCGGGCTTGTTTTCCACCAGCACCGGCTGACCCCACGCCGTGCTGAGGCGCTCACCGACGATCCGCGCCATCACGTCGGTCGCGCTCCCGGGCGTGAACGGCACGATGATTCTGATGGGTTTTGTCGGGTACGCCTGCGCCCATGCCAGGCTAGAACACAGCCATAACAATCCCCACAGAAAAGCTCTCATACGCGCCTCTGCTTCGCCCAGTACTCCGGCGAAGACTTCTTCTGCTGAAGGGACGCGGCGTCTTCGTAACCCGGCGCCATCGACGCCGCGGTGCCCGCCAGCACCTGGTGATGGTCGATGTTGAGCAGGCGCAGCCAGCTCTGCTGGCCCATGGTGAGCGCGATAAAGCAGCCCAGCTCCACCAGCTGCGGCTCGCTGAAATGCCTGTGCAACCGCTCCCAGAACGCGTCGTCGGTGTCGAGGTGCCAGGTGATCGCCTCGGCGTACGCGAGCGCGGCTTTCTGCTTGTCCGAGTAGCGGCGTCGACTTCTCGAAGTTGAGCAGGTCCTTCACGTCATCCTCGATCATGCCGGCGCTGGCTGCCTTGATCGAGCGCTGGTTGCCGCAGTAGTCGCACTGCACCGAGCGCGACACGTAAAGGCGGCAGAGCTCCTTGATGGGATGCTCGCAAACGCCGTTGCGGAACAGATCGCGCCATGAGTTGGCGAACGACCAGAAGGCCGCCGGCACGTGCGCCCGGACCGCCGAGCTTTCCGGGCGCGGGGTGCCTTCGCGCCGGCAGCGGTCCATCTCCTTCTGCATCTCGGCGTCCATCTTGTCGAGCGGGAAATAGCTGATGCGCTGTTTAGCCATTAGATGCCTCCACACGAACACTCGATCGACCAGTTGCCGGCGTCGCTGATGATCATCGGATGCTCCGATTGCGCCATCTTAGCCTTGTGATAGCCGCCATAGTGCCGCACGGGTAGCCAATCGGGTAGCGTCGGCAGCGCCGGCGCGTCGAGCGGCGAGTACGGCCCGGCGGCGTAGACCACCTTGCCGCCGACCATCGTGAGCAGCGATTCGAGCTCCTTCACGTCGTCGACCGGCATGGAGAAGTAGTCGCCGCTCAGCACCACGAGGTCGGCGAGCTTGCCGGCTTCGAGGGTGCCCTTCTTGTTTTCCTCCGACGAGATCCAGGCGCCGCCGGCGGTGTAGAGCCGCAGTGCCTCGGTACGGTCGAGGAGATTGCGCTCGCCCTGCAGTTTGCCGCCGCCCAGGGTCTTGCCGGTGAGCAGCCAGTGCACGCCGATCCACGGGTTGTAGCTGGTGGCGCGGTTGGCATCGGTGCCGCAGGCGAGCGGAATACCCATCTCGCGGATGCGCGCGATGGGCGGCGCGTCGGACGCGGCCTGCGCGCCGTATTTGGCGACGAAGGCCTCGCCGTCGAGGGACATGCGGTTCTGGATGCTGATGCTGCCGCCGAGCTTCGCCAGCCGCTCGAGCGTTTTCGGCGTGAGGGTCTCGCAATGGTCGAGGCCCCAGCGCAGGTTCTTCAGCGGCACCTCGCGGTTGACCGCCTCCAGCACGTCGAGCTGGCGCGCGGCGGTGGCATCGAAGGTGGCGTGCTGACGGAACGGCCAGCCCAGGCCGGCCAGGTACTTCACCACCTCGGTGAAGTTCTTTTCCATCACCCCGGGCGGCGCGACGGTCCAGTCCTTGGCGAAATTGGCCGGGTCGCCGGCCGCGTAAAGGATGTACTCGCCCGCGCCCACCATCCGGTAGTAGTCGTTGCCCTCGCCCATCTTCACCAGCTTGGACCACGCGCGGTAGTTCTCGATCTCCTTGCCCGGCGTCTGGGCGAACAGCTGGTAGCCGATGCGCAGCGTGAGCTGGTCGTCCGCGGCGAGCTTGGCGATGGCGGCATAGTTGTCCGGGAAGTTCTGCCCGCCGCCGCCGGCATCGATCACGCTGGTGATGCCGAGGCGGTTGTGCTCGCGCATGAAATGCCGCGTCGAGGCGATCTGCTCCTCGGACGAAAGGCGCGGCACGCGCAGCCAGACCGCGACCAGGCTGGCGAGACTGGTCGTGGACATGACCAGGCCGGTGGTCGTGCCGCCCGCGTCGCGCTCGACGTAGCCGCCGAAGAGCTTGGGCACTTCCTTCTCCCAGCCGAGCACGCGGATCGCCGCGCGGTTGAGCCACGCGCGATCGTAGAGATGCATGATCATGCACGGCGTGTCGCCGGTGGCGGCGTTGATCTCTTCCAGCGTGGGATGGCGCTTCTCGGCGAACTGCGCCCAGGTCCAGCCGCCGATCACCTGCACCCAGTGCGGCGCCGGCGTGCGCCGCGCCTGCTCGCGCACGCGGCGCAAGCCTTCGGCCAGCGACGGCACACCGTCCCAACGCACCTCGTTGGTGTAAGTGAGCCCGCCGCGGATGAAGTGCGTATGGGCGTCGTTCAGTCCGGGGACGACGATGCGGCGCTGCGCATCGATGACGCGAGTATTGGAACCCCGGTATTTCTCCAGCTCGCCCGGACTACCAACGGCCACGATGCGCTCGCCGCGGATGGCGATCGCCTCGGCGTTGGGCTGCTTTGGATCCAGCGTCGCGATGCGCCCATTGACGATCAGCGTATCGGCAGGGGTGTCGCCGGTCAGAAGATTGGAACACCCCGCGAGTGCGGAAGCTCCTGCGACAGCCAGAAAATCACGCCGAGAGGCCATCTCCTACCTCCTTGTTTTCGGGCTTGAGCTCGATGCCGGAAGCCTTCGCCTGCGCCAGGATCAGCGTGGAGAAATCCTGCTCGGTCATGCCCTGCCCGATCATTTGTTGCAGCAGATCCCGCGTGAGCGAGGTAAGCGGCATCGGCACCTCGAATTCGCGCCCGGCGTCGAGGCCGAGGTCGAGATCCTTGCGCAGCAGCTTGGGCGTGAAGGTGACGTGGAAGTCGAGGTTCACCAGCGCCGGCGTCTTGTAGCGCGTGAACATCGAGCCCATCACGCTCTTGTTGAGGAAGTCGAGGAACGCGTGGCGCGGCATGCCGACCTTCTCCGCCAGGACCGTGATCTCGCACAGCGACTGGATCACCACGCCGAGGTGCACGTTGTGGCAGATCTTGGCGATGCGCGAAAGCTCGCCTTCGCCGACGTAGCTGGAGCCGGTGCCCATCATGTCGAGGTAGGGCTTGGCCTTCTCGTACGCTGCCTTCGGTCCAGACACGACGAAGGTCAGCTTCCCTGCCTTGATGACTTTTGCGTTTCCGCTAACCGGGGCAGCTAAGTACTCCACCGCCTTTGTCTGAAGCATCTTGCGAAGCTCTGCGGAGCCCTCGAGCGAAATCGAAGAACATTCCACGACCATCTTCGGCTTGCCTTTCGCTAGTGCCTTGCCGATGACTTCCTTTACGTCTTCGTAGGTGGAAACCATGACGAACAGGATGTCCTTGGTGGACAGCTCCTCGAGCTGGTTCACGACCTTCGCGCCGTACTTCGACAGCGGGTCGGCCTTTGCCTTGGTCCGGTTCCAGACGGCGATGTCGCAGCCGCCTTTGGCGAGTCGCTCGGCCATGGCGTAGCCCATGCGGCCGGTGCCGATCCAGCCGAGCTTCTGATCAGTAAGGGTTGGCAATCGGGAGCTCCTCAGCGGGATAGAGCGAGATGACCTTCGCACCGGTCGGCGTAAGGATGACCTCTTCTTCGATGCGCGCGGCGGATACGCCGTCGCTCGCCGGGCAGTAGGTTTCCACGGCGAACACCATGCCGGCCTTGAGCTCGATTGGCTCGCGCAGCGACGTCAGGCGTGAAATCAGCGGGCGCTCGTGCAATCCGAGGCCCAGGCCGTGGCAGAAGTTGAGACCGAAGGCGTCCATCTCGCTCGCGAAGCCGATTTCCTTGGCCTCGGGCAACGCGCGCGCGATCTTGTCGCTCGACATGCCGGGCTTGAGCAGCTCGATCGCCTTGTCCATCCACTCGCGCGCCTTCTTGTAAGCAGTGCGCTGCGGTCCGGTCGCGCGGCCTACGTTGAAGGTGCGGTAGTAGCAGGTGCGGTAGCCCATGAACGACTGGATGATGTCGAAGAACGCCTGGTCGCCGGGGCGGATCAGGCGGTCGGTGAAATTGTGCGGGTGCGGGCTGCAGCGCTCGCCGGAGATGGAGTTGATCGCCTCGACGCAATCCGAGCCCATTTCATAGAGCCGCTTGGTGGCGAGGGCGACGATCTGCGATTCCTGCACGCCCGGCTTGAGCGCTTCGGCGATGTCGGTGTACACGCCGTCGACCATGGCCGCTGCCATGTTGAGCAGGGTGAGCTCGTCGACGTTCTTCACCTCGCGCGCCTGCAGCATCGTCTGCTGCCCATCGCGGACTTCGATATTCTGATCTTGTAATGCAAACAGCATCGGCGGCTCGACCACGTCGACGCCGAGCGGCAAGTCCGCCACGCCCTCGGCCTTCAGGATCGACTTGATCTCCTTGGCGGCTTCCTTGAACAGCGTCAAATCCGAACCCACCGCGCCGCGCATCCCGAGCAAGCCGGCGCGGCAGTGATCGTTCTTCAGCCACGGCGCGTAGAGCTTGTGGTGGCGCGCGGCGCTGCCGAAATCCCAGATGTAAGGCTCGCCGTTGCCGGTGAGAAGCGAGTAGCGCGTGAGCTTGTCGCGCGCCCACTCGCCGATCACCGTACTGGTGGTGTAGCGGATGTTGTGCTGGTCGAACGAGAGCAGCGCGCCGAGACCGGAGTGCGCGAGCGCCGCGCGCGTGCGGGCGAGGCGATAGTCATGCAGGCGGCGGAAATCGACTCGCTCCTCGAAGTCCACCTGCGTGCGCCCGGGCGCCTGCAGCGGCCGGTCCCAGCGGTGCTTGGGATCGACGTCGTCCGGGCCCGGCTGTTTTGCTTCCGGTTTATTTTTCGCCATGGGTGCGCGGGATAATACGACTTATGAACATCGCGGTCATGCCGGGCGACGGGATCGGCAAGGAAGTCACCGCCGAGGCGGTCAAAGTGCTGCAGGCGCTCGCGGGAAGCGACGCGAAGTTCACCGAAGCGCCGATCGGCGCCGCCGGGGTCGCCGCGGCCGGTGTGCCGCTGCCGCCGGCGACGCTCGAGCTGGCGCGCAAGGCCGACGCCATCCTGTTCGGCGCGGTGGGCACTCCGGGCGACGAGAGCGGACCGCGCGATAAGCGCCCCGGGCTCGGCCTGCTGACGCTGCGGCGCGAGCTCAAGCTGTTTGCCAACTTCCGGCCGGCGTTCCTGTTTCCCGAGCTGGTCGGCGCCTCGTCTCTCAAGCCCGAGCTGGTGCAGGGGCTCGACCTCATCATCCTGCGCGAGCTGAATGGCGACATCTACTATGGCGAGCCGCGCGGCATCCGCGTCGGCGACTCGGGCCGGCGTGAAGGCGTGAATACCATGCGCTACACCGAGCCCGAGATCGAGCGCATCGCGCACGTCGCCTTCCGCACCGCGCGGGCCCGCCGCCGCAAGCTGTGCTCGGTGGACAAGGCCAACGTGCTGGAGACGATGCAACTGTGGCGCGAGACCGTGGCCGCGGTCGGCAAGCAATATCCCGAGGTCGAGCTCACGCACCTTTTCGTCGACGCCGCGTCCATGCAGCTGGTGCGCGCGCCGAAGCAGTTCGACGTGATCGTCGCGCCCAACATGTTCGGCGACATCCTGTCCGACGCCGCGGCGATGCTCACCGGCTCGATCGGCATGCTGCCGTCGGCCTCGCTCGGCGAGGGCGACAAGGGCCTGTACGAGCCGGTGCACGGCTCGGCGCCCGACATCGCCGGCAAGGACATCGCCAATCCGCTGGCCGCGATCCTTTCCGCCGCGATGTTGATGCGCCATTCCTTCGGCCGGGAAGACGCGGCGAAGAAGATCGAGCGCGCTGTTGCCGCGGTGCTCGCCACCGGCTACCGCACCGCGGACATCATGCAGCCCGGGATGAAGAAGGTCGGCTGCCGCGAAATGGGAGCGGCGGTGGTCGCGGCACTCGCTCGTTGAACCTCATCTTCGATCTCGGCGGCGTCGTCGTGCGCTGGGACCCTGCCGCCATCATTGCCAGCGTGTTCGATGATGAGGATCTTCGAGCAAGAGTCCGGGAGGGCGTGTTTGCGCATCCGGATTGGCTGGAGCTGGACCGCGGCACGCTGGATCGCGAAGATGCGATCCGCCGCGCGGCGCGGCGCGTCGGCATGGCGGAAGCGGAGATCCGCAGATTACTGCTCGCGGTACCGCCGTCGCTCACGCCGATTCCCGAAACCATCGAGCTGCTCTACCGCCTGAAGGCGCGTGGCTATCGGCTGTACTGCCTGTCGAACATGCACCTCGCGTCGATCGAGCATCTCGAGCGCGAGCAGAAGTTCTTCGAAGTCTTTACCGGCAAGGTGATCTCGTGCCGGCTCAAGCTCTGCAAGCCCGAGCCGGCGATCTACGAGCAAGCGCTGAAGGCGAACAACCTGGACGCGAAGGACACGGTGTTCATCGACGACGTCGACGTCAACATCGAGGCCGCCGCCAAAGTCGGCCTGCACACCATCCAGTTCCAGAACGCCGCGCAGTGCGAGCGCGAGCTGCGCGCGCTGGGCGTCAGCCTCTAGCGAGTTTTTCGATTCGCGCGCCGTCGAGGCTGACCTTCGCCCCCGCGGCAAGGATTTCTTTCCAGGTATTGTCGTCGACCGAAATGCCGTCGCGCTCGCGCTTCGCGCGCGTTTCGCGCTCCGGCTCGCCGGCGATGCGCACCTTGTCGGCGCCCGCCGCGGGCCGGCCCTTGCGCAGCCAGTCGAGGAATTGGCGCGCCTCGCTGCCGAACGCGTCTGCCGTGCCGAGTCGCACCGGATCGATCAGCACCGCCAGCATGCCGTTCAGCACGCGCTGCTTCTTGCTCTCGTCGTAGTGCCACGTGCCGCCGCCGGTCAGCGCGCCGCCGAGGAGCTCGCAAGCCACTGCCAGGCCGTAGCCCTTGTGGCCGCCGAAGGCAAGGATCGCGCCGAGCGGCGGAACCACCGCGTAGCGCGGATCGTCGGTGGGACGGCCCTGGTCGTCGATCAGCAGGCCCGGGGACACTTTCTCGCGCTTGTTATGCGCCACGCGCATCTTCCCCTGCGCTACCGCGGACGTGGCCATGTCGAGCAGGAACGGCGCTTCGCCGGGCAACGGGACGCCGATGCACACCGGGTTGGTGCCGAAGCGCGCGTCACGGCCCGCGTAGGGGGCGACACGCGCGTGCGAGATCACGTTGACGAAATGGATCGACACCAGCCCCTGCGCGACGGCCATTTCCGCCCAGTGCCCGATGCGGCCGAGGTGATGCGAATTGGCGAGCACCATGACGCACGAGCCATGCTTTCTTCGCGCGCTCGATGGCCATCTCCATCGCTTCGTGGCCGATGGTCTGGCCGTAGCCCTTGCAGCCGTCGAGCGCGAGCAGCGCGCCGGCGTCCATTGTCGGCTTCGGATGCTGATTGGCGGCGAGGCCGCCTTCCAGCAACGCGTCGATGTAGCGCGGCACCATGCCGATGCCATGTGAATCGTGGCCAAGCAGGTTGGCGGTCACCAGGTTTTCGGCGACCAGGCGCGCCTCACGTGCATCGCTGCCGCCGGCGGCGATCACCGCCTCCACCGCGCGGGTGAGACCTTCCTTGCGCAGGATCATTCGGCCTTGATGTTTCCCTTGGCGACCACGCCTGTCCAGCGCTCGACCTCGGCCTTCATGAAGGCGCCGAATTCCTCGGGCGTGCTCGCCACCACGTCGAAGCCGATCTGGTTCATGCGTTCGGCGATGTCCGGTGAGCGCAGCGCCTTGACCATCGCGCCATTCAGCCGCGCCACCACGTCCTTCGGCGTTTTCGCCGGCGCCGCGGCCGCCTGCCACGAAGTCACGACCAGATCGGGCGATCCCGCCTCGCCGGCGGAGGGCACGTTGGGCAGCTGCGGATGGCGCGCCTTCGCGGTGACCGCGAGCGCCTTCATGCGGTTGCCCTTGATGTAGTTGGTCACCGCGCCGAGGTTCTGGAACGAGAAGTCGACCTGGTTGCCCATGATGTCGGTCTGGCACGCGGCGCCGCCCTTGTACGGAACGTGGACCGCGTCGGTGCCGGTGGCCTGCTTCAGCAGCTCGGCGGTGAGGTGGTCGGAGGAACCCGTGCCGCTCGAGCAGTACGACAGTTTGCCCGGGTTCTTCTTCATGTGGTCGACCAGCTCTTTCAGCGAGCCGGCCGCGAGGGTCGGCTTGGTGATCAGCACGTTCGGCGTGGTGACGGCGAGCGTGAGCGGCGCGAAGTCGCGCAGCGGGTTGTAGCGCAGGTCCTTGAACAGCGCCGCGTTGATCGAGAACACGCCGATCGAGCCGACGAGCACGGTGTGGCCGTCGGGATCGGCCTTCGCCACGAACTCGGCGGCGATGGCGCCGTTCGCGCCCGGACGGTTCTCGACCACCGCCGGCTGGCCGAGCTGCTCCTGCAGCTTGGAGGCAATCGCGCGGCCGACGATGTCGGAAGAGCCGCCGGCGACGAACGGGATGATCACGCGGATCGGCTTCGAAGGGAAAGACTGGGCTAGCGCGCCACTCGCCGCGAGCAGCGAGGGCAACTGCGATTAGACGTTTCATAGGGGCTCCGGTGGAAGCGGCGCAGTTTACTGCTAAAGTTCGCGCGAGGACTGTCCCCAAGGAGGAGAACCCCATGCGCGCGCTATTGCTGGCCTTCGTTTCCCTATTTCTCCGCTGCCGCTGCAGCGCAGACCTACCCCAACAAGCCGATCCGCATCATCGTTCCGTACGCCGCCGGCGGCACTTCCGACATCCTCGCGCGCCAGATCGGGCCGAAGCTCACCGATGCCTGGGGCCAGCCGATCATCGTCGAGAACAAGCCCGGCGCGAACGGCAACGTCGGCGCGGATTTCGTCGCCAAGAGCGCGCCCGATGGCTACACCTTGCTGTTGACCGACCTCGGCGGACTGGTGATCAGCGCCAGCGTCTATCCGAAGCTGCCGTTCAACCCGGCGAAGGACTTCACGCCGGTGGTGATGGTTTCGTATTCGCCGCACGTGCTGGCGGTGAACCCGGAAGTGCAGGTGAAGAGCGTGAAGGAGCTGGTGGCGATGGCCAAGGCCTATCCCGGCAAGCTCAATTTCGCCATTTCCGGAATCGGCGGCGCGCCGCAGCTCGCCGGCATCGAGTTCGCGCAGCGCATGGGCATCGACTGGACCTACATCCCATACAAGGGCGGCGCCGACGCCGTGACCGGCGTGATCCAGGGGCAGGCGCACGTCCTGTTCAACGGCATGCTGGCCACCTGGCCGCACGTCACCGGCGGCAGGCTGCGCGCGATCGCCATCTCCAGCGCCTCGCGCGTGCCCAGCGCCCCCGACACGCCGACCGTCGCCGAGCAGGGCCTGGCCGGCTTCGAGACCGGCTCGTTCCAGGGCGTGGTCGGCCCGCTCGGCATTCCGCGCGAAACCGTCGCCAAGCTGAATGCCGAGCTCGGCAAAGTCCTCAACACCGCCGAGATGAAGGAGCGCTTCGCGAAACAGGGTACCGAGGTGCGCACCGGTACGCCGGAGAGCCTCGGCCAGTGGATGACGACCGAGCAGGCGAAATGGGCCAAGGTCGTGAAAGAGTCTGGAGCCAAGTTTGAATAGAAGGAAAAAGCCCGAAGAGCTGCGCAGCCACCGCTGGTACGGGGTAGACGACCTGCGCTCGTTCGGCCACCGCTCGCGCACCGCGCAGATGGGCTACGACCGCAGCGACTACGCGGGCAAGCCGGTGATCGCGATCATCAATACCTGGTCCGACATCAATTCCTGCCACACGCACTTCAAGCAGCGCGTGGAGGAAGTGAAGCGCGGCGTATGGCAGGCGGGCGGCTTTCCGGTCGAGATGCCCGCGATGTCGCTGGCCGAGGTCATGCAGAAGCCCACCACCATGATGTACCGCAACTTTCTCGCCATGGAGACCGAGGAGCTGCTGCGCTCCTACCCGGCGGACGGCGCGGTGCTGATGGGCGGCTGCGACAAGACCACGCCCGGCCTGGTGATGGGCGCGACCAGCATGAACCTGCCGATGATCTACATGCCGGCGGGACCGATGCTGAGCGGCCACTGGCGCGAGAACAGCCTGGGCTCGGGCTCCGACACGTGGAAATACTGGGCGGAGCTGCGCGCCGGCAACATCACGCAGAAGGACTGGCACGAGATCGAGGACGGCATCGCGCGCTCGCCCGGCACCTGCATGACGATGGGCACCGCCGCGACCATGATGTCGCTCGCCGAGGCGCTGGGCCTCACGCTTCCCGGTGCGGCTTCGATCCCGGCGCCGGACTCCAATCACTCGAAGATGGCGACGCTGACGGGCAAACGCGCCGTCGAGATGGTGTGGGAGGATTTGAAGCCTCGAGACTTTTTGACTTCAGCCTCGTTTGATAACGCGATCGTGACCCTGATGGCGATGGGCGGCTCGACCAACGCCCTCATCCACCTCGTGGCCATGGCAGGGCGCGCCGGGGTCAAGCTGCCGCTGGAGCGCTTCAACGATTTCTCGGCGAAGGTGCCGCTGCTCGCGAACGTGCGCCCCTCGGGCGACAAGTACCTGATGGAGGACTTCTACTACGCTGGCGGCTCTGCGCGCCCTTCTGCAACGAGCTGCGCGATCTGCTCAACCTCGATTGCAGGACCGTCAATGGCAACACCCTCGGGCAAAACCTCGAAGGCGCGCGCATCTACAACGAAGAGGTCATTCGGAAAAGAAACAATGCCACTGAAAGAATCCGGCGGCCTGGTGGTGGTGCGGGGCAACCTCGCGCCCAACGGCGCGGTGATCAAGGCTTCGGCAACCAAGATCGTGAAGCACACCGGCAAGGCCGTGGTGTTCGACGATTACAACGACATGGCGGCGCGCATCGACCGCGAGGACCTCGACTGCGACAAGGACTCGGTGCTGGTGCTGCGCAACGCCGGCCCGCTCGGCGGCCCCGGCATGCCCGAGTGGGGCATGCTGCCGGTGCCGCAGAAGCTGCTGAAGCAGGGGGTGCGCGACATGGTGCGCATTTCGGATGCGCGCATGAGCGGCACCAGCTACGGCTGTTGCGTATTGCACGTCGCGCCCGAGTCGTTCGTCGGCGGCCCGCTCGGCCTGGTGAAGAACGGCGACCTGATCGAGCTCGATGTGGCGAAGCGCGAACTGAATCTGAAAGTCTCCGACCAGGAACTGGCGAAGCGCAGGAGCGGCTGGAAGGCCCCGGCACGGAAATACTCGCGCAGCTACGGCGTGATCTTCGCGCAGCACGTGAAGCAGGCCGACGAAGGCTGCGACTTCGACTTCCTCGAAGGCACCGCGCCGGTCGCCGAACCGGAGATCCACTGATGGAACTGCCGCAGAACCCTTTTAAACGCGCGCTCAAGGCCGGAAAACCGCAGATCGGCCTGTGGTCGACGCTGTCGTCGAGCTACACGGTCGAGGCCGTGGCCGGCGCCGGCTTCGACTGGCTGCTGCTCGACAGCGAGCATTCGCCGGTGGACATCGAGAATCTCCTTACCCAGCTGCAAGCCGCCGCGCCTTACGCCTCCCATCCGATCGTGCGCATTCCCTGGAACGACATGGTGAACACGAAGCGCGTGCTCGACATCGGCGCCCAGTCGCTGCTCATTCCGTACGTGCAGACCGCGGAAGAGGCGCGTAGCGCGGTGGCCTCCACGCGCTACCCGCCGGCCGGGGTGCGCGGCGTCGCCGGCACCACGCGCGCCACGCGGTTCGGGCGCGTGAAGGAATACGCCAAGCGGGCGCACGAGGAAATCTGCGTGCTGGTGCAGGTGGAAACGCAATCGGCGCTCGGCAGCATCGAAGCGATCTGCGCCGTGGACGGCGTCGACGGCGTGTTCATCGGTCCCGCGGATTTGCATGCTTCCATGGGGCATGCCGGGGAGACCGCAAACGCCAAGGTGAAGCCGCTGATCGACGATGCCATCCGCCGCATCCGCAAGGCCGGCAAGGCGCCCGGCATCCTCACTCCCAACGAAGCCGACGCGCGCCACTGGCTCGAGTGCGGCGCGCTGTTTGTCGCCGTCGGTTCCGACGCCGGGATTCTCGCGCGCGGCGCCGACGCCCTCGCCGCGAAATTCAAATCATGAAACCAGAAATCATCCTCACCGCCAAAGGCCACGCCGGCACGATGGCCACGCTGCAGAGCGAGTTCACGGCCCACAACCTGTTTGACGCACAAAACAAGGACGCGTTTTTCGAGAAATGCGCGGCGCGCGTGCGCGGCCTCGCCACCTTCGGGCCGCTGCCGGTCGACGGCAAGCTGATGGACGCGCTGCCCAAGCTCGAGATCATCGCGAACTTCGGCGTCGGCGTGGACGCCATCCACCTGGCGGACGCGAAGCAGCGCAACATCATCGTCACCAACACGCCCGACGTGCTGAACGAGTGCGTGGCCGACACCGCCCTCGCGCTGATCCTGAACACGCTACGCAAGCTGCCGCAATCGGAGAACTACCTGCGCGCCGGCAACTGGGCGAGCCGCGGGCCGTATCCGCTCACCACCTCGCTCGGCGGCAAGGTGCTCGGGGTGCTCGGGCTCGGGCGCATCGGCGAGGCGATCGCCAAGCGTGCCATGGCGTGCGGCATGACGATCCGCTACCACAATCGCAACAAGAAGGACGTGCCCTATCCCTACGATCCGGACCCGGCCACGCTGGCGAAAAATTCCGACGTGCTGATGGTCGTCACGCCCGGCGGTTCCGAGACCGCCAAGCTGGTCAACGAGAAGGTGTTGCAGGCGTTGGGGCCCGAGGGGTATCTGGTGAATATCGCGCGCGGCTCGGTGGTGGACGAGCCCGTGCTGCTGCGCTACCTGCAGGAGAAGAAGATCGCCGGCGCCGGCCTCGACGTGTTCGCCGACGAGCCGCGCGTGCCGCCGGAGTTCTTCACGCTCGACAACGCCGTGCTGTTCCCGCACGTCGCCAGCGCCACCGTGGAAACGCGCAAGGCGATGGGCGACCTGCAGGTCGAGAACCTGCGGCGCCACTTCGCCGGCAAACCGGTGCTGACGCGGGTGGTCTAGGCTTTCATGTCTTCCTGAGGAGGAGCAATGTCGATCCGCGCCTTTCTTTGCGTCCTAGCGCTGGCAGTCCCCGCCGCGTTCCCGTCCCACGCCGTTGCGCAGGCGTGGCCCACCAAGCCCATCAAATACATCGTGAATTTTGCTCCCGGCGGCACCACCGATATCCTGGGCCGCATGGTCGGTGCCGGGCTGACCAACTCCCTCGGGCAGCCCGTGGTGGTGGAGAACAAACCCGGCCAGGCCGGCTCGATCGGCGCCGCCGAATGTGCCCGTGCAGCGCCCGACGGCTACACGCTGTGCGGCGGCACCATCAGCTCGCACGCGATCAACGCCAGCCTCTATTCCAAGCTGCCGTACGACCCGCTCAAGGACTTCGCGCCGATCACGCTGCTCGCCTCGCTGCCGAATATGCTGATCGTGCACCCGAGCGTCAACGCGGACTCGGTGCGAGCTCTGGTGGCGCAGCTCAAGGCGAATCCCAACAAGTACAGCTTCGGCTCCGCGGGCAACGGCACCTCGCAGCACATCTCGGGCGAGCTGTTCAAGATCATGACCGGCACGCAGATGCAGCACATTCCGTACAAGGGCAGCGGCCCGATGATCCCGGACCTGCTCGCCGGGCAGATCCAGCTCAGCTTCGAGAACATCACCACCGCATATCCTCAGGTGAAGGCGGGCAAGCTGAAGGCGCTTGCCGTGACCTCGTCAAAGCGCTCCTTCGTCGCGCCCGAAGTGCCGACGATGGCCGAGGCCGGGCTAGCCGGGTACGACATCAGCTCCTGGCAGGCGATGTACGCCCCCGCCGGCACGCCGAAGGAGATCGTCACGCGCCTGCACGGCGACGTGGTGAAGATCCTGCGCGCGCCGGACAACGCGAAGAAGCTGCAGGACCTCGGCCTGGACGCCGGCGGCATCTCGCCCGAGGAGCTCAGCGCGTTCATGCGCGCCGAAATCCCGCGGCTCGGCAAGATCGTCAGGGAATCCGGCGCCAAGGTCGACTGAGGAGCAGCCCATGAAACACGCTTGCGCAGTGATCGCCGCCGCCCTGTGGGCGCCGCTGCTCGCCTGGTCGCAGGCCTATCCTGCACGCCCGGTCACCATCGTGGTGCCATATCCGCCCGGAGGCCTAATCGATATCGTGGCGCGTTTTCTCGCCCCGGCGCTGGGGAAGGAGCTGGGGCAAAGCGTGCTGGTCGACAACCGCTCGGGCGCCGGCGGCAACGTCGGCGCAGAGGCGGTGGCGCGCGCCGCACCTGACGGCTACACCGTGGTGATGGCGAACCCTTCGTTCGGCATCAGCCCGCATCTCTACGCCAAGCTGAGCTATCACCCGTTGAACGACTTCGCCTTCGTCGGGCTCTACGGCACCGTGCCGAACGTGCTCGTGGTGCATCCGTCGATCCCCGCCAGTTCGGTGCCCGAGCTGATCGCGCACCTGAGGAAGAATCCCGGCAGGCTGAACTACGCTTCGCCCGGCTACGGCACCTCGCCACAAATGTCGATGGAGCTCTTCAAAGCCATGACCGGCACCTTCGTCGTGCACATTCCGTTCCGCGGCAGCGGCCCGGCGCAGACCGCGATGCTCGCCAACGAGACCCAGCTCATGTTCGACAACCTGCCGCCGCAGGTGCCGCACATCAAGTCGGGTAAGGTGCGCGCGCTCGCCGTCACCAGCCGCACTCGCAGCAAGGCGATGCCCGAGCTGCCAACCCTCGACGAGGTCGGCTTGAAAGGCTACGAAGTTACGGCGTGGTTCGGCCTCGCCGCGCCGGCGAAGACGCCGCGCGAGATCGTGGACAAGCTGAACCAGGCGCAGAACCGCGCCACCCAGTCCGCCGAGGTGCGGGAAAAGCTCGGCGAACGCGGCGCCGATCTCGTCCAGGGGACCCCCGAGCAGTTTCATGCCTATGTGAAAGCGGAAATCGCAAAGTGGGGCCCGGTGGTGAAGCGCGCGGGCGTCACGGTCGAGTAGCTTGGTCGCCGTTCAGCTGCCGCGTCGTCGCGCCGCGACGTCGCCCGGCGATTTAACGGCAATTCCGGGAAACGCGACAATGTGACACGGCGCGCGGCGATAGCGTGCCCGCGCTTCGCATCCGCAGAATGGATCCCTGAAATGAAAGAGGGCGCAGCCGCTAGCTGCGCCCTCCGGAACTGCCTCTCAAGCGGCGATCAAGCAGCGACTACACTTTGTTTGGCCCTACCGTGGACCGGGCCTGAACCGCTCGGTCTCTCGGACTGGGGCTGCTAACAGCGTGCTGGCCACCTACCTGCTCGGTGTAGAAGCTGCTCTACACAGGTAGGGATCATGCGACTTTCGCACGGATCTTTCCATCCTCTTGTAGTTACTTCGCCATAGTCCACTAAGACTATCGCTATATCAGGCCTTGGCGGCCGCCTGGTCCTGGCGCGTCTTGTGGAGCACCGTCATTGCGGTGGCCACCATGCCCGCCACGTCGCCCGCATTAGCCGGAAGAATCAACGTGTTGGAGGCTTTTGCGAGGTGCGCGAAAGCGTCGACGTACTGTTGCGCCACTTTCAGGTTCGCCGCGTCCATGCCGCCCTTGTCGCCGATCGCCTCGGCCACCGCCCGCACCGCCGCGGCGTTCGCCTCGGCAATCACCCGGATCGCCGTCGCATCGCCCTGCGCCTTGTTGATCGCGGCCTGCTTCTCGCCTTCGGACCTGAGGACCGCGGCCTGCTTCTCGCCATCGGCAAGGTTGATCTCTTCCTGGCGCTGGCCTTCCGACTTCGCGATCAGCGCGCGCTTCTCGCGTTCGGCGGTGATCTGGGCCTGCATCGCGCGCAAGATCGTCTCGGGCGGCGTGAGGCTCTTGATCTCGTAGCGCAGCACTTTGATGCCCCAGTTGCGCCCGGCCTCGTCGAGCGAGTGCACGATCTGGCGGTTGATGTCGTCGCGCGACTCGAAGGTCTTGTCGAGCTCCATCTTGCCGATCTCGCTGCGCAGCGTGGTCTGGGCAAGCTGGCTGATCGCCGCGACGTAGTTCGACGAGCCGTACGACGCGAGCCGCGGGTCGGTGACCTGGTAGTAGAGGATGCCGTCGACCGTAAGCTGGGTGTTGTCCTTGGTTATGCAGATCTGCTCGGGAACGTCGAGCGGCACCTCCTTGAGCGAGTGCACGTACGCGACGCGATCGAGAAACGGGATGATCAGGTTCAGCCCGGGCTCGAGCGTCCCGTGGAAGCGGCCGAGCCGCTCGACCACCCACGCGCTCTGCTGCGGCACGATGCGCACGCCCTCGATGACGAAGGCGATCACCAGGCCGAGCAGCAGGATCCAGAACCAGTACTTGGCCAGAACCGGGACGAAGGACGCGGCCACGGCCGCGCCCACCGCAATCGCGAGCTTCCAGAGCATTTACCCTCCCTATCCTTCTAGACCGGCCGATTCTTGGCTACGCGCAGCGTATTGCCGTCGGTGTCCAGCACATAGAGCATAGCGCCCGGCTCGACTGCTTCCAGGCCTTCGACGCGAGCCTCCCAGCTCGCGCCCCGGTATCGCACTCTGGCGAGGCGCCCCCCGACATCGAGCCAGCCCTCGAAGCTCGCCGGCATCCCGGCATCGATCGGCGCCATCTGCTGCGCGCGGTTCCGCGCCTTGTAGACGTGCACCCCGTAGCAGCCGATCGCGCTGATGGCGACCGCGACGATGGCCTGACCGGAGAACTGGAGCCCGAGCCATGCCGCGAGCGCGGCGCCGAAGGCCGCGACGCCAAGCATCAGCAGGTAGAACGTGCCGGTGAGGAGCTCGACGATCACCAGCACCAGCCCGGTCACCGCCCAGACGACCGCGGGGTCCAGGGGACCCGTCACGCAAGGTCGGCGAGCAAGGCCGCGCGCTGCGCCGGCGAGGGCTCGGCCGAGACCCGGTATTCCGGGTGATCGACGCCAATCGTGAGCCGCGCCCCGCGCCGCAACGCTTCGCGCGCCGCCGGCGGCACCTCGAAGCGCACGAAATGCACCGCCGCGGTCTTCTCCTCGGTTTCGCGCTCCAAGTCCTCGTCGGCGATGGCGAAGATGCGCTCGCTGCCCTCGACTTGCACCCAGGTGCGGCGCTCGATGCCCTTCAGGCGCTCGAGCATGCGCCGGCGCTCCTCGACGTCGGGATATTCGATGAACATCGTCGCCTTCCAGTTGCCGCCGTCGGGCAGCAACGGGTTGTAGGCGTCGAGCTCGCCCTGAATTCCGGCGTCCTCGAAGATGCGCTCGATGCGCAGCATCTCCTGGATCTGGTAGCGGATCAGCAGCTCGTCCTCGAACTGCAGCGTGACGTGGCCGCCGATGTGCAGGGTGCGCACCTTCTTATGCTCCATCACCCGCGAGCGGAACGCCTTGCGCTCCCGGGCATAGGCTTCGAGCGACAGCAGCGACTCCCTGGCGATCATGGGCGGCTAGTGGCCGGCTTCCGCCGCGGCGCCGCTGCGCCGGTCGGCGGCGAGATAGCGGTGCAGCTCGCTCAGCGCCTCGCGATAGACCTCGCGCTTGAAATCGATCACCAGGTCGAGCGGCACCCAGTAATCGTGCCAGCGCCAGGCATCGAACTCGGGATGCCCGCTCGCCCGCAGCTTGACGTCGCAGTCGCGACCGACCATGCGCAGCAGGAACCAGATCTGCTTCTGGCCGCGGTAGGCAGGCGCCCTTGGCTTCGCGCTGGCGGCGCGCCCACTTTTCCGGCACTTCGTAGCGCAGCCACTCGCGCGTGCGCCCGAGAATGCGCACGTGAGCGCGCTGCAGGCCGATCTCTTCCTCCAGCTCGCGGTACATGGCCTGCAGCGGGGTCTCGCCGCCCTTGATGCCGCCCTGGGGAAACTGCCAGGCGTGCTGGTGCACGCGCTTGCCCCAGAAGACTTCGTTCTTCTGGTTGGCCAGGATGATGCCGACGTTCGGCCGGTAGCCTTCCTTGTCGAGCACCGCAGCACGCCTCAAGTTAGAATCTCCGACGATTTTTCCACAGCCCACTGACAAAGACAACGACCGGCAAAATGCGCCGGTGCAGAGCACAACGCTAGTGGCGCTTCCATGAAAACATCCAAATTCTTCATTTCCACGCAGAAGGAAGTGCCGGCGGAGGCCGAAGTCATCAGCCACCGGCTGATGCTGCGCGCCGGCATCATCCGCCGCGTCTCGGCCGGGATCTACACCTGGCTGCCGCTCGGCATGCGCGTGCTGCGCAAAGTGGAGCAAATCGTGCGCCGCGAGATGAACCGCGCCGGCGCGGTGGAGCTCGCCATGCCGGTGGTGCAGCCGGCCGAGCTGTGGCAGGAATCGGGCCGCTGGCAGGCGTACGGCCCGGAGCTGCTGCGCTTGAAGGACCGCCACGAGCGCGACTTCGTCATCCAGCCGACCTCGGAGGAGGCGATCACCGACCTCGCGCGCGCCGAGCTGAAGAGCTACCGGCGCCTGCCGGTGCACTTCTTCCAGATCCAGACCAAGTTCCGCGACGAGCGCCGGCCGCGCTTCGGCATCATGCGCGGGCGCGAGTTCGTGATGAAGGACGGCTACTCGTTCCACGCCGACTACGCCGACCTGCAGCGCGAGTACCGCAACATGCACGACACCTACACGCGCATCTTCACCCGGCTCGGCCTGCAGTTCCGCGACGTCGCCGCGGACACCGGCGCCATCGGCGGCACCGGATCGCACGAATTCCACGTCCTCGCGGAGTCCGGCGAGGATGCGATCGCTTTCTGTCCGCAGTCGGACTATGCGGCCAACGTCGAGCTGGCCGAAGGCATCAGCCGGGAAAAACGCGCTGCGCCCACGCAGGAAATGCGCAAGGTGCCAACCCCAGGCAAGGCAACCTGCGAGGACGTGGCGCAGCTGCTCAAGCTCCCGCTCCAGAAAACCGTGAAGTCGATCGCCGTGATGCAGGACGCGACCTTCCACCTGCTGCTGGTGCGCGGCGACCATGCGCTGAACGAGATCAAGACGCAAAAGGCGATCGGCGCGTTCCGCTTCGCTTCCGAAAAGGAAATCGTGGCGGCGCTGCACTGCAAGCCGGGCTATATCGGCCCGGTGGGCTTGCAGGAGGTGAAAGTGCTCGCCGATCGCACGGTCGCGGCGATGAGCGATTTCGTCTGCGGCGCCAACGAGGAAGGCTTTCACCTCGCCGGCGTGAACTGGGGCCGCGACCTGCCCGAGCCGCAGGTGGCCGACCTGCGCAACGTCGTGGCCGGCGACCCGAGCCCCGACGGCAAGGGCATCCTCGAGATCGCGCGCGGCATCGAGGTCGGACATATCTTCCAGCTGCGCACGAAATATTCCGAAGCCATGAAAGCGACTTTCCTCGGCGAGGATGGCGCGCCGCATCCCTTTGAAATGGGCTGCTACGGCATCGGGGTCACGCGCATCGTCGCGGCCGCGATCGAGCAGAACCATGATGCGCGCGGCATCGTGTTTCCCGCGCCGATCGCGCCATTCGAAGCGAGCCTGGTGCCGATCGGCTACCACAAGAGCAACCAGGTGCGCGAGGCCGCGGACCGCCTGCACGCCCAATTGCTGGAAGCAGGCGTCGATGTGCTGATGGACGATCGGGACGAGCGCCCCGGCGTGCTGTTCGCCGACATGGAGCTGATCGGCATTCCGCACCGCCTCGTGCTGTCCGAGCGCGGGCTCGCCGCCGGCAACGCGGAGTACAAGGGACGCCGCGACGAGAAGCCGCAGGATTTGCCGCTCGCCGGCGTGGTGGCGTTCCTGAAGGAGCGGCTCGCCGCTGGATGAGGGCCCCGCTCCTCTCCCTCCTTCTCCTCCTCGCCTGGCCGCCCGCGGCTCTCGGAGGGGCGCAGATCTACGAGCCCCTCGCCGACAGCGTGCGCGGGCGCCTGTCGCGCATGGTGGCCGACCGCGCGCCCGCGACCATGCACTTCCGCTCCGCGGCCGACGGCCAGCGCTGGCTCGCGGAGATGGACCAGCGCCTGGAACGGCGCATCCCCGACCGCCAGCAGCGCCTCGAGCTGCTGCGCGCGGTGCAGTACGAGGCGACGCGCGCGCGCCTCGACCCGCAGCTGGTGCTCGGCGTGATCGAGGTGGAGAGCGCCTTCCGCAAGTACGCGGTGTCGCGCGCCGGAGCGCGCGGCTATATGCAGGTGATGCCTTTCTGGGTGAACCTGATCGGGCAGCCGGGCCATAATCTGTTCCACTTGCGGACCAACCTCGCCTACGGCTGCGCCATCCTGCGGCACTACCTCGACATCGAGAAGGGCGACTATTTCCGCGCGCTGGGCCGCTACAACGGCAGCCTGGGCAAGGCGGAGTACCCGAATCTCGTGCTGTCCGCCTGGCGCGGGCGCTGGAAATACGATGGACCTACCGCGTGATTAGCGGCCTGCTCGAGCGCCATCCGCGCTTCGCCAACTGGCTCTACGGCTTCACCCCGCCCGAGCGGGGCACCGTGGTGCTGGTCCACCGGCGGGTGTATATCGTGCCCGCGCGCCTGGGCTGGATCTTCGCCGGCGTGCTGGCCGTGCTGCTGGTCGGCTCGATCAACTACGCGCTCTCGCTCGGCTTCGCGCTCACCTTCCTGCTCGCCGGGCTCGGCGTCGCCGGCATGGTGCATACCGCCCGCAACCTCGCGCGCATCGCCATCAGCGCCGGGCGCGCCGAGCCGGTGTTCGCCGGCGAGTCGGCGCAGTTTCGGCTCTACCTCGACGGCCGCGGCGCGTTCGACCGGCCCGCGATCCTCACCCGCCACGTCGCCTCGGGCTCGCAGCTCGTGGTGGACATCCCGGGCGGCGGCATTGCCGAGGCCGTGCTCGCCGCGCCGGCGACGCGGCGCGGCTGGCTGCCGCTGGGCCGCGTGATGCTCGAGACCCGTTTCCCGCTCGGGCTGTTCCGCGCGTGGAGCTACATCGAGCCCGAGGCGCGCTGCCTGGTGTACCCGCGCCCCGAGCGCTCGCCGTTGCCGCCGTTCACCGGCGAAGCGATGGCGGGCGCGATCCACGCCCCCACGCCCGGCAGCGACGACTTCGCCGGCCTGCGCGACTACCAGAGCTCGGACTCGCCGCGCCACATCGCCTGGAAAGCGGCGGCACGCCGAGACAAGCTGCTCACCAAGCAATTCGCCGGCGACGCCGCGGCCGAGCTGTGGCTTGACGCCCGGCTGCTTCCCCATGGTCTGAGTCTGGAACAAATCCTGTCCCGGTTGGCCGGCTGGATCCTCGCCGCCGACCGCGCCGGCGCGCACTACGGCCTGCGCCTGCCCGGCGTGGAGATCGCGCCCGGGCGCGGCGACGCGCACCGCGCCGGTTGCCTGCAGGCGCTTGCGCTCTACGGGGTGAAATGACGCCGCATCCGCTGGCGCCGGAATTGCGCCAGGTCACCGCGCGCGACCTGACGTGGCTCATCGCCTCGCTGGTGCTGGTCATCACGCCGCATGCGATGCGCGCGCCGTGGTGGCTGACGCTGCTCACGCTATGCCTGTACGGCTGGCGCCTTTACTTCGTGCTCAACCGCGCGCCGCTGCCGTCGCGCTGGCTGGTGCTCGGCGTTGCGGCCGTGGCGATGCTCGGCGTGTGGCTCGAGTACCGCACGCTGTTCGGCCGCCAGTCCGGCATCCTGCTGCTGATGCTGTTCTCGGGCCTGAAGCTGCTCGAGACGCGCAGCCACCGCGATGCCGCGGTCGCCGGGTTCCTCGGCTATTTCCTGATCATCACCAACTTCCTCTACACGCAAACGATTCCGATCGCCGCGCTCGCGGGTGTGGCGCTGGTCGTGATCACGACCACGCTGATCGGCTTCAGCGCGCCGCAGCGCGCGCTACGCGACAACGTGCGCACCGCCGGCCTGCTCCTCGCCCATGCGGCGCCCGCCGCGCTGGTCCTGTTCCTGCTGTTCCCGCGCGTGCAGGGGCCGTTGTGGGGCCTGCCGCAGGATGCGTATGCCGGCATGACCGGGCTTTCCGACACCATGAGCCCCGGCAACCTCGCGAGCCTCGCGCAATCCGACGCCATCGCGTTTCGCGCCGAGTTCCAGGGCAGCTCGCCGCCCTCGGCGCTGCGCTACTGGCGCGGCCCCGTGCTGTGGAATTTCGACGGCCGCACCTGGACCCTGGGGCCGAACTACCTGGTGGACTTCACGCCGCCGCGCGGCGGGCGCGCCACCTACCGCTACGAGGTGGTGATCGAGCCGCACAACCGCCACTGGCTGTTCGCGCTGGAAACCGCCGCCACGCTGCCGGAGCGCGCACGCGTCAGCCACGACGGCCAGGTGATCTCCAATTCGCCGGTGCGCGAGCGCCTGCGCTATGACCTGGACTCGGTCATCGAACCCGAGCCGCAGGCGGGCGACAACGAGGGCAACCTGCGCCGCGCGCTGCGCGTGCCGCCCGGATTCAACCCCCGCGCCACCGCGCTCGCCGCGCAGTGGCGCGCCGAATCCGCCGGCGACGAGGCGGTACTCGCGCGCGCCATCGAATTCCTGCGGCAGGGCCGCTACGCCTACACGCTCGAGCCGGCCCTGCTCGGCAGCCATTCGGTCGACGACTTCCTGTTCGTCACGCGCGAGGGCTTCTGCGAGCACTTCTCGTCGGCGTTCGTGTTCCTCATGCGCGCCGCCGGCATCCCGTCGCGCGTGGTCACCGGCTACCAGGGGGGCGAGCTCAATCCGGTGGACAACATCATCACCGTGCGCCAGTCCGACGCGCACGCCTGGGCGGAAGTGTTCCTCGGCCAGCGCGGCTGGGTGCGCATCGACCCGACCGCGGCCGCGGTGCCGGGGCGGGTGGAGAACGGCCTTGCCCGCGCCGTGCCGCAAAGCGCGGCGCTGCCGCTGATGATGCGCCCGCAGCTCGAATGGCTGCGCGGCGCGCGCGATCGCTGGGAGGCGGTGGCGCACAAGTGGAACGTGTGGGTGCTCGGCTACAACCCGGAGCGCCAGCGCGAGCTGATGAGCCTTGCCGGCATCCGCGAAGCCGACTGGCGCACACTCACGGCGGCGCTCTTCAGCTTCCTCGGCGTGATGACGCTCATCCTGCTCGCCTGGTCGCTGCGGCGGCTGGCGCGCCCGGACCCGGTGCAGCGCGCGTGGCGCGCTTTCTGCCAGAAGCTCGCCAAGCGCGGCGTCGAGCGCGCGGCGCACGAGGGGCCGCGCGACTACGCCGCGCGCGCGGCGCGCGCCATCCCGGCCGCGCGCACCAGCATCCTGCGCATCGGCGCCCTGTACATCGGCTTGCGCTACGGCGCGCAGCCGAGCGCGGGCGGCGCCACGCGCCTGCGCAAGCTGGTGCGCGAGCTTTGATCCGCCTTTTCCTCCTGCTGCTGCTGTTGCCCGCCACGGCGTGGGGCTCCTATGCCGAGCGCGCCGAAGTACAGGCCTTTATGCGCGAGCTGGTGAAGCGCCACGGCTTCGTCGAGGCCGAGCTCAAGCGCGTGTTCAAGAAAGCGCAGCGCGCGCAACCGGTGCTCGAGGCGATCAGCCGCCCGGCCGAGCGCGTACGCACGTGGGAGGAATACCGCAGCGCCCTGCTCACCGAGCGGCGCGTCAACGAGGGCTTGGAGTTCTGGAAGAAATACCGCAATACCCTGGAGCGGGCCGAGAAGAAATACGGCGTGCCGCCGGAGTACGTCGTGGCGATCATCGGCGTCGAGACCTTTTACGGCCGCAACACCGGCAACTGGCGCGTGATCGACGCGCTCACCACGCTCGCTTTCGATTACCCGCCGCGCGCGGGTTTTTTCCGCAACGAGCTCGAGCAGTACCTGCTGTTCGCGCGCGCCGCCGGCGTGGATGTGTTCTCGGTCAAGGGCTCGTACGCCGGCGCCATCGGCCTGCCGCAGTTCATGCCGAGCAGCACGCGCGCCTACGCCGTCGATTTTGACGGCAACGGGCGCATCGACCTGCAGAAAGGGCGTGTCGACTCGATCGGTAGCGTGGCGAATTTCCTCAAGGTCCACGGCTGGCAACGCGACGCGGACGTGCTGCTCGACGCGCGCGTCGCCGGCGACGCCTGGCGGCCGTTCGCCGAAGGCCTGGAGCCGAAGCATTCGCTGCTGGCGTTGCGCGAAGCCGGGATCGAATTCGATTCGCCGCAGCCCGCCGGGGCGCAGGTGGTGCTGGTCGAGCTCGCGAGCGCCGAGCGGCCGAGCGACTTTCGCGTCGCGCTGCGCAATTTCTACGTCATCACGCGCTACAACCGCAGTGCGTTCTACGCCGCCGCGGTCGCCGACCTGGCGCGCGCGCTGCGCAAGAGCTACGACTTCGGCAGGTAAAGCAGCGGGTCGACCGCGGCCGCGCCCTTGCGGATCTGGAAATGGAGCTTGGGGCGCTCGGCGTCGCTCGCACCGAGCTCGGCGATCTTCTGGCCGCGCGTCACGCTCTGCTGCTCTTTCACCAGGATGTCTTTGTTGTGCGCGTAGACGGTGAGGTAGCCCTGGTCGTGGCGGATCACGACCAGCTTGCCCAGTCCCGGGATGCCGCTGCCCACGTAGGTGACGCGCCCGGCCGCCGCGGCGATCACCGGATCGCCGAGCTTGCCGTCGATATCGATGCCCTTGCGGCGCGGCTCGGCGAAGCCGGCGAGCACTTTGCCTTTCGCCGGCCAGGCGAATTGCAGCGGCTGCGCCTCCAGCAAGCGGGGCTCTTCTCGCGCGACCGTTGCCGGTTTTTGGGGCTGTTGCGGGGTCGTGGAGCCGAGCGGGCGCGATTCGATCTTTCCCGACCCGGCCGGCCCGCTGCCCACCTGCACCGCCTGCTGCGCCGGTGCCGTCACGCGCAGCACCTGGCCGACGCTCAGCTTTGACGGATCGTCGAGCGAGTTCCACTGCGCGACTTCGCGGTAATCCGCGCCGTGCTCGAGCGCGATGCTGTAGAGCGTGTCGCCGCGCCTCACCGTGTAGAAACCATCAGCCGTTGCCACCGGCGCTCCGCCGCTGGCAGGCGCTTTCGCTGCCGGCGGCTTTGCGGCTGGCGTCGCCACGCGCGTCGCACGCCGATCTTCCACCGGCGCCGGGCCGCGCGCCGGCGAGCAGCCCGCGGCGAGCGCGGCTAACGTAGTGATGAGCACGAATGCCCTCATGCCTTACCCGCCGTCATCGGTACGAAGCGCACCGCATCGAGCACCGACTCGAGAAAGCCGCGGCCGTTGCGCTCGATCAGCACGAGGCGCTGCGTGCCCCTGGATTCGAGCGGCAATACCATGCGCCCACCGGCCGCGAGCTGGCGACGCAGGGCATCCGGCACTTCGCGCGGCGATGCTGCGAGGATGATCGAATCGAACGGGGCGGCCTTTTCCAGCCCGGCGTAGCCGTCGCCGTGCGCGAGGCGCAGGTTCTTCAGGCGCAGCCCGAGCAGGTTGGCGCGCGCGCGCTCGTGCAAGCCCTTGATGCGCTCGATCGAGTACACCTCGGGGAAGAGCTGCGCCAGCACCGCCGCCTGGTAGCCGCATCCGGTGCCGATTTCGAGCAGCTTTTTGGGTTGCGCTTTCTCCAACAACACCTCTGCCATCCGCGCCACCACATAGGGCTGCGAGATGGTCTGGCCGAAGCCGATCGGCAGCGCGGTGTCCTCGTACGCACGGCTGGCAAGGGCCTCCTCGACGAACAGGTGCCGGGCCACCGACCCCATGGCCGCGAGCACGCGCGCGTCGCGGATGCCTTGCTCGCGCAGGCGCTCGACCATGCGTGCGCGCGTGCGCTGCGAGGTCATTCCGATGCCCGCGGTGTTTTTCAACGTTGCAGCCATTCCCGGGCGGTGGCGAGCTGGTTCTGGTGCGTAAGATCCATGCGCAGCGGCGTGACCGAGACGCGATGCGCCTCGACCGCGTGAAAGTCGGTGCCCGGGCCGGCATCCTGCGCGCCGCCGGCCGGACCGATCCAGAACGCGGTTTCGCCGCGCGGGGTCTGCAGCTTGACCACCGGCTCGGCCTTGTGCCGCTTGCCCAGGCGCGTGACCTCGAAGCCGCGCACCCGCGCGGCTTCGACGTCGGGAATGTTGACGTTGAGCAGCACCGGCTCGCCGAAGGGCGCACGCCCCAGCCGGCCGACGATCTCGAGCGCGACGCCGATCGCGGTCTCGAAATGCTCGCCGGCCTTGCTGGTGAGCGAAAGGGCGACCGACGGGATGCCGAGCAGGTAGCCCTCGGCGGCGGCGGCGACGGTGCCGGAATAAATCGTGTCGTCGCCCATGTTGGCGCCCAGGTTGACGCCGGAGACGATGAGGTCGGGCGTGAAGTCGAGCAGGCCGGTGACGGCGATATGCACGCAGTCGGTCGGCGTGCCGTTCACCGAGAAGTAGCCGTTCGGCGCCCGGCGGACGGTCAGCGGCCGGTCGAGGGTCAGCGAGTTCGAGGCGCCGGAGCGGTCGCGCTCCGGCGCGACCACGGTGACATCCCCCAACTGGCGCAGGGCCTCGGCAAGGAGTGTAATGCCCGGCGCGAAGTAGCCGTCGTCGTTGGAAACTAAGATTCTCACCCTCTTGGATTTGAACAGACCCGATGCCCGCTGTCTAACGGGCGTGCGCGTGGCAGTGGCGTTGCTGGCATTGTTTCTGGCGCAAGCCGTGGACGCGCAGGGCTTGCGCTACCGCCTCGAGGTGGAGGCGCCGCGCGAGCTCGCCGGCACGCTGCGCAAGGGCTTGAATCTCGCGCGCTGGCAGAACGACCCGCAAATGAACCCCGAGCAGCTGCGCCGGCTGGTCAAGGACGCCGAACGCGAGGCGCGTGAAGCGGCCGCGACCGAGGGCTACTTCTCGGCGAAGGTGGAAACGCGCATCGACGAGACGCCGCCCGAATGGAAAGTCACGCTGAAAGTCGAGCCTGGCCCGCGCACGCGCGTCGCCCACGTGGAGATCCGCTTCAGCGGCCCGGCTACCCAGGACCGCGAGGCGCAGTACCGGTTCAAGGAGGTGCGGGAGAGCTGGCGCCTGCGCCGCGGCGAGCCGTTTCGCCAGGCCGACTGGGACGCCGCGAAGCGCGAGGCCGCGCGCAAGCTGGCGAGCTGGCGCTACGCCGCGGCGCGCGTCGCCGACAGCCGCGCCGTGATCGATCCGGTGACGCGGGAGGCGCGTCTCGAGATCGAGCTGGCGAGCGGCCCGGCGTTCCGCTTCGGCGCGGTGCGCGTCACCGGTTTGAAGCGCTACCCGGACGCGGTTGCCGAGAACCTGAGCCCGATCAAGCCCGGCGCGACCTACGATCGCGACCTGGTCATCGCCTACCAGCGCCGCCTGCTGGAAAGCGGCTATTTCGCCAGCGTGCAGGCCGACATCGACACCCATCCGCTGCTCGCCGACGCCGCACCGCTGCGCGTGGCGGTGATCGAGGCGTCGTCGCAGGACATCGAGACCGGCGTGAGCTACACCACCGACGCCGGGCCGCGCGTCGAGCTGCGCTACAGCAACCAGGACATCTTCGACTCCGCGTGGCGCTTCAAGACCGGGCTGCGCGTGGACGAGAACACGCAGCAGGTGCAGTTCGACTTCGACTCGCCGCCCAGGCCGGAGGCACGCTGGAACAGCATCTTCTCGCGCGCCCGGCAGCAGGACATCCAGAACGAGACCACGCGCGAGCTCGCGGTCGGCATGGCGTTCAACCGCTACGTGCGCCTCGCGCCCACCGCGATCCTGGTCTCGGCGCACCTGGAGGAGCAGCGCGTCGCCGGCGACGTCACCGACAACCGCCACGCGCTCTACCTTGGCTATCGCCACGCGTTCCGCGAAACCGATGATCTGGTCCTGCCGCGCGAAGGTTTCCTCGGCTCGGTCGAGATCGGCGGCGGCCTGCCGGGCCTATCGTCGCAGCGCTTCCTGCGGGTGTTCGCCAGCGCGTCGGTGTTGCTCGCCATCGGCCGCAGCGGCGATTTGCTGATGCGCGGCCAGGCCGGCATGGTGGCGTCCGAGACGCGCGCGGGGATCCCCACCACGTTCCTGTTCCGCACCGGCGGCGACCAGACGGTGCGCGGGTATGCCTTCGAAAGCCTCGGCGTGCGCCAGGGCGACGCCATCGTCGGCGGCCGGCGCCTCGCCGTCGGCTCGGTCGAGTACACGCACTGGATCGGCGAAAGCTGGGGGCTTGCAACCTTCCTCGACGCCGGCAACGCCTGGGACGAGGGCACGAGCTTCAACCCCGCGCTAGGCTACGGCCTCGGGGCACGCTTCCGCACGCCGATCGGGCCGATCCGCGCCGACCTCGCCTACGGCGAGGAGACCAGCGAATTCCGCATCCACTTCTCCGTCGGCTATACCTTCTGAAATGAAGTGGCTCTACGTCGTCGTTGCCGTGCTGGCAACCGTGCTGGTCGCCGCGGCGGCCGCCGTTGGCTGGCTGGTGGGCACCGAATCGGGACTGCATTGGGCCGCGGCGCAGGCAAGCAAGCAGCTCGCGTTCGATAACCTGCGCGGGCGGCTGGCGGGCGAGATGAGCGCGGACCGGCTGGTCTACACCGCCGACGATGTGCGCATCCAGGCAGACCAGGTCAGCCTGCGCGCGCACCTTGCCGCGCTGCTCGGCGGGCGCCTGACGATCGAGCCGCTGCGCATCGGCTCGCTGCACATCGAACTCGCGCCGAGCGAGCGCCCGGCGGCGGCGAAGGCGCCCGAGTTGCCGCTGCGCCTTCATCTGGGCGATGCGCGGGTCGATGAAGTCATCGTGCGCCGGGGCGACGCGCGCTACGTGGTGCGCGAGGTGGTGATCGCGCAGGCCATCCTCGGCGAAAAGGTGGCGCTTTCCGCGTCGCTTTCCTACCCCGACGAGCGCTTTCCGACACGCGGCACGCTCGAGCTCGCCGGCACCCTCGAGCGCATCGAGGCCAAGGCGAGCGCCACGGTGGCGGGCGTGCCGGCTCAGGCGCACGCGGTCCTCACTCCTTTCTTGCCGCAGAAGCTGGAGTCGCTCGAAGGCCAGGCCGGCCCGGTGGACCTCGCGCGCGTCGACGCCAGCCTGCCGCACACCGCGCTCAGCGCAACGCTCAAGGCCACGCCCACTGCCGGTGGTGCGCTGGCCGGCACGCTGTCGGCGACGAATGCGGCCGCGGGCGCGCTCGACGCGGAGCGCCTGCCGGTGGTGCGGCTGGAAACGCGATTCCTCACCGACTTCAGCTCGATGCGCCTGTCGCAGGCGCGCGCCGCCCTGCACGGCGGCGGCACGATGACCGGCGACGCCGAGCTGCAGGCCTCCACCGTCAATGCCAAGCTGGTGGCCTCGGCCATCGATCTGCGCGCGATGCACACGCGGCTGCGCAAGACCGCGCTGAGCGGTCCACTGCAACTACGCATCGATGGCAAGCGGCAATGGGCGCGCGGCAGCCTGACGCAGGAAGGCATCGGCCTCACCGCGGAGGTGGTGCGCATCGGCGACGAGCTCGAGGTCCAGGAGCTGCGCGCGCTTGCCGAAGGCGGCGAGGTGAGCGGCACGGGCAAGGTGCGCCTCGATGGCACCATGGCGTTCGATGCGCGGCTCCAGGTGCAGCGCTTCGACCCGGCGAAGATCGGCGACTATCCCGCGGGCTCCCTTTCGGGCGCAGTGAGCGCGGCCGGCCGGCTCAATCCGCGTCAGATCGACTTGAAGTGGGATCTGCAGGACAGCACGCTTTATGCGCACACCTTCCGCAGCGCCGGTAACGCGCGCATCACCGGCGAGCGGGTGACGCAGGCCGACGCCGATCTGCGCCTGGGCGCCAACCGGCTGACCGCGCGCGGCGCTTATGGCCGGCCGGGAGACTCGCTCGCCTTCACCCTCGACGCGCCTCGCCTGGAGGAGTTCACGCCGATCGGTGGAAGCGTGCGCGCCCAGGGAACGCTCACCGGCACGATCGACAATCCACGCGCGGCGTTCTCGGCGCAGGCGGAGGCGTTGCAGCTGCCCGGCGGGCTGGAGCTTGAGCAGGTCACGGCCAAGGCGGCAGGCACGCTCGCCGCCCACGAGGCCGACATCACCGCGCGCGCGCCCGAATTACTGCTCGACGTCGAAGCGCGGCTACGCGGCGGCTGGCAGGGCTCGCGCGGCTGGATCGGCGAGATCCTCGCGTTGAGAAACTCGGGCGAGTATCCGCTCCAGCTCACCGGCTCGCCGGCACCGCTGCGCATCGCCCCGGCTCGCGTCGGGCTCGGCCGGCTGGAGGCGAAGCTGGGTGAAGGCCGCTTGCTGATCCGCGATGCCGCCTGGTCGCCCGAGCGCCTCGCCTCGAGCGGCGAGGTCGCCGGATTGCCGGCGCAATGGCTCATCGTCGCCGCGGGCCTGGACGAGCGGCTGAGCTCGACCCTGTTGATCGACGGCGATTGGGATCTTGGTAAAACCGACCAGATCGATGGCGTGGTGCGACTGCGTCGCGCCGCGGGTGATCTGCGCCTTGCCGGACCGGACGGCGCGATCGATTTCGGGCTGCAGAGCGCGACCCTCGAAGCCCGCTTTGCCGGCGGGCGCACCATCGCGAGCGCGGACATCGTCGCCCGCGTCGCCCGCATCGTCCTGCAGGGTGAAGTCACGCCGGCGCTCGCCGTGCAGGGCAAAGTCGAATTCGCCGAGCTGCGCACGCTCGCGCGCCCGCTTCTGGATGACGGCGCACGCGTAGACGGCCGCCTCAGCGCCACGCTGCGGGCCACTGGCACGCTGAAGGAGCCGGTGATCCACGGCGCGCTGTCCGGAGAAGCGCTCAGCTTGGAGCTGCCCGCCTATGGCGTCGCGCTCAAGGACGGGACCCTGGCTGCGGTGCTCGAGGGCGATCGGCTGCGGCTCGAGTCACTGGTGGTGCGCGCCGGCGAAGGCCGCTTCACCGCGAGCGGCACGCTGCCCCTCGCCCGCTCGGGCACGGCGCAGATCAGCTGGCGCGCGGAAAAGCTCGGCATCCTCGAGCGCCCGGACATGCGCCTGGTGACTTCAGGCGAGGGCGATCTGACCTATGACGGTGAGCGCGTCTCGCTCAAGGGCGAGCTGCGCGCCGACCGCGGGCACTTCGAGTTCGAGCGCGATCGCCTGCCCACGCTGGGCGACGACGTAGTGGTGCTCGGCCAGGACCGGCCGCCGCCCAAGGGCAAGATGAAGCTTCCGCTCGCGCTCGACTTGCGCCTCGACCTCGGCAGCGACCTGGTGGTGCGCGCCTACGGACTGGACGGCAAGGTCGCGGGGCTGGTCGACCTTTCCACTACGAAGGACGGCGAGCTGCGCGCGCACGGACGCCTGTACACGGTCAACGCCACTTTCCTCGCCTACGGCCAAACGCTGCAGGTCGATCCCGGCGTGGTGATCTTCGACGGCCCGATCGACAATCCCTCGCTGCAGATCACGGCCTGGCGCCGCAACCAGGCGGTGGAAGCCGGGGTGCAAGTGAGCGGCACGGTGCGCACACCGAACGTTCAGCTGGTGTCGCAGCCACCGGTGCCCGAAGGCGAGCGGCTGTCCTGGCTGGTGCTTGGCCGGGCGCCGAGCGGCGCGACGCAGGCCGACCTCGGGCTGCTGCAGGCGGCGGCCGGCGCGCTGCTTGCCGGCGGCGAGTCGGTGCCGCTCGATCGCCGCATTGCACGTCGCTTCGGCCTGGACGAGATCGCGCTACGCGGCAGCGGCGAGCTTACGGATCGGGTCGTGGCGGTCGGCAAGCGCCTCTCGGACCGCGTCTACATCAGCTACGAGCAGGGGATCGGCGCGGTGGCGAGCAACCTGATCAAGCTCGACTACGCGCTCGGCCGGCGCTGGACGCTGCGCGCCGAGACCGGCACCTCGAGCGGCGGCGGCCTGTTCTACCGCTATTCCTGGGACTGAGCCGGGGAAACCGAGCGCAGCCAGGCGAGCGCGCGCGCCTCGTCGCGGAAGGCGCGCAACCGGGCGCCCTGCCTGGGCGGCGAGGACCTCGATGTACTGCTGCGACGCCCGCACCTCCTCGGAATCGGCGAGCAGCGCAACGCGCACTTTGCGCGCAGCGAGCTGCTTGAACGGGTCGGAAATGCGCACCGCGTCGAGCTTGAAAATCGGCCGGGAATTGCGCACCCAGACGAGCACGCGCGTCGCCGCGCTGTTGCGCGCCTCGGCGGCGAGCGCCTCGACGAAGCTCAGCGCTTCTTCGGCGGTCTGGCGGCCGAAGAGCTCCGCCCGCAGATGGTCCTGCGCCTGTGCAAACGTGTAGTGCATCCCCGCGGCCATTCTGCACGGGGGTCGATCGCGGGCGCTTGTGATAATTCAGTCACGAAATGCACTACTTCTTCAGCAGCGAGCGCAGCATCCAGGCGTTCTTCTCATGCACCTGCATGCGCTGCGTGAGCAGGTCGAGCGTCGGCTCGTCGTTCGCGCCATCGGCGAGCGGCAGCACCTCGCGCGCGGTCTTCACGATGGCCTCCTGCCCGTCGATCAGCAGCTTCACCATCTGCTCGGCTTTCGGCACGCCCGGCGTCTCCTTGACGCGCGCCAGGTCGAGGTATTCACGGTAGGTGCCCGGCGCATAGTGCCCGAGGGAGCGAATGCGCTCGGCGACGAGGTCGATGGCGTTCCACGCCTCGGTGTACTGCTCCATGAACATCTGGTGCAGCGTCTGGAACATCGGGCCTTCGACGTTCCAGTGAAAGTTATGCGTCTTCAGGTAGACGACGTAGGTGTCGGCGAGCAGCCGCGACAGCCCTTTGGCGATCGCGGCGCGGTCTTTCGGGGAGATTCCGGTGTCCATGGCGCCGATCCTAGGCAGGTCGCGCTGGCCGCGCTAATCGTATTTAGCGATGCGCGGCGTTGAGTCAGGCTATCGAAACTGGTCGGGGCGGTGAGATTTGAACTCACGACCACCGGCACCCCATGCCGGTACGCTACCAGGCTGCGCTACGCCCCGAGAGAGCGGATTTTACCCTTGCAACTGGTCGAGGACCGCGCGTAATTCCCGCTTGATCGCGGCCACGTCGACTCCCACTTGGGGAAGGCGGCCCTCCCGTACTGGCGGTTCTGCTTTTTCTTCAGGCTCAACGCGGCCATTGTCACCGCGGGCACTGTCGAGCCGATTGCGCGCTCCGCTGATGGTGAAGCCTTCCTCGTACAGCAGCTCGCGGATCCGCCGGATGAGCAGCACTTCGTGATGCTGGTAGTAGCGGCGATTGCCGCGCCGCTTCACCGGCTTCAGCTGGGTGAATTCCTGCTCCCAGTAGCGCAGCACATGCGGCTTCACCCCGCAAAGCTCGCTGACTTCACCGATGGTGAAGTAGCGCTTCGCCGGAATCGGCGGCAGGTCAGCTTTCTTGCGGCTTGGCTCCATGGCGCGCCTTTTCGACCATCGCCTTCAGCTTCTGGCTGGCATGGAACGTGACCACCCGGCGGGCGCTGATGGGAATCTCCTCGCCGGTTTTCGGGTTGCGGCCCGGACGCTGCGGCTTGTCGCGCAGCTGGAAGTTGCCGAACCCCGAAAGCTTGACGCTTTCGCCGCGCTCCAGGGCGCCCCGAATCTCCTCGAAGAACGCCTCCACCATGTCCTTGGCCTCGCGCTTGTTCAGCCCGACCTTCTCGAATAGCAGGTCGGCCAGCTCGGCCTTCGTCAACGTCATCACGGGCTCCCTGATTCCCTTTTATGTTCGGAGACTTGCGGCAAATTTGCGGCTCAGCAGCGCGACCAGCGCATCGCGGGCAGCGTCTGCCTCCGCATCCGTAAGGGTTCGTTCAGTATCTTGCATAACTACCCGGAACGCAAGGCTTTTTAGGTTAGTGGGCACGCCCGCACCGCGGAATACGCTGAGCACGCCGAAGGAGCGCACAATCGGCGGTTTTTCGGCTTGGACGGCGTCCAGGACCGCCTGGACCGGCGTCTCCAGCCGGAAAAGCATCGAGATGTCCCGGATCACGATCGGCTGGTCGGAAGGCACCGCTGGCCGCGGGAGCGGGAGCCGCTGAATCGGCTCGGCGTCCAGCTCGAACAGCACCGGCGCCTGCGGCAGCCCGGACTTGTGCTGCCACTTCGGATGGAGCTCGCCGATCCATCCCGCCGCGGTGCCGTCGATCAGCACGCGTGCCGAACGCCCTGGATGGAAAGCCGGATGGGATTGGGCCTCGAAGCGCGCGGCGAGCGGCGCGATCAGCTGTTCCAGATCGGCTTTGACGTCGAAGAAATCCACCGCCCGCGGGGCGGCATCCCACTGTTCGGTCGCCGGTCCGTACGCCGCCGCGGCGATCCGCATCGGCTGGCGCAGGCCGCCCACGGAGAGTGGACCATCCGGCGCCGCCGGATCGCGCAGGAAGACGCGGCCGACTTCGAAGATGCGGATGCGGGAGACTTTGCGAGCGTGGTTGTATTTGATGTTGGAAATAAGACCGCCAATCAGCGACGTCCGCATGACGGATTGCTGACTCGCAATCGGATTCAGCAGCCGGATCGGGTCGGCAACTCGCCGGCGAAATCCGCTTCCCACCCCGGCTCGACGAAGCTGAAGTTGATCACCTCGCGGTAGGCGCTCGCCGCCAGCCGCTCGCGCAAAGCGTGCAGTGACCTTCGGCTCTCGGGCACCGGCAGCATGCGCGCTGCGACCCGCGGCGGATGCGCCTCGATGCGCTCGAACCCGTAGAGGCGCGCCACCTCCTCGATCAGGTCCTCCTCGATCGCGATGTCGAAGCGGTACGAGGGCGGCTTGACCGTGAATGAATCCTTCTTCAACACGTGTTCGAAGCTCAATCGCTTGAACACCGAAGCCATGTCCTTGGCGCCGACCGGCACGCCGATGACCTTCTGCGCCCGCGCCACGCGCATGGTCACCGCCTTGCGCTTGGGCAGCCGCGCCACGTTATCGACCGTCGGGCCGGGCTCGCCGCCGCAAATGTCGAGGATCAGGCGGGTCGCCCGCTCGATGCCGTCGACGTTATTGGCGAAATCCACGCCGCGCTCGAAGCGATGCGAGGCGTCGCTCGAGAAGTTGTAGCGCCGCGCGCGGCCGGCGATGGCGTCGGGATGGAAAAAGGCCGACTCGAGGAACACGTTCCTCGTCCCTTCGTCCGCCTTGGTGGTCTCGCCACCCATGATGCCGCCCAGGCCGATGACCCCCGAGTCGTCGGTGATGCAAAGCACGCTCTCGTCGACCGCGACCTCCTGCTCGTTCAGCAGCAGGACTTTCTCGCCCTTCCTCCCCCAGCGTACGTCGATCGCCCCGCGCAGCTTGTCCAGGTCGTAGACGTGCAGCGGCCGGCCGAGCTCGAGCATCACGTAGTTCGTGACGTCGACCAGCGCGGAGATCGAGCGCTGGCCTGCGCGCTCCAGCCGCTCCCGCATCCAGGCCGGGGTCGGCGCTTTGGCGTCCACGTTGCGGATCACCCGCCCGGCGAAACGCCCGCAACCCTCCGGCGCGCTGATGCCGACCGGGTGCTTTTCGTTGTTCTTCTTTGCAACCGGCTTCAGCGGGGGAAGTTCCACGGCAGCGCCGGTCAGCGCGGACACCTCGCGCGCGATACCGAGCACCGAAAGGCAGTCGGCGCGGTTGGGGGTGAGCTTGAGCGTCAACACATGGTCGTCGAGGCCGAGGACGGCGCGGACGTCGGCACCCGGCCTTGCGTCCGCCGGCAGCTCGAGCAACCCCGAATGGTCGTCGGACAGGCCGAGCTCGCGCGCCGAGGCCAGCATTCCGTGGCTTTCGACGCCGCGGATTTCCTTGGCGCCGATTTTCGCCAAGGGCGCTTTCATGCCCACGCGCACGTTCGGCGCGCCGCACACGACCTGGACCGTTTCTTTCCCCGCCTTCACCTTGCACACGGTGAGCTTGTCGGCGCTCGGATGGCGCTCGACCGATAGCACTTCGCCCACCACCACGTCGGATAACTGCGCCGCGAACTTCGGGCCGACCGGCTCGTAGCTTTCGACTTCCACCCCGGCCATCGTGAGCTTGTCAGCAAGCTCGCGCCCCGACAGGCGCGGATTACAGAACGCCCGCAGCCAGCTTTCTGGAATATTCATGAAAACTGCTCGAGGAAGCGCAGATCCCCGTCGAAGAACAGGCGCAGGTCGTCGATGCCATAGCGCAGCATCGTCAGGCGCTCCAGGCCCGAGCCGAAGGCGAAGCCGATGAACTTCTCGGGGTCAAGGCCGAAGTTGCGCACCACCTGCGGGTGCACTTGGCCCGAGCCCGAGATTTCGAGCCAGCGCCCTTTCAGCTTCATATCGATTTCCGCCGAAGGCTCGGTAAACGGGAAGAACGAGGGCCGGAAGCGCACTTCCAGCTCGTCGTTTTCGAAGAAGCGCCGCAGGAATTCCGTATACACGCCCTTCAGGTCGGCGAAGCTGATGTGCTCGTCGATCCACAACCCTTCGACCTGGTGGAACATGGGCGAGTGCGTCGCGTCGGAATCGACACGGTAGGTGCGTCCCGGCGCGATCACCTTGATCGGCGGTTTGTGCATGCGCGCGTAGCGCACCTGCATCGGGCTGGTGTGGGTGCGCAGCAGCAGCGGCAGGCCGTCCTTGTCCTTGAGGTCGACGTAGAAGGTGTCCTGCATCGAGCGCGCCGGATGGTTCTCCGGGTTGTTCAGCGCGGTGAAGTTGTACCAGTCGGTCTCGATCTCCGGCCCGTCGGCGACCTCGAAGCCGATCGAGCGCCAGATCTCCTCGATGCGCTGCCAGGTACGAATCACCGGATGCAGGCCGCCGCGGCCGCGTTCGCGGCCGGGTAGCGACACATCGAAGGCTTCCTCGGTCAGCTTCGAGGCGAGCTTGGCCTCGGCCAGCTCGCCGCGGCGCGCTTCCAGGGCCGCCTCGATCTTCTGCTTCGCGGCATTGAATTGCGCGCCGAGCTCCCGGCGTTGCTCCGGGGGAGCCGACTTGAGGGTGGACTGCAGCGCGGTGAGCTCACCCGCTTTCCCGACGAAGCGAGCCTTTGCGTTCTCCAGGGACGCGGGATCGCCCGCCGCGCTGAAGTCGGCGAGCGCGCGCGAAACGATACTTTCGAGGTCCTGCAACTTCAGTGCGCCAGGCTGGCCTTCACCTGGCTCGCGATCTGCGCGAACGCTGCCTTGTCGCTCACCGCGAGATCCGCCAGCACCTTGCGGTCGATCTCGATGTTGGCGCGCTTCAGCCCCGCCATGAACACGCTGTAGCTCATGCCGAGCTCGCGCACCGCGGCGTTGATGCGCGCGATCCACAGCGCGCGGAAGGTGCGCTTCTTGTTGCGGCGGTCGCGGTAGGCGTACTGCCCCGCCTTCATCACCGCCTGCTTGGCTATGCGGTAGACGTTCTTTCTGCGGCCGCGGAAGCCTTTGGCCTGCTTGAGGACCTTCTTGTGGCGCGCGCGCGCCGTGACTCCACGCTTGACTCTTGGCATGGCGGCCCCTTACGACGAGTACGGCAGCATCGAACGCACCGCCGCGGTATTGGTGTGGTTCACCGCGCTGCGCCGGCGCATCTGGCGCTTGCGCTTGGTGCTCTTCTTGGTGAGGATGTGCCGCTTGTAGGCGCCGCCGCGCTTGATGCTGCCGCTCGCGCGCACCTTGAAGCGCTTCGCGGCGCCCCGTTTGGATTTCATCTTAGGCATACGTCTCTCTCTTTTCGGATGACGCCGGGCGGTCCCCGCTCATGCGGGGACGCTTCAACAGCCACGGCCATCACTTGTTCCCCGCCTACGCTGAGGCGGGCTTTGCTGCAACCTTCGGGGCCGGGGCTTTTGCCTTCTCCGGCTTGTCCGTCTTCGGCTTCTCCGCCTTCGCCTTCGCCTTTGGCGGCGGCGGACCTTTCTTCTTCGGCGCCAGCACCATCACCATCTGCCGGCCCTCGAGCCGGGGGAACTGCTCGACTACACCGACCGCGTCGAGGTCCTTGCGCACCCGTTCGAGCAACCGCTCGCCGAACTCCTTGTGCGCCATCTCGCGGCCGCGGAAGCGCAGCGTCACCTTCGCCTTGTCGCCCTCGTCCAGGAACTGGATCAGCTTGCCGAGCTTGATCTTGTAGTCGCCCTCGTCGGTGCCCGGCCGGAACTTGATTTCCTTGACCTGGATCTGCTTCTGCTTGAGCTTCGCCTCGTGCGCCTTCTTCTGCTCGCGATAGCGGAACTTGCCGTAGTCCATCAGTTTGCAGACCGGCGGGTTCGCGAGCGGCGCGATCTCCACCAGATCCACGTTCTGTTCCTCGGCCAGCCGCAGGGCCTCCACGGTCGTTTTGATGCCGAGCTGGTCACCGTTTTCCGCTACCAGGCGCACCTCCGGGGCGGTGATCTCCCGGTTGATGCGCTGCGATCTCTCGAGTGCGATGTGTGAAAAGCTCCTTCGTACGTTAAAAAATTGGCCGTGCTAGCGCGCTTTCGCCTCCGCGTGGAGGCGCTCGATGAAGGCCTCGAGCGCCATTGCACCGAGATCTTCGCCGCTGCGCGTGCGCACGGCCACCGTTCCAGCCTGCACTTCCTTGTCGCCGACCACTAGCTGATAGGGCAGCTTCTGCAGGCTATGTTCGCGAATCTTATAAGAAATCTTCTCGTTCCGCAAATCTGAAATCACCCTAAAGCCTTGATCCGCCAGTTTATTTTTAATACTGGCCGCGTACTCAGCCTGACGCTCGGTGATGTTCAGCACCACCACCTGATGCGGCGCGAGCCAGAGCGGAAAAGCGCCGGCGTAGTGCTCGATGAGAATGCCGATGAAGCGCTCGAACGAGCCGACGATCGCGCGATGCAGCATCACCGGCGTATGGCGCGCGTTGTCGTCGCCGACGTACTCGGCGCCAAGGCGCCCGGGCATGCTGAAGTCGACCTGCATCGTGCCGCATTGCCAGACCCGGCCGATGCCGTCCTTCAGCGAATACTCGATCTTCGGGCCGTAGAAGGCGCCTTCGCCGGGCGAGAGTCGGAAGTCGACGTTTGATTTCTGTAATGCTTCCTGAAGCGCCTTCTCCGCGCGGTCCCAGCTTTCATCGGAACCGATGCGCTTCGCCGGCCGCGTCGCCACCTTGTAGATGATGTCGCTGAAGCCGAAATCGCGGTACACCTTCTGCAGCAGCGCGGTGTAGGCGACGCATTCATCGAGGATCTGCTGTTCGGTGCAGAAAATATGGCCATCGTCCTGCACGAAGCCGCGCACGCGCATGAGCCCGTGCAGCGCGCCGGAGGGCTCGTTGCGATGGCAGGAGCCGAACTCGCCGTAGCGCAGCGGCAGGTCGCGGTAGCTGCGCACGCCTTTGTTGTAGATCAGGATGTGGCCGGGGCAATTCATCGGCTTCACCGCGTAGTCGCGGTTCTCCGATGAAGTGGTGAACATGTTGTCGCGGAAGTTCTCCCAGTGGCCGGTGCGCTCCCACAGGCTGCGGTCGAGGATCTGCGGGCCGCGCACTTCCTGATAGCCATTCTCGCGGTACACGCTGCGCATGTACTGCTCGACCGCCTGCCAAAGCGCCCAGCCTTTCGGGTGCCAGAAGACCAGGCCGGGCGCTTCCGGCTGCATGTGAAAGAGATCGAGCTGCGTGCCGAGGGTGCGGTGGTCGCGCTTCTCCGCCTCCTCCAGCATCTTGAGGTACGCGTCCTGGTCCTCCTTCTTGCCCCAGGCGGTGCCGTAGATGCGCTGGAGCATCTCGTTCTTCGAGTCCCCGCGCCAGTAGGCGCCGGCGACGCGCATCAGCTTGAAGGTCTTCAGCTTGCCGGTGGAAGGCACGTGCGGGCCGCGGCACAGGTCGATCCAGTTGCCCTGGCCGTAGAGCGAAATCGTGTCCTTCTCCGGGATCGAGGCGATGATCTCGGCTTTGTATTTCTCGCCCTGCTTGCGGAAAAACTCCACGGCTTCGTCACGCGCCATCTCCCGGCGCTCGACGGGCAGATCCTTCTTCGCAATCTCGGCCATGCGCTTTTCGATCGCCGCGAGATCTTCCGGCGTGAAAGGCCGCTTGTACGAGAAGTCGTAGTAGAAGCCGTTCTCGATCACCGGGCCGATGGTGACCTGCGCATCGGGAAACAGCTCCTTCACCGCGTGCGCCAGCAGATGCGCGGTCGAGTGCCGGATGATGTCGACGCCCTCGGCATCGCGCTCGGTGACGATCTGCACCGCCGCGTCGCGCTCGACACGGAAGCCGGTGTCCACCAGCTTGCCGTCGACCTTGCCGGCGAGCGCGGCGCGCGCGAGGCCCGGGCCGATCGACGAGGCGATCTCGGCTACGGTGACGGGTCCGGGAAACGACTTCGACGAGCCGTCGGGGAGACGGAGAGTGATCACTGCGTGGGCATTTCTTGCGAGCATGCATACTATCACGATGAATCTTCGCCTCTCCGCCGCGCTCGGCCCCTACGACCATGTGCGCGACCTGCGCCCGCAGGGCATCGAGCTCCTGCTGCTCGAGCTCTCGATCGAGGAAATTTTCTTCCGCTTCACCAAGTTCCGCGAATGGCAGGTGTCCGAGATGTCGTTTGGCAAAGTGATTTCCCTGATGGCCGAGGAGCCGGCCTCCGACGATCCATCATCTGCCCTGCCCGTCTTCGTGTCGCGCGTGTTCCGCCATTCCGCGATCTACGTCAGCGAGTCCTCCGGAATCAGGACGCCGAAGGACCTGCAGGGCAAGCGCGTCGGCATCCCGGAATGGGCCCAGACCGCGGGGATCTACGTGCGCGGTCTGCTGCAGCACGAATACGGCGTCGACCTGGCGTCGATCGACTGGCGCCAGGCCGGCGTGCGCGAGCCCGGCCGGGTGGAGAAGATCCAGCTGCGGCTGCCCGCGGGCGTGCGGGTGCAGCCGATGCCGGAGCACACGCTTGCCGGCATGCTGGCCGCCGGCGAGATCGACGCCGCGATCTCCGCGCGCGACCCCGGCGGCAAGCGCCTGTTCGCCGATCATCGCGAGCTCGAGGCCGCGTACTTCCGCAAGACCGGCATCTTCCCGATCATGCACGTCGTCGTGCTCAGGCGCGATGCGTACGAGCGCGACCGCTGGATCGCGATGAACCTGTTCAAGGCGTTCGAGGAAGCCAAGCAGCGCAGCATGGAGCGGCTGGCGGACGTCGGCGCCTCGCAGGTGCCGGTGGCGTGGATCGCCGACCATGCGCGGCAATGGCAGGCGATTGCCGGTGACGACTTCTGGCCCTACGGTCTCGAGGGGAACCGGCGCACCTTGGAAGCCTTCGTCCAGTACGGCTTCGAGCAAGGCGTCTGCCGAACGCCGCCTCAGGGTAGAAGAGCTGTTCGCGCCCGAAACGCTCGAGCGCGCGAAGATCTAGTCGAGCTTGCCGTCAGGACGGCTTCTAGTCCAACTTTATTCCGATGTCCTTGACGACTTTCGCGTACTTGTCGTAGTCGCGCCGGATCAGCGCGGAGAATTCTTCCGGCGTCGTCAGGTACGGATCGAGCCCGCCCGCGGCGTTCATCTTCTGCTTCACCTCGGGCGATTCAAGAACTCTCCTCAGCTCGGCGCGGAGCTTGCCGAGCACATCCTGAGGAATGTTCGCCGGACCAAATAACCCCAGCCAGATCGAGTTCTCGAACCCGGGATAGAACTCGCCAATGGTGGGAAGGTCGGGGTATTGCTCCGAGCGCTTCGCGCCCGACACCGCGAGCGGACGCAAGCGCCCGGCCTTGATCTGCGGTGCGTTCGAGCTGCCCGACCAGACCGCGGCCGTGTCGCCGGCAACCGTCGCGGCTGCGGCCGGCGCCCCGCCCTTGAACGGCACGTGCAGCAAGTTGATTCCGGCGCGCCGCTTGAGCATCTCCATGGTCAGGTGGTGCTGGCTGCCGTTGCCGCCTGAGGCGTACGCGAGCGGAGGGTTCGCCTTCTTCGCGTAATCGATGAATTCCGGGAAGGTGCGCACCGGCAGCGACGGGTTGACGGTCAGCACGAACTGGTTGGCTGCCACCGTCACCACTGGCGCAAGATCGCGCAGCGTGTCGATCGGCATCTTGTAGAGGTGCGGATTGACAGTGATCTGGCTGTCGGCGAGCAGGCCGAGCGTGTGGCCATCGGGTTGCGCGCGCGCGACGAACTCGTTGGCAATGTTGCCGTTGGCACCCGCCTTGTTCTCCACGACCACCGCATGGCCGATGTTCTGCGACAGCTTGTCCGCGATCACGCGCGCCGCGATGTCCGGCGCGCCGCCCGGCGGGATCGGAACGATGATGGTGATCGGCCGGGCGCCCGGAAACTGGGCGAAAGCCGACGCGCTGACGGCGAGAAGAACGAAGAGCAGAAAACGCATCTTCATGTCGGCCCCGGAATGTCTTGGTAGGCGCGATTGGACTCGAACCAACGACCCCCACCATGTCAAGGTGGTGCTCTAACCAGCTGAGCTACGCGCCTAATTAGTAGGGCCAGAAACCGCCCTAACGTCCTAGTAGGGCCAGAAACCGCCCTAACGTCCTAGTAGGGCCAGAAGCCGCCCCAACGTCCGGTCATAATTTTACCGCGCCTGCTGCCGTACACTCCACGCCCCATGGATCTGATCCTCTGGCGCCATGCCGAAGCCGAAGACGGCGTGCCCGATCTCGAGCGCCGGCTGACCGGCGAAAGGCCGCAAGCAGGCCGAGCGCGTCGCGCAGTGGCTGCTGCAACGCATGCCGGCGCGCTTCATCCTGCTCTCGAGCCCCGCCACCCGCGCACAGCAAACCGCCGAGGCGCTCGGCGTGCCGATCAAGACCGACCGCACGCTCGCGCCGGGCGCAGCGCCGGCGCGCGATCGTCAAGGCGTGCGGCTGGCCGGACTACAAGGGTGCGGTCGTCGTGGTCGGCCACCAGCCCGACCTCGGCCGCGCGACTCGCTTACCTGCTCGGCGCTTCCGGGAGTTTCAGCGTCAAGAAGGGCGCGCTGTGGTGGATCAGCAACCGCGTGCGCGAGGAGAAGGACCAGGTCGTGGTGCGCGCCGTGGTCTCACCGGACTTGCTTTAGCACCGAGACTTTCTTATCCGACAGGCCGCTCACGTCGAGCTTCATGCCGACCGCCTTCCAGTGGCGCGCTTCGGCCTCGAGCGCGTCGGCCGAGAGCGGATTGTCGTCGAGCCAGGACTGAGGCAGGTCGAGGTCGAAACCGCCCGCGTCGGCGGCCACGCGCAGGAACGGTAGCCGCGCATCGGTGCGGCTGCGCAGGATGAGCGACGCCAGTCGCAGCGCGAATACCAGGCGCCAGTCTGCCGCTTCGAATCCGGCGTCCTGCACTTTGCCGAGCTTGCCGCGATGCGCGATGACGATGCGCGCGAGGCGCGCCTGCTCCATGCGCGAAAAGCCGGGCATGTCGGCGTTGGACAGCACGTAGGCCGAGTGCTTGTGATACGCGGCGTGCGCGATCGAGAGGCCGATCTCCGCCAGCCGCGCCGACCACTCCAGCATCAGCCGGTCGGCGTCGTCCTCGCGCTCGGCGCCGGGCGATAGCGCGTCGTAGATCTTGAGGGACAGCGCGCGTACGCGCTCGGCCTGCGCCGCGTCGACGTGGTAGCGACGCATGAATTGCGCCACCGTCGCCTCGCGCATGTCGCGGTGCTGCACGCGGCCGAGCAGGTCGTAGAGCACGCCGTGGCGCAAGGCGCCGTCGGACACCTTCATCGATTCGAGACCGAGCGCGTCGAACGCCGCGAGCATGATGGCGACGCCGCCGGGCAGCACTGGCGCGCGGTTCGGGCGCAGTCCGGCGATGCGGTCCGGATCGGCTTTCTCGTGCTTGATGAGCAGGCTCCTCAGCTTGTCGAGCCCCTCGCGCGTGAGTCCCTCGGCCGCGAACTCGTTTTCTCGCAGGATGTTCTCCATCGAACGCGCGGTGCCGGAAGAGCCGACCGCTTCATCCCAACCGGCGTGGCGGTACTCCTCGACCAGCGCGGCGAGCTCCTGGCGCGCGGCAAGCTCGGCCGCCTTCATGCGCGACTTGTCGATCCTGCCTTCGGGAAAGTATTTCAGGCTGAAGCTGACGCAGCCCATGTACAGCGACTCGGTAAGCTGCGGCTCGAAACCGGTGCCGATGATGAATTCGGTCGAGCCGCCGCCGACGTCGATCACCAGGCGCCGCTGGGCGGATTTCGGCAGCGAGTGCGCAACCCCGAGGTAGATCAGGCGTGCTTCCTCGCGCCCGGAGATCACCTCGATCGGAAAGCCGAGCGCGGCGCGCGCCTCGCGCAGGAACTGCGGCGCGTTCTTCGCCACGCGCAGCGCGTTGGTGCCGACCACGCGCACCGCCGGACGCGGGAAGCCGCGCAGGCGCTCGCCGAACTTGGCGAGCGCCTCGAGCGCGCTCGCCTGGGTGGCGCGATCGATGCGCTTCTCCGCGGTCAGGCCCGCGCCCAGGCGCACGACCTCGCGCACCGAGTCCAGGGGATAGATCTGGCCGTCGACCACGCGACCGATCTGCAGGTGGAAGCTGTTCGAGCCGAGGTCGACCGCGGCCAGCGTGTCGTGACGCGCCATCGGCCGAACTTAGCAGAATCGATCTATCTCTGTACCAGTCTTTCCAGCTCCTGCACGCTGGTGTGGCGCACATCCTTTCCCATCGCCGCAAACACCACGTGCTCGCCGATGTTCTTGGCGTGGTCGCCGATGCGCTCGAGCGACTTGGCGACGAACAGGATGTCCAGGGATGCCGAGATGGTGCGCGGGTCCTCGACCATGATGCGCGCGAGCCGGCGCAGCACCGAGCGGAAGCCTTCGTTTGCCTCGAGGTCGCGGCGCATCAGCGCGGCGGCCGAGCGGGGATCGAGCGCCTCGATGCCGACGAGCGCCTCGTGCAGCATATTGCGCACCAGGTGCGCGAGCGGCCACAACTCGCCGACCCGCGCGAGCAGCGGCCGGCCTGCGGCAAAGATGCTGCGCGCATAGAGGGCGATCTTTTTCGACTCGTCGCCCGCGCGCTCGAGGTCGGTGGTCGCGCCGAGCAGCGCCATCAGCAGGCGCAGATCGCGCGCCGCGGGCTGGCGGCGGGCAATGATCTGCCGGGTGAAATCGTCGATCGCACGCTCGAGGCTGTTGACTTCGGCCTCGTGGCGCATGATCTGCGCGATGAGCGCCGGGGACCCGGTATGGAGGCACTCGATGGCGTCGGCAAGCTGCCGCTCCACGCGCGCGCCCATCCGGTTGAACATCTCCCGTGCGTGCTCCAGCGCCCCCTCGTAATGCTTCGATGTATGGTCCGTCATGACCATGCCACGCTAACTACCCAGCATTACAGGGATATTTCCTTTGCATGACGGTCATATTTCGGTCGCAGAGGGGCGGTAGAATTTTCAGTTTCCGCCCCCCCGAATGAATCGCAGACTTTCGCTCCCGGCGCAGTTCCTGAATCGGGAGCTGGGTTTCCTCGCGTTCAACCGCCGCGTGCTCGCGCAGGCGGCGGACGAGACGGTGCCGCTGCTCGAGCGGCTGCGCTTCATCACCATCGTCTCGTCCAACCTGGATGAATACTTCGAGATTCGCGTCGCCGGGCTGAAGGAGCAGATCAAGCTCGGGCTGCCGGAGCCGGGCCCCGACGGCCGCGCGCCGACCGAGGTGTTCGAGGCGGTGAGCCGCGAAGCGCATGCGCTGGTCGCCGAGCAGTACCAGCTCCTCAACCAGACCGTACTGCCTGCTCTCGCGGCCGAAGGGATCGTGTTCCCGAAACGCGAGGAGTGGAACGTCGCGCAGCGGCACTGGATCCGCGACTATTTCTTCCGCGAGCTGCTGCCGGTGCTCACGCCGATCGGCCTCGACCCAGTGCATCCGTTCCCGCGGGTGTTCAACAAGAGCCTGAACTTCGCGGTCGAGCTCGCCGGGCCGGACGCGTTCGGCCGCAATTCCGGCGCGGCGATCGTGCAGGCGCCGCGCGCACTGCCGCGCGTGATCCAGTTGCCGCAGGCGCTCGCCGGCGAAGCCCAGTACGCATTCGTGTTCCTGTCCTCGATCCTCCACGCCCACATGGGGGAGCTGTTCGCCGGCATGAATGTCGAGGGCTGCTACCAGTTCCGCGTGACGCGCAACTCCGACCTGTTCGTCGAAGAGGAAGAGATCAAGAACCTGCACACCGCGCTGCAGGGCGAGCTCTTCCACCGGCATTTCGGCGACGCCGTGCGCCTCGAAGTGGCCGACAACTGCTCGCAGCGCATGGTGGAATTCCTGCTGCAGCAGTTCAGCCTGCGCGACGCCGACCTCTACCGGGTCGACGGCCCGGTCAACCTTTACCGCTTGCGCGAAGTGCCCGACCAGGTGGAGCGCCCGGACCTCAAATACCCGCCGTTCCAGGCCGGGCTGCCGCCGGCGCTCGACGCCGGCGACCTGTTCGAGGTGCTGAAGAAGCAGGACGTGCTGCTCCACCACCCGTTCCAGTCGTTCCTGCCGGTGATCGATTTCATCCGCACCACGGCGAACGATCCCAAGGTGATCGCCATCAAGCAGACCGTGTACCGCACCGGCACCGACTCCGAGCTGATGGAAATCCTGGTCGACGCCGCGCGCAAGGGCAAGGAAGTCACGGTCGTGGTCGAGCTCATGGCGCGCTTCGACGAGGAGGCCAACCTCAACTGGGCGGCGCGCCTGGAGGAAGTCGGCGCCCATGTGATCTACGGCGTGGTCGGGCACAAGACCCACGCCAAGATGTCGCTGATCGTGCGGCGCGAAGAGCACGACAAGAAGAAGGTGCTGAAAAGGTATGTCCATCTGGCGACCGGCAACTACCACCCGCGCACCGCGCGCATGTACACCGACTTCGGCCTGCTGACCGCCAACGAGGAAATCTGCGCCGACGTGAACGAAGTGTTCAAGCAGCTCACCGGCCTCGGCCGCGCCGGGAAGATGAAGCACGTCTGGCAATCGCCGTTCACGCTGCACAAGCGCGTCGTCGCCGCGATCCGCAACGAGGCCGCGCAGGCCGCGGAAGGCAAGCCGGCGCGCATCATCGCCAAGATGAACGCGCTGCTCGAGCCGCAGATCATCGAGGAGCTCTACGCTGCCTCCGCCGCCGGCGTGAAGATCGAGCTCATGGTGCGCGGGGTGTGCGCGCTCAAGCCAGGGGTCGAGGGCCTGTCGGAGAACATCCGCGTGCGCTCGGTGATCGGCCGCTTCCTCGAGCACACGCGCATCTTCTACTTCCACGCCGGCGGCGCCGAGAACGTCTACCTCGCGAGCGCCGACTGGATGGACCGCAATTTCTTCCGTCGCATCGAGCTGTGCTTCCCGGTGCTCGACGCCGCGCTCAAGCGCCGCGTGATCCGCGAAGGGCTGCAGGCCTACCTGGACGACAACTGCCAGGCCTGGGTGATGAACGGCGAAGGCGGGTATGAGAGACTCAAGCCGCGCCGCGGCCGCCGCCGCTCGGCCCAGGAGGAGCTGCTATTCACGCTCGCAATCCCGACCTAGAAGAGAGTCCTCACAAGGGAAAAACCGGTTTGCGCCGGGTCATCAATGCGTGCGGCTACTCTCTCTCCGGCCTTGCCGCCGCCGCGCGTCACGAAGACGCGTTTCGCATGGAGCTGGTCATGGTGGCGCTGCTTACGCCGCTGGCCCTGTGGCTCGGCAGCACGGGCGTCGAGCGCGCGTTGCTCATCGGCTGCCTGATCCTGGTGCTCATCGTCGAGCTGCTGAACTCGGCGATCGAGGCCACCGTCGACCGCATCTCCTTCGAGAACCATCGCCTGGCGAAGCGCGCCAAGGACATCGGCAGCGCCGCGGTGATGCTCTCCCTGGTCAATGCCGGCATCGTCTGGCTGTTCATAATCCTTTCATAAAGCGGTCACCGGCCGGTCACGTGGCGCGCGTAGGGTGCGCGCGCAATGCGTATCGCCATGGTGACCGAGACTTACCCGCCCGAAGTCAACGGCGTGGCCCGCACCATCGGGCTGATGGCCGAGGGGCTGCAGAAGCGCGGCCATGCGATCCAGCTGGTCCGGCCGCGGCAGAACGGTCACGACCACGCGATGGACACGCCGGGCTTTGCGGAAGTGCTGCGCCCCGGCATCCCGATCCCGCGCTACGCCCAGCTCAAGATGGGCATGCCCTCCGGGCGCATGCTTGCGAACGCCTGGCGCGAGCAGCGTCCCGACATCGTGCATATCGCCACCGAAGGGCCGCTCGGCTGGTCGGCGCTGGCCGCCGCGAAACGCCTCGGCATCCCCGTCGCGACGGACTTCCACACCAACTTCCACACCTACATGCGCGATTACGGCATGGCCTGGCTCGCGCGCCCGGTCGCTGCCTTCCTGCGCAGCTTCCATAACCGCGCCGCGTGCACCATGGTGCCGACGCGCGAGATGGCCGAGGACCTCGCCGCGATCCGCTTCGAGCGGCTGCGCGTCGTCGGCCGCGGCGTTAACCCGGCGGTATTTTCTCCCGAGCGCCGCTCGCGCGAGCTGCGCGAGACCTGGGGCGCCGGCGACGAGACGCCGGTAGCGCTTTGCGTGAGCCGCTTCGCGCACGAGAAGAATTTCGGGCTGGTGATCCAGGCCTACGAGGCGATGCGCCATCTGCGCCCCGACACGCGCCTGGTGCTGGTGGGGGATGGACCGCTCGCAGAAACCCTGAAACAACGCAACGTGGGCTACGTGATCGCCGGACGCAAAGTGAACGGCGAGCTTTCCAGGCATTACGCATCGGCCGACATCTTCCTGTTTCCCAGCATGAGCGAGACCTGGGGCAACGTGACGATCGAGGCGATGGCGAGCGGCCTTGGCATCGTGGCCTACGACTACGCGGCCGCGCGCGAGGTGATCCGTCACGGCGAGAACGGCCTGCTCGCCCCGCTCGGAGACGCGGCGGCCTTCATCGCGCATGCCGAGCACTTCGCGCGCGACCCGCAGCTCGCCCGCATCCTCGGGCGCGCCGCGCGCAAGACCGCCGAGCACCTTACGTGGGAGCGCATCGTGGCGGATTTCGAGGCTGTTCTCGTCGATGTGGCGTCTTGATGCCACGCTCGCCCGCCTCCAGCACTGGGACGAGCTGCTTTGCGTACGAGCTAACCGCCGCGCCCGCCAACGGCCGGTAGCGCTCGCCCTGCAGGGGGTGAGCTGGCTTGGCAATGGCGTGTTCTGGTATGCGCTCATGCTCGCTCTGCTGCTCGCCGATCCGGCCGGCGCGATGCTGCCGGTGCTGCACATGGCGTTCGTCGGGGCGGTTTGCACCTGCACTTACAAGATGGTTAAGCGCACCACGGTGCGCAGCCGCCCGTTCGAGGTGAATCCCCTCGTTACCGCCGGCGCCGCGGTGCTCGACCGCTTCAGCTTCCCTTCGGGCCACACGCTGCACGCCATGGCCTTCAGTCTCGTCGCCTGCGCGCATTATCCGGGGCTGTGGACCCTGCTCGTTCCGTTCACCGCGCTCACCGCGATCTCACGCGTCGCGCTCGGCCTGCACTACCCGAGCGACGTGATCGCCGGCGGTGCGCTCGGCGCGCTGATCGCCGGCGCTTCCTTCGCCGTGTCCTGACACGCCCCGCCCTGCGCCGCGGCGGCGAGCGCGCCTGCGAGCTGCGCCGCGACACGGTCCCAGCCGCGGCCGAGCGCTTCAGCGCGCGCGCTCTTGCCCAGTCGGCGCGCCCGCTCCGGCCCAACCGCCAGCGCGGCGGCGTGGGCGCCGAAGGCTGCGGCGTCGGCGAAGGGAGCGAGTAGCCCGCTGGTGCCGTGCCGGATCGCCGCGGCAGCGGCGGCATAGTCGTAGGCCACAACCGCGAGCCCGCTCGCCATGGCTTCCAGCGTCACGTTGCCATATGTCTCCGTGAGTGAGGGGAAGACAAACAGGTCCGCGCTCGCGTAATGCGCCGCAAGATCCTCGCCACTGCGCGTTCCCGCAAACACGGCGCCGGGAATGCGTGCCTCGAGCTCGCGCCGAGCCGGGCCGTCGCCTACGAGGACGATGCGCGCCCGCGGCTGGGCGGCGAGGGCCGCGTCGCACGCCAGAGCGAACGTGGCCAGATTCTTCTCCGCGCGAGCCGGCCAACGTACAAAAGCACCCGGTCCTGCGGCCCCGCGCCCCAGCGCGCGCGCAGGCGCTCATCCCGTCGGGCCGGGTCGAACAGCCGCGTGTCGACCCCGCGGCCGATCACGCGCAGGCGCTGGAAGCCGGACGCGCGAGCTCGGCGCGCATTGCTTCGGTTGGTACCAGGGTGATCGCGGTGCGGTTATGGAACTTGCGCAGGTAGTGAAGAATCGGCTTCTTCAGCCAGCCGACGCCATAGTGACCGCTGTAGGCATGGAGTTCGTGCGGAAATCCGAAACCACCGGCAGCTTGAGCTTTTCCGCCGCGCGCAGCGCCGACCAGCCGAGCGGCCCCTCGGTGACGATATGCACCACGTCCGGGCGGCGGAAGGTCCACAGGCGCGCCAGCGCCGCTTTTGCCGGCAGGCCCATCCGCAGGTCCGGGTAGCTCGGGATCGTGATGCCGCGCAGCAGGATTTCGCGTTCGCCGGCTTGGTCGGCGCTGCCTTGGCGCGGCCGCAGCAGCTGGATTTCGTGCCCCAGGCCGCGCAGCTCCTCGACGAAGCGCGCTGCGGTGCGCGCCACGCCGTTCACTTCCGGCGGCCAGGTCTCGGTCACGGTGGCTATGCGCAGCGAGCGCCGCGCGCCAGCGAGCTCTTCGCACAGGATCGACACCATGGCGCGGCATGATGCGGGCGCAGTGCGACCGCGCCGTTACCGCGTTGTCGCCGTGCGGTAACCATTCGATCAAGAATCGGTAGCAATCGTCCCGTAGCCTTGGCGCTCGTCAAGCCGCCAGGGAGAACGATGATGAAAAGCGTGCTGCGCGAACTCGCCATCCAGCGCTGGGACGATCACCGCTACTACCACCACAGCCGCATCAACCAGTCGCTGCACCTCGTCAGCGCGCATCAGCTTCCTCTGCGCTTACGCGCTGCTGTTCATCGATCCGGTCGCCGCCGCGCTGCTCGGCTGGCTGCGTCGCCATGACCAGCGCGCCAGTCCGGCCACTTCTTCTTCGAGCCCAAGGGCTACGACCACGTGAACCAGGCCACCCACGAGCACAAGGAAGAGATCAAGGTCGGCTACAACCTGCGCCGCAAGGTCGTGCTGCTACGTCGTCTGGGCGCTGTCGCCGCTCGCTGCTGCTGGTCGACCCCACGCTGTTCGGCGCTGTTCGCAGCGCACGCCGACAGCGCCGGCGATTCGCTGCACCACCTGGCGCTGATCTGGCTCGCGCTCGGCGTCGGCGGGCTGCTGTTCCGCACCGTGCATCTGTTCTTCATCCGCGACGTGCAGACCGGGCTGGTCTGGATGCACGAAGATCCTCACCGATCCTTTCCACGACATCAAGCTCTACTGGCGGGCGCCGATCGCGCTGCTGCGCGGCGAGCTGATCGACCATGCACGCTGAGCCGCCGAAGTGGCGGCGCACCGCGCAGCCTAGAAGCGTTGCGCGAACATCTCCCGCAGGATCGCGGCGCCGGATCGAGCGTGTCGGTGAGCGCGGGCGTCGCTCCACCACCAGCCGTCGCGCTGCATCGCGCGCGCGGCCGCGACGAAGCGCTCCGCCACCGCGGCGAAGTCGGCGTCGGTGTAGTTGAGGCTGAAGATCAGGCGGCCGGTGCCGACCCAGCTCAGCGCCAGGCCCTCGGCGCGCAGGTAGTACTGCAGCATCCAGTTGTAGCGCGACGGCCGCGTGTAGGAGCACGGTCCAGATCGACGACAGGTTGGCCACCCGCACCGGCAGGCCCTCGGCCTCGCAGCGTCGCGGTTGAGCGCGCGCGGCGCGGCGCGTCCCAGCGCTCGTCGAGCCCGTCGTAGAGCGCTGCGATCTCGGCGTCTCCAGCCGCTCGCAGGAACACCTTCATCGCGCCCATCACGTACGGGTGCGAGTTGAACGTGCCGCGCGCGAAGCAGATGTCGGCCGGCCGGTCGCTCGCGGAAGCGCTGCATCAGCTCGCGCCGGCCGCACACCACGCCGACCGGCAGGCCGCCGCCCAGCGTCTTGCCGTAGGTGACCATGTCGGCGCGCACGCCGAAATACTCCTGCGCGCCGCCGGGCGCCAGGCGGAAGCCGACGAACACCTCGTCGAAGATCAGCACGATGCCGCGCGCGCGTGCAGACCTCGCGCAGGCGCCGCGAGCCACGCGCGCGTAGGCCGCGCGGTCGAAGCCGCGCGCTGCGGCCGCCGTCGACCAGCGACGCCGTCGGCCGGCGCGCGCGCTGTTCGGGATGCAGCGCCTGCAGCGGGTTGACCAGCACGCAGGCGATGTCGCGGCGGCGCGCGCAGCACGCGCAGCGTGCGCTCGTCCATGTCGTGCAGCGTGTAGGTGTCGCGCGCCGGCAGCGGGTTGCCGACGCCGGGCTGCACGTCGTCCCACCAGCCGTGATAGGCGCCGCAGAAGCGCACGAGGTGCGTGCGGCCGCGTGTGGTAGCGCGCCAGGCGCACCGCCTGCATCACCGCCTCGGTGCCCGACATGTGGAACGACACCTCGTCCAGGCCGGAGATCTCGCGCAGGCGCTGCGACGTTGTCGGCGACGACCGGGTGGTAGGCGCCGAGCACCGGCGCCGAGCGCGCGCGACGCGCGCCGCGCCTTCGGCGATGCACGCCTTGTAGAAGTCGTAGCCGAACAGGTTCACGCCGTACGAGCCGGTCGAGGTCGTAGAAGCGCGTTGCCGTCGAGGTCGGTGAGCTTCACGCCCGCGCGCCGCTTGCAGGAAGGCGCCGACCGGCAGGTGCTCGCGCACGTAGCGCGCTGAACTGGAACGGCACGCGGTAGGCGGCGGTGAACTGCAGGTCGGAAAGCGACTCCTCGCGCCTGCGCGGTGAGCGCGAGCGTCTGCGCGAAGCGCTCGCCGGTAGAGCGCCGACAAGCCGCGCGAACGCGGCGCGGCGCCGCGCCGCCACCTCGGCGCGGCGCGCCGTCGGCGCGGAAGAAACGCTCCTCGTCGTAATGCGTAGCCCGGAACCAGCGCGGCGACGCGGCGCGCCATCCGCGCATGGCCGGCGAGCGACCGGTGCTTGGCGCGCGACAGCTCGAGGCGCGCCTTGAGCGCCGGGCAAGCCCAGCGCCGCGGCGGTTCCCGCGCCCAGGCCGTATGAGAAGAAGCGACTCGCCGATGCACGCATGCGCGGTCCCCGGTTTACGACGCATGCGCCGTTACCGCGCCGTGCACAGAGACCCTCAACTTCCTGCTCACCAACCGCATGCCGCGCCAGGCGCTCGACCCGCTTCATGGGCTGGTTCAGCAAGATCGAGCAGCCGCTGGCTGCGCGACGCCTGCGCATCGCGGTCTGGCGCTCGCTTCGCCGACCTGCGACCTGTACGAGGCGCGCAAGCAGCGACTTCGACAGCCTGCACGAGTGCTTCATGCGCGAGCTGAAGCCCGGCGCGCGGCCGATCGACCCGGATCCGGACGTGCTGGCCAGCCCGTGCGACGCGATCGTCGGCGCGTGCGGCCAGGTCGCAGGGCACGCGGGTCTTCCAGGCCAAGGGCTTTCGCCTACACGCTGGCCGAGCTGTTCGGCGACGACCCGGCCTCGCCGCCGCCTTCCGCGACGGCACGTTACGTGACGCTGCGCATCACCTCGAGCATGTACCACCGCTTCCACGCGCCGCACGACTGCCGCGTCGAGCGCGTCACCTACATCGCCGGCGACACCTGGAACGTGAACCCGATCGCGCTCAAGCGCGTCGAGCCAAGCTGTTCTGCCGCAACGAGCGCGCGGTGCTGCGCGTCGCGGCTGGAACGCGGCGGCCACCCGCATCGCTGCTGGTGCCGGTGGCGGCGATCCTGGTGGCCAGCATCCGCCTGCACTTCGTCGACGTGCGTCTGCACCTGCGCTACCGCGGGCCGAACGCGATCTTCTGCGACGCGCTGCTCGGCAAGGGCGAGGAGATGGGCTGGTTCGAGCACGGCTCGACCATCCTGGTGTTTGCGCCGCCAGGGTTCACGCCTGCTCGCGGCGGAGGGCAGCGTGGTGCGCGCCGGCCAAGCCGTTGATGCGACTGCCCTAGAGCGGCGGCAGGAACGCCAGACGCCATGCTCAGCCAGACCGCGGCCGTGAAGTAGGGCGTAAGCCACAGCGCGTCGCGCCACCACAGCTCCCATTCGCGATCGACCGTGCACAGAGCGAGCGTGCTGCGCAGCCCCGCGGCGAACTCGAGGGAGTCGCTGCCCGCGCGCCAGCGCTGGACATACATCGGCACGACATAGAGGAGCATGAAGCCGACGTACGTAGCCGCGCAACCCGCGGCCATCAGCACCACGCCCGGCGCGGTCGACCTCGAGGCAAGGAAACCCACCGCCAATGCCGCCGTCAGGGTCCAGAGCGCATTCTCGGCGGCGTGGAACAGTCATTGCGCGCAAGCACTGCGAGCCAGGACAGGATCTCCGCCGCGACGATCAGCGCGAGCTACCGCCAGCGCGGCACGCCGCGCTCCTGCTTCGTGTAGCAGCAGCGCCCATTGCGCGACGAACGCGAGCTCCGCGACCGTCGCCACCGAGCGCCCGATGAAGATGCGCGACACCGGCGTGCGAACCAGGCACAAGGCGCGGCACATCGATCATCGGCAGGAAACAGCGGAACGCGCAGCCGGCGACGTAGATGCCCGGCCAGCCACAAGAGAAGGCCTCGTTCCGCGGCTACGTACTGCCAGGCGTAGAGCCAGAGAGCGATGTTGACTGCCGCCGCCAGGCTCAGGAACTTCCACCAGGCCAAAGTCGTTCTCGCCATGCTCCCTAAGTGCGGGGGCCTCGTTCGCCATCGCCTGCTCGTCACTCGGGCTCGGGCTGCCGGCGCGGCTCCGCGCCTTCGCAGAACGGCCTCGGCGTGGCGCACCAGCCTGGCGGCCTCGCGCACGTAGGCGTCCAAGCGCTCGCCGCGTTCGCCCGTGAACAGCGGCATGGTCCGGCTGCACAGCAGCGGCAAGCGCGATACCCGCAATGTGCGCTCGGCACCTGCGAGAAAGCGATCCCGTGGCGCGCGATTCCTCTCGCGCAGCCGAATAGCCCCGCCGCCGCCCTGCGCAAGGGCGTTTGCCTCGCTGCAGCAGATCGGCAGGCTGCGCCCTCAGCCCGGGCTCACATGTCGGTCCATCGCCCATTCGCAGAGCGCGTGCGTGATGTGCGGGACTTCCAGGATGCGCCGCTCGTGCTCAGGCACGAAACGGTTGTGCGCGACGACGTCGGCGAGCAGGTGGCTGGCGTAACCCACGGCGATGGCGCGCTCCTCGTCCGGCGCCGCGGCCAGTCGCCGCAGCGTGGACCATTGGTGCGCGCGGCCGAAGGCGCGCAGCCCGAGCACCCGGCCGGCGAGCGCCAGGTCGGGCAGGCAGGCGCCCGCAAGGACCAGCCGCGGCAGGCGCTGCCCGCTGCGCGGATCTGCGGATCGGCGAGCGGCGCCGCCGCGAGCAGCCATTGGGCAAGAAACACATGGGTCTGCAAGCCCCAAGCGAAGGCATCCGGGGCGAAAAGCGCACCGGCCAGCGCATAACCGAGCATGCCAGATCTCACGGCGAGCATGCTTCCCGCTGAGCATGACGGGGCGATGACCGCGGCCGCACGGTCACAAAACGGCAGCACTCGGCGCCTAAATTCCCGGCGTTGCCACTCGGGAGCAAATCCATGAAAAACGTGTTCGAAGGCCGGCGTCAGCTATTGAAAGCCGGACTCGGCGGGTTCGCCCTTGCCTTGCCCGTGTGGGGCTGCGCTACGCGGCAGCCCGCCTCGGCGCCACTCATCGGCTTCAGCGCCATTCCGGTCTCCACCGCGGACGCCGTGACCGTGCCGCCCGGCTATCGCGCGCAGGTGCTATCGCGCTGGGGCGATCCCCTGGGCGTGGACATCGGCGCGCCCGAGTTCCGCATGGACGCGAGCAACAGCGCCGCGGAGCAGGCGCTGCAGGCCGGGCATGCACCACGACGCGATCGAGCTGTTTGCGTTGGACGAGGCGGCGCGCGCTGCTCGCGGTGAATTACGAGTACACCGACGACGGCCTGCTGCACCCGGACGGCATGCGCACCTGGACTGCGGACAAGGTGCGCAAGAGCGCAGGCGGCGCACCGGCGTCTCGGTGCATTCTTGAAGTTTGCACTCAAGGGAAACAACTGGGAGGTGGTGCAGACCGTCGCGCTATGCGCGCCGCGTCACCGCCTACTCGCCGATGCGCATGGCAGGCCCGGCGGCCGGCAGCCGTGCGACTGCCGTCGCCGCGGCGCAAGTGCTCGGCACCATCAACAACTGCGCGCGGCGGACGCACGCCCTGGGGCACCTACCTCACCTGCGAGGAGAACTTCAACGGCTACTTCGTCAATGCGCGGCAGCGATCCCGGCCGAGCAGCGCCGCTACGGCATCTCGGCGCGCGGCGCTGGCTACCGCTGGAATGAGTTCGACGAGCGCTTCGACGCCGCAGGCCACCCGAACGAGCCGAACCGCTTCGGCTGGGTGGTGGAGATCGACCCCTACGATCCCGCAGGCGCAGCCGGTGAAGCGCACCGCGCTCGGCCGCTTCAAGCACGAAGGCGCCGATGAGCGCGCTGGCGGCCGACGGGCGCGTCGTGGTCTACATGGGCGACGACGAGCGTTTCGAGTACATCTACAAGTTCGTTTCCAAGCGCGCCTACGACCCGGCGAATCGCGCGGCCAACCGCGACCTGCTGGACGAAGGCACGCTGTACGTGGCGAAGTTCGACGCCGGCGGCCACGGCGAATGGGTGGCGCTGGCCACGGCAAGACGGCTCGACGCGGCCGACGGCTTCGCCGACCAGGCCGAGGCGCTGATCGACGCGCGCCGGCCGGCGACGGCGGGCGCCACGAAGATGGACCGCCCGGAGTGGATCGCGGTGCATCCGGTCGACCCAGGACGTGTACATGCACGCTGACCAACAACGACCGGCGCGGCGCGGACGGCCAGCCGGGCGTCGACGCGGCCAACCCGCGCGCGCAGAACGTGTTCGGCCACATCGTCCGATGGCGCGAGCAGGGCGGCGATCCGCGGCGCCGCGTTCGACTGGGACATCTTCGCGCTGGGAGGTGTTCCGCCACTGCCGACGCGGCGAGGAACGTCAAAGGCGACAGTTCGGCAGCCCCGATGGCCTGTGGTTCGACCCGCGCGGCGTGCTGTGGATCCAGACCGACGTTTCGACCAGCGTGCTGCACCGCGGGCGACTACGCCAGGCTTGGCAACAACCAGATGCTGGCCGCCGATATCACCACCGGCGAAATACGCCGCTTCCTCACCGGTCCGGCGGGCTGCGAGGTGACCGGCGTGACGATGGCGCCGGACGGCCGCACGATGTTCGTCAACATCCAGCACCCGGGAGAGACCGCGTCGGAGCGCAACGACCCGGCCGCGCCGCGCGCGGTTTCCAACTGGCCCGATCAGCGGCCCGACGGCCGGCCGCGCGCCGCCACGCTCGCCATCAGGCGGGAGGATGGCGGGCTCATTGGTACTTAACGCTCCGCGCGCCAGCCGTTCACGCTGGTAAGTCCGACCTCGCCAGCGCCTGACCGGCGCACTGGCACGCGCGCCTCAGCGCTGTAACTAACCGGCGATAACTGCGGCGCAGTGCCCAGCTACCTCGTGTTCCTCTGCCCGCGCTGCGTTGCGCCAGATCGCGAGACGGCGCCGAAATCGCGCTACCAGCGGCGACGGTTCCAACGTCACGGTCGGTTCGCCCGAAGAAAACAACATTCCGTTTTGCATGGTGAATTGCCTCAACCACGGCGGCGGCGCGGCGCGCAAAATGTCTCACGATGTTAAGTCCCTCGCAGCGGCAACATGCTGCTCATCTCGATGCGCTGCGTAAGTTCGCACGCCGCAAGAACATTTCGGAAGACTTGGTCGTCGCGGTGTTTGAAAACGAGCGACACCGGCTCACCGACGGTGCGAAGGTCGAGCGTTTCGTGGACGTGCTGGCCGAGAAGCGCGCCAGACGCGCGCTTATCGCGCGGTGGAGCGAGCGCTGAACAACACCTCGGAGACGAAAAGCGCACCCGCCGCGAGGCCGGCCGTCGTGATGAACAGCAAAGCGGCAGGCACGTGGCCGAGCAACGAGAGCACCATCCCCACGCTATAGCCCAGCACGATCACCCTGTAGCTCGCCACGGCACAAACGGGGGTTTTCGCGATCATCCCCGTACCCCGGCGCTGAACTTCGCTGGTCATGGAATCTCCCCGAATCGCCACGAAACAAAATGTAGGGCGGTAATGCTGCATTTTTGTGACATCTCGTACGGCGCAAACACATGGGTCTGCAGCCCCCATGCAAGCGCGTCGGGAGCGAACAGTACGCCAACCACTCCACATAAAAGAAAACGGGCCCTCACGGGCCCGCATCTTTGCGGCGGCAGATGACCGGGTGATTAAGACCGGCGCCGGCCGTCCACGCTGAGCGCACCGGGGCCGGTCGTCGCGAGGATGATGAACCCGCCAACGATGGCGATGTTCTTCAGGAAGTGATTCATCTGGTTGGCGTACTGCGCGGCGTCGACCTCCCAGAAGCGATGCGCGGCGAAGGTCGCGATCAAGGTGAACAGCGCGAGCAGCCACGCCGCCCAGCGCGTCTTCCAACCCGACGATCAGCAGGATGGCGCCGCCGAGCTCCACCGCGATCGCAATCCAGACCAGCACCTCCGGCATCGGAAAGCCGAGCTTGCCGAAGTAGCCGGCGCTGGCCGCTACCGCCATCAGTTTGCGGTAACCGGCGATCAGGAACACGAGCGAAAGCAGGATGCGGCCGACGAGCAGCGCGGAATGGTTCATGGTCTCCCTCCCTTGTTGTGAAGTCGATTCTAGCGGATCAACCGCGCGCCACGCGAATCACGCCTTTGAGCTGCCGGACCAGCGCGAGCGCGCGCTGGAGCTGCGCGACATTGGCGACGTCGAAGGTAAAGCGCATGAAGGCGAGCTCCTCGCGCGTCTGGGTGCGCACCGCGGTGACGTTGATCTTTTCGCGCGCGAGCGCGTCGCCGATGTCGCGCAGCAATCCGCGCCGGTCGGTCGCCGTCACCGCCATGTCGACGGTGTAGACCGAATCGGTCTCGCCCCACGCCGTTTCCATGACGCGTTCGGGATGCGCCTCGGCGAGGCGTTTCAGGCCGGCGCAATCCTCGCGGTGGATCGAGACGCCCTTGCCGCGGGTGACGAACCCGCGGATCGCATCCGGCGGCACCGGCTTGCAGCATTTGGCGAGCTGCGTCGCGAGGCCACCCATGCCGACGACCAGCATGGACGCCTTTCCGGCGGGGGTCTTCTTCCTTTTCACCTCGGGCGGCGCAACCGGCCGGGTCTCGGCGCCCTTCAGCGCGACCTGCAACTGCCTGAGGTTGACCTCGTCGCGCGCGACGGCGGCGAACATCTCGTCTGGTTTTCCAAACCCGAGCTTCGTCGCCAGCGCTTCCAAGCTGACGTGCGTTGCACCCTCGCGGCGCAGCTCCTTCTCCACCGCGGCACGCCCCGCCGCCACGGTTTCGGCGAGCGCCTTGGCGTTGAACCACTGGCGGATCTTGTGGCGGGCGCGCGCGCTATGGACGAAGCCCCGCTCCGGGTTCAGCCAGTCGCGCGAGGGGCCGCCGCTCTTCGCCGCGACGATCTCGACGCGCTGGCCGCTGGCGAGCGGCGTGTCGAGCTTGACGATGTGGCCGTCGACCCGCGCGCCGCGGCAGCGGTGGCCGAGGTCGGTGTGCAGGGCGTAGGCGAAGTCGATCGGCGTCGAGCCGGCCGGCAAGTCGAGCACCCGGCCCTGCGGCGTGAGCACGTAGATGACATCGTCGAGCTGCGGGTTCGCCTTTCGTGCCTCGGACCGGGACTTCCTCGCCGCCAGGCGAGGAGCTGGCGCAGCCACGCGACCTTTTGCTCGAATTGCTTCGAGGCTTTGGCCTTCTCCTTGTACTGCCAGTGCGCGGCGACGCCGTATTCGGCCTGGCGGTGCATCTCCTCGGTACGGATCTGCACTTCCAGCGTGCGGCCGCGCGGGCCGATCACCGCGGTGTGCAGCGACTGGTACAGGTTGCCCTTGGGGCGCGAGATGTAGTCGTCGAACTCCTTCGGGATCGGCTGCCACAGGTTGTGCACCACGCCGAGCGCCGAATAGCAATCCTTCACCTCCGGCACGATCACGCGCAGCGCGCGCACGTCGTACACCTCGCTGAAATCCAGGCTCTTGCCGCGCATCTTGTTCCAGATGGAATAGATGTGCTTGGGCCGGCCGGTGATCTGCGCCTTGACGCCGACCGCGCCGAGCTCCTGCGCCAGGGTCTTCATCGCGCCGGCGATGTATTGCTCGCGCTCCAGGCGCTTTTCATCCAGCATCCCGGCGATGCGCTTGTAGAGCTCGGGCTCGAGGAAGCGGAAGGACAGATCCTCCAGCTCCCACTTCAGCTGCCATACGCCGAGCCGGTTGGCGAGCGGCGCGTAGATATCCAGCGTTTCGCGCGCGTACGAAGCTTTTTCCTCGGATGGATTTTTCGAGAAAAAACGCAAGGTCTGGGTGCGACTCGCCAGGCGGATGAGCACCACGCGCACGTCCTCGGCCATGCCGAGCACCATCTTGCGCAGGATCTCGTTTTGCTCGCTCGGCGTGCCGCGCGTCGCCAGACGCAGTTGGTAAAGCCTTTCCACGCCGGTCGCCAGCGCGGCGATCTCCTCGCCGAACTGCTGGTTCAATCCATTGGTTTCACCGAGATATTTCGGTGCAGCGAACAGCACCCCCGCGGCGCGCGCGGTTGCGTCGACGCCAACGGCGGCGAGGTTGCCGGCGAGACCCAAGGCGTGCGCCCATACCGGCTCGCCGGTCGACAGCACCTGGCCGGCATAGAGCGGCTCGGCGACCTCCAGCGCGCGGGCGATGAGCGCGCGCTCCGCCGGCGGCAGTCCCCCGCCGAGCGGTTCGAGCGCCGCAGCGCCTGACAGCGGATGAAGCTGCACCACGGAAACCATGCGGTATTTTACGGGCATGGGCTGGCTCACCAATTGGCGCCGCGGGCGGGTACTGCGCAAGCACCGCATCGACGATGCGCTCTGGCAGCAGGCGACCAGTCGGCTGCGCTTCATTCCACAGACGTCGAAAATGAGGGAGCTCAGCCTGCTCTTTCTCGCCGAGAAGCAGTTCGTCGGCGCCCGGGAGCTCGAAGTGACCGACGCGATGCGCCTGTCGATCGCGGCGCAGGCCTGCCTGCCGGTGCTCGAGCTCGGGCTCGACTGGTACGCCGGGTTTACCGGCATCGTGGTTTATCCGGGCGACTTCCGTGTGCGCCGCAGCGAGATGGACGAGCACGGCGTGGTGCACGAATGGGACGACGAGCTCGCCGGCGAGGCGATGCCCGGCGGCCCGGTGGTGCTGTCCTGGGATGCGGCCGCGAACGATCCGGAAATGAACGTCGTGATCCACGAGTTCGCGCACAAGCTCGACATGCTGAGCGGCGCCGCCGACGGCGTGCCGCCACTGCATGTAGGCATGTCGCGCGCGGCCTGGCTGAAAGCATTCGAGGACGCCTACGAAGGCTTCTGCGATGCGGTGGAGCGGGAGCGTGAAACCTGGCTCGACCCCTATGCCGCCGAGCATCCATCGGAATTCTTTGCCGTCATCAGCGAGGCGTTTTTCAAGGACCCCGCCGAGACCCGGCGGCGCTACCCGGCGGTGTTCGACCAGCTGCGCCTTTTCTACCGACAGGACCCCTCATGACCACTGTGCGCCGACTGACGCAGTACGTCCCGCTGACGCACGCGGAGTTCCGCCGACGCTTCTTCGAGCGCTTCTACGACCCGGTGTTCGACGAGGTCAAGGACGAGCTGGAGAAAGTCTGCGAGCGCGCCTGGGACGGCTATATCAGGTACCGCAAGTCGCCGCGCAAGCAGGCGGCCGGACCGGAATTTTCGGATCCCGCCTTCGAGCTGCCGGTGGAATGGGTGCAGACACGCAATGCCATCCGCGCCGCCCAGAAGCGCCAAGGCGATCCTGCGTCTCCCTCCCGCATCCTGATCGTGAGCGGCGCGACGCGCAGCGAGCACACCTGCCCGGGCGAAGTGTCGAAGACGCGCCGCCTGGCCGACCAGGCCGCGAAGACCATCGAGGCGCACGCTGGATTCGAAGTGGACCTGCTGGACGTTTCGCATCTGGCTGACGAGCCGTGGAGGGTGATCCATCCATGCAAGGCCTGCGTCTCGACGGCGATGCCGCTATGCCACTGGCCATGCAGCTGCTATCCGAACCACGCCATGGGCCAGACCAACGACTGGATGGCCGAGATCTATCCGCGCTGGGTGGCAGCGCACGGGGTGTTCGTCCTGTGCCCGGTGCACTGGTACCAGGCCCCGGCCAGCCTCAAGCTGATGATCGACCGCCTAGTGTGCGCCGACGGCGGCAATCCGGATCCGACCACCACGCGCGGCAAGGATCCGGCCGCGGCCAAGGCGCTGGAGCTCGGCGGCTGGCCGTATCCGCGCCACCTCGCCGGCCGCGCCTTCGCGGTGATCGCGCACGGCGACTCCCAGGGTCATGAAGGCGTGCGCGAGGCGCTGGTGCAATGGCTCTCGAGCATCGGCATGCATCAGGCCGGGACCTCGGCCGCCGTCGATACGCTCATCGGCTATTACGAGCCCTATGCCACGAGCCACGACAAGCTCGACGCGCAACGCGATGTGTTTGTGCTGGTGGAAAACGCGGCGCAGAGCCTCGTCAATCGGGTGCGCGCGATGCGCTCGGGCGACTGGCGCGCGCCGGACGTCGGGCTGAAAAATCCGCGTCAGAAATGAGCGGCTTTGCGGATCGCTTCCACTACGGCGAGGGTGCGCGTCGCATCGGCGCCGTCGATGCGCGGCGCTTCTTCGCCGCGGATCACGCGGCAGAAATGCCGGAGCTGGCGCGCCTGCGGATCTTCGCGCGCGACCTCGATGGTCCTCTTCGCCAGCGGCGCGGTCCAGCCGGTCTTTTCTCCGTAGGAGAACAAGGTCATGTCGGGCACGGAGAGCGCTCCCTGCGTGCCGGTGAAGAAGTAGCAGCTCGCTTCCTGCCTCGGATAGACCGGGTTTTCGCCGGAAGCAAGCTCCCAGCTCCACGGCGCGGCGACCGCGTCTGATACGGTCAGCGTGCCCAATGCACCGTTTGCGAATCGCAGTGCTATTGCGGCCGTGTCTTCCACCTTGAACCCCCGGGTGGTGTTGGAAACCAATGCGCGCACCTCGTCGATCTCGCCGCACACGAAGCGCAGATCGTCGATGTCGTGGATCGCGTTGATCAGCAGCGGCCCGCCGCCGGGCTCGCGCCGCCAGGCGACGTCGAAGTAGTCCGCCGGTTTCTGCAGCAGCCAGAGCGCGGCTGCCGCGGTAAGCCGGCCGATGCCGCCGCCTTGCACGATTTCGCGCGCCTTCTCGAGGATCGGGTTGTGGCGCCGGTGGTGGCCGACCAGCAGCGCTACGCCGGCGCGCTGCGCGGCGGCAACCAGCTCATTGGAAGCAGCGACCGTGTCGGCGATCGGTTTCTCGACGAGAATCGGCACCGCGCGCTCGATGCAGGCGAGTCCTGCCGGCACATGCAGCGCATTCGGCGTGGCGATGATCACGCCGTCGGGCTTCGCCCGGTCGAGCATCTCACGGTAGTCGGCGTAGCGTTTCTCGCCCTGCCAGGCAGGATCGGCCACGCCGGCGAGCTCGCATCGCGGCTCGTTGCGGATGGTTTCCAGGTGCTTGCGCCCGAACTGGCCGGCGCCGATCAGCCCGATCCTCACAGCACGTCCGGCTCCTGCGCATCGATGAACACCATCGCGAGCCGGCAAGGCACGGCGCCGCGGTTGAGCCAGGCATGGTTGGTGCCACGTTGCACCACCACGTCGCCCGCCGCGAGGCGCACTTCGCCATCGTCGAGCAGCAGGTCGATCTCGCCTTCGAGCACCACGACGTAATCGATGGTGCGCGTGCGGTGGATCGCCGGGTGGCGCGGCTGATGGCCGGACGCGACGTCCGCACCGATGCCGAAGTCGCACAGCAGCGCTTCGTGATCGCGCAGCTCCTCGCCGGATCCGGGCGGAAACTCGGCGATGCGGAAGATACTGCCGCGCTCCGGCGGCGGAACGCCTATTTCTCGCGCGGCAGCGTCGGTATCGCCGGATACGCTGGCCGGCGCCTCGTCCGTCACCCACAGCAACGTGGAAGCGTTGCCCGCTCTGCGCTGTTTGACGTTCGGCGCCGCGCTGTCCATCAGCACGCTCGAGCGGCCATCGGCGCGATGGCCGGTGACTATGCGCCGCACGGGCCGTGCCATCTACTTCCTCCCCAAGAGCAACGCGCTGGTCTTGGCCAGCGCCAGCCGCGCGCGCTCGAGCGGCGGCATCGGCCTTGCGTAGGGAATCTCCAGGCAGATCGGCAGATCCGGCGGCAGCGCCGCAAGCAGCCCGGCCAGATCAAGCTCGCCTTCCCCCGGCATCAAGCGGTCTTCGCGCGCCTGGCGCCGGACCTCCTCCATGCTTTCCGGCCGCTGGGCGCGCGCATCGCAGAATTGCAGATACCGGCAGTTTGTCGTCGCCAGGTCTTCGAGATGGTTCTCTTCGCGGAAGAAATGGATGGCGTCGGGCAGCACGGCCGCGTTGTGCCGCGGTGCGAGCTCGAGGATGCGGTTCGCCTTTGCGATCGTGCTGATCTCGACCCAGGGCATCGGCTCCATGTTCGCCGCCAATCCATAGCGCTCGGCGAGCTCGCACAGGCGCCCCCAGTTGTCCGCAAGACGCGAGCGGTCGGGATCCGCGCCATGGACCAGGAGATCAGTGGCGCGCAGACGCGCGGCGATGGCAAGCATCGGCTCGTAATCGCCGACCTCGGTTTCCGGGTCGAGTCGAAATACTTCCACGTCGAGAACCTTCATGCCGGTCGCGGCGAGCCGATTCTGGATTGCCAGCACATCCACTGCGTGCTGGTGCGGTTGTCCCGAGACCGGAATCAGGCGCAAGCCGACGAAGTCGTAGCCCGCCTGCGCCGCCACCGAGATCTGCTCCTGCGGTGACAGCTCGAGGACAGTGAGCGCCGCAAGACCAATCTTCCGTGTCACGCCGCCAGCCTGCGGAAATGCGCGTCCATACGCGCTGCGTCGGCCTCGCGCCCGGTGAATAGCTTGAAGCCGCGGATGGCCTGGCCGACGTTCATGTGGCCACCGTCCGCGGTGGCGCAACCCGCGCGCCGCGCCGCCTGGAGCAGCTCGGTTTCGATCGGCACGTAGACGATCTCGGAGACCCACATCGAAGAGCGCAGCAGCTTCTGCGTCGAGCGGCATGCCGGGATGACCCAACATCCCGATCGGCGTGCAGTGGATAAGGCCGGTGGCCCACGAGAGCGCGCTTTTCAGATTTGCCGATGGAGCGATTTTTTTATTCGGGAACTGAACGCCCAGACTTGAGGCCAGCGCAGCGGCCCGGGACGGATCGACATCGAAGATCGATAACTCCGAAACGCCCAGCCCGAGAGCCGCGTAGCCGACTGCAGCGCCGGCCCCGCCGGCGCCGAGCAGCACCACGCGGGACAAGTCCGCCTTCGGCAAGGCCCGCTTGAAGCCCCAGGCCCAGCCCGAGGAATCGGTGTTGTAGCCGACGAGGCGCTCGCCTTCGCGCACCACCGTGTTGACGGCACCGATTGCGCGTGCTTCCTCCGACAGCTCATCGAGCAACGGCATCACGAGCTGCTTGCACGGATAGGTGATGTTCAGCCCCGAGAAGCCCATGATGCGCACGGCTTGGATCAGGCCTGGCAAGGCATCCGTGCCCGCACCCGCGGCAGCTAGATCGATGAGCTGGTAATGCAGCCGCAAGCCGTGCTGGCGCGCCTCCTCCTCCTGCAACGCAGGCGAGAGCGATCGCTGGATGCCTGCACCGATCAGACCGAGCAGCAGCTTCACGGCGCGAAGTCTTTAGGCATCAGGCTGAACGCGGGGCGATAGAACAGGGCCGTCATCCCGGAAGGCAGCGCCGCAACGGCCGCCTTGACGGCTTCGGTATCGTAGCCGCCGATCAGCAACACCCACTCGGCGCTCGCGTCGCCACCGCGAATCTTTTGTTCCGTGGTTTGTGGCGTTGCCGCCATCGGCACCGACTGGAGCAGGTGAGCGCCGGTGAGGCCATGATGCTGCGGCAGCTTGGGCATCCCGGAGGTAAGCGAAAAGCGGACCGTGGCCAGCGTCTGCGGCACTCCGCCGCCCCAGGTCGCCCGAACCTCGCACAGGCTGCGCACCATGTTGCGATGGTGCGGCATCATCTTGAGCGACCACGGCGTCGGATGGTTCAGTCGCTCCAGGTATGTCCCGGCCGTGAGCGTCTCCAGGCGCTCGGCTTCATAAAGAACGAAATACGACGGCTGCCCGGACTCGGCGATCCAGCGGGTGCCGCGCAGGAAACCCGGGATGCTGAGCCGCTCCGGCATGTGCTCGCGCGTGTGCCAGTCCTCCCACTCGGCGCGCACTTCGGGTGCGATGTCCCACCACATGGCGACGGCGGCGTTGCCCGAGCATGGAAGCCTCAGTTCACCCTTTGTAGCCCAGCAGCCGCGGCAGAAACAGCACCAGGTCCGGGCACCAGAGTAATCAGCGCCAGCGCGCCGATCATCACGTAGAGGAACGGCATCACTTCGCGCACGAGGTCGCGCAGCGGCACTTCTGCGATCTTCACCATCATGAAGAGCAACAGCCCGTAGGGCGGCGTGATGAGGCCGATCATGATGTTGACGACGGCGACGACGCCGAAATGGACCGGATCGATGCCGAGCGCCTGCGCGGTCGGCAGCAGGACTGGCACGATGATCAGCAGGATCGTGGTCCCCTCGAGGAAACAGCCGAGCACCAACAGCACCAGGTTGGCGATCAGGAGGAAGGTGAGCGGCGAGAGCTCGTAGGCCTTGAGCATCGCCGCCAGCGTCTTGGGGATATTCTCGACCGTGATGACGTAGTTGAAGACCAGCGCGCCGGCGATCAGCATCCCGATCGAGATGGTGACACGCGCGCTTTTCGTCAGCGAGACATACACGTCTCCCCAGCCGATGCTGCGATAGATGAGCGCGGAAGCGAGCAGCGCGTAGAGCGCCGCGACGGCCGCAGCCTCGGTCGGCGTGGTGATGCCGCTGTAGAGGCAGCCGAGGAGGATCACCGGCATCAGCAGTGCGGGGAGCGCCTCCCACGTGACGCGCGGCAGCTCGCGCAGCGGCACAGGCGCTTCCACCGGAAAGTTGCGGCGCCTTGCTAGATACGCGATCAGGCCCATCTGCACCGCGCCGAGCAGCAGTCCGGGGATTACGCCGGCGAGGAACAGGTAGCCGATCGAGGTGTCGGAGACGAGCGCGTACAGCACCAGCGGAATCGACGGCGGGATGATCGGGCCGATCACCGAGGACGCGGCGCTCAGGGCGGCGGCGAAGCTCGCGGGGTACTTGCCGTCCTTCGTCATCAGCGTCTGCATGATCTTGCCGCTCCCGGCGGCATCGGCGAGCGCGGAGCCCGACATGCTGGCGAACACGATGCTTTGCAACACGTTCACCTGCGCGAGGCCGCCGCGCCAGCGGCCGACCAGCGCGTTACAGAAGCGCAGCAGCCGGTCCATGATGCTGCCGCTGTTCATGAACTCGGCGGCGAGAATGAAGAGCGGGATCGCGAGCAGCAGGTAGCTGGTATACATGCCGTTCAGCAGCTGCTCGGCGGCGGTCCCCATGTCGACGCCCTTCACGTACAGGTAGAGCACCGAGCCGGCGATCATCGCGTGGCCGATCGGCAGGCCGAGCAGGCTGAGGGCGACGATCGCCAGCACGGCGAGCGAGAACGGGCTGCTGAGATTCAAAGCCCGGAGCTCGCCTGGGTCGAGTCGGGCGCGCCTGGATCCTTGCCGCGCAATAACCGCGTGAGCAGCCACAGGTAGCGCCCGATCACCGCGATCAGGAAGAAGACATAGATGGAGAACAGCCAGTCCATGCGGATCTTGAGATACGAGGACTTCTCCACCTTCATGAAGGCGACGTAGTCGAAGGACGGCTTGAGCGACAAGCCGTAGAGAATCACGAGCCCCAGCGCGGTGACGATTCCCATGGCGATGCGCGCGCGCCGTCCCACCGCGCCGGAAAGGAGGTCAAAGCGGATCTCCTCGTCCTCCCTAAGCACGAAGGCCGCGCCCCAGAGCACCAGCCACAGCCACATGACTATCGTGAGCTCGGAGGTCCAGCCGGTGGGGAGATTGAAGAAGTAGCGGAAAACGATCTGGATGATGAACGCAGCGAACATCACCGCGAGCATGGCCGCGGCGACGTTCTCCGCCCGCCGCCGCAGCCACGCTCCCGCCATGCGCATCGACTACGCCGTCACTTCACCGCGGCGATCTTCTCGAGCATGCCCTTCGGCCACTCCTTCGCCTCGTCGGAGGCGAGGTAGACCTTTTGCGCATGCGCGCGGAAGGCGGCGACGTCGGGCGTATTGATTTCGAGGCCGTGCTGCTTCTTGAAGGACTCCGCCAGCTCCGCCTCGCGTTTCAGATGCTCGTCGGTGCTCCACTTGAGCGCCTTGTCCACGGCGGCCTGCATCGACTTCTGCTTCGCCGCCGGCAGGGAGTTCCACAGCTTCAGGTTCATGCACAGCAGGTCGTAGCCGATGAGGTGCGAGGTCATCACGATCTGCGACATCACCTCGTAGAACTTGACCGCGTTGACGTTCGGCAGCGGGTTGTCCTGTCCGTCGACCGCGCCGGTTTGCAGGCCGGTATAGGTCTCGGCGAAGGCCATCGGCGTCGGGTTCGCTCCGAGCGAGCGCCCGAGGAGCTGCCAGGCGTCGCCCGGCGGCATGCGCAGCTTGATGCCCGCCATGTCGGCCGGGGTGTTGATCTTCTTCTTCGGCTTGAGGCCGACCTGCCGCGTGCCGAAGAATGTCGGCCCGAGGATCTTGATCTTCACCTGCTCCTCGGCCTGCTTCTTATACTGGGCGCCGAGGTCGCTCGACCAGAAGTTGAACAGGTGGTTGGCGTCGCGGAACAGGTAAGCCGAGGTGAGGATCGACCACGCCGTGATCTGCTTCGAGACGTCCTGCGGCGCGATGTTCGCCATCTCGAGGTTGTCGCGCTGCAAGGCGACCAGCTCGGTGCCCTGCTTGAACAGCGAGCCCATGTAATGCGGCTCGATCGTGAAGTCCGCCGCGACGTCCTTGGCCAGCATGCGGATCATGTCGGCGCGGATGTCCTTGTCGGAAAAGACCGCAGCGAAGCGCATCGGCTTGGCTTGCGCCCAGACGGGTAAGGCCGTAGAGGCAGCTAGCGCGGCACCCGCTTTCAGTGCGGTGCGACGGATCAAACTTGAGATTCATGACTTCCTCCTCCTGTGAGATAACTGAGAATCAAATCGGCGACCAGATGGCGCCGGCGGCCGACATCGCCCTTGGCGCCCATGTCGCGCTGAAAAATGCTGCCGAAGGTGTACTGGTTGGTGACATTGAACATGCCGAGCGCGGCGATCGACATGTGGACCTCCACCGGGTCGACGCCGCGCCGGAAACCTGCCCTCGGCCTGGCCGCGCTCGATCACCCGCGCCAGCAAGTCGATGATCGGCCGGTTCAGCGTGCGCATCGCCTTCGACTTGCGGAAAGTGCCGGCCTCGGGCCTGGTTCTCGGCCACCACGATGCGCACAAAGTATTGATGCGCCAGGTAGTAGTCGTAGGTGAACTCGACGATGCGCCGGATGGCGTCCATCGGCGGCAGGTGCTCGAGATCGAGGAAACCCTCGGCCTCGCGGATCTCGGCATAAACCTGCTCCAGCACCGCGAGATAGATCTCTTCCTTGCCGCCGAAGTAGTAATTGATCATCGCGCGCGTGGTATGCGTGCGCGATGCAATGGCATCCATGCTCGCCCCCTTGAAGCCGCGCGAAGCAAACTCGTCGATCGCCGCCTTGAGGATGCGGGCGCGGTTCGCTTCGGGCGCCTTGGGCTTGCGCATCGCCGCGCGCACCATCGGCTGCGCGGCCGCTTCACTCGCTTTCATCGCATGCCTGGAATTAACAGGGCTGTTAGGATAACTTAACAACCCCGTTATGACCATCGCCGAGCAGCTCCCCGAACCATCGAACCCGGTCGGCATCGACGGCATCGAGTTCATCGAGTTCGCCACCTCGCAGCCGCAGGCGCTCGGCGCGGTGGTGCAGAAGATGGGCTTCCACCCGGTCGCGCGCCACCGCTCGCGCGAGGTCACCCTCTATCGCCAAGGGACGATGAACCTGATCGTCAATTCGCACGGCGTGAGCGAAGGCACCCCCGAGCTGAAGGCGATCGCGCTGCGCGTGCGCGACGCCGGCCAGGCCTGGGCGCACGCGCTCGCCATGGGCGCTTGGGAAATGCCAACGCGCGCGTCCGCCATGGAGCTCAACATCCCCGGCATCCACGGCGTCGGCGACAGCCTGCTCTACTTCGTCGACCGCTACCAGGACTTCTCGATCTACGACGTCGATTTCGTTTTCGAGCCTCACGTCGACCGCAAGCCGCCGGCGGTGGCGGGCCTGCATTACTTCGGCGTGGTGCAGAGCATCTACGGCGACCGCACGCGCGACTGGGTGGATTTCTACCGCCACCTGTTCGGCTTCTCGGTCCTGCCCGAAGGCGAGTACTTCGGCGTGCTGCCCAAAGGCACGCTGCTCGAGAGTCCATGCCACAAGTTCTACCTGCAGCTGATCGAGCCGCCGCCGGGCGCCGAGGAGATCCACTGGGAGGAAGCGCTGGTGCGCATCGGCCTCGGCGCGCCCGACGTGCCGGCGGCCACCAAGGCGCTCAAGGACCGCGGCGTGGTGTTCGTCGACCGCGGCCCGGTGCAGCCGAGCGAGAAAGGCGCGCTGACTCAGGTCTACCTTGGCGGTGTGACTTTCGAATTGGTCGTCAGCCACCTCAAGCCATGAATCTCGACCACTTCGGCATGGATACCATTACCCTCGCCGGGCCCGCTCGAGGCCAGGCTCGGCGCGATCCGCGGCGCCGGTTTCACCCAGGTGATGCTCAACGCCAACGACCTCGCCGGCCATCCCGGCGGCGCGCCCGCGGCAATCGAGGCCGTGCGCAAGAGCGGACTGCGCGTCACCGGCTTCCAGGTGCTGCGCGACTTCGAGGGATTGTCGGGCCATCTGCACGCTTACAAGGTCGATATCGCGAAGGCGATGCTGCAGATGTGCCACGACCTCGGTTCGCGCGTGCTGCTCGTGTGCTCGTCCACTTCCTCGCACGCCACCGCCGATTTTGATTCGCTGAAGAAGGACCTTCAGAAGCTGGCGATGCTGGCGGTGCCCTACGGCATCCGCATCGCCTACGAAGCGCTTTCGTGGGGACGGCACGTCAGCGAGTACACCCAGGCCTGGGAGCTGGTGGCCGAAGCCGACCGCGCCAACCTCGGCCTGGCGATCGACTCGTTCCACATCCTCGCCACGGGCACCAGCACGGAGCGGCTGGAGGAGATCGTGGTCGGCAAGATTTTCCTGGTGCAGCTCGCCGACTTCATGTGGCAGCAAATCCGCTCGCGCGAGGAGCGCATCGACACCGCGCGCCATTTCCGCGTGTTCCCGGGCGAAGGCGTGCACGGCGCGGAAGTGTCGACGCTGGTGCGCACCCTCGACCGCCTGGGGTATCGCGGCGATTACAGCTTCGAGGTGTTCAATGACGACTACACCCAGCTGCCGCACGCCGTGGTGGCCGAGCGCGCCCGGCGCTCGGTAAAATGGCTGACCGACCAGGTGTCGCGGCGCAGCCTGCCGCTGCGCGGGGCCGCACGTTGAAGCAACCGCCGCATGCAATCGCTAAGGATCTACGACGAGCTCACTGCCGCGCGCACGCGCTTCCTGCGCGTCGACGAGCTGTGCCGCCTGGCGGCGGAAAAGGGCGCCCTCCCCTCCGCTGAGGCGCTCGCCGCCGAGGCCCGCCTGCCCTTGAAAGAAAAGAAGGGGCTGGAAAGAGCACACGGCCTGTTCCTCGCCGACATCTTGTCGAACCCCGTGGCCGGCACCCACCTGTGCCACGCCATGCTTCTTCCCTTGGCATCGTCCAAGCTCAAACTCGAGGAATATCGGGAAAAAGGCGAGGTTGACCTGGGCGCCGTGCATCTCAAGCGTCACGGCAAGGCCTCGTTCCTCACCTGCCGCAACCCGCGCTACCTGAACGCCGAGGATGAGACCACGCTCGAGGCGACCGAGATGGCAGTCGACCTCGCGCTGCTCGACCCGGAGACCGAAGTCTGCGTACTGCGCGGCGACGTGGTCACGCATACCAAGCACGCCGGGCGGCGCCTGTTCGGCGCGGGCATCAACCTGACCCATCTCTACGAAGGAAAAATCCGCTATCTCTGGTACCTGATTCGCGACCTCGGCTTCGTCAACAAGCTTTACCGTGGGTTGGCCGCGCAGGATCAGTCGCCCGAGGTTGCCTCGACGGAAAAGCTGTGGATCGCCGCCGTCGAAGGCTTCGCCATCGGTGGCCACTGCCAGATCCTGCTGACGATGGACTACACCATCGCCGCGCAGGACGCGTACCTCACGCTGCCGGCGCGCAAGGAAGGCATCGTGCCGGGGGCCGCCAACCTGCGCCTGCCGCGCTTCGTCGGCGACCGCATCGCGCGCCAGGCAATCCTCGCCGAGCGCCGCATCGATTGCGACAGCGCGGAGGGGCGCATGATCTGCGACGAGATCGTGCCTTCGCAGGAGATGGACCATGCGCGTCGCCGCCATTGTGGAAAAGCTGACTTCCTCGGGAGTCGTCAGCGCCGCCGGCAACCGCCGGGCGTTCCGGGCGGGCGAAGAACCGTTGGATGACTTCCGGCGCTATATGGGGGTCTACGCGCGGGAGCAGGCATACTGTCATTTGAGCCCCGCGCTGGTCGCCAACCTCGAAAAAAATTGGAAAAGAAAATGAAGATCCTGGTGCTAAACGGCCCGAACCTGAACCTGCTCGGCCGCCGCGAGCCGCACATCTACGGCAGCATGACGCTCGCCGACGTGCAGACGAAGCTGGAACAGCTGGCGAAGGAGCTGAAGGTGGAGCTGGTGTTCTTCCAGTCGAACCACGAAGGCGAGCTGGTCGACATGCTGCACAAGCATATCGACAGCGCCGACGGCGCGCTTCTTAATCCGGCCGGCCTCACGCAATTCGGCGTCTCGCTGCACGACGCGATCAAGACCATGCCCTACCCGGTTATCGAGTGCCACATCAGCAACCGCCACGCGCGCGAGCAATGGCGCGACCACTCGATCATCTCGTCGGCGGTGAAAGCGACAGTCGAGGGGCTGGGGTGGCGTTCCTACACCGCGGCCCTGCGGGCGCTGATCGAGATGCTCAAGGACAAGTAGCCGCGGGGCGGGACAAAACGCGAGGGGGTAGCTGCTTTGTTGCGTGTCTGCAATGCTTGATCGACCAGCATGAGCAAGTTGCAATGGTCCCTCGCAACCGCGGCCGTCGCTGGGCTGCTCGCTTGGAACGCTGTCCCGCCTCCGGACGCCGCCGTAGACGCGCCGCAAGGCCAGCGCGCTGTCCCACTGACCGAACCGCGCAACACAGTCGATCTCAGCACGGAGCGGCGCGGCCTGCCTGCGCGATCGCGCGATCTTTTCAACACGCCGCCCCCGCCGCCGCCTAGGAAATCAGAGCCTTTGCCGGAAGTAGTTCAGGCGCCCCAAGCACCGCCCGTGCCCTACAAGTACGACGGAAGCGGCGTGGTGCAGGGGAAAAGCTTCGTTTATCTGAAACGCCAGGACCGCAGCTTCATGGTCAGCCCGGGCGACACGCTGGAAGGGACCTACTCGGTCGAGGCCGTGGAGCGGGATCACGCCGTGCTGCGCTACCTGCCGCTCGGCACCCGGCAGGTGATGATGTATCAGGCGGGGGCCGAAGTGCCGCCAGGGCTCGCCGCCGCCGGCCCAACCCGGCCGTTGGAATTGCAAGTCGACATGCCCGCCGAAGTCGTCCTTGGTCAGGAATTTGTCGTCAGCGTTGTTCTGCCCGGCGCCGGCGCGCTCAAGGCCACCGTTGAAGTCGGCTACGACCCCGAGGTGCTGAGAATGGTCGGCGCGGGCCTGCCCCGGCCGGGGGGACGCGCGGTGGTCGAGGTGACGAGCGGCAGCACGCCGCACGCGCAGCTGCGCTTCAAAGTGCTGGCGGACTCGCCTGCCTCCACCGACATCGCTCTGCAGGTCAACGCGACGGACGCCGGCGGCAAGCGCGTTCCGGTGTGGACGCCCAAGGCGCACACCGTGAGCCTCGTGCACGCCGGCGGCGCGTAAACCAAAGAAGCGCCCGCCATCTGCTTTGGTAATCGCCGCCGGCGTTGACCCGGCGGGCCGGGCCTCCTAAAGTTTTTGGAATGGAGTTCTACTAGACAGAACTCCGCCAACAACGCGGGAGACAAGTCGAATGAAACCAACGCCCCTCATGGTGTCGGCGCTGATTGCCGCCGGACTCGTCGCGCTGCCGCCGCTGCTGCACGCGCAGGACAAGCCGCCCGCGGCTCGCCGAGTGCTGCACGCCCGGCGACAAAGACTACCCCACGCACAGCGGCAACCTGGGCAACCAGGGCTATTCGGCGCTGACGCAGATCAACCAGGCGAACATCAAGAAGCTGGGGCCGGTATGGCGAACGCACGTTTCGGCCGAGGCGCCCGCCAGCACGCACACCGGACAGCAGACCACGCCGGTCGTGGTCGATGGCGTCATCTATCTCGACACGCCGAGCGGCGGTGTCATCGCCGTCAATGGCGCCACGGGCGCCACCAAGTGGAAGTGGATGCCGACGGCGTTCGACACCAACGGCACGCGCCGCGGGGTCTCCGTCGGTGACGGGAAGGTGTACACGCTTGCCGACGGCAATCGCGTCGTCGCCCTGAACAAAGACACGGGATTGGAGGTCTGGGTCGTACAGCCCACGCGGCCCCGGCGGCGCCTCTCTCGGCAATATCGACAAGGTCGCCACCGTTTATCACGACGGCATGGTTTATGTGGGCACCAACGATGGCAACCGCAATGCAGCGTTCGCCTTGAAAGCGAGCGACGGCAGTATCGTCTGGTCGTTCTACGGTGGCGCGGACGTTGGAACGGTGGTCACCGATGTGAACGGCAATACGATCGATGCTGGCGCCACCTGGGGGCCGTTGATGCCCGATGGCCGCAGCTGTGCGGTGGTGGCCGGCGTGTCGCCGTGGATCCACGGAGCGTTCGATCCCGAGCTCGGCATGGCCTACTACGCGTTCGGCAACGTGCGCAGCTGCCGCTCGTCGCAGGACGGAGAACTGCGTCCGGGTGTAGAATCTGTTCGCCAACAGCGTGGTCGCTCTGGACCTGAAGACCGGCGCCTACAAATGGCACCACCAGTCGATTCGCCACGACGTCTGGGACATGGACAACACCCATGCACTGCTGCTCGCCAACGTGCCGATCAACGGCCAGACGCGCAAGGCGATCTACCACGGCAGCAAGTCGGGGCATCTGTTCGTGCTCGATCGAACCAACGGCAAGCCCCTGCTCCCGGTCAACGAAGTGCCCATGACGGTGGATTCGCGGCAGAAGAATTGGCGAAACGCAACCGTTCCCCAACCGTTTCCTGCCGCACTGCCTCGTCTGGCAGGCGCTCGATCCGAAGAACGTCCCGGGCGACCCGTGGCGCGCGGTGCCGAACTACAACGGCTATCAGCCCGATGCTTCAGGAAATCTGGTCTACACCGAGCCGAACTACCTCGACCCGGACAAGCCCTTCGTGACCTATCCGGCCGGATACGGGGCGACGCACCGCAAGGGCTGCATGTACGACACGCACTGGGACCTGCCGGTGCTCTCGACCACCAGCCAGAACGGCGGACCCGACTGGTCGAGCTATTCTTTCAGCCACAAGCTCGGGCTGATCTTCCTGCCGTACGGCGTGAACCCGGTGGCACACTGGCGCGGCGCCGGCGGCAACGGCCAGCGGGCACTCGGGCAATATCAGACGGGCGGCATCCTCGCGCTCGACGCTGCCACCAATACCGTGCGCTGGACGAACCACACCGGCCTGGACATGGGGCACGGCCAGGGCCCGCTCTCGACCGCGAGCGATCTGGTTTTCGTCGGCATGTTCGACGGCAATTTCCTGGCGCTGGACGCGGTGACCGGCAAGGAGCTGTGGCGCTTCCAGACCGGCGCGGCCATCAGCGCGGGAGCGATCACGTACGCGATCGACGGCGAGCAGTACGTCGCCATCTTCGCCGCCGGCACCGGCATTCCTTACGGCAATTCCATCACCGAAGGCGATTCGCTGTGGGCGTTCAAGCTGGGCGGTACGTACAAGACCGCCTCGGGCAGCAGCGAGGATCCGACGCCCGCGCCGCTGACGATTCGCCGTCCGGTGAGCGGAAACGCCGTGGAAGGCAGCACGGTGAACAACACGGTCTACCTCGCGCGACAGTCCAGGACGACGGACACCGCCGCCGCGACGGGATAGCGTCGCCGCGGCCGGGATGAATCCGACGCACATGCGCGTCCCGGTGGGCACGACCGTCACGTTCCTGAACCCCGGGCGCAGCGACCTTCCCGCTCTTCCCCAACGCGAAGCCGCACTGCGCGACGCAGTACTTCGAGGGGCTGTTCAATCCCAAGTTGAATCCGGGCGAGAGCTTCCAGTACACGTTCACCCGGGCCGGGGAATACTTCTTCAACGACTGTACCGACCCGCGGCCGACCGGCAAGGTCGTGGCCTACCTGACGCCGCAGGACGTGCCCAACGCTCTACGCTTCACGCCGCGGACGCTGGATCTCGGTTCGCGCATCGGGTCTGTTCACCGACGTGCACGGCGTCGTCACGGCGCACTTCAAGATCCCCGCTGGCTATACGCTCGACGGCGGCGTCCAGCTCAAGACGCCGCTGAGCACCACGCTGTTCGATGCGGTATCCACGAGCGTGGAGGACGGGATGCTCGCGGCACAGTTCAGCAAGTCCGACATCGACAACAACATCCCTCAGGGCGACTCCGTTCCCTTGGTGCTGATGGCGAACTTCATCCATGAAGGACAGCAAAAGCAGCTGACGTCCACAGCGCTCGTGAGGGTCACCAAGTAGCAGGATCGTCCGAGAACGCGAGGGGCCACGGCCCCTCGTACCCCCAGCGTGGCAACGCCCCGCAATCGCGGGGCGTTGCTTTTTCTAACGCGCGGCCTTCGCACATAGCGGCATCGCCTGGCGCAGCGCAGATCTGCCCGAGCGGCGATCCGATCCGCCCTCGCGCAGCGAGGTTATTGATATCCGTCGCCGCGACGGTCCCAGAACGCATTGGTGCTCGGACCCGATGACGCAAAAAAAGGCCCGGAGCCACTGTCGTGGGTCCGGGCCGCTTTGTCCGAGCGGCAGGCTTCGTCAGCCTGCCGGTAATCACTTGTGCTAACGCTGTCTGTGATCCGGGGTGCAGAACTCCGTGTTGCCCATCGCCGACAGGATGGCCTGGACGATCAGTTTCTTGAACTGCGCTTGGCCGGGGAATGACGAGCCGTCGACGAATGCCTGGCCATCGTGCCCTAGCGTCGTGACCCATACCCGGCCGCCGTCGTAGTACTGGCACCACGCGACGGGATGGAACTTGCCATGACCCGGGTGATCATTGCTCAACGTGAGTTGCGACGCGTCGACGGTGAGAAGGAATTTCACCTTGGTCGGGAACGGCCGCAGGTTGTACCACTCATCCCGGAAAGGCCAGGTCTCCGGCAAGCCGGCTGTCGAGGGGTCTTTCGCCACCACCTTCACCGTGCCGTCCTGGTTCGCGCCGTGGTTGTAGTAGTTGGTGTTGCCGAGCAACCCTTCGTAATAGGGCCAGTTGTACTCGGTGCCGAACGCGTTGTGGATGCCCACGAATCCGCCGCCGCTGCGCATGAACTGGCGCAACGCCGTCTTGGCGGCATCGAGGTGCGCGTTGGTGGAGGTATTGACCGCCGAGGTCGGGGAGACCGCCGTGCCGTGCTTCCAGAGCGTGTCACGCGTCGGGCTCAGGAAGATCACCGCCTTGTAGTTGTCCTGGCCCGGGCCCAACTGGCCGGAGAGGGTGTTGACGTCCTCGGTCCAGTTGACCTCCACGCCTACCTCAGCCATCCACTGGACGATCGCCCGCTGCGCGATATTTTGCGTCGCACTGAGCGGCGGGTTCAGCCCGGTCAGCGAGCGCGGGATTGATGTTGGCGTGGCGCGGGCCGGCGGTGCGCGAATAGATCAACACCCTGTTATCGCGATTAGCCACCCAATTGTGGTAGCAGATCGGATCCGTACCACGGCAGACGCCGTAGTCGGGGTCGCCCGCGATCCTGGGGTCGTTCATGTCCGGTGTCAGACCGCTGCTCGTGTCCAACTTGCGATTGTTGTCGCCGTTATCCGCGGCCAGCGCCGCGGTGGGAATGCTCCCCAATAAGACCAAGGCGGACGCCAAGGCCGTCGCTGCGCGTGCGCGCATCGTTCTTCCTTCCCTGATCATGATTTCTCCTCGGTGTGTTCTTGAGAACCCTAACGGGTTCTATATAGCAGCGGGTCCACCAAAACGTCAGCGGGTGGTTGCTTTGGTGCGCCGGGAAAATACAACATCGTTCTTGTGGATAGAACGACCGGGATCAACCCCGCAAAACGCCGCTAACGGCCCGCGCGTGCTCCGCTGGCCGGCGCGCGATAGCCCTTCGTGGCGCCGGGCGAAGGCGCGGCGCGTAGCGCCTTCACTGGCTTGGACCAAGCGGCGAACTGCGGCGCATCGGGGTCGCCGCCGAGGACGCGGCAAAGGTTGCGCGCGTGGCGGAACAGCACCGGCAGGATGCTTTGGACGCCGATCCCTTCGATGCGGTACCTCGGCCCCGAAACGCTGAGGGCGCCGATGAATGTCTGGTCCGGCCCGAGCACCGGGCAAGCCACGGCGGCGGTTTCCGGGTCGCGCTCGCCGAACGAGGCGGCGTACATGTTCTTGCGGATCTGGTCGTAACGCTCGCCGGTCAGCCCGCTGAAGGCGAGGATCACGTGACCGGCGGCCCCTACGGTGAGCGGCAGCCGGTCGCCGACGTGGATCGAATCGCGCACCGCGCGCGGCGATTCGATCCGGTGCAGGCACAGGCGCTGGGCTTCGTCGCGCACATAGAAGGAAGCGCCCTCGTGCAGCTCCTCCACGATCTGCCTGAGCGTCTGCGGCACGATGTCGGCCGTGCCGAAGTTTTTCTGATACAGGGCCCCGAGCAACAGCAACTTCGAGCCCAGGCGGTAGGTGCCGTCCTCTGAGCGCAGCAGATATCGGGCCCTCTCCAGGGATTTCGCCAGGCGAATCACCGTGCTCTTATAGAGGCCGGTCCGCTTGGCAATCTCGGCCAGCGTGAGCTTGCGGTCGTTGTCGGTAAAGGCATCGAGGATCGTGAGCGCACGATCGACGGCGGCGACTCCGGCGGCGGCAGGCACTGGGCTGGGTCGTTCTTTGACCGTGGTTTTCAGAGGGGACGAGTGTATACCAGCGCCGCCGGCTCGTCCGTTCCCCGGCGGGTCGCGCGGCGCGCTGCAACGCACGCCACGACGGGCGCCGCCACCGGGCGGCGGCTTTCTCGGAGCCGTTACCGACCCCTTGCGAGCGTTTCGTGAAATGGAATAGTGTTATGTTGGGTAATACGAAGGTCGCGGGGAGGAAGGTTGCAAGCATCCGGCCAGCTGCGGAGGTACGACCATCACTTTGCCGGTGCGGCCGTCCCTCCCCGGTCGTACGCCGAATGAGCCAGGCCCTGTCCGGGATCCGCGTCCTTGACCTGAGCAATGTGCTCGCCGGTCCGCTGTGCGCCTACGAACTTGCGCTGCTCGGCGCCGAAGTCATCAAGGTCGAGGTGCCGAAGACCGGCGACCTCGCGCGCCAGCTCGGCGCCGATCCCGACCTCAACGCCCGCCACATGGGGGCGTCATTCCTCGCGCAGAACGGCGGCAAGAAATCCATCACCCTGAACCTCAAGTCCGAGGCCGGCAAAGAGGTTCTGCGCCGCCTGGTGCGCACTGCCGACGTGCTGGTGGAGAACTTCCGGCCCGGCGTCATGGACCGGCTCGGCCTCGGCTACCGCGAGCTGCGCGAGTTCAACCCATCGCTGGTCTACTGCGCGATCTCCGGTTTCGGCCAGAATGGCCCGATGAAAGACGCGCCCGCCTACGACCAGATCATCCAGGGCCTGTCGGGCATGATGAGCGTCACGGGAAACGAGGACTCCGGCCCGTTGCGCGCCGGCTATCCAGTGGCCGACACCATCGGCGGCCTTACGGCCGCGTTCGCGATTGCCGCGGCGCTGCTGCGGCGCGAGCGCACGGGTAAAGGCGGGATCATCGACGTGGCGATGCTCGACTCCGCGATCGTTTCTCTCGGCTGGGTGGTGTCGAACCACCTCATTGCCGGCGTCACGCCGCGCGCGGTGGGCAACGACAACTTCACGGCCGCGCCTTCGGGCACCTTCCGAACCCAGGACGGGCTGTTGAACATTGCCGCCAACAAACAGGAGCAGTTCGAGGCCCTCGCCCAAGCGGTCGGACGCGAGGACCTGATGGCCGACGCGCGCTTTGCCGGGCGCGAATGCCGCAAGCGCAACCGCGCCGAGCTCACTCGCGAGCTCGAGACCGCGCTCGCGGAAAGGTCCGCGGCGGAATGGGAAGCGGCGTTGAATCGCGTCGGCGTGCCGGCGGGCCGGGTACTGACCGTGCCCGAAGCGCTGGAGCTCGCGCAGATCAAGCAACGCGAGTTCCTCCAGGCGTTCGACAACGTACCGGGTGTGGACCGCGGCATCACGCTCGCGCGCTGCGGCTTCAAGCTGTCGGGCGGCGATCCGGCCGTGTCGGCGCCGCCGCCTCAGCTCGGCGAGCATACGGTGGAGATACTGCACGCGATCGGCTATAGCAACGCGGAGATCGGTCGTCTTCAGCAGAGCGGCGCGGTCTAAGCTAAAGGAGAAGCGAGATGAACCAGCCACGCGATTTGAAGGCAATTCCCGCGGTGGAGGCGAGCGACCTGGTCTCCCATCAGCTGGTGAAGTACCTCGAGGCCCGGGGCGTCGAGCACGTCTTCGGCCTGTGCGGCCATACCAACATCGCGGTGCTCGCCGAGCTGGCGAAAAGCTCGATCCGGTTCATCAACACGCGGCATGAGCAGGTCGCGGCGCACATGGCCGACGGCTACGCGCGCGCGAAACGCCAGACCGCGGTGGTGCTCAGCCACCTCGGGCCTGGACTGACCAACGCCGCGACCGGGGTGGCCAACGCCGCGCTGGATTCGATCCCGATGGTGGTGATCGCGGGCGACGTTCCGAGTCACTACTACGGCAAGCATCCGCACCAGGAAGTCAACCTGCACGCCGACGCTTCGCAGTACGAGATCTACCGACCATTTGTGAAGCGCGCCTGGCGCGTCGAGCGCCCGGATCTGTTCCCCGAGATCATCGACAAGGCATTCCAGCTCGCCGGGAGCGGCCGGCCTGGAGCGGTGCTGGTCTCGGTGCCGATGGATATTTTCTCGAAGCCGGTCGATCCCGGCTTGTTCCAGCGCCTCGCGCATCACACCAAGGCGCTGCACAAACCGTCGATCGACGACCAGACCGCCACCCGCATGGCGGAAGCGCTCGCGAGCGCGTCGCGTCCCGTGATCTATGCCGGCGGCGGCGTACTGCTCGCCGATGCCGCCGATGAGCTACGTGAGCTGGCCGCGCATTTTTCGATTCCCGTCGCGCACAGTCTGATGGGCAAGGGGGCGTTGCCGGATGACCATCCGCTGACGCTGGGGATGACCGGGTTCTGGGGCACGGAGTTCATTAACCGCAAGTGCCGCGAGGCCGACTGCGTGCTCGCGCTCGGGACGCGCTTCGCCGAAGCCGACTGCAGCTCGTGGGATGCGCGGTTCACCTTCCAGATTCCGCCGGCGCGGCTGATCCAGATCGACATCGACCCCGCGGAGATCGGCCGCAACTTTCCGGTCGAGCTCGGCGCGGTCGCCGACCTGAAGCAGGCGCTGCGCGTGCTGCTGCGCGTCGCGAAGCAGGTCCACCCTGCGGGTCGCCGCAACGACGCGTTGTTGAAGGAGATCGCCGCCTATCGCAAAGCCTTCGCGCAAAGCAACGAGGCGCATATCCGCAACGCCGCCTACCCGATGCGGCCGGAGCGCATCCTCGCTGAAGTGCGCGAGGTACTGCCGCGCGACGCGCTGATCACCACCGACGTGGGCTGGAACAAGAATGGCGTCGGGCAGCAATTCCCGGTGTATACGCCCGGCAGCATCCTGACTCCCGGCGGTTTGGCGACGATGGGGTTCGGCGCCCCCGCCGCGCTCGGCGCCAAGCTTGCCTGCCCCGAGCGCACCGTCGTTGCGCTGGTGGGCGACGGTGGCTTCGGCCAAAACCCGGCGATGCTCGCCACCGCGGTGGAATCCGACATTCCGGTGGTGTGGATCGTGATGAACAACTACGCCTTCGGTACGATCGCCGGCCTCGAGATGGCGCATTACGGCACCGCTTTCGGCTGCGTGTTCCAGAAGGACGGCAAGCCCTACTCGCCGGACTTCGCGGCGATCGCGCGCGCCTATGGCGCCGATGGGGTGCAGATCCGAGCGACGCACGAATTCAAGCCGGCACTGGAGCGCGCGATCGCCGCGCGCCGGCCGTGCGTGATCGACGTCGCCATGCTGAACGAGCCGGTGCCGACCGGCGGGCACTGGAACATCAACGACATTTACTCGCCGCATCGCCAGGCTTCTCACGTGGCGATCGGCTATGAAGGGCGTGCGGACAAGTAGCAGCCGTCGGCAGTAGAAGTACAGGGAGAGGAGGAGGAAGAAAATGCTGAACGAGCCGGCAGCTTTGCCGCTGCCTGAACCGGTGCGCGCAGCCGACGAAGGCGCGGCACTGCAGGAGGAGTTCGAGCGCGCCCAGCGCGTCGCGAGCGGCCACATCGGCGCGCAGGACCTCGACTGGCTAAGCAAGGGCTTCGCCGCCTTTCTTGCCAACGGCGGCGCGCTGCCCCTGGAACGTTGCCTGCGGCTGCCCTGGAAGGACGGCGCGCTGCGCCGCGCGTGCCGCGATTACTGGCTGCGCAGAGCATGGAAGCTGGCCGGCGGCGAGCTCTCGCCATGGCGACGCTCCGAGGTGCTCGCCTTGGCTGTTCGCAGCTTTGCCGGCCGGCAATGGGTGCGCTGGCGCAGCCTGCAGGCGGTTCCCGCCGAAGCCGATGACGTGGAAGCGGCGCTCTACCACGCGTTTCGCGCCTGCGAGCGCATCCCGTCCACCGCGATGCAGCTGCACAACATCGCTCACCATCGCCGGCATACCTGAAGTGACGGATGCAGAAGCGCTGACCAAGGACTGGTGGCGCACCTCGATCATCGAGATGCGCCCCGGGGTGATCCGCTTCGGCGGCTATCCGATCGAAGATCTGATCGGGCGCATCAGCTTCGTGCAGATGATCTGGCTGATGACGCGCGGCGAGCTGCCGAGCCGCGCGCAGGGCGAGCTGCTCGAAGCCGCGCTCACCGCAGGGGTCGACCACGGGCCGCAGGCGCCGAGCATCGCGATCGCGCGCATGGCGGCGACCTGCGGAGTCGGCCTCAACAACGCCATCGCGTCCGCGCTCAACGTCCTTGGCGACGTTCACGGCGGCGCCGGCGAGCAGACGGTCGAGCTTTTCCACGCGATCGCCGAGCGCCAGGCGCGCGGCGAAGCCCAGGACGCGGCGGTCGATGCGGCGCTTGACGAGTTCACTGCACAGCGCGGCAAGTTCATCCCCGGATACGGTCACCGTTTTCATCCCATTGATCCGCGCGCGCCGCGCCTGCTCGAGCTCGTCGATGCAGCGGCGAGCGCCGGCGTCGTCGACGGCCGCTTCGCGCGCATCGGCCGCGCGGTCGAAGCGGCGCTCGCCGTCCGCAAGGGCGGCAAGCGCATTCCGATGAATATCGACGGTGCAACCGCCGTCATCTATGCCGAGCTTGGCTTCCCGGCACCGCTCGCGCGGGGACTGTTCTGCCTGTCGCGCGCGGTCGGCATTCTCGCCCACGCATGGGAGCAGACGCAGCAAGGCGGACGCAACAAGGGTCCGATCCCGCGCCAGTTCATTCCGACGTACGACGGGCCGGGCGCGCGGCGCTTTCCGGAGTGCTAAGCTAAGAAATCCTGAATCTCGACGTCATCTGCATCGGACGCTGCTCGGTCGATCTTTACGGGCAGCAGATCGGCTCGCGCCTCGAGGACATTTCCACGTTCGCCAAGTCGGTCGGCGGCTCGCCGGCCAACATGGCGATCGGCACCTCGCGCCTGGGACTGAAGGCCGGCCTCGTCACCCGCGTCGGCGACGAGCAGATGGGGCGCTTTGTGCTCGAGCAGATGCGCCGCGAAGGCGTCGCGTTGCAGGGCATCCGCACCGATCCGCAGCGCCTCACCGCGCTGGTGCTGCTCGCGGTCGAGGATGAAGGCGTTTCGCCGACGATCTTCTATCGCACCGATTGCGCCGACATGGCGCTGTCCGAGGAAGACATCGACGAGGCCTTCATCGCCTCGGCGGGCGCCGTGGTGGTGACCGGCACCCACTTCTCGCGGCCGAACAGCGATGCCGCCCAGCGCAAGGCGATCCGCATCGCCAAGGCCAACGGCCGCAAGGTCGCCTTCGACATCGATTACCGCCCGACCCTGTGGGGCCTCACCGGCCACGCGGCGGGGTTCGAGCGCTACGTCAAGTCGGACTCGGTTTCTCAAAAACTCAAAAGCATCCTGGTCGATTGCGATCTCATCGTCGGCACCGAGGAGGAGATCATGATCGCCGCCGGCGCCGACGGCGTGCTCGAGGCGCTGCAGGCGATCCGCGCGCTGTCCAGCGCGATCATCGTCCTCAAGCGCGGGCCGATGGGATGCATCGTTTACGAAGGAGAAATCACCGGCCTGGAGAACGGCATCGTCGGCAGGGGATTTCCCATCGAGGTCTACAACGTCCTTGGCGCCGGCGACGCGTTCATGTCCGGCTTCTTGCGCGGCTGGCTGAAGGGCGAGCCGCTGGCGACCGCGGCCACCTGGGCGAACGCATGCGGCGCGTTCGCGGTATCGCGCCTGCTATGCTCGCCGGAGTATCCGACCTGGGCCGAGCTCAGCCACTTCCTCGAGCATGGCAGCGAGCATCGCGCGCTGCGCAAGGACCCGGCGATCAATCACGTTCATTGGGCAACCACGCGCCGCAGCCAGCCCGACTCGCTGATGGCGCTGGCGATCGATCATCGCGCGCAGCTCGAGGCCGTCGCCGACCGGCACGGCGCACCGCGCAGCCGGCTGGAGCAGTTCAAGCTTCTTGCAGTTGAGGCAACGACCAAGGTAGCCGGCGACCAACCCGGCTTCGGCATGCTGCTCGACTCCACCTATGGACAGAAGGCGCTGTACAAGGCGGCAAAGGCCGGGTTGTGGCTCGCGCGGCCGGTGGAGAAGCCCGGATCCCGTCCGCTCGACCTCGAGGCGTTCAATCTCGCCGAATGGCCGGTGACGCACACGGTGAAATGCCTGTGCTTCTACCACCCGGACGACGATGAAGAACTGAAAGCGCGCCAGGAGCGCGAGCTGCGGCGCGTGAACGACGCGGCGCGCAGCGCCGGCCGCGAGCTACTGATCGAAGTCATCGCCGGCAAGCACGGGCGGCTCGCCGACGGCACGGTGGCCGCGGTCCTCGCCCGCCTGTACGCGCTCGGCATCAAGCCCGACTGGTGGAAGCTCGAGGCGCAGAACAGCGCCGCAGCGTGGCGCGCGATAGAAAAAACAGTAGAAATGTATGACCCCTATTGTCGCGGCATCGTGATGCTGGGCCTGGAAGCGCCGCAGAGCGAGCTCGCGGCCGCTTTTCGCATCGCCTCGAGTACGAAAATGGTCAAAGGCTTCGCCGTGGGCCGGACGATCTTCGCCGACGCCGCGGACCGCTGGCTGTCGGGCAAGATGACGGACGCAGAAGCCGTCGCCGACCTCGCGGCCAGGTTCGAGAGCCTCGTTTCGGTATGGAAGGAGACCCAACATGTCCAAACTGCACGTAAAACCGCGCGCTGAGCGCGGCCAGGTCATCCACATCACGCCGCAGAGCGCCGGATGGCGCCACGTCGGCTTCGACGTCCACAAGCTTGCCGCGGGGGAGAGCGTCGCGGCGAAGACCGGCGAGCGCGAGGTCTGCCTGGTGCTGGTCTCGGGCAAGGCCAAGATCGCCGCAGGCGGCAAGGATTTCGGCACCGTCGGCGAGCGCATGACCCCCTTCGACGGCAAGCCGCACTCGGTCTACGTACCGGGCGGCAGCGACTGGCGTGCCGAGGCGGCGACCGAGCTCACCTTGGCGGTGTGCTCGGCGCCGTCGACCGGCGGCAAGCTCCCGGCGCGCCATATCGCGCCGCGGGACACCGGCCAGGAGACGCGCGGCAAGGGGACGAACGTGCGGTATGTCACCAACATCCTTCCGGAAACGGCGCCGGCGGACTCTCTGCTCGTGGTCGAAGTGATCACCCCGGGCGGACACACCTCGAGCTACCCGCCGCACAAGCACGACCAGGACAACCTGCCGATGGAGTCGCTGCTCGAGGAAACGTACTACCACCGCCTCAACCCGCCGCAGGGCTTCGCCTTCCAGCGCGTCTATACCGACGACCGCACGCTCGACGAGGCGATCGTGGTGGAGGATGGCAGCGTGGTGATGGTGCCGCGGGGCTATCACCCCACGGCGGCCATCCACGGCTACGACCTCTACTACCTGAATGTCATGGCCGGTCCGCGCCGCACATGGAAATTTCACAATGCCCGAGAGCACGAGTGGCTGGTGAAGACCTGACAATCAAGCTTCATGAACACCATGTCGCCCGCTGAGGCGAAGCGTCTCGCGCTCGGCGGGGCCGGGGATGCGCTCGTCATGATGGTCGACGACGACCCGCTGCTGATCGAGTTGACGCAGGCGTTCCTCACGGCCGCGGGCTATCGGCGATTGTTGGCGACGGCGGATGCCGCGGGCGCCGTGGCCATGCTGCTGCGCGAGCTGCCGGACGTGCTGCTGCTCGACCTCAACATGCCGCAGGTGAGCGGCTTCGACGTGCTCGCCGCCATGCGCGCCGATCCGGTGCTGAAGCACATCCCGGTGATCGTGCCCACCTCGGCCGACGACGCCCAGACCAAGCTGAAGGCGCTGGACCTGGGCGCGAGCGATTTCCTGCGCAAGCCCGTCGACCCGAGCGAGCTCGCCCTGCGGCTGCGCAACACGCTCGCCGCCAAGGCGCACCGCGAGGCGCTGCGCAAGACGTTCGTGCGCTACGTGTCGCCGCGCCTGGCCGAGGGCATCATCAACGATGCCGCCGCGCCGTTCGCGGCCCAGGCGCAGCGCGCCGACGTCGTGGCGCTGTTCGCCGGACCTGCGCAGCTTCACGCGCATCACCGAGACCCTCGACGTCGAGCTGGTGGTCGACATGCTCAACGAGTATTTCTCGGTGCTCACCGACGCGGCCTACCGCCACGACGGCACCATCTTCAACATGGCGGGCGACTGCCTGCTGGTGGGGTTCAACGTACCGTTCGCGCAGCCCGACGCGGCAGAGCGCGCCTGGCGCACCGCCGAGGAAATGCTGGCGCGCGTAGGCGCCGTGGCGGCGGGCTGGTCGGCGCGCCACGGCATCGAAACCGGCGTCGGCATCGGCGTGTGCCGCGGCCCGGCGGTGATCGGCAACGTCGGCTCGGCGCACTACATGAGCTACACGCATGATCGGCAACGCGGTGAACGCGGCGGCGCGCCTGATGCAGATGGCGCAGATGGGCGAGGCGCTGGTGTCCGGCGAGTTTTATTTTTCGGTGCGCGATCTGATTCCGGCGGGCTGCGTGCAGGCGTTCGGCCCGGTCGCCTTGCGCGGCAAATCCGAACCGGTCGCGGTCTATTCCATCCGGCCCCAGCCCGGCCCGACCGCGCTAGCGAGCGCAGGCCGATGGTAGCGGGGCCGGTGGGCACGCCGCGTGCTTGCCATTGATCCCATGGAAGCGAAGAAACTGGATCGGGACGGCAACACGTTCGCGCTCATCTTCTCCACGGGCGAAGACCCGGTCGCCGGCCTGACGCGCTTCGCCGAGGAGCAACGCATCGGCGCCGCGAGCTTTACCGCGATCGGGGCCTTCAGCGAAGCTGATCTGGGCTACTTCGACTGGGAAAAAAAGGACTACGAGCGTATTCCGGTCAGGGAACAAGTCGAGGTGCTTTCGCTGCTCGGCGACATCGCGCTCGACGGCGACCGGCGCAAGGTCCACGCGCACGTCGTGCTCGGCCGGCGCGACGGAGCGGCCTGCGGCGGGCATTTGCTGTCGGCGCGCGTGCGGCCGACGCTGGAGGTGATCGTCGAGGCCGCGCCTGCGCACTTGCGGCGGGTGCACGACCCCGTGAGCGGCCTCGCGCTGATCAAGCCCTAGACTGCGCCGGGTCCCCTTAGTGTCCGAGTACCTGGCTGAGGAATAGCTTGGCGCGCTCGGTCTTGGGCGCGCTGAAAAATTCCGCCGGCGGCGCGGCTTCCACCACCCGGCCGCCGTCCATGAAGACCACGCGGTCGGCGACGGTGCGCGCGAATCCCATCTCGTGCGTCACCACCATCATGGTCATGCCCTCGCGGGCGAGCTCGACCATCACGTCGAGCACTTCCTTGATCATCTCCGGGTCGAGCGCCGAGGTCGGCTCGTCGAACAGCATCAGCTTGGGCTTCATGCACAACGCCCTGGCGATGGCGACGCGCTGCTGCTGCCCGCCGGAGAGGTGGGACGGATACTTGCCGGCCTGCTCCGGGATGCGCACGCGCGCGAGGAAGTGCATCGCGGTCTCCTCGGCTTCCTTGCGCGCCACGCGCTGCACCCAGATCGGCGCCAGCGTCAGGTTCTCGAGCACCGTGAGGTGCGGGAACAGGTTGAAGCTCTGGAACACCATGCCGACCTCGCGGCGCACACGGTCGATGGTGCGCTGGTCGTCGGTGAGCTCGACGCCGTCGACCACCACCCGCCCGCTCTGGTGCTCCTCCAGCCGGTTGACGAGCCGGATCAGCGTCGACTTGCCCGAGCCTGAGGGCCCGCACACCACCACCTTCTCGCCGCGGCCGACGTTCAGGTCGACGTCCTTCAGCGCGTGGAACGCGCCGAACCACTTGTTGACCTTGAGCATCTCGATCATCGGCGCCTCATCTGCGCTCGAAGCTCTTGCTGTAGCGCGACATCGCGAAGCAGAAGGCGAAGTACACCAGCGAGGCGAACACGTAGGCCTCGATGCCGAAGCCGTTCCAGGCCGGCTCGGTCAGCGAAATCTTGATCGTCGACAGCAGGTCGAACAAGCCGATGATCAGCACCAGCGAAGTATCCTTGAATAGCGCGATGAAGGTGTTGACCAGCGGCGGCACCGAGATGCGCAGCGCCTGCGGCAGGATGATGAGCCAGGTGCGCCGCCAGTACGGCAGCGCCAGCGCGTGCGCGGCGTCGTACTGGCCGCGCGGGATGGCTTGCAGGCCGCCGCGCACCACCTCGGCAAGGTATGCCGCCGCGAACATCACGATCGCGAGCTGCGCGCGCACCATCTTGTCGATGGTCACTCCCGAAGGCAGGAAGAGCGGCAGCATCACCGAGGCCATGAACAGCACCGAGATCAGCGGCACGCCGCGGATCAGCTCGATGTAGCCGACGCACAGCGCGCGGATCACCGGCATGTCGGAGCGCCGGCCGAGCGCCAGCAGGATCGACAGCGGGAAAGGCCAACGCCACGCCGAAAGTGCTGAGCAACAGGGTCAGGATCAGCCCGCCCCAGCGCTCGTTCTCTACGTATGGCAGGCCCAGAATGCCGCCCCACATCAGCGTTCCGATAAGCGTTAATCCAAGCACCCAGACGATGAGGAGCCACCACTTCCAGAACAAGCGGATGGCGGAGAACACCCACAGGCCGATCAGGATCACGCTGGCGAGTCCAGGCCGCCAGTGCTGCTCGTAGGGATAGGTGCCGAACAGGATGAAGCGATGCTTCTCGGCGATGAAGCCCCAGCAGGCGCCCTCGGCCTCGCGGCAAGCCTTGGCATCGGGGCGCCAGACCGCGTCGAGGAAAGCCCAGTCGATGAGCGGCGGCAGGCCTTTCCACAGCAGGTACAGCAGCAGCAGCGTGAACAGGGTACTTACCCATGAACCAAAGAAATTCTGCCGCAGCCAGCTCATCGCAAAACAATCCTGGCGTTGTACCAGTTCATGAAGCCCGAGATCGAAAGGCTGATGGTCAGGTACACCGCCATGATGATGGCGATGCCCTCGATCGCCTGCCCGGTCTGGTTCATGGTGGTGTTGGCGATCGACACCAGGTCGGGGTAGCCGATCGCCACCGCGAGCGAGCTGTTCTTGGTGAGGTTGAGGTACTGGCTGGTCATCGGCGGCACGATGACGCGCAGCGCTTGCGGCAGCACCACGAGACGCGTGGTGTGGGGGCGCGACAAGCCGAGCGCATGCGCTGCCTCGACCTGCCCGCGGTCCACGGCCAGGATCCCGGCGCGCACGATCTCGGCGATGAAACCCGCGGTGTAGACCGTGAGCCCGATGAGGAGCGCCGCGAACTCCGGCGTGAGCGCCGCGCCGCCGGCGAAATTGAATCCCTGCAGTTCCGGCACGCTCGAGAGCGTGGGGAAGAAGATGCCGCGGTTCGACAGGAACACCCCGGGCAGCGGCGAGAGCGCTTCGCGCGCGTGCGGCATGCCCTCCGTGATCACCGCGTACCAGAAGAAGAGCTGCACCAGCAAGGGAACGTTGCGCGCCAGCTCGACGTAGGCCGCGCTCAGCGTTCTCAGCAGGAAATTGCGCGACAGGCGGGCAAGACCCACCGCCGTGCCGAGGAAAGTGGCGAGCACCACGCCGATGGCGGCCACCGCCAGGGTGTTGGTGAGCCCCACGAACAGCGCCCGCAGGTAGCTGTCGGAGGCGCCGTACCGGAGAAAGGCGGACTCGCCGATTTCGAAGCCGGCCTCGCGCCCGAGGAAGCCGAAGCCGCTCGCGATGCGGCGCTCCTCGAGGTTGGTCATGGTGTTCGAAATGAGAAACCACGCCACCAGCACCGCGCCGCCAAGCGCCGCCGCCTGATAGGCTATCCGCTTCCCCCTCGCAGAGCGCCAGACCATGACCGAGCGCAAGCTTACCCGAGACGATCTTCGCAAGGCCGCCGAGAAGTACAAGAACTGGGGGCGCTGGGGCCCGAATGACGAGATCGGCACGCTGAACCACACCACGGCGGCGGACATCGTCGCGGCCGCCCGCCTGGTGCGCAAGGGCAAGGTGATCTCGCTCGCGCTCAACTTCGACAACCACGGCCCGCAGGGAGCGAAAAGCAAGTACCCGGCGCTCGGCCGCATCAACCCGCTGCACACCATGCTGCGCACCGGCACCGACGCCTACTCCGGCGTGCTCGACCACCGCGGCATCCGCGCCGCCGACGACATGGTGGTGATGCCGCTGCAGTCCGGCACGCAATGGGACGGCCTGGGCCACGTCTTCTACGAGAACAACATGTGGAACGGCTACGACTGCCGCGAGGTCACCTCCGCCGGCGCGCAGAAATGCGGCATCGAGAAGACCAAGAACAGGATGGTCGGCCGCGGCGTGTTCCTCGACGTGCCGCGCGCCCTCGGCATGGAGATCCTGCCGGACGGTTTCGCCATCAAGGTCTCTCATCTCGACCAGACCGCAGCCGCACAAAAGGTGGAGGTCAGGAAGGGCGACTTCGTCATCGTGCGCACCGGCCAGATGGAAGCCAAGCTCGCCGCGGGCAGCTGGGACGGCTACCCGGGCGGCGACGCGCCCGGCTTTTCGTTCGAGACGCTGGAATGGATCAAGCGCACCGAGCTCGCCGCGCTCGCGAGCGACACCTGGGGCTGCGAGGTGCGCCCGAACGAGAGCGAGGCCGGCATCAACCAGCCCTGGCACTGGATCACGATCCCGATCATGGGCATGACCATGGGCGAGATCTTCTACGTCAAGGAGCTGGCCGAGGACTGCGCCGCCGACAAGGTCTACGAGTTCCTGTTCGTCGCGCCGGCATTGCCGATCACCGGCGCGGTCGGCTCACCCACCAACCCACTGGCCATCAAATGAAAAAACTGACCTGGCTGTTGCTGTTGCTGGCAGGAACGGCGTTCGCGCAACCCTATCCCAACAAGACCATCCGCGTCGCCGTGGCCTTCCCGCCGGGAGGACCGGTGGACATCATCGCGCGCCTCATCGGGCCGAAGCTTTCCGACGCTCTTGGGCAGAGCGTGGTGGTGGAAAACGTCGTCGGCGCCGGCGGCAACATGGCGGCGACGCGCGTCGCCAAGGCGCCGGCCGACGGCTACACCGTGCTCGCGCATTCCTCGGCCTATGCGGTGAACCCGACGCTGATCCCGAATGCGGGCTACGACGGCGAGAAGGATTTCATTCCGCTCGCCATCGTCGCCTCGCAGCCGAACTTCATCGTGGTGCACGCCGATTTCCCGGCGAAGACGCTGGCCGAGCTGCTGGCGATGGCGAAGACCGACAAGCTCGCGTTCGCCTCCGCCGGCAACGGCACTACGCCGCACCTCACCGGCGAGCACCTGTTCAAGCTGCGCGCCAAGGTCGACATCACGCACATTCCGTTCAAGGGCGGCGGTCCCGCCGCCGCCGCCGTGCTGGGCGGACAACCCCCGGTGGGCGTGATCGCCGGCTCGGCGCCGCTGCCGCACATCAAGGCCGGGAAGATCCGCGCCCTTGCGGTGTCCGCGGCGCGGCGCGTGCCGTCGCTGCCCGATGTGCCGACCCTGGGCGAGCTCGGCTATGCGGGCATGGAGGACTACACCTGGGTCGGCTTTTTCGTGCCGGCCGGCACCCCGCGCGAAATCGCGCAGAAGCTGAACGAGGCCATCGTGCGCGCGGCCAACGATCCGGTGATCAAGGAGCGGATGGAAGCACTGGCCTTCGACGTCACCGCGGCGCCGCTAGCCGAGACCGCCGCCTATGTGAAGAGCGAGCTCGCGAAGTGGGGCCAGGTGGTGCGCGAGGTGGGCGCGAAGGTGGATTGAATAGTGGACGGGCGCGCCGCGCTATCTCGCCAGGCGCAGCCCGGAGAACTGCCAGCGCGCCTCCGGCGGGAAGAAGTTGCGGTAGGTCGCGCGGATGTGGCTGGCCGGCGTGGCGCAGGAGCCGCCGCGCAGCACGTATTGCCCGCACATGAACTTGCCGTTGTACTCGCCGACCGCGCCGGCCGCCGGCCGGTAGCCAGGATACGGAGCGTAGTCGCTGCGTGTCCATTCCCACACGTCGCCAAAGGCCTGCGCCAGGATGCCGGGCTCCGGATCCTCGCGTAACGCGAGCGGGTGGAGCGCGCCGCTTTCCAGGAAGTTTCCGGCAAGCGGCGCGCCGCGCGCCGCGACTTCCCACTCGGCCTCGGTCGGCAGGCGCGCGCCGGCCCAGCGCGCGAAGGCCTCGGCCTCGAAGAAGCTCGCATGGCAGATCGGCGCATTGCGGTCGACCGGGGCCAGGCCATGCAGGGTGAACGTGTGCCATGCGCCATCGCGAAGCTCCCAGTACTCGGGCGCCTGCCAGCCGCGCGCCTGCACCATGTCCCATCCGGCCGAAAGCCATAGCTCCGGGCGTCGGTAACCGCCATCGTCGATGAAGTCGGCGAAGTCGCCGTGGGTCACCGGGTGTGAGGCCATTTCGAAGTCTTCCAGCCAGACGCGATGACGGGGTCTCTCGTTGTCGAACGCAAACCCCGCGCCGTCATGCCCGACGTCGTGCAAGCCGCCGGCGAAAGCGATCCAGCTTCGGGCGCGCGCGCGGATCGGCGTGAGCGGCCAGGTCTTCTGATACGCCGGCTTGAGCGGATTGCGCGAGAGCAGATGCTTGAGGTCGGTGAGGATGAGCTCCTGGTGCTGCTGCTCGTGGTGCAGGCCGAGCTCGAGCAATCCGGCTGGCAGTGCTTTCGCGGCCAGGACCGATTCGTCGACGTGGCGGCGATAAGCAAGAACTTCGTTCAGCGAAGGCCGCGATAGCATGCCGCGCTCCGGTCGCGGATGCCGCTTGCCGATGGTGTTGTAGTACGAATTGAAGAGGTAGCCATAAGCCGCGTCGAAGACCCGGTACTCCGGCAGATGTGGCTGCAGTACGAAGGTCTCGAAGAACCAGGTGGTATGCGCGAGATGCCACTTCGCCGGGCTGGCATCCGGCATGGACTGGATGGCGCAATCCTCGGCCGACAGCGGCGCTACGAGATCAAGCGTGGCCTGGCGGACGGCTCGATAAGGCCCCGCATGCCGGGCGTCCGGCAGGGTGATCGGATGCGCGCGCTTCTTCATCAAGGCTGGACCGCCCGCCGCGGCCATCGTTCATCGTATGCGGCGGAAGACGACAGCCCGTCGAAGATATTCGACAGCTATTCGCGCATGAACTTGGCGATGTCCGGCGTGCTGAGCGAGCGCTCCATATAGCCGAAACTCCCCTTCTCCTTCACCTCCCGCGCCGCCTCGATCGCGCCGCTCATCGCCATGCGCCACAGCGAGGTGGCGAGGCTGACGCGCCTGACGCCGGCGGCCTGCAGCTCGGGCACGCTGAACGATTTGCCCTTGATGCCGGCCATGAAGTTGAACGGCTTGGACAGCGCGGCGCAGACCTTGCGCACCGAGTCGAGGTCGGGAAGCCCGGGCGCCATGAGCACATCCGCGCCCGCTTTTTCGAAAGCCTGCAGGCGCTTGATGGTGTCGTCGAGGTCCGGTCTGCCACGCACAAAGTTCTCTGTCCGGGCGGTCAGAACCACATCATGCGAACGCGCGACCTGGGCGGCGGCGGCGACGCGCTCGACCGCCAGCGTGAAGTCGTAAACCTTGACCTTGGTCGCATCCTCGATCGAGCAGCCGGCGAGGCCGACACCGGCGGCGAGGCGAACGGTCTCGGCGGCGGCGGCAGGCTCGTCGGCGAAGCAACGCTCGAAGTCCGCCGACACCGGCAGGTCGGTCGCCTCGACGATGGCCTTGGCATGCGCCAGGGCCTCGTCGCGCGTCACCATGCCGTCCCGCCGGCCGAGCGTGCCGGCGTGCGCGCCGCTCGAGGTGGCGAGCGCCTGGTAGCCGAGCCCGGCGAGGATGCGCGCCGAGCCCGCGTCCCAGGCGTTGCCGATGACGAAGCAGCTGCCGTGCAGCTGCCGGAACCGCTCTGCTCTATCGGATTGGAGGGGCATACATCAGGCCGCCCTGGTTCCACAGCCGGTTCAGCCCGCGCTCGAAGCCGAGCGGCTTCAGGTTGGCGTCGAAGCTCTCGCCGTAGTTGCCCACCTGCTTGATGATGTTGAGCGCCCACTTGTTGTCGATGCCGAGCATCTTGCCGATGTCGCCGGTCGCGCCGACGAAGCGCTGGATGTTCGGGTTGGTGCTGGAGGCCTCCTTGTCGATGGTCTTGGTGCTCAATCCCATCTCCTCGGCCTCGACCATGGCGAACATCGACCACTTCACCACGTCGAACCAGCGGTCATCGCCGTGGCGCACTGCCGGTCCGAGCGGCTCCTTGGAGATGATCTCCGGCAGGATCACGTGCTCCTCGGGCTTCGGCGCGCGTGTAGCGCGCGTGGAGATCAGGCCGGAGTGGTCGGTAGTGTAGACGTCGCAGCGTCCGGCGAAGTAGGCGTTCAGCACTTCGTCGAGTTTCTCGATCACCACCGGCTTGAAGGTCATCTTGTTCGTGCGGAAGTAGTCGGAGAGGTTGAGCTCGGTGGTGGTGCCCGGCTGCACGCACACCGTGGCGCCGTTCAGCTGCTTGGCGCTTTTCACGTTGAGGCGGCGGTGCACCATGAACCCCTGGCCGTCGTAGTAATTGATACCGACGAAGTTGAGCCCGAGGCTGGTGTCGCGCGTGATGGTCCAGGTGGTGTTGCGCGACAGGATGTCCACTTCGCCCGACTGCAGCGCGGTGAAGCGCTGCTGCGCGGTGAGCGGCGTATAGCGCACCTTGCTGGCATCGGCGAACACCGCAGCGGCGACCGCGCGGCACACGTCGACGTCGATGCCACGGAACACGCCCTTCGAATCCGGCGCCGAGAAGCCGGCGACGCCGGTGTTTACACCGCACTGCACGTAGCCTTTGGAGCGGACCGAGTCGAGCGTGGACTGCTGCGCGAACGCGGGAGTGGCGAGGACTGCGAGAAGCAAGAGCGACTTTTTCACGACGGTTCTCCTTGGAGTAGGAAATCGCGGACGACCGCGATCTGATCTGCATGCAGCAGCGTCGGCGCGTGGCCGATGCCCTTGAACTCGACGACTTTCGCTTTCGGGCCGCGGCGCGCCATGGCGTCGGCGCTTTCCCGCGACACGACATCGGAGCGCTCGCCGCGGATGAGCAGCGTGGGACAGCGCACCGCATCGTACAGCGGCCACAGCTCCAGGTCCTTCTCCGGCAGCGTGGCGCGATAGGGTTCGGCGATGCGCAGATCGTAGTGCGGGCGCCAGGTGCCGTCCTCGTTCTTGCGCACCCAGCTCTCGGCCAGGGCGCGCCACTGCGCATCGCTGTGCTCGCCGAAAGGTGCGGCGATGGTGCGCACGTATTTTTCCGCCTCCTCGAGGCTGGCGAACACCGGCGCCGCGCCGATATAGGAGCCGATGCGCTCGAGCGCCGCCTTGGCGATGACCGGCGCGGCGTCGTTGAGGATCAGCTTGCGCACCGGGCTGCCCTGCTGGGCGGCGAGCGCCATGCCGACAAAGCCGCCCATCGAGGTGCCGAGCCAGTTCACCGCCTCGACGTCGAGTCGCGCGATCAGCGTCACCATGTCGGCGACGTATTGGGCCCAGGTATAGAGCTTCGGGTCGGCGAGCCGGTCGGAGTCGCCGCGCCCGGCAACGTCGGGGCAGACCACGCGAAACTGCGCGCACAGCGTGCGCGCCAGCTCGTCGAAATCGCGCGACGAGCGCGTCAGGCCGTGCACGCAGACCAGGACGTCCCGGTTACGCGGGTCGCCCCATTCGCGATACGCCATGCGGTGCAGGCCCGCGGCCGACGCGCACTGCACCGAGCGACGGCGCGGTTCTACTTGTTCAACCATTGTTCGACGATGGCGGCCCGGGCGGCGCGCGCCTCGTCATCCAGCGTGGAATAGGCGCCGCCGCGCGCGCGCAGCAGGGCGAGCTTGTCCGATTTCAGGTTCGCGCCGCGCACCGGAAAGCCGTAGTTCGCATAGCGCACGCGCTCGAGCGCCGCTTCTTCCTCGTCGTACCAGATCCATTCGTCGACGAAGCGGAACGCCGCTTCCTCCAGCGCCGCGTCCGGCGCCTCGGGATCGAGCAGCTCCAGACGCTCGCCAAGCCAGCGGAAATAGGTATGCCGCTCGTCGGTGACCGCGTAGCCGATCAGGCTGCCGTCTTGCGCCCTGGCGCAGGTGACGGCGATCTCCAGCCGGCCCGCCTCGCCGACCTTGACCTCCACCAGCGCTTCGCCGTGCCGGGCGCTCTGCTGCTCGGTGAGCTGGCCGTTCTCGATCACCGCGCGGCCGCGCACGCCGTCGCGCTCCCACTCCGCTTCGACTTGCAGCTCGGGAAATTCGCTCGAAGCGGCGCTGAACGCCGGAAACGGAATGCCGCGCTTCGGCGCAAAGCGGTACTCGAGCGTGCCCGGGACGTGGTGCTCGGTGTAGTCCTCGCCGTCGGCATCGCGCACCATCAGCCAGCGCAGGCGCTCGCGGAAATCCTCGAGACGCCCGGCGCCGGTGACGCGCACGATGGCCGTGAACACGCGCGCTTAGCTGTCGTACTTGAAGGACAGCGCGAGGCGCGCGCGGAACTGCACGATCTTGCCGTCCTCGATGCGGACGTCCAGCTTCTCGATCTCGGCGATGCGCAGGTCGCGCAACGTTCCTGCGGCGGTGTTGACTGCGTTGCGCGCCGCGTCCTCCCATGAATTCGCGCTGGTGCCGATGACTTCGGTGACGCGATAGACGGTGCCGCTGCCTTTCTTAGCCATGGTCCCCACTCCTCTCGGTCGCGGGAGAGCCCCGCGAGATCATTCTATACGCGCGCATCAGGGGTGGCGATGCAAACGCCAATAGCGGGGATGCAGGCTGCGTTGCGCTCGTCACCTGGGTGGAATCGCGGTTCAGCACGACGCTCACTGCGCCGCCCAAGTCCGTGCGCAATACGCTCACCTTCGCGCCCTCGTAGCGCGCGAGCACTTCGCGCGCCGGATGGCCGAAGCGGTTGCGATAGCCCGCCGGCACGATGGCCCAGCGCGGACCTACGGCTTCGATGAAGGCCTCGCTGGACGAGGTGCGACTGCCGTGGTGCGGCACGAGGAGCACATCCGCCTTCACGCTTTCGCCGACCAATAGCGCTTCCGCCACGCGTTCGATATCCCCGGTGAGCAGCATCGCGGTCCCTCCGGCCTCCACGCGCAGGACGCAGCTCTGGTTGTTGCGCCGCGCGGATTCCCAGCCAGACGGCGGGTGCAAAAACTCGAAGCGCACCCCGTCCCATGCCCAGCGCCGCCCGGCCGCGCAGCGAATCGCCTCGGGGACCAGCGTATTGAGGGCGTGACCCGGCGCCAGGGACGAGGCGAGCGTGCGCACCTCGAGCGTTTCGAGGACGCTCAGCGCGCCGCCGAGGTGATCGATGTCCTCGTGGCTGACGACCATCATGTCCAGGCGCTCGACGCCGGCGCCGCGCAGCATCGGCACGACGATGCGGCCGCCGCTGTCGGCCTCGGGGCCGTACGTCGGCCCCGCGTCGTAGAGCAGCGTGTGGCCCGCGGTGCGCACTACGACCGCGAGCCCCTGTCCGACGTCGAGCGCGGTAATCCAGGCTTCGCCCGCGGCAGGTGCGGGCGGCGCAAATGAGAACGCCGGCGCCATCAGCGCAAGGCCCGCGGCACGCGAAGGCACGCCGCGCGGGGCGAGCAGCCAGAGTGCGCCCGCGATCGCCGCGGCCGCGGCCCAGACCGGCGGCACGTGCTGCTGCCACAACGCGCCCGGCAGCGCCGCGCACCATTCGAGATAAGCGAGCAGCCACTCGACCAGCCACGATCCGATTTCCAGAATCAGCGGAACCGGAAAGACCGCCGCCATGAGCGCGAGGGGCGTCACGACGACCGACACCACCGGAATGGCGACAGCATTGGCGAGCGGCCCAGCGAGCGACACTTGCCCGAAGAGGAGCAGCGCGGCGGGCGCGAGCCCGACGGTGATCGCCCATTGCATGCGGATCCACTGCAGGACCCGCGGCCCCGCCTGGGCGACGTAGAAGATGAGCGCCACTGCGCCGAACGACAGCCACAGGCCCGGCGCGAGCGGCGCCCACGGATCGGCGGCAACGATGACGACGAGCGCCAGCGCTAACGTGCGCGACGGCGAGGTGATGCGGCCACACCATAGTGCCGCCGCCACCACGGCCACCATGTAGAACGTGCGCTGCGCCGGCACGGCAAATCCGGCGAGCAGCGTGTAGCCCAGCGCCGCGATGATCGCGGCTGCGGCCGCCGCCTTGCGCGCCGGCAAGCGCAGCACGGCCGCCGGCACGCGGCGCCAGCCAAAGGCGACCAGCCACGCCGCCAGGCCGGAGACCAGCGTTACGTGCAATCCGGAAATGCTCATGAGGTGCGTGACGCCGGTGCGGTTGAAAAGCCGCCATTCCTCCGCCGAGATTGCGCGCTGGTCGCCGACCGCGAGCGCCGCGAGGATGCCGGCCGCCGGCGTCGCGCCGAGATGCGCCTGGAACCGATCGCGCACCGCTTCGCGCGCGCGTTCCACGTAATCGAGAAAGCCGTTGCGGGATCCGAGGCGCCGGCGCTCGCCCTTCTGCCGCACGTAGCCCGTCGCTCCCACGCCGCGCTCGAGCAGCCAGGCTTCGTAATCGAAGCCGTAGGGATTGACGTGGCCATGCGGGCGGCGCAGCCGCACGGTGAACAGCCAGCGCTCGCCGGGATGCACGGCTTGCTCGAGCATCGCCGCACCGTCCTCCGCGAACGGCGTGCGGTGCCAGGAGAGCAGGATCTTCTTCGGCAGCCGCGCGCCGCCGGGTTGAGATTCGACCTCGAACTCGAAGCGCACCGCGCGCGCCCCGACGGCCGGCAGGCTCGAGACCACGCCCACCACATCGAGATCGCGGCCCTCGAGCTCCGGCGCGAGCCAGTCCGCCATGCGCAGGTGCGCTAGCCCGGCCGCCCACAGAAATCCCAGGGTGAACGTGAAGAGCGGCGCGAGCTTCGGCCGCCAGTACAGGCCTGCGAAACATGGAACGACCAAAGCGACCCATGCCACCGCCGGCAGGTCAGCCTGCAGCTGCAGCGCCGCGGCGCCGGCTGCGAAGGCCAATGCGGCCAGGGTCATCTACAATCAACGCGCGCAGCCGCTCCGAGATGACGCCCGCCTGACGTGCCCCGCAAGTTTTTCCGTAAGTACCTGCCCGATCCGGAGGCCGTACGCTCGAGCCGCATGGTGGCCGCGTTCGGCGGCTGGCTGCAGCACCCCAATCTGTGGCACCTCAACCGCCACTCGGTGCCCGGCGCGGTGGCGATCGGCCTCGCTTGCGGGCTGGTGCCCGGGCCGCTGCAGATGCTCGCCGCGCTGCTGATCGCGATTCCGTGTCGCAAGAACATCCCGGTCGCGCTGATCGTGACGCTCTACACCAATCCCCTGACGATCGTGCCGCTCTACCTTCTCGCCTATACCTACGGCCGGTGGCTGCTCCCCGGCGAGCAGGGGCCGTTCATCGCGCCATTCGCGATGGACTGGAGCGACCTGCCCGGCTCGCTGCGTGCGCTCGGCGAATGGATGATGGCGCTCGGCAAACCGCTCGGCGTCGGGCTGCTCGCGCTCGCCTTGACGCTGGCCGCGATCGGCTACTTCGCGGTGCGGCTCGGGTGGCGCGGCTGGGTCGTCGCCGCCTGGCGTGCGCGCGCCCGGCGCCGGACGGGCGGTGCATGACGCACGAGGAGTTCGTCGCTGGCTACCATGCGGGCCGCCTGCGCGTGCACATCGATCGCGAGGCCGCCGCCCGCTTCGTCTCCGGCCGCGCGATGCTGCCGCTCGTAATGCTGCCGATCCTCGGCCTCGGGGTCGCGCTTGCGCTGGTCGGTTACGTGATCGCGGGCGTGGGCGTCTTCATTGCAGCGCTCGTCCTGCGCTTTCTCGTGAAGAGAAGCAGCGACGGTTTTCTGCTTTGGCGCGCACTGCGGGATGCGGAGTTCTACAAGCAGGTGCTCGCCGCACAGGTCCTCAAAATCGAGCCCAGCTAGCGGCCGGCTGTCAGTTTCGCCTGCTCGCGGACGATCAAGCCGATCAAGCGGTCCAGCTCCGCTGCTGTCGGTTCCTTCTGGCCTGCGCAGTACTCCAGAAAGTCGGCGTTGGAGCACTTCATCTCCAACGCCACCGATTGCGCTTCGCCGACGAAAGACACCGCCATGGCGATCAGACGGGAACACGTGTTCGGCAGATTAGGCGGTACGCGTTCCAACGTTCCTCCGGTGGAAGCTATTTTCGGGCGACCTTGTCGAGGATATGCGTGAGGGCGAGCAACTGGCGATCCGGCATGCTCGCGTGCCCACTGATCCAGGCCTCGAGCAGACTCGCGTGCACGTCCAGCAGCGCAGCCAGTTCTACGCGGCCGAGCAAGTCGGCACCCTTGCGTAGTAATTGCTGTTTTGTCGTTTCCGGCATGACGCAACGGACGTTATCAAAGCGTCCGGCGGCTCCCAAGGAACTAGTTGCTACTGGGCTGCCTAGCCCGGCCGTTCCCATTCCTCGAGCGCGCCGCGCACGATCTTGAACAACGGATGCGCCTGGGGCCGCCGGATGCCTTGCAACGCTTTCGCACGCGCCGGATCGCGGGCCTTCAGCTTGCCCATCAGGTGCTCCCATTCATAGTCGAGCTGCCCACGCCGCACGGCAATGCGGTCCGGGCAGCGGGCGCGCGAGATTTTTCCGGGAGCGAAAGCGTAGCCGCGTGCCAGAGACTCGGCGTGCACTACGCGCAGATACTGCGCGATGCCGCCGCACGGTGAAGCCACGTCGCGGAAGCGCGCGAGCTGGGGATGATGGCGATAGCCGCGCGTCCTGCCGCGCAGCACGGCCTGTGCGAGCAGCGCTTCGCGCCACAGCGCGACCAGCCCGCGGGCATCGAGATACATCGGATGCAGGCTCCAGAGACGCAACGCTCGCCTATTTGGGCTGCAGGACCCCGTCGTTCAGCTCATAGATGCGCTCGGCGCGCGCCGCGAGGTCGCTGTCGTGCGTGACGATGACGAAGGCCGTGCCGTGCGAGGCCGAGAGGCGCACCATCGCGTCGAATACCTCGTCGGCGGTGTGCGAATCGAGGTTTCCGGTCGGCTCGTCGGCGAGCACGCACGCCGGGTTGGTGACCAGCGCGCGCGCAAAGGCGCAGCGCTGGCGCTCGCCGCCGGAGAGCTCGCCCGGCTGGTGCTCCAGGCGCGCCCCCAGCCCGATCTCGCCGAGGATTTTCGCCGCCCGCTCGCGCGCCTCGGCGCGCTCGAGGCGCCGGATGAGCAGCGGCATCGCCACGTTCTCGACCGCGGTGAACTCCGGCAACAGGTGATGAAACTGGTAGACGAAGCCAAGGGTCGAGTTGCGCACGCGGCCGCGCTCGGCCTCGCTCATCTGGCTGAACGCCTTGCCCTCGATCAGCACGGTGCCCGAGGTCGGCGCGTCCAGCCCGCCGAGAAGATGCAGCAGCGTCGACTTGCCCGAGCCCGAGCGGCCGACGATGGCGATGCGCTCCCGCGGCCGCACTTCCAGCGAAACGCCCTGCAACACCCTCACCGGTGCCGGGCCCTGATAGGTCTTCTTCAGGTCTCGGCAAGCAATGACGGCTTCATTCATAGCGCAGCGCTTCGGCCGGATTGGTGCGCGCGGCGCGCCAGCTCGGATAGAGCGTGGCGACGAACGACAGCACCAGCGCCATCAACGCGATCGACACCACATCGTTCACCTGCAGGTCGGAGGGCAGGTCCGGAATGAGATAGACGTCCTTCGACAGGAACTTGATGCTGAAGGCGCGCTCGATCGCCGGCACGATCACGTCGATGTTGAGCGCGGTGATGATGCCGACGACGACCCCCGCGAGGGTGCCGAGCACGCCGAGCACCATCCCCTGCACCATAAAGATCTGCAGGATCGAGCGCGGCGCGGCGCCGAGCGTACGCAGGATGGCGATGTCGGCCTGCTTGTCGATCACCGCCATCACCAGGGTGGAGATGATGTTGATCGCCGCCACCAGCACGATCAGGCCGAGGATCAGGAACATCATGCGCTTCTCGATCTCCACGGCGCGGAAGAAGTTCGCGTGGCTGCGCGTCCAGTCGGAGGCGAACACGTTCGGCGGCAACCGGGAAAGCAGCTCGTGGGCCACGGTGCGCGCCGCGAAGAGATCGTCCAGCTTGAGGCGCACACCGCTGACCGCCGGCCCCATCTGGTAGAGCGTCTGCGCATCCTGCATATGCACCAGCGCAAGGCCGGAATCCGCGTCCACCAGGCCGGCCTCGAACACGCCGACCACGCTGAACTGCTTCAGGCGCGGGATGACCCCCGCCGGGGTGACGATGCCCTGCGGCGCGATGAGCGCGATCTTGTCGCCGCGCAGCACGCCGAGCGCGCGCGCGAGGTCGGCGCCCAGCACCACGCCGAACTCGCCGGCGCGCAGCGCGTCGAGCGAGCCGGCGCGCATGTGCTGCGACAGGTCGGCGACTTTGTCTTCCTCGCCCGGCAGGATGCCGCGCACCACGGCGCCGCGCATCGACTGGCCGTTCGACAGCATGGCCTGCGCCTGCACGAAGGGCGCGCTCGCCACCACCCGCGGATGCTGCGCGGCAATCTTGGCGACGCCCTGCCAGTCCGCGAGGCGGTTGTCTTCGGCGAGGATCTGCAGGTGCGAGACCACGCCGAGGATGCGCGTGCGCACTTCCTTCTGGAACCCGTTCATCACCGACAGGACCACGATCAGCGCCCACACGCCGACCGCGATGCCGATCATCGACACCGCGGAGTTGACGCCGATGAACCGGTTGCGGCGCCGGGCGCGCGTATAGCGCAGCCCGACCATGAGCTCGTATCGCATTGGGGAGGCGCGAGAATACTACAATCAACGCAGTGGACGCCGAGACCGCCGGGCTGCTGAAACGGTTGCTGACCAACGAGCGCACGGCGCATCTCGCGACGCTGCGCGGCGGCGCGCCGATGGTCTCGATGACGCTGTTCATGCCGGAGCGCGATTTCTCGGCCGTATACGTCCACGTCAGCCGCCTCGCCTGGCATACGCAGGACATGATGCAGGACCCGCGCGTCGCGCTGTCGGTGGCCGAGACCGACGACGGCCGCGCCGACCCGTTCACGCTGATGCGCGTTACTGTGCGCGGCCACGCAGTGCAGCTCCCGGATGGTCCAAAGGATGCCTGGCTGAAGCGCTTCCCCGAGCAAGCGATCAATTTCGACCTCGCCGACTTCTCCTTCTGGAAGATCACGCCGCGCGACGCCCGCTTCGTCGCCGGCTTCGGCCGGATCCACAATCTGTCGGCGGATGATTTGACGAGACTCTGAATGAATCTGCTGGTCAACATCGACGTCGACGACCTCGAGAAGGCGACGCGCTTCTACTGCGACGGCCTCGGCCTCACTGTCGGGCGCCGCTTCGACGGCTGGACCGAGCTCGTCGGCGGGGCGGCGCCAATCTATCTTTTGCCCAAGGCGGCGGGAACGCCGATCTCACCGGCAGCGAAAGGCAAACGCGACTATGGACGCCACTGGACGCCGGTCCATCTCGATTTCGTCGTGCACGACATCCGCGCCGCGGTAAAGCGCGCGTGCGCGGCGGGCGCCACGCTCGAGGCGGACGTCAAAGCGCATGCCTATGGGGAGCTCGCCATGCTTGCCGACCCATGGGGCAACGGGTTTTGCCTGCTGCAGTTCACCGGGCGGGGCTACGACGAGATCATTGCGAAAAGCCCTGCGCGAGCGCCCGGGTAATTTCGCCGGCCGGAATTTCCTGGCAGCCGGTGGCGTTCTGCCCCGACCACAGCGGCGAGAAATCGCCCTTGCCTTGAGCTTCGCCTTTGGCACGCAGCGGCGCGATCGCCGAGGTCGCGAGCGGGAATGCCGGCGCAATGGAACTCATCGGTCCCAGCTCGCGCATCACCCGGTTCAGGATTCCCCGCGCCGGGCGGCCGGTAAAGATGTTGGTGAGCGCGGTATTGCGCGCCGCTTCGCTCTTCAGCGCGGCACGGTGCACCGCGCTGGTCGTCGCTTCCGGGCACAGGAGGTACGCCGTTCCAACCTGCACCGCGGCTGCGCCCAATTTGATGGCGGCAGCCACACCGTTCGCGTCGGCGATGCCGCCGGCGGCGATGACCGGCACCTTCACTGCTCGCACGACCTGCGGCACCAGCGCGAAGGTGCCGGGCTGCGTAGTCACGTCGTCGGTCAGGAAGTTACCGCGGTGCCCGCCCGCTTCCACGCCCTGAGCGATGACCGCGTCCACGCCATGCGCTTCCAGCCAGAGCGCTTCTTCGACGGTGGTCGCCGACGCCAGGACCTTCGATCCCCAAGAACGCACACGCGCGACAAGCGCGGTCGAAGGCAAACCGAAATGGAAGCTGACCACCGCTGGCTTGAACTCCTCGAGCGCGTCCGCGGCCTCGGAGGTGAACGGCGCGCGCCCGGGTCCTGCGGGAATCGCCTGCGAATCGATTCCGTACTCCTTGTAGTACGGGGTCAGCGCGGCGCGCCACGCCGCTTCACGGCGCGCATCGGCGGCCGGCGGCGTGTGCGTAAAGAAATTGACGTTGTAGGGCCGGTCGGTCGCGGCGCGGATCGCCGCCAGCTCCTTGCGCATCGCTTCGACCGTCAGCATCGCGCACGGTAGCGAGCCCAGACCGCCCGCCTTGCACACTGCGATCGCCAGCGCCGCGCCCTGAAAGCCCGCCATCGGCGCCTGGATCAGGGGCAGCTCGCTGCCGAGAAAGCTCATGCTTCAGTGTAGATTGACCTCTCGTTCCTGGGAAGTGAATAATCAAGAACGTTCTATTCTCTTTCGGTGAATCATGGACCTGGTCGAGCTGAGGATCTTCAAGGCGGTGGCGGAGCAGGGCGGCATCCTGCGCGCGGCCAGCACGCTGCACCGCGTGCAATCCAACGTCACGACGCGCGTGCAGCGCCTGGAGGCGCGGCTCGGCACCAAGCTCTTCAACCGGGAACGCCGCCGGCTGGTGCTCACCGCCGAAGGCAAGGTGCTGCTCGACTACGCCCAGCGGCTGCTGCAGCTGTCCGGCGAGGCGCAGGCCGCCGTGAAGGGAATCGCGCCGCAGGGTGCGCTGAAGCTCGGCGCTCTCGAGAGCACCGCCGCCACCCGCCTGCCGCCGGTGCTCGCGCGCTTCCATAAGGCGAACCCGGCGGTGCGCCTGGAGCTCGCCACCGGCACCACCGCGGCACTCGCGGCCCGCGTGCTGCGCGGCGAGCTCGACGCGGCGTTCATCGCCGAGCCGTTTTCCGCGCGCAACCTCGCGGCCGAGCCGGCGTTCGTCGAGGAGCTGGTGCTCATCACGCCGAAAACCCATTCGCGCGTGTCGGCGCCGAAGGACCTGCACCAGCCGACCATCCTCGCCTTCGCCAGCGGCTGCGCCTACCGTCGCCGCCTCGAGGCCTGGCTCGGCCGCTCGAGCATGGTGGCCGAGCGCGTCATGGAGTATGGCTCCTACCACGCCATCGTCGCCTGCGCCGCGGCGGGGTGCGGCATCGCCGTGGTGCCGCGCTCGGTGCTGCGCGCGAGCGGCATGGAATCGCAGCTCGCCGTGCACCCGCTGCCGGCGAAGATCGCCAACGCGCGCACCATGCTCGTGCGGCGCCGCGGCTACCAATCGAGCCCGCTCGATGCCCTGCGCAAAGAGCTGCGGTGAGAATCTACGGCGTCGACTTCACCTGCGCACCGCGCCGGGCGAAGGCGATCACGGTGGCCGCCGGTTCTCTCAGGCAGAACCGCCTCGCGATCGAAGAGGTTGAAAGACTCGAGAGCTTTTCCGCCTTTGAAGCGTTTCTCGCGCGGCCCGGCCCCTGGATCGGCGGCTTCGATTTTCCCTTCAGCCTGCCGCGCCAGCTGGTGCGCGACCTCGGCTGGCCGGCGGACTGGCCGCGGCTGGTTGCGCATTGCGCCGCCATGGACCGTCTCGCCTTTCGAGCCGTGCTGAACGCCTACCGCATGACCCGGCCGGTCGGCGGCAAGTACGTGCACCGCGCGACCGACCATCCGGCGGGCTCGTCGAGTCCGATGAAGCTCGTCAATCCGCCGGTCGCGCTCATGTTCCACGAAGGCGCGCGGCGTCTGCTTGCCGCCGGCGTCCACATCCCCGCGCTGTTGAAGCTCGATGATTCCCGCGTCGCCCTGGAGGCCTATCCCGGCCTGCTCGCGCGCAAGCAGCTCGGCATGCGCGAGTCCTACAAGAGCGATACGCGCAGCGAGCACACGCCCGCCCGCAAAGGCGCCCGCAGGAACGTCGTGCGCGCGCTCGCTGCCGGCCAGCCCCTGGGCATCCGCCTCGAGGCGCCCGCAGCGATCGAGCGGCGCGCCGTCGACGATGGTTCGGGAGATACGCTCGATGCCTTGATCTGCGCGGTGCAGGCCGCGTGGGGCTGGCGGCGCAGGAAATCGAACTACGGCTTGCCGGAAACGGCGCCGCCCGGCGAAGGATGGATCGTGACTTCCTTGAGCTGATAGCCCTTCGATTCCATGCAAAAGTGCGCCAAGCGGTTCTCGTCGAGGAATTGCTGGGCGTAGGGATCGACGAAGGCGCCGGAAGGCCAGATCATCTGGCCGGGCCCCGCGATCACCGGCTGCATGCGGTGCTGGTACCAATAGCTGTGATAGCTCGCCTCCCGGGCCGCGGCCACGCGGCAGGCCTGCTCGTCGCCGCGCACTTGGTCCGCGGCCGCATCCGGCTTGACCCATTCCATGGGCGTGCAGCCGGCAAGGCTGGCGGCGGCGAGAAAAAATGCGGCGGCGAAACGCATAGCGAATTTTAGACAGCCGCCGGTCGCCAAAGTGCGCTACTGTATAAACGTCCATGAACGGCCCGCTCGCCATCGTCGACGTCGAAACTACCGGCTCGGATCCGGCGAGCGACCGAGTCACGGAGATTGCCGTTCTTGAAGTCAGCGGTTTCGCCCTCACCGCGCAATGGTCCACGCTGGTCAACCCCGGGGGCACGATCCCGGGAGCGATCCAGGCGCTCACCGGCATCACCCAGGAGATGGTGGAAAGCGCGCCGCGCTTCGCCGACATCGCCGCCGAGCTGTACGAACGCCTCGCCGGGCGCGTGTTCGTCGCGCACAACGCGCGCTTCGACTACGGCTTCCTGCGGCGCGAATTCGACCGCGCGGGCCTGAAGTATCTCGCCAGGACGCTTTGCACCGTGCGGCTTTCGCGCCGGCTCTATCCCGGCGAGCGCGCGCATGATCTCGACAGCCTGATCGAGCGCCACGGCCTGGAATGCGAAGCGCGCCATCGCGCCGCGCCCGACGCCGCGGCGCTGTGGCAATTCCTCTGCGTCGCCGCCGCCGACCACGGCGAGGACGTGCTCGAAGTTGCCGCCCGCCAGGTGTCGCGCCAGCCGACGCTGCCGCCGCACCTCGAGCCTGGAGCGATCGACGCGATTCCCGACGCGCCCGGCGTCTATCTTTTCCATGACGACGGTGCCGCGCCCCTCTACGTCGGAAAGAGCCGCGCCATGCGCTCGCGCGTGCTGCAGCATTTCATCGCCGGCTCGAGCTGGACGCCGCGCGTGCGGCGCATCGAGTGGCAGCGCACCGCGGGCGAGCTCGGCGCGCTGCTGCGCGAGGCCGCGCTCGTCAAGGAGCTCGACCCGGTCTACAACCGCCAGCTGCGCCGCCCGGGGCAGCTCTGCGGCTTTGCGTTCGATGGCCGGCGGCTGCGTCTCGCGCGCGGCGAGGAGATCGATGCCGAGACGCTGCCCTTCGTGTACGGGCTTTGGCGCTCGCGCGCTGCCGCGATGGCGGCACTACGCGCCGCCGCCGACGAGTATCAGCTTTGCTTGCAGGTTTTGGGCTTCGAGTCTGGTCCGCTTCGCTCGCCATGTTTCCGTAATCAAGTTGGGCGCTGCGCCGGCGTGTGCGCCGGCAAGGAGAGCATCCATGTGCACCATGCGCGGGTCGCCACTGCGCTCGCCGGCCTGAAAAACGCCGCCTGGCCGCATCGCGGACCGCTCGGCGTCGTCGAGCACGATCGCGGGCGCGACGCCACCGAGGTGCACGTACTCGACCGCTGGTGCTACCTGGGCACCGCGAGCTGCGACAGCGAGGTCGCCGAGCTGCTCGAAGAGCGGCGCCCGCGCTTCGATTACGACCATTACCGCATCCTCGCGCGGCATCTCGGCAAGCGCGGCGTGCGCGTCGTACCGCTGGCCGCCTGATGCACTGCGAGCTCGCGATCCCTGGCCTGTTCGGCGACAGCGCCGGCGTGCGCTTCGCCGCGCTTGAACTGCTGCTGGCGCGCGGGCGCCGGGTGCGCGCGCCGGCCCGCAGCCTGGAGGCGTGGCTGAGCGAGGCCTTCGAGCTCGGCGACGGGCCGTTCCCGGCCGGCGCGCTCACCTTGCTCGGATGCGGCGACGAACCCGGCGAGGCCACCTGGGCACGCGCCGACCCGACGCATCTGCGCTTCTTTCGGGACCATTTCGCCACCGTTCCCGGAGAAACGTTCGAAGTGCAGCGCGAGGAGGCCGACGCGTTATGCGAAGCGCTTTCGAGCCACTTCGCGGCGCAGCTCGAGTTCCGGGCGTGCGAGCCGCGTCGCTGGTGCGCGCGGCTGCTTGATGACGCCGCGCCGAACGATGCGCTGGTGAACGAGGTGCAGATGCTGCTGCACGCCCATCCGCTGAACGAAGCGCGCGAGGCGCGCGGCGAGCTGGCGATCAACAGCGTGCGGTTCTGGGGCGCCGGCCGGGCCCCGCGCCGCGCGCAATGCCGGTGGCAGTCGGTGGCTGCTGCGGATCCAGCGGTGCGTGGCGCGGCCCGTCTGGCGGGCACGCGCCACCGCGCTCTTCCGGGCTCCGCGCCGGAATGGCTCGATCGGCTGCCCGAGGACGGGCGTCATCTCGCGCTGCTCGATGCGCGCGAGACCGCCCTTGCCGATCTGGAGCGCGACTGGTTCGCGCCGCTGCTGGCCGCGTTGCGGTCGGGGCGCATCGGCATGGTGACGCTTCACGCCGTGGACGGCAGCGAGGAGGTAAGCTTCGAGACCATTCGCGGCGACCTGCGCCGCTTCTGGCGAACCAAGAAGCCGGTCGAGCACTACGCATGAGAATCGTCGAGCGCGCCTATGTCGAGTCGGATCGCCGCGCCCTGCTGGACGCCGGCCTCCACCCGGTGCTCGCGCGCGTTTACGCCGGGCGCCGGATCCGCACCGCTTCGGAGCTGAGCTACGGCCTCGACGGCCTGATTTCGCCGCAAGCGCTGAAGGGTGTGGACGCCGCCGCGCGTTTGCTCGCCGACGCCATCGCGCAGCAAAAACGTCTGCTGATCGTCGCCGACTACGATGCCGATGGCGCCACCGCCTGCGCGGTGGGTGTGCGTGCGCTGCGGGCCTTCGGCGCCAAGGTCGAATACCTCGTGCCCGATCGCTTCAAGCTCGGCTATGGACTGACGCCGGAACTGGTCGACGTTGCCGCCTCAGGTCACAGATGCGGCAAACCAGACCTTCTCATCACCGTCGACAATGGCATCGCCAGCGTGGAGGGCGTGGCGCGCGCGAGAGCGCTCGGCATCGACACGCTGATCACCGACCACCACCTGCCCGGCCCGGAGTTGCCGGCCGCGGCGTGCATCGTCAATCCGAACCAGCCGGGCTGCAACTTCCCGTCGAAAGCGCTCGCCGGCTGCGGCGTGATGTTCTACGTGATGCTCGCGCTGCGCGCAGAGTTGCGCTCGAGGAAGCATTTCGAGAATAGCAAGGAACCCAACCTGGCCGCGCTCACCGACCTGGTGGCCCTCGGCACCATCGCCGACGTGGTGCCGCTCGACGCGAACAACCGCAACCTGGTGGCGCAGGGCCTGAAGCGCCTGCGCGCCGGGCGCGGCGCACCAGGCATTGCGGCGCTGCTGCGCGCCGCCGGCCGCCCGCTCGCCGACGCGTCGAGCTTCGACCTCGGCTTCGTCGCCGGCCCGCGCCTCAACGCCGCCGGCCGGCTTGCCGACATGAGCCTGGGCATCGAATGCCTGATCACCGACGACGAGGCGCGCGCCGCCAACTGCGCCCAGGAGCTCGACCGGCTGAACCGCGAGCGGCGCAACATCGAAGCCGGGATGCTGCAGCAGGCTGTCGAAGCCATCGGAAAAATCAGCGCGCATGAAAGCGGCACATTCTTCAACGCTGATTGGCACCAAGGTGTCGTCGGGATCGTGGCTTCCCGCCTCAAGGACCGCCTGCACCGGCCGGTGATCTGCTTCGCCAAGGGAGTAGAAGCGGCCTCCGGAGCCGACGTGCCGGTGCTGCGTGGCTCGGGGCGTTCCATCCCTGGCTTCCACTTGCGCGACGCGCTGGACATGGTGTCGAAGCGCGCGCCCGGCCTGATCCGCCGCTTCGGCGGGCACGCGCAGGCGGCGGGGCTTTCGATCGGCGCCGGCGACTACGAGCGCTTTTCCAGCGAATTCGAGCGCACCGTGGACGAGCTGCTGCCGGCGAGCGCGCGGCTGCGCGTGGTCGAGACCGACGGCGCGCTCGATTCGATGCATTTCTCGCTCGACGTCGCGCGCATGCTCGAGGGCGGCATCTGGGGCCAGGGCTTTCCGCAGCCGGTGTTCTGCGATACATTCGCCGTGGAAAACCAGCGCGTGGTCGGCGAGCGGCACCTCAAGCTCATGCTGGTGAAAAACGGCCGGCGCATCGAGGCGATGCGCTTCGGCGCACTCGATCCGCTCCCGCCTCAGGTGCGGGCCGCCTACCGGCTGAGCGTCAACGAGTTCAACGGCCTGAAGAACATCCAGCTCAACGTGGAGCACTTCGAATGAAGCAGCTTTTCCCCTTCGTGTTCGCTTTCGCCGCCGCCACGGCAGGCGCCCAGGACGTGCAGCCGATCAAGGACGCCGGCCCGTACGTGCCCTCGCCGCAGAGCGTGGTCTCGGACATGCTGCGCTACGCCGACGTCAGCGCCGACGATTTCCTCATCGACCTGGGCTCCGGCGACGGTCGCATCGTGCTCACCGCCGCCAAGGTGTTCGGCGCGCGCGGCTTCGGCGTCGAGATCAAGGACGACCTGGTGAAGAAGTCGAACGAGGCGGCGAAGAACGAAGGCCTCGCCGACCGCGTCAAGTTCATGAAGCAGGACCTGTTCAAGACGGACATGTCGCAGGCCACCGTGATCACGATGTACCTGCTGCCCGATACCGTGAACCTGCTCAAGGACAAGTTCCTGTCCGAGCTGCGGCCCGGCACGCGCATCGTGTCGCACGATTACCCGCTCACCGGCTGGATTCCGGAGAAGTACGTGCAGATGGACCTCGAGGACAAGGTGCAGATCAGCGGCGTGACCACCACCCTGATCTACCTCTACATCGTGCCGGCCAAGGTGGCGGGCAGCTGGAAGGCGCAGATGCCGCCGGCGATGAGCAAGCAGGCGGCCACGCTTTCGCTCAAGCAGCAGCTCACGCGCGTCACCGGCAGCGTGCGCCTCGACGGCAAGGAATTTCCGATGGAGGACGTGAAGCTGCGCGGCGATCGCCTGACCTTCAAGCTTGCCGGCCGCCGCGGTGAGTTCAGCGGGCAGGTGAAGGGCAAGCAGATCGACGGCACCGTCGACAGCGGCGGCACCAAGTCGCCGTGGAGCGCGACCCTGGGCGGATGAAGCTGCGCATCAGCGCCGGTGGCATCAGCTTCGAAGTGGTGGTGAAGGACACGCCAACAGCCAGGGCCCTGGCCGCGGCCCTGCCCTTCGAGTCGCGCGCGCAGACGTGGGGCGAAGAGGTGTACTTCACCACGCCGGTGAGCGCCAAGCTCGAATCCGACGCAAGGCAGATCGTCGAGCCCGGCACCGTGTGCTTCTGGACCGAGGGCAACGCCCTCGCCCTGCCCTATGGGCGCACGCCAATCTCGACCGATGAACGCCCGAAGCTTGCTAGCCGCTGCAACGTGCTGGGCACTCTCAGTGGTGACGCGAAGGGACTGTCGGCGATCAAGTCGGGTGAAAAAATTACCGTGAGCAAGGCCTGATGGAGCGCAAGCGCGTCAATTCCTCCAAGTTGCGCTCGGTCGGCTACGACGAGAAAACGCGCACGCTCGAGGTCGAGATGTCCAACGGCCAGGTGTTCCAGTACGGCGGCGTGTATCCCGAGGTGTACCGGCGCTTCATGGCGGCGCCGAACCCGACTTCGTTTTTCGACGACAAGATCGCCGAGGAATACGCCGCGAAGCGAGTCTGACCAAGTACACTAGCGGTCAGAAAGGGAGGCTTCATCATGCGTTTGTTTCTGCTCGCCGTGCTGAGCGCGGTGTGCGTGGCCGCTTCCGCGGCACCCGACAAGGAAAACCTGCAGGCGATCGTCGGCTGGCTGAAGGACCACGGCCGCGACGGCTACATCGGCGCCGACGTCGCCGACGCGATGGGCATCCCCCGCCTGCTGGGCGAGGACCTGCTCGCCGCCCGCCAGCGCGGCTTCAAGACCGACGACGAGCTGCGCATCGCGCAGATTTCCGCCGACGGCATGCTCGAATTCATCCTGTTCATGGTGCAGCAGCCCGACGACCAGGTGTACTTCTACCTCTCCACCCCGCACGGCGGCCTGCAGAAGGCCTTCGTTTCCATCCCGAGCAAGAACCTGGTGCTGCCGCTCGAGCGCATCGAGGCGGAACCGCGCTTCCGGCGCGAGGTCCTCTACTGGAGAGACCGGAGCGAGACCCGCTAATGGAAGCCGAACGCCTCAATCAGATCGACGCCCTGCTCAAGGACCTGGCCGCCCGGTCCGCCGAGCTGCGGAGGTATCTTTGACCTCGAGGGCAAACAGAAGCGGCTGACCGCCGTCGAGCAGGCGCTGGCCGATCCGGCGGTGTGGAGCGACCAGAAACGCGCCCAGGAGCTCGGCAAGGAAAAGAAGGCGCTCGAAGCCACCGTCAGCCGGCTGGGCGCCATCCTCTCTGGGCTGGACGATGCGCGCGAGCTGTTCGAGATGGCGCGCGCCGAGGCCGACGACGCCACGCTGCTCTCCGTGTTCGCCGACATCGAGAAGATCCAGAAGGACGTCGCCGACCTCGAGTTCCGGCGCATGTTCTCCAATCCCCTCGACCCGAACAATTGCTTCATGGACATCCAGGCCGGCGCCGGCGGCACCGAGGCGCAGGACTGGGCTTCGATGCTCGAGCGCATGTACCTCAAGTACTGCGACAAGAAGGGGTTCCGCGCCGAAGTGCTGGAGCAGTCCGACGGCGAGGTGGCCGGCATCAAGAACGCCACGCTCAAGATCAGCGGCGACTACGCGTACGGCAGCCTGCGCACGGAGAACGGCGTGCACCGGCTGGTGCGCAAGTCGCCCTTCGACGCCAACGGGCGGCGCCACACCTCGTTCGCCAACGTGTTCGTGTACCCGGAGGTCGACGACTCGATCGAAGTGGAAATCAACCCTGCCGACCTGCGCGTGGACGTTTACCGCGCCTCGGGCGCCGGCGGACAGCACGTGAACAAGACCGAGTCCGCGGTGCGCATCACCCACGTGCCGACCGGCATCGTGGTGCAGAGCCAGAACGACCGCTCGCAGCACCGCAACCGCGCCGAATGCATGGCGATGCTCAAATCTCGCCTCTACGAGCTCGAGCTGCGCAAGCGCCACGCCGAGGCCGACAAGCTCAAGGCCGCCCAGACCGATATCGAATGGGGCCACCAGATCCGCTCCTACGTGCTCGACCAGTCGCGCATCAAGGATTTGCGCACCGGGGTGGAGAAAGGCGCTACCCAGACGGTGCTCGACGGCGACCTCGACGATTTCATCAGCGCCAGCCTGAAGCAGGGAGTCTAAAAAGATGAGCGAAGACGACAGCAAGCTGGTCGAGGAACGGCGCGAGAAGCTGAAGGCGCTGCGCGCCAGGGGCGTGGCCTATCCGAACGACTGGCATCCGGAACACCTCGCCGCCGAGCTGCATCGCGGCTTCGGCGAGCGCAGCAAGGAAGAGCTGGAGAAAGCCCCGGCCCCGGCCAAGGTCGCCGGCCGCATGATGCTCAAGCGCGTGATGGGCAAGGCGAGCTTCGCCACGCTGCAGGACGGTTCGGGCCGCATCCAGGCCTATGTCACCCAGGAGGTCCCGGGCTACGAAGACTTCAAGCACTGGGACCTGGGCGACATCGTCGGCGTTGAAGGACATCTCTTCAAGACGATGAAGGGCGAGCTTACGGTGCATGCCAAGAAGATCGCGCTGATCGCCAAGGCGCTGCAGCCGCTGCCCGAGAAGTTCCACGGCCTCGCCGACCACGAAATGCGCTACCGCCAGCGCTATGTCGACCTGATCGTGAACCCGCAGGTGAAGGATGTATTTCTGAAACGAATAGAAATCATCCGAACCCTGCGCGAGACGCTGTACGCCGAGGGCTACCTCGAGGTGGAGACGCCGATGATGCAGCCGATCCCGGGCGGCGCGGCGGCCAGACCGTTCAAGACGCACCACAACGCGCTCGACATGGAGCTCTACCTGCGCATCGCGCCCGAGCTGTATCTGAAGCGCCTGGTGGTCGGCGGCATGGAGCGCGTGTTCGAGATCAACCGCAATTTCCGCAACGAGGGCATCTCGACGCGCCACAACCCCGAGTTCACCATGCTCGAGTGGTACTGCGCCTACGAGGACTGGCAGTACATGATGGCCTCCACCGAGCGCCTGGTCCGCGCCGCCGCCGGCGACGCAACGGTCACCTACCAGGGCAAGCAGATCGATCTCGGCAAGCCGTTCGCGCGCCTGCCGATTCCCGAGGCCATTCGCAAGCACGGGATCGACGGAGACCTTCGCGACCGCGCGTTTCTCGCAAAGAAGCTCGACGCACTAAAGGTCCAATACGAAAAGCACCAGGGCTGGGGCGCATTGCAGTTAATGCTGTTCGAAGCCGTGGCCGAGAAGAACCTGATCGAACCGACGTTCATCACCGACTTTCCCGCCGAGGTGTCGCCGCTCTCGCGGCGGCGCGACGGCGACCCCGACGTGGCCGACCGTTTCGAGCTCTTCATCGACGCCAAAGAGATCGCCAACGGCTTCTCGGAGCTGAACGACCCGGAGGACCAGGCGGCACGCTTCCTCGAGCAGGCGAAGGCCAAGGATGCCGGCGACCAGGAAGCGATGCACTACGACGCCGACTACATCCGTGCCCTCGAGTACGGCATGCCGCCGTGCGCCGGCGGCGGCCTCGGCATCGATCGCCTGGTGATGCTACTCACGGACAGCCCGAGCATCCGGGACGTCATCCTGTTCCCGCACATGCGGCCCGAGGGCTAGCGGAGGATCTGCTCCAGCAGCGGCCCCATCCGCGCCACCGCCGCGCGCCCTTCAGCGATCGCCTCTTCCGCGCGGTGGAAATCCATGGTGGCGAAATCCGGCAGCAGCGGCGTGATCAGCACGTCGGCCGGCTCGCCCGCGAGGCGGCTGCGCGCGACGCGCATCTCGACGATGTCGAGCGACGTCAGAAAGACGCTGAAGATCGAAGGGATGGACGGCTGCTCCTCCGGCTTCACGATCGAAGGATCCTCCCCCTTGCCCTTGTCCTTGTGGATCCATTTTGGCGTCAGCCGGCCGAGCCAGCTCGGCTCCTCGCGCGGCGCCACCGCGCGCTCCTTGCTGCGCCGGTACGGCCCGAGCTTGCCCCAGCTCAGGTCGACGGCGACCACCAGGTCCGCGCCGAGCGCGCGGCACATCGACACCGGCACCGGGTTCACCAGGCCGCCGTCGACCAGCACCGCGCCGTCGCGCAGCACCGGCGTCAGCAGCCCGGGCATCGCGCAGGAAGCGCGCACCGCTTCGAGCAGCTTGCCGTGGCGCAGCCACAGTTCGCGCCCGGAATGCAGCTCGGTGGCGATCGCGCCATAGGGGATCGGCAGGTCGTCGATCTCGCGGTCGGCGAGCATCGTGCCGAATAGCGTGAAAAGGCGCGTGCCGCGGATCAGGCCGCCGCGCCAGGTGAGGTCCATCAGGCGGACTACGGTGGTCCAGGCGAGGCCGGTGACCCACTTCTCCAGCCGGTCGAGCTCGCCCGCCGCATAGGCGGCGCCGACCAGCGCGCCGACCGAGGTGCCGCACACGATGTCCGGCTTGATGCCGCGCTCCTCGAGCGCGCGGATGGCGCCAATGTGCGCCCAGCCGCGCGCGCTGCCCGAGCCGAGCGCGAGTCCGAGGCGGAGTTTGCGGCGCATGCAGCGCGAGTCTACCCGCGCAGCAAGGCGACGATTTCGTCGAAGCGGTCGAGCGCCGCCGAAACCTCGGCGCGCTCCTCAAGCAAGCGATTGAAGTGAACGTCGCACGCCGTGATCGGGCGCGGATGCCGGCCGATCTCTTCGGCGAGGCGCTGGCGGCGCTCCACCAGCTTGCCGCGGAGTTCGAGGCAAAGCGATTCGATGCTTGCCATGCCGTACAGAATAAACCCGGCCCGACCGGGCTCCGATGCGCGGCAAGGCGTTGAAGCAGCTACCGTTTGCAGCAGCGTTTCGCCTGCCGGAAACGCACTTTCACGCGCCGCGCACCAAGCCGACGATGTCCGTCGCCGTAGGCTTCGAGCTTGCGCGCGCCGATGCCGGAAATGCCGCGCAGCGCGTCCAGCGAGGGCGGGCGGGTGCGCGCGATTTCCCTCAACGTGGCATCGTGGAAGATGACGTAAGCCGGAACGCCGTGGCGGCGCGCCGCCTCCACGCGCCAGGCGCGCAGGCGCTCGAACAGCGCCTGCGCCGGCCCGGCGAGCGCTTCCCCGGCACCGCGGACGCGCGCGGCGCGCTTCGGCTCGCGCCATGTACGCAGCGCGACGCTGCGCTCGCTGCGCAGCACCGCGCGGCTTTCGCCCGCGAGCCGCAGCGCGCCATAGGCATCGTGGTCGACCTCGAGCAAGCCGTGCGCGATGCATTGGCGGACGATCGCGCGCCATTCGCGGCCGCTGCGCTCGCGGCCGATGCCGAAGGTGCTGAGCTTGTCGTGCTCGCGCTGCATGACCTTGGCGGTGGCCTCGCCGCGCAGCACGTCGATCACGTGCATGGCGCCGAAGCGCTGGCCGGTGCGGTAGATGCAGGAGAGCAGCTGCTGCGCCGCCAGCGTGCCGTCGAAGGTCGCCGGCGGGTCGAGGCAGTTGTCGCAGTTGCCGCAGGGCGCCGCGGCCTCGCCGAAATAGCCGAGCAGGCGAACGCGCCGGCACTCGGCCGTTTCGCAAAGGCCGAGCATGGCATCGAGCTTCCCGGCCTGGATGCGCTTCTGCGCCTCGCCGGCTTCCGACTCGTCGATCATGCGCCGCAGCTGCACCACGTCCTGCAGCCCGTAGGCCATCCACGCATCGGCCGGCAAGCCGTCGCGGCCGGCGCGGCCGGTCTCCTGGTAATAGCCCTCGACGCTCTTCGGCAGGTCGAGGTGCGCGACGAAGCGCACGTCGGGCTTGTCGATGCCCATGCCGAAGGCGATGGTGGCGACCATCACGATGCCGTCCTCGCGCTGGAAGCGCTCCTGGTGCCGCCGGCGTGCCTCGGCTTCCATGCCCGCGTGGTAGGGCAGGGCGGCAATGCCCTGGGATTCGAGAGCCGCCGCGGTCTCGTCCACCTTCTTGCGCGACAGGCAATAGACGATGCCCGCCTCGCCGGCGTGCTCGGCGCGGATGAAATCGCAGCACCTGGCGGCGCGCATCGTCCTTCTCGACGATGCGATAGCGGATGTTCGGCCGGTCGAAGCTCGACACGAACGCACGCGCTTTGCCGAGCTGCAGCCGCTCGACGATCTCGGCGCGCGTCTGCGCATCGGCGGTGGCGGTGAGCGCGATGCGCGGCACCCCGGGGAATCGCTCGCCGAGCACCGCGAGCTGCAGGTACTCCGGGCGGAAATCATGGCCCCATTGCGACACGCAGTGCGCCTCGTCGATCGCGATCAGCGCGAGCGGCGTCTGCGCCAGCAGATCGAGGCAACGCGGCGTCAGCAGGCGCTCGGGCGCCACGTACAGCAGGTCGAGCTCACCGCGCCGCGCACGGCGCTCGACGTCGGCCGCCTCGGCGCCGGTCAGGGTCGAGTTGAGGAACGCCGCGCGCACGCCGAGCTCGGCGAGCGCCGCGACCTGGTCCTGCATCAGCGCGATCAGCGGCGACACCACCACGCCGACGCCTTCGCGCAACAGGGCCGGGATCTGGTAGCACAGCGATTTGCCGCTGCCGGTGGGCATCAGCACCAGCGCGTCGCCGCCGCCGATCACCTGCTCGATGACCTCGGCCTGATGCCCGCGAAAGGCGGGATAGCCGAAGACTTCCTGTAAACCTTACATGCGTTCAAAGATCGCGGCGATTCCCTGCCCGCCACCGATGCACATCGTGACCAGCGCGTAGCGCTTCTGCGTGCGCTCGAGCTCGTAGAGCGCCTTCACCGTGAGGATCGCGCCGGTCGCGCCGATCGGATGGCCCAGCGCCACCGCGCCGCCGTTCGGATTCACCTTCGCCGGATCCAGCCCGAGATCCTTCGTTACTGCCATGGCCTGAACCGCGAACGCCTCGTTCGACTCGACTACATCCATGTCGGCGGGCTTCAACCCGGCCTTCTCGAACACGCGCTTCACCGCCGGGATCGGCCCGAGGCCCATCACCTGCGGCTCGACGCCCGCGTGGGCGTAGGCGACGAGCCTCGCCATCGGCTTCAGATTTGCCTTCTTGGCAGAACCTGCCTCCATGAGAACGATGGCAGCGCCCGCATCGTTGATACCTGACGCATTGCCCGCCGTGACGGTGCCGTCCTTCTTGAATACCGTTTTCAGCTTGGCGAGATCGTCCATCGTCGCGGCCGGGCGCACGTGCTCGTCGGAGATGAACTGCTCGACGCCTTTGCGCGTCTTCAGCTCGATCGGCACGATCTGCGACTTGAAGTAGCCGGCTTCGATGGCGCGGGCCGCTTTCTTGTGCGAAGAAATGGAAAATTCGTCCTGCTGCTGACGCGTGAAGCCGTACTTGGCCGCGATGTTCTCGGCGGTGACGCCCATGTGGCCGTGGCCGAACGGGTCGTGCAGCGCGCCGGTCATGGCGTCGACCACGGTAGCGTCGCCCATGCGCTGGCCCCAGCGCCCGGCGGGCAGGAAATACGCGGCGCGGCTCATGCTCTCGGCACCACCCGCCACCGCGACGTCGCAGTCGCCCAGCATCAGGTGCTGGGCAGCGGAGACGATGGCCTGCAGCCCGGAGCCGCACAGGCGGTTGACGGTGAGGCACGGCGTGCCGACCGGCATGCCGGCTTCGATCGCCGCGACGCGCGAGAGGTACATGTCCTTCGCTTCGCCGTGGATCACGCTGCCCATCACCACGTGGCCGACGCGCCCCGGCTCGATCTTCGCGCGCGCCACCGCCTCGCGAATCGCCACGGCGCCCAGCTTCGTCGCCGCCAGCTCCTTTAGTGCGCCGCCGTAGTCGCCAATGCCGGTGCGCACAGCCGATACAACTACGACCTCTCGCGCATTTTCCGCTTTGCTCATTGCAGTCTCCCGTAGAGATCGTGCTCGTCCGCACGATCGATCGTCACGTCCCTGAATTCTCCAGGTTTGCCGCCCCGGAAGCGGACCACGCCGTCTATTTCGGGCGCGTCCGCGCTCGAGCGGCCGACGCCCGGCTCGTCCACCAGCACCTTGATCGTCTTGCCGATTTTGCGCTTCAGTTTCTCGCGGCTGATTTTTTCCTGGAGCGCCATGAATTGTTCGCGCCGCGATTCCCTGATTTCCTCTGGCACCGCGTCCGGCAGGTCGTTGGCGGCGGCGCCTTCCACCGGGGAATAGGCGAAGCAGCCGACGCGGTCCAGCTGCGGCTTCCTCCAGGAAAGCCAGTAGCTGGGAAAAATCTTCCTCTGTTTCTCCGGGGAAGCCGGCGATGAAGGTCGAGCGCACCGTGATCTCGGGACAGATCGCCCGCCAGCGGCGCAGGCGCTCCAGCACCTTCTCGGCGCTCGCCGGCCGCTTCATCAGCTTGAGGATCCGCGGGCTGGCGTGTTGGAACGGCACGTCGAGGTACGGCAGAATCTTTCCGCTGGCCATGAGCGGAATGACTTCGTCGACGTGCGGATAGGGATAGACGTAATGCAGCCGCACCCACACACCGAGCTCTCCCAGCGCGCTGGCAGAGTTCCGCCATTCGTGTCTTCACTGGCTCGACCGCTGCCGAAACCCGGTTCGGTACTTCACATCGACGCCGTAGGCGCTCGTGTCCTGAGAGATGACCAGCAGCTCCTTCACGCCGGCCTTCACCAGGTTCTCGGCTTCCAACATGACCTCGCCGATCGGCCTTGAAACCAAATCGCCGCGCATCGAGGGAATGATGCAGAACGTGCAGCGGTGGTTGCAGCCTTCGGAGATCTTCAGGTAGGCATAGTGCTGTGGCGTGAGCTTGACGCCCTGGGCCGGAACCAGATCGGTGTACGGATCGTGCGGCTTGGGCAGATGGGCGTGCACTGCTTTCATCACGCCAGGTGTGTCGTGCGGGCCGGTGATCGCCAGCACCGACGGATGCCTGGTTCTGATGACATCCTGTTTGACGCCCAGGCACCCCGTCACCACGACCTTGCCATTCTCGGCGAGCGCCTCGCCGATGGCCTGCAGCGATTCCTCGACCGCGGCGTCGATGAAGCCGCAGGTGTTGACGATGACGAGGTCGGCGCCGGCGTAATCCTTGGCGGTTTCGTAGCCCTCGGCGCGCAGCTGCGTGAGGATGCGCTCGGAGTCGACCAGCGCCTTCGGACACCCTAGCGAAACGAACCCAACCTTAGGGCTTGTCAGGATCGCTCTTGCCGGTCTGGGAGAAGCCAGGGAAGGAAAGGCCGGAGAACATGTTGCGCGTCTGGTTCTGCATCTGGTCCTGGAACTGCGCGAACACCTTCTGGCTCTGCTCCATGTACGCCTGCATCAGGCTCTGCATCGCCGGGCCCTGCAGGTTCATGAACTGCGCCCACAGCTCCTGCGAGGCGCGCGAATTGTCGCCGTACATGCGGGTCGATTGCTCCTGCAGCGCCTTCTGGATGTCCTGGAAGGCGCGGATGTTCTTCTCGAGATACGTGCCCATCAGCCCCTGCATGGCGTTGCCGTAGAACCGGATCAGCTGCGACAGCAGCTCGGAGGAAAACATCGGCACGCCGCCCGACTCCTCCTCGAGGATGATCTGCAGCAGGATCTGCCGCGTGAGGTCTTCCCCGCTCTTCGCGTCGACCACCTGGAACTCTTCCTGCTTGAGGACCATCTGCTTGACGTCGGCGAGCGTGATGTAGCTCGACGTCTTGGTGTCGTACAGGCGCCGGTTCGGGTACTTCTTGATCAGCCGGAGGTGGTTCTCCGTCTTCGGCTCGCGCGTTGGCGGGGAGGAGGCCATCGTTCTGAGTCTACTCCTTAATACATGTGCTGGCCGCCGTTGATGGAGATGTTGGCGCCGGTGACGAACGCCGCCTCCGCGGAGCACAGATAGATGATCAGGCCGGCGACTTCGTCGGGCTGACCGAGCCTGCCGATGGGGATCTGGGGCAGGATTTTCGAGTCGAGGATTTCCTTCGGGATCGCGGTCACCATCTTGGTGCCGATGTAGCCCGGCGAGATGGTGTTGACGGTGACGCCTTTGCGCGCCACCTCCAGCGCGAGCGCCTTGGTGAAGCCGTGAATGCCGGCCTTCGCGGCGGAATAGTTGGTCTGGCCGAAGGCGCCCTTCTGCCCGTTCACCGACGAGACGTTGATCACGCGGCCCCAGCCGCGGTCCACCATGCCGTCCATCACCTGCTTCGTCATGTTGAAGCACGAATCGAGGTTGGTGCGCATCACCGCGTCCCAATCGGCCTTGCTCATCTTCTTGAACGTCATGTCGCGGGTGATGCCGGCGTTGTTCACCAGGATGTCGATCGCCCCGCATTCCGACTGGATGCGCGCGCAGATGCGCGCGCAATCGTCATAGTCGACGACGTCGACCGGAAAAGCGCTGAAGGAAAACCCGCGGCCTTTCATCTCCTCGAGCCAGGAGCGGTACTTGGTGTTCGACGGCGAATACGTGACCACCACGCGGTAGCCCGCTTCGGCCATCTTGGTCGAGATAGTCTCGCCCAGACCACCCATGCCGCCCGTAACGACCGCGACCCGCTGCTTTGCCATGACTGCCTCCTCGCCCCTCGCCGGGAGAGCGGAGTCTACATCATGTGCATGCCGCCATTCACCGAGATATTGGCACCGGTGATGTAGCCCGCCTCCTCCGAGGCGAGGAACGCGACCACCGCCGCGATTTCCTCGGGCTTCGCGAGCCGCCCCATCGGGATCGACTCGACGATCTGGTCGCGGATCTCCTGGCGAATCGCCATCACCATGTCGGTCTCGACATAGCCAGGCGACACGGTATTCACCGTCACGCCCTTGCGCACGACTTCCTGCGCCAGCGCCTTCGAGAATCCGGCCATGCCCGCCTTGGCGGCGGAGTAATTGGTCTGGCCGAACTGGCCCTTGATCGCGTTCACCGAGGAGATATTGATGATGCGGCCCCAGCCGCGCTCGCTCATGCCGTCGATCACCTGCCGCGTCACGTTGAACACGCTGTTCAGGTTGGTGTTGATCACCGCCATCCAGTCGGCCTCGGTCATGCGCTTGAACACCGAGTCGCGCGTGATGCCGGCGTTGTTGACGAGGATGTCGATCGGCCCGACCACCGAGCGCACCTGGTAGAACATCTCCGCGCAGGAGTCGAAATCGGCCACGTCGCCCTCGGCGGCGTGCACGCGAAACCCCTCGCGGCGCATGCGCTCCAGCCACTCCCCCTTCTTCTCGTATCCCGGCAGGCAGCCGGCGACCACGGTATGTCCCTGACGACCGAGACGGCGGCAGATTGCGCTGCCGATTCCGCCCATGCCGCCGGAGATGAAAGCGATACGGGACGTGACTGGCGTCGAGTCTTCCCGCCATGCCTCCGGTCGCTGAACTACTTCTGCTTGATTTCCCATTTTTCTCATTTTCCTTGTCTAACGTTCTGCATTCACGCGGACTCTAGCGCTCTACTGCGAGTGCAACTCCCATCCCGCCCCCTATGCACAGCGACGCAAGGCCCCGCCTTGCATCGCGCTTCTGCATTTCATGCAGCAGTGTCACCAGCACACGACAACCCGAGGCGCCGATCGGATGACCGAGGGCGATCGCGCCGCCGTTTACGTTCACCTTGGCGGTGTCCCAGCCCATCTGCCGGTTGACGGCGATCGCCTGCGCGGCGAAGGCCTCGTTGATCTCCATCAGGTCGAGGTCTTTCGGCTGCCATCCAGCGCGCGACAGCGTGCGCTTGGATGCCGGCACCGGCCCCATGCCCATGTACTTCGGATCGACGCCGGCGGAAGCAAACGCCTTGATGCGCGCTAGCGGCTTGAGCCCAAGCTCTTTCAGCTTCTTGGCATTGCACAGGACAATCGCTGCGGCGCCGTCGTTGAGTCCGGACGCGTTGCCGGCAGTCACCGTGCCGTTCTTGTCGAACGCCGGCTTGAGGCTCTTCATCGCTTCGAGCGTCGCGCCGTGCCGCGGATACTCGTCGTCCGCGAACATCACCGGTCCTTTTCGCGACGGGATCTCGACCGTAATGATTTCGTCCTTGAAGCGTCCGGCCTTTTGCGCCGCCTCGGCCTTGTTCTGACTCTTGACGGCAAACTCGTCCTGCTCCTCGCGCGTGACCGCATACTCCTTCGCCACGTTCTCGGCGGTGACGCCCATGTGGTACTGGTTGAAGACGTCCCACAGGCCGTCGACGACCATCGTGTCGACCATCTTGGCGTCGCCCATGCGGAAACCGTCGCGCGAGCCCATCAGCGCGTGCGGCGAAAGGCTCATCGACTCCTGCCCGCCGGCGACCACGATGTCGGAATCGCCATTGGCGATCGCCTGCGCGCCGAGCATCGCCGCCTTGAGGCCGGAGCCGCACACCTTGTTGATGGTCATCGACGGAATCATCTCCGGCAGGCCAGCCTTCATCGCCGCCTGGCGCGCCGGGTTCTGGCCGACGCCCGCGGTGAGTACCTGGCCCATGATCACTTCCGATACCTGTTCCGGCTTGACGCCGGCACGCTCCAGCACTTTGCGAATCACGAGCGCGCCAAGCTCGGACGCGGGCGTCTTGGCGAGGCTGCCGCCGAACTTGCCGATCGGAGTGCGCGCTGCGCCGACGATATAGATCTCTTCCATTGCTGCCTCCTAATGAATCCGGTGCTTGACGTAACGACCGGGCGCGGGCTCGATCGGCCTGAACTTCGCGCTGCCCCGCTTGGCGGGCGCTTTGCGGCTGGCACCGCCGTGCTTGGCCAGCCATTGCGACCACAGCGGCCACCAGCTTCCCTGGTGTTCGGTCGCTTTCGAAAACCACTGCTCTGGATCTGCAGGGTACGGCGTGCCGGTCCAATGACTGCGCCGTTTCTTTGCCGCCGGATTGATCACGCCGGCGATGTGTCCGCTCGCGCCGAGCACAAAGGTCTTGTCGTCGCCGCCGGTGAGGCCGAGCGTGCGATACGCCGAGCGCCACGGCACGATGTGGTCCTCGCGCGTCGCCAGCACGAAGATCGGCAGGTTCACCTTGCCGAGATCCACCGGCACGCCGCAATTGGTAAGCGCACCGGGCTCGCGCAGCCGGTTCTCGAGGTACGTATTGCGCAGGTAATAGCAATACATCGGCCCGGGCAGATTGGTGCTGTCGGAGTTCCAGTACAGCAGATCGAACGCCGCCGGCTGCCCGCCCCGCAGATAGTTGTTCACGACGTAGGGCCAGACCAGGTCGTTCGCCCGCAGGCTGGAGAACACGAATGCCAGCTCGTGGCCCGGCAGGATGCCGCCGGCGCCGATGGTCGCCTCGCGCGCGGCGACGCTGGTCTCGTCGACGAACAGGCCGATCTGGCCAGGCTCGGTGAAATCGAGCATGGCGGCAAGAAAGGTGGCGCTCGAAACCAGCGCGTCCTTTTTCTGCGATAGCACGGCAAGGGCCGCGCCGAGGAGCGTTCCGCCCACGCAGAAGCCGAGCGCGTTGACCTGGTCGCTGTGGGCGATTTCCTTCGCCACGCGCAGCGCCGTGAAAACGCCGTCCTCGAGGTAATCGTCCCAGCTGAACGTTCCCTGGTCCGCTTCGACGTTGCGCCAGGACACCATGAAGACCGTATGGCCGGCCGCCACGGCGTGGGCGACGAAGGAATTCTCCGGCTGAAGATCGAGGATATAGAACTTGTTGATGCAAGGCGGGATCATCACCAACGGACGCGCCGCGACCTGGTCCGTGGTCGGCTGGTATTGGATCAGCTGGATGAGCTCGTTCTCGAACACCACGTCGCCCGGCGTGACCGCGAGATTGCGGCCGACCTCAAACGCGGTTTCGTTGGTTTGGCTGATGCGGCGCTTGTGCACATCGCCCAGGAGGTTGGCGAGGCCGCGCGTAAGACTCTCGCCGCGCGTCTCGAACGCCTCGCGCAACGCCTCGGGGTTCGTGGCCGGGAAGTTGGCCGGGCACATCGCGTCGATCCATTGCCGCGCGGCGAAGCGGGCGCGCTCCTTCGCCAGCGGCTCGAGCACCGCCGCCTCGACCAGCTCATCGACATAGCGCGCGGCAAGCAGATAGGACTGCTTGAGATAATCGTAGTAAGGGTTCTCGCGCCATTCCTTCGCCGCGAAGCGCCGGTCACCGGGTTCGGGCGACGCCAGCGTCTCCGGCTTGCCGGACGCGAGCGCCGTCCACAGTCGCGCCTGCTTCTGCAAGTAGCTTTGTTGCAGCGATGGATCGCCCCAGGGAAGCGCGGCGGTTGCGGCTGGCGCGCCCGCCATGATCCGCATCCAGCCCTGCGTGACTTCATTGCTCGAGCTGGCGATTGCGGCCAGCAAGGCATCGGGAGACCCGGGTTGCATCGCCGAGCGATTTTGCGACGCACAACGGGCGCCGTCAAATGATTCTTAACCCTTTGACGGAATAGTCCCTTTTGCCTAGTGCGGCACCACGGCACCGACCGCCGCGATGGTCCCGATTCCGAGCGCGATCAGCAGGGCCTGGAATGCGGTGTCGCGCAGCTCCGGCCGGCGATGCAGCCCAGGGATCAGGTCGGCGACGGCAACGTAGATCATGCTGGCGGCGACCACGCCGAGCAGGATGGGCTCGAGCCCATCGACGAGCTGCAGACCGAAGTAGCCGATTACGCCGCCGACCACGGTCGCGGCAGACGACACCAGGTTCATCGCGAGCGCCCGCGCGCGCGAGTAGCCGGAGTGCAGCAGGATGAGGAAGTCGCCGACTTCCTGCGGGATCTCGTGCGCGATGATCGCCACCGCGGCCACTACCCCAAGCTCGGTGCTTTGCAGGAATGCCGCCGCGATCAGCACGCCGTCGACAAAGTTGTGCACCGTGTCGCCAACCACGATCAGCGTGCCGCTGCGCCCGTGGTCGTGCGCATCATGCACTTCGCAATGCTCGGTGTGGCAGTGGCGGTAGAGGAGCAGTTTTTCCAGCACGAAGAAGCCGAAGATGCCGCCGAGGATCGAGAACGCGACCTGGTGCGCCTCGCCCTCTTCAAACGCATGCGGAATGATTTCGAGAAACGCGGCGCCGAGCAACGCGCCGATTGCGAAGGACACCAGCATCGGTATCCACGTGGCGCGCAGCGTGAGCGCGAGGGCGGCGAGGCCGGCGGAAAGCGTACCGCCGGCGACGCTCGCGACCAGAATCCAGGCAAGCGTCATGGGGGTGTGGATTCTAGCCAGATGGCGGCGGCCATGCGCGCGGCGGTGCGCTCGCGGCGAAAAGAGAAGAAGCGCTCACGCTCCGAATACGTACAGAAGTCGCCGCCGCTGACCTCCTTCAATCCCTTCAGCTTGGCACGCGCCACGGCATAGAGGTCGAGGCGCCAGTGGCCGGGCCGCGTCGGCACGAAGGCATGCGGATAGTCGGCGAACGCGCGGTACACATCCTCCGCCACCTCGTATGCCTGCGGCCCGATCGCCGGGCCAAGCCAGGCGATCAGCTTTTGCCGCGGCACGCGCATCGCATCCACCGTCGCCTCCAGCACGCCAGCGGCGAGGCCACGCCATCCGGCATGAGCCGCGGCGACAGTCGTGCCCGCCACATCGGCGAAGAGCACCGGCATGCAGTCGGCGGCTTTCACTATGCACACGGTTTGGGATTTGCGCGTCAGGGCAGCATCCGCCTCGCGTTCAAGGTCACGGTCCAGATCGACCAGCCGCGTGCCATGCACTTGCTTCAGCCACGCGGGCTCGGCGGGAAGCAGTGCACGCAGCCTGCGCCTTGCAACTTCATCGGCGAGATCGCCGAAGTCGCGCGTCGTGACCAGTGCGCGCACGCGCGGCGGCGCCGCCCATTCGGGCTGGATCACTTGCGCAGCCCGTCGATCAGGCGCTTCATGTCGCGCGGTAATGGCGCCGACCAGCTCACCGCCTTGCCAGTGGTCGGATGGACGAGGGTCAACTCGATCGCGTGCAACGCCTGGCGCGGGAAGTCGATGCCGTGGCGCGTGCCGCGCCGATAGGTCTCGTCGCCGACCAGCGGATGGCGCAGGTGCTGGAAATGAACGCGGATCTGGTGCGTGCGGCCGGTCTCGAGGCGGCATTCGACCAGCGCGGCATGGCCGTAGCGCTCCAGCACCCGGTAGTTGGTGCGCGACGGCTTGCCGCGATGGGTCACCGCCATGCGCGTGCGCGCGCGCACATCGCGCCCCACCGGCGCGTCGATCACCCCGCTCGCCGGCGGGTCGCCCTGCACTACGGCGAGGTAGACACGGCGCATGCTGTGATCGGCGAGCTGCTTGACCAGCGATACCTGGGCTTCGACGGTCTTCGCCACGACCAGCAGGCCGCTGGTGTCCTTGTCGAGCCGATGCACGATGCCGCCGCGCGGCACCGCGGCGAGTGCGGGCGCATGCGCGAGCAGCGCGTTGAGTAGCGTGCGGTCGGGCTGGCCGGCGCCGGGATGCACCACCAGGCCCGCCGGCTTGTCGATCACGATCAACGCCGCGTCCTCGAACACCACCTTGAGCGGCATGCGCTGCGCCTGCGGCGCGGCTGCGTCCGCCACCCGCGGCGGCTGCAGCGCGACCGCTTCGCCGCCGGTCACGGCGTGGTTCGCGTCGAGCCGCCTGCCGTCGATGGTGATGTGCCCCGACTTGAGCCAGGCCTGCAGGCGGTTGCGCGAATATTGCGGGAAGATGCGCACGAGCGCCTGGTCGAGGCGCATTCCGCCGAGCGTCAATGGAACCGCCGCGGTCATCGGCGCGGCCAGGCCAGCATCCCAGTCGGTGGCGGAGGAGCTCGCCCTATTCTGGTGTTATGATTTTTTTTCCGCATGGCTCGCATCGCAGTTTACTTCCTAGTCGCGATCTTCTGCCTCGCCGGCTGCGCCGGCAGCACCGAAGACGAAACCGTCGGCTGGTCCGCGCAGCGCCTCTACGGCGAGGCGAAGGATGCCATGTCGTCGAAAGACTGGCCGCGCGCGGTGAAGTACCTGGAGAAGCTGGAAGCGCGCTATCCCTACGGGCGCTTCGCGCAGCAGGCGCAGCTCGAGATCGCCTATTGCCACTACAAGGACGGCGAGCGCGCTTCGGCCGTCGCCGCGGTCGACCGCTTCATCAAGATGTACCCGAACCACTCGAGCGCCGATTACGCCTGGTATCTGAAGGGGCTGATCAACTTCAACGACCAGTACGGCATCCTTTCGAACCTCACCACCCCGGACATGAGCGACCGCGACCCGAAATCCTCGCGCGAGTCGTTCAACGCCTTCAAGGAAGTGGTGGCGCGCTATCCCGAGTCCAAGTACGCCGCGGACGCGACGCTGCGCATGCGCTATCTGGTCAACGCGCTTGCCTCGCACGAGGTGCACGTCGCCCGCTACTACATGAAGCGCGGGGCCTATCTTGCGGCGGCGAATCGCTCGCAATTCGCCATCCGTCACTACGCGCAGGCGCCCGCGATCGAGGAGGCCGTGTTCGTGCTGGTGCTGGCGTACGACCGCCTCGGCATGAACGACCTGCGCGACGCCGCCGATCGCGTGATGCGCACCAACTTTCCCGACAGCCGGTATCTCAAGCCCGGCGGCGATCGCAAGGATGTGCCGTGGTGGCGGCTGTGGGATCCCGAATGGTGAAAAAGATACTGGTTATCGGCGCGGCTGGAATGATCGGCCGCAAGCTCAGCGCGCGCTTGAAAAAAGACGGCGCCGGCGAGTTGATCCTGCATGACGTGGTCTCTGCGGGCCCGGGTGCGATCGTCTCGGATCTGTCGGCCCCCGGCGAAGCCGAGAAGCTGGTCGCCGCGCGGCCCGACCTGATTTTTCACCTCGCGGCGATCGTTTCCGGCGAAGCCGAGGCGGATTTCGAGAAGGGCTATCGCATCAACCTCGACGGCACGCGGCGGCTGTTCGAGGCGGTGCGCAAGGTGGGCAACGGATACAAACCGCGGCTGGTTTTTACTTCTTCCATTGCGGTGTTCGGCTCGCCGTTTCCGCCGGCGATCGGCGACGAGTTCCTCAACGCGCCGCTCACCAGCTACGGCACGCAGAAGGCGATCGGCGAGCTGCTGCTGTCCGACTACAGCCGGCGCGGCTTCTTCGACGGCATCGGCATCCGCCTGCCGACGATCTGCGTGCGCCCGGGCAAGCCGAACAAGGCGGCGTCGGGCTTCTTTTCCGGCATCATCCGCGAGCCGCTGAGCGGCCAGGAGGCCGTGCTGCCGGTGCCCGAAAGCGTGCGCCACTGGTTCGCTTCGCCCCGCGCGGCGATCGACTTTCTGCTGCACGCGGCGAGCCTCGACACCGCCAAGCTCGGCAGCCGCCGCAACCTCAGCATGCCGGGCATCAGCGCGACCGTCGGCGAGCAGATCGAGGCGCTGCGCAAGGTCGGCGGCGACAAAGCGGCGCGGCTCATCCGGCGCGAGCCCGATGCGACCATCATGCGCATCGTCGAGGGGTGGCCGCAAAATTTCGATGCGCGCCGCGCGCTCGCGCTAGGTTTCCGCGCCGACTCGAGCTTCGAGGAGATCATCCGCATTCACGTCGCTGACGAGCTCCAAGGAACTGCGCAACCTCGGCCAGGCTCCGCGTAGGCTTCATCGGCGGCAGGCTCTTCAGGATCTGCCGGCCATAGGCCTTGGAAACGAGCCGCGGGTCGCACAGCATCAGCACGCCGCGGTCGGTCTCGTCGCGGATCAGGCGCCCGGCCCCCTGCTTGAGCTGCAGCACCGCCTGCGGCAGCTGCAGCTCGGTGAACGGATTGCCCTCGCGGGCGCGGATCGCCTCGATGCGCGCAGCCAGCACCGGATCGTCGGGCGGGGCGAATGGCAGCTTGTCGATCACCACCACGGAGAGCGCTTCGCCGCGCACGTCGACGCCTTCCCAGAACGACTGGCTGCCGAGCAGCACCGCGTTGCCGAGCGAGCGGAAGCGCGCGAGCAGCTCGCTGCGCGAGCCGGTGCCCTGCACGAGCAAGGGATAGCGCAACGCGTCGCGCAGTCGCTCGTGCGCCTTGCGCAGCGCACGCAGCGTGGTGAAAAGGAGGAACGCGCGCCCGCCGCTCGCCTCGATGACCGGCAATGCCGCATCGACCACGGCATCGGTGAACGCCGCATCGTTCGGATCGGCCGGCAGGCCTTTCGGCAGGTAAAGCAGCGCCTGGTTGGGGAAGTCGAACGGGCTCGCCCAGCGGCGCGTTTGCGCCGCGCCAAGGCCAAGCTCGCGCGTGAAGTGACCGAACTCCTCGCCCATCGCCAGCGTCGCCGAGGTGAAGATCCACGCGCGCGGATGGTCGGCCATCTGGCGGCTGAAAAGCTCGGCCGAAGAAAGCGGCGTCACGTGCAGGCGCGCGCCGTGCGCGAACACTTCCACCCAGCGCACTTCTTCGGTGGCCTCGGTCTCGCGCATTCGCGCCAGCGCGGCCCGCGCCGTCGCCGCGCGCCGCGCGCACGCAGCCAGGCCTTCGGAACGCTCGGCCTGCGCCTCGAGCGGCTCCTGGAATTGCCGCAGGCAGCGTTGCAGGACTTCGAGGCTGTCGGCGAAGCCGGGCAGGTGCAGCGCCTGGCTCCAGGACAGCCGGCTCGCGGTGTCGCCGAGCGCCAGCCGCAGATCGCGCGCCGCCTTCTCCATGCGATTGGCGAGCGCCTCGAGCTCGGGGGAAGCGCCGCCGGCGGCGCGCAGCTCCGCGCGGGCATCGCGCGCGATCTCGACCAGCTGGGTGCTGGAAACGGTCTCGCCGAAGAACAGGCGCGCCGTTTCCGGCAGCTGGTGCGCTTCGTCGAAGATCACCGTGTTGCACGCCGGCAGGAGCTCGGAAATGCCTTCATCGCGCAGCACCACGTCGGCAAAAAAGAGATGATGGTTGATCACCACGACGTCGGCGGCGAGCGCGTTGCGGCGCGCACGCATCACGAAGCAATCGCCGTAGTCCGGGCAACCCTGGCCGAGGCAGTTGTCGCGCGTCGAGGTGGCATGCGCCCAGATCGGCGCATCCTCCGGCACGTCGGCAAGATCGGCGCGATCGCCGGTGGCGGAGCCGGCGGCGAAGCGCTCGATGCGCCGCAGCTGGCTCGCCTCCTCGCGCGAGGCCACGCCGGCGGCGGCGCTGCGCCGCAAGCGGTACAGGCAGACATAGTTGGAGCGACCCTTGAGCAGCGCGGCGCTCGCGCCCGCCGCCAGCGCCTTGCGCACCGCCGGCAGGTCCCGATCGAAGAGCTGGTCCTGCAGCGTCTTCGTGCCGGTCGAGACGATGACTTTGCCGCCGGCAAGCAGCGCGGGAACCAGGTACGCGAACGTCTTCCCGGTCCCGGTGCCCGCCTCAGCGACCAGCACCGCGGTGCGCTCGATCGCATCGTGGATCGCCTGCGCCATCTCGAGCTGCTGCGGCCGCCGCTTGAAGCCGTCGATCGCTTCGGCGAGCGCCCCGTCGGCGGCAAAGGCGTGTTGCAGCCCGGCGTTCAGTCGAGCGCCTCCACCATGACCCAGACGCGCGTGCCGATTTCGACCCACTCGCCGAGCCTGGCATGCATGCTGGTGGCGAGCCGTTGTCCGTGAACGCTTCCGCGACGGAACCCGGGCGTCTCGCGCTGCTGCGCGATTTCCAGCGCTACGCCGCCGCCGGCCAGGCGCGGCACGACTTCGAAGCCGCTGGCGAGATCGCGATCATCGTTGGACTGGCCGGCAAAAATCACGGCGCGGCTGCCCTCCAGGACCTGAAGGCGCTGGTCGACGCGCTCGCCGGCGGTGGTGCGCGAGTCCTGCGCACTCCCACTGAAGCGCACCCCGGCGCTACCGACGCTGCCCGAGGCCTGGAGGTCGCGGCGCTCGCGCTCGAGCGCGTCGTCCAGGCGCACGGAGATCTGCAGGCGCTTTGCCGGCCGGTCGATCGCTGCCAGCGCGCGCTTGATGTCCTCGGCGTTCGAAGCGCTGGCGCGCAGGAAGAGCTGGCCGCGGCTGCCGCTCAGCGTGGCACCGGGCTCGAGCAGCGGCTGCAGCGCGGGAAGCACCTGATCGACCGTACGGTGGCGGAGCGGAATGATTTCAAGGGCTTGCTGCGCGAATGCGGCATTGATCACGGCGCCGAGCAGCGCGGCGAGTACCAAGCGGACTAGGTAGGGAAGGTTCATGCCTGTCGTATCAACGCGCCATCCTGCTCGCGCGTCTACGCCGATTATGAGACCAGCCCTGCTCGCCTGCCTGATCGCCTTGTCCGCCGTCGCTGCGCCGGCGCGCGCCTGGCATGACGGGGCCATCAGCGACCGCGAGCGGCCGCTGGTCCATGCGCTGCAGACCGTGGGCGTGAAATACCGCCTGGGCGGACGCTCGCCGGACACCGGCTTCGATTGCAGCGGCCTGGTGGTGCACGTCTTCGAACGCGCCTGGGGCATGCTCCTCCCGCCCGGTACCGCGGCGCTCAGGAAGGTCGGCATGCCGATCACGAAGCTGAAGGAGCTCGAGCCGGGCGACCTCGTGTTCTACAACACGCGCAACCGTCCCTATTCCCACGTCGGCATCTATCTGGGCGAAGGCCGGTTCCTTCATGCGCCGCGCCCCGGCGCGCAGGTCCGCGTCGAAAACGTCACGACCTCGTACTGGCGCCAGCGCTTCGACGGCGCCCGGCGCCTGGATCCGCCGACGTTTTAGCTGAGAATTATTCTCGTTGACAAGCCAGAATGAGAGTCCCTATCATTTAGGGTATCTTCTCACTCGAGGCTGACATGACTGTTTTCAAAGGGATTGCGCTAGCGCTGGCGAGTCTTTTCGCGAGCTCGTTGTCGGCACAGGACCAGGTACTGAACCTGTACTCCTCGCGCCACTACCAGACCGATGAGGCGCTGTACTCGAACTTCACCAAGACCACCGGCATCAAGATCAACCGCATCGAGGGCGGCGAAGACCCGCTCATCGAACGCATCCGCAACGAAGGCGCCCGCAGCCCGGCGGACGTGCTGATCACCGTCGACGCCGGCCGCTTGTGGCGCGCCGAGCAGATGGGCCTGTTCCAGCCGGTGAAGTCGCACGACGCTGGAATCGCGCATCCCGGCGAACCTGCGCGAGCCGAGTGGCCTGTGGTACGGCTTCTCGACGCGCGCTCGCGTCATCGCCTATAACAAGGCGAAAGTGCAGCCGGGCGAGATTCGCAACTATGAGGACCTCGCGGACAGCAAATGGAAAGGGCGCGTGTGCATGCGCTCCTCCACCAATATCTACAACCTCTCGCTGCTCGGCGCACTCATCGACCATCTGGGAGAAGCAAAAGCCGAAGCGTGGGCGAAAGGCGTGCGCGACAACCTGGCGCAGGAGCCGAAGGGCGGCGACACCGACCAGCTGAAGGCGGTCGCCGCCGGCCAGTGCGACGTGACGGTTTCGAACCAGTACTACTACGCGCGCCTGCTGCGCTCCGACAAGCCCGATGAGCGGCAGGTGGGCGAGAAGATCGGCATCGTGTTCCCGAACCAGGGCAGCTGGGGAACGCACGTCAACATCTCCGGCGCCGGCGTGCTCAAGAACGCGCCGAACCGCCAGGCGGCGATCAAATTCCTCGAGTACCTGGCGAGCGATGAGGCGCAGCGCTATTTCGCCGACGGCAACAACGAGTGGCCGGTGGTGGCGACTGTCAAAATCGACAACCCGGTGCTCAAGCAGCTGGGCGAGTTCAAGCGCGACCAGGTGAACGTCGCGGTGCTCGGCAAAAACCAGCCGAGCTCCCAGAAGCTCTACGACCGCGTGGCCTGGAAGTAGCGCTTCGACACGTAGAGCAACGGCAGCAAGCCCGCCGCGACGATCGCCAGCGAAGGCACGGCGGCTTCCGCAAGCCGCTCGTCCTTCGCCAGGTTGTAGGCCTCGATCGCCAGGGTGTCGAAGTTGAACGGCCGCAGCGCGATGGTCGCCGGCAGCTCCTTCAGCACATCGACGAAGACCAGCAGCAACGCCGTCGCCAGGCTCGGCGCAACCAATGGCACATGCACGCGCACCAGCGCGCGGGCCGGCGTGGCGCCCAGCGAGCGCGCCGCGTCCTCCATGCTCGGCGTGATCTTCGCGAGGCCCGCCTCCGTGGTCTGCAGCGCCACCGCCAGCAGCCGCACCAGGTAGGCATACACCAGCGCCGCGATCGTGCCGGTGAGCAGCAGGCCGAAGCGCCCGCCGAACGCTTGCTCCAGCCAGCCCGCGAGGGCGTTGTCCAGGCGGCCGAGCGGCACCAGCACGCCGACCGCGATCACCGCGCCCGGCACGGCATATCCCAGGCCCGCGAGGCGGTTGGCCGCGGGGACCAGCGGGCTGCGCGAAAGGCGCGCGGCGTACGCCATCACCAGCGCGATGGCAACGGCGATAAGCGCGGTGACCGCGGCGATGCTGAAGCTGTTCGCCGCCAGCGCAATCAGGCGCGCCGCGGCAATCCTTTCGTCGAAGGCCAAGCCGCCGAGGACCAGCGCCGGCAGGGCGAAGCCGAAGAGCACCGGTGCCGCACACGCGACGAAGGCAATGGCGGCGCGGCCGCCGCGCAGGCGATGGGCGCGCGCCTTGCGCGGCGCCATGCCGTAATACGCGGCGCGGCCGCGGTTCGCGCGCTCGAGCGCGAGGAGCACGACGACGAAGCCGAGCAGGCAAGCGGACAGCTGCGCCGCGGCGATGCTGTCGCCCAGCGAAAACCAGGTCTTGAAGATGCCGGTGGTGAACACTTCGACGCCGAAATACGACACGGTGCCGAAGTCGGCCAGCGTCTCCATCAACGCGAGCGTGGCGCCGGCAACGATGGACGGGCGGGCAAGGGGCACGGCGACCCGCAAGAAGGCGCCGCCGGCGCCATAGCCGGCCAGCCGCCCGGCCTCGATCGCGCTACGCGACAGGTCCTGGAACGCCGTGCGGGCGATGAGATAGACGTAGGGGTAAAGCGCGAACGAAAGCATCGCCGCCGCTCCGGCAAGTGACCGCACCTCGGGAAACCAGTACTCGCGCGCCTGCCAGCCGGTGAGCCCGCGCAGCGCCGACTGCACCGGTCCGCTGAACTGCAGCCAGTCGGTATAGGCGTAAGCCATCACATAGGCCGGCATTGCCAGCGGCAGAAGCAGCGCCCATTCGAGCAAGCCGCGCCCGGGGAACCGGTACGCGGTGACGAGCCAGGCGCTCACCACGCCCATGGAAACGACCCCGCACGCCACCGCGACCAACAACAGCGCCGTGTTCCCCACGTAGCGCGGAAGCGCCGTCGCGGCGAGATGGCGCCAGGCGTCGCTGGCGCCACCCAGGAAGCTGGCCGCGACGAATAGCACCGGTAGCGCGAGCAGGGCTGCGACCAGCACTGCCGCCCCCCCGAGCAGGCCCAAGTTCTTTGAATTCAAGAGCTTCGTTTCGTCTTATGAATGAGAACGATTACTATAATCGACCATGCTGCTCGAAGTCGAAAATCTGCGTCATGCGTACGGCCAGCAGGAAGTGGTGCGTGGCCTGAGCTTTTCGCTCGCGCGCGGCGCGATCGGTTGCCTGCTGGGGCCGAGCGGCTGCGGTAAGACCACGGTGCTGCGCTGCATAGCGGGTTTCGAAGGTATCCAGGAAGGCGAGATCCGCCTCGCCGGCAAGGTGGTTTCGGGCCGCGGCGTGATGCTGCCTCCCGAGCGGCGGCGTATCGGCATGGTGTTTCAGGACTACGCGCTATTCCCGCATCTGCCGGTGTCCGGCAACATCGCTTTCGGTTTGCACGCGATGGCGGCGCCAGAGCGGGTGGCGCGCGTGGCGCAGCTCGCCCAGCTGGTCGGTCTTTCGGCGTCGCTGGACAAATACCCGCACGAAATCTCCGGCGGCCAGCAGCAGCGCGTGGCGCTTGCACGCGCGCTCGCGCCGCGCCCGGAGCTGCTGCTGCTGGACGAGCCGTTCTCCAACCTCGACGTCGACCTGCGCGAGCGCCTGTCGCTGGAAGTGCGCGACATCATTAAGGCGAGCGGCGCGACCGCCGTGCTGGTCACCCACGACCAGCAGGAAGCTTTCGCCATGGCCGACGAGATCGGCGTGCTGCACCAGGGACGCGTCCAGCAGTGGGACAACCCTTACAACCTGTACCACCGCCCCGCCAATCGGTTCGTCGCCGATTTCGTCGGCCAGGGCGTGTTCCTGCCGGCGAAGGCGCTCAACGGCCGCCAGCTGCAGATCGAGCTCGGGGTGCTGCAGGGTGATTCGCAGGGACTGCAGAACCTCGAAGTTCTGCTGCGGCCGGACGACGTGGTGCACGACGACGCGGCCCCGACCCAGGCGGAGGTGGTGCACAAGGCGTTCCGCGGCGCCGAGATCCTTTATACGCTGCGCCTCGCCAGCGGCCAGAAGGTGCTCGCGCTGGTGCCCAGTCACCACAACCACGCGCTGGGCGAGAAGATCGGCATCCGCCTGGATGTCGACCACGTGGTCGCGTTCCGGCCCGAGGCGTAGTCGCCTCTCCTAAGCGCGCATCTCAGTCCGTCAAGCGGTACTGCACCAGGAGGTCCTTGAGCGGCGACTCCTTGTCGCGCAGCGCCGGCGGGACCGGGACTTCCTGCGTCGCTTGCCGCAATGCAGCCACCGCGCCCTGGTCCAGAACGCGGAAGCGGGAACCGCGCTTCACGCTGATCGATACGTTGCCGCCCGGGCGCACCACGACGCCGAGCAGGACGTCGCCCTCCCAATTGTTGTCGCGCGCTTGCGGCGGATAGCTGTCCTTGATGGTTCGCGCGAGCGCAGCGATGAGCTCCATGCGGTAGCGATCAACTGACTGTTCCTCGAGCATCTGTGCGCTGGCCACTGGCGGCGCTGCGGGCGCTGGCGCGGCTTGCACGGCTGGCGCAGCTGCCGCCACCTCTTCCGCGGGCTTCGCCGGAGCCGGCGCCGGCTCTGCTACGGGCGCGGGAGGAGCGGGCGGGGTCGGCGCCCTCGGCGGCTCCACCTGCGTTGGTCGTTCGGGCGCCGGCTTCGCGAGCACGGGAGCAGGCGGTTTCTTCTTGGGTTGCGGCGGCGGCACGGCGGGCGCCGCCTGCGGTGGCGGTGGCAGCGGCGGTGCCGGAACCGGGACCGGTTCCGGCGCCATCAGCCGCGCGATGATCTTCGGCGGCAGCGCGGCCGCGTGGCGCGCGCCGCTGATCAGGTCCGGCAAGCCGAGCAGCAGCACCGCGTGCAAGGCCAGCGACGCCAGGATCGCGTAGTGAAGGACGCGATTGCGATCACCGCGGTTCACGCTGCAACGCCCGCCACACCTTTTCCGCGGTGAGCGGCATCTCGAGGTGCGCGACGTCGAGCGCATCGAGCACCGCATGGACCACGGCCGGCACCGCGCCGATGGTGCCGAGCTCGCCGCAGCCCTTGACGCCGAGCAGGTTGGTCTTGCACGGCACGCTCTCGTCGAAGCCCGCGCGCAGCGCCGGCAACTGGTCGGCGCGCGGCACGCAATAGTCCATCAGCGAACCGCAAACCAGCTGGCCACTTGCCTCGTCGTAGCGCACCTGCTCCCACAGTGCCTGGCCAGCGCCCTGCGCCATGCCGCCGTGAATCTGGCCCTCGACGATGGCGTGGTTGATGATGCGGCCGATGTCGTCGCAGCTGGTGAGCGAAGCCAGCGTTACCTCGCCGGTCTCGCCATCGATCTCCACCTCGGCCACCTGCGCGCCGTTCGGCCACGATGGCGTCGATGGCGTCTCGGTCGCGGAGACGCGGATCACGCGCGACGGCTGGCGCGCGGCGAGCTCGCCCAGCCCGAGTGAGCGGTCGGTGCCGGCGATGTGGAAGCGTCCGTCGCGCAGCTCGAGGTCGGCGAGTGCCGCCTCGAGCGCCTCGGCAGCGGACTCCCGGCATTGCCGGATCATCTTGCGCCCGGCCGCGACCACCGCGGAGCCGCCGACGAAGGCCGAGCGCGAGCCGACACTGCCTACGCCGTTTGCGCGGTCGGTGTCGCCCTGGATGATCTTTATCCGCGGCGCGGATACACCAAACAATTCCTGCACCAACTGCGTATACGTGGTCTCCAGTCCCTGCCCCATCGCCTGCGTGCCGGAGAACACCGTCACCGTACCCTCGACGTCGATTTCGATGTCCACGGTTTCGGTGGGTAACGCACCGGTCCATTCCAGGTACACAGCAAGGCCCAGGCCGCGTCTTTTTCCACGCTCCAGGGACTGGCGTTTTCTCTCGGGGAAGCCGGCCCAATCTGCTGCCCGCAACGCCCCGTCCAGCATGCGGGCGAACTCGCCGCTGTCGTAGGTCTCGCCTACATGCGTCTTGTAGGGAAGCTCCTTGGGCGTAAGCAGGTTGCGCCGGCGCAGCTCGACGCGGTCGATGCCCATCTCGCGCGCGGCCTTCTCGATCAGCCGCTCGATAAGGTAATTGCCTTCCGGGCGGCCGGCACCGCGGTACGCGCCGGTCGCCATGGTGTTGGTCAGCACGCCTTTGACGTGATAGTCGATCGCCGGCACGCGATAAGCCGAGGTCGCCACCTTGGCGACCATGGCGAGCGGGATCATCGCCGAGGAGCCGACCGGCACCGCGCCGATGTTGGCGAGCATCTCCATGCGCAGCGCCAGGATGCGTCCCTCGCGATCGAGCGCGAGCGCCGCCGTATAGTGCTGGTCGCGCGCCATGTGCGCGGCGAGGAATTCTTCGCTGCGCTCGGCGCGCCATTTCACCGGGCGGCCGAGCTTGCGCGCCGCGTAGCAGACCAGCGCGTCCTCCGGCGTGAGCCCGGTCTTCATGCCGAAGCCGCCGCCGATGTCGCCGTTCACCAGCCGGAACTCGGCCGGCTTGGCGCCGAACACCGTGGCGAGCAGATCGCGTGCCGCGGTCGGCGTCTGATTCTGCGTATACAGCGTGGTGCGGCCGGCCTCGTGCACGCCGATCGCGCAGCGCGGCTCCATGGCCACGGCATTCAGCCTTTGGTTGTGCAGTTGAATCCGGCAAACGTGGGCTGCGCCATGGAACGCTTTGTCGACCGCCGCTGCATCACCGTAGCGAGCTTCGGCGGCAATGTTTGCGCTCGCCGCCTGCCACAGCAACGGCGCGCCCGCCTTTATCGCCTTGCGCGGATCGACCACGCAAGGCAGATCTTCATAGTCGACGACGAGACGGTCGGCGGCGTCCTGCGCCTGCTCGCGCGTCTCGGCGACGATCGCCGCCACCGGCTGGCCGACGTAGAACACCTTGCCCTCGGCGAGCGGCGTGCGCGGCGGCGCGGCCATCGGCGAGCCGTCGGCGCGCTTGAACAACGGCGGAAACGGGATGTGCTTCACGCCGTCGGCACGCAGGTCCGCCATCGACCATGCGGCAATAATGCCGTTTCGCTTCTTTGCTTCTGATAGCTCGACGGACGTGATCCGGGCGTGAGCGTGCGGAGACCGCACCAATACCATCCACGCCTGCCGCGCAAACACGCGGTCGTCGCTGAACAGCCCTTTGCCCTCCAGGAGTCGATCGTCCTCGAGGCGCTTCTGCGAGCGCGAGGCGCCGAAGCGTGCCGACGACGGATCGAACTGCACCTGCAGCGGAGTGGGGTTCATGGGGTGGCAGTTAGTTTAGAGTGACGCATGGCCGCTCGCATCTACCGACTCACCGCCGCCGGGCGCGAAGCCTGGGAGGGCGAGGACGCGGCCGTGCCCGCCGACTATCGGCGCATCCTGTGGATGATGGACCTTCACGGCAGCGCTCCCGAGACCCTGGCGAAAGTGTTTCCGGCCGAGATGCTCGAGGAATGGCTCTCCGAGCTCGAAGAACTCGGCATGATCGAGCTGGTGCCCGAGGGCGAAGGACGCGAGGACGACTTCTCGGCGAGCGGCGCGGAAACAACGCTGTCTTTTGAGCGCAACGAGCTCGGCAAGGCCGGCAAGGAAGCCGGTGCCGCGCTCGCGCGCAGCGGCGCCTACCTCGCCGCGGATCGGTTGCGGCGCCGCCCTGCCCCGCTCAAAACGCCGGCGGAAACCGTGATCCTGATCGTCGAAGACGACCCCGACCAGCTTGCGCTGGCCGACCTGCGCGTGTCGATGGCGGGGTACAAGGTGCGCGTCGCCAGCTCGGTCAATGGCTTCCTGCAGGCGATCGTCGACGAGGGCGCTCCCGATCTGCTGCTGCTCGACGTGATGCTGCCCGACGGCGACGGCTTCGATGTGCTCGCCCGGATGCGCCGCCACCCGGCGCTCGGCTCGCTGCCGATCGTGATGCTCACCGCCAAGAGCGATGCGGCCGATATCGGGCGCGGCCTGGTGCTGGGCGCCGACGGCTACGTCACCAAGCCCTATACGAAGAACCTGATCGTCGACGTGATCCGGCGCGTGTTGAAGCACGAGCAATGATCGCAAAGTATTAAATCGGTCAGAAAGTGCCAGAGCCCCGGGGGATGCTGCCAACTGCGTCACCTGGGGGGTTTCAAAACTTGTCCGCGACTCTCACAGCGCCTGGCTTCCGGCGTAAGTTGGATGCGTCTCAACTTTGAGACCACTGAGGGAGAAGAGAGTCATGAAAAGCATCGTTCGCGTAGCGGTTCTGGTTGCTGCCTTCGCCACGGCCGGCTGCGTCAGCAACGCGGAAGTCGCCCAAGTCGCCGTGGCCGGCGCGGCGGAAACCACGCTGGTCTACGGGGACATGCACGCCGCCATCCCGTTCAGCAAAGTGAACGGCAACGTGTTCGAATACAACTAACAAAAAACCCGGACTTCAACCGATGGGCGCGCGGCAGCCACGCGCGCCCATCTTGTTTTGGGAAGTGGCGGAGAGAGAGGGATTCGAACCCCCGGTACCGGATAACGTACAACAGATTTCGAGTCTGCCGCATTCGACCACTCTGCCATCTCTCCGCGGTCGGAACGCAAATGCGAAACGCGGATTTTATCAGGCGGGGCGCTGGATCTTCTCCTGCCCGCCCATGAAGGGACGTAGCGCAGACGGCACGGTCACCGAGCCGTCCGCGTTCTGGAAGTTCTCGAGGATCGCCACCAGCGTGCGCCCGACCGCCAGGCCTGAGCCGTTCAGCGTATGCACCAGCTCCGGCTTGCCGCCCGCCGCGCGAAAGCGCGCCTGCATGCGGCGCGCCTGAAACGCCTCGAAGTTGGAGCACGACGAGATCTCGCGATAAGCGTCCTGCGAAGGCAGCCAGACTTCCAGGTCGTAAGTCTTGGCGGCGGAGAATCCGATATCGCCGGTGGAAAGCGAGAGCACGCGATACGGCAGCTCGAGCCGCTTCAGGATGGATTCGGCGTGCCCGGTCAGCTCCTCCAGGCCCTGGTAGGACTTCTCCGGGTGGATGATCTGCACCAGCTCGACCTTGTCGAACTGGTGGTTGCGGATCATGCCGCGCGTGTCCTTGCCCGCGGAGCCGGCCTCGGAGCGGAAGCACGGTGAATGGCACACGAACTTGAGCGGCAGGCTTTCGGCCGGGACGATCTCGCCGCGCACGAAGTTGGTGACCGGATATTCGGCGGTCGGAATGAGGTAGAGGTCGCGGCCCTCGATCTTGAACAGGTCGTCCCTGAATTTGGACAAGCTGGATACGCCGTTGGCGCACTCGCCGCTCACCATGTACGGGACATAGACCTCGGTGTAGCCATGCTCGCGCGTATGCACTTCAAGCATGAACTGCGCGAGCGCGCGGTGCAGGCGCGCGATGCCGCCCTTCATCACCACGAAGCGCGCGCCGGCGAGCTTGGCCGCCGTCTCGAAATCGATGCCGCCCAGCCCAGCGCCGACGTCGACGTGATCCTTCACCGGAAAATCGAACTTCCGGGGATCGCCGAAGCGGCGCTCTTCACGGTTGTCGGCGGAAGAGGCGCCGAGTGGGACCGACTCGTGCGGGATGTTCGGGATGCGCTCGAGCAGCTCCTGGAAGCCGTCCTGCAGCTTGACCAGCTGCTGCTCGGACTCCTCGAGCAGTGACTTCAGTTTCTCGCCCTGGCGCATCAGCTCGGAGACGTCCTGGCCCTTCGCCTTAGCCTGGCCGATGTCTTTGGCGATCCGGTTGCGCGAGGCTTGCGCCTCCTGCACCGCGGACTGCAACTGCTTACGCGTGGCCTCGAAGCGCTCGAACTGCTCGGCGTCGAATGCCCCCGGGCCGCGCGCCGCAAGGCGCCTGGCAATCTCCTGCGGGTTCTTGCGCAGCAACTGGATGTCGATCATTTCTTGCTCTTCAGCTCGGCGAGTTTTTGGCGAATCTGCCCTTCGAGGCCGCGCTCGGTGGGCCGGTACCACTCGACCGCGGGCATGCCCTCGGGGAAATAGGTCTGCCCGGCGGAATAGGCGTCGGCTTCGTCATGCGCGTACCGGTAGCCCTTACCGTAGCCGAGGTTCTTCATCATGGGGGTGGGGGCGTTCCGGATATGGAGCGGCACCGGCCGGGTGCCGTCGCTCGAGATGAAGGCGCGGGCGGCATTATAGGCTTCGTACACCGCGTTCGATTTCGCCGCGACCGCAAGATAGAGCACCGCCTCGGCGAGCGCGAGCTCGCCCTCCGGGCTGCCCAGGCGCTCATAGGTTTCGCAGGCGTCGAGCGCGACGCGCAGCGCGCGCGGATCGGCGAGGCCGATGTCCTCCACCGCCATGCGCACCAGGCGGCGGCCGACATAGAGCGGATCGGCGCCGCCGTCGAGCATGCGCACCATCCAGTAGAGCGACGCGTCGGCGTCCGAGCCGCGCACCGCCTTGTGCAGCGCCGAGATCTGGTCGTAGAACTGCTCGCCGCCCTTGTCGAAGCGCCGCAGGTTCTTGGCCAGCGTTTGCTCCAGGAAGGCGGCGTCGATCCTCTCCACGCCGGTGTTCTTGAGGATCTCCACCGCATTGAGCAGGCGCCGCGCGTCGCCGTCGGCGAAGCCGATGAGCCGCGCTTTCGCGTCCTCGTCGATTTTGATCTGCTGTCTTTGAAACCAATATTTCCATGTCGGCAACGCTCAACGGCTCGAGCACATAAACCGCAGCGCGGGAAAGCAGCGCGCTGTTCACCTCGAACGACGGATTCTCGGTGGTGGCGCCGACGAAGGTGATGAGGCCGCGCTCGACATAGGGCAGGAAGGCGTCCTGCTGCGCCTTGTTGAAGCGGTGTACCTCGTCGACGAACAGGATGGTATGCCGGCCGCTGCGCGCCAGTTCCTTCTCGGCAGTCTCCATCGCGGCGCGAATGTCCTTCACCCCGGAGAACACGGCGGAGAGTGCGACGAACTCGGCGTCGAACGCCTTGGCCATGAGCCGCGCGATGGTGGTCTTGCCCGAGCCCGGCGGCCCCCAAAGGATCATCGAGTGCGGCTTGCCCGATTCGAAGGCGAGGCGCAGCGCTTTTCCCGGCCCGAGCAGATGGCGCTGGCCGACGACTTCGTCGAGCGACTGCGGCCGCAGCGCGTCGGCGAGCGGAGCAGCGGGCTCGCGCTTGCCGAACAGATCGCTCATTTTTCGCCTAGAACGTCAGCGCCCTTGGGCGGCTGGAAGCGGAACTCGGAAGCGTCGACCTTTGGGTTGCGCACCAGGTTGAGGAAGCGCAGGTGCGTGGTCTGGCCGAAGTGGTCGAAGAGCTCCATCGCGCGCAGGCCGCTGGCGTCGAATCCCATGCGCACGCGCGCGAACCCGGCTTCGGCCTCGCGCGGCTTGGCCTCGAGCCACTCGATCCCGTCCTTGCTGCCGGCTTCCGACATCTCGAACGCCTTCTCGACGTCGGCCGAGCCCGCGAGCAGCGCCGCCGGCGTCGAGCCGAGCGCGCGCGACAGCTTTCTCACCGTGACCTGGTTCAGGTCGCGGTCGTGGATCCAGACGCGCTCGCCGTCGCCGACGATGACCTGATCGACCGGCTTGGCGTACAGCCACCGGAACAAGCCGGGCCGCTGGAAAACGAAGCTGCCTTTCGACTCCTGGGTCGGCTTGCCGCTGCGGTCGTAGACCTTCTGCTCGAACTCGCCGCGCGCCGATTGCGTGCCGCGCACGAAGCTTTTGAAGCGGTCGATCGCCGCCGCTTCGACCGAGGAAACGAATGCAAGGAGGAAAATCAGCGAGAACCGCATGACCTACTCCGCCTTCGCGGGAACCAGCACCTCGCGGTTGCCGTTCGACTGCATGGGCGAAACCATGCCGGCGCGCTCCATGTCCTCGATCAGGCGCGCGGCGCGGTTGTAGCCGATGCGCAGGTGGCGCTGCACGAGCGAGATCGACGGCCGGCGCGTGCGCAGCACGATCTCGCAAGCCTGGTCGTACAGCGGGTCTTTCTCGCCCGCGGGCACCCCATCCACGGCGGCCTCTTCCGGGACTTCGGGCTCCAATACTTCCTCCAGGTACTCCGGCTTCGCCAGCGACTTCAGGTGCTCCACCACCTTGTGGACCTCGTGGTCGGCGACGAAAGCGCCGTGCACGCGCTGCGGCAGGCCGCTGCCGGGCGGCAAGTAGAGCATGTCGCCCATGCCGAGCAGCGTCTCCGCGCCCGACTGGTCGAGGATGGTGCGCGAATCGACCTTGGAAGAAACCTGGAACGCGATGCGGGTTGGGATGTTGGCCTTGATCAAGCCGGTAATCACGTCGACCGAGGGGCGCTGCGTGGCGAGCACCAGGTGGATGCCGGCGGCGCGCGCCTTGCCGGCAAGGCGGGCGATCAGCTCCTCCACTTTCTTGCCGACCACCATCATCAGGTCGGCGAGCTCGTCGATCACCACCACGATGTGTGGCATCGGCTGCAGGATCGGCGCCTTGGCGTCCGGGTCGTTCGACTTGGTGGTGAACGGATCCTCGACCTTGCGCTCGGTGACCTTGTGGTTGAAGCCGGAGAGGTTGCGCGCCCCGATCCAGTTCATCAGCTTGTAGCGCCGGTCCATCTCCGCCGTGCACCAGCCGAGCGCGTTGGTGGCCTGCTTCATGTCGACGACGACGGGCGCGAGCAGGTGCGGGATGTCGGCGTAGACCGAAAGCTCGAGCATCTTCGGGTCGATCAGGATCAGACGGGTGTTGCGCGGCTCCGATTTGTAGAGCAGCGAAAGGATCATGGCGTTCAGCGCCACCGACTTGCCCGAGCCGGTGGTTCCCGCCACCAGCAGGTGCGGCATCTTCTGCAGGTCGGCCACCACCGGGTTGCCGGCGATGTCTTTGCCCAGCGCCAGCGCGAGCGGCGAATGCAGCGAGTGATACGCCTCGGAGCCGAGGATCTCGGTCAGGCGCACGGTCTGGCGGTGCGGATTCGGGATCTCCAGGCCCATGCACGACTTGCCCGGGATGGTCTCCACCACGCGGATCGACACCACCGACAGCGCGCGCGCCAGGTCCTTCACCAGGTTGACGATCTGGCTGCCCTTGACCCCCACCGCGGGCTCGATCTCATAGCGCGTGATTACCGGCCCGGGATAGGCGGCGAGCACCTTCACCGCGACGCCGAAATCGGACAGCTTCTTCTCGATCAGGCGCGAAGTGAACTCCAGCGTCTCGGCCGACACCATTTCGCCGCCGTGCGACGCCTCGTCCAGCAGCTTGAGCGGCGGCAGCGGGGTATCGGGCAAATGATCGAACAGCGGCGCCTGCTTTTCCTTCTGCGCGCGCTCCGACTTCTTGATCTCGGCTATCGGTGGCTCGATGCGCAGCGGCGGATGGTTTTCCTCGCGGCGCTTGTCGGTCTCGACGGCGGCTTCGCGCTCCACGCGCGCCCGCGTGCCGAGCTTGCGGTCCCGGCGCCGGTCCCAGGCCCCCATTGCCGCGGCATAACCCTTTTCCAGCAGGGTGCCGAGGACTTCGAAAATGGTCAGCCATGAGACGCCGATGAAAAAGCTCCAGCCAATCGCAGCGAGCGTCAGCAACGCGAGCGTCGCGCCGGTAAAGCCGAGCATGCCCGACAGCGCGACCGCCGCAGCGTCGCCGGCCAGTCCCCCGGGAGCGAGCGGCAACTCGGCGGCCAGGCTGTGCAGCCGCAGGCGCTCGAGCGCGGCGCTGGCGGCCAGCAGCACGAAAAACCCGCCGAGCGCGGCACCCAGGCGCAGGCCGTCCATGCGCCGGTACCCCCAGACAACGAGGTAGAAGCAGAGCGCCACCCACCAGTAGGCTGACAATCCGAACAGATAGAGCAGCAGGTCCGAGAGCCAGGCGCCGAACGCGCCGCCGGCATTGCGCACCACCGCGTCGGTGGCGCTGTGCGACCAGCCCGGGTCCGAGCGGTGAAACGTGCCGAGGATCAGCAGCAGGTACAGCCCGGCGCCGATCAGGAGCAACCACCTTGCCTCGCGCAGCAGGCCCGCCAGCTTGGCCGGCAGGGGTGCGCTTTTGCTTGCTACGGCCAGGTTTACTCCCGGGTTTTCCCCGTTACTCCGGCAGCATGATGCTGTCGCGCAGCACGATGGTGGAGCCGCGCATCTCGATATAACCGCCGGTCTGCAGGTCCTTCATCACCCGGCTCACCATCTCGCGCGAAGCGCCGATCATCTTGGCGATGTCCTGCTTCGGCAGGCGCTTCGTGACCACCTTCTCGCCATTGACGTTCTCGGACATGTCGAGCAGCAGGCGGGCGACGCGCCCGTAGACGTCGAGCAGCGCCAGGCTGCCGATCTTGCGGTCGGCCTCGCGCAGCCGCTTGACCAGGCCGCGCATCACCGCCATGGACATTTCGAAGTTCTCCGCCAGGCTCTTCTTGAAGTCGCGCTTGGCCAGTGCCAGCAGCTCGCAGGGCTCGATGGTGACCACCGTGGCGGAGCGCGGCTCGTCGTCGATCAGCCCCATCTCGCCGAAGATTTCGCCGGCGCCGAGGATGCTGAGAATCACTTCCTTGCCCTCGGCATCGCTCATCATGACCTTGAGGCGCCCCGAGAGCACGATGTACAGGTGATCGGTCGGGTCGCCGCCGGCCATGATGGTGGTCGAGCGCGGCGCGCTCTTGCGCGTCACCACCGTGGTTAGCATGCGCAACTGGTCTTCGGGAAAGCTCGCGAAGAGTGGAACGGCCTTGAGGACCGCGGTAGAGACCGTTGTAGCCATGAAGCAAATGTTAGCATTTTGCGAATGACGACGACACGACATGCCCGGCTGCTGATCCTCGGCTCGGGCCCCGCCGGCTATACCGCGGCGGTCTACGCCGCGCGCGCCAACCTGAAACCGGTGCTGATCGCCGGCATCGCGCAGGGCGGGCAGCTGATGACCACCACCGACGTCGATAACTGGCCGGCGGACGCCGACGGGGTGCAGGGGCCTGACCTGATGCAGCGCTTCCAGAAGCACGCCGAGCGCTTCGAAACCGAGGTCGTTTCCGACCAGATCCACACCGTGCGGCTGGGCGCGCGGCCGCTGGTCCTGGAAGGCGACGCCGGGACCTACACCTGCGACGCCCTGGTGATCGCCACCGGGGCGACGGCCAAGTACCTCGGCCTGCCCTCCGAGCAGAAGTACATGGGGCGCGGCGTTTCGGCCTGCGCCACCTGCGACGGCTTCTTCTTCAAGGGGCAGGACGTGGTGGTCGTGGGCGGGGGTAACACCGCCGTCGAGGAATCCCTTTACCTGGCGAACATCTGCAAGCAGGTGACCCTGGTTCACCGGCGCGACAAGTTCCGCGCCGAGAAAATCATGGTCGACAAGCTGATGAAGCGCGTCGCCGAGGGCAGGATCCGCCTCGAGCTGGACGCGGTGGTGGAAGAGGTGATGGGCGACGCCGGCGGGGTGGCGGGCGTGCGCACCAGGAGCCTCAAGGGCGGCGGCTCGAAGACCATCCCGGTCAAGGGCTTCTTTGTCGCCATCGGCCATACGCCGAATACCGGCATCTTCTCCGGCCAGGTCGAGATGAAGGACGGCTACATCGTCACGCGCGGCGGCCGCGAGGGTTTCGCCACCGCGACCAGCGTACCCGGCGTATTCGCCGCCGGCGACGTCCAGGACCACGTCTACCGCCAGGCGGTCACCAGCGCCGGCAGCGGCTGCATGGCGGCGCTCGACGCCGAGAAGTACCTCGATGGCCTTGTCCCCGCCTGAGGGCGGTTTCCTACGCAACGGTTACCCGCCGAAGATCCTGCGCCAGCTGCGCCGCGGTGACTGGCGCGTCGAGGACGAGCTCGACCTGCATGGCCTGAATCGAGTCGAGGTCGGGCCGGTGATCCGCGATTTTATAGACGACGCCAAGGCGCGCCGCTTGCGCTGCGTGCGAATCGTGCATGGCAAGGGTACAGGGGTGCTGCGAGAGACATTGCGCGCGGCGCTGCCCGAGCGAATGGAGGTGCTTGCGTTTGTGGAAGCGCTGGCCGCCCAGGGCGGCTCGGGAGCGGTGCTAGTGCTGCTTAAGGCCTAGACCGCTGCCTCATTGGTTTCACCGGTGCGGATGCGCACCACGTGCTCGACCGAGGTGACGAAAATCTTGCCGTCGCCGATCTTGCCGGTGCGCGCGGAGCGCACGATGGCGTCGATCGCGCTCTCCACCTGGTTATTGGCGACCACGACCTCGATCTTGACCTTGGGCAGGAAGTCGACCACGTACTCGGCGCCGCGGTAGAGCTCGGTGTGGCCCTTCTGGCGGCCGAAGCCCTTGACCTCGGTGACGGTGAGGCCGGTGACGCCAACCTCGGAAAGCGCCTCGCGCACTTCGTCGAGCTTGAACGGCTTCACGATGGCTTCGATTTTCTTCATGGCCTGCTCCTCGTCCCTGACGCTCGTCCCTGACCCCGCGATGGCGGAATTGTACAGCGTACAAAGGGACGTAGAATCGTCCCCGATGGCGCTGCACCCGTCGCTCCTGTTCCGGTACGGGCAGCTCCTGTTGCTGCTGAAGCGCCCGGCGCCGGCGCTGGCGGCGTTCCAGGCGGTGACGCGAGCGGACCCGCGCCACAGCCGCGCATGGAGCTGCATCGGTATTCTGCTCGCCGCGCGCGCACAGTTCGAGCCCGCGATCGACGCGTTCGAGCGCGCGGCCGCGCTTTCGCCGGCCAATGCAGCCGCGCACTTCAATCTCGCCTTCCTCCTGCAGCGCGCTGGCCGCCACGGTGAAGCGATCGCCCGCTTCGAACGGGCACTGGAGATCGACCCGGCGTTGGAGCGCGCACGGCAAGGCCGCGAGCGCTCGCTGCGCATCAAGGCGGCCCTGGAAGCCTGAGCTTGGAAAGCGTCCAAGTCGTCGAGTCGCTCGCGGGCGTGGATGCCGCGGAGTGGAACGCGCTTGCCGGCACGCAGCCGTTCGTGCGCCACGAGTTCCTGTCTGCCCTGATCGACACCGGGTGCGCCAGCGCGCGCAGCGGCTGGCTGCCGCAATTCCTCCTCGTGCGGCGCGCCGGTGCGCTGGTCGCGGCGATGCCGCTCTTTGCCAAGTCCCACTCCTACGGCGAATACGTATTCGACTGGGCCTGGGCGGAAGCGCACGAACGCCACGGGATCGATTACTACCCCAAGCTACTCAGCGCGATCCCGTTCACACCGGTGCGGGGGCCGCGCCTCCTCGGGAAAAACAAGGAGCTGCTGGTGGAGGCAGCGCTGCATCACGCGCGCGATACCTCCTCGCTGCATGTCCTGTTTCCCGCCGAGGACGAGCTGGCGGCATTGCTCGGACACGGCATGATGCTGCGCCGCACGGTGCAATTCCACTGGCGCAATGCCGGCTACACCGACTTCGAGGACTTCCTGAAGCGCATGACGCACGCGCGGCGCAAGAACATCCGGCAGGAACGCCGCAAGGTGCGCGACGCCGGCATTTCGCTCTCGTGGGTGGAGGGAACGGCGATCCAGCGCCAGCATTGGGAGCTCTTCAACCGCTGCTATCGCCGCACTTATGCGGAACATCGCTCGAGCCCGTACCTCGGCCTGGATTTCTTCCTGCGCATCGGCAGCGCATTGCCCGACAACCTCGCCCTGGTGATCGCCGAGCGCGATCAGCGGCCGATCGCCAGCGCCTTGTTCGTCAAGGATCAGGAGCGGCTCTACGGGCGATACTGGGGCGCGCTCGAGCATGTGCCGCTGCTGCATTTCGAGTGCTGCTATTACCAGGCGATCGAATACGCCATCCGCCACCGGCTCGAGGTTTTCGAAGGCGGCGCGCAAGGCGAGCACAAGATCTTCCGCGGCCTGTTGCCGGTCGAGGGGCCCTCGGCCCACTGGCTGGCGCATCCGAAGTTCGCGCGCGCGGTGGAAGACTTCCTGCAGCGCGAAGGCGCCGGAATCACGCGTTACGTCGATGAGCTATGCGAACATAGTCCATTCAAGGAGGAAAAATGAAGGAGCAAGGATGAGGCTCACGGACAAGACCGCCATCGTCACCGGCGCGGGCTCGGGCTTCGGCGCCGGCATCGCGCGGCGCTTCGCGGCCGAAGGCGCCGCCGTGATCGCGGCCGACATCAACGCGGCGGCGGGCGAGCGCATCGCGAAGGAAGTGGGCGGCAAATTCGTCCACGCCGACGTGACCAAGGCAGAGGACTGGGCCAAGCTGGTGCGCGCGGCGGCGGACAAGCTCGACATCATCGTCAACAACGCCGGCTGGACCCACCGCAACAAGCCCTACCTGGAAGTGACCGAGGCCGAGTTCGACCGGGTCTACGCGGTCAACGTCAAGAGCATCTACCTCTCGGCGATCCATGCCGTGCCGGTGCTGCGCAAGCGGGGCGGCGGCTGCTTCGTCAACATCGCCTCCACCGCCGGCATCCGTCCGCGACCCGGGCTGACCGTCTACAACAGCTCGAAGGGCGCCGTGATCACGATGTCGAAATCGATGGCGGGCGAGTTCGGCAAGGACCGGATCCGCGTCAATTGCGTCAACCCGGTGTTCAGCCCGGAGACCGCGCTATCCGCGGATTTCGCCGGCGGCACGGTCAGCGAGGAGGCAAAGAGCCGCTTTCTCGCGACCATCCCCCTGGGGCGATTCTCGACTCCGCTCGACGTCGCCAATGCGTGCCTTTACCTCGCGTCGGACGAGGCCAGCTTGATCAGCGGGGTCTGTATCGAAGTCGATGGAGCGCGCTGCGTCTAGCTGCCGTCAAGCCGGCTTCAAGGCTTTTTCTTAAGCGCGTTTAAGACCACCGAGAAGAGCGGCGACCTGCGGCTGGCGCCGTTTGCCTGACTGCTGCTGAGGCTCGGCCTTCGCCGCGGTATCGGCCTTGGGAGCGCTGCCAGGCTCATACGGCGCCGAGAAGATCGGGTCGGAAGCCTTCTTCGAGGCGCCCGGCTGGTGATGCCGGCCTCGATCGCGCCCCCGGCCTCGGTCCCGGTCTCGCTCCCGGCTTCGACCGGCGTCGCGGCGGGGTTCATCACCCATCAGCGCGGCGACGCTCGCCCCGCTTGCCTCGAAGGTGGGAACCAGCACGCGCTCGATGCGCTTCTTGATCAGCCGCTCGATCGCCCCGATCGCGTCGTGGTCCTGCGGCGAGACCAGCGAGATCGCCTCGCCGGTGAGGCCGGCGCGCCCGGTGCGGCCGATGCGGTGTACGTAATCCTCGGGCGAGTGCGGCACGTCGAAGTTGATCACCTGCGGCAGCCCCTCGATATCGAGGCCGCGTGAGGCAACGTCGGTGGCCACCAGCACGGTGGTCTTGCCGGCCTTGAAGTCGGCGAGCGCGGCCTCGCGCTCCGCCTGCGACTTGTCGCCGTGGATGGCGTCGGCCTGGATGTGGTCGCGCCGCAGCTGGTGGGCGAGACGGTTGGCGCCAATGCGCGTGCCCGTAAACACGAGCACCTGTTTCAGTCCGCGGGTCTGGATCAGGTAGGAAAGCAGCTCGCGCTTCTTCTCGCGCGCCACGGGATGCATGACGTGGGTGACGAGGTCGGCGACGGCGTTGCGGGCGGCGATCTGCACCTCCGCCGGGTTGCGCAGCATGGTCTTCACCAGCGCGCGGATCTCATCCGGGAACGTCGCCGAGAACAGCAGGTTCTGCCGCTGCGCGGGAAGCAGCGCGATGATGCGCTTGATGTCGGGCAGGAACCCCATGTCGAGCATGCGGTCGGCTTCGTCCAGCACCAGGATCGACACCTGGTTGAACATCACCGTCTTGTTCTGCACGTGGTCGAGCAGACGGCCGGGCGTCGCCACCAGGATCTCGACGCCCTTCCTGAGCTGCTCGATCTGCGCGTTCATGTCCACGCCGCCGTAGACCACGGTACTGCGCAGCGGAAGGTGCTTGCTGTAGTCGCGGAAGCTCTCGGCGACCTGCACTGCGAGCTCGCGCGTCGGCGTAAGCACCAGCGCGCGCACCGGGTGGCGCGCCGGGGAAGTCGAGGTGCTGGCGAGGGGCGCGAATTTCTGCAGGATCGGCAGCGCGAACGCCGCGGTCTTGCCGGTGCCGGTCTGCGCACCCGCCATCAGGTCGCGTCCCGCCAGGACGAGCGGGATCGCTTGCTCCTGCACGGGGGTCGGCGCGGTGTAACCGAGTTCCGCGATCGCTGCAGTGAGCGGCGGAATTAGACCGAGTTGTTCAAATGCTGAAGGAATAACCCTGAATTATAAGGCAGTTGAGGTCGGTTGAGCCTCAGTTCAGCGTCCTGACCGCGCCGCGCTCGTTGCTTTCCTGCGCCTCGGTCCCGGGGAGCTTGAGCTCCATGTCCCAGTCGCTCTTCTTCACCGCCGCCTGCAGCAGGCGGCACACCGAATGCAGGAGGACGGAATCGAAGGTGAGGGTGATGCCCTGGCCATCGGCCGGGTGCAGCGCCACCACCGGCTGGCCATTGCGGTCATGCCCGGTCTGGATGCGCGCGAGCAGCAGGGGCGCTTCGCCCAGCGGCCGCGCGCTGCCGGCGGCGTCGTAGGGCTTGGAGAAGTCCGCCTTCGACACCGCGTGCTCGTGCTCGAGTCCCAGCAGCGCCTTGCGCGCCTCGGGGTTGGCCTGGGTGCGGATGCGCGGACTCGCCTCCTCGGCGAGCTTGACGAGCAGCGGCCACAGCAGCTTCACGAAGCGGCGCGTAAGCGAGAGGCGCAGCTCGACGCCCTCGTTCGTCGCCACCAGCATCAGCAGGCGGTCCTGCTCGGCGTCATAATCGACTTTGAGTTGGTGCAGCCGCATGAAGGAAGTGTATATGGCCAGGCTGGTCGAAGCTACCCGCGCCGAACAGGTGGCCGTGGTGCGCGGACTGTTCGCCGAGTACGCTCGCTTCGTCGACGAGCCGGCCTGCTTCGTCGACTTCGAGCGCGAGCTCGACGCCCTGCCGGGCGACTATCGGCTGCTGCTCGCCGAAGACGCCGCGGGCTGCGTCGCGGTGCGCTTCCTCGACCCGAAAACCGCGGAAATGAAGCGGCTCTATGTGCGCAGCACGCATCGCGGCAAGGGGTTGGGGCGTGCGCTGGCCGAGGCGGCGATCGCGATCGCGCGGCAAGCGGGCTGCGCGCGCATCCTGCTCGATACGCTGCCGAAGATGCGCGAGGCGCAGGCGCTTTACGAATTCCTCGGGTTCAAGAGAACAGAACCCTACCTGCGCGAGCCCACTCCCGGCGCGCTCTGCTTCGAGCTCAAGCTTTAGTCTTTCGGATGCGTTCGACCAGGCCGGTGGTCGAACGCTCGTGCTCGAACGGAATCGAGACCACCTGCCCGCCGCGCGCGAGCACGCCACCGCCGCCGACGATGCGCTCCACCGGCCAGTCGCCGCCCTTGACCAGCACTTGCGGCCGGCACGCCGTGATCAGCGCCTCGGGCGTGTCGTCATCGAACCAGGTGACCGCGTCGACGCACTCCAGCGCGGCGACGACCGCCAGCCGGTCGGCGAGCGGATTCAGAGGTCGATCCGTGCCCTTCTCGAGCCGTTTGACCGAGCGGTCGGAGTTGAGCGCCACCAGGAGCCCTGCGCCGAGCGCACGCGCGCGCGCGAGGTAGGTGACGTGGCCGCGGTGCAGGAGGTCGAATACGCCGTTGGTGAACACCAGCGGCCGCGGCAATGCGCCAATCCAGCGCTCGAGGGCAGCCGGGTCGTGAATCTTGTCTTCGAACGACGGGGGCTTCACACCCCGGATCTTTGGCTCGCGGGCTTGACCGATGGGGAGGGCGGCGGCGGCGGCTTGCAAAGCTCGTCAGTGGCTTTGCAGTAATCGAACACCTTGACCACCTTGCGCACGCCGCTGGTGGTCCGCGCGAGCTCGGTCGCCGCCTCGGCTTCGGCTTCGGTGACCAGGCCGAGCAGGTAGACCACGCCCGCCTCGGTGACCACCTTGACGTGCAGCGGGCTGAACTCCTTTACGTTCAGGAAACGGCCGCGCACCTTGGCGGTGAGCGTGGTGTCGTTCGCGCGCGAGCCGGCCGAAGACAGGCCCGAAACCTGGACCTCGTTGGTGACGGTGCGCACATTGGGTACCGCAGCGGCGATCCTGCCGATCTCGTCGCGCGTCGCTTCGTCCCACGCCTCACCCGTGAGCAGCACCGCGCGGTTGAAAACCGTGACGTTGACGTGCGCCTGCTCGGGAAAGCGGTCGGCGATGCGCGTCGCCGCGCGCGACTCGATGCCCTGGTCCTCGATCTGGGTGCCGGTGGTGCGCCGGTCCTCGAGCGCGGAAAAGGCGCCGAGCGCGCCGGCGCCGATGATTGCGGGACAACCCTGGAGCAACGCGACCGCGGCCAGCAGGGCCGCTAGCGCGGGAAGAGCAGCGTATCGATTCCGTCGCATAGGCAATGGATGCATAGTAGGTGGACTTCCTGGATCCGGGCAGTCGTCTTGTGCGGCACGCACAGGTGCACGTCGTCGTCGCGCACCAGCGCCGCCATCTTGCCGCCGCCGTTTCCGGTCAATGCGATCACCCGGACGCCGAGCTCGTGCGCGGCGTGCATGGCGTCGATCACATTTGCGGAGTTGCCGCTGGTCGAAATGGCGAGCAGCGCGTCGCCGCGCTTGCCGAAGGCGCGCAGCGGTTTGGAGAACACCTGCTGGTAGGCGTAATCGTTGGCGATCGAGGTGAGCGCCGAAGTGTCTGTGCTCAACGCGATGGCGGCGAGCGGCGGACGCTCGCGTTCGAAGCGGTTGACCAGCTCGGCGGCGAAATGCTGCGCATCGGCCGCCGAGCCGCCGTTGCCGCACGACAGCACCTTGCCGCCGCCGCGCAGCGTATCGACGAGGAGCTCGATGCCGCGCACCAGCGGCGCGGCCAGCGGCTCTGCCGCGGCGAGCTTGAGCTTCGCGCTCTCGGCGAAGTGCGCCGAGATCCGGCCCGCCAAGTTTTCCATGCGACGGATTTTACTCGACGTACACGTCGAAGCGGACCCGGCGCGCCGGGTTCGGATGCTCGGCGAGGGCGCTGATGCGAGCGCGCAGCGGCGTGCCGCGGTCCAGGCCCCAGGCGAGTGCCGCGTTCTCGCGCCGAGGGACGTAGCCGAGCTTGTGGCCGCGCCAGCGCACCGCCACTGCGTTCGCATCGTGCGGATTGTCCGGCTCGCGCGCGAGCTCTAGCCGGTCACCGACGCGCAGCTCGCGCCAAAGATCGGCGGCGGCGTGATAGCGGAAGCCGGCCAGCGGCGAGTTCTGCACCAGGAGGCGAATGCGCTCTTCGGCATGGGCATTTCCCCACGCCAGAAAAAGCAGCGCGGCTACTCGCCAAAGGCGTCTCGAATCCATTGCACGCGGGCGCTGGCGCCATCGACCAGGAACACGTCGAACCGGCACAGCGCTTCCGGCCGGCGCGAAAGGTAAAGGCGCGCAGCGGCGAGCAGCCGCGAGCGCTTCGCCGCGGTCACGCTCTCCCCGGCGCCGCCAAAGCCGGGGCCGGTGCGCATGCGCACCTCTGCGAATACCAGCATGCCGCGGTCCTCGGCGATCAGGTCGATCTCGCCCAGGCGGCAGCGCCAGTTGCGCTCGATCAGCAGCAACCCGGCGCCGCGCAGCAGGTCGGCGCAGAGATCCTCGGCTCGCGCACCTTCGGCGTTCATGGCACGCTTAACGGCAGCGGAGGTAAAGCGGTTGACTCCCGGCGTCCTGTATGTGGTCGCGACCCCTATCGGCAACCTCTCCGATACGAGCCCGCGCGCCCTCGACACCCTGCGCAGCGCCGACCTCATCGCTTGCGAAGATACGCGCACCACGCGCACGCTGCTGGCGCGCCACGGAATCAACGCGCGCACCGTTGCCCTGCACGCGCACAACGAGCGCCGCGCCGCCGCGGGGCTGATTGCCGCGCTACGCGACGGAAAGACGATCGCGCTGGTGAGCGATGCCGGTACGCCGGCGCTGTCCGATCCGGGCGCCTGGCTGGTGGGCGAAGCGCATCGCGCCGGCATCCGCGTAAGCCCGCTGCCCGGGCCCAGCGCGGCGGCCGCCGCGCTGTCCGTTTCGGGCTTTGCCGCGCCGCGTTTCCTCTTCGCCGGCTTCCTGCCCGCGACGCGCGCCGGGCGGCGCAAGGCGCTCGAGGCCCTCGATGTGCCATGGCCGGTGGTTCTCTACGAAGCGCCGCACCGGATTGCCGACACGCTGGCCGACCTCGCCGAGCGCTTCGGCGCGGCGCGCGAGCTCGCCATCTGCCGTGAGCTGACGAAGAAGTTCGAGGAGGTTGCGCGGCTGCCGCTCGGCGCGGCGTCCGAATGGCTCGCCGCGCGCGCCGAACGCAGCCAGGGCGAGTTCGTGCTGGTGCTCGAGCCGGGGGCCGAGCAGCCTGCGCCGGGCAAGGTCGACGCCGATGCGGTGCTCGAGCTGCTGCTGGAAGCGCTCGCGCCGAGCGAGGCGGCGCGGCTGGCGGCGCGCATCACCGGCGCGCCGAAGAACCTGCTGTATCGCAAGGCGCTGGAGCGGGCCAAGTAAAATTCGGTCGATGGATCGAATCAGCCTGCGGCGTCCCGACGACTGGCACCTGCATTTGCGCGATGGTGCAGCGCTCGCGTCCACCGTCGCTGACGCAGCGCGCCGCTTTGCGCGGGCCATCGTCATGCCCAACCTCAAGCCGGCGGTGCGCACTACCGCGCAAGCGCTGGACTACCGCGAACGTATCCTCGGCGAGGTTCCCGATGGCTCCGGCTTCGAGCCGCTGATGACGCTGTACCTCACCGACGACACCCCGCCGGAAGAGATCGCCCGCGCCAAGCTCTCCGGCCGTGTTTTCGGCGTCAAGCTCTATCCCGCCGGCGCCACCACGAATTCCAACGAGGGCGTATCGCGGCTGTCGCGCTGCTTCCATGCGCTGGAGAAGATGGAGGAGCTCGGCATGCCGCTCCTGGTCCACGGCGAGACCACCGATCCGGCGATCGACGTATTCGACCGCGAGCAGGTGTTCATCGAAGAGGTGCTCGGGCCCACGCTCGAGCGCTTCTCGCGCCTGAAGGTGGTGCTCGAGCACATCACCACGCGCGAGGCCGCGCAGTTCGTCGAGGTGACCGGCCCGAATGTCGCCGCGACCATCACCGCCCACCACCTGCTTCTCAACCGCAATGCGTTGTTTCTCGGCGGCATGCGCCCGCACCATTACTGCCTGCCGGTGCTGAAGCGGGAAACGCATCGCGAGGCGCTGGTGGAGGCCGCGACCTCGGGCAACCCGAAGTTTTTCCTCGGCACGGACAGCGCGCCGCATGCCCGCAACACCAAAGAAGCGGCGTGCGGCTGCGCCGGCATCTACACCGCGCACGCGGCGATCGAGCTCTACGCCGCGGCGTTCGAGGAAGCCGGCGCGCTGGACAAGCTGGAGGCCTTCGCCAGCGCGTTCGGCGCGCAGTTCTACGGCCTGCCGCTCAACCGCAGCAACATCACGCTGGTGCGAGAGGAATGGCGCGTACCCGAGCGGCTGCGCTTCGGCGACGACGAGCTGGTGCCGCTGCGCGCAGGAGAAACGATTCCCTGGAAGCTGGTCTAGCGCACCCGATCTTCGACGGCGTGCGGCCGTGGCTCGGGATCGAGCGCACGTTGGCAAGCCTCAACCGGGAGGCGCAAGCCCGGGGACTGCAAACGGAAAACGCCATCCCCGTGCGCTTCGTGCCGCCCGCGACGAAAGACGCGTATTACGAGGTGAAGGTCTACCGCAGCGGCGAGGTCGAGACCCGGCCGGACAACGTGCATGATTTCTTCAACGCCCTCGCCTGGCTCGCCTTTCCGCAGGCGAAGGCGCGGCTCAACGCCCTGCATGCCGCGGAAATCCCGCGCGAGGGCGGCCGTCGCGGCCGGTTACGCGACCTGCTGACGATCTTAGACGAGGGCGGCGCCATCGTGCAGTGCGACCAGCCCGATCTGCTTGCGCTACTGCACGCGATGCAGTGGAAAGACTTGTTCTGGCACCAGCGCGCGCGCCTGCAGCGGGAAATGCGCATCATCGTCTTCGGCCACGCCGTGCTGGAGCAGGCGCTGAGGCCCTGGCCCGGGATCACTTGCAAGGCGATCGTAGTGCCGACGGGCGCGGAGCCCGACGCGGCCATTCACGCCTGGCTCGGGTCGCTCGCGCCCGGGGCGTCTCCGCGCGACCTTGCACCGCTCCCAATCTTCGGTTTTCCGGGCTGGGCGCCGCAGGACGCCGCCTTTTATGACGACACCCGGTACTTCCGGCCGCGGTAAAATGCAGGTGGGAGTCGGCCAGGCAGCCGCTGTACGAAAGTGCAGAGGAAAGTCCGGGCTCCGCAGAGCGGGATGCAGGGTAACGCCCTGGCACGGCGACGTGACGAAGAGGGCCACAGAGACGAGTCTTCTGCGCAAGCGGAAGGGTGAAACGGGGCAACCTCCATCCGGAGCAACACCAAATAGGCAAGCGTGGCGTGGCGACACGCCGTATGGCCGGCTCGGCCGAGCTTGCGGGTAGGTGGCTAGAGCCCTGGGGCGACCTAGGGTCGAGAGGAATGGCTGCCGGTTCCACCGGGTCACACCGGCCGGAACCACAGAACCCGGCTTATCGGCCTGCTCCCCTTTATCTTTTCCTCCACTTATGCCCTTGCCTGCCGCCTTGCGGCGGAGAATAATCGGCGGCTTCAGGGGAGGGGATGCAAAACCGTCTAAACCAGAACGACGTGACCAACCGGGTCAACGTCGAGGAGCCGGCACGCGTTCGCGACGCCGTGATGGCGCTGTACGCTGCGCGCTATCCGGGCATCGACCTCGCGCCGCTTACGCAGGCGTTCGCCGACTTCCAGGCCCTGTTCGAAGGCACTTACCCCGGCTTTCTCGCCTGCGACACGCTCTACCACGACATGCGCCATTCGCTCGACATGACGCTCGCGCTCGCGCGCCTGGTCGATGGGCATGACCGCAGCTGCGCGGGGCCCGATCGGCTGGGGCCGCGGCGCGCGGTGCTCGGCGTGCTCGTCGCGCTGCTGCACGACTGCGGCTATCTGCGGCGCAGTACGGAAGGCTCGATCGAGAACGGCGCCGTGTTCACGCGGACGCATGTCAGCCGCGGCGCGGATTTCATCGCCGGCTATCTGCCGACGCTCGGCTTCGGCGCCGAGGCGCCGGTAGCTGCGCGCCTGGTGCACTTCACCGGCTATGAGATGGAGATCGAGGATATCCGCGTCGGCGACCCGCGCGATCGCAAGATCGGCTGCCTGGTGGGCGCGGCCGACCTCATCGGCCAGATGTCGGATCGCATGTATCTCGAGAAATGCCGCGAGTTCCTCTACAAGGAATTCGTCTGGGGCAAGATCGCGCGCGAGCGCCTGCCCGACGGCCATGAGGTGGTGCGCTACGCCTCACCCGAGGACCTGATCATCAAGACCCCGGGGTTCTACGAGTACGTGGCACGTATCCGGCTGGAGAAGAAGCTCGGCGCGGCCGACCGCTACGCCGAGGCCTATTTCGATGGCCCGAGCCTCTACCAGAACGAGATCGACCGCAACATGGATTTCCTGCGCCAGACCATCGAGACCGCGGACTTCAACCGCCTGCGGCGCACCTGCTACTCCCTGTCCGCCGGCACGCGCCGCGCGGCCTGAGGAGTTTTCACGCCCGCGCTGAAATAGCGGGCGTCGCCAAAAAAAGACTCTTGTCGCTGTTGCCGAAGCGTGGCAAAAGTGCGGCATGGCGTCCGTGACGAAGCCCGACAAGCCCGAAGCCGCTCCCGCGCTCTACCGGTTGCTGTCCGATAGCGCGCTGTCACGCGCGGCGCTGGGCGCCTGCGGAATCCCGCTCGCCATGCTCGACGCCCGCATCCCGGCGCGCAGCGTCACCTATATCAACCCGGCGTTCGAGACCTTCTTCGGCTACCGCACCACGGAGGCGCTCGGCGATGCCCTCGCCAAGCTGGTATTCCGCAACGACGAGCCGCTGGTGCATCGCCTGCTCGCCGAGCCGAACTCGCGCTGGAAGCTGAAGGCGTGGTCCAAGGACGGCGCGGTGCGCTATGTCGACGTCTCGCTCGGCGCCATTCACAGCGCCGCCGGCGAGCTCACGCACTGGGTGCTCGCGTTCTCCGACCGCAGCGAAATCGAGAAGCTGCGCGCCGAGCTCGAGGGACTCAAGTCCCTCGCCGCCGCGCCTTAGGCAGCGACCTTCTTTTCCAGCCAGCGCGCCGTGCGTAGCAGGCGCGCGTCGTAGTTGCGCCGTCCGACCAGCTGTACCCCAAGCGGCAGTCCATTCGCTCCCTGCATCAGCGGCAGCGTGATCGCCGGCATGCCGAGCAGCGTCCAGAGAACGCAGAACGCCGGGTCCCCGGTTGCGCCGAGGCCCTTCGGCGCGGTGCCGAGAGCGGGCGGGGTCAGGATCGCGTCGTAGCGCTCGCGGAACAGCTCGTCGAAGCTCTCGATCGTCGGCGCGATGCGCCGCAGCGTGCGCTGGTAGTCGATTACCCGCGTTTCACGGCCGCGCTCCATCAGGCCGCGCAGCCGCTCGGAGAGCTTGTCCTTGCCCGCGACCCCGAGCGCCTCGAGGTTCGACGACATCTCCGCCTCCATGATGGTGCGCTGCCAGTCCCAGCCCTCGCTCGCCGAAGGAAACAGCTCCACTTCCTCGATCTGCGCGCCCAGAGCTTCCTGCAGCTCGGCGTACGCCTCCTTCATGTCGGCGTCGGCGCGCTCCCAGTGCGGCGTCTTGATGAAGGCGAACATCGGTTGCAGGGGTGGCTCTTCCCGCGATAGTTCGCCGAATGGGATGCGTGCGCGAGGCCGCGTGTCCGGGTCGCGCTCGTCGTAACCCTGCAGCTGTTCCAGCAGCAGCGCAATATCGTCGAGGCTGCGCGCGAACAGGCCGACGTGGTCGAGCGTGCGCGACAGCTGCAGGATGCCGTGGCGCGGAATCAGCCCATGCGTCGGCTTGAAGCCGTAGACGCCGCAGAACGCCGCCGGCCGGATCACCGAGCCGGCGGTCTGGCTGCCGAGCGCGAGCGGCACCATCGACGAGGCGACCGCCGCCGCCGAGCCGCTCGATGAGCCGCCGGGCGTGTGCTCGGGATTGTGCGGATTGCGCGTCTTGCCGGGGTTGAAATAAGCGCACTCGGTCGTGACCGTCTTGCCGAGGATGACCGCGCCCGCGGCACGAAGCTGCGTCACCACGCCGGCGTCGTCGCGCGGCGTGCGTCCCTTGTGCAGCACCGTGCCGTTCTCGGTCGGCATGTCGGCGGTATCGATGATGTCTTTCACGCCGACGGGCACGCCGTGCAGCGGCCCGAGCGGCTCGCCGTTGCGCTTGCGCTCATCCAGCGCGCGCGCCTGGCGCAGCGCGTGCTCCTCATCGAGGAACTGCCACGCCTGCACTCTCGGCTCGAGCGCGCGGATCTGCTCGAGGCAGCCCTGCACCAGCTCTTCGGAGGTCAGGATCCCGTCGCGGATCCTGCGGGCGGCCTCGGCGGCGGAGAGCGCTGCCGGAAGCTCAGCGCCCATACAGCACCTGCGGCAGCCACAGCCCGATTTCCGGGAAGGTGTACAGCAGAATCAGCGCGATGACCTGGATGCCCATGAACGGCAACATGCCGGCAAAGATCTGGTTCAGCGTTACGTGCGGCGGTGCCACACCCTTCAGGTAAAAGGCGGCCATCGCCACCGGCGGCGAAAGGAACGCGGTCTGCAGGTTCATCGCCACCAGCAGGCCGAAGAACAGCGGGTCGATGCCGAACTTCGGCAGCAGCGGGATGAAGATCGGCATGAAGATGACGATGATCTCGGTCCACTCCAGCGGCCAGCCGAGGATGAAGATGATGGCCTGCGCGAGGATCATGAACTGCAGCGGCGTCAGGCCCAGCGACAGCACCCAGCGCTCGAGCAGGTCCTGCCCGCCCAGCAACGCGAACGCCGCCGAAAAGATCGAGGAGCCGACGAACAGCCAGCACACCATGGCGCTCGTCTTCGCGGTGAGGAACGACGATTCCTTGACGATCGCGCCGACATCGCGCGTCGTGGTCCACGCCGCGGTCCCGAGGCTGCGGCCGCCGCTGCGGCGCGCAGATGGCCGATGAAGCGGTAGGCCACGGTGAGCAGGAAGCCGCCGAAGGCGCCGACCGCCGCCGCCTCCGCGGGCGTCGCCAGGCCGAATACGATCGAGCCGAGGACCGCGAGGATCAGCAGCGCGAGCGGGAAGAACGAGCTGAGCAGCATCTTGAACACCTCGAGCCGCTCCCAGGTCCACAGCCAGTAGATCAGCAGCGCGCTCAGCGCGCCGATGGCGAACACGACCCAGAACCAGGTCGGCGCCGGCACGCGCTCGCGCCTCGGCCGCGGGCGTCGCCGGCGCGGTTTCGGGCGCGGCGGCGGCTGCCTCGGGCTTGCTTTCCTCCGCCGGGGGCGGCGACAACTCCTGCGCTTCCTCCTTGGCCTCGGCAGCTTCAGCCTCGGGCTCCTGCAGTCCGATCAGGCCCGCTGAGTTCCGAAGTTTCGGTTCCGGCGAGCTCCCCGCCCATCTGCTGGAGCCCTGCGGTGCTGTCGACAACCACCGGCGCGGTGCTCGCGCGGTACATGGTGAAGAGCAGGCCGCCGATGAAGAGGAGCGGCAGCAGGGTGATGAAGAGCTGCGTCCACACCGTGCGCGCCGGCACACCCGGGGCGCCGCCGAGCGACGCGGCGAGCCCGGCGAATGCGTTGCGCCGGCGCGGCGCAAGCACCTGGGCAACGGTCGGCAGCGCGACCCGCCGCTCGCTCTCGGGCAGCGGCGGCATGAGCGCGGGCTTCAGCTTCGCCAGCACGATGAGATAGCCGACATAAAGCAGCGCGAGCATCAAGCCCGGGAAGAACGCGCCGGCGTAGAGCTGAACCACCGACACGCCGGCGGTTGCGCCGTAGACGATCAGCAGCACCGAAGGCGGGATCAGGATCCCAAGGCAGCCGCCCGCGGTCACGGAGCCGGCGGAGACCTGGATGTTGTAGCCCGCCTTCAGCATCTGCGGGAACGCGAGCAGCCCCATCAGCGTGACCACCGCGCCGACGATTCCGGTCGCGGTGGCGAAGATGGCGCAGGTCACCACCGTGGCGACCGCCAGCGATCCCGGGACGCGTGCCAGCGCAAGGTGCAGGCTCCTGAACAGGCGGTCGATCAGCGCCGCGCGCTCGACCAGGTAGCCCATGAAGACGAACAGCGGGATGGCGATCAGCACGTCGTTCGACATCACCGCGTAGGTCCTCTGCACCATCAGGTCGAGGGTCTGGTTGGCGGCGAGAGCGGGGTTGACGCTGCGATAGGCGAGCCACGCGAAGAACACGCCCATTCCCATCAGCGTGAACGCGGTGGGGAAGCCGAGCATGATCGCCACCACGACCAGCGCAAGCATCAGCAGGCCGAGCGTGCCCAGGTCCTCGCGCGTCAGGTGCGCGTCGACGAGGTTTCCCCACGGGGTAAGGATCAGCACCGGCGTCACGATCAGCGCCATGACCGTGAAGCCGAACCACAGCTCGCGGCGGATCCTCATCGCGTCGGCTGCTCGTCCACGTGCACCATTTCCTTCAGCTTGTCGACGTCGACTTCCTCGACGTCCTGCTCACGCGAGGGCCAGTGCCCTGCTTCAGGCAGATGACGCAGCGCACGATCTCGACGATGCCCTGCGCCAGCAGGATGGCGCCGGCGACCGGGATCACGGTCTTGAAGGGATAGACCGGCGGGCCGCCGGAGGTGACGTTGGAGTGCTCGTCGATGCGCCAAGAATCGGCGGCGTAGTAATAGCCGGCGTAGGTGAGCGCGATCACCCCGGGAATGAAGAACACGATGAACAGGATCGAGGTCGATGGTGGCCTGCGTGCGCGGCCGGAAAAACCCGTACAGCACGTCGCCGCGCACGTGGCCGTTCTTCGCCAGCGTATAGGCGCCGGCCATCATGAACATGGTGCCGTAGAGCATCGCCATGGCGTCGAACGCCCAGGCGTGCGGGTCGCCCAGCGCGTAGCGCGAGAACACTTCCCAGGTGACCAGCAGCGTAAGCCCGACGATCAGCCAGGAGAAGGCGTGGCCCACCCAGGTGCTGACCTTGTCGACGAACAGCAGCGTTTTCTGCATAAAGAAAAAAGCCACCCGGCTCGCGCCGGATGGCTGGTTCAGTGGCTCAGGAGACTAGGCCTTCTTCGCCGCGGGCTTGCCGGCCGGCTTGCCGAAGTAGTGGTTGTAGGCCATGCGGCGGTTGACGTTGGTGTCGAGGTCCCAGCGCACCGCGCGCGCGGCGAACTCTTTCTGCGACTTCTCGATCTCCACCCAGATCGCGTTGTCCGCGCGCTTCTTGGCGGCCGCGTCGTACGCCGTGAGCTGCTGCGCCAGGATCGAGTCGGGCGTCTTGTAGAAGCGCACCTTGTCCTTGGTCTGCAGCTCGATGTAGTCCTTCGAATAGCGGTCGACCGCCTTCCAGGACATGTCCATCGAAGCGGCCTCGACCGCGTTCTCGATGATCGCCTTCATCTTCGCCGGCAGCGCGTCGAACTTGGCCTTGTTGAACATGATCTCGAACTGCTCGGCGTTCTGGTGGAAGCTCTGCAGCATGCACACCTTGGAGACGTCGGGGAAGCCGAGGATGCGGTCGCTGGTGGCGTTGTTGAACTCGGCCGCGTCCAGCAGGCCGCGGTCCATCGCCGGCACGATCTCGCCGCCGGGCAGCGCGTTGACCGCAAGACCCATGGCGGTGAACACGTCGATCGACAGGCCGACGGTGCGGAACTTGAGGCCCTTCAGGTCCTCGACCTTGGTCACCGGCTTCTTGAACCAGCCGAGCGGCTGCGTCGGCATCGGGCCGTACGGGAACGACACCACGTTGGCGCCGATCGACGCGTAGAGCTTGGTGAGCAGCTCCCTGCCGCCGCCGTACTTGTGCCAGGCGAGCAGCTGGTTCGCGTCCATGCCGAACGCCGGGCCCGAGCCCCACAGCGCGAGCGCGTTCTGCTTGCCGTAGTGGTACACGAGCACGCCGTGGCCGCCGTCGAGCGTGCCCTTGGTGACCGCGTCCAGCAGGCCGAACGCCGGCACCACGGCGCCGGCGGGCAGGACCTCGATCCTGAGGTCGCCGCCGGTCATGTCGTTCACCTTCTTGGCGAAGTCGTTCGCGTACTCGTGGAAGATGTCCTTCGCCGGCCAGGTGCTCTGCCAGCGCATCGAGATCGGCCCTTGCGCCTTGACGATCATCGGGAAGCCGAGCGTGGCGGCGCCGGTGGCGGCGGCGGCGCCGCGCAGGAATTTACGGCGTGAAGCGCTCATTGGATTTTCTCCTCCTCAGGTAAACGATGGATGCAGGCTAGCCGGCGATTCTAGAACAGTCGGCGCCCACGGTGTATTCCGCAGTGCAAGATGCGGCGAGGGACTTGCCCCGCTTGTCCGTCGGGTGCCAGCCCATGAGCGCCAGCATCACCAGGAACCCGATCACATAGGCAAGCGCCACGTGCCAGCCGTGCCGGACCCATTGTCCGACCGACTTTGCCTGCGGATACATGTTCGAGATCGCTACCCCGGCCGAGGAACCGAACCAGATCATCGAGCCACCGAAACCCACGGCGTAGGCCAGCATCCCCCAGTCATAGCCACCCTGCTTCAGGGCCAGGGCGGTGAGCGGAATGTTGTCGAACACCGCCGAGATGAACCCAAGGCCGAACGTGGTGTGCCACGAGGCGGGCGGCAGCTTCTCCACCGGCATCAGCGAGGCGCAGGTGACGAGCGCCAGGAGGAAGATCGAGCCCTTGAACGCTTCGGGCAGCAGCCCCCAATCGGGGCGGCGGATAAAGGCGGTGAGCACGATGGCCACCCACACCGCGGCGCCGATGACGGGGAAATGGTCGAGCACCGCCGGGAAGCGCAGGTTGGCCAGCACGTTGGCGCCGATGGCGGCGAGCAGAATCGCGCCGACGATGGCAATGCGCATCCAGTCCACGCGGTGCTCGACTCTCGCGTCCTTGGTAATCGGGGCGTAGCGCTGCTGCTGGATGGCGGCGGGGATCGCGCATACGAGCAGCGCGACTCCCGCCGCGACATAGGCATCGAGGACCGCGATCGGGCTCACGCCGTCGATCCACATCATCGTGGTCGTGGTGTCGCCGACCACGCTGCCCGCGCCACCGGCGTTCGAGCAGGCGACGATGGCGGCGAGATAGCCGATATGCACCTTTTTGCGGAAAACGCCCGCGGCCATGGTTCCGCCGATCAGCGCCGCGGCGATGTTGTCGAGGAAAGAAGAAAGCACGAACACGATAACCAGCAGCAGGAAGCCGCCCTTCCAGTCGTCCGGAAGATAGTGCGGCAACACCTCGGGCACCTTGCTGCGCTCGAAGTGGTTCGAGAGCAGCGCGAAGCCGAGCAGCAGGCCGAGCAGGTTGGCGAGGATCACCCACTCGTGCGCCATGTGCAACACCAGGCCGCCAATCCCCGGTCCAGTCTTGAAGCCGGTAAAGCCGAGCTTGTAGACGATGATGACGCCAAGGCCGATGAGCGCCACCTGCAGGACGTAGCGATGGAACAACGCGACGCCGAGAAGTGTCAGGCCGAACAGTACGAAATCGACCGGAATACCGGCGATGCTCATGCCTTCAGCGCGACCAGCACCTCGTCGAGCATCTTCTTCGCGTCGCCGAACAGCATCCGGTTGTTGTCCTTGTAGAACAGCGGATTGTCGACGCCGGCGTAGCCGGAGGCCATGCTGCGCTTCATCACCACCGAGGTCTTGCCCTTCCACACTTCCAGCACCGGCATGCCGGCGATCGGGCTCGAGGGGTCTTCCTGCGCGGCGGGGTTCACGATGTCGTTGGCGCCGATCACCATCGCCACGTCGGTCTCGGGAAAGTCGGCGTTGATCTCGTCCATCTCCATCACGATGTCGTAGGGCACCTTCGCTTCCGCGAGCAGCACGTTCATGTGCCCGGGCATGCGCCCGGCGACCGGGTGGATGCCGAAGCGCACGTTGACGCCGTTCTCGCGCAGCATGCCGGGTGATCTCGAACACCGTGTGCTGCGCCTGCGCCACGGCCATGCCGTAGCCCGGCACGATGATCACGTTCTTCGCGGTGCGCAGCAGCTCGGCGGTTTCGGTTGCGCTGATCGGCGAGACCTCGCCCGCAGGCTGCCGCGCCTGAGGGAGCGTGTGCTTGCCGCCCCCGGTTCCGAATCCGCCGGCGATCACGCTGATGAAGTTGCGGTTCATCGCGCGGCACATGATGTACGACAGGATCGCGCCGCTCGAGCCGACCAGCGCGCCGGTGACGATCAGCAGGTCGTTGCTCAGCATGAAGCCGGTGGCCGCGGCCGCCCAGCCGGAGTAGCTGTTCAGCATCGACACCACCACCGGCATGTCGGCGCCGCCGATCGCCATCACCATGTGGATGCCGAACGCAGCGCGATCGCGGTCATCATCACCAGCGGCAGTCATGCCGTGCCGATCGAATCGGCTGCGCCGACGAAGCTGTGCGCAGCAGCCAGATTACGCCACCAGACCGGCCAGGTTGATCCAGTGGCGTCGCCGGCAGCAGCAACGGCTTGCCGCTGATCTTGCGCCGATAGCTTGCCGAAGGCGATCAGCGAGCCGGAAAAGGTCACGGCGCCGATCAGCACGCCGATGTAGATCTCGTCTGTGGATGGTGCTTTTCCGCGCCCTTGAAATGCGCGGTGGCCGCCGGGTCGATGTAGTTCGCGAAGCCCGACCAGCATCGCAGCGAGACCCACCAGGCTGTGCATCAGCGCGACCAGCTCCGGCATCTGCGTCATCTTCACCACGCGCGCGGCGTACAAGCCGAGCATCCGCGCCCACGGCCAGCGCGCCGATGATCCAGGGATGCGCCTTGGCCCTGACCTGCGGGCCGGCATCGTGGCGAGCACGGCGATCGCCATGCCGACCATGCCGAACAGGTTGCCGCGGCGCGAGGTTTCCGGATTCGACAGCCCGCCGAGGCTGAGGATGAACAGGATGCCGGCGCCGAGGTAGGCGACGGTGGAACAGGGTCGCCGACATGACGGCGCCTACTTGCGGAACATCTGCAGCATGCGCTGGGTCACCGCGAAGCCGCCGAACATGTTGATGGTGGTGAGCGCGATGCGACCAGCGCGAGGCCGAGGATCCAGCCAGCTCGGGCCGGTCCGGCCGCAGTCCCTTCGAGCGGCGGCGCCACCTGCACCAGCGCGCCGATGGCGATGATGCTGCTGATCGCGTTGGTCACGCTCATCAGCGGCGTGTGCAGCGCCGGCGTCACGTTCCAGACCACCATGTAGCCGACGAAGCAGGCCAGCACGAACACGGTGAAGTGGCCGAGAACGCGGGCGGCGCGTTGCTGCCGATGAACCAGAAACAGCAGCGGCAGCCACGAGTGAACACGATCGGCCATGCGCGCGCACCGAATCGGCCGCGCGCGGCTCGCCGTGGGCCCCGCGCCTTCGCGGGGCCGGCCGCAGCATTCGCCGCGGCCGGCCTTGCCGGCGGCGCGGCGGAGAGCTTGGGCGGCGGCGGCGGCCACGTGATCGCTGCCGTCCTTGATCACCGTGGTGCCGCGGATCGCCTCGTCTTCCATGTTGACGTTGAGACTTGCCGTCCTTGGTCTTGCACAGCTCCTCGGTGAGGCGGAACAGGTTGGTCGCGTACAGCGTGCTCGACTGCTTGGCCAGACGGCTCGGCAGGTCGGTGTAGCCGATGATCGTCACGCCGTGCTTGACCACCACCTTGCCCGGCTCGGTGAGCTCGCAGTTGCCGCCCTGCTCCGCCGCCAGGTCGACGATCACGCTGCCGGGCTTCATCGAGCGCACCATCTCCGCGGTGATCAGCTTCGGCGCCGGCTTTCCCGGGAATCAGCGCCGTGGTGATGATCACGTCCACTTCCTTCGCCTGCTTCGCGTACACTTCGCGCTGCGCCTTCTGGAAACCTTCGCTCATGACCTTGGCGTAGCCGCCGCTGCCCGAGCCCTCCTCGACATAGTCCACGCTCGACGTACTCGCCGCCCAGCGACTTGATCTGGTCGGCCACTTCCGGCCGCGTGTCGTTGGCGCGCACGATCGCGCCGAGGCCGACCGCGGTGCCGATCGCCGCGAGTCCCGCCACGCCGGCGCCGATGATGAACACCTTGGCCGGCGGCACCTTGCCCGCCGCGGTGATCTGGCCGGTGAAGAAGCGCCCGAAATGGTGCGCGGCCTCGATCACCGCGCGGTAGCCGGTGATGTTGGCCATCGACGAGTCAGCGCGTCGAGCTTCTGCGCGCGCGCAGATGCGTGGCACGCGAGTCCATCGCCAGCACCGTGCGCGCTTGCGCGCCGCCAGCGCCTGCATCAGTTCGGGGTTCTGCGCAGGCCAGATGAAGCTGATCAGGGTCTGCGCCTTCGCGCATCTTGCCGGATTTCGTCGGCGCTCGGCGCGCGCACCTTGAAGATCACGTCGGCGTTGCCCCAGATGTCGCCGACCACCTCGGCGCCCGCGGCGCGATAGGCGTCGTCGGTAAAGTTTGCCGCCTCGCCCGGCGCCCGCTCTCGACCTGCACGCTGAAGCCGAGCTTGATCAGCTTCTCGACCACCTCGGGAACAGCTGGCAACGCGCTTCTCACCCGCGAACGTTTCGCGCGGGACTCCTATGACTTGGGCCATGGCGCCGAATGATACGACAGGCCCGGGGCACGCTCGGCGAGCTCGAATACGGCATGCACCGCGAGCGCGAGCAGCGCGGCCGGCAGCGCGCCGGCCAGCAGCATGGTGTGGTCGTTGAGCGCGAGACCCTGCGTAATGCGCTCGCCGAAGCCGCCTGCGCCGATGAAGGCGGCAATGGTGGCGGTCCCGACACTGATCACCGCCGCGGTCTTTACGCCGGCCATGATCACGGGCAGGGCGAGCGGCATCTCTACGTGAACCAAGACGCGCCGGCGCGACAGCCCGAGCGCCGTACCGGCGTCCACCAGCCCGCGCCGCACTTCGGTGATCCCGGTATGCGTGTTGCGCGTGATCGGCAGCAGCGCGTAGAGGAAGAGGGCGATCAGCGCCGGCCACGCGCCGATCGTCCCGGTGACCGGGATCAGGAGGGCGAGCAAGGCGAGCGCCGGGATGGTTTGCAGCAGGCCGGCGGTGACCAGTACCGGCTGCGCGAGCCACGGCACGCGTGCCGCCAGCATGCCGAGCGGAATGCCGATTAGGGCGGCGATGGCGAGCGAGCCGAATACCAGGCCAAGATGCTCGGCCAGCAGGCGGCCGAAGTCGGGCGCGAACAGCGCCGCCCATAGACCCTTGCGCGCCTGCACCCTTGATCCGAGGTATTCCCGCGCCACGTCGCTGAAGCTCACCTTGTCGATCTCGGCGCGCGCGTTCAGCTTCACCATGGTCGCAGCATCGATTCGGCCTTCCAGAACCTTGAGTAATTGCATCTCTTTTGGAAAGCGCGTCGGCGTGTCCGCCCGGTAGAGCAGCACCGCGTCGTAGGGCGGAAAGAACCTTCGATCGTCCTCCAGCGCAACGATGGCGTAGCGCTCGATCTTGGCATCGGTGGTGTACAGATCCATGACGTCGATTTCGCCCGCGGCCAGCGCCTCGTAGGCGATGCCGTGGTCGAGGCCGCGCGGCTTCTGCGGCAGGCCGTACGCCCCCTGCAGGCCGGGCCAGCCGTCGCGCCGGCCGAGAAACTCGTGCGACAGGCCGAAGCGCTGCGCCGGATGCTTCGCCAGGTCGGAGACCTTGCGGATGCCCAAGCGCTCGGCATCCTTGCGCCGCATGCCGAGCGCGTAGCTGTTGCTGAAACCGAGCGGAATGGATGCCGCCAGGCCGAGCGGCTTGAGCTTCGCGTTGAGGGCGGCGAGGTCAAGCCGGTCCTCCGACCTGAGGATTTCTCGCGCGATGGTGCCGGTGTACTCCGGATAGACGTCGATCGCGCCCGCCTTCAGGGCCTCGAGCAGGATCGCGGTATTGCCGAGCCCCGGCTTGTGCGTACCGTTCGCCGTCTGGCTGACGATCTCGCCCAGCACGTAAGACTCGGTAAAGCGCTTCGAGCCGACGGTGAGCGTCTGCGCGCTAGCGCAGCTGCTGGCCAACAGCGCGCAGAGCGCGATGATCCCCTTCATCCCTTCCCCCCAAGAACTGCAGGCGCGCGAGGCTGGCGTAGAGACCGCCCTGCGCCATCAATTCGGCGTGGGTGCCCTGCGCGACGATCGCGCCGCGCTCGAGCACGATGATGCGGTCAGCATTCTGTACCGTCGCGAGGCGATGCGCGATCGCGAGCGTGGTGCGGCCCTGTTCGAGCGCTTCGAGGCCCAGCTGCACCAGGCGCTCGGCAGCGGCGTCGAGCGAGCTGGTGGCCTCGTCGAGCAGCAGGATGGGCCGGTCGGCGAGCAGCGCGCGGGCGATGGACAGGCGCTGCCTCTGGCCGCCCGAGAGCATGATGCCGCGCTCGCCGAGCGGCGAATCCAGGCCCTGCGGCAGGCGCTCGATGAATTCGAGCGCGCACGCCTTCTCGCAGGCGGCGAGCACCGCTTCGCGCGTCGCCTGCGGCCGGCCGTAGCGCACGTTCTCGAGCACGCTGGCGGCGAAGATGACCGGCTCCTGCGGCACCACCGCCACCAGGCCGCGCGCGGCGCGCGGGTCCATGCGACGCAGATCGACGCCGCCGATGCGCACCGCGCCCTCCTGCGGGTCGTAGAAACGCAGCAGGAGCGCGAAAGCGGTGGATTTGCCGGCGCCGGAGGGGCCGACCAGCGCAACCCGCTCGCCAGGCTCGATCTTCAGCGTGAAGTGATGCAGCGCGGCTGCATCGGGCCGCGATGGGTAGGCGAACGTCACCCGGTCGAGCTCGATGCCGAGCGGTGAGCGTTGCGGCGCTGCCACCGCAGCCGCCGGGGCCACGATGCGCGGCACCGTATCGAGGAGCTCGACCAGTCGCTCGCTCGCGCCGGCAGCGCGCTGCAGCTCGCCCCAGACTTCGGCCACCGTGCCGGCCCCGGCCGCGACCAGGCCGGCATAGAACACGAATGCGGCGAGCTCGCCCTGGCTCAGCCGACCGGCCATTACGTCGTGGCCGCCGATCCAGAGGATGATGCCGACGGCGCTGAAGGCGATCAGGATCACCGCGGCGATCAGGAACGCCTTGTGCGAGATGCGCTCGACGCCGGTGCGGTACGCCGCCTCGGCGTGGCGCGCGAAGCTCGCGCGGTCGACCTCCTCATGTGCATAGGCCTGCACGGTGCGGATCTCGTGCAGCGCCTCGTCGACATAGGCCGATACGTCGGCAACCCGGTCCTGGCTTTGGCGCGACAGGCGCCGCACGCGCCGGCCGAGCAGGAGGATCGGCAGCAGCGTCGCCGGCACGCCGATCATCACGAAGAGCGCGAGCTTCCAGCTGGTGATGAAGAGCATGATTCCCGCGCCGGCCATCATCAGCCCGTTGCGGACGAACATCGATAGCCCGTAGCCGACCACCTGCTGCAGCAACGTGGCGTCGTTCGTCAGCCGCGACATGAGCTCCCCGGTGCGCGCGCTCTCGAAGAACGCCGGCTCCAGGTTCAGCAGATGGTCGAATACGGCGCGGCGCAGGTCGGTGACCACCCGCTCGCCGACGCTCATCATGAAATAGAAGCGCGTCCAGGTCGCGGCGGCGAACAGCACCACCACCGCGATCATCGCCGCGAGGGCCTGGTCGAGGAGCCGCGGCTCACCGCTGCCGAAGCCGCGATCGACGACATACTGCAAGCCGCGGCCGAGGGCCAGGACGCAGCCCGCGGCCACCAGGAGGGCGAGCGCCGCGACGGCAATCCTCCAGCGGTAGGGCCACAGGAAGCGCATCAGTCCGGCGAAGCGCGCGAGCTTCACCGGCCGAAGAAGCGGACCTGGTTACGGCCGAGCTCTTTCGCGCGGTACATGGCGGCATCGGCGTTGCGCAGCAGGGCTTCGCCATCGCCGCCGTCGGCAGGGAACAGCGACACGCCGATGCTGGCCGCGAGGCGCAAGCGCCGGTTGCCGACACGGAATTCCGCCGCCAGCGCCTGCTGCAGCTTCTCCGCGACCACGCGGCAGTCCGCCTTATCCTTCAGATCGCACACCACCACCGCAAACTCGTCGGCGCCGGCGCGCGCCAGGGTATCGGCCTTGCGCACGCATGCCGCCAGGCGCTGCGCCACTTCGCGGAGCAGCGCATCGCCCGCGCCGTGACCCAGCGTGTCGTTCAACTGCCGGAAGTCGTCAAGCCGCACCAGCAAGGTGGCCACCATCCGGTCGCGGCGTTGCGCAAGGCGGATCGCCTGGCGCAGCCGGTCGTCCAGCAGGCGCCGGTTCGGCAGGCCGGTCAGGGTATCGTGGTAGGCAAGGAAGCGCGCCGCCTGCTCGGCGCGGCGCAGCTCGGTGATATCGGCGATCAGCTCGACGCTGCCGCCGCCGTCGAGCGTGCGCAGCGTGCGCCGTAGCCAGCGGCCGTCGGCGCTCTGGTATTCGGCGCTATCGCCGCGCATCGACCGGTTCAGACCCGCGTAGAGATCGCTGCACGCGATCAGCCGGCCATCGGCGCTACGGATTGCCACCGCATCGGGAAAAGTCTTGATTGCTTCGCGCAGCAGCCGCAGCTCGTCGGCCTTGCTCACGCGGCCGCTCTCACACTCGTTCGACTTGCACCCGGCAGTCGTAGAACGTGGCGCCGCCGCCAAGGTCGGCGGTGCGCTGCGACGTAAGGTTGTTGGCGTTGCCGCCGTCCGGCGAATATTTCTTCCACCATACCGACGGCGCGACGACCACCCCGGCGCGCGGCTTGCCGTTGACGCGCGCGCGCAGTCGGTGGCTGCCGCGGTCGTTGAACACCCGCACCATGTCGCCGTCGGCGATACCGCGTGCGGCGGCGTCCTGCGGGTGCAGGTCGAGGTGCGGCTCGCTCTCGAATTCCCGGAAGCGCGCGACGTTGGCGAAGGTGGAATTGAGGAAGTGGCGTGCCGGCGGCGAGAGGAATGCGAGGGGATATTTCTTTTCCAGCGCAGCGTCGCCCGCTTCGGCCGGGGGGTTGTAGAACGGCAGCGGGTCGATGCCCTGCTGCTCGAGCCAGGCGCTGTGAAACTCGCACTTGCGCGAAGGCGTCGGGAATCCGCCTTGCGCGAACGGCGCGAAGCGCTCGGGCACGTCGAGTTTCTGCCAGCCGGTTTCCTTGAGGCGCTCCCAGGACTTGCCGTTGAGCGCGGTGCGGCACAGGTCCTCGTCGGAGTCGCGGAAGCACGGATCGTCGAATCCCAGGCGCGCGGCGAGCCGGCGGAATACCTCGGAATTCGGCAGCGACTCGCCGACCGGCGCGATCGCCGGGTTGTTGGCGAGCATGTACAGGTGGCCGTAGGACTTGTGCACGTCGTAGTGCTCGAGCTGCGTCGTCGCCGGCAGCACGATGTCCGCGTAGTCCGCGGTATCGGTCTGGAAATGGTCCATGACCACGGTGAACAGGTCCTCGCGCGAGAAGCCGGCGATCACCTTCTCCGAGTCCGGGCATACGGCGACCGGATTGTTGTTGTAGACCAGCGTCACACGCACCGGCGGATCGGCCGCGGTCAGCGCGTCGCCGAGCGCGGAGTGATTGATGACGCGCGGCCGCCGGCCGGCGAGTAGATCCGGTCGCTCGAGCCCCGCATGGTCGAAGCGGTAAAAATCCGCCGTGGTCAGCACGATGCCGCCCGCAGCCGCACGCCATGCGCCGGTGAGCGCGGGCAGGCACGCGATGGTGCGCGCGGCGATGCCGCCGCCGGCGTGGCGCTGCATGCCGTAATTGAGGCGAATCGCCGTCGGCTTGACGCTGCCGTACTCGCGCGCGAGTTGCACCACTTCCTCCACCGTGATGCCGCAGGTTTGCGCAGCCCAGGCGGGAGAGTGCTTGTCGAGAACTCTTTTCTTCAGCTCTTCGTAGCCCAGCGTGTAGTGCTCGATGTACTCGCGATCGATCAAGCCCTCGCTGATCAGCACGTGCATCATGCCGAGCGCGAGCGCGCCGTCCGTGCCGGGGAGGAGCGCGATGTGCTGCGTGCATTTCTCGGCGGAAAGGCTGCGGTAGGGATCGATCGCCACGATCTTGGCGCCGCGGCGCTTGGCCGCCTGCACGCGCGACCAGAGGTGCAGGTTGGAAACGATCGGGTTCGCGCCCCACAGGATGATGAGGCGCGCCTCGTCGAAGCGCTCCGGATCCATGCCGACCGAGCCGCCGAGGGTGGCCTTCAGCCCGAACTTGCCGGCCGAGGAGCACAGCGTGCGGTCGAGGAGCGAGGCGCCGAGCTTGTGGAAGAAGCGCCGGTCCATCGACATGTACTGCACCATGCCCATGGTGCCGGCGTAGCTGCACGGCAGGATGGTCTCGGGATTGTCGGCCGCGGCCGCTTTCAGCCGCGCGGCGATTTCATCGAGCGCCTCATCCCAGCTGATGCGCTTGAACCGGCCTTCGCCTTTCTTGCCGATCCTCTTCAGTGGATGCTGCAGCCGATCGGGCGCATAGGTGCGCTCGAGGTAGTGGGCGACCTTGGTGCAAAGGGTGCCTTCCGTGAACGGCATCTCCGGGTCGCCTTGTATCTTGGTAGCGACACCGTCTTCCACGGTCACCAGCATTGCGCACGTGTCCGGACAGTCGTGCGGGCAGGCAACGCGAACGACTTCAGTCATGCGTCGATTCTACGCCAGCGCTGCGTCCACCAGCTCTATCCAGTGCCGCACCGGCGTCGCCGTGGGCTGCTGAAGATGTGCCAGGCAGCCAATGTTGGCCGTGGCGATGGCCTGCGGCCCGCCCTCCTCCAGCGCGGCGAGCTTGCGCGCGCGCAGCTCGCCGGCAATGGCCGGCTGCAGCAGCGAATAGGCGCCGGCCGAGCCGCAGCACAGATGCGCGTCGCGCACCGACACCAGCTCGTAGCCCACGCGCGTGAGCAGCGCCTCGACTTTGCCGCGGATTTGCTGTCCGTGCTGCAGGGTGCAGGGCGAGTGGAAGGCGATCTTCCCGCGGTTGCGCCCGGCGGGGAGCGCTTGCGCGTCGATCACCTCGCTAAGGTCGCGTGTCATCGACGAGATGCGCTCGGCCTTGCCACGGTACTGCGCGTCGTTTGCGAGCACGTGGCCATAGTCCCTTACCGTCGCGCCGCAACCGCTGGCCGTCATGACGATCGCCTCGGTTTCGCTGCCCGACACGATCGGCCACCACGCATCGATCAGCGCCCGCATGTCGTCGCGCCCCGCTTCCTGATAATTGAGGTGGAAGCGCACCGCGCCGCAGCAGCCCGCGCCGCGAACTTCGAGCAGCGAGACGCCGACACTATCGAGAACGCGCGCCGCCGCCGCGTTGATGGAAGGCGCGAGCGAGGGCTGCACGCAGCCGCGCAGCGCTAGCATCCTGCGCGCATGACGGGGCGCGGGCCACGCGCCGGCGGCTCGCGCGCGCGGCGCTTTTCCGACCAGTCGTCCGAGGCGCACCGCCGTTCCGAACAGGCCGCTGCGCGGCACGCCGAATGCGAGCACCCCGCGGCGGAGGCGATCCCACGGCGAGCGTACGGTGCGCGCTTCGACCACCGCACGCCCGATGTCCACCAAATGCCCGTAGCGCACGCCGGAAGGACAGGTCGTCTCGCACGCGCGGCAGGTAAGACAGCGGTCGAGGTGTAAGCGAGTCCTTTCGGTGACCTGGCCCGCCTTCCAGCGCGCGCTTGATTAAATAGATGCGGCCGCGCGGACTGTCGAGGTCGTCGCCCAGCACCTGGTAGGTCGGACAGGTGGCCGTGCAAAATCCACAGTGCACGCACTTGCGCAGGATGGCATCGGCCTCCTTGCCCTCGGGCGTGTGACGGATGAAGTCGGCAAGGCTGGTCTGCATCGTTATACTTTTCCGATGAAGCACGTCTTTGCGTTTCTGCTCATCGCCGGCGCGGCGGGGCTCGCCTTCTGGTTCTGGCGGGCGTACCAGCACTTTGCCGAACGCAGCCGTGCCTCGGACCAGCGCTTCGCGAGCGCCATGACCGACGTCATGTCGACCAAGGCGACCGCGCCCTTGCTCCCGCCGAAGCCGGCCCAGGACCTCGCCGGGATGGCGCAGCAGAAGCTCTTGTACGAAGCCGCGTCCAAGGCGGGCGAAGCCGGCGAGCCGGTGCTGTCAATCCAGTTGTATGCACGCTTGCTCGCGCGGTATCCCGACACCACGCTCGGCACGCAGGCACGCTCGGCGGTGGAAGCACAGAAGAAAAAGCTCACCAAGGCCTAGCGCTCCGCCAGCATGCGACCCGGGTTGAAGATGCCCGCGGGGTCGAATGCCGCCTTCAATTGCCGGTGCAGGCGCTCCACCACCGGCTCCAGCGGCGGGAAGCAGGCGACCTGCTTGTCCGCGGCGCGAAATAGCGTTGCATGACCTTTTGCGCGGCGCGCAGCCTCGCGCACCGCGTTTGCGGGCATTCCCGACTTCAGCCAGCGTAAGGCGCCGTTCCATTCGATGAGCTGACGGCCTTCCAGCTCGAGCGGCGGCGTCGTCGAGGGAACCGAGAGCCGCCACAGCGGCTCTTCGCCGGTGAAGAAGGCATCGGTGTGCTCGCGCACGCCGGACCAGAAGCCGGCATCGGTCGATTCGCCGCCGAGCGCGGTGGCAGCCGCCCGTACCGCTGCCGCCGAGCCGGAAAGCCGCACGCTCAGCTCGCCGTCGTGCCACGCACTGGCGCTGAGCGGCAACGGCTGCCCGGCCCAGCGGTTCATCAGCTCGAGCGCGCGCGCCTGCGGCGCCTCGAGCACGAGCGTCATCTCGTGCGCCGGCGCGGGCGCGAGCTTGAGCGAAACCTCCGCGATCAGCCCGAGCGTGCCGAGCGAACCGGCGATGAGGCGCGACACGTCGTAACCCGCGACGTTTTTCATTACCTGGCCGCCGAAGTGGAGCACCTGCCCCCGGCCGTCGATCAGCTTTACGCCGAGCACGAAGTCGCGCAGCGCGCCCGCGCTTGCCCGCCGTGGGCCTGACAGGCCGGCGGCCACGCAGCCGCCCACGGTCGCGCCGGCGCCAAAGCGCGGCGGTTCGAAGGGCAGCATTTGTTGGTTTGCAGAGAGCGTCGCTTCGAGCTCGCCCAACGGAGTGCCACACTTCGCGGTCACCACGAGCTCGGTCGGCTCGTAGGCAACGATGCCGGCATGAGCCCGCGTATCGAGGACCTCGCCGTGCAGCGCGTTGCCATAGAAATCCTTAGTGCCGCCGCCGCGCACGCGCAGCGGCGCACGGGCCTGCGCGGCCGCCCGGATCTTCTCCTGGAGCTGCTCGATCAAAAGCGCGGCAGCTCGGGGTGCGGCAGCTTGCCGCCGTGGACGCGCATGCCGCCGTATTCGGAGCAGCGCGCGAGCGTGGGCACCGCCTTGCCCGGGTTCAGCAGCCCGTGCGGGTCGAACGCGAGCTTCACCGCGCGGAACAGTGCCAGCTCGGCGGCGCCGAACTGCACGCACATCTGGTTGATTTTCTCGACGCCGACGCCGTGCTCGCCGGTGATCGTGCCGCCGACCGCCACGCATTTCTCGAGCACCTCGGCGGCGAACTGCTCGGTGCGATGCAGCTGGTCGGGGTCGTTGGCGTCGAACAGGATCAGCGGATGCAGGTTGCCGTCTCCGGCGTGGAACACGTTCGGGCAGCGCAAGCCGTACTTTTTCTCCATGGCGGCGATGAAGGTCAGGACCTCGCCCAGGCGCTTGCGCGGAATGGTGCCGTCCATGCAGTAGTAGTCGGGCGAGATGCGGCCGACGGCGGGAAACGCCGCCTTGCGGCCCGACCAGAAGCGCAGGCGCTCGGCCTCGTCGCGCGACACCGTCATGCGCGTCGCACCGGCATGCGCGAGGACCGCCTTCATGCGCGCGATCTCGTCCTCCACTTCTTCCGCCGTGCCGTCGGATTCGCACAGCAGGATGGCGGCGGCCTCCAGATCGTAGCCCGCCGAGACGAACTGCTCGACCGCGCGCGTCGCCGGGCGGTCCATCATCTCCAGTCCTGCCGGCACCAGACCGGCGGCGATGATGTCGGCGACCGCGGCGCCGGCCTTCTCGACGTCGTCGAACGAAGCCATGATCACCCGCGCGCATTGCGGTTTGGGCAGCAGCTTCAGCGTCACTTCCGTCACCACCATCAGCATGCCCTCGGAGCCGATGGCGAGCGCGAGCAGGTCATAACCGGCGCTGTCGAGCGCCTCGCCGCCGAGCTCGATCGGCTCGCCGTCGATCGTGAAGCCGCGCACGCCGAGCACGTTGTGCAACGTGAGCCCGTACTTCAGGCAGTGCACGCCGCCCGAGTTCTCCGAGACGTTGCCGCCGATGGTGCAGGCGATCTGGCTCGAGGGGTCGGGGGCGTAGTACAGGCCGAAAGGGGCGGCGAGCTTCGGAGACCACGGCGTTGCGCACGCCGGGCTGCACCACCGCGAGGCGAGCCAGCGGATCGATGCGCAGCACGCGCATGAATTTCGCCATCGACAGCAGCACGCCGTCGCCGGGCGGCAGCGCGCCGCCGGAAAGGCCGGTTCCCGCGCCGCGCGGAACCACCGGCACCTTCATCGACGAACAGATCTTGAGGATGCGCTGCACCTGCTCGGTGGTCTCGGGCATCGCGACCACCATAGGCAGCTGGCGATAGGCGGTCAGCCCATCGCATTCATAGGGCCGGGTGTCTTCTTCCTCGTGGAGGATCGCGCGTTCCGGAAGGAACTCGCGCAAGGCCGTTACGACAGGTAACGCCGAGCCCACTTCAATCCTTCTCGCGTATCACCCGACGGATTGTATTCGCACCCGATCCAGCCTTCGTAGCCCAGGCGGTCGATGTGCTCGAACAGGAACTCGAAGTTGATCTCGCCGGTGCCCGGCTCGTTGCGTCCCGGCACGTCGGCGATCTGCAGGTGGCCGATGCGCGGCAGCAGCCGCTCGATGGTGAGCGCGAGGTTGCCTTCCATGAGCTGCATGTGGAACAGGTCGTACTGCAGGAGCACGTTGTCCGCGGCGACCTCGTCGAGCACCTGGGCCGCCTGAGCGCTCGAGCGCAGGAAGCAATTGGCCACGGTACGCTCGCTGAGCGGCTCGATCAGCGCGCGCATGCCTTCGCGGGCCAGGCGCTGCCCGGCGTGCTTCAAGTTTGCGACATAGGTGGCGTGCAGCGCGGCGCGGTCGGCGCCGGCCGGAACCACGCCGGCCATCAGGTGCAGATTGGGGCAGCGAACCAGGCGCGCATATTCAATTGCACGCTCGAGATCTTCGGCGAAGCGCTGCTCGCGGCCGGTGAGGCACGCGGTACCGCGTTCGCCGCGCGCGGGGTCGCCCTGCGGCATGTTGTGCAGCAGCACGTCGACGCGCGCGTCGCGCGCGGCCGCGGCGATCTCCGCCGGCTTCCAGTCGTAGGGGTACTGGTATTCGACCGCCCGGAACCCGGCGCGCGCCGCCGCCGAGAAGCGCTCGAGAAACTCCACCTCGACGAACAGCATGGAGAGGTTGGCGGCGAGCTTCGGCATAGCGCCAGCATAGCCGGAAAGCGCCCGGAAACCGCTTGCCGCCATGGTCGGGCTGATCTAGACTTTTTTCGCTGCAAACCCATCACACTAAAAGGAGAAAAGCATGGGTGCCCTCTTCCAGTCGCTCGGCCGCACCATCACCGCTGGCGTTGTCCTCCTGATCGTCATCATCATCGTCGCCGGGCTGGGGACCGGCACCTGGGTGCGCGCCAGCGATCACGCATGGTGGGCCTTCGTGTTCCGCTGGCTGCACGTGCTGTCGGGCGTGATGTGGATCGGCCTGCTCTGGTACTTCAACTTCGTGCAAACGCCGTCGATGCCCAAGATTCCGGACGAGCAGAAGCCGGCGGTGAGCAAGGTGATCGCGCCGACGGCGCTGTTCTGGTTCCGCTGGGGCGCGATGGCCACCATCGTCACCGGCCTGATCGTCGCCCTGATGAACGGCTACCTCGGCCAGGCGCTGTCGCTGCAGAAGGGCTATCACGCGATCGGCCTCGGCATGTGGCTCGGCGCGATCATGTGGTTCAACGTCTGGTTCATCATCTGGCCGAACCAGAAGAAGGCGCTCGGCATGGTGACGGTCAGCCCGGAAGAGAAGGCCAAGGCGGCCCGGATGGCCGGCATGACCTCGCGCTTGAACACCATGCTGTCGATCCCGATGCTCTACTGCATGGTGGCGCAGCAGAACGGGGGTCTGTAGTCCCGCTCTGGCAGGTCTGGTGGCTGTGGGGCGCAGGGCTTGCCTGCGCGGTCAGCGGCCTGCTGCTGATCGCGGAGGACGCCCGGCTGTCAGGATCGCCGGTGGTCGGAGACCTGCTCGACGTGGTGCGGCTGGCGCTGTACTGGGTCTGGGCCTGGGCGGTGTGGAAGACCGCACCAAACGTTCGACGGCGTATCTGGATCCCGGTGGCGCGCATTCTGGCGCTCGCCGGCGTCGGACTGATGTTCCTGGTTTAACGCAACTTCTCTAAACCGCCGAGTCTGGTTCCGGCTTTGATATTGCGCTCCGCGAACCAGCCGCGCGTCATTTCCAGCGCGTAGAGCGCTGGGCGCGAGCTGCAATGTGTCTGTTCGCTATGCGGCTCCATGTCGGCAATGTTGATGATGGCGCCCTGCTCGTCGAGGAACGCCACCGACAACGGAATGTACGTGTTCTTCATCCACATGCACTGCTTCGACGGCCCATCGAAGATGAACAGCATGCCGGCGTTCGGCGCGAGCCCCTTGCGGTGCATCAGGCCGCGCGACCGGGTGGAAAAATCGGACGCCACTTCGGCGCGGATGAGGTGCATGCCCGCGCGCAGCTCCGTTACGGGCATTGGCTGTGCCAGCGCCGATGCAGCGGTGATGGTGAGGACGAGAGCGATCAGTCGCATGAATTGAAAAAGGCAGGGGGTTTCCCTGCCTTTTTGTCGTTCGTAAGCGGGTAGCTTACTTCTTCATTTCGTCTTTTTTGGGCGCGGCCTTGGCATCTTTCTTGGGCGCGTCTTTCTTCGCCGCCGCCTTCTTCTTGGCGGCGTCTTTCTCCGCCTGAGTCTTTTCGGACTCCGGCTTCGCCTTGGCCTTCTTCTCGGCCTTCTTCTCGGTCTTCTTCTCGTCCTTCGTCTGCGCGCCAGCGTGCGACGCTGCGAAGGCGGAAGCGCTAACCACCGCAAACATCGCGGCAACGATCACGGACAGCAGCTTGTTCATTTCCTTCTCCTTTAGTGTTCGAAACGCGGGTGTACGCGATGGTCCGCTACTCCCCGGAACGGATTAACGCGCCAAGGGCCGCGGAGGTTGACCACCGGCGCGCATTCTATTCAACAAGGGGCGAATAGGCGTTCGTCTTTAATAACGTACTGTTTTTAAACCATAAAATATGATTCTGGGGTCATCGAGCGCGTGCCGCTCGCGTCGCGGCACACCAACGGTGCTCTTATATAATTCCGCCCCCTATGGCCTACCAACACATCAAAATTCCCTCCGGCGGCGAGAAGATCAAGGTCAACAAGGACTTTTCGCTCTCCGTACCCACCAATCCGATCATTCCGTACATGGAGGGCGATGGCACGGGCGTGGACATCACGCCGGTGATGCTGAAGGTGGTCGACGCCGCGGTGAACAAGGCCTACGGCGGCAAGAAGAAGATCGTCTGGATGGAAATGTTCGCCGGCGAAAAGTCCTGCAAGATCTACGGCGAGAACGTCTGGCTGCCGGAGGAAACGCTGGCGGCGGCGAAGGAATACGTGGTGTCGATCAAGGGCCCGTTGACCACGCCGGTCGGCGGCGGCATCCGCTCCATCAACGTCGCGCTGCGCCAGGAGCTCGACCTCTATGTCTGCCTGCGCCCGGTGCGCTGGTTCAAGGGCGTGCCGTCGCCGCTGAAGAAGCCGGAAGACGTCGACATGGTGATCTTCCGCGAGAACTCCGAGGACATCTACGCCGGCATCGAGTGGCCGGCCAACTCCCCGGAGGCGAAGAAGGTGATCGACTTCCTGATCAAGGAAATGAAGGTCAAGAAGATCCGCTTCCCCAACACCTCCGCGATCGGCATCAAGCCGATCTCGATCGAGGGCTCGGAGCGCTTGATCCGCAAGGCCTACCAGTACGCCATCGACAACAAGCGCAGGAACGTCACCTTGGTGCACAAGGGCAACATCCAGAAGTTCACCGAGGGCGGCTTCCGCGACTGGGGCTACCAGCTTGCGGTGAAGGAATTCGGCGCCAAGCCGGTGGACGGCGGCCCGTGGCACAGCTTCAAGAACCCGAAGGGCGGGCCGGACATCGTCATCAAGGACGTGATCACCGACGCGATGCTGCAGCAGGTGCTGCTGCGGCCGGCGGAGTACGACGTGCTCGCCACCACTAATTTGAATGGCGACTACATCTCGGATGGCCTCGCCGCCGAGGTGGGCGGCATCGGCATCGCCCCAGGCGCGAACATGAGCGACACGGTGGCGATGTTCGAGGCCACCCACGGCACCGCGCCGAAGTACGCCGGCAAGGACTACGTCAATCCGGGCTCCGAAATCCTGTCGGCCGAGATGATGCTGCGCCACATAGGCTGGGTGGAGGCCGCCGACGCCATCCTGCGCTCGATGGAGAAAACCATCGCCGACAAGATCGTGACCTACGATTTCGCGCGCCAGATGAAGGACGCCAAGCAGGTTTCGTGTTCGGGCTTCGGCCAGGCCATGATCGAAAGGATGTAGGAAAAAGCCCCACAAAGAAAAAGGCCGCCTGCAGGCGGCCTTTCTTATTCTTGCCGGCGCTGACTAGCTCTTCTGGATGTTCGAGGCCTGCTTCCCCTTGGGCCCCTGCACCACGTCGAAGCTGACCTTCTGGCCCTCTTTCAGGGTCTTGAAGCCCGACATGTTGATCGCCGAAAAATGCGCGAACAGGTCTTCGCTGCCGTCATCCGGCGTGATGAAGCCGTAGCCCTTCGCGTCGTTGAACCACTTCACGGTGCCTGTTGCCATACCCTCTCCCTGATTTGTTGATTTGAGCTACCGGGCGTTTTTGGGACCCGAGCCATGCCTGAATCACGCCCCGCCGCCCTCTTGAGTGGCAAACAGACAGCCTGTATCCAAACACTGGCGCCGTTATAAGCGCCCCTCCGGGGAGTCGTCAAGAGCCTGAAAAAACGCCGTATTCCGGCTCCCGCGCTCCCTTCGTCGCATTGCACCCTCCCCCCACATTGATTAGGATAGACCGCGAGCAGGCGACTGGAGACCGCACCGGGCGCACAGCAACGCGGAATGGCGCAGCACAAGGACGACACCCTACTGGAGGCGCAGCGCAGCAAGCTGAAGCCTCCGCCGATGTACAAGGTCATGCTGCTCAATGACGACTACACACCCATGGAATTCGTGGTGGTGGTCTTGCAAAAGTTCTTCAGCATGAGCCGCGAGCGGGCCACCCAGGTCATGCTCAAGGTGCACCGGGAAGGCATCGGCGTCTGTGGGGTCTATCCGAACGACGTTGCCACCACCAAAGTGCAGCAAGTCGCGGCATACTCTCGGAAGCACCAGCATCCGTTACAGTGCGTTATGGAACCAACGTAGGTGAAAGTGAAAGGCCAGGAATGATCGCGCAGGAGTTGGAAGTCAGCTTGCACATGGCGTTCGTCGAGGCGCGCCAGAAGCGCCACGAGTTCATCACGGTCGAGCATCTGCTCCTCGCGTTGCTGGACAACCCGACCGCGGCCGAGGTGCTGCGTGCCTGCGGCGCCAACATGGACGAGCTGCGCAAGAACCTGACGCAGCACATCGCCGAGCAGACCCCGCGCATCGCGGCGGACCGCGAGGTCGACACCCAGCCCACGCTCGGCTTCCAGCGCGTGATCCAGCGCGCCATCCTGCATGTCCAGTCGTCCGGCAAGAAGGAAGTCACCGGCGCCAATGTGCTGGTGGCGATCTTCGGCGAGAAGGACTCGCATGCGGTGTACTTCCTGCAGCAGCAGGGCATCGCGCGCCTCGACGTCGTCAACTACATCTCCCACGGCATCACCAAGACGCCGCAGGCCCAGGGCAAGAACGCCGACCAGGATGCCGAGCAGGAAACCCAGACCGAAACGTCCAACAGCCCGCTCGACAACTACACCCAGAACCTGAACGCGCAGGCGCTCGCCGGCAAGATCGACCCGCTGATCGGCCGCGACAAGGAGCTCGAGCGCGTGGTGCAGACGCTCTGCCGCCGCCGCAAGAACAACCCGCTGCTGGTCGGGGAAGCTGGCGTCGGCAAGACCGCGATCGCCGAGGGCCTCGCGCGCCGCATCGTCGAGGGCAACGTGCCCGATCTGCTCACCAAGTCGACGGTCTACGTGCTCGACATGGGCGCGCTGCTCGCCGGCACCAAGTACCGCGGCGACTTCGAGCAGCGGCTGAAGGCGGTGCTGAAGCAGTTGGTCGACAACCCCAACGCGATCCTGTTCATCGACGAGATCCACACCGTGATCGGCGCCGGCGCGGCCTCGGGCGGCACGCTGGACGCCTCCAACCTGCTCAAGCCGGTGCTCTCCACCGGCCAGCTGAAGTGCATCGGCGCGACCACCTACAACGAGTACCGCGGCGTGTTCGAGAAGGACCACGCGCTCTCGCGGCGCTTCCAGAAGATCGACGTGATCGAGCCGTCGGTCGACGAGACGGTGGAGATCCTGAAGGGCTTGAAGAGCCGCTTCGAGGCGCACCACAGCGTCAAGTACACCGCCAACGCGCTCACCACCGCGGCCGAGCTTTCGGCGCGCTACATCAACGACCGCCACCTGCCGGACAAGGCGATCGACGTGATCGACGAGGCCGGCGCCGCGCAGCGCATCGCGCCCAAGGCCAAGCAGAAGAAGGTCATCGGCAAGTCGGAGATCGAGGAGATCATCGCCAAGATCGCCCGCATCCCGCCGCGCAGCGTTTCGTCGGATGACCGTAGCGCCCTGGCGAATTTGGACAGAGATTTAAAGGCCGTGGTATTCGGCCAGGACGCGGCGATCGACGCGCTCGCCTCGGCCATCAAGATGGCGCGCTCGGGGCTGGGCAATCCGCAGAAGCCGATCGGCAACTTCCTGTTCAGCGGGCCCACCGGGGTCGGCAAGACCGAGGTCGCCCGGCAGCTCGCGTACTGCATGGGCATCGAGCTCATCCGCTTCGACATGTCGGAGTACATGGAGCGCCACGCGGTGAGCCGCCTGATCGGCGCGCCGCCGGGGTACGTGGGGTTCGAGCAGGGCGGCCTGCTCACCGAGCAGATCACGAAGAAGCCTTACTCGGTGCTGCTGCTCGACGAGATCGAGAAGGCGCATCCGGACATCTTCAACATCCTGTTGCAGGTCATGGACCACGGGACCTTGACGGACAACAACGGCCGCAAGGCCGACTTCCGCAACGTCTGCATCGTGATGACGACCAACGCGGGCGCCGAATCGCTGGCGCGCACGCAGATGGGCTTCACGCCGTCGACCAAGCTCGGCGACGAGATGGAGGCGATCAAGCGCATGTTCACGCCGGAGTTCCGCAACCGCCTGGACGCGGTGATCTCCTTCGGCGCGCTCAACCAGGACACGATCATGCGGGTGGTGGAGAAGTTCCTGATTCAGCTCGATGAGCAGCTCGCCGAGAAGAAGGTCGAAGCGAGCTTCACCCCGGCGCTGAAGGAGCACCTCGCCAGGAAGGGCTTCGACCCGCTGATGGGTGCGCGGCCGATGGCGCGGCTGATCCAGGACACGATCCGGCGCGCGCTGGCCGACGAGCTGCTGTTCGGACGCCTCCAGCACGGCGGCAAGGTCAGCATCGACATCGGCGAGGACGAGAAGCTGAAGCTCAAGTTCGAGGAGGAACCGGCCGCCGTGGCGTAGCCGTTTCCGCAGTTATAAGCAAAGGCCGCCCGGGCAGTCCGAGGCGGCCTTTGCTTTTTCAGGGGTCCGGGGTATGGTTCGCCCCATCACGGGAGACCTCATGGTTCGCAGCCTCGCAATCGTTGGCGCCCTCTGCCTGGCGCCGACTGCCCTCGCCCAGGACACCGCCGCCCGCAACCTCGCCTCTGCCTGCGCCATTTGCCACGGCACCGATGGCCGCGCCGTGACCAAGGACGTCGTTCCGCTCGCCGGCCTGCCGCGCGAGCACATCGCGACGCAGATGCGCGCGTTCCGCGACGGGCAGCGGCCCGCCACGGTGATGCATCAGATCGCCAAGGGCTACACCGACGCGCAGATCGACTCCATCGCGGGCTGGTACGCCGCGCAGAAGAGGTAACGGCCATGAAGCGACGCGAGTTTCTCAAGCTGGCCGGCGCGGCTTCTCTTGCTGGCTGCGCAACAGCGACGCCCTCCAAGGCCCGCGTGGTGGTCGTGGGCGGCGGGTTCGGAGGCGCTACGGCAGCGAAGTACATCCGCAAGTGGGATCCGTCGATCGAGGTGGTGCTGGTCGAGCGCGAGTCGTCCTTCGTCTCCTGCCCGATCTCGAACCTGGTGCTCGGCGGCTATTCCAGCCTGCCGGACATCAGCCGGAACTACGATGCGCTGCGCCGGCAGGGGATTCAGGTGGTCCGCGACGAGGTCACGGCGATCGACGGGGCCAAGAAAGCAGTGCGCCTGGCGCGCGGCGGCGATCTCGCCTACGAGCGCCTGATCGTCTCGCCGGGCATCGATTTCAACTATGGCGAAGTCCAGGGCTACGAAGCGGCGATGCAGGCGGGCAGCGTGCTTCATGCCTGGAAAGCGGGCCCGCAGACCCTGGCGCTGCGCCAGCAGCTCGAGCAAATGCGCGATGGCGGGGTCTACATCCTGTCCGTCCCGATGGCGCCGTACCGCTGCCCGCCGGGTCCGTACGAGCGCGCAAGCGTGGTCGCAGCGTACTTCAAGGAAGCCAAGTCTCGCTCCAAGGTGCTGGTGCTCGACGCCAACCCGGACGTGACCTCCAAGGCCGGCCTCTTCAAGCGCGCCTGGAGCGAGCTCTATCCCAACATCATCGAGTACCGAGGCAACTCCCGAGCAATCGCGGTCGACGGGAATGCGCGCACCGTGAAGCTCGAGCTCGACGACGTGAAGGGCGACGTGCTGAACGTAGTGCCGCCGCACCGTGCCGCCGATATTGCGCAGAAGTCGGGCCTGATCACGACCAACAACCGCTGGTGCGACGTCGACTGGCGCACCATGGAATCGAAGGCGGTGAAGGGCGTGCATGTGCTCGGCGACGCCACCCTGTCGGCGCCGGCGATGCCGAAGTCGGCCAGCATGGCCAACAATCACGCCAAGATCGCGGCAGCCGCGATCGTGGAGTTGTTGAACGGCCGCAGTCCCGAGCCGCTAAAGATCATCAACACCTGCTACAGCTTCGTCTCGCCGAAGGAAGCGATTCGCGTGTCCTCGGTGCACGAGTGGGAGCCGAACCAGGGCACGCTGGTCGCCGTGAAAGGCTCAGGTGGCGTGTCCGCCGCGCGCAGCGAAGCGGAGGGCAACTACGCCTGGAGCTGGGCCCGCACCATCTGGGCGGACTCTCTTGCCTGAGGTTCTGTAAAAGTCTCTCAAGGTCCGTAAGAGTCTTTGCAGGCGGCATCAAGGAAACGGGCGATCCGTGGCACGCTGCAACAGCCATGGCCGCCGACCCTTTACGAGTCCTGACACCCCCTACGCGCCATCCTTTTGGCGCAATCGACTACCCCGTCGTACCGGTTAAGCCACGCGCGAGCGCCATTACCTCGGTGCTCGATGGCGGACTCGGCCCCGCCGAGGCCCGTGACCGCGTTGCGATCGCCGCCGAGTGGATCGATGTGGTGAAGCTCGGATGGGCCACGGCGCGGCTGACGCCCGCGGCCACGTTGCGCGACAAGGTCCAGATTTATCGCGCGGCCGGGATCCAGACCTGCAGCGGCGGCACGTTCCTCGAGATCGCATTCGCGCAGGACCGCGTCGGTGAGTTCCTCGACGGCGCACGCGATCTCGGCTTGGCCATGATCGAGGTGTCCAACGGCGTGCACCCGATGAGCCAAGACGAAAAGCTCGGGCTCATTGCCCAGGCCCGGGCGGCGGGATTCAGGGTGTGGAGCGAGGTGGGCAAGAAGGATGCTGACGAGGACGCCCGCATCGGCATCGACGAGCGTTGCGCCGCGATCGTTCGGGAGCTGGAAGCCGGCGCCGACAAGGTCATTCTGGAGGCGCGCGAGTCGGGCACCGTGGGCATCTACGACCGCAATGGCAAACCTGCGGTCGAGATGATCGAGCGGATCGTCGATAATGTCGGCGCCGAACGGCTGGTATTCGAGGCGCCGCGCAAGGAGCAGCAGCTGTGGATGATCCGTGCGCTTGGAGCGGGAGTGAACCTCGGCAACGTGCCGCCGGAGGAGGCTCTGGCGCTCGCCACCCTGCGCACCGGATTGCGCGGCGACACTTTCCGCGAGATGCACCTGCACGGTCTGGAAATCTTCCTCGGCGTCGGGGTGCACGGCGCGCTCGAGGCGCGGAAACGCGGCGGCGTCGTCGTGATGATCGATTCGCTGCGCGCGAGCGCGACCATGATCACCGCGCTCGAAATGGGCATGGCGGCAGTCAGGCCGGTCGCCAGCGCCGAGGACTGCACCGGAGAAGTGACCGCGGGCGAACGCGGCGGACGCAAGCTGCCCAATTGCCGTCACAACAACAGCCCGCTCGAGCTCATGCGCCACAACTATGCGGGCAAGACCCTGGCATTCACCTCGAGCAACGGCGCCGAGTGCCTGCTCAGCGCGTCCGGACCCGAGACCATCGTCCTCGTCGGCTCGACGCTCAACCGGCGCGCCGTCGCCGGCGCCGCCGGACGCCTGGCGCGCAAGCGCGGCGTGCCGATCACGCTTCTCATGGCGGGGCGCAACAACCAGTATGCAGTGGAGGACGCGCTCGCCGCCGGCGAGATCGCGCGTGCGCTGCCCGAAGCGAGGGTGCACGGTGAGTTGCCGTCGAGTGGCGCGCTCGAGGCCGATTTCTGCGCGAGCGATTCCGGCCGCAACCTGATCGCCCTGGGTTACGCCGACGACGTGCGCTTCTGCGCGCAGCTCGACCGCTGCGCAGTGGTACCGGTGCTGATGAAGGGGCAGCTCATTCCGCTGCGCCGCGAGCACGAGTAGCCTCGCTAGGCGTTCCCGGTCGAGCCGAAACCACCGACGCCGCGCGCGCTGGCGGCGAATTCTTCCACCACCTGGAACTCGACCTGCACCACCGGCACCACCACCAACTGCGCGATGCGGTCCATCGGCTGGATGGTGAAAGCCGCTTTGCCGCGGTTCCATAGCGAAACCATCAGCGGCCCCTGATAGTCGGAGTCGATCAGGCCGACGAGGTTGCCGAGCACGATGCCATTCTTCGCTCCCAATCCTGAGCGGGGAAGGATGACCGCGGCGTAACCCGGGTCACCGACGTGGATGGCGACCCCAGAAGAGACCATCTGGCTTTCGCCGGCCTGCAGGGTGAGAGGTGAATCCATGCAGGCGCGCAGATCAAGCCCCGCTGCCCCGCTGGAAGCATAGTGCGGCAGCATGCTGCGGATCCTCTCGTCGAGGATCTTGACCTCGAGCTTCCTCATTTGCGGCGCGGAAGCTGTGCGGCGACGTGCTCGACCAGCTTGCGGGCGAGCTCAATCTTGGGGCCGGGGGCGACGCGATGCTCGCCGTTGGCATCGTAGAGCGTGATCGCGCTGTCGTCGCGGCCGAGCGCGTCCTGCGCCAGGTTGCCGACGATCAGCGGCAACTTCTTTTTCGCCAGCTTGGCTTTCGCGTTCTGCGCCAGGTTCTCGCTTTCGGCGGCGAAGCCGACACAGAACGGCGCCTTCGGCAGACCCGCCACCCAGGCCAGGATGTCCGGGTTTTCCTCCAGCTCGAGCGACAAGTGGCCGTTTGCTTTCTTGATCTTCTGCGCGGAATAGTTCTTGACGCGGTAGTCGGCGACCGCGGCCACTGAGATGAATACGTCGGCGCCTTTCGCGTCCTTCTTGACCGCGTCGAACATTTCCTTGGCGGTGCGCACATCGACGCGCGCCACGCCCGGCGGCGTCGGCAGCGACACCGGGCCGCTGATCAGCGTCACCTCGGCGCCGGCTTCGCGCGCCGCGCGCGCGACCGCGTAGCCCATTTTCCCGGAGCTGGTGTTGGTGAGGACGCGGACCGGGTCAATCGGCTCCTCGGTCGGACCCGCGGTGACCACCACGCGCCGGCCTTCCAGCGTTTTCGGCTGAAAAAAAAACTGCAGGTCGGTGAGGATCTCCGCCGGCTCGGTCATGCGTCCCATGCCCAGCTCGCCGCACGCCTGGCCTCCCGACGCCGGTCCGATGATCGTCACTCCGTCGACCCGCAGCGCCTCGGCGTTGCGCGCAGTCGCAGCGTTCTGCCACATCTCGACATTCATCGCCGGCGCCACCATCAGCGGGCAACGCCTTGCCACGCATAGCGTGGAGAGCAAGTCGTCCGCAAAACCATGCGCCAGCTTCGCCAGGAAGTCGGCCGACGCCGGCGCCACCAGGATCAGCTCGCGGTCGCGCGACAGCTCGATGTGCCCCATGGCGTCATTGACGCGGGCGTCCCACAGGTCGGTCCATACCGGCTGGCCCGAAAGCGCCTGCATCGTCGCCGTGCCGACGAACCGGGTGGCGGCCTGCGTCATGGCGACTCGCACATCCGCCCCGGCCTTCACCAGCAGGCGCGTCAGCTCGGCGGCCTTGTAGGCCGCGATGCCGCCGGTGATGCCCAGGAGGACGCGCTTGCCGGTCAACCCCATAGAACCAACCTCGTTAAGGGGGGAAGGGATTTTAAGGGGAAAGCCCCGGACATGGCGATTTCGGACTGGCCGCTGGCCGAGCGCCCGCGCGAGCGGCTTTTGACACAGGGCGCGGGGGTGCTAAGCGACGCGGAGCTCCTCGCTGTGCTGCTGCGTACGGGATTGCGGGGAAAAAGCGCGGTCGATCTGGGCCGCGAGCTGGTCCATCGATTCAAGAGCGTCGGTGGCGTGCTGGAAGCCGGGGCCCGCCTCGGCCAGATCAAGGGTCTGGGTCCCGCGAAGGCGGCGCAGTTCGCCGCCGCTATCGAGCTCGCGCGGCGCGCGCTACAGGAGGAGCTCAAGAGAAGCGCGGCGCTGACTTCGCCCGGCGCAGTGCGCGACTATCTGCGCCTGTCTCTAAGTCGCCGGGAAGAGGAAGTCTTTGTGTGCATATGGCTGGATGCGCAGCATAAAGTCATTGAGATCCAGGAGGCCTTCACCGGCACGCTTACGCAGACCAGCGTCTACCCGCGCGAGATTGTGAAGGCGGCGCTCGCCCGCAACGCCGCCGCGGTGATCTTCGCGCACAACCATCCCTCGGGCGTGGCGCAGCCAAGCCAGGCGGACGAGCTGTTGACACGCAACCTGCGGGAGGCGCTCGCGCTGGTCGACGTTAAGGTCCTGGACCACTTCATCATCGCCGGAAACCAGGCCATTTCATTCGCAGAACGCGGATTGTTATAGTAAAATTCGCGCCTTTCGCGTTCTGGAGTCTGCAATGTCCCGTGTCTGCCAGGTCACCGGCAAGAAGCCGATGAAGGGCCACCTCGTCTCGCACGCCAACAATAAGACGATCCGCACCTTCCAGCCCAACCTGCACTATCGCCGCTTCTGGGTCGAGACCCAGAACCGGTGGGTCCGCCTGCGTGTCTCCACTGCCGGACTGCGGCGCATCGACAAGCTCGGCGTCGAGGCCGTCCTCGCCGAGATCAAAGCGAAAAACAAAGGGAAGTAGCCATGCGCGAAAAGATCAAGCTCGAGTCCTCGGCCGGCACCGGCCACTTCTATACCACCACCAAGAACAAGCGCACCACGCCGGACAAGCTGGAGATCAAGAAATACGATCCGAAGGCGCGCAAGCACGTCCTCTACAAAGAAACCAAGCTGAAATAAAAAAGGCCCGCGCGAGCGAGCCTTTTCGTTGGCGATCCGCGTCCTAACGGATGGTGTATTGCACCCCGAGCATCATCGTCTCGAGATCCCGGTGGTCGCCGGGGAACGGGAGGCGGTAGCGGTCGAAGTCGGCGCGCAGGGCCCAGTCCTTCGTTAGTCCAAGCTGGGCGCCGACGCCCCAGCGCCCGCCCCACCCACGCTCCTTGCCCTCCGTAATCACCGGCGTCGTGGCGCTGATCTCAGTGCGGGCATAGATCACCCCGGCCTTGCCGAAGATCGCCGAATTCGCGCCAATCGGGATCCCGGCGATCAGGGCGGCATCGGCGCCCCAGCCGTCAGCCTCGCCGCCATTGGCAAAGAACTTGCCGATGTTCAGCACGCCGAACTCGAGGCCCAAGATATTGTTGAAGCGCCCCCCGGCATACAGCTTGAACGCCTGGTCCTTGTCGTCGCAACGCAAGCCCGGCGTGCAGGTTACGTCATCGAGCTTGGACTGACCGAAGCTGATGCCGACATGCCCCCAGAACCCGCGCTCGTACGGCATGCGCCAGGTGTCGGTCGTTTGCGGGTCGGTGGTTTGCGGCGCGGTGGTTTGCGGCGGAGATTGCGCCAATGACGGCGCGGCGATTCCGAGCCCGAGGGCTGCGATGGCCGCGCTTGTGAGTGAAAGCGATTTCATGATGCTCCGTTTGAAAGTTGCGTGCCGTCGAGGCGATGCAATTTAGAGGCCGCTTGATGCTATGCAGCCGCGTTCCGGCGTGCATATCAAGGACCCGACCATCTTTTTGTCGACGGACTGCTGACAGGAGCAGCATGCGACAGCGGCGCGCTCAGCGCGCCGCTGTCAGGGGAAAGCTACGTGGGCAACGCCCTTGCTACGCGAGGGCGTAGGAACGCAGGCGCTGCGAAAAATCGACGAGCGGCGCAATGCCGCTGGCCTCGGCGCGCCGGCACCAGTCCTGCAGCTGGCGCAGGAGCTGCTCCTTGGACGCGCTGGAGCGGTCCCATAAGGCGGCCAGCTCGTGGCGCATGGCAAGCGCGGTGGCGAGCGCGCGCGAATTCTTCAGCGCCTCGGCCAGCCTTGCCCCCTCGCTACCCGCGGCGGCCTGGCCGCGCAGCAGCGCGCGCTTCAGGGAATGCAATACCTCCGCATCCGCCGGCGACCACTGACGCAATCTCTTGAGCTCTTCCGCATACGTGCGACGGAACGACTTCGTGTAGCGCGACAGCACGTCATAGCGGTTGGCGATGACGGCGTGCAGCGTATCGAGATCGACCGCGGCCTTCGGGTGCGCAAAGCGCGGCTTCGGCGCGAGACGCTTTACCGTCGCGAGGCCGAGCGACTCCAGGATGCAGATGTACATCCACCCGATGTCGAACTCGTACCACTTCGACGAGAGCCGCGCCGAGGAAGCGAAGGCGTGGTGGTTGTTGTGCAGCTCTTCGCCGCCGATCAGGATGCCCCACGGCACGATGTTGGTGCTCGCGTCCGCCACGTCGTAGCTGCGGTAGCCGAACCAGTGCCCGATGCCGTTGATCACGCCCGCGGCCCAGAATGGAATCCAGATAATCTGCGTCAGCAGGATCAGCATGCCCGGAATCAGGCCGAACAGCGCGATGTTGACCGCGCCCATTAGCCACAGGCCCCACACGGAATTTGGCGTATAGACGTTGCGCTCCATCCAGTCATCGGGCGTGCCGTGACCATAGCGCTCCATCGTTTCCTTGTTCGCCGACTCCTTTACGTACAGGAACACGCCCAGCCAGAGCACGCGGTTGATGCCGTGCACTTGCGGGCTATGCGGATCCTCGGGGGTCTCGACCTTGGCGTGATGCTTGCGATGGATTGCGGCCCACTCCTTGGTCACCATGCCGGTAGTGAGCCAGAGCCAGAGGCGAAAGAAATGCGACACCACCGGGTGCAGTTCCAGCGCGCGGTGCGCCTGGTGGCGGTGCAGGTAGATGGTCACCGAGGCAATCGTGATGTGAGTCAGCACGAGCGCTACGATGATGAACCCCCACCAAGGGAGGTCGAGCCAGCCGGAAAATACCATCAGATTAGTGACCTAGTGTCGTTATTGAAGGCTTTGCCATTCTACGCGAATGCCCCGGTCAGTGCTCACTTCGCTGGCTCTCGGTGTGGAGATTTTCGCACTCCGCTCACGTAGCGCGCTCGAACACGGCGGCAAAAAAGCCATCCGTGTCGTGCAAATGTGGCCAAAGCCGCAGACGCTCGCCGGTATCGAGCGTGACGCGCTGCGCGGCCAGCACCGCTGCTGCGGAAAGCGGACGGAATTCCGAGTGGGAAGCCTGGAAGGCGTCCGCCACGGCATCGTTTTCGTCGTGCAGGATACTGCAGGTGGCATAAACCAGGCGGCCACCCGACTTCACCAGGCGCGCGGCAGCGGCGAGGATCGCGCGCTGCTTTGTCGATAGCTCGGCAATCGCCCGCGGGCCGTGCCGCCATTTGAGATCAGGGTTGCGCCGCAGGGTACCGAAGCCGCTGCACGGCGCATCGACCAGCACACGATCGAGCTTCCCGGCGAGCCGGCGGGCGCGCGCATCGTCTTCGCCGAGCACCAGGGTGTGCACGTTGGTGACCCCGGCGCGCGCCGCGCGCGGCGCGAGCGCGGCCAGGCGCTTGGCCGAGACGTCCATCGCATAAATGCGCCCGGTGCCGCGCATCAGCATCGCTGCCGCAAGCGTCTTGCCGCCGGCGCCGGCGCAATAGTCGGCGATCATCTCGCCGCGGCGCGGCGCGAGCAACCAAGCGAGAAGTTGACTGCCCTCGTCCTGAACTTCAACCAGACCCTGGGTAAAAAGGTCATGACGATTGATCGCCGGCTTTCCGGCGACGCGCAGCGCCGCCGGCGAGTATGGCGTGGGCTTCGACTCGATGCCGTCGACGGCGAGGCGCTGCTGCGCGGCGTCGCGCTCACTGCGCGCGAGATTGACGCGCAAGTCGAGCGGCGCAGGGTTCAGCAGTCCGTGCGCGATGCGCAGCGCCTCTTCAGCGCCGTATTGGCCGGCGAGACGTTCCCATAACCAGTCGGGCAGATCCGCGCGCACCGCCGCTGACCACTCGGACGTGCTGGTCTGCCGGATCCGGGCCAGAAGGTTCTCGTCGATCAGCCCCTGCATCGAGCGCGCGGAGTGGCCGAGCACTCGCAAAAGCGCCGCGGCGACCAACGCGTGCGGCGCGGAGGCGCCGCTCGCCGCCTCGAGCGAACGCTTGCGCCGCAATACCGCGAACACGGTTTCCGCGACGAAAGCGCGGTCGTTCTGGCCGAGGTTTCGGTGCTCGCGGAAGTAGCGCGACAGGAGCTGGTCGGCCGGGGCGTCGCCGCGCAGGACCATCGAAGCGGCGCCGCCGGCGTGCGCCAGCAGCGCGCGCGTCACTCTCACGGCGACATGCGCGTGACGATGTGCTCGTAGCGCGTGCCGTCCTTCTCGAGGATCACGATACGGACCGGCAGGTAGCTGCGGTTGGCCGCAAGCCAGATTTCGACCACATCCCCCGAGCCCTCGTTACGCCGCGTCATCTTGACCGCGTCGAACTCGCCGGCCGGCGTCGCTAGCTTCTCGCGTCCGGCGGGTTGATACGTATGGTGCGACATGCCGCGGCCGTCGACGACGTGGAAGGTGACCAGCTGGCCGTTGCGCGAGGCAAAAGCCAGCGCGAGCAGGAACGACAGCCGGTCCTGGGTATCGGCCGGCACCGGCTCGGTGCTCGTCTTGCCCTTGTAGCGGCGCGTGATGGTGTTCGCCTTCCAGTCGATGAAAACGCGCTGGGTGTCGCGGCCGCTGCGCTCGTCCATGTACTCGGTCGGCCGCGGACCGTCGGCACCGAGCGTTCCCGCGCTGACGCGCTTTGCCCGCCCGAGCAGTGCGTAGATGCCCTTGCCTTTCCAGGTTTCCGTGAGCACATAGTTTCCGTTGGCATGCTCGAGCCGCTCGACGACCTCGGCCATGGTGCTGCCATTGCGCATGAGCTCGAATTCGATCTCGACCCGCGCCGGCGGAGGGCCGTCGGCCGCCGCGCTGGCGCACAGCGCGAGGCTAACGAGGCAGAACCAGTTGCGCATCGCCGCCTTTTACGTGGACCACGCCATTGCGAAGGTCGAGCCGACCGTCGAGGAACCAGCGCACCGCGCGAGGATAGACCACGTGCTCCTGTTCCAGAACACGCGCGGCCAGCTTGGCAGCGTCGTCGTCGGCGAGCACCGGCACCGCCGCCTGCACCACGATCGGACCGTGGTCGAGCTCCGCGGTCACGAAGTGGACGGTGCAGCCGTGCACCTTGACACCGGCGGCGAGGGCGCGCTCGTGAGTGCGCAGCCCGGGAAACGCGGGCAGCAACGACGGGTGGATATTGAGCAGCCGCCCGGCGTAACGCGCGGTGAACCCGGGGGTGAGGATCCTCATGAAACCGGCGAGTGCAATCAGGCGCGGCGCAGAGCGATCGATCTCGGCTGCCAGCGCGGCTTCGAACGCTTCGCGCGTGGCATGACGTCGATGCTCGACCACGCGCGTCGTCACTCCGCGCGCCGCGGCCAGCGACAGCCCTTCGGCGTCGGCGCGATTGCTGATCACCGCGCTCACCGGCAGCCCGGCATCGAGCAGCGCGCGCATGTTGCTGCCGCGGCCTGAAATCAGGACAACGATCACCGGCCCGGCCCGGTCATCGCCTCGGGGCGCACCCAGCGTTCGAAGTCCGCGGCGCTGACATAGCCGAGCGCCAGCGCGGCTTCACGCAGGGTGCTGCCGTCGTGGTGCGCTTTCTTCGCGATCTCCGCGGCGCGGTCATAGCCGATGTGCGGCGCCAGTGCGGTCACCAGCATCAGCGAGCCCTCGACCAGTTCGCGGATGCGCGCTTCGTTGGGCTCGATGCCGCGGGCGCAATGCTCTTCGAACGAGCGGCAGCCATCGGCGAGCAGCCGCGCGCTCTGCAGGAAAGCATGGATGATCATCGGCTTGTAGACATTGAGCTCGAGGTGGCCGGAGGCGCCGCCGATGGCGAGCGCAGTATCGTTGCCGATCACCTGCGCCGCCAGCATGGTGAGCGCTTCGGCTTGGGTGGGATTGACCTTGCCCGGCATGATGGAGCTGCCGGGCTCATTCTCCGGGATGCGCAGCTCGCCCAGCCCGGAGCGCGGGCCGGAGCTCAGCAGCCGGATGTCGTTGGCGATCTTCGACGCGGCGGCCGCCAGGGTCTTGAGGGCGCCATGCGCGAACAACAGGGCCTCATGCCCGCCGAGGGCGGCGAACTTGTTCTTCGCTTCGACGAACGGAACGCCGGTTTCCTCGGAGATCCGCGCGCAGGCGCGGGCGGCGAATTCGGGATGCGTATTCAAACCTGTGCCGACGGCGGTGCCGCCGATGGCCAGCTCGTGCAGCGCCGGCAAAGCGGCGCGCAGGGCCGCGGACGCATGCCCGAGCTGCGCGACGTAGCCGGAGAATTCCTGGCCGAGCGTCAGCGGCGTCGCATCTTGCAGATGGGTGCGCCCCATCTTGATGATGGAAGCGAACGCGTCGGTCTTCTTCTGCAGCGTGGCGGTGAGCGCCTCCACGGCCGGAAGCACCTCGTCCCGGAGCGCGCGCGCCGCGGCGATGTGCATCCCGGTGGGAAAAATGTCGTTCGAGGATTGCCCGAGGTTCACGTCGTCGTTGGGGTGCACCAGGCGCTTTTGGCCGCGCTCGCCGCCGAGCAGCTCGGAAGCGCGGTTGGCGAGCACTTCGTTGACGTTCATGTTGGTCTGGGTGCCCGAGCCGGTCTGCCATACCACCAACGGAAATTCCGCGTCGTGGCGGCCAGTCAGCACCTCATCGGCCGCGCGCGCGATGGCTTGCGCCTTCTCTTTCGAAAGCAGGCCGAGGTCGGCATTGACGCTGGCCGCCGCTTTCTTGACGAGCGCCAGCGCGTAGATCAGCGCGAGCGGCATGCGCTCGCCCGAGATGCGGAAGAAGCGGCGGCTGCGCTCCGTCTGCGCGCCCCACAGGCGCTCGGCGGGCACCTCGATGGTGCCGAAGCTGTCCTTCTCGAGCCTGGAGCCGCTCATGCGGCCCTAATGTTACTTCTGCTCCTGGCCTTGCTTCTGCTCCTGCTCTTGCATCTCCGCATGCACCTTCGCCATGTCCAGGGTCTTGGCCTGGCTGATCACCTGCTCGAGAGCTTGGCCCGGCAGCGCGCCGGGCTGCTGGAAAAGGATGACCTTCTCGCGGAACACCATCAGCGTCGGGATCGAGCGGATGCCGAACGCGCCGGCGAGCTCCTGCTGCTCGTCGGTATTGACCTTGGCGAACACCACGTCTGCGTGCATCTCCGAGGCCTTCTCGTAGACCGGCGCGAAACCGCGGCATGGGCCGCACCATGGCGCCCAGAAATCGACGATCACCATCGGATGGTCGTTGACGGTCTTTTCGAAGTTTTCCTTGGTGAGCTCGACGGTTGCCACGGCAGTCCTTTCGCGAAAATGGGCAGTGTAATCTAGACCTCATGTACGTCGGCCGGTTCGCGCCTTCGCCCACCGGACCGCTGCATTTCGGCTCGCTGGTCGCCGCGCTGGCCAGCTGGCTGGATGCGCGTGCCGCCGGCGGCCGCTGGCTGGTGAGGATCGAGGACCTGGATGCGCCGCGCTCGCGGGCGGAAGCGGCGGACGAAATCCTGCGCACGCTCGAGCGGCTGGGCCTGGGTTGGGACGGACCCGTTGTCTACCAGAGTGCGCGCGCCGCCCACTACCGCCGCGCCCTCGCGGCGCTCGAAAAGCACACCTATTGGTGCGGCTGCACGCGGCGCGAAATCGCGGATTCCGCGCTCGGCGTGGCCGCCGACGGCGCGCAGATCTACCCCGGCACGTGCCGAACGGGCATTGCGCCCGGCAAAGTGCCGCGCGCGCTGCGCTTGCGCACCCCTGGTGAACACATCCCCTACACCGACCGCGTCCAAGGTCAGCAGGCACAGCGTTTGGATCTTGCGATCGGCGACTTCGTGCTGCTGCGTGCGGATGGGCAATTCGCTTATCAGCTCGCAGTGGTGGTGGACGACGCCGAACAAGGCGTGACCGACGTGGTGCGCGGCGCCGACCTGCTCGGCTCGACGCCGCGCCAGATCCTTCTGCAGCGGCTGTTCGGCTATCCGACGCCGCGCTACCTGCACGTGCCGGCGGCGGTGAACGCCGCGGGCGAAAAGCTTTCGAAGCAGACCGGTGCACCAGCCATCGACACGGAACGCCGCGACGAAACGCTGCGCCGCGCGCTCGCTTTCCTCGGCCAGGCGGAAACCGCCGATCTCGCGCAAGCGGCGCGCGACTGGGATCCCGGCCTCATACCCGCACGCCGCGCCCTGGCCGTAGAACCGTAAGCAGCGCGGCGACCACCAGCGCGAGCGCCGCGTACTCCGCCCAGGTCGGCCGCTCGCCAAGGAACAGCATGCCGCACACCACGCCGACCACCGGAATGAGCAGCATGCTGATCGAGAACACGCTCACCGGTACCGAGGTCGCGATCTTGATCCACGCCCAGTGGGCGAAGGCGAAGGCCACCACGACGTTATAAGCGGTGCCCAGCCACGCGGGCAGGCCGACGTCACGCAACGCGCGCCAATCCTCGAACGCGAGGGCGCCGAGAAAGATCGGCACCCCGCCGAGCAGCATGATCCACGCGGTGTATGGCCCGACCGGCATGCGGACGGGAAAACGCTTTTGCAGCACGGTGCCAAGCGCCCACGAGAGCGATGCGCCGAGCACCAGCAGCGAGCCGAGCGGCGCGGCGCCGAGGTTGACCATCGCCTCGCCCAGCAGCAGGGCCAGCCCGCCGATGCCCAGCGCGAGCCCGAACAGCTTGCGGCCGGTGATGCGCTCGCCGAGCACCCAGACCGAAAGCGGCACCGCCCACACCGGCATGGTGTAGGCCAGGATCGCCGCGCGCCCCGAGGGGATCATGCCGACGCCGAAAGCCACCAGCATGTTCCAGCACGTGATGTTGAGCAGCGCCAGCAAGCACAGGCGGCCCCATTGCCCGGTGGGCAGCACCAGCCGCTGGCCGCCGGCACGTAGCGCGAGAAAGAGCACCGCCGAGCCCAGGCCGAGGCACAAACTGCGAAAGGTCCACGGCGGCACCTCCGAGAGCGCCGTCTTCATCGCCGTCCAGTTGAAGCCCCACGCCAGGGTCAGGCTGGCGAGTACCCACCACAGCCGCCGCGGCAGGTGGTCCGGCTCGGCGCTCAAGCCATCGCCCGGACCGGCATCGCTTTCATGCCCCGCAACACCATCGAATCCATCCACTCGAGCCGCTGGCTGGCGAGCTCGAGCCGGCGCCAGCGTGCGAGCACCGCCGGCAATGCCACCTGGCCCTCGAGGCGTGCGAGCGGAAAGCCGAGACAGATATGCATGCCGAAGCCGAAGGTGAGGTGCGGTACGCCGTTGCGCGTCAGGTCGACGCGATCGGGCTCGTCGTAGGCGCGCGGATCGCGGTTCGCCGCATTCATCAGCAGGAAGACGCGGTCGCCGGGATTGAGCTGCCTGCCGTGCAGCGTGTGCGCTTCCTGCACGATGCGCACCTGCGCGCCGATGGGGCCGTCGTAGCGCAGGAGCTCTTCGACCGCGGCTGGCGCGAGCGCGCGATTCGCACGTAGCTTCATCAGCTCGTCCGGAAATCGTAGGAGCGCAAGCAGCCCGTTGGCGAGATGATGGGTCGTGGTCTCATGCCCGGCGAAGAGCAGCAGGATGCAGGTCGCCACCAGCTCGTCTTCGGACAGGCGGTCGCCGGCATCGTCCAGCGCCACCAGCTCGCTCAGCAGATCACGCTGCGGCGACGCGCGCCGCGCGGTGATGAGCTCGCGGAACAGGTCGGCCATTTCGCGCGTCGCCGCCCCAGCGCGCTGGTACTTCTCCGGCGCATCGCGAGCACTGCCGACAAAGAGGGCCATCTCGTCGGACAGGCGCTTCAGGCGCGGTAGTTCCTCGCGCGGTGCACCCAGCATGTCCATGATGACGAGCGCGGGCAGCGGCATGGCGAAGTCGGCGATGAAATCGAATTCTTTCTTGTCAGCAAGCGAATCCAGCAGCCACGCGGTGAGGGATTCGATGTTGGGCCGCAGAGCGTTGATGGAGCGCACGTTGAAAACCCTGGCCGCAAGCCGGCGCAGGCGAGTGTGCTCCGGCGGGTCGCGGAACACCATCCAGAGCGTGAGGTAGCGCACCAGCTCGGCGACCTTGGCCGCTTCGGTCGGCGGCAGCGTGGCGAAGAACGGACGCAGGCGGTCCGACGACATGCTGCTGTCCAGGCACACGCGCTTCACGTCTTCGTAGCGCGTCAGGACCCAAGCCTTGAGCCGGGGACTCCAATGGGCCGGGTCCTCGTCGCGCAGGCGCGCGTACAGGGGAAATGGATCCGCCAGCGTCGCCGCGTCATTCGGCTTGTAATCGAGGGTCATGTCTTCATCACCAGCCAGACGGCAAGCATAGCGAGCCCCATCCCCGCTGCCGCCGTAAGCGAATATGTTTCACCGAACAGCGGCCAGGCGATGAGCGCGGTGGTGGGCGGCACCAGGTAGAAGAGGCTGGAGACCTGGGTCGCGCGGCCACGGCGGATCAGGATCAGCAGCAGGAAAATCGCACCGAAGGACAGCACCACCACCAGCCAGGCGAGGGCAAAGACGAACTCACCGGTCCAACGCACTTGGCCGCCCTCCAGCGCCGCGAACGGCGCGAGGATCACCGCCGCGGCCATGAACTGGATCGCGGTCCCGGTCCTGAGGTCGACGCCGGCTCCGTGGCGTTTCTGCCAGAGCGTCCCCAGGGTGATGCTGACAAGCGCGATTATCGAAAGGCCCACCGCCGTCGCGCGCAGGCTCTCGACCACGATTCGATCGCCCACCACGAGGAGCACGCCCGCCATGCCGAGGACGAAGCCCAGCCATTGCCTGGCGGTGACGGTTTCGCGCAGGAGCCAGCTGCCCAGCACCGCCGTAAGCACGGGCTGCATGCCGGTGACCAGCGCGGATACGCCCGCGGGCATGCCATGGTGCAGCGAAGCGAAAACGCCGCCGAGATATCCCGCTTGGAGAAGCGCCCCGCTGACCGCCATCTGCCCGGCCCGCCGGGGCGATGGCCACGGTGCGCGAAACAGCCAGCAAAGCGGAAGGAGAATGGCAAGCACGAAGAGGAACCTAAGCTCCAGGAAAACAATAGGATCTGCGTAAGGGAGCCCTAACTTCGCCCCTATGAACCCAGTGCTCCAGAGCACCACGAACAGCGCGGGAAACGCCCACGTCATGGTGACGTCGTCGGAATGGCTAAGGTCCGTTCACTGTTTGTGCTATGCACAATATTCTTGACTTTCGACTCCATCGGCCTAAAATGCGTCTTTGCTGCATTGCACAAAACTACCCAGGAGCGAGAGACCATGTACGTAACCCCGGAACAGATTCAATCAGCCAATAAGTCGAACGTCGAGACTCTGCTGGCCGTTGCCAACGCGCAGTTCGCTGCGTTCGAGAAGCTGGCCAACATCAGCGCCGGCGCCGTGAAGAGCGCGTTTGAAGATTCGATCAACAACACCCGCGCGCTGCTCAGCGCGAAGGATGTGCAGGAATTCGTGTCGCTGCAGAACGCCTTCGCCCAGCCTGCCATGGAAAAGGCCATCGCCTACTCCAAGAGCGTGTACGAAGTCGCTACCGAAGCCAACGCCGAGCTCACCAAGGTTGCCGAGCGCCGCGTTTCGGAGTGGAACGAGGGCTTCGTCGGCCTGCTCGACAAGGTGTCGAAGAATGCGCCGGCCGGCTCGGACGTCGCAGTCGCGGCGATCAAGTCGATGCTCGCGGCCAGCAACTCGGCCTACGACAACCTCACCAAGGTGGCGCGTCAGGCCACCGAGATCGCGGAAGCCAACGTCAGCGCCGCGACCGAGTCGGTGAAAGGGATGGCAAAAGCAAAAAAAGTCGCCTAAGCGCCAAACCGGGCAAGAAGAAGCAAGCCCGATCTAGCGCCAAGCGCAGCCTCAAGAAGCCAGCAAAGAAGCGCAGAAAAGCCCGCCGATAGGCGGGCTTTTTTTATTGGTACGGGAAACCGGCGTCCCTGACCAGGCGGCGCAGCTTTTCCATCGCCGGGTCGACCTGCGCTGGATCGCCGCGCACGCCGAGCTCCACATGGATGCGGCTGCCGTCATTACCCATCGACGGCAGGCTGAACACCTTGATGCCCTTGAAGCCGGCCTCCACCGCCTGCATGGCGGGGATGAGCTGGCTTTCTCCGGCTTCGAAGACCAGGATGGATTGCTCGCGCCACTTCTGCGCATCGAAGCGATCGCGGTACTTCGTGTCGAGCACCCACTCGACCATCGGCCAGGCCATCTGCGGAAAGCCGGGGACGAAGTGGTGCTCGCGCACGGAGAAGCCCGGGATGCGGTTCACCGGATTGGGAATGATGCTCGCCCCGTCGGGGAATTCGCCCATCGCCAGGCGCTGGGGAGTGACTTCACCCCCGAAGCGCCCGCGGATTTCACGCTCGGCATCGGGATGAACCTTCAAGCCCACGCCTAGCGCCGCCGCCGCGCATTGGCGCGTATGGTCGTCCGGGGTCGCGCCAATGCCGCCGAAACTGAAAACCACGTCCGAAGTACCGAAGCTACGGCGCAGCGCTGCCGTGAGGCGCTGGGGATCGTCGCCTAGGTATTGCGCCCAGGCGAGCCGCAGCCCCCGCTTGGCGAGGGCTGCGATTATCGCGGAGAGATGCTTGTCTTCGCGCTTTCCGACGAGGATTTCGTCCCCGATGATGAAAGCGCCGAACAATCAAGCAGCCTTCTTCGCCCAGCGCTCGAGCTCCTCGAGCCCGCCAATGTGCTTGCCATTGACGAATACCTGAGGAACCGTGCCGCGGCCGGTGATGGCGCCGACGACGCGCGAGCGGTCGCTGTGGTCGAGCTTCACTTCCGAGAAAGCATAGCCGAGCTGCTTGAGCAGCGCCTTGGCTTTCGCGCAATAACCGCAGCCTTCGCGCGTGAGCAGCGCCACCTGGTCGGGCTTTTTCGCCTTGGGGTTGATGTAATCCAGCATCGTGTCCGCGTCGGATACCTCGAACGGGTCGCCCGGCTTTTCCGGCTCGATGAACATCTTCTGGATCACGCCGTCCTTCACCAGCATCGAATAGCGCCACGAGCGCTTGCCGAAGCCGAGCTCGGACTTGTCCACCAGCATGCCCATTTTCTCGGTGAATTCGCCGTTGCCGTCGGGGAGCATCAGCACGTTACCGCACTCCTGGGTGCGCGCCCACTCGTTCATCACGAACGCGTCGTTGACCGAGATGCACACGATGCGGTCGACGCCGTTGGCGAAAAAAGCCGGCGCCAGCTCGTTGTAGCGCGGCACGTGGGTCGACGAGCAAGTCGGGGTAAAGGCGCCGGGCAGCGAGAACACGACCACCGTCTTGCCCTTGAAGATGTCGTCGGTGGAGAGCGTCTTCCAGTCGCTGTCGGTGCGCGTGCGGAAGCTCGCCTGCGGGATTTTCTGGCCTTCGCGATTCTGAGTCACTTGCCTGCTCCTGTCGGTCAATTAGGGATGGACCGAGTCTAGGAAGGCGTGTTCCCGGCGGCCAATTCTTTGTTCGGATGGACGCGATAGTCCGGCCTAATCGACTCGAGCGCGCCGAGCAGGTAGCGGATGAAGGCGAGCCCAAACACCACCGGGCCGATGAAGTTGACGAACGGCACATACGCCAGCAGGCCCAGAAGCGCGCCCATGAGGTAGAGGGAGCCGCGGCGTTCGCTGAACAGGCGCTGCATCTCCGCCATGTCGGCGTGCTCCGCCAGCGCGTCGTAGCGCAGCAGCCGCTGGTTGACCCACGAAAGGATGGCAAGCGGGATCAGGGGCCAGAGCGGCGGCAGGATCCACAGCGGAAGGCTGACGATAAACAGCAATAGCATGCCGACGAAGGCCACGATGCCGTTCCACAGGCTGCCCATGGTGGTTCCGCCGTGCCGGCGCTCCAGGTGCGGGAACGAGCGCGAGGCGACGTATTCGACCATTTTCTGCATGCCGAAGATTCCGAGGATGAATAGCGCCGTCAGGTAAACCATCGGAACGAACAGCAGGAACAGCACGACGTTTGCCGCGATCATCGCGGCATCGCCGAAATCGAGGCGCACGTAGCCCAGCGTCGGCTCGATCCAGGGCCTCAGCACACCGGCGAGCCAAATCGCCAGGCGCGCCCAGAGGAAGAGCGCGGCCGTGCCCCAGATGGCGAGCGCCACCAGCATCGGCCACACCATGAGCCAGAGCATCCGCGGATGGAACAGGTTGGCGAGGCCGTAGAGCAGCGCGCCGGCGGCGTTCATCGCCGGACAGTCTGCCAGAGTTTCGCCAGCCGCTTCACCGACACCGGGACCGGCGTCTTGAGCTCCTGTGCAAAGAGGGAGACGCGCAGTTCCTCCAGCAGCCAGCCGAATTGCTCGAACGCCTCGGTCGGCGCACCTTGGCGAGCGCGCGCAGCCGCCTCCCGCCGGTACGGCACCTCGAGCGATGCCAGATCCGCGGCCAGGCGCGCGTCGCGCGCCGGGTCGGCGCGCAGCTTGTCGAGGCGCAGGGAAGCGGCCTTCAGGTACCGGGTCAGATGCTGCAGGCGCTCCCACGGCGTGCGCGCGAGCCAGCCGGGCGCGAGCAGGCGGCCGATTTGCTGCTTCACGTCTTCCGTTTCCCGGGGAAAAGTCTTCATCGCAACCAGCTTCTTCTCGAGCGCTGCGCGCTCGGCGAGGATGCCGGCGGCGGTGCGCGCCAGCTCCTGCGCGATGAGCGTGAACCGGCTGCGGCCTTCGTCGACGCGCCTGGCGAACTGCGCCTGCTCGGTCGGAACCCCGTCGTGGAGAAAAGTGCGCGCCAGCGCCGCCGCCACTACGTCGGCTTTGAGTGGCCCCAGCACCACGTCCTTGGCGAGCGAGCGCTCGATGTCGCGGATGCGGTCGCGGAAAGCAATCGCGAGCAGGCGCAGGACGCCCGCCCGGTGCAGCTCGCGCGCCTTCTCGGGCGAATCGAACACCTGAAGGGTGACAGCGTCGCCGGCGTCCACGAGTGCCGGGTAGCCGACCAGCGTGTGGCCGCCGCGCTGGATCTCCATCAGCTCGGGAAGGTCGCCCATGGTCCAGGCGGTGTAGCGCTCGCCTTCGTCGACCGGCGCCTCCTCCTGCAGGATCTCCTCGGTCTTTCTGCCGAGAGCGCTCTTGAGCTCGCTCAGATTCCTGCCCATCTCGAGCTGCCGGCCGTCCTGGTCGAGCACGCGGAAGTTCATGTGCAGGTGCGGCGGCGCGGAGTCCGGGCGGAACGCGTCCACCGGCACGTCCAGGTTGAACTGCTCACGCACGTAGCGGCGCAGCGCTTCGGCCAGCGGCAGATCCGCTCGGCGGCACGGCGGCGCTGAAGGCCGCGGCGAAGTCATCGAGCGCGCCCAGCTTGTGGCGCAGGCGCTGCGGCATCGACTTGGCCAGCGCCTTGACCTTTTCCTTCAGCAACCCCGGCACCAGCCACTCGGTGCGCCCCGTCGGCACCTGGTTGAGCAGCGCGAGCGGCACGTTCAACGTCACGCCGTCGCGCGCAGAGCCGGGCTCGAAGTGGTACTCGAGCTGGTAGCGGTTCGGTCCGAGCGCGAGCGTGGGCGGGAAGTTGTCGGTGGTAATGCCCGCCGCCTCGTGGCGCATCAGGTCTTCGCGCGCGAGGTAGAGCAGCCTGGGCTTGGCGGCCTCGGCTTGGCGGCGCCAGCGCTCGAAATCGCCGGCGGTGTGGATCTCGCGCGGGATGCGCTCGTCGTAGAACGCGTGGATCAGCTCGTCGTCCACCAGGATGTCCGGCCGCCGCGATTTGTGCTCCAGGCGCTCGATATCGGCGAGCAGGCGCCGGTTGTGCGAGAAGAATGCCGCGCGCGTCTCGAAATCGCCTTCCACCAGGGCGGCGCGGATGAAAACGTCGCGCGCGAGGTCGGGATCGAACGGCCCGAACGGCACGCGCCGGTTGGTGTAGACCGGCAGGCCGTAGAGCGCGCCGCGCTCGAGCGCCACGACCTGCCCCTGGCTCTTCTCCCAGTGCGGATCGCCGCGGCTGCGCTTCAGCAGGTGACCGCCGATTTCTTCCAGCCAGCGCGGCTCCACCGTGGCGACGGTGCGCGCGAACAGGCGCGTCGTTTCCACCAGCTCGGCGGCGACGATCCATTTTCCCGGCTTCTTGGTCCACGAACCGGGATGCACCCAGAACTTGATGCCGCGCGCCCCGGTGTACGAGCCGTCCTCGTCCCGCAGGCCGACGTTGCCGAGCAGGCCGGCGAGCAAAGCGCGGTGGATGGCGCGGTATCCGTCCGCCTTCTCCGGCTTGACCGAGGATTCCTCCCAGTCGAGGGCTTGCTTGAGCTGCTCGTGCACATCGCGCCACTCGCGCATGCGCGCATACGAGAGAAAGTTCTCACGGCACAGCCGCCGCAAACCCTGCTCGTCCTGCAGCTTCCACAGCTTGAGCAGCGAGAGGAAATCCGATTGCTCGTCGGCGAAGCGCGCGTGGCGCTCGTCGGCCGCCGCCGCCCGCTCCATGGGCCGCTCGCGCGGATCCTGCACCGAAAGCGCGGCGGCGATGATGCGCACCTGCGCGAGGCAGCGCTCGGCGCGCGCGGCGACCAGCATGCGAGCCACGCGCGGGTCGAGCGGCAGACGCGCCAGCTCCTCGCCGACCGGGGTTAGCTCTCTTTTCTCGTCGACCGCTCCCAGCTCGGTGAGCAGCTCATAGCCATCGGCGATCGCGCGCGGGCTGGGCGGGTCGACGAACGGAAACGCCTCGACTTCGCCCAGGCCGAGGCTCTTCGCGCGCAGGATGACCGAGGCGAGCGAAGAGCGCAGCAGCTCCGGGTCGGTGAACGCCGGACGTTTGGCGAATTCCTCTTCCGAGTAAAGCCGGATGCAAACGCCGTCGGCGACGCGCCCGCAACGCCCGGCGCGCTGCTGCGCCGCCGCCTGCGAGATCGGCTCCACGCGCAGCATCTCGACCTTGTTGCGATAGCTGTAGCGCTTGACGCGTGCATCGCCGGTGTCGACCACATAGCGGATGCGCGGCACGGTGAGCGAGGTCTCGGCGACGTTGGTCGCGAGCACCACGCGCCGCTCCTTGCCCGGCTTGAACACGCGGTCCTGGTCGGCCGCCGAGAGACGGGAATAGAGCGGCAGCAGCTCCAGCCCCTTCGGACCTTTCCTGCGCAAGGTGTCGGCCGCATCGCGGATCTCCCGTTCCCCCGGCAGAAAGACGAGGATGTCGCCCGGACCCTGGCGGCAGAGCTCGTCCACCGCATCCGCCAGCGCCTGCTCTTCTTCGTCCCGCGTGGTGTCCTCCGCATCGCCGCCGACCGGCCGGTAGCGCACATCGACCGGGTACAGCCGGCCCGAGACCTCGATGACCGGCGCGCCGTCGAAGTGCCTGGAGAAGCGCTCGGCATCGATCGTCGCCGAGGTGATGATGACCTTCAGCTCGGGTCTTGAACGGCTCAGCTGCTTGAGGTAGCCCAGCAGGAAATCGATGTTGAGGCTGCGCTCGTGCGCCTCGTCGATGATGATGCTGTCGTACTGGCGCAGCTCGCGGTCTCCCTGCGTCTCGGCGAGCAGGATGCCGTCGGTCATCAGCTTGATGGCGGTGCGCTTGCCCACCTGTTCATGGAAGCGCACCTTGTAACCAACGCGGTCGCCAAGCTCGGTGCCGAGCTCCTCGGCGATGCGCGCCGCGACCGACGCGCGCGGCGATGCGCCGCGGCTGGGTGTGGCCGATGCGCGAGCGCGGCTCGCCAGGTTCCGAGCAGGATCTTGGGCAGCTGCGTGGTCTTGCCGGAGCCGGTCTCGCCGCAGACGATGACGATCGGGTGGGCATCGATCGCCGCGCGGATCTCGTCGCGCCGCGCGTTGATCGGCAGCGCGGGGTCGAAATGCACCGCTAGCCGGGGACCAGGGCGACGCCGTGATTCGCCAGCGTGATCGACACCTCGGCGCCCGCCGGCATCGGCCGTGACACCTCGCGGTCGACAACGAACAGCGAGCCGATCGGCGATTCCACCGTGTATTCCATATGCGTTCCAAGATACGCGGATTTGCGGATAGTTCCGCGCAGCCCCGAAGAATTCTCCTGCTTCAGCAAGATCGATTCGGGACGGATCGCGACCCTCGCCTTGCCGGGCGCGACGCCGCGATGGTCGAGGTTCAGGTCGAGGCCGCCAAGCCGCAACGGCGCGCGCGCGCCGCGATGCGCGCCGAGCTCGGCTTCCACCAGGTTGGCATCGCCGATGAAATCGGCGACGAAGCGGTCGCGCGGCGCCTCGTACAGCTCGCGTGGCGCGCCGATCTGCGCGATGCGCGCGTTCGACATGACGATGATCTGGTCGGAAACCGCGAGCGCTTCCTGCTGGTCGTGCGTCACGTAGGCGACGGTGAGCCCCAGGCTCTGCTGCAGCTCGCGGATTTCCTCGCGCACGCGCCGGCGCAGCTTGGCGTCGAGGTTGGACAGCGGCTCGTCGAACAGCAGCACCTGCGGCTCGAGCACCAGCGCCCGCGCCACGGCGACGCGCTGCTGCTGGCCGCCGGAGAGCTCCGACGGCATGCGGCTGCCGTACGCGTCGAGGCCGACCATGCGCAGCTTCTCGTGCGCCTTTTCCTTTGCCGCTTTGTCGCCGCTCACGCTCGGCCCGTACGCCACGTTCTCGAGCACGCTCATATGCGGGAACAGCGCGTAGGACTGGAACACCATGCTGACGTCGCGCTCCGAGGCCGGCGCCGAAGTGACGTCGCGTCCGCCGATGCTGATCGTGCCGGCGCTGACCATTTCCAGGCCGGCGATCAGACGCAGAGTCGTGGTTTTGCCGCAGCCGGAGGGGCCGAGCAGCGTGGCGAGCGTTCCGGGCGGGATGCGGAAGGCGATGTCGTCCACCGCCGTAACAGAGCCGTAGCGCTTGCTGACGCCCCGGAATTCAACCTCAGCCGCCTTCTTCATGCCGCCCCCTGTAGCGCCACCGTCTCCCGCCGCCCCAGCTTGCGCTCGCCGACGCCGAGCTGGATCAGGCCGATCACCGCCAGCATGATGGCGATCAGCACGCACGAATAGGCGATCGCCAGGCCGAACTCGCCGGCCTCCACCCGGCCGACGATGTACGCGGTGGCCATGTTGTATTCCGCAGTGACGAGGAAGATCACCGCGCTGACCGCGGTCATGGCGCGAACGAAGCTGTAGACCAGCGCGGCGATGATCGCCGGCCGCAGCAGCGGCACCACCACGCGCCGCAGGGTCGTGGCGGAACGCGCGCCGAGCGTGTGCGATGCCTCGTCGAGCGACTTGTCGATCTGCGAAAGGGTCGCGACGCCGGCGCGAACGCCGACGGGCATGTTGCGGAAGATGAAGCAGATCACCAGGATCGCCGCCGTGCCGGTGAGCTCGAACGGCGGCACGTTGAACGCGAGGATGTAGCTGATACCGACCACGGTGCCGGGGATGGCGAAGCTCAGCAGCGTGCCGAACTCGAAAGCCCGCTTGCCGGTGAAGTTCTGGCGCGACAGCAGCCAGGCGGTCAGCAGACCGATGGCGGCGGTGAGCGGCGCGGCGACCGTGGCGATGATCAGCGTGGTGCTGAGCGAAGGCCAGGCCGCGCCGGTGAAATGCATGCCCCGCTGTCCCATCTCCACAGCGAAGCCGGCGAGGAAATGGTCGAGCGTGAAGCTGTAATCGCGCCCGACCGACCGGACGAAGCCGCCGACGAAGATGGTGACGTAGATGACGAAGGTCAGCAGCGCCCAGGGGATCGCGATGCCGTAGCACAGCCAGCGCAGCCCGCGCGGCAGCGGCACCGGCAGGCCGGCATCCCCCTTCCCGGTGACGGTGGTGTACGACGCCCGCCCGAGCCAGCGCTGCTGGGCCCAGAACGCCGCCAGCGTGAAGATCAACAGCACCAGGGCGAGCACCGCGGCGCGGCTCTGGTCGTGCGAGGCGCCCACTACGGCGAAGAACACTTTGGTGGACAGCACTTCGAAATTCCCGGCGAGCACCAGCGGATTGCCGAAGTCCGCCATGCTCTCCACGAAGCCAAGCAGAAAGGCGGCCGCGAGCCCGGGCCGAAGCAGCGGCAAGGTCACCGTACGGAATGTCGTCCAACCGCGCGCGCGCAGCGTCTGCGAGGCTTCCTCGAGCGACGGGCTGATGCCCTGCACCACCCCGAGCAGGACGAGGAAAGCGATGGGCGTAAAGGCGAGCAGCTGCGCAAACGCCACGCCGGCGAGGCCGTAGATCCAGCGCGAGCGCGGAATGTCGAGCCAGTCGTAGAGCAGCCCGCTGATCGCACCCGCGCGGCCGAAGAGCAGGATGATGGCAAGGCCGATGACGAAGGGCGGCGTGATGATCGGCAGCACGCTCATCACGCGCAGCACGCCTTTGTAGCGGAACGCGGTGCGCGCCGAGATCAGCGCGAACGCGAGCCCCAGCAGCGTCGAGCCGGCGCCGACCACGATCGCCAGCAGCACGGTGTTCCAGGCCACGCCGCAGCGCAGGCCGGAGTACAGGCAATCCAGGCCCCAGATCGACCGGTCGAAGAAGCTGGCGACGAAGTTGCCTTCGAACGCGCTCGAGAGCATGACGAAGATCGGCAGGAACACGAACGCCGCGATGCTCGCGACCACCAGTCCGATCGCGCTGACCACGAAGGCGTCGCCGCGGCAGAAACCGCGCGCCGCCAGCCCCTGACAGAACAGCATCAGAAAGCCGATGGCGGCAAGCAGCGCGCCATAGCCCATTCCCGGCTGCGTCGGCCAACCGGCCGGGGTAATGTTGGGATGCCGGAACAGGAAACCCTGCAGCAGCATCAGCACGATTCCCGAGCCGCCCACCAGGACCAGGATCGCTGCCGCGGCGCCGCGCTCGCGGCGCCAGGGGCGCGCCGCCAGCGCCGCGATCAGCGGCAGGAAAAGCGCGAGCAACCAGGGGTAGCCCTGAAAGCCTTGCAGCAGCGCCGGGGCGCTCCAGCGCGCGCCTTCGATCGCATACCACGGCAGCAGCACCAGGCCTGCCGCCGTCGCGACGATCCAGGCGATCGCCGCGCGGCCGGGGCCCTGTATCACTTGCCGACGTTCACTTCGGCAGCGCCTTCACTTCCTTATCCCATTTCGACAGCAGGCGCTTGCGCTCGGCCGACGAGCCGTACTTCGCGAAGTCGTAATCGATGACCTTGGTCTGGTCCAGGCGCGGCGCCTGCGGCGGGGTCTTGGCGTTCTTGTTCGACGGGATCTGGTAGGCCTTCGACTCCGCGCCGAGCGCCTGCGCCTCGGGGGTGAGCGCCCAGTCGTACCACGCCCTCGCCTCCTTGGGGTTCTTGCCGCCCTTGATGATGCTCATGGAGCCGACTTCGTAGCCGGTGCCCTCGCACGGCGCGACCAGCTTGAGCGGCGCGCCACCGACCGCCATCGTCACCAGGTCGTGCAGGAACGTGATGCCGATCAGCGTCTCGCCGCTCGCCGCCGCCTTGGCCGGCGCGGCGCCCGACTTGGTGTACTGGTTGATGTTCTTGTGCATGCGCTTCATGAAGTCGAAGGCCTTGTCCTCGCCCTGGATCTGCACCAGCGTCGCGAGCATCGTGTACGAGGTGCCCGAGGAATTCGGGTCCGCCACCTGCACCTCGTCGCGGTACTTGTCGGAGGCGAGATCGCTCCAGCACTTCGGCTCGGGCAGGTTCTTGCGCTTCAGGAGCTCGGTGTTGTAGCCGAAGCCGAGCACGCCGGCGTAGACGCCGACGGTCTGGTACTTCGCCTGCTCCGCCTGCTTCACGGCCCACGGCGCGAGGTCCTTCATCATCGGCGACTTGTACTCGACCAGCAGGCCCTCCTCCGCCGCCTGCAGGTGCGGATCGCCGGTGCCGCCCCACCAGATGTCGCCGCGCGGATTGCTCGACTCGGCTTTCACCTGCGCGTAAATCTCACCGCTCGACTTGCGCGTCATGGCGACCTTGATGCCGGTCTTGCGCTCGAATGCCGTGACCATCGCGCGGCACCACTCCTCCTGCGGTGCGCAGTACAGCACCAGGTTGCCCTGCGCTGCCGCCAGCGTGGGAATCAACAGCGCCAGTCCCGCGAAAAAACGCATCATGAAATCCTCCTCTCCAGTTTCTCGTTAGCCTGCCCGACGCCGGTGGCTGCCACCAGCGCATCCTTCAATCGCGGCGCGCACGCCAGCACGGCGTTGCCGCGCCGCAAGCCGTCGCTGCCCAGGAAATCATTGGTCCATCCGCCCGCCTCGCGCACCATCAGCAGCCCGGCGAGCGTGTCCCACGAATTGATGTGCAGCTCGCAGTAGCCGTGGGTGCGTCCGGCGGCGACATACGCGAGACCGAGCGCACCCGAGCCCGCGCGCAGGAACGTCGCGCCGGTTGCCAGCACGCGCTCGACGAGCGAGGTGTAGGCGCGCACCGGCCGGCGCGAGGACCAGCCGAGCTCGACCACCGCTTGCTTGGTGTCGGCGTCCGTGACGCGCATCGCGCGCTCGTTGAGGAAAGCGCCGCGGCCGAGACGCGCGCGATAGAGCTCGCCGTACATCGGCGCCGCGATCGCGCCGAGCGCGAGCTCGCTCCCGGCCATGAACGCGATCGACACGCAGAAATGCGGGATGCCGTGCGCGAAATTCGCCGTGCCGTCGATCGGGTCGATGACCCACAGCGCCTCGCTCGTTCCTTCAGCGCCGCCTTCTTCGCCGAGAAACGCATCGCTGGGGAAACGCGCCTTCAGGCGCGCGATGATCATGCGCTCGACCTGCCCGTCGGCCTCGGTGATGTAGTCCTGCTTGCCCTTGAGCTTGACCTCGATCGGTTTCGAGAAAAACTCGCGCGCCAGCTCACCCGCCTCGCGCGCCACCGCGACCAGCGCCTGCTCACGCGCGTCGAGCTCTTCGTTGCCGATGATCATTTTGTCCAGTATCGCTGCGCGAGGGGCCTAAGGCAATCATGGCCGATGCGCGCGTGGGTGAGCGGGTGCGCCTTGGCCGGGTCCTGGTCGGCTTCGACCACCAGCCAGCCTTGATAGTCGTGCTTCGCCAGCTCGGCGAGCAGCGGCTCAAAATCAATCGATCCATCCCCCGGCACGGCGAACACATCGCCGAGCACCGCATCGAGAAAGCTCATGTCCTGCTTGCGCGCCGCAGCGAGCCTGTCCTTGCGGATGTCCTTGCAATGCACGTGCACGATGCGCTTCGCGTGGCGCTTGAGCGCGCGCATCGGATCGCCGCCCGCAAAGGTGAGATGCCCGCTATCGAGCAGCAAGCCGACCGACTTGGTGGAGCCCATCATGCGGTCGACTTCGTCCTCGGACTGAATGACCGTGCCCATGTGATGGTGATAGGCCATCTTCAGCCCTTGCTTGTCCAGCTCGGCGGCCACCGCGTCCAGCCGCTCGCCGAATTGCTTCCATTCCTTCTCCGCCAGCTTCGGCCGTCTGGAGAGCGGAATCTTGCGCTCGCCGTGCACGCAGCGCGACACCTCGCAGAACACCATGACCTTCGCGCCGAGCGACCTTGAGCAGCGCGGCGTGTGACTGCATGGCCTTGATCTCATCCTCGACCGAGCGCTCGAGCAAGCGCGCGCTATACCAGCCCGACACGAGATTCAGGCCGTGCGGCTTGAGAATCGGCCCGAGCACTTTCGCGTCACGCGGAAACTTGCGGCCGAGCTCCACGCCCTCGTAGCCCGCGAGCTTTGCCTCCTTCAGGCAGGTCTCGAGCGAATTCGCCTCGCCGAGCTCCGGCAGGTCGTCGTTGGTCCACGTCAGCGGATTGATGCCGATCCGTACCATCTAGGCTCCGAGTGCCTGTCGCTTGCGGGCACGCTCATAGGCCGCGCGCGCTTTTTTCTGCCCGGCGGAACGTGGCGCATCGGTCACCGCGACATCCCACCACGCGCCACCTTCCGCCGTGCCGCGGCGAGCGTCGGTCTCGATGACGACCACCGAAGTTCGCTTCGCGCGCAGGGCTTTCTGCAGCGCTGGGCCCAACGCCGCCACGCCGTCGACTTTCTCGGCTTGCGCGCCCAGGCTGCCGGCATGCGCCGCAAAATCCACGCGCGGCGCCGCATCGGAGAGCAGGTTGTTGAAGGAAGCGCCGCCGGTCGCGGCCTGCAGGCGCTCGATGCAGCCGAAGCCGCGGTTGTCGAGCACCACGATGGTGAGCTTGGCGCCAAGCGCGACCGAGGTGGCGATCTCGGAATTGAGCATGAGGTAGCTGCCGTCGCCGACGAGCACGCACACCTCGCGCTCAGGGTGCGCCAGCTTCACGCCCAGCCCGCCGGCGATCTCGTAGCCCATGCAGGAGAAGCCGTACTCCAGGTGGTAGCTGACCGAATCGGTGGCGCGCCACAGCTTGTGCAGCTCGCCGGGCAAGCCGCCGGCAGCGCAGACCACCACGGCGTTCTTCGGCAGCAGGCTGTTGACCACGCCCAGGACTTGCGCGTCGCTCGGTTTAGCCCTGGTGGGCGCGGTGATCCGCTCCGCCTGGCGGTTCCAGGCGCCGATCAGCCGGCCGGCTTCCGCCGTCCAGGCCGCAGGCGCTTTCCAGTCTTTCAGACCGCGCTCCAGCGCTTCGAGCCCGGCATCGGCATCCGCGACCAGCGCGATCGCGCCATGCTTGGCGGCATCGAACGCCGCCACATTGAGCTGCACCAGCTTCGCGTCGGCGAACAGCGCCCGCGAGCCCGTGGCGAAGTCGCCCAGGCGCGCGCCAACCGCCAGCACCACGTCGGCGCGCGCCGCCAGCGTGTTCGCCGCAGCGGTGCCGGTCACGCCGATCGCGCCGACGTTGCACGGGTGATCCCAGGCCAGGCTGCCCTTCCCGGCCTGGGTTTCGGCGACCGGGATGCCGTGCTGCCCGGCGAACGCGGCGAGCCGCTTTTCGGCCAGCGCCGTACTTCACGCCGCCGCCGGCGACGATCAGCGGTTTCTTTGATTTTTGTAATGCCGTGATTGCCGAAGCGAGTTCGTCGCCATCGGGAAGGGCACGGCGAATGCGGTGCACGCGGCGGCGAAAGAACTCGGCGGGGTAATCGTACGCCTCGGTCTGCACGTCCTGCGGCAGCGCGAGGGTGGCCGGGCCGCATTCCGCGGGATCGAGCAGCACGCGCATGGCGGCGGGCAGGCTGGTGAGCAGCTGCTCGGGTCGCAGGATGCGGTCGAAATAACGCGAGACGGGACGAAAGCAGTCGTTCACCGAAAGCGTCGGGTCGCCGAACGCCTCGAGCTGCTGCAGTACCGGGTCGGGCCGGCGGCTGGCGAACACGTCGCCCGGAAGGAACAGCACCGGCAGTCGATTGACGTGCGCCACGGCCGCGGCGGTGACCATGTTGCTCGCGCCCGGGCCGATGGAGGTCGTGCACGCCATCATGCGGCGGCGGGCGTGCGCCTTGGCGAAGGCGATGGCGGCGTGCGCCATCGCCTGCTCGTTGTGGGCGCGCAGAGTCGGCAGCTTGCGGCGCGCGGCATGCAGCGCCGGGCCCAGGCCGGCGACGTTGCCATGGCCGAAGATCGCCCACACCCCGGCAAACAGAGGAATGTCTTCGTCTATGTACTGCGCGGCCAGAAAGCGCACCAGCGCCTCGGCCATTGAAATGCGAACTGTTGCCACCGGAGAGCTCCCCCTCGATTTATCATACACAAACAAAATGCTGGAAATAGCCCAGTTCGGCGCCGGCCGCATCGGCCAGATCCACGCCTCGAATATCGCCGCGCTCAAGGATGCGCGGCTGCGCTACGTCATCGACGTCAACGCCGAGGCGGCGCAGAAGCTCGCCGCGCGCCACGGTGCCAAGGTGGTGACCGAGCGCGAGGCATTCGCCGATGCCGAGGTGGGCGCGGTGCTCATCGCGTCGTCGACGGATACGCACGCGCGCCTCGCCATCGCCGCGGCACGCGCCGGCAAGCCGATCTTCTGCGAAAAGCCGATCGACCTCAGCCTGAAGAAGGTCGACGACTGCCTGGCCGAAGTGAAGAAGGCCGGCGTGCCGATGTTCGTCGGCTTCAACCGCCGCTTCGACCCGAGCTTCAGCGCGCTCAAGCGGCGCCTGGACGCCGGCGAGGTCGGCGCGGTCGAGCAGGTGGTGATCACCAGCCGCGATCCGGCGCCGCCGCCGCTCGCCTACCTCAAGGTGTCGGGCGGCATGTTCCGCGACATGACGATCCACGACTTCGACATGGCGCGCTGGCTGCTCGGCGAAGAGCCGGTCGAGGTGTTCGCCTGGGGCGAAGCGCTCGTCGACCCGAAAATCGCCAAGGCCGGCGACATCGACTCGGCGATGCTCATCCTGCGCACCGCCTCCGACAAGATGTGCCACATCAACAATTCGCGCCGCGCCGTCTATGGCTACGACCAGCGCATCGAAGTGTTCGGCGCCAGAGGCCTGCTGCGCGCCGAAAACCTCGGCGAGACCACGGTCGAGCAGTTCACGGCGCGCGGCACGGTGAGCGACCGGCCGCTCGATTTCTTCCTCGAGCGCTACGCCGAGGCCTATCGAATCGAACTTGGCAGTTTTGTTTCTGCTTTGAAGCAAGAGAGCGCAATGCCGGTGGGCGCGCACGACGGCTTGCGCGCGCTGGTGCTCGCCGAGGCGGCGATCAAGTCGCTCAAGTCCGGGAAAGCAGAGCTGATCCCATGATCACCTTCGCTCTCTTCGGCGCGGGCCGCATCGGCAAGATGCACGCGGAGAACCTCGCGCGCCGCAGCGATGCGAAGCTGCTCTACGTCGTCGACCCGAAGCCCGAAGCGGCGCGCGCGCTCGCCGAGCCGCTCGGGGCAAAGCAGGCCACCGAGGAGCAGGCGTTCGGCGATCCCGCGGTGCAGGCGGTGCTCATCGCTTCGTCCACCGGCAGCCACGCGGATCTGTCGATTGCCGCCGCGAAAGCCGGCAAGGCGATTTTTTGCGAGAAGCCGGTCGATCTCACTTTGCCCAAGGTGGAAAAGTGCATCGCCGCGGTGAAAAAAGCCAAAGTGCCGATGTTCGTCGGCTTCAACCGGCGCTTCGACCCGAGCTTCCGCTCGCTCAAGCAACGCCTCGACGACGGCGCGATCGGCAAGGTCGAGCAGGTGATCATCACCAACCGTGATCCGGGTCTGCCGGAGATGCGTTTCCTCGCCACCTCGGGCGGCCTGTTCCTCGACTTCACGATCCACGACTTCGACATGGCGCGCTGGCTGCTCGGCGAGGAGCCGGTCGAAGTCTTCGCCCGCGGCGCGGTGCTGGTCGACCCGCGCGTGAAGACCGAAGGCAAGGATATCGATACCGCGATGCTGATGCTGCGCACCGCGAGCGGCAAGATGTGCCAGATCAGCAATACGCGCCGCGCGGTCTACGGCTACGACCAGCGCATCGAGGTGTTCGGCTCCAAGGGCATGCTGCGCGCCGGCAACGTGACGCCGACCACGGTCGAGCGCTCGGGCGGCGACGCCACGTGCGGCGACAACCCCTGGCCAAACTTCCAGACGCGCTACGCCGCGGCCTACGCCGCCGAGCTGTCGTCCTTCATCAACAGCGTCGAGCGCCGCAAGCCCTCCGAGGTTCCGCCCGAGGACAGCCGCCGCGTCCTTCTCCTGTGCGAAGCCGCGCAGAAGTCCGCTATCACCGGTAAGCCGATCAGAGTTCCCAAGAACTAGCCTCCCCGCCGGCCGGTCCATAGAGGGCCATGGACAAGGCCGAACGCAAGGACACTGCCCAGCACGCGCTGGTTTACGTCGGCATCGCCGTCACGGTGGTCATCGTGCTGGTGCTCCTCTGGTATGCGATCGACGTAGTCCTTTTGGCCTTCGTCGGCGTCCTGTTGGCTATCCTGCTGCGCGCCCCTGCCGACTGGCTCAGCGAGCGCTTCGGCATCCGCGAAGGCTGGGCGCTCGCCATCGTCGGCATCGTGCTGCTTGCGCTCGTGGTCACTGCCGCGGCGCTCTTCGGACGCGGCATCGTCGCGCAGTCGGTGCAGCTCATCGACCGCATCCCGGAGATCGTCGAAACCGCCCGGCAGCGCCTCGCCGAAAGCGAGCTCGGCGGCCGCCTGCTTACGCTCGCCGACTCGAGCGGCGCATTCGCCGGCGGCGATGGTCAGTTCATCGGCCGCGGGCTGGGCCTGATCGGCTCGACCTTCGGTGCCATCGCCAACGTCCTGATCGTATTTTTCTTCGCCATCTTCATGGCGGCGCAGCCGCGGCCGTACGTCGAGGGATTCCTGTTCCTGGTGCCGCGCCGCCATCGGGACCGCGGACGCGAAGTGCTGCACGAAATCGGCCGTGTGCTGCGGCGCTGGCTGGTTGGCCAGTCGCTGCTGGCGGCGTGCGTCGCGCTGCTCACCGGCCTTGGCCTTATGCTGCTCGGCGCGCCATTCGCCGTCGCCCTCGCCCTGCTCGCCGGCCTGATGGAGTTCGTGCCCTACATCGGGCCCTTCGTCGCCGCCGTGCCGGCGGTCCTGGTGGGCTTCGCCGAGAGCCCGCAGCTCGCGCTGCACATCGCGCTGCTCTTCCTCGCCATCCAGATGCTCGAAAGCTACGTGCTCGCGCCGCTCATCCAGCACAAGGCAGTGCATCTGCCGCCGGCGACGATTCTTTTCGCCCAGGTGCTGATGGGAGCGATCGTCGGCGCGCTCGGAGTTGCGGTTGCCACGCCGCTCGCCGCGGCGGTGATGGTCGCCGTCGGCATGCTCTACGTCGAGGACGCCCTCGGCGACAAGAACGCGAAGATCAAGTCCTAGTTGAAGTCCACCGAGCCCATCAGGCGCTGCCACTCGTCGTAGCCGTCGCGCCAGCCCCGCAGGTAATCGTCTTGTGCGACCTGGACGCCGAAGCGGCGGCATTCCTGCACGAGGCGCAGGTCCTGCGGCGGGTTGCCGAAATAGCCGTCGTCGTAGCCGCGCTGCTGCCAGCTCGGGGGACGGCAATCGGCTTCGCTCAAGGGAAAGATCGCGCATCCGGAGAGCAGGAGCGCCAACAGGGCCTGGCGCGCGCTCAACGGCCGGCGTTGCGGAACGAGCCGATGAGCCGGTCCCACTCGTCGTAGCCGGCGCGCCAGCCCGCGAGATATTCGTCCTGCGCCACCTGGATGCCGAAGCGCTGGCACTCCGGCACGAGGCGCAGGTCCTGCGGCAGGTTGCCGAAGTAGCCGTCGTCGTACCCGCGTTGCTGCCAGCTCGCCGGCCGGCAATCGGCCTCGCTCAGCGGAAAAACCGCGCAGCCGGCGACCAACAGGCAGAAGAGTGGTAGCGCGCGCATCATTGACTGTATACACCCCATCCGCCGGATTGATTCCGCCTCAGGCCCAAACAGGTGACCGCTTGTAAGAGTCTTTTAGCGGCCGTGCACTTTGGCCCGGCTGCGCGCATTCTTTTGCGAAGGCCGCGACGCGCTTGTGCCAAGCTGGAATCACAAGCGTTGGACAGGGAGAGCACAATGGAGCTCACGCCGGGCGAGAAGGCGGTACTGAAGCAAATCCGTGCTCTTTATGCGACCGAGGCACGGCGGGAACATCAGCTCAAGGCGCTGATGATGCAGTGGCCGCCCATCCATCACGAAACCTACAAGCGCGCTTACGGCGGCCTGCTCGCGAAGCTCCTGATCCAGGCCGTCGACGCGCAGGTTTTCAGGCTGACCGAAGCCGGTTTGGGCGCCATCGGCGTCGCGATCCAAAAACCGCGGCCGATGCCTTTGAAGGTTTGAGAAATGGCAGCCAGGCCCTTGCGCGTATTCATCGCCGACGATAACCGCGACATGGTGATGCTGCTCGGCATCCTGTTTCGCAGCGAAGGCATGGTCGTTCGATCCACCACGCGTGGTACCGAAGTGCGCTCGGCCGTGGCCGAGTTTCGCCCCGATGCAGTGCTGCTCGACATAGCCATGCCCGATCGCAGCGGGCTGGAAGTGGCGCTGGACCTCACGCGCGACTACGGCACGCGCTGCCCGGTGTTGATCGCGGTCACCGCCCACAGCAGCGAGGTCGCCAGGCGCCTCACCGCGAAGAGCGGCTTTCGGCATCATGTGGCCAAGCCGTACGACCCGGACGCCTTGCTCAAGCTTGTCGCTTCAGTCGAACCTCACGACTGGCGATCGCTGAGCATCCGTTCCACGTAACGCGCGATCAGATCCACTTCGAGGTTGACGCGCGCGCCGGGCTTCAGGCGCGCCAAGGTCGTCACTTCCAGCGTGTGGGGAATCAGGTTGACGTCGAACACTTCGCCCTCGACGCGATTCACGGTCAGGCTCACCCCATCGATGCAGATGGAACCCTTGCGGGCGCAATAGCGGCCAAGATCCTTCGGCATTCGAACCTGGACGAAACCCTTCGAGAACTGCAGCACCTCTCCTACCCCGTCCACATGCCCGGTCACCAAATGACCGCCAAGCTTGCCGCCGAGGCTGAGCGACTTCTCGAGGTTGACCTCCCCCGGCCGGTCGAGCCCGGTCGTGACTCGGAGGGTCTCTTCCGACACGTCCGCCGTGAATCCGCGGGGGCGTGTCGCGGTAACTGTGAGGCAGACCCCCTGCACGCACACCGAATCCCCTACCGCCAGGTCGGCCAGGTCCAGGCCGGGGCAGTCGATTTCGAGGGGATTGGTGCGCACGATCCTGCCGACCGCCTGCACAATGCCCGTGAACATCCGGGCAGGTTAACGCAACTAAGGACTAGTGCGCCCGATGCCAGAGCTTGCCGATGTGCTTGTCCAGGGACAGTGCGGACGCCGCCAGCATCGCGACGAACGCGCCGACGGCGATCGAATTGACCATCGCCACGCGCGAGCCGAAGTCGAAGGTAAAGGGCGCGCAGACGAGCCACAGGCCCACCGCCAGGTTGAGCCATTCCATCGGCGAGTCGTCGCATGCCACGCATTCGAAATGCGAGCCGAGGGCGAGCACCAGGCCGGCGACGATCGCATTCGCGGTCGCGACCTCATGTTCCGCGTAGCCGGCGATCCACGGCGAAACGGCGAGCCAAAGCCCCAGAAAAAAGCTGGCCCAGTCCTGCCACTTGGTCGACGCCGCCGCCATCCTCCATTCGACCAAGAGGACGTGGGGCTCGTTCGGCACCCGGGCGTAGTCGGTTGCGAGTACGGGACGTAACGATGCAACGACAGATTGAAATGATCGGCGCGGCCTGGGGCCTGGGCGGCGCGGACCCGGGATGCGCCGAGGCGCCCGCGGTCCTGGTGCCATTGCTGGCGCAGCGCCTCGCGGCTTGCGGCCTCCCAGCCATCGCCGGGCCGATTCTCGAACCTTCGCCTGGCGAGCGACGCAGGCAATTCGCGGTCAGCAAGCTGTGCGGCCAGCTCGCCGCCGCGGTGGCGAATGCGCGGCGCGGCGGCCGGCTGCCTTGCGTGATCGGCGGTGACCACAGCTGCGCCGGCGGCACGTGGACCGGCGTAGCGCGCACCCTGCAGGGGCCGCTCGGCCTGGTATGGATCGACGCGCACATGGACAGCCACACGCCGGCCACCAGCCACACCGGCCGGCTGCACGGCATGCCGCTCGCGTGGCTCCTCGGGCAGGACGACGACCCGCTCTACGGCCTGGGCGCCGGCGTGGTCAAGCCGCAGCACGTCTGCCTGGTGGGCGTGCGCAGCTACGAGCAGGAAGAGGACGAGCGCCTGCGCCGCCTCGGCGTGCGCGTCATCTTCATGGACGAAGTCCGCAGCCGGGGAATCGACGCAGTGCTCGACGAGGCGCTCGACATCGCGACCGCGGGAACCAGCGGCTTCGGCGTGAGCATCGACCTCGACGTGATCACGCCGGACGAGGCGCCCAACGTCGGCACGCCGGTGGCCGGCGGCGTCACCAGCGCGGAGCTCGCGCGCGCCCTCGAGGATGTGGCCGGGCGCCCCGCGCTCGCCGCGATCGAACTGGTGGAGTATTCGCCGCGCCTGGATCGCGACGGCCTCACCGGGCGCGTGGCGATCGACCTGCTCGGCGCCGCACTATGCGGGCCGCGCCAGGATGCGCAGGTCGTCGCCGAAACGCTCCAGCGATAGGATCTTCAGGCGCGGGCGTTTTTCCAGCCCCTCGAGCGCCGGCAGGTCGAACATCCCCTGGGCCGCGTCGCCGAGCAAGCTGGGGTTGAGGTAAATCAGGTATTCGTCGATGCAACCCTCGCGCACCAGCGAGCCGTTCAGGCGAAAGCCCGCCTCCACATGGAGCTCGTTCACGCCGCGCCGCGCCAACTCTTCCAGCATGCGCGGCAGCTCGACTTTACGGTTCTGATTTGGCAGCACCACGACTTCCGCGTTCGGTAAGGCTCCGCTCCCGGCGGCGAATACCAACACCTTGTCGCCCTCGAGGATGCGCGCACCGGGCGAAGTTTCCAGGCGGCTGTCGACGATCACGCGCAGCGGCTGGCGCGGCGTCGCGATCTCTCGCACGGTGAGACGCGGGTCATCGGCGCGCACCGTACCCACGCCGGTGAGAATCGCGCACGCGCGTGCGCGCCATCGGTGCCCATCGCGCCGCGCCTCGGCGCCGGTGATCCACTGCGAAGTACCTGCTTTGCACCACTTCCCTCCCCAAGCGCGGTGCGTCCGTCCAGGGTGGCGGCGACCTTGAGGCGCACCCACGGGCGGCCGCGCGTCATGCGCGAGACGAAGCCGATGTTCAACTCGCGCGCTTCGTCCTCGAGCAAGCCATGCTCGAAGCCGATGCCGGCGGCCTCGAGGGCCGCGCCGCCGCCCGCCGCCTGCGGATTCGGGTCGCGCATCGCCGCCACCACGCGCTTCACCTTGGCTTTCTTCAGCGCCTCCACGCAGGGCGGCGTGCGCCCCTGGTGGCTGCAGGGCTCGAGATTCACGTAGACCGTGGCGCCGGCCGCCTGCGCGCCCGCGCGCTCGAGGGCCATGGCTTCCGCATGCGCAGCGCCGGCCTTCTCGTGCCAGCCTTCGCCCACGGTCTTTTCGTTCTGGATCACCACGCACCCCACGCGCGGATTCGGGGTGGCGGTATACAGCCCCTTCTGCGCCAGCGCCAGCGCGCGCCGCATCATGGCGTGGTCGAAGGCGGAAAACGCGTTCACTTGCGACGTTTTTTCGTCGCCTTCACCTCTTGCACCGCCTCGCGGAAGTCGTCCGGGGTCTCGAAGCTGCGATAGACCGAGGCGAAGCGGATGTAGGCGATCTTGTCGAGCTTGGCGAGCTCGCGCATCACGAAGTCGCCGATGCGCGTGGTCGGCACTTCGCGCTCGCCGAGCGAGCGCAGGCGCTCGATCACGCGGTCGACCGCCTCGTCCACGTCCTCGGTCGACACCGGGCGCTTGCGCAGCGCGAGCATCATGCTGCCCATGATCTTGTCGCGGTCGAAGTCGGTGCGGCTGCCGTCCTTCTTCACCAGGCGCGGCATCTTCAGGTCGACGCGCTCATAGGTGGTGAAGCGCTTCTCGCAGGTCACGCACTTGCGCCGGCGGCGCACCGTGTTCGCCTCCAGATTGGCGCGGGTATCCACGACCTGCGTGTCATCCGAGCCGCAAAAGGGGCACTTCATGCGCTTTTCACTTGTACACCGGGAACCTGGAGCAGAGCGCCGTGACCTCGCCCGCCACGCGCTTGAGATTGGCGTCGTCCGCCGGCTTGTCGAGCACGTCGGCGATCAGCCCGGCGAGGAGCTCGGCCTCGTTCTTCTTGAACCCGCGCGTGGTCATCGCCGGCGAGCCGATGCGCACGCCGCTCGTCACCATCGGCTTCTGCGGATCGTTGGGAATCGCGTTCTTGTTGACCGTGATGTGCGCGCGCCCGAGCGCCGCCTCGGCGTCCTTGCCGGTCAGGTTCTTGGGCGTGAGGTCGACCAGGAACATGTGCGACTCGGTGCGCCCGGACACGATGCGCAGACCGCGCTTCTGCAGTACCGCGGCCATGGTCTTGGCGTTCTCCATCACCTGCTTTTGGTAGGTCTTGAACTCCGGTTTCAGCGCCTCGCCCAGCGCCACGGCCTTCGCGGCGATCACGTGCATCAACGGCCCGCCCTGCAGACCGGGGAAGATGGATGAATTGATCGGCTTCTCCTGCGCAAGCTTGCCGAAGATCATCCCGCCCCGAGGCCCGCGCAGCGTCTTATGGTTGGTGGTGGTGACGAAATCGGCGATCCCGATCGGCGAGGGATAGAGCCCGGCGGCAATCAGCCCCGCGTAGTGCGCGATGTCGGCCATGAGCAGCGCGCCGCACTTGTCGGCGATGGCGCGAAAGCGCTTCCAGTCGATCGCCAGCGAATACGCCGAGGCGCCGGTGACGATGAGCTTCGGCTTCTCCGCCATCGCGATCTTCTCGGCCTGATCGTAGTCGATCTCTTCTTTTTGATTGAGTTGATAAGACAAAACCCGGTACAGCTTGCCGGACAGATTCACTGGCGAGCCATGCGTGAGGTGGCCGCCGTGCGCCAGCGACATGCCGAGGATGGTGTCGCCCGGCTTGAGCGCCGCGGTGTACACCGCCTGGTTCGCCTGCGAGCCCGAATGCGGCTGTACATTCGCCCACGGTGCGCCGAACAGCTTTTTCGCGCGCTCGATGGCGATGGTCTCGGCGATGTCCACGTACTCGCAGCCGCCGTAATAACGCTTGCCCGGATAGCCCTCGGCATACTTGTTGGTGAGCTGACTGCCCTGCGCGATCAGCACCGCGCGGCTGACGTAATTCTCGGACGCGATCAGCTCGACGTGGTCTTCCTGGCGCTGGTTTTCCTGACGGATGGCGGCCCAAACTTCGGGATCGGACTGCGCGAGAAGGTCGGGAGCGAGCATTTTCTGGCCTGCGGGAAAGGGGCCCGATTTTACCAGCGTCAACCGGGCAGCCCTGCTCGCGACGCCGCAGCCGTGCAGGGTTGCATTCACCGTAGAGATGCCCCTAGCATTTCCCGCATGTCGCGCACAAAGTCGCCATCCCGGATGATCGACCAGCGGATCAAGGAGCTGGGCGACTGGCGAGGCGAGTTGCTCTCCAGGATCCGCACGCTGATCAAGCAAGCCGACCCCGAGGTGGTTGAGGAGTGGAAATGGAGAGGCGTTCCGGTCTGGTCTCACGATGGATTGATCTGCACCGGCGAGACCTACAAGAACGTGGTGAAGATGACCTTTGCCAAGGGGGCCGCGCTCGAGGACCCGTCGCGTCTCTTCAACTCCAGCCTCGAGGGCAACACCCGGCGTGCCATCGACATCCGCGAGGGCGAGAAGATCGACGAGAAGGCATTGAAGGCTCTTATTCGCGCGGCCGTGGCGCTGAACGCGTCCCGCGCCCAGGGCCGCGGCTGATATATTGCTTCGGGGGATCTACGAGGGAGATGGAAATGAAGGCCCGCAATGCAGTTCTAGTGGCGGCACTCGCCGCGGCGACCGGTTCCGCGCAGGCCGGCGGAATCGGGGTACGCGCGGGCACGACCGGAGTCGGCGTGGACCTCGGCGGCGACGTGATGCCGACGCTCGGCTGGCGGCTCGGCCTGTCGGGGATGAACGTGAATACGGATGTCGACACCAGCCAGGTCACCTACGACGCCAAGGTGAAAGTGCTGACCGGCAGTCTGCTCCTCGATTGGAGCCCGCTCGGGCCGTTCCGTATCTCGGGCGGCTTCATGCCCAACCAGAACAAGATCGATCTCACCGGCCGGCCCAGCGGCGGCAGCTTCCCCGCCGGGAGCAGCCTGACCGGCGAGGTGAAACCGGAACGCAGCTTCGCTCCTTACCTTGGCGTCGGCTACGGCAACGTGTGGACCAGGGGCGTGAACTTCTACTTCGATCTCGGCGTCATGTTCCAGGGAACACCGGAAGTGAGCCTGAACCTGAGCTGCGCGCCAAGCCCAAGTTGTACGGCGGCGCAAGGGCAGGTCGAAGCCGAGCGCCAACGGGTGCAGGACAAGGTCGACAAGTACAAGTATTACCCGGTGGCGAACATCGGGCTCACCATAGGGTGGTGAGTAGAAATTAGGGCTTGCGGCTCTCCAGCCGGTAGCGCAGCACGTGGTCGCCGTTGACCGTGGCCGGGGCGCCCAGGCCGATGTAGCCGCGCTCGCCGAGCACGGTTTCCTCGCGGCGTAGCGTGACCTCGCGGGTATTGCCGTCGATGGCGACGTAAGTGCCGTTGGAGGATTGGTCGGCGACGATGAAGTGGCCGCCGCGCTCGAAAATGCGGGCGTGCACGCGCGAGGCCTTGCTGCTGTTCACCACCATGTCGTTGGTCTTGTCGCGGCCCACCTTGACCGAGCTTTGCGGACCGACGACGACGCTATCCCCGGCGTAGGTCAGCTTGAGGATCCAATCGCGTCGCGCGGCCGCGGCGTCGGCGTGACCGAAGGCTTCGGTCACGTCCGGATCCGCGCGCCAGATGACGTCGTAGACATCGACCTCGCCGACCCGCCCGCGCACCGTCGCCGGGAAAAGGTGCCGGCAGCGATGGCGAAGGCCGGGCGAAAGTGCGTCGACGGTCTCCTGGGTCGTCAGCACCTGTTCGGCGTTGGCCAAGCCCACCAGCCGCGCGCACACGTTGACCGTGTCGCCGAATACGTCGCCGCCCTCGGTGACCACCGGCCCCCAGGTGAACACCACCTTGATGGCGAGCTTGCGGCCGCCCACGGGCTCGACGTTGCCCGCGGCGAGCTGCATGTCGCCGGCGACGCGAAAGGCGACGTCGGCTTCGCCGAAATGACACACTAGTCCGTCGCCGAGCGACTTCACCACGCTGCCGCCCGCATCCTTCACTTGCCGTTTCAGCAGGCCGAGCAGGCTATTGATCAGCGCGAGTGCCTGCGTGTCGCCGATCGCTTGGTAGATGGTGGTGCTGTCGCAGACGTCGACGAACAGGATCGCGAGCTGCGAGCTTGCGTTGCGGATGTCAGCCTCCCTCGCGAAGATGATACGTCAGATTCTGAGGGGTGGCGCGAGGTCCTCGGGCCGGTCGATGTCGCGCAGCGCGCCCGGATCGCCGACCGGAATTTTGACCATCTGCTTCTCGTGCGCGGCGAGCAGGCGCTTCGCCCCCTCGTCGCCGCGCAGCGCAACCAGCTCGTGAAAAAATTCGTGCGAAAGTCCCACCGGGTGCCCGCGGCGCGCGCGAAAGTACGGCGCCACGAGCGGCGCGCCGCCGGCCAGGGCGTCGCGCACCGCGGCGATCGTCGTGCGCCGCAAGAACGGCATGTCGGCGAGCGCGATGAGGTAGCCGTCCGCTTCGCCAGCGGCGCGCGCCGCGCAGGCCAAGCTCGCGCCCATGCCTTCGGCCGCGTTTTCGCACACGACGACTTCACAACGTTCCGCTTTCAGGTTCGAAATGAGCTGATCGGAATCGGGCCGCACGACGGCCACCACGCGCTCGAGTTCCGACTTCAACTGTCGCGCCGACTGCACCGCGATCGAGACGCCGTGCGGCAACGCATGCTGCAGCTTGTCGGAGCCGAAGCGGGTCGCCGAGCCTGCCGCAAGGAGCAGGCCTACGATGTTCAAGTCTGCTTGACTTCGCAAGCCGACGGATCGAAGCGCCGTTCCGGCTTCGCCGCCCAGCTTGGCTCCTTCACGCCGTGGCGCACCGCCGTCATCTCGGCGAGGATCGCGACCGCGATCTCGGGCGGGGTCTTGGAGCCGATGTAGAGCCCGACCGGGCCGCGCAGGCGCGCGATCTCGTCGGCCGAGACGTCGAACTCCTTGAGACGCTCGCGGCGCGCGTCGTTGTTTTTCTTCGAGCCGATGGCGCCGACGTAGAACGCGGCGGACTTGAGGCCTTCCATCAGCGCGAGATCGTCGAGCTTCGGGTCGTGCGTGAGCGCAACGAGCGCGCTATGGCCGTCGAGCTGCAGCTCGCGCACCACGTCGTCGGGCATGCCGCGGTCGATCGGCACCGCGGCGAGGTCCCAGCCGGCGGCATATTCCTCGCGCGGATCGATCACCACCACGTGGTAATCGAGCATGCGCGCCATTTCCGCGAGGTAGCGCGTGAGCTGGCCGGCGCCGATCAGCACCAGGCGCCAGCGCGGGCCATGCACCGCCGAGAGCACGCGGCCGTCGAATTCCAGCACGTCCTGCCAGCGGCCCGGCTCCAGACTTGCCTTGCCCGTGTCCATCTCCACGCGGCGTTTTACAAGTTGTTGTGAACCAATTCTCTGCAGCAATTCGGCGATGCCGCTGCGCTCGGAGAGCGGCTCCATGACGAGCTGCAGCGTGCCGCCGCACGGCAAGCCCCAGCGCGTGGCTTCTTCGTTGGTCACGCCGTAGGTCATCAGCTCGGGCTTGTTCCACGCCGCGAGCTTCGCCTTCACCTTGTCGACCAGGTCGTCCTCGACGCAGCCGCCCGACACCGAGCCGACGATCTGGCCGTCATCGCGCACCGCGACCATGGCGCCCACCGGGCGCGGCGCCGAGCCCCAGGTCTTGACGATGGTGCCGAGCGCGACCTTGTGGCCGTCCTTCCTCCATTTCTCCGCCGTGCGGAGAACTTCGATATCGACGCTATCCATGCGGAAATGTTATCGCAACCCGGCACCCTCCAGAGGCGGAATCCGTGATCGCAATGCTCGCGCCGTGACTACTTGCGATTTCGCGCACGATTGCCAGCCCCAGGCCGCTGCCGGTGCCCGACGTCCCCGGCACGCGGTAGAAGCGCTCCAGCACACGCCCGCGCTCTGCGGGCGCGATGCCGGGCCCGTCATCCTCGACCTCGATGAAAGCGGCGCGCTCGCGCCGGCCGGTGCGCACCGTGACGCGGGCACCGCGTTGCGAATACTCGAGCGCGTTGTGCACGAGGTTGGCAAGCGCCTCGCGCAGCAGGAACGCATCGCCTTGGATCTGCGCCGCCTCGAGCTCGAAACCAAAATCGATGTCGCGCGCGAGGGCCTGGTGCACCCAGGCGTCGGCCTCGCCCTCGACCAGGCTCTTCAGGTCGAGCGGCGCGAGGCTGATGCGCACGCCGGGCTCGGCGCGCGCGAGCGCCAGCAGCTGGTTGGCGAGGCGACCGGTGCGGATGGTGGCCTGGTGCACGCGCTCGACCTGCGCGCGGCTCGGCTCGGGCAGCGGCTGCGCCAGCGCGAGCTCGGCATGCGCCTGCAGTCCGGCGAGCGGCGTGCGCAGCTGGTGCGCGGCGTCGGCGAGGAAGCGCTGCTGCTTGCGGCTCGCCGCCGAGACTTCGTCGAGCAGGCCGTTCAGCGCGCCGACCAGCGGCCGCGTTTCTTCCGGCGCGCCGGCGGCGTCGATCGGCCGCAGGTCGCCCGCCGAGCGCGCCTTGATCTCCTCCGACAGGCGGGCGAGCGGCCGCAGGCCGCGCTTGACGCCGAACCAGACGATCAGCAGCGTGGCGGCGGCGATCAGCAGCTCGGGCAGGATGCTTTGCAGCAGGAGATCCCTCGCCAGGCGCTCGCGCTTGACCATGGTTTCGGCCACCAGCACCGTGCAGGTCGAGCGCCCGCACGGCGCGTGCACCGAGACGACGCGCACCTTGTTGCCGTCGTAGACCGTGTTGTGCGCGATGGCCTCGCTCGGCGGCGAGGGCAGGCCCGGATCGCCGGCGATCTCCAGTCCCGCCGGGCTCATCACGCGGTAGTAGATACGGTCGAAGCGGTCGGTGCGCAGCACCTGCTCGACCGCCGGCGGCAGCTCGAAGCGGTACTCGGTCTGCGTCACGCGCACGTGCGAGCCGAGCGCGAGGCCGATGTCGACCAGGGCCTGGTCGTAGGCCTGGGTCGCGGGCTCGATGGTGGGGAAGTAGCTGATCACGGCGCCGAGCGCGAGCGCCGCCGCGATCGGCGGCAGCAGCATGCGCAGCAGGTGGGCGCGCAGGCTTCTCGCCGCCATCGCTCCTACTTGTATTCTTCGAGCATGTAGCCGAAGCCGCGCACCGTGCGGATCCTGATGCCGGCGGGCTCGAGCTTCGAGCGCAGGCGCGAAACGTAGACCTCGATCGCGTTGGGCGAAAGGTCATCGCCCCAGCCCGCGACCGCCTGGATGATCGCCTCCTTGGAGACGATCTTCTCGACGCGCGCCAGCAGGACTTCGAGCACCGCCCATTCGCGCGCCGCCAGCTCGAGCGCTTCGCCCTTCAGGAAAGCCCTCCTCGCCACCGTATCGAGCTGCAACGGCCCGTGCGCGATGCGCGGCCCGCCGTGCGACTGCGAGCGGCGCAGCAATGCCCGCACTCGCGCGGTGAGCTCGGGCATGGCAAACGGTTTCACCATGTAGTCGTCGGCCCCCAGGTCGAGGCCGCGCACTCGATCGTCGACTGCGTCGCGCGCGGTGAGCACCAGCACCGGCATCGGCCCGCGGCCCGGGCCGCCGGCGCGCAGTCGGCGCAGCACTTCGAACCCGTCCATCTGCGGCAGGCCGATGTCGAGGATCACCAGGTCGAACTTCTCCTGCGAGGCGGCGAGCACGGCCTCCTCGCCGCGCGGCGTGACGTCGACGGCGTGACCCTCTGCTTCGAGAATGCGTTGCAGACCGGAAGCCAGGGGTGCGTCATCTTCGACGATCAGGAGTCGCATGGGCGGTAAAAGCCTTGTGGCGCAAATGATAACGCCGCGCTAGGATATTTTTCCCCCGAGGAGGACCGCATGACCATCAAGGTATCCATGAAAGTCAATGGCAAGCCCGTTGCCGCCGACGTCGAGGCGCGCACCCTGCTCGTCACCTACATCCGCGAGAACCTGCGCCTGACCGGCACCCACGTGGGATGCGACACCGCGCAATGCGGCGCTTGCACCGTGCTGATGAACGGCCGCGCCATCAAGAGCTGCTCGATCGTCGCCATGCAGGCCGAAGGCGCCGACATCATGACCATCGAGGGCGTCGCCAAGCCCGACGGCACCTTGCACCCGATGCAGGCGGCGTTCAAGGAGAACCACGGCCTGCAGTGCGGCTTCTGCACCCCCGGCATGGTGATGAACGCACTCGATTTCGCCAAGAGCCATCCCAACCCCACCGACCAGGAAGTGCGCGAGGCGCTCGAGGGGAATCTCTGCCGCTGCACCGGCTACCACAACATCGTGAAGAGCATCGTCGCCGGCGCCAAAGCCATGGGAGGCAAATTGTGAATGCCCCCGCCTCTCCTTCCCTGATCGGCGCGCGAGTCCAGCGCAAGGAGGATTACCGGTTCCTCACCGGCGCCGGCCAGTACACCGACGACGTCTCGCTGCCCAACCAGGCCTACGCGGCGTTCGTTCGCTCGCCGCATGCGCATGCGGTGATCAAGAAGATCGACTTCGAAAAAGCGAAAAGCGCTCCCGGCGTGGTCGCTATCTTCACCGGCGCGGACCTTGCGAACGCGAAAGTCGGCGGCCTGCCCTGCGGCTGGCTGATCACCGACGTCAACGGCCAGCCGATGAAGGAGCCGCCGCATCCCTGCCTCGCGCAAGGGAAAGTGCGCCACGTGGGCGACCAGGTCGCGGTGGTGATCGCCGAGACGCTCGACCAGGCGCGCGACGCCGCCGAGCTGGTCAAGGTCGACTACCAGGAGCTCTCCGCCGTCACCGACGCCGCGAAGGCGCGCTCGGCGAAGCCGCTCCACGACATCGCCCCGGACAATACGTGCTACGTCTGGGCGCTGGGCGACAAAGCCGCAGTGGATTCCGCTTTCTCGAAAGCAAGTCATGTGACGAAGCTCGAGTTCCTCAACAACCGCCTGATCCCGAATGCCATCGAGCCGCGCGCGGCGATCGGCTCCTTCAGCCGCGCCGACGATGCCTATACCCTCTACGTCACCAGCCAGAATCCGCACGTCGAGCGGCTGCTGATGACCGCGTTCGTGCTCGGCCTGCCCGAGCACAAGGTGCGCGTGGTCGCGCCTGACGTGGGCGGCGGCTTCGGCTCGAAGATCTATCTCTACGCCGAAGACGTGGTGGTCACGTGGGCGTCGAAGCAGATCAACCGCCCGGTGAAGTGGACCTCGGACCGCTCCGAAGCCTTCCTGTCCGACGCGCACGGCCGCGACCACGTCACGGTGGCCGAGCTCGCGCTCGACAAGGACGGCAAGTTCCTCGCCATGCGGGTGAAGACCACGGCCAACCTCGGCGCGTACCTCTCCACCTTCGCTTCCTGCATCCCGACCATCCTGTACGCGACGCTGCTCGCCGGCCAGTACACCACGCCGCAGATCTACTGCGAGGTGACCGCGGTGTTCACCAACACCACGCCGGTGGATGCCTACCGCGGCGCCGGGCGGCCGGAGGCCACCTATGTCGTCGAGCGCCTGGTCGAGACCGCCGCGCGCGAGCTGAAGATCGACCCGGCCGAGTTGCGCCGGCGCAACTTCATCCGCGACTTTCCGTATCAGACGCCGGTCGCGCTGCAGTACGACACCGGCGACTACGATGCGACGCTGGATGCGGCGTTGAAGCTGGCCGATGTCTCCGGTTTTTCTTCGAGGAAACAAGAATTCGATGAAGAACGGCAAGCTGCGCGGCATCGGCTACGCCGCCTACATCGAAGCCTGCGGCATCGCGCCTTCCGCGGTGGCCGGCTCGCTCGGCGCGCGCGCTGGGCTATTCGAGGCCGGCGAGATCCGCGTGCATCCCACCGGTACCGTCACGGTGTTCACCGGCTCGCACTCGCACGGCCAGGGCCACGAGACCACCTTCGCGCAAGTGGTGGCCGACCGTCTCGGCATGCCGCTCGAGAACGTCGCCATCGTGCACGGCGATACCTCGAAGGTGCTGTTCGGCATGGGCACCTACGGCTCGCGCTCGATCGCCGTCGGCGGCACGGCGATCGTGAAAGCGCTCGACAAGATCATCGCCAAGGGCAAGAAGATCGCCGCGCATTTGCTGGAAGCGAGCGAGGCGGATATCGAGTACGAGCGCGGCGAGTTCAAGGTGGCGGGCACCGACCGGAAGAAAATGTTCGGCGAGGTGGCGTTCGCCGCCTATGTGCCGCACAACTACCCGCACGACAAGCTCGAGCCGGGGCTGAACGAGAATGCGTTTTACGATCCGGCCAATTTCACCTTCCCCGCGGGGACCTACATCTGCGAGGTGGAAGTCGACCGCGATACCGGCGTGGTGAAGGTCGACCGCTTCACCGCCGTGGACGACTTCGGCAAGGTCATCAATCCGATGATCGTCGAAGGCCAGGTGCACGGCGGCCTCACCCAAGGCATCGGCCAGGCGCTCACCGAGGGCTGCCGGTACGACGCTTCGAGCGGACAGCTGCTCACCGGCTCGATGATGGACTACTGCCTGCCGCGCGCCGGGGACGTGCCGATGTTCCAGATCGATACGCGGGAAACGCCGTGCACGCACAACCCGCTCGGCGTGAAGGGCTGCGGCGAGGCCGGCGCGATCGGCGCACCGGCGGCCGTAATGAACGCAATCACCGACGCGCTCGGCGTGAAGGAAGTGGCGATGCCCGCCACGGCGCAGACCGTGTGGAAACACCTCCAGGAGAAAAGCCATGCACGCGTTTGAATATCACCGTCCTTCGTCCACCAAGGACGCGCTTGCTCTAGGTGCCAACAAGGAAGAAGCGAGGTATCTCGCGGGCGGGCAGAGCCTGGTCCAGGCGATGAAGCTGCGGCTTTCTTCCCCCAGCGACCTCATCGACCTGGGAACGATCAAGGAGCTGGTCGGTATTAAGGTGTCCGGCAGCGCGGTCGAAATCGGCGCGATGACGCGCCATGCCGACGTCGCCGGCTCGAAGGACGTGCAGAAAGCGATTCCCGCGCTCGCCATGCTCGCCGGCATCATCGGCGACCGCCAGGTGCGCCACATGGGCACCATCGGCGGCTCGCTCGCCAACAGCGACCCCGCGGCGGACTACCCCGCCGCGGTGCTCGGCCTTGGCGCCACCATCACCACCAACAAGCGCAAGATCGAGGCCGACAAGTACTTCAAAGGACTGTTCGAGACCGCGCTCGAGCCGGGCGAGCTCCTGACCTCGGTGTCGTTCCCGGTGCCCAAGCGCGCCGCCTACATGAAGTTCAAGAACCCGGCCTCGCGCTTCGCGCTGGTCGGCGTGTTCGTCGCCGACTTCGGCGGCGGCAAGGTACGCGTCGCGGTCACCGGCGCCGGTCCGTGCGCGTTCCGTCAGGCCGAGATGGAGAAGGCGCTGGCGACGAAGTTCGCGCCGGATGCGGTGGCCAGCATCAAAGTAAAGCAGGACGGCCTCAACAACGACCTGCACGCCTCGCCCGAGTACCGGGCGCACCTCATCACGGTGATGTGCAAGCGCGCCGTGGAAGCCGCGCTGAAGTAACAAACAAAGGGGTCAGGACCCTTTTTTGAAAAAAGGGTCCTGACCCCTTTTCAGGTCTCGACTAGGGGCGGTGGCGGCGGCTCGCCTCGGCGCGGGCTTGCCCAATCGCCGACTTCACTTCCTTCTTTTCCTCGGGCGGGGGGAGCTGACGCCTTCAGTCCGAGTCCCTGCAGCGACAGCTCGCGCAGCCAGCCTTTCGAGTGGTAGTAGTGCTCGTCTTCCTCGTCCTCGACTTCCTGGTAGGCCTCTTTCAGCGCCTTGCCGTCGGCGCCGGTCATCTTGGCGGCCACCTCGCCGATCAGCTGCCAGTTGAAGTGGTCGGTCATCTCGGCGTGCGTCACCATCTCGCAGGCCACGCACTCGGCCATTTCCTTGTCGCCGGTGCCCAGAGCCGCTTGCATGGCGGCGATGAGCGAGGCGCCGATGTCGTGGGTGATCTTGCGCCCCGGGGTCTGCTCTTCCGGGTCCAGGTTCATCTGCAGGCACGCGTCGTGTAAAACCTGCACGTGCTTCTCGGTTTCCTCGAGGTACTTCTCCCATTCTTCCTTCAGGTCCTCGTTCTGTACGCATTTGAGCGCCGTTTCGTACACTTTCACGCCGCCCATCTCGTGCTCCAGCGCTTGCAGGAGCAGCTCCTTGACCATTTTCATTTCCATGACGTCTCCTTTTCTGGAATCCGGGGAGACGCGTAGCAATCCCTATTCCCGCTAGTCGATGGTCCAGTCTGCGCGGAGTAAGAGATCGGGGGGAATGATCACGCCGAGCACGTTCGCGGTGCGGCGGTTGATGAAGAGCGAGAACTTCGCCGGCCGCTCGATTGGCAGCTCGGCGGGCCGCGCGCCCTTGAGGATGCGGTCGGCGTACCCGGCGGCGCGGTAGTAGAGGTCGGAATACGCGACGCCATAGGCCACGAGCCCGCCGGCGTCGGCGAATTCGCGCGCCGAGTACATGGCCGGCAGCCGATGCCGGTTTGCCAGCTGGACGATGGCGTCGCGGTTGGATTGCGTCAGCGTCTCGATGCCGACGAGCAGCGCGTCGGCGCGGCTGCGCACCGCCTGGTCGAACGCGGGGCCGATGCTCTCGGGACTACGCACATCGAGCAACATGGGCTCGATTCCCATGGCGCGCGCCGCCTGCTCGCTCTCCCGCCAGCTGGCCGCGGCCGCAACGTTGTCGAGATTCGCGTACACCGCGACGCGCGTCATCTTCGGCACCAGCGCCTTGAGGAGCTCGAGGCGCTTCGCTGCCAGCTCGGTCGTGGCGCTGGTGAGGCCGGTGACGTTGCCGCCGGGACGCGCGAGGCTCGCGGCCAGCCCGCTTTCCACCGGATCGGCCACCGCGGACATCACGATCGGAATCTCGCTGGTCGCGGCTTTGGCGGCGAGGGTGGCCGGCGTGCCGCGTGCCACGATCAAATCGACCTTGCTGCCGACCAGCTCGGCGGCAAGCTCGGCGAAGCGCTCGGTACGGCCGTCGGCGGAACGATAGGCGATCACCAGGCTCGGGCCTTCGACGTAGCCGCGCTCTTCCATGCCTTTGCGAAAGCGCTCGAAGTTCGCGGCGTTGTCGCGCAGCGAAGTCGTCTCGAGCATGCCGACGCGGTATACGCGCCGCGCCTGCTGGCCCGCGCCGCGAACGGCGCGAGGCACAGCAATCCGACCACATCTCGCCGGCTAGTCATGGCTCCCGGCCGCTAGTCTGCGCCGATTCGAACCGCAGTGGCAGGCCACGGTCAAATGCCGGAAAATGAAGGCCTTATGTCGAAAGCCATGCCGAAGTCGATCGATGAGACGCAGGCCCTGCTCGCGCAAGGCGAATACGTGGCCGACCGCAGCCTGGCGACCTCGCTCTTCCTTTCGCTCTCCATGAAGCGGCCGCTGTTCCTCGAAGGCGAGGCCGGCGTCGGCAAGACGGAAATCGGCAAGGTGGTGGCGCAGGCGCTCGGGCGCGAGCTCATCCGCCTGCAGTGCTACGAGGGCCTGGACATCGCGCAGGCCGCGTACGAATGGAATTACCCGCGGCAGATGATCGAGATCCGGATGGCCGAGGCCGAAGGCGTGAAGTCGCGCGAGGGCCTCGAGCAGGACATCTTCTCGGAGCGTTTCCTCATCCGCCGGCCGCTGCTGCGCGCGCTGCAGCCGCTCAACGAGCCGCCGGTGCTGCTGATCGACGAGCTCGACCGCACCGACGAGCCGTTCGAGGCCTACCTGCTGGAGGTGCTGTCCGACTGGCAGATCACCATCCCCGAGGTCGGCACGGTGAAGGCCGCCGAGCCGCCGATCGTGATCATCACCTCCAACCGCACGCGCGAAATCCACGACGCGGTGAAGCGCCGCTGCTTCTACCACTGGGTGGACTATCCCGACGCCAAGCGCGAGCTCGCCATCCTGCGGCGCAAGGCGCCGAAAGCGGCCGAGGGGCTTTCGCGCGAGGTGGTGGCCTTCGTGCAGCAGCTGCGCAAGGTGGATTTGTTCAAGCTGCCGGGCGTGGCCGAGACCATCGACTGGGCGAACTGCCTGGCGGCGCTCGACCGCGTGGTGCTCGACCCGGAGACGGTCAACAACACGCTCGGCGTGCTGCTCAAGTACCGCGATGACCTCGAGCGCATCGCCGGCGACGAAGCCGGGCGGCTGGTCGGCGAAGCGAAGGCCGCCGCGGCCGCGTGAAGCTCTTCGGCTTCTTCCGGCGCTCGAGCAGCGCCGGCGCCGAAGGACCGGTGCGAGAGCTGGCGCAGCTTTGCGATGCGCTGCTTGCGGAGAGCGGCGAATACGCCAGCACCGCCCTCGCGCGCGAGGCCGTCGCGCGCTGGCACCAGCTCGACGAGGCCGCGCGCGAGGAGTTCTTCGACGTGCTCGCCACCGAGTATTCGCCGCCCGAGGCGCAGCTCCAGGCCGCGGCCGCGGCCTACCAGGCCGAGCCTTCGAGCGACAACCTGATCCAGCTGCAGCAGGCCTCCGAATCGCCGCGTCGCGAGCTGTTCGACCGCCTCAACATGACGCCGGGCGGCACCGCCGCGCTGGTGGAGATGCGTCGGGTGCTGCTCGCCCACGTGCGCTCCAAGCCGCACTGGCGCCTGCTCGACTACGACCTGCGCCGGCGGCTGCGCTCGTGGTTCAACCGCGGCTTCCTGCGCCTGGAGCGCATCGACTGGCGCACCTCGGCGCTGGTGCTGGAGAAGCTGATCGCCTACGAAGCGGTGCACGCCGTGCAGGGCTGGCCGGACCTGCGGCGCCGCCTGCAGGCCGACCGCCGCTGCTACGCGTTCTTTCATCAGCAGCTGCCCGACGATCCGCTGATCTTCATCGAGGTGGCGCTCACGCACGGCATGAGCGCGCGCGTGCAGCCGCTGCTCGAAGTGCGCGCGCCGATCGGCGATCCGATGAAGGCCGACTGCGCGATGTTCTATTCGATCACCAACTGCCAGGAAGGGCTGCGCGGCATCTCGTTCGGCAACCAGCTCATCAAGCAGGTCGCCGAGGACCTGAAGCACGAGTTCCCGCACCTGAAACGCTTCGCCACGCTCTCGCCGATCCCGGGCTTCCGCCGCTGGCTGGAGAACAACGCCGCCCCGGCGCTGCTCGCGCGCATCGCCGATCCGGCCTGGCACCTGGGCGAGATTCCGGAAGCGCTGCAAAGTGCGTTGACGGGCCTTTGCGCGTACTACCTGGTGCGCGCGAAGCAGGACGGCGGCGAGCCGCTCGACCCGGTGGCGCGCTTTCACCTCGGCAATGGCGCCTCGCTGGACCGTCTCAACTTCCTCGGCGACACCTCCGATTCGGGCATGGCGCGCTCCGCCGGCCTGATGGTGAACTACGTCTACTGGCTGCCCGAGCTGGAGAAGAACCACGAGCGCTACTTTCGCGAGCACACGGTGAGCGCCTCGTCGGCGGTCGATCGCCTGGCGCGCGAGTGCGCGCTGCCGGGGCAGGACGCCGCTTGAAGGAGGAAGCGCGGGCCTCCGGGCGTCTTCCGGAAAACGTCATGCACTTCGCGCGCCTGCTGCGCGCGGCGGGCCTGCGGGTAGGTTCGGACCGGGTGATCGATTGCGTGCGTGCGCTCGAAATCGCCGGCGAGCACGAGTTCCCGCTGCGGCGCGAGGACTGGTACTGGACCATGTCGGCGGTGCTGCTCTCGCGCCAGGAGCAGCGGCCGATCTTCGACCAGGCGTTTCAGCTGTTCTGGCGCGACCCGAAGCTCGCCGAGCGCATGATGCAGCTCATGCTGCCGCAGGCCTATGGGCGCGCCGGCAAGCCGGAGCAGCAGCAGAGCCAGCGGCTCACCGACGCTTTATTCAGTGAAAAAAACAAGCCTGAAGCGGAACAGGAGAAGCTCGAGCTCGAAGCCAGGCTCACCTTCTCCTCGCGCGAAGTGCTGGCGCGCATGGACTTCGACACCATGTCGGCGGCCGAGCTGGTCGAGGCGAAGAAAATGCTTTCTCGGCTGCGCCTGCCGCTGCCGCTGATCCGCACGCGAAGGAAAAAGGTCTCGAAGAACGGCAAGACCGTGGACCTGCGCGCCACCCTGCGCGAGAGCATGCGCGATGGCGGCGGCATGATCCCGCTGGTGCGCGCGGCCCGCGTCGAGCTGCACCCGCCGCTGGTCGTGCTGTGCGACATCTCGGGCTCGATGAACCCCTACTCGCGCATGTTCCTGCACTTCCTGCACGCCATTACCAACGACCGCGACCGCGTCACCGTGTTCGTGTTCGGCACGCGCCTCACCAACATCACGCGCCAGCTGCGCCACCGCGACGTCGACGTCGCCATGGCGCGGGTTGCCGACGCGATCAAGGACTGGTCGGGCGGCACGCGCATCGGCCACAGCCTGCGCGAGTTCAACTTCAAGTGGGGCCGGCGCGTGCTGGCGCAGAACGCCTGCGTGCTGCTGGTCTCGGACGGCCTCGACCGCGAGGCCGGCGAAGGCCTGGGCGAGGAAATGGAGCGGCTCGCCAAGTCGAGCCACCGCCTGGTGTGGCTCAACCCGCTGCTGCGCTACGAGAAGTTCGAGGCCCGGCCCGCCGGGGTGCGCGCCATGCTGCCGCACGTCGATCTCTTCCTGCCGGTGCATAATCTCAAGAGCCTGGTCGACCTGGCGAAAACCCTGAGCCGTCCCCTGAACAAGGAAATCCCCCAGTGGAAATGAGCGGCGAACAACTGATCGCGGCCTCGCAGCAGGACACGTGGACGGCGCTGAACGACCCCGAGGTGCTCAAGGCCTGCGTACCGGGCTGCGAGTCCATCACCCTGGTCAATCCGAACGAGTACCAGGTGCTGATGACCGCGCGGGTCGGCCCGGTCAGCGCCAAGTTTCGCGGGCGGCTCTCGCTCTCCGACATCAAGCCGCCGCATTCCTATGCGCTCGCCTTCGAGGGCCAGGGCGGCGCCGCGGGATTCGCCAAGGGCGGCGCGCAGGTCAAGCTGTTCCCGGAGAAGGACCAGACCAAGCTGGTCTACGACGTCAAAGCCAACGTCGGCGGCAAGCTGGCGCAGATCGGCTCGCGCCTGGTCGACGCCGCGGCGAAGAAAGTCGCCGACGAGTTCTTCAACAACTTCAACAAGCGCGTGTCTGCCGTTGGCGAGGACACCACGGTGATCATCGCCGCCGAGTCGGAGCACGGCCATGCCGGCGCCGCCGGGACAAGCGCCGCGGCGCCGCGTTCGGTGTCCAACACCACGCTCATCTTCTTTGCCGCCGGCTCGCTGGTGGTGTTGATCGTCGCGCTGGTGGCGCTCTTTGGCTGAGCTTCTTTTCCGCGGGGATCCCTATAGGCGCTCGTGCGAAGCGACCGTCGTCGCCGTGCACGAGGGTGGTGTCGAGCTCGATCGGACGGTTTTTTATCCAATGGGCGGTGGACAGTCCGGCGACACCGGCACGCTCGGCAACTGGCGCGTGATCGACACCCGCAAAGGTCCCGGCGGGGGCTCGGTTCTCCACATCCTGGAACCTGGCGCTTCCCCCGTCGTCGGACAGAAGCTGGAGATGGCCATCGACTGGGAACGGCGCCACCGCCTGATGCGCTACCACACGGCGCTGCATCTTCTCGGCGCAGTGGTGAAGGCGCCGGTCACGGGCGGGCGCATCGCGGACGACAAGGCCCACCTCGACTTCGACATCGAGATGGAGAAGCTGGTGAAGGAGGCGATCGAATCGCGCCTTCAGGAGTTGATCGCCAGCGCCGTCGAAACCAAAGCAAGCTGGATCACGGATGCCGAGCTGGATGCAAGACCCGATCTGGTCAAGACCATGTCGGTCGCGCCGCCACGCGGCGAAGGACGCGTGCGGCTGCTGGAGATTCCCGGCGTCGACCTGCAGGCCTGCGGCGGCACGCACGTGAAGAACACCGGCGAGATCGGCCGGCTCGAAGTGGCCCGCATCCGCTCCGAAGGCAAGCGCAACAAGCGCGTTACGCTGGTGTTTGCATGAACACCGCGCCCGAGACGACGCCTGGCCGCCGTCATGTACGCCGAGCTGCGCAACTTCACGCGGCTCTCCGAAGTGCTGCAGGCCGACCGGGTACTCGCGCTCACGAACGAGTTCTTTGCCCTTGCCGCGAACGCCGCGCAAGCGAACGACGGCATCGTCGTCTCGGTGCACAACGACTCGGTGCTCGCCGCGTTCGGCGCCGGCAGCGCGGAAGAATTCGCGCAGAACGTGCTCAAGGCGGCGCGGGCGATCCAGGGGCAGTTCGGCGCGATCGGCGAGCGCTGGAAGATCGAGTACGGCCTACCGGCCGCCGTCTCGCTCGGTGTGCACATCGGCGAGACGGTGTTCGGCATGGCGGGCGCGCCGGCTTCACAGCAATTTACCGCGCTGGGCGACTGCGTCAGCATCGCCGAGCGCCTCGTGCACCGCGCGCGCGCCGGCGAGATCGTCATCTCGCTCGACGTGATGAAGGCGCTGCGCGCCAAGGTCGAGACCCTCGGCGCCGAAGAGCTGCCGGTGCTCGAGCTCGGCGGCAAGCGCCCGCCGCTGCCGATCTACGGCATGGTGCTCGAGACGCGGCTGGACTTTACCTAAGGACGCAAAAGACGCGGGGCCGGCGCCCTACTCGTGGTCAATCTCGATGTTTTGTTTGGTGCCGCTGCTGGAGATGGAGACCATGATCCCCAGGCCAGCCAGGATTACGAGGCCAATCACGATCCAGCTGGTCTCGATGTTCTGCAGAAAGCCGAGCTTCCACAGCGCGGCGAGAACGCCACCGATGAGCAAGGCAAATCCTAAAAAATACATTCCTGCCCATTTCATGGCGCACCTCCTGAGCGGCGACCGGCTTCGAGCCTATTGGACGCTCCTTGGCCGTGGACAGTTCCGTGCTGACCACCTCCTGTAGGCCCCCTCCTACAATCAGGCGGTCGTTGCCGTCGCCGCCTGGCGCATCGCCTCGGCGAGCTGCTCGGGCGGATAGGCGCCGGAGATGCCGTGCCGGCGCTCGAAGATGAAGGTCGGCACGCCGGAGATTCCCAGCTCGCGCACCTCTTCCTCCAGCTTGGACACTTCGCTCGCCCGCTTCTCCGCCTCCTGCGGCCAGCCCTTGACGTCGCATTGCGCGGCGATCTCGGCGAGCACTTTCGGGTCGCCGATGTTCCGGCCTTGCTCGAAGTGGGCGTGGAATAGCGCTTCGACTACGGGATCCTGATTTTCAGCCAGCGCGATCAAGCGGTGCGCCTGCGTGGTGTTCGGCTGGCGCTCCATGCGGTCGAAAGCGAAGTCGATGCCCTCGCCTTTGCCTTCGGCGATGACGCGCGCATCCATCTGCTTCGAGCGCTCGAGCGAGCCGAACTTGGCTTTGCGGTAGTCGGCGCGCGGCATGCCCTCTGTAGGCATGTCCGGATTGAGCTGGAACGGCAGCCAACGCACTTCGACCTGGAATTCGTTTTTCAGCAGGCCGACGGCCTTTTCCAGGCGGCGCTTGCCGATGTAGCACCACGGGCAAACCACGTCGGAAGCGACTTCGATGGCGAGGGTCTTCATTACTTTTTCGGGGGAATGGTCCAGAAGTAGACGGTGCGGCCGTTCGACTCGAGGCGCTTCTCCGGCTTCCAGGTGCCCATGTCGAACTGGTGCGAGACGATGCGCGTGCCGGCCTTGAGGTCTTCCCACAGGCGCGGGCGCAGCTTCACGTTGAGGTCGGGAAGCAAATACAGCGTGACCACGGTGGCTTCCTTGAAGTCCGCCTTGAACAGGTCCTCGTTGCGGAACTCCACCAGGTTCGAGACGCCGGCCTTCTTCGCGTTCTCGGTCGCCTCCTTGATGCGATCCGGGTCGATGTCGATGCCGACCGCCTTGATGCCGAATTTCTTCGCCGCGGCGATGGCGATGCGGCCGTCGCCCGAGCCCAGGTCGTAGAGCACATCGCCCTTGCGCACGTTGGCGAGGCGCAGCATGTCGTCCACCACCTCGTGCGGCGTGGGTACATAGATGACGTCGGGCTGCTGGCTGGGCTTGCGCGCCGGGGCCTGGGCCAGAAGCGGGTACGGCGCCAGGGCGAAGAGAACCGTGGCGATAGCCATGAGAATTCGCATGCGGGAAATTATGCCCTAGCGGGCAATTACGGCGAGAAGCCGGTCGCGAAGCGGCTCGAAGTGACCGCCGCGTCTACTTCGCGCTCTTCCCGTGGAACGTTGTCGGGCTTGGGCGGCACCACCACCAGGTCGCTCACCACGGGGTCGGCGAGCGCCTCCTGCAGATCCTCGGTGCCGTGCACCGCCACGCGCGCCAATCCAATCAACAGGATGGCGGCGACAATGGCAATCACCGCGAGGATCGCGACGACCGGGTGCTCCTTGTCCGGACCCCGGAAATGGTCGTGCGTGCAAGCATGGCCCATTTCGGATTAGACGCCTGTTCCCGCATTGGGTTCGACCAGCTTACGCCTATGCTTATTCGCCCGCGATTGTCATGTTCTCGACAAGAATGGAGCCGCACGAGCGCCCGCTGCGCACGATCACGTCGCTGCCGATGGCGGCGATCTGCTTGAACATCTGCTTCAGGTTGCCGGCGATGGTGATCTCCTCCACCGGGTAGGCGATCTCGCCGCCCTCCACCCAGTAGCCGGCGGCGCCGCGCGAATAGTCGCCGGTCACCATGTTCACGCCCTGGCCGAGGAGCTCGGTGACCAGCAGCCCGCGGCCCATGGCCTTCAGCATGCCCTCGAAATCCGGGCCGCGCGACTCGACCACCAGGTTGTGGTGGCCGCCGGCGCTGCCGGTCGACTTCATGCCGAGCTTGCGCGCCGAGTAGCTGCTGAGGAAATAGCCCTCCACCACGCCGTCGCGCACGATCGGCCGCTCGCGCGTGGCCACGCCCTCCTCGTCGAACGGCGTGCTCGCCATGCCCTGCGCCTCGAGCGGCCGCTCGTCGATGCGCACTTTCGGCGCGAACACCTCCTGGCCGAGGCTGTCGAGCAGGAACGAGGTCTTGCGGTAGAGGTTGCCGCCGTTCACCGCGGAGACGAAGTGTCCGATGAGGCCGAGGGCGACGGGCGCCTCGAACAGCACCGGCGCCTGGCCGGTGGGAATCTTGCGCGCGCCCAGGCGCGCCGCGGTGCGCAGGCCGGCATAGCGGCCGAGCGCGCGCGGATCGGCGAGGCGCGACGGCAGGCGCGAGGCGCTGTACCAGTCATCGCGCTGCATCAGGCCCTTGTCCTCGGCGATCACCGCGCAGGACAGGTAATGGCGCGAGCCGGGATAGCCCCCGCTGAAGCCGAGGCTGTTGGCGAACACGAATTGCGTCTGCTGCGCCGAGACCGTGGCGCCCTCCGAATTGCGGATTTTCTTCGACACCGCGAACGCCGCGGCCTCGCAGCGCTTGGCGAGCTCGACCGCGTCCTCGGTGGAGATGGCCCAGGGGTGATACAGGTCGAGATCGGGCGTGTCGCGCGCGAGCAGCTCGGCCTCCGGCAGGCCGGCGCAGTCGTCCTCCGCGGTATGGCGCGCGATCGCCGCCGCCGCGTCGACCGTCTGCTCCAAGGCCGGGCGCGAGAAGTCCGAGGTGCTGGCATGCCCGCGCCGTGCGCGGGGGCGCTCGCCGAAGTAAACCGTGACGCCGATGGAGCGGTCGCGGTTGTGCTCGATGGTGTCGGGCTTGCCTTTGCGCACGGTCACGCTCAGGCCGTAGCCCTCGGACACGTCGCAATCGCAGCCGCTCGCGCCCGCGCGGCGCGCGCGCTCGAGCACGGCCTGCGCAAGCTCGCGCAGCTCGCCCGCGTCGCAGGTGAATCCGTGGCGCTTCGGCATGGGGGCGCTATCATAATCGCGTGGATCCCGAAATTGTCAGCAAGACGCGGCGCAAGCGCGAAATGCACGAGCTGCAGGTGCTCGGCGCCGCGCTGGTGGAGCTGCCCGAGGGGCAGCTGCACGCCATGGCGCTCGATCCCGGCCTGCTCGCGGCGATCCTCGAAGCCAAGCGCATCAAGAGCCACGAAGCGAAGCGCCGCCAGATGCAGTACATCGGCCGCCTGATGCGCGACGTCGACGCGGCGCCGATCCGCGCGCGCATGGCCGAGCTCGAAGGCAGCTCGGCGCAGGCCAACGCGCGCCACCGCCGCCTGGAGGCGTGGCGCGAGCGGCTGATCGGCGACGACGAGGCGCTGACCGCCTTCGCCGCGGAGCATCCCGGCGCCGACCTGCAGGCGCTGCGCACCCTCATCCGCAACGCGCGAAAGGAAGCGAGCCTTGGCAAGCCGCCGCACGCCTATCGCGAGCTTTTCAGGCTGTTGAAAGAGATTGCAGCTCCAGACTCTCTTCCGGGCTGAGATTTTCCTGGACCGTCCTCTCGAGCTCGGCGACACGCCGCAGGGCCGCCGCCGCATCATCGGCATTACCGGCGGGCGCTTCAGCGGTGAGCGCCTTTCCGGCCGCGTGCTGCCTGGCGGCGCCGACTGGCAGGTGATTCGCGCCGATGGCGTGGCCGACCTGGACGCGCGCTACACGCTGGAGACGGGCGACGGCGCATTGATCTATGTGCGCAATCGCGGGTACCGGCACGGTCCGGCCGACGTGCTGAAGAAATTATCCCTGGGAGAAACCGTGGATCCGTCGCTCTACTACATGCGCACCACGCCGAGCTTCGAGACCGGCGACGCCCGCTATTCATGGCTCAACCGCATGGTCTGCGTCGCCACCGGCGCACGGCATGCCGCGGCGGTCGAGCTGGACGTGTACGAGGTCAAATGATCATCGGCCTGGTTTCCATCAGCGACCGCGCCTCCGCCGGCGTCTACAAGGATGAGGGCATCCCTTCGCTCAAGGAGTGGCTGCGCTCGGCGATTGCCGCGCCCGAATGGCGCGACGAGACTCGGCTGATCGCGGATGAGCAGCCGGTGATCGAGGCCACCCTGCGCGAGCTGGTGGACGAAAAAGGCTGCAGCCTGGTCCTCACCACCGGCGGCACCGGCCCGGCGCCGCGCGACGTGACGCCGGAAGCCACGCTCGCCGTGGCCGACAAGGTGATGCCCGGCTTCGGCGAGCAGATGCGCGCGGTGAGCTTGAAGTACGTGCCGACCGCGATCCTCTCCCGGCAGGTGGCGGTGATTCGCAAAAAAGCCTTGATCATCAATCTTCCCGGCCAGCCCAAGGCGATCCGCGAAACCCTCGATGGCGTATTCGCGGCGGTGCCTTACTGCGTTGACCTGATCGGCGGGCCGTACATCGAAACCCACGAGGCGGTGGTCAAGGCCTTTCGTCCGAAGTCCGCCCTGCGTAAGTAGAACTACTTGTCGTGCATAAAGGGACAGGCTTTAGGTCCGTACCATGAGCGTTCAGTCACTGCCTCCCTTACATGCCCAAGCGCATCCTCGTTGCGGACACGTCCGACAGCGACCGCCGACTGTCCGCCATCCTTGCCGGCCAGGATGTCATGTTCGCGCGCACGATCGGGGAAGCGCAGCGCCTGCTGGCGCAGCAGCAATTCGACTTGGTAATGATCGGCGTGCACTTCGACGATTCGCGCATGTTCGACCTGGTGCGCCATGTGCGCGCCGGCGGTCACCACGCCGGCAAGCCGGTGGCCTGCGTGCGCAGCCATCGCTTCATCTCGGCGGCGGCGATCTCGCTCGAGGGGCTTGAGATCGCGGCGCGCGCGCTGGCCTGCAACATCTTCCTCGATCTCACGAAGTATCCGGACGGCGCGCACGGAAACGCCGAAGTGCGCAAGCTGCTGGACGCGCTGCTCACTCCTTGAGGTAGCGCTGTACGGCGGCGCGCAACGCCGCATTTCCCGAGTGTTCCTGGGCGAAGTGCAGCAGGTCGACGAAGGTATCGGCCGCCAGCACCTTCAGCGCGCTTTCCAGCGTGCTGGTGCTCACCACGGTGTAACCCGGGGTGCCGCGCACGCAGACGATCGGCACCTCGTTCTGAAAGTCGTCGGCGCGGATGGCGCGCACCAGGTCGAACATCTGCGAATCGTCGAAGTACACGCCGATCACCACCGCGGCGCAGCGCTGCGCGGCGAGCGTCGCGCGCGCTTCCTCCATGGTGCGCGCGAAGGCGAGCGACCACCCGGCGAGCGCCGCCCAGTAGCGCGCATCCATCGACGGCACGTCTGCGATTAAGATCGGATGCATCCCCTCCCCTTGGGCAATTTAGCCATGACGGCTCGCAAAAGCACTCGTTTTCGCAAAATCCTCCTCGCCTGCGCCCTGCTCGCCGGGGGATGCGCCGCCGGAAGCTTTCGTCCGCCTGACGTGCGCTACGAGCCCACGCCCATGGAAGTCGTGGGCACGATGCTCGATCTCACTGCGATTCGCAGCACGGACGTGGTCGCGGATCTCGGCTGCGGCGACGGCCGGCTGGTGATCGAAGCGTTGCGGCGCGGCGCGGCCCGCGCCCTTTGCGTCGACATCGACCCCGACCTCATCGTGAAAGCGCGCGAGAACGCGCGCAGCGCGGGCGTGGCCGAGCGCATCACGTTCTTCAATCAGGACATGTTCGGCGTCGAGCTGCACGGCGTGAGCGTGGTGACGCTGTTCCTCTCGCCCGGGCTCAACCGCGAGCTGCGCCCCAAATTGATGCGCGAGCTCGCGCCCGGCGCGCGCGTGGTCTCGCATTGGCACGACATGGGCGACTGGCCGCCCAGCCGCACCGTGCGCCTGCACCCGGCCGGCGGCCGCGAGCGCGCGGTCTACCTCTGGGTCATTCCTTCTTCTCCGGCTCTGCCGGTTCCTTCTTCTCCGGCTCCGCCGGCTCCTTCTTCTCCGGCTCCGCCGCGGGCATCTCCAGAAGCCAGATGAACTTCTCCACCGCGTAGCGCGTCACCCGCGCCGGTGCGTCCTCGCCGCTCAGGGCCATGGGAAGCTCGCGCGCTTCGACGCGCTTGCCGTCGAGCTCGGCATCGAGCTTCACATTCAGCTTCACGTCGATGCCCTTGCCTTGCAACATCGCCGTCCCCGCCGCCGAGCCGATGACGCTCATCGCCAGCGCCGCGGCGAGCCCGACGCCGCCGCCGGGGACGACGGTGTAGGTCATGCCCTGCGGCTTGTTGACCACCTGCTCCAGCTGGTAACTGAACTCATGCACGACCAGGCGCTTGCCGGCGAGCTTGTCCCCATACCGCTCGACCAGCTTTTCGGCCAGCAGCTCGACCGGCGAAACGCTGAGCTCTTCGTCGCCGATGACGCGCTCGTACTTCGCCAGCGGCACCGGCTGGCGCTGGAACGGCATCTGCATCGGCGCTTTGTAGGTCTGCTTCAAGGGCGTGGCGGTCTTCATCTCGGGGCTGCGCAAGTCCTGCACCACGAATCCTTCGGGGCGCGGCAGTCCGGCGACGGCGCCGATCTGCAGCTTTTCGGGCGCCTTCGGCGCCTCCGCCGGCTGGCTCCATGCCGCGAGCGGAATCACCCAAAGGACCACTGCAAGGCAGAAGCACGTGCGCATGGCTCAGCTCCCCGATCAAGCCCCGGGGAAGACTAGACACCCCGAGACCCCCGCGGTCAAGCCGCTAAACTCGGGCCATGGACGCCATCGAGATAGAAACCGGCCCGCACCCGGCCGCCACCGTGATCTGGCTGCACGGCCTGGGCGCCGACGGCCACGACTTCGAGCCGATCGTGCCGGAGCTGCGCCTCACCATGCCGGTGCGCTTCGTCTTCCCGAACGCGCCGATCCGGCCGGTGACCATCAACCAGGGCATGCGCATGCGCGCCTGGTACGACATCCTCCAATTCGGCGGCGGGCCGGAGGACGACGCGGGCATTCGTGCTTCGCAGAAGCTGGTGGACCAGCTGATCGCGGCGGAAAAAGGAAAAAAGATCGTGCTCGCCGGTTTCTCGCAGGGCGGCGCCATCGTGCTGCAGACCGCATTGCGCCATCCCGAGCGCTTGACGGGCGTACTGGCACTCTCGACCTATCTGCCGCTGTCCATGACGGTGGAGCAAGAACGTCACCAGTCGAACCACGACGTGCCGATCTTCATGGCGCACGGCAAGTTCGACGACATCATTCCGATCGATCGCGCGCGCAAGTCGAAGGACGTGCTGGAAAAGCTGGGCTACCCGGTGACGTGGAAGGAGTACCCCATGCCGCACTCGGTCTGCGCGGAAGAAATCCGCGATGTCTCGGACTTCCTGGCCAGGGTTCTCGGACCCTCTCCCTGAAGCGTTTATCCCTTCGTACTGTCGGCACGGTGAAATGGCAAAATAGCCCGATGGCGCAGGAGCAGCCGGTCGCGGGCTACAACGTGGTGCACATCATCGGCCAGGGCGGGCAGGCGCAGGTGTACCTCGCCGAGCGCGAGCACGACGGCCTGCGCGTCGCGCTCAAGGTGCTGAACCGCGCGCTGCGCAACGACCGCGTGTTCCTCGAGCGCTTCGTGCGCGAGTACAAGCTGGTCGCCAGCCTCGACAGCGCCTTCGTCGCGCGCATCTACGACCAGGGCTTCACCGGCGACTATCCGTACATCGCGATGGAATTCCTGCCTTCCGGCACGCTGGCGAGCCGCATCCGCGAGGGCATCACGACGCGCGTCGCCATGCGCCTCGCCGGCCAGATCGCGCAGGCGCTCGACGCGATCCACTCGCGCGGCATCGTGCACCGCGACCTGAAGCCCGCCAACATCCTGTTCCGCGCCGACGGCCGCCCGGTGCTGGTCGACTTCGGCCTCGCCCGCGACATGACGGTGAGCTCCACGCTCACCATCGCCGGCCAGTCGTTCATCGCCACGCCGCGCTACATGAGCCCGGAGCAGTGCATGGGCAACCCGGTCGACGCGCGCTCCGACCTCTACAGCCTGGGCTGCATCCTCTACGAGATGCTCACCGGTTCGAAGATCTACGATTCGGCAAACTCCGCCGACGTCATCACCATGCACGTCAAGGCGCCGATTCCGAAGCTGGCAGTGCTGCTCGGCGATTACCAGCCCGTGCTCGAGAAACTGCTGGCAAAATCTCCGGACGACCGGTACCAGAGCGCCGGCGATCTTCTGGCGGATATCGGAGCATGAGCGGCTTATGAGCGAGCGCCAGTACCTCGATCTGCTCGCCGAAGTGCTGCAGAACGGCGCGCGCAAGACCGACCGCACCGGCACCGGCACGCTGTCCGTGTTCGGCCGCCAGCTTCGATTCAACCTGGCCGACGGCTTCCCGCTGCTCACGACGAAAAAGCTGCACACCAAGTCGATTCTCATCGAGCTGCTGTGGTTCCTGCGTGGCGACACCAACATCAAATGGCTGCAGGAGCGCGGCGTGTCGATCTGGGATGAATGGGCCGACGAGAACGGCAACCTCGGGCCGGTGTATGGATATCAATGGAGGCATTGGCGCACGCCCGACGGGCGCGAGATCGACCAGATCGAGCAACTGATTGCGTCCATCAAGAAGAAACCCGATTCGCGCCGCCATATCGTCTCGGCCTGGAATCCCGCCGACGTCGACAAGATGGCGCTGCCGCCGTGCCACGCGCTGTTCCAGTTCTACGTCGCCAACGGCAAGCTCTCCTGCCAGATGTACCAGCGCAGCGCGGATCTGTTCCTCGGCGTGCCCTTCAACATCGCCTCCTACGCCGCGCTCACGCTGATGGTCGCCCAGGTAACGGACCTCAAGCCCGGCGACTTCGTCCTCACCCTCGGCGACGCGCACATCTACCTCAACCATCTCGAGCAGGTGCGCGAGCAGCTCTCGCGCTCGCCGCGGCCTTTTCCGCGCTTGAAGCTGAACCCCGCGGTGAAGGAGCTGCTCGACTTCCGCTACGAGGACTTCACCCTCGACGGCTACGACCCGCATCCCGCCATCAAGGCGCCGATCGCAGTCTAATGATTGGCTTCACGCTGCGGCATCGGACTGCTGCAGCAGTCACGGCGGTTAAGCGTTAGCTTTCTTCGAGAGCTGCCTTCCCAAGGCAGCAGTACTTGCAGATAAACGGCGTCTAAGGCCTTGAGGGCATGACACGATCACATGGCCGTTTACATTAGAGGTGTGCAAACCGCCTAAACTGTCACCTAATTTGTCATCTACTTCACGTTATGCGGCAAGACATTGAGCGCCTGCTCGACATTGCGGCCAGAACACGGCCGTATGCGTCGTTTTTCGAGTGGCCTGACAAGGAGCAGAAGGAGCTCGGTGTCGTCGAGGAGTTAATCAGCGGGCTAAAGACCCGAGGGGGCTTAGCTCTCAGCAATCTACGGCCTCATCGACCAGACCCGCCCGACTGCGTATGCAGCAGCGAAGATGGCAAAGCCGTAGCTATTGAAGTGTCCGAGGTCGTCTGCGAATCAGCCGTGAGCAGGAACGCTCGCGGCGAGAAAGTCTACCGACTGTGGCGGCCCGGTGAATTAACGAGCATTGTTGCTGCGCGGCTTATCGAAAAGGACAACAAAGCGTTCCATGGCGGCCCATTTGATTCCATCGTGGTTTGCCTTTTCACTGATGAGCCGGCACTGACCTACGAAGCTGCATCCAGAGAATTGGCATCCCAAGCGTTCGGTCCACTACGGCAGGTCTCTGCGGCGTATCTCTTGTTCTCCTATGATCCGGGGACACGAACTTATCCGTTCATTGAGTTGCCACTTGCCGCATAACAGCGCATTGCACCGGACCTCTTACGTGCGCAGCTCCGCCCGCGCATACGCGGCCGGTGAATGCGAACGTTAAGAGGGCAAACATGACCGCCGCCGCCGACATTTGGAGGCATCGACTTGCCGATGTGTTGCTCGTCTTGGGCGCGGGATACCTTGCCTTGAGCGCGGTTGGTGGGCCACTGCTATTCCCGTATGACCTTGTCGCAGCAGTTGCGGCTCTCGGCCTAGCTGCATTAATCGGTGACTATCGAGCCCGTTGGTGGCCGGTCGGTCGGTACACTGACCGCGAGCATGAGCTCAATATCAAACCTGGGGACCGCTCGCGAAAATGAACCGCTTGCCGTCTAACGGCGCGTTGTTGACCGACGCCTTGGGCGCGCCGTGCCTATGAACCTGCTCCTGAAGTGCGCGGATCTCGAGGAGACGAAGGCCTTTTACGCAGAGATTCTGGAGTTTGAGGTATCTGCTAGCGCAGAACGGACCTGCACTGTTCAGAAGGCCGGCGGCACAATCATCTTCACGGACGAGCAGCTGTGGGAGGGTCATCCCCACTGCACCGGAACGATCTACTTTTTCCTCCCCAATGTCGACGAATACTATGACGCCATAAAAGACAAGGCGATCTTACGTTGGCCGTTGGAAAATCAGTCGTACGGCACTCGAGAGTTTGGCGTCAAGGACTGCAATGGCTACACATTGGCTTTTGCTCGGCGAATCTAATAACGCGTTGTTGATCGACGCCTGCCAGATGTGCGCAACGAAAGCCTGCGGTGCTTAACACCATATGGATCGCGACCGCGTTGGGCCTGATCGGAGGCGTCGCACTTGCTTACCTGATTGGAGGCGCTGTCGCGCGGCGCTTCACTGTGACGTCGCCCGCGGTACGTCTAGGCTTAGCTGGAGCCGCTATCGCCCTCTTGCCGGCATTATTTCTCTCGTTGGTGCTGGGTGGCACGCTAGGTGGCGCTTGGGGCGAGCATTACCTCGGTCAGGTTGGTTTTCCGTCCTCCGGGGTCCCAATTGGTTTGGCCTTGGGTATCGCGCTGGTGTTTGCTTGCGTGGTTCTCGTGGGTGCCACGCTTGGCATCCTTTTGGGAAAGGCGGTTCTTTGCTACCAGCAATGGCGGGTGCGAACCTAACTTCTAGGTGTTAGGTTGCTTCATGGCCGAACCCCTCGCCTGTCCGCGCTGTAAAGGTTCCATAGGCGTGCTCGACGTTGCACGCGAATTTCAGTGCCCTAAGTGCAATGCCGCGCTTATCTCTACCGGTTGGGGCGCTGTGCGCATCGTCGATGGGTTGGTATTTGTGTTCGGGGCGTGCGTGATTGCAATTTTATGGGCGGGTTTCAGTTGGATTGGCGCTCTTGTCGCCACCGCGGCATTAATTGCCGGGGAGTTTTATGCGCGCCGGGCGCTATTGACCATACAACCAGGCCCCGCTGGTCCCTGAGCCTGGTTGTTATTCGATCCTGAATGCGAAGATACAAACCGCCCTGCGATTCGTGCTTCACTACCAAACACCGCCCATCGCAGTCCAAGGAGGCATCGATGAAAGCATTGATAAGTCTGCTGCTCGCCCTCGCGGCGTTCACGGTGATGGCGCAGAACTACCCCGCGCCGCAGGAAGGCACCTGGGTGGTGCGCGACTTCAAGTTCCATACCGGCGAAGTGCTGCCGGAGTTGAAGCTGCATTACCGCACGGTCGGCGAGAAGACTGGCGAGCCGGTGATCATCATGCATGGCACCACCGGCTCGGGAGCCGGTTTCCTCACACCCACCTTCGCGGGGGAGTTGTTTGGGGCGGGGCAGCCGCTGGATGCGAAGCGCTACTACATCATCCTGCCGGACGCGGTGGGACATGGCCGCTCGAGCAAGCCGTCCGACGGGCTGAAGATGAAATTTCCGCGCTACAACTACGACGACATGGTGGATGCGCAGCATCGCCTGGTCACCGAGCATCTCGGCGTGAAGCACGCCCGGCTGGTGATGGGCAACTCGATGGGCGGGATGGAGACCTGGATCTGGGTGCAGAAGTATCCCGGCTTCATGGACGCGGCCGCGCCGATGGCCGCGACGCCGACCGAGATGGCGAGCCGCAACTGGATGACGCGGCGGCTGATCATCGACTCGATCAAGAACGACCCGGACTGGAAAAACGGCGAGTACACGACGCAGCCGCGCAGCGCGCAGTTCGCCTCGGTGTTCTTCGGCATCGCCACCAGCGGCGGCGACCAGGCGCTCTATAAGCAGGCGCCGACACGGCAGAAGGCCGATGAGCTGCTCGACCGGCGCCTCAAGGCGCCGTATACGGTGGACGCGAACGACGCGCTCTACATGTGGGATTCATCGCGCGACTACAATCCTTCCGCTGGCCTGGAGCGCATCGAGGCCACGGTGCTCGCGATCAACTCGGCCGATGACGAGCGCAACCCGCCGCACACCGGGGTGATGGAGCGCGAGATCAAGCGCGTGAAGAACGGCCGCGTGTTCCTCATCCCGGCGAGCGACAGCACCGCCGGCCACGGCACCACCGGGCAGGCGCGGTGGTGGAAGGACGAGCTCGCGAAGCTGCTGCAGAGCGCGCCGCGGCGGGGCCAATAGCTTTGCGCGCCTACGTTCTGACTTTTTTGATCGGGGCCGTGCTCGGCGTCGCCGCCGGCGTGGCGCTGGGCATCTTTGTCTACCCCTACGCGTTCCTCGCCGATATCGTCGCCAAGGAGAAAGTGGAGAAGCCGCCGGCCGGCGCGCCCGAGCGCAAGGTGCTCGCGCGCGGCACCTTCGTCCACGCCAACCCGTCCGATCCGATCCATTACGGCAAGGGGCGCGTCACGGTGTACGAAAACCTGCTGCACCTCGAGCCGGACTTCGAGGTCGGCCCGGGGCCGAAATACCACGTGTATCTGGTGCCGGAAGCCGAGGTTCTGCCCTCGACCAACGTCGCCAAAAGCATGTTCGTCGACCTTGGCCGGCTGCGCGCGTTCAAGGGCAGCCAGAACTACGAGGTACCGGCCGGCGTGGACGTGACCAAGTACGCCAGCGCCGTGGTGTGGTGCGAGCAATTCGGCGTGCTGATCTCCCCCGCGAAGCTCACGCCGCCCTAGCCCCTCCGGATTGTCCTGTCGCAACGGCAGGACAAGCTTGTAGAAAAGCTACTACGCGAAATTCGGGGGCTTGCGGCTTCCGGCGCCGCGCGGCGCCTTGCTACATTGCGCCGCTCCAACAATAAATCTTCCGAACCATGGACGGTCACGAGCGCGACGCTGAAGGCGTGTTTCGCGAGGAAGCGGTCCTCATCCTGGCGCCGGACGCTGCGTTATCGCGCAAGGTCCTCGAGGACGCGGGGATGGAATGCGCGCCCTGCCGCGACCTCGGCGACCTGTGCGCGGGCATCGACGACGGGGCCGGCATCGCGGTGCTCGCGGAGGAGGCGCTCACGCACGAGACGCTCGAGCTCCTGCGCCTGGCCATCCGGCGCCAGCCCGCGTGGTCGGACTTTCCGCTGCTGGTGGTGACGGCCGAAGGCGCCGACTCGGAGCTCGTGCTGCACACCCTCGAGACCCTCGGCAACGTCACGCTGCTTCAGCGCCCGGTGCGCGTGCCGGCGCTGGTCAGCGCGGTGCGCGCCGCGCTGCGCGCGCGGCGCCGCCAGTACCAGATTCGCGACTATCTCGGCGAGAGCGACCGGATCGCCACCGCGCTGCGCGAAGCCGACCGGCGCAAGGACGAGTTCCTCGCGATCCTCGCGCACGAGCTGCGCAACCCGCTCGCCCCGCTGCGCAACGCGCTCGAGGCATTGCGGCTGAAGCCCCACGACCGCGAGGCCACGGCCTGGGCGCGCGCGGTGATGGAGCGCCAGGTGGCGCAGATGGTGCGCCTGATCGACGACCTGCTCGACCTCTCGCGCGTCAGCCGCGGCCGCATCGAGCTGCGCCACGAGCGCTCGGACCTGGCGTCGCTGGTGAACGGCGCGCTGGAGATCTGCGGCGCCGCGATCAAGGCGGGCGGCCACAAGCTCACGCTCGACCTGCCGGCGGAAGCGCTGCCACTGTCGGTGGATCCCACGCGCATCGTGCAGGTGATCTGCAACCTGATCAGCAACGCGGCCAAGTACACGCCGCCCGGCGGCCGCATTACCGTGAGCGCGCGGCGGCAAGATGGCGCGCTCGAGTTCTCGGTGCGCGACACCGGCGTCGGCATCCCGCAGGACATGCTGCAGAAGGTATTCGACATGTTCACGCAGGTGACGCAGTCGGTGGAGCGCTCGCAGGGCGGCCTCGGCATCGGCCTCACGCTGGTGAAGCGGCTGGTGGAGCTGCACGGCGGCACGGTGGAGGCGCGCAGCGCCGGACCCGGCCGCGGCAGCGAATTCGTCGTGCGCCTGCCGGAGCACCCGGAGGCGGCGATGCCGATGCGCGTCGCCGCGCTGCCGCAAGCCGCGACGCCGGCGGCGGGGCGGCGCATCCTGGTGGCGGACGACAACCGCGACGCCGCAGACAGCCTCGCCTTCATGCTGCGGCTCGCCGGCCACGAGGTGCGCATCGCCTACGACGGTCAGCAGGCGATCGACATGGCCGAGGCCTTCCGGCCGGCGCTCGCCCTGATCGACATCGGCATGCCGCGCCTGAACGGCTACGAGACCGCGCGCCGCCTGCGTGCCAAGCCGTACGGCGAAACGATGCTGCTGATTGCCCTGACCGGCTGGGGCCAGGCGGATGACCGCAACCGCTCGCTCGCCGCGGGTTTCGACCACCATATCGTCAAGCCGGTGGACCCTTCGATGCTCGAGCGGCTGCTTGCCGCGCCGGCAAAAAAAAAGGGGCCCGCTTGTAGGGGGGAAGACGGGCCCCGGGGAGGAGTGCAACCAGCGCGGCCGGGGCTGCTACAAGGCGCCTCGGGTCCAGAGCTGCGCTAGGTAGAGAAATCCGGCGGCGGCGAGGCCGAAGATCAGGAAGTCGGAGACCAGTGTGCGGCGGGTAATGTCGCCCCAGCTGCGCGAGAACCAGGCAAGGCCACCCACCAGCAAGAGCGAGCCGAGCGCCGCGACGCCGGCAGAGAGGCTGCGGCCGAAAAGCAGGGCGAGCCAGCCGTCGGGCGAGATGATCTTGTAGATCGTGCCGCCGATGCCGGCGAGAACCAGCCCGAGGACCGCCAGACCGACCGCGGCCTGCGCGATGGAATAGAGTTCGTTCTTGAATCGGAGCGGCGAAGTGGGAGTCATGCAGTTCTTTCGGGCCAACCCCTACCTGCAACGTGCGTGCCAGCTACCCGCTACTAGGCCGAATGGCTGCCGTCCGGCAGTTCTTGTCGGGATAGCCCGACGACATATGTCACACGCGCCGTCGCCGCGTTGATACGGTTGCGAATTGTTAGGTCGGGCGGCGGCGACAAATGAAGCTTTCGATCCTCGACCAGTCCCCGGTCATCAGCGGACTCGGCGCGCGCCGCGCGATCGAGGAGACGCTCGCGCTCGCCCGGCGCGCCGACGAGCTCGGCTACCACCGCTACTGGCTGGCCGAGCACCATGCCATCGCGGCACTCGCCGATCCCTGTCCGGAGATCCTGCTGGCGCGGCTCGGCGCCGAAACGCGCCGCCTGCGCGTCGGTACCGGCGGCGTGCTGCTCCCCTACTACAGCGCTTTTCGCACCGCCGAGACCTTTCGCATGCTGGAGGCGTTGTATCCCGGCCGGATCGACCTCGGCATTGGCCGCGCGCCCGGCGGCGATGCGCGCACCGCGCAGGCGGTCGGCGGCGGCCGCTTCCCGGATGCCGAGCGCTTCCCGCAGCAGGTATGGGAGCTGACGGCATTGCTGGAAGGAAAGCATCACCCTGCGCGCCTGCAGCCCGAAGTCGATACGGTGCCCGAGGTCTGGCTGCTCGGCTCCTCGGATTACAGCGGCGCGCTCGCCGCCGAGCTCGGCCTGGCGTTCGCCTTCGCGCACTTCATCAACCCGCGCGGCGGCGACGCCGTGGCGCGCGCCTACCGCGAGATGTTCAACGCGACCGAGACGCGCCCGACCGCGCAAGTCATCGTCTGCACCTTCGCCATCGTCGGCGAGACCGACGACGACGCCGAGCGCCTCGCCGCTTCCATCGACCTGCGCCGGCTGCACATGGCGCTCAACATCGACTCGCCGGTGCCGACGCTCGAGGAGGCCGCGCGCCATCGCTACAGCGACGAGGAGCGACGCTACGTCCTCGGGCAGCGGGCACGTGCCCTGATTGGCGGCCCGCAAAAAGTCAGGGAAGAATTACTGCAGATGGCGGAACGCTACGCCGCCGATGAAGTCATGGTCCTGACCATCACCGGCGATTACGACTCACGCCGGCGCTCCTACGAGCTACTGATCGGCGCGTTCTAGCAGCCGGGCAATCTCCGCATGGCCTTCGCGGCGCGCGTAATCGCGCGCGCTGAAGCCTTTGCCGGTCTTCAAGCGCGCGTCCGCGCCGCCCGCGAGCAAGCGCTGCACCACCACGATATGCCCACTGAGCGCGGCCCAGTGCAGCGGCGATTCGCCGTCCGCGTTTTGCGCCCGGGGATCGGCTTTGGCGGCGAGCAGCAGGTCGGCGAACTGCGGCTCCGGATGGAGCGTCGCGAGGTGCAACGCGGTTTCGCCATTGCGGGTGCGCGCCTGCGGGTCCGCCCCGGCGGCGAGCAGCGATTGCACCAGGCGAGGCATGCCGGTCTCGACCGCACGGTGCAGCGCGCTGTCGCCGTTCGCATCCTTCGTTTGCACGTCCGTCTTGCCAACCAGCTCGAGCGCGGCGGGCTCCTGGTGCTGGGCGATCGCGGCGAACAGCGCGTCGCTTGCGAACACGCTCCTCGAGAACTGCAACAGAAGGAGCACGACCATGACCCAGAGCGCCTTGCGCAGCCACGCCCGGTAGGTCTGCGCATCGATCCGATCGCGCACGCGCATTCCGGCGATCAGCGCCGCCACGGAAGGCACCGTGAGCCCCGCCACCGCCGCCCAAGTGGCCGAGCTCAGCGCGCCCGCCGCGGCGAGCGTCAGCACCTGTGACCCCTTGCCGACGGTGAAGCACATGTTCAGCGTCTGCACGACCTGCGCGGGCGCGGCGCCGAGCAGCATGAAATACACGAACAGGATCGGCCCGGCGACGTTGGCGATGGCCTCGAAGATGCCGGCGAGGAATGCGAACGCGAAGCCGAACGGCGCGCGCAATCGCTGCACGGTGGCGCTCTGCCCGCGGCCCACCCGATCGAGGTTGAGATACAAGACCAATACCAGCGCCAGTATCAGCATGAATGGCTCGGGCGGCGCGGAAAGCAGCACCAAGGTGCCGAGCCAGGCGCCCGCGGCAATGCCAACCGGCATGAACCAGTAGCGCCGCACCAGCTCGCGCAGGCTGGCGCCGCGCAGCGCCGAGATCACGACCAGCGCCAGCGTCACCGGCGCGAGCAGCGTGATGGCGGATTTCATGTCGATCACGAGGGCGACGAGCGGCGTTGCCACCAGCGGGAAGCCGAAGCCGAGCGCGCCATGCACGAATCCCGACAGCGCGCAGACCAGCGCGACGTACGCCAGCACTTCGATGCTCACAAAGGCGCGCTCACCGCGGCGCGAGCACTTCGGCCAGATGCAGGGTCGGCCGTTCGGCCAGGGACTCGATCTGCTCGCGGCAGGAAAAGCCGCTCGCCACCACCACGGCGTCCTTCGCACCCGCGAGCGCCGGCAGCAGCGCGAGGCCGGCGATGCGGCGCGAGGTCTCGACATGCTCGGGCTTGTAGCCGAACGACCCGGACATGCCGCAGCAGCCGGTGTCGGGTGCGATCACCTCGCAGCCAGCGGCGGTGAGCACTTCGAGGTCGGCCTTTGCGCCCCATAGCGCCTTCTGGTGGCAGTGCGAGTGCACCAGCACACGGCCTTCGGCTTTTCCAGAAAAACCTCTTTTGTGCAAAACCTCGCCGAGGCTCATCACCTGCGCGGTCAAGCGCGCCGCGCGCGGATCATCCGGCAGCAGCTGGCGCAGCTCGTCGCGGAACACCGAGAGGCAGCCGGGCTCGAGCACCACCACCGGCGCACCGGCCTCGAGCTGCGGCGCCAGCACCTGCAGCACGCCCTCGAGCGCGCGCTTCGCTTCGTTGAGCATGCCGTAGTCGTAGTACGGCCGGCCGCAACAGACGTGCTTCGCGGGAAGCTCGACGGCGCACCCTGCCGCTTCGAGCAGCTTCTGCGCAGCGCCGGCGGTCTGCGGCCGGAAGTGGTTGTTGAACGTATCGTCGAACAGCACCACGCGCTCGCCGCCGGCACTCGGTTTGAATTGCGAGCGGAACGTGTTCGCCGCGAATTTCGGCAGCGTTCGCTCCCGCGCTACACCGGCCAGCGCTTTGGAGATCCTGAGACCCGATACCGCGTTCACTACCTTAGAAAACCTGGAGGCCAGCGGCGCCCACTCGCCGATGCGTCCCATCGACCACGCCTGGCGCGGGCGGCGGCGGATTTGGTAATGATGCGAGAGGAACTCGGCCTTGTAGGCTGCCATGTCGGTGTGCGTCGGGCAGTCGCTGCGGCAGCCTTTGCAGGCGAGGCAAGTGTCGAGCGCCTCGCGCACTTCCGTGCTCGCCCAGCCGTCGGTGATGACGTCGCCGCGCAGCATTTCGGAAAGCAGGCGCGCGCGGCCGCGGGTCGAATAGCGCTCCTCGCGCGTGGCGCGGTAGCTTGGGCACATGGTGCCGCCGGCATGGCTGCGGCATTTGCCCATGCCGATGCAGTGCTCGGCCGCGCGCGCGAAACCGTTGCCGACCTCGCTGCGGAACTGGAAGTTGGTCTTGAGCGGCAGCGGGTGGTAATCCGGGCCCAGGCGCAGGTTCGCATCCACCGGGTAGGCGTCGATCAGCTTGCCGGGGTTCATGCGCTTGCGCGGATCCCACGCCGCCTTGAACTCGCGGAATGCCTGCATCAGCTCGGGGCTGAACATGATCGGCAGCAGCTCGCCCTTGGCCTGGCCATCGCCATGCTCGCCCGAGAGCGAGCCGCCGTACTTCACCACCAGGCGCGCGGCCTCGGTCAGGAATTTGCGCCAGTGCTCGAGACCGGCACCGGTGCGCAGGTCGAAGTCGATGCGCGCGTGGATGCAGCCGTCGCCGAAGTGCCCGTATAAGGAAGTGCGGTAGCCGAAGCGATCGACCAGCGCCTGGAACTCGCGCAGGTAATCGCCGAGGCGCAGCGGGTCGACCGCCGCGTCTTCCCACCCCACCACGGGATCGATTCCCTTGCCGCCAAGGTTGAGCGAGGTGGCCGAGGCGCCGGTTTCGCGGATGGTCCACAGCCGCGCGATCATCGCCTTGTCGGTGATCACGCTGCCGCCGAGCGCCGCGGCGCGCAGCACGGCTTCTTCGCGCGTATCGCCGCCGAACTCGACCATCAGCCACGCCTTGCCCGGCGGCAGGAGCGCGATGTCGTCCAGGCGCAGGCGGCGCTCGCGCAGGCCGCCGATGATCGCCTCGTCGAGCCCTTCGCAGGCGATCGGCTTCGCCGCCAGAATTCGCGGCACCGCGTCGCCGGCCGCATAGATATCCGGGAACCCGAGCACCACCAGCACGCGCTCGGGCGGGCTCTTCACCAGCCGGACCTCGGCCTGCAGCGTGAGGGCGCAGGTGCCTTCGGAACCGACCAGCGCGCGCGCGACGTTGAAGCCGTTCTCGGGCAGCAGCTGGTCGAGGTTGTAACCCGACACGCGGCGCTTGATTTTCGGGAAGCCCTGGCGGATCGCCTCGCCGTACTTGTCGGCAATGCCTTTCAGCTTCTTATAGATCTCGCCCTGTTGCCCTCCGGTCGCCACAATGCGCTGAAACTCTTCGTCCGATGTTGGACCACACCAGAATCGCTCGCCGTCATACGTCAGCACCTCGAGGCGCTCCACGTTGTCGACGGTGGTGCCGGCCATCACGGAATGCGGGCCGCAGGAGTTGTTGCCGATCATGCCGCCCAGCGTGCAGCGCGAATGCGTAGCCGGGTCGGGCGCGAAGGTGAGGCCGTGGGCTTCGGCCGCGTCGCGCAGCGTGTCGCAGACGACGCCGGGCTCCACTCGAGCGCTGCGCGTGGGCGCATCGATGGCGAGCACGCGGTCGAGGTACTTCGAGCAGTCGACCACCACTGCCACGTTGACCGTCTGCCCGTTGAGCGATGTTGCGCCGCCGCGGGCAAGCACCGGCACGCCTTGCGCCGAGCAAATGCGCATCGCGGCGACGATGTCCTCGACATTGCGCGGCAGCACGACGCCGATCGGCACCTGACGGTAGTTCGAGGCATCGGCGGCATAAGCCGCGCGCATGCCTTCGTCGAAGCGCACCTCGCCGGTTAGTGAGTCGCCGAGCGAGTCGCGAGTCGTTGGGAATCGACCATGTGTAGCGATTCTTGCACATCGCTATCCCGCGCCTTGGCCTACCTTGACTTTGAGGTAAGCCGGCACTACGCTGGTTCGCAGACGGGCGGAACTGGTGGCACGCCGTCGTGGTCAAGATGTTTCAGTCAAACTCTCTCCGAGGAACCTCATCTATGAAATCCAGTTGGGCCAAATTGCTCTGCCGCTTGTTGATGGTGTTGATGGTCTGGTCGCCGGTGCAGTTCGCACAGGCGGGCATGATTGGCACGGACCAGATCGTGACTGCTGCTTCGCAAACCGATCGCACGACGGTGCTGGAGTTCCTCGGCCGCGCCGACGTGGCGACGCAAATGCAATCGCTGGGCCTGGACGCCAAGAGCGCAACCGAGCGCGTCGCCGCAATGACGGACTCGGAAGTGCAGATGCTCGCCGGCAAGATCAACAGCATGCCGGCCGGCGCGGACAGCACCGGCATCATCCTCCTGCTGCTGATCGTGGGTGCGGCGGTGTGGTGGATCTGGTTCCGCCGCTAGCCATTCGCTCCGTTCTGGACAACGCCCGCGTCATTGCGGGCGTTTTCATTTTCGCCGCGGTGGGCGTGCTGTCGGGCTGCGCCAGCCTGATGCCGCAGACCAAGGAACTCGCCAAGGCGTTGCCCGCAGGGCTGCCGGAGCAGGTGGAGCTCACCGCGACGCCGTTCTTCCCGCAGACCGAGTACCAGTGCGGGCCGGCCGCGCTCGCCACCGTGCTCGTCGCGAGCGGGGTCAAGGTCACCGACCAGGAGCTGGTGCCGCAGGTTTATCTCCCCGAGCGCAAGGGCAGCTTGCAGGTGGAGATGCTGGCCGCGGCGCGGCGCCACGGCATGGTGTCCTACCAGCTCGCGCCGCGCTTCGAGGACATGATGCGCGAGATCGCCGCGGGGACGCCGGTGGTGGTGCTGCAGAACCTCGGCGTCTTCTCCAGCGGCTGGCATTACGCGGTGGCCATCGGCTACGACTACCAGAAAGGCACGCTGGTGCTGCGCTCCGGGACGCAGGAGCGCGACGTGATGCCGTTCGCCGTGCACGAGGTGGTGTGGATGCGCGGCGGCTACTGGGCGATGGTGACCGTGCCGCCGGACAAGATCCCCGCCACGGCGGACGAAAACCGGTGGCTCGCCGCCATCGCCGCGCTCGAGCGCGCAGGCGATGTGCGTTCTTCGCGCATCGCGTACCGCACCTTTCTCGGCCGCTGGCCGCAGAACGTGAACGCGGCCGTGGGCCTGGCAAATACGCACCACGCGTTGGGCGAGCTCAGCGAAGCGGAAATGGTGCTGCGCAAGGCGGCCGCGACCGCGCCGGATTCCGTGGTCGTGCTCAATAACCTGGCGCAGACGCTGTCCGACCTTGGGCGCGACCAGGAAGCGTTGCCGTTCGCGGAGCGCGCGGTTGCCGCCGGTGGACCCTTTGTGGGCTCTGCCCAGAAAACCCGCGACTCGATGCGAGCGGCTCCGCCGCGCATCCCGCTAACGGCTACGCAGCAAGACTGGCGGGGTCGAGCGACTCCAGTAACGGCGGCAGCGGGCAGTCGAGCACCGCGCCGACCACCCGCATCAGCCCCGCCTCTGCCACCCGGATGGTGCCGTCGACGGTAACGGCGGCAAACAATCCCTTCACCAGCAGGCCTTTCTGCATCGGCGCGAGGCTGCGCAGCGCGTCCAGCGCCGCGCTGGCGGAATCCAGTGTCAGCCCCACCGGCGAGGGCACGCTGGCGGGGATTCCCAGCATCGCCGCGCCCGCGCCAACCGCGGCCTGCAGTCCGGCCTCGCGCGCCCCGGTGGCATCGACCCGCGTGCCCGCATAGGCGACGAGCGCGAGCACCGTCGCCGCCTCGGCGCTGAGCTCCGCCAGCTTGCGCGTCTCGGCAACTTTCGGCCGCTCGAGCAGCTGGCTGCGCAGCAGCGCCAGCACCACGAACTCGTGCAGCGATATGCGGCGGTCGGCATGGATCACCGCCTCGATCGCCACCAGTACCTCGAGCTTCGCCGCGGCCTGCACCCGCGTGAGCGCGGCGAGCGCGAGGTCGATCACCGGCAGGTGGTAGGCGAGGCCGAGGCCGCGCGTCAGCGGCGCCGCGGCACGCGCTCGCGCGGCGATTGAAGCGCCCGGGATCGCCTGCAGCTGGCGCTCCATCGCCGCTTCGGGTTGCGCAAGGAGCAGCGCGACCAGCACCGCGCCCGCCTGCTCGGGGTCGCGCAACGCGTCGCGCAACTCGGCCGAAATCGCCGCCAGCAGGCGCGAGGCGTAATCGACCTTGCCGGCGTCCATGGTGCCGACCAGCGCCGCGCTCTGCGCCGGCGTATGCCCCCAGGCGGCGGAAAGATCCGATGATCGGCGGCCGGTGGGCTTGACCTCGGCGGCTGGCGCTTCCACCGCGGCAACGCTGCCGCGCGTGGCCCGATAGCCCGCGACCTCGAAGCGCGGGTTGACGCGCCGGATGCGCTCGTCTAGCGGCGGATGCGTGTTGAGCAGTCCGCCCATCCACATCTTCACGCTCTGGCCGAAAAACATGTGCGACATTTCCTCGGCGTAGCGGTTGCCGATCAGCGTGCCCGTGGTGGAGGAGCGGATCTGGTCGAGCGCGCCGGCGATGGCGTCCGGGTTGCGCGTGAACTGGACGCTGGAGGCGTCGGCCAGGTACTCGCGCTGGCGCGACACCGCCGCCTTGATCAGGCGCGCGAAGAACAGGCCGATGTAGCCGATGACGAAAAGCGCCACGCCGACGACGAAGAGCGCGAGCGCCTCCTTTTCCTTGGTGCCACGCACGCTGCGCATGACGAATTCGCCGATCGAGCCGAGGAACACGATGCCGGCGAGCACGCCCAGCATGCGCACGTTCAGGCGCATGTCGCCGTTCAGGATATGGCTGAACTCGTGGCCGATGACGGCCTGCAGCTCGTCGCGCGTCAGGCGCTCGAGCGTGCCGCGCGTCACCGCCACCACCGCGCCGGACACGCTCCAGCCGGCGGCGAACGCGTTGATGCCGCTCTCTTCCTGCATCACGTACACCTCGGGCACCCGCGTCCCGGAAGCGATCGCCATTTCTTCCACCACATTGCGCAGCCGTCGCTCCAGCGGATCGGCGGTATTCGGCGCCACCGGCTGTGCGCCCACCATCCGCGCCACGGCAGCGCCGCCGCCGCCCAGCCGCAAGACATTGAACAGCGACACGATCAAGATCAGGCCGCCGGTGGCGAGTGCGCCGGTGACGTACACGCCGGTCGTGGCCGGGGTCTCGTTGGTCCACAACCAGACCGCGCCGAGGACCAGGTCGACCGAAACGATGATCGCCGCGACCGCGAGGAAGAACAGAACCACCATGGCCCGGCTGTTGCGCCGCGCGAGCTGCTGGTGCTCGAAGAAGGTCTTCATTTTCGCAGCAGCCGGGGATCGAGCGCGGCGATCGAGGGCGGCATCGGGCAGTCGAGCGCCGCCGCGACCGCGCGCAACAGCTCGTGCTCGACGAGCTTGACGTTGCCGTCGGCGCTCACCAGCTCGGCGCAGGCAGCAATCAGCGGCTCCTTTTCGAGCGGCGCGAGCTGGCTCATGCGCTCGAGTGCGTCCGAGACCTTGGCAAGCTGGAGCGATTCCCTTGGTGCCAAGCTGTGCTGCGGAGCCACCTTGCCAAAAAGCGCTTCCGACCCGCCGGCATGGGCAAGCAGCGAAAGGATCAGGCGCGCACTCCTCTTTCAGCTCGTCGCGACTCTTGAAGCGCACGCCGCCAGCCCGCCTGGCTTTCGCGCCGAGGTTCCAGTCGAGGATGGTGTCGAGGACGAACTCGCTCAGCGTGAGCCGCGCGTCGGCCTCGATCGCAGCGCGCATCGCGGCGAGAAAGGCGTGCCGCCCGGGCTCGTCGAGTTCCGTGCGCAGCACGGGCAGCGCGAGCGCGAGGATCGGCAGCCGGTAGGCGCGGTCGAGCTGCGCGACGATCGGCGCCAGCACCTCGCCCTTGCGCGCCAGCGCCTCGCGTCCGAGCGCCTCGAGCGCGCGCAGCTGGCGCCCGCGCGCCGTGGCCTCGCTGTCGATGATCATCGCCACCATCACCGCCTGCGCGCCGGCCGCGCTGCCCAGCGCCTCGCGGATCGACGTCGGCAGGTAGGCAAGCAAGCCGGCGGCGTATTCAAGCGCAGCGCCGTCCGGCGCGCCGATGGAGGCGATCAAAGCGGCGACCGCGGTGAGCTTGGTCGGGACGATGGTTTTAGGGGTTTGCGTCGCGCGTGGGTTTTCTTTGACCGGCACTGGAGGACGATGCCTGCCATCAAAGTAGAACGCCGGCGCGATGTGCGGGTTCGCGCGCCGCATGCGCGTCTCGATCGGGGGATGCGTAGCGAACCAGTCCCCTGCGCTCGGCGCGAACATCATGTGAGCCAGCGACTCGGCGTGCCAGTTACGCACGCTGGAACGCTGCGGATGACGCTCGATGCGCGCGAGCGCGCCGCACAGCGCGTCGGCATTGCGCGTGTACTGGACGGCGCAGGCATCGGCGAGGAACTCGCGCTCGCGCGCGATCGCGGCCTGGATCAGGCGCGCGCCCACCAGCCCGACGAACCCTAGCGCGTAGAAGCCGGCGCCGAGCGCAGCGAACGGCAGGTGGAAGAAGCGCCGGCCCTCCTCGGTACCGTAGCCGGAGTAGTACTGCATCATGAATCTGCCGATGGCCGAGAGGAACACGATGCCTTGCAGCGCGCAGGCGGCGCGCAGGTTGAGGCGGATGTCGCCATTGAGGATGTGGCTGAATTCATGCGCGATCACGGCCTGCAGCTCGTCGCGCGAGAGATGCTCCAGCGCACCTTTGGTGACGACGACGACCGCCTGGTTTGGCGAGCGCCCGGCGGCGAAGGCATTGATGCCATCCTCACGGTTCAGCACGTACACCGGCGGTGCCGCCAGGCCCGAGGCGATCGCCATCTCGTCCACCACGTTGATCAGGCGGCGCTCGGTGTCGATGCCGCTGCCGCGCGGCACGCGACGGCCGGCAAGCAGCAGCGCGAGCTCGCCCTCGCCGATCGACAGCCGCGCCACGATCTCGAGGCTGCCGAGCGCGATGACGCCCAGCGTGGCCGCGGACACCGCCGCATAGACTTTCCACGTCGCCGGCGCGTCGGCCCACCACATATAGAGCGGCACCACGAGGAGGTTGGCGCAGGCGACGATCAGCGCGACGGCCAATGTATAGAGGACGAGCAGGCGCGCGGTCGCGCGCCGGGCGCGGTCCTGCTGCTCGAAGAATCCCAAGCTACGTGAACGAGACCTTCGGCGCCTTGCGCTCCTCGGCCGATTCGGTCGCGTTCAGGAGCTCGGCGGCGTCGAAACGGAACATGCCGGCGAAGATGTTGTCCGGGAAGGACTCGCGCCTGGTGTTGTATTCCATCACCGAGTCGTTGAACGCCTGGCGCGCGAACGCCACCTTGTTCTCGGTGCTGGTGAGCTCTTCCTGGATCGCCAACATGTTCTGGTTGGCCTTGAGGTCGGGGTAGGCCTCGGCGAGCGCGAACAGGCGTCCGAGCACGCCGGAGAGCGCGCCCTCGGCCTGGCCGAGGCTCTGCATCGCCGCCGGGTTGCCCGGGTTGGCCGCCGCGCCCTGCGCCGCGGCCACCGCCTGATTCCTGGCCTTGATCACCGCTTCGAGCGTCTCGCGCTCGTGCTTGAGGTAGCCCTTGACGACCTCCACCAGGTTCGGGATCAGGTCGTAGCGCCGCTTGAGCTGCACGTCGATCTGCGAGAACGAATTCTTGTACCGGTTGCGCAGCGCGACCAGGCCGTTGTAGATGCCGACGGCCCAGACGGCGAGCCCGATGATGATGATCAATACGATCCAGCCGCCAATGCCCATGCGTGCCTCCCTTTACCTACTATAACTTACGTGTTCCCGCGTTGCAGGGTGGCGCGGCGCTCCTGCGCGCGGCCCAGCGCCACCGCGAGCGCGAGGCAGGCGGCCGCGATGGCGATCGCCACCAGCGGAATCGAGCGCACTTCCATGCCGAGCGAGCGCAGCCCGGTGAACAGCCACCCGCCCGCGGCGTCGGCACCGCGCACGGCGACGATGTCGATCACGTTCTTGGCCTTGTACTTCTCGTCGCGCCCGAGCACCGTGAACAGCACCTCGCGCGCCGGATTGGAGATGGCGAAGTTCGCCGTGCGCTGCAGCGCCTGGAAGGCGATCACCACGGCGAGCACCGGCGCCGCGGCGAGCACCGCGAATCCCGCCGCGAACACCAGCGGCAGAAGGGCGAGCGCCGGGCCGACGCCGAAGCGCTCGATCAGCTTGCCGGTGGCGAAGAACTGCACCGCGATGGTCAGCAGGCCGACGGCGAGATCGACGGCGGCGAAAATGCGCGTGCGCACCGCGGGGTCGTCGGACGCGGCGGCGACGATCGCGGCCTGCTCGAAATAGAGGAAGGTCGCGGCCACCGACATCAGCGACACCCAAAGCATGATGCCGGCGATGTAGGGCGAGCGCAGCACCATCATGATGCCGTCCCACGAGCCGCCGCCGACCGGCTCTTTGCTGCTTGCAGCCTGCTCCTGCCGCGGCTCGAGCCGCATCGCGCACAGCACCGCGCCTTCGAGCAGCAGGGCCGCCACGATCAGCAGATTGACCGGGCCCAGCACCTGGGCGAGGCCGATCGTCAGCACCGGACCGGCGAGCGCGCCCGCGCTGCCACCTGCCGCGATGAAGCCGTAGAGGCGCTTGCCCTGCTCGGAGCTGTAGAGGTCCGCCATGAACGACCAGAACACCGAGACCGCGAACAGCACGAAGACGCTGATCCAGACGAAGAACACCCGCGCCACGATCTGGCGCTCGACGTCGAGCGTCAGCAGCAGCCAGAACACCGCCAGGTTGGCGACGAAGAAGTGGTAGACCAGCGGGATGAAGCGGCGGCGCGGCAGGCGCGCAACGAGCGCGCCGTAGAGCGGCACCGCGGCGAGCATGGTGAGGAACGTGGCGGTGAACAGCCACTGCAGATTGCGCACGCCGCCCGCCACGCCCATCTCGTCGCGCAGCGGGCGCAGGATGTAGTAGCCCGCCAGCAGACAGAAGAAGTACGCGAACGACCAAAGCAGCGCGCGCACCTCCTCGGGCCGCACCGCGACGACCCGTGTCAGCCAGCGAATCAGGGTTTGAGCGACAGCGCCTGGCGAAGCTCGGCTGCGGTCAGCACGCGTCCCGAGACGGCAGAGCCGAGGTCGAACGCCTTCGACGCGGCGAGCGAGCCGGCATCCACCGGATCGAAGCCCGCGTCGGCGACGAGCTGCATACCAAGCTTTTTCGCGCCCGCATCGTCGGCTGCGACCGGCAGCGCCATGCGCGGCGCCGGTCGATTCGCTTCGCGCGCCATCAATCCGTAGCCCCAGGAATTGAAGCTACGCACGATGCGCGCGCCGGGCAGCAGCGCCGCGCTCGATACGCCCGCGCCCTTTTCGCGCGCCGACACTGCCATGTCGCCGTCTCGCGAAGGCACGGGGTTGTTCGGGTCGATCACCACCTTGCCCTTGAGCTGGGCGCCGACCTGCTGCTGGATGGCGGGCAGTGCCGCGTAGGGCACTGCGATCAGGATCGCGTCGCCGAACGCCGCCGCTTCCGCCACGCTGCCGGCGCGCGCCTTGGATTTCAACTCGGGTCCGACGCCCTCGATCGCGCGCTTCACCTGCTCGGCGTCGCGATCGGAGAACATCACTTCATGGCCTGCCTTCACCCACAGGCCGCCGATGGTCGAGCCGATCCGGCCCGAGCCGATCACGCCGATCTTCATGGGTTTCGTCTGCCCAAAGGCAAACGGAGCCACCGCAAGGGCGGCGCTCACGAAGAGGAAAGCGCGTCTTTTCATTCGAGGTCTCCTTCGTTTCAGGCTATCACAGCTAGAATCGATTCATGGACCCGCGGCGCCGTGCGCTCCTCGCCGCTCTTGCAGCCGCAGCGGCAGCAAGACCCGCTCTGGCCCAGAAGCGCATGACGACGAAACCGATTCCTTCCACCGGCGAAGCGCTGCCCGTCATCGGCCTTGGCACGTGGCAGACGTTCGACGTCGGCTCCGACGCCGCGGCACGGGCGCCGTTGCGCGAAACGCTCACGCTGCTGAACGGCAACCTGGTCGATTCCTCCCCGATGTACGGTTCCTCCGAAACCGTGGCGGGCGACTTGATCGCCGAGCGCGGCATGCGCGGAAAGGTGTTCATCGCTACCAAGGTGTGGACCACTGGCCGCGAGGAAGGCATTCGCCAGATGGAGACCTCCTTCAAGCGCCTGCGCGTGGAGCGCATGGACCTGATGCAGGTCCACAACTTGGCGGACGTGGCGACGCACACCGAAACGCTCAAGGAGTGGAAGCAGAAAAAGCGCATCCGCTACGTTGGCATCACGCACTACACCTCCTCCGCCTACGCCGAAGTGGAGCGCTGGCTGAAAACGAAGCAGTACGACTTCCTGCAGATCAACTACTCGCTTGGCGAGCGTGAATCCGAGGACCGCCTCCTGCCATTGGCGCAGGAGCTGAAGGTTGCGGTCATTGCCAATCGCCCCTTCGCCGAGGGCGCGCTGTTCCGGCGCGTGAAGGGCAAGCCGCTGCCGCCCTGGGCCGCGGAGCTCGGCATCGCGAGCTGGGCGCAGTACTTTTTGAAGTGGATCGTCTCGCATCCGGCGGTGACCTGCGCGATCCCCGGCACGGGCAACCCGAAGCACATGCAGGACAACCTCGGCGCCGGCGGTCGGCAAGCTCCTGAGCGCCGAGCAAAGAAAGCAGATGACCGAGTACTTCGATGCACAAGCTTGAAATCCGGCGCGAAATCGTCGAGCGCGTCCTCGCGCGCCGCGGCAAGCTGCACCTGTTCGACGCGCTCGACGCGAGGCGCAGCGCGCTGCTGGTGATCGACATGCAGAACGCCTTCGTCGCGCCCGGCGCGCCGATCGAAGTGCCCGCCGCGCGCGCCATCGTCGCGCCGATCAACCGCCTGGCAAAGGAGCTGCGCAAGCGCGGCGTGCCGGTGATCTGGGTGCTGCATGAGAACCGCGGCGATGGCCGCGATTGGGCCGGCTTCTTCGATGCCTTCGTCGCCCCCGGCCGCCGTGCCGAGGCTGCCGCGGCGCTTTCCGCCGGTGCCGAGTTGCAGAAGCTCTATCCGGAACTGGAAAGCGCGCCCGGCGACCTGCGCGTGCGGAAGAACCGCTACAGCGCGCTCATCGGAAAATCCTCCAGCCTCGAGCAGGAGCTTCGTCAACGGCGCATCGATACCCTGCTGATCGCCGGCACCAAAACCAACGTCTGCGTCGAGTGCACCGCGCGCGACGCGATGATGCTCGACTACAAGGTGGTTCTTCTCTCTGACTGCACGGCCGCCCTGTCCGACGAGGAGCAGCGCGCTACGCTCGAGAATGTGATCCAGCAGTTCGGCGACGTCGTCACCTCAGCCGAAGCGCTTCACCTGCTCGACCCATCACGCACGCGATAGGACACCGGGCACAAGGTCATGCCACCGAATATTCTTGGCGTCGCCAGCGCATGCTTGCTCCTGGCAATGCTAGCGAGTTGTGCTACCGAGACCCGGGATCCCCGGTTTCAAACGTCGTCCCTCAAGCCGCCGCTTACGGCAGAAATCGAAAAGGAGCTGGGACCGCTTCGCTTTAGGGGCGCCGTTACCGTAACCCGCACCGAAGGGAGGTTCTTCGGCTGGTCCGGCTTATGGGTTTCGCCGGACGGAAGTCGATTCGCGGCTGTCGAGGGCGGCGAATGGGCGCAAGGTGCGCTCTCCTATGACGTCGACGCAAACCTTGCGGCTCTCACCGTGCGAGCGGCCGGCCCGCTGCTTGACGACAAGGGACAGCCGCTTGCTCATGAGGATGACAAGGACGCGGAAGCGCTCGACTTCGACGGATCGCGCTTCCTCGTGGGGTTTGAAACCCATGATCGCGTGCTTGCCTACCGGGACTTCACTTCGGCAGCCGAGCCTATCGATCTGCCCGCGGAAGCCCTCGTCGGCATTCCGCGTGGCGCCGGTTTTTCATCGGTCGCACATCTGCCGAATGGCTCGGTAATCGTCCTCCCTGAATACACCGCCGACGATCCGCAGAACATGAGGGTCTCCACGCGAACGCGCGGTTGGCTGCTGACGAAGAATGGGGCAGGCCCGGTCTGGCTCCGCAAGGCTCGCGGGCTACCGGTTTCGTTGTCCGCATTTCCGAATGGCGACCTGTTGCTCCTGGAAGTCTTGCCGAATCGCGGAAAGATTACGGATACGCGGTTAAGCCGGATTCCGGCGACCGAAATTGCGCTTGGCAGAACGATGCGGCCAAGACAACTCGCGACCCTGCGCCCTCCCCTGGTAGACGGGCGCTTCGAGGGTTCCGCGGTTCGTCGAGGTACGCGTGGAGAGACGTTGCTCTATCTCATGATCAACGACAGTCCGGCAGCGCTCTACATGTTCGAATTGTCTGATCAACCTTTGGAGCAACGATGATTCGTGACATCAAACGGGTCAACCTCTCGCGCCGCCGGGCGATCGCTGCAGCCGGCGGTGCAGCGCTCTCGAGTGCGCTGCCATGGCTCGCCCCGGCGGCGCACGGTGCCGAGGGACCGGTCGCGACGCGGCCGATCCCGTCCAGTGGCGAGCGACTGCCGATCGTCGGCATCGGCACGGCGGTGATCTTCGACTACCAGAATGACCCGGCGAAGCAGGCCGCGCGCCGGGAAGTGATCCGCACGCTCATCGCCGGCGGCGGCCGGCTGATCGACACGGCGGCGGGCTATGGCAGCGCGGAAGAGCGGCTGGGAGAAATCGTCGCGGAGTTGGGCGTCAGGGACAAGCTCTTCCTCGCCACGAAGTTCTCCTTCGACCTGCCGCGCGCGGAAGCGGAGGTTTCGCTGCGTGGCTCGTTGCGCCGCCTGCGCACCGACCGCATCGACCTGATGCAGGCGTGGAACGTCACCGATGGCGGCTACACCCTGGACCTGCTGCGGGAGTGGAAGAAGGCGGGCCTTTGCCGCTACGTCGGCATCACCACCAGCCAGGTGCGCAGCTACGACGCGATGGCGAAGGTCGTCACGCGGGAGAAGCCGGATTTCTTCCAGGTGAACTATTCGCTCGGCGCGCTCGAGTCCGAGAAAACGCTCCTGCCCGCTGCGCGCGACGCGGGAGCGGCGGTGCTCGTCAACCTGCCGTTTGGCCGCAATTCGCTGTTCCGCAAAGCGGGCAACCGTCCGTTGCCGGACTTCGCCGCCGAATTCGGCGCCCGCACCTGGGCGCAGTTCTTCCTCAAGTTCATCCTCGGGCACCCGGCGGTTACCGCCGTCATTCCGGGCACCGACAAGCCGGAGTACATGCTCGACAACCTCGATGCCGCCCGCGGCGCGCTTCCGGACGCGGCGATGCGCAGGCGGATCGTTCAGTACTGGGATTCGCTCGCCTGATTCGTTAGTCCCGCACAGAAATGTCCGACGTAAGGTTGAAGCTTCTCGCCGAGCGCCTTGGCTTCGGCGTTCGCCGCCCGTAGGCGCGCCACCGCTTCTTCCGCCTTGGCTTTGAGCGCCTGCACGTCCACGGTCAGGAGCTTGCGCTCGCGCATCACCCAGCGCCCGCCGATCATCACGCTTTCCACGCCGGTGCCGTCCTCGGCGAACACGATCTGGCTCAGGAGGTCGTTGAGCGGGATGTAGTGCAGCGCGCTCAGGTCGAGGAGCACGAGGTCGGCCTTCCAGCCTTTCTCGATGCGGCCGAGCTTGTCGAAGCCGAGCGCCTTGGCGCCGCCCTCGGTGGCCGCATGGAAAGCTTCGCGCGCGCTGACCCAGCGCTCGGGCGGGTTGGCCTGGGCGCGCGAAAGGTAGCAGGCGAGGCGCATCGCTTCGAAGGCGTTGAGGTTGTCGGAGGACGCCGCGCCGTCGGTGCCGATGGCGACGTTCAAGCCCCGAGCCAGCATGGCGCGCATGTCGGCGATGCCCGAGCCGAGCTTGAGGTTGCTGCCGGGGTTGTGCGAGATCGAGCAGCCGGCGTCGGCGAGGCGCTTGCGGTCGTCGTCGTCGAGCCACACGCCGTGCGCAACGCAAAATTTTTCGTTCAGGAGCTTCAGATGGGCCAGATGCGCGACCAGACTCTCGCCATAGACCTTCGGCGCTACTGCCGCCTGCATCTTGGACTCGGCGACGTGCATCTGGATGCCGACGCCGAGCTCCTTGGCGAGGTCGCGGCACGCGACCAGGAATTGGTCGGAGCAGTGGTGCGGGATGGTCGGACCGAGCGCGGGCTTGATGCGCTCGCGGTCGAATTTCCAGTTCTTCAGGAGATTCTGAACGGCGGAGAGCGTCTCCTCACCCGGCGCATACCGCGCTTTCAGCGCCTGGCTGCGCAGCGGCTCGGGCAGCGCTTCGGCAAGGCCGGGGATCGCCTCGTAGAAGGTCTTGTCGGCCATCATCGGTGCGATCGCGGCGCGCATGCCGGCATCCGAATAGGCGCGCGCCACCGCAGCGACGCCATCCGCGGTGGGCAGCGGGAATTCCGCGAACATGTCGTAGCCCGCGGTGCAGCCCTTGCGCACCATCTCGGCGGCGCCGATCAGCGCGGATAGATGCTTGTCCTCCAGCGTGCGCCGGCCGGTCGCGCCGGGCTGCGCGTTGAGGTAGGTCTCGAGGTTGTAGCGGTCGAAGAGGCCTTTGGAGAGGCCAGTCTGGGCGTGGTTGTGACCGTTCACCAGGCCCGGCATCAAGCGCGCGGCCGGCGGCATCGACGCGCTCCATGCCGTCGCCTTTCACGGTACCGCGCGGCACGGCATCGGCGATCGGTGCCGCCATCGACCAGCACGTCGAGCGCCTTGGCCTCGCCGGACGGTGTCAGGACCAGCGCGTTCTGAATAAGGATCATGTGAGGCGTGCCTTTTCCAGGCGCAGGAACGAGCCCGCGCCGTCGCTATCGACCTTGAAGCCGTAGGACAGCGTACCGCGCAGTCTTACCGCTTCAGCTTTCTTTTCGATTCTAAAGTCGGGAAGCGAGATCGCGGGGACTGGCGAGCAATGCGGGCAGCCGCCCGGCTCGGCAACCAGCACCTGATCGCGGCTATCGTGCGTGTCGACGACGTAGCCCGCGATCTCGACCGTCGTTCCCGACAGCTCTTCGCATCGCGAGCTGTAGCCCAGCCCTTCGAACAGATCACTCCACTTCAGCCGCACGCATCACCTCGCGCTCCATGTGCGACGTCAGGCGCACGCGGTAAGCGTTGAACTCCGAGTCGTCATGCTGCGCGGCCGCGGCAGGTCGATCTTCACCTCCTCCAGCACGCGCCCGGGAGCGGCGCTCATCACCACCACGCGGTCGGCGAGCAGCACCGCTTCATCGATATGGTGCGTAACGAACAGGATGGTCGACTTGAATCCGGCCCACACCTCGAGCAGGAATTGCTGCATCAGCACCCGCGTCTGGAAGTCGAGCGCGGCGAAGGGCTCGTCCATCAGGATGAACTCCGGGCTGCCGACCAGTGCGCGCGCGATCGCGACGCGCTGGCGCATGCCGCCGGAGAGCTGGTGCGGATAGTGCTTCGCGAATTTGACCAGCTTCACGCGTTCCAGCACCTCGCGCACGCGCCGCCAGCGCTCGTTCTGGCCGACCCTCTTCATCGCCAGGCCGAAGCCGACGTTGCTTTCGACGTTGAGCCAGGGAAACAGCGAATGCTCCTGGAACACCATCACCGCCTTCGGGTTCGGCCCGGCCACGTTCTCGCTGTCGATGCGGATCGAGCCGCCCGATACCGGTTCGAGGCCCGCGCACAGCTCAAGCAGCGTGCTCTTGCCGCAACCGCTCGGCCCGAGGATGGCGACGAACTCACCCGAGGACACCTCGAGGCTGACGTCGCGGATCGCCTCCACGGTCAAGCCGCGCGCCCCCTGCCAGACCTTCCTTACGTTTCTGATCTGGAGCGAGCTCATCGCCGCCTCGCCCCCCTGACAAGGGGGGAGCGAGCGGTGTTTGCGAGCGGGGGGTTTGTTTTTTCGAAAACCAACCCCCCCGCTCGCCTTCGGCTCACGCCCCCCTTGTCAGGGGGGCAAACCGGTCGTGTCATTCCGCAGCCTTCCACCAGAGAATCCTTCGTTGAACAAAAAGAAGCAAAGCGTCGACGGCATAGCCGGTGATGCCGATGATGCAGATGCCGAGCATGATCAGGTTCGGGTTGAACATCTCGCGCCCGAGGATCACGATCATGCCGACGCCGTTCTTCAGGCCGACCATCTCGGCGGCGAGCACCGCCATCCAGGCAGCGAAGAAGTTGATGCGCAGCATGGTGAACACCTGCGGCAGCACCGCCGGAAAGATCACCCGCGCCCAGACCTGCGGGCGCGAGGCGCCGAAGGTGCGCGCCGTCTTGACGAGGCGCGGATCGACCGACTGCACCGCCGCCACGGTGGAGAGCGTGAGCAGGAAGTACACGCCGGTGAACACCACGAACACCGCGGTCGGATTGCCGATGCCGAACACGATGATGCCGATCGGGATCCAGGCGATCGGCGCGATCGGCGCGAGGCCGCGCACGATCGGCAGCACCGCCGCCGACGCGGCGCGCGACATCGACACCAGGATGCCGGTCGCCACCGCAGCGATGAAGCCAAGGAAGAGCCCCGCCACCACGCGGAACGCGCTCGCCAGGATCGCCACCGGGATCGTCATGCCCTCCTTGCCGAAGCCGACGCGGAAGTCGCTCTCGATCGCGAAGCCGATGAACGACGACGGCGGCGGGAACAGCGTGGTCGCCATCCAGCCGCGCACGGCCGCGAGCTCCCAGAGCGCGACCACGACCAGCCACGGAATGAGGGCCGCGGCCGCTGCTCTCGCCATGCCTGCGCGCTACGCTTTCAGCGCTTCTTTGAGGAACCGGAAGTCGATCAGGTTGCCCGGCACCGACTTGATGTAGCCAAGCGCGGTCATGTCCTGGATCGCGGTGCGCATCCCGGCCTCGCCGGCACCGATCAGGTTCACCTGCGGCATCTGGCGCGGCAACGCGGCGCGCAGCGTCTCCTTGTCGACGCGGTAGAACTTGGAAGCATCGAGCACCTCGACCGCCTTGTCGCGGTTCGCCTTGATCGCCGCGTCGGCCTTGAGCAGCGCGCGCAAATACTTCGTGGTGGCGAGCGGATATTTCTCGATGAAGTCGGTGCGCGCGTTGGTCACGCAATCCGGACCGTCCTTGCCCCAGGTGTCGAGGTTCGAGGCGATCGGCACCCCGCCCAGCTTGTCGACCAGCCGCGTGGCGAACGGCTCGACGTGCGTCACCAGGTCCACCGCCTTGGCTTCGAACGCCGCGGCCATCGACAGCGTGTCGCTGAACCACACCATCTGGAAGTCGTCGTACTTGAGCCCGTTTGACACCAGCGCGCGATAGAGCATCAGCTCGAAGGTGTTGAGGCGCATGGCGCCGATCTTCAGGTTTTTTCCTCGTTGTTGTTTCAAATCATTCATCGACTTGATGCCCGAGGTTCCCTGCGCGAGGAGAAACAGGCCGCCCGCGCCGCTGCCGCCGATGATGCGCACCGGCGCGCCGTTGTTCGCCGCGACGATGATGTTGGTGAAAGGGATGTGCACGATCTGCTGCACGCCGCCGGTGAGCGCGGTGAGCGCATCGCCCGGGTTCGGCATGAACTTCATCTCGACCTTCAGCCCTTCGGCCGCGAACAGGCCGGTCGCCTGCGCATAAAACAGCGGCGACATGCAGATGCCGACCAGGTGGCCGACGTGGATCACGTCGGGCATGGCCTGCGAAAAGCTCTTCTCCGAGAAACCGAAACCGGCAGTGCCGGCAAACGCAGCAGTCGACTTCAGGAATTGGCGGCGCTTCATGGCTCTCCCTTTTGGTTGGCCTGACGCTATCGCACGACCCATGCCAGGGTTTAAGAGCCTATTTAAGCCGATATTTGCCCCGCCGCGGTGCTTGCTGCGGCGCACATGCATCGGCTCGGTGCGTCAGCGGCGATCGATGAAGCGCGCGGCTTTCACGTTGGCTTCGAACTCCTTGGCCAGCGTGCCGGTCTCGAGCACCGCAACCTGAGGCGTCAATTCGAATTTTTCCTTGGTCTGGAGCTGAACTCTTCCTGCAACCTCGCTGGCGTCGCATCCCCGGCGCACCTCGATCGAGAGCTTGAGGAAGTCGTTGCCGCCCTCGTTCACCGCTTCGGCGCGGAAGTCGCCGATCTCGGCGTAGCGGAAGATGAAGTCCTCGAGGTCCTGGTGGCCGAGGTTCACGCCGCGGATCTTGAAGAAGCCGGCGGTGCGGTGCGCGTGCTTGATGCGCGGGAAAACCGAGAACGGCCCTGCCCCGTCGTCGGCTTCGCCATAAGTAACGAGATCGCCCGAGCTCCAGCGCAGGAACGGCGTGACGTTGTTCGTCCAAAGCGCGGTGACCACGAGCGTGCCGACTTCGCCTTCTTTCGCCGGCTCGAGCGACTTCGGGTCGAGCACCTCGATGTAGTGCAGGTCGGTCCAGATACGGAATCCCGCGCCCGGCACGTCCTCGGCGCCCATCATGCCGGCCTCGGTCATGCCGAAGGTGTCGGTGAGCCTGGCGCCGAAGGTGCGCTCGATCTTGTCGCGCTTCGCCTGCGACACCGGCTCGGCGGAGCACATCACGTGCTTGATGCCGAGCTTGGAGAGGTCGACACCCTTGGCTTCCGCCAGATTGGCGAGGTGCAGCGCGTAACTGGACATGCCGAGCCAGATGGTCGGCCGCAGGCGCTGGATCAGCTCGAGCTGCAGCGCCGAAGGCGTCGAGGTGCCCGAGCCGGCCCAGTTGACGGTGATGCCGCGCGAAGCGGCGCAGCGCGCGAAGACTTGTCCGACGGGATGGATGCCGAGCGGAAACGAGATGTGCGCGCGCTCGCCGCGCCCGGCGCCGGCGCAGTCGAAGGTGCGTGCGAATGACTCGAGGCCGACTTCGATGTCCCGAAAGCTGCGCGGATAGAACAGCGGCTGGCCAGTGACGCCGCCCGAGCGCCAGTACTCGGCGATGCCGTCGTGCTCGGGAATGCAAAACTCGCCGTAGAACTGCGCGTCGGTCATCGCGCGCAGCGTCTCCTTGTCCAGGATCGGGATCTTGCGCCAGACTTCCGGGTCGTCGAGCTTCGCCAGGTTCAACTGGGGAATTCTCTTTTTCCAGAAAGGCGAAAGCATCGCCTGCTCGACGGCGCGGCGCTTGCGCTCGCTCTGGAGCCGGCGGATCGCATCGCGGGACTTCGGCAGGGCGGGCGGCATCAGACGATTCTGCCGTAAGTTGCGCGCCGCGGTCCCGACCAACGGGTAGAAAGGAGTTTCACGATGATGCGCATCCTCGCCTCCCTGGCTCTCGGTTTCACCCTCACGGTTCACGCCGCCGGCGAAAGCAATGTCGATTCATCGGGTCTCGCGCTGAAGGGCTACGACCCGGTCGCCTACTTCACCGAGAACAAGCCGGCAAAAGGGAAAGCCGAATTCACCGCGCGGCACGAAGGCGCGACTTACCGCTTTGCCAGCGCCGCCAACCGCGACGCATTTGCCGCGGCGCCGGAGAAGTACTCGCCGCAATACGGCGGCTATTGCGCTTTCGGCGCCGCGTCGGGGTACAAGGCCCCGATCCAGCCGGATGCGTGGACCGTGGTCGACGGCAAGCTGTATCTGAACTACAACCAATCGGTGCGCCGCCAATGGTCGAGCGACATTCCTGGCTTCATCCGCAAAGCGGACGCGAACTGGCCGTCGATCCGGTCCAAGTAAGCGTCAACTGGTAAGGATCTCGACCATTTTTTCCAGCTCGCCTGCTTCGCGAGCGGGCGCTCGAACCTGCGGCTCACCGAGCAGGAAGGTATAGAAGGTTCGCGCGCGGGTGCGCGCCTCGGCCGGAGTGAAGCCGCCTTCCTCGAAGAATCCGGCGAGCGCCTTGATGCGGCGGCGGTCGACCTGCGCCACCGCGGCGGCGACCTTTCGATCCCCGCGCGCCCAGGCGCGGATCGCCGGGTCGTAGCGGCCCATGCCTTTCTCCAGCACGTCCTCGGCGAGCGCGACGAGCCGTGCCGCCAGTCCACCGCGCAGGGTCTGGATGCGCTCGAACTCCGCGTCGGTCATCTCGCGCGACCAGTACTCGATCACCGCGTCGAGCAGCGCGCCGCGGTCGCGGAAGTGATGGTAGAAGCTGCCCTTGGTGATGCCGACGTCGCCGGCAAGGCGCTCGACGCGCACCGAGCCGACGCCGCCCTTGCGCAGCGCCTCCAGGCCCGCGCTCAGCCATTGCGCTTTCACCGGGAAAGACTAGCATACGGTGGCGTATGTCGCGCACGCTCCGACGAGGTCGGCCGCTTTCAAGTGCTTTGACTTCGAAAGAAGTCAAAAGACGAGCCCTCGAGCTCGGCGCCGACTTGTGCGGCATCGCCTCCGCCGCAACGCTCAACGCTTTTCCGCCCGACCCGCGCTGGCCGCAGACGCCCGAGCGCATCTCGCGGTACATCAAGAGCGTGATCGTGATCGTGCAGCGCATCCCGGTCGGCGCCTTCCGCTGCAAGACCAACGTGCCGGTGCAGTACCTCGACATGCTGGTGCTGCGGCGCATGGACCGCATCGCGCTCAAGCTCGCGCAGGAGCTCGAGCGCCTCGGACATCCGACGTTCACGCTCGCCGCGCAGGAGACGGTGTGGGACATGAAGCGCGCGAGCTACGGCCAGCTGTCGACCCGCCACCTCGGCGTCGAGGCGGGCCTAGGCACGCTCGGTCTCGAAGTGAACATCCTGACGCCCGAGTTCGGCCCGCGCCTTTATCTCACCGGCATCCTCACGGAGCTGGAGCTCGAGCCCGACCAGCGCATGGAAGAGCAGGTGTGCATCGGCGAGTCGTGCAGCCGCTGCCTGCATTCGTGTCCGCCGGACGCGGTGCGGCAATGGGGCTTGGACAAGGCGGCCTGCGCGACCGAGGCGCAGGAATTCGGCTTTGGACAGATCACGAAGTTTTTTGATCAGTTATTTCGATTTGCCCCCGGAGAAGAAAAGGGCATCCATGGTGTCCAGAGACTTGTTCGGCTTCTGGCAAGGCCTGCTGCGCGTCGTCGGCTCGTTCGGCGACTGTCCGCGCTGTCTCGCGGTTTGCCCGGTGGGCAACGACTACCACGCCCACCTCGCCGACATCCAGAAACAGATCCCGGAGAAGACGCCCGAGAAAACCGCAAAGGCCGCCGGCTTCAAGCAGGCGCGCAAGGAAGGCCACGACCTGCCCGGGTTGTCGGAATGGAACATCCGATGGGTGGGCGAGAAGGGGTACCAGGGCATCGTGGCTCGGCAGCTGCAGGAGTTCAAACGGCTGCAGAAAGAAAAGGAAAAGCAGTGAACATCTTCAAGCGGCCTTTGACCGCCGGGCAGATCAAGGAAAAGGCGCGCGAGCTCGGCGCGGATCTGGTGGGGATTGCGGACGGGAAAAGCGTGGACACCCGCCACATCACCGACCACGACGGCGGCCGCGTCATCGTGCTCGCGACCCGCGTGCAGGCCGGCAGCTCGCGCATCCTCAAGTGGAACGACCGCAACAAGTTCTACAACGACGAGCTTTCGCTCACCTTCCTCGAGGAGGTCTCGCTCGAGCTGGTGTACTGGCTGGAGGACGCGGGCTATCCGGCGATCATCGTGCCGCCCACGCACGTCGATCCGTGGCGCTACGAGGGCGACCCCAAGCAGCACCAGCGCACGCTGATCTCGCTGCCGCATGCGGCGGTGGAAGCCGGGCTGGGGACGCTCGGTCTCAACGAACAACTCCTCACCAAAGAGTTCGGGCCTCGGGTGCTCCTCACCGCGGTCCTCTGCTCGGTCGAGGTCGAGTGCGACCGGCCGATGACCGAGGCGCTTTGCCTCGGACCGGAATGCGGCCGCTGCCTCAAGGCGTGTCCGGGCGACGTGATCGGCCAGTGGGAGCGCGACTGGAACGCGTGCGACCAGTACCGCTCGCCGCATGGCTTCGCGCAGCTGTCCGAATATCTCGGGCGCGTGATCGACGAGCCGGACACGAAGCAGAAGAAGGCCATGCTGCGCTCGGAGGACAGCTTCAACCTCTGGCAAAGCATCCTGCGCGGCGCCGGGGTGATCACCGGCTGCCGGCGCTGCGCGGACGTTTGTCCGGTCGGCGCGGACTACGAGCCGATGCTGAAGGACGCGCTCGACACCATCCCGGAAAACACGCCGCAAAAGGAGGCGCGCCTCGCCGCGATGGTGGCGGCGGAGCCCTCCGAGCCGTACCAGCGCCAAATCCACTGGATCGGACGTAGAATCAAATGAGGAGGAAACACTGTTGAAAACAATACTTGCGGTGCTTGCGGCCGCGTTTGCGCTCAATGCGCAGGCGGCCAACGAGCTGAAAATCGGCTTCCTTTCGACCCTGTCCGGCCCGGCCGGCACCATCGGCGTCGAGATCCGCGACGGCTTCAACCTGGCGCTGAAGATGGCCGGCGGCAAGCTCGGCGGCCTGCCGACCGAAGTGGTGTTCGCCGACGACACGCTCAACCCCGAGGTCGGCAAGCAGCTCGCCGAGCGGCTGATCAAGCGCGACCGCGTCAATCTGATGACCGGCGTGGTGTTCTCCAACGTGATGCTCGCGGTGTGGCCGACGATCCAGGACGGCAAGGTGGTCTACTTCGCGCCGAACGCGACGCCGACGCGCATTTCCGGCGAAGGCTGCAATCCGTACTTCGTTTCCGCGTCCTGGCCGAACGAAGGCCACCACGAGGCCGCCGGCCACTACGCGAAGACCAAGGGCTACAAGAACATGTACCTGATCGCGCCGAACTATCCCGCCGGCAAGGACGCCACCTCGGGCTTCAAGCGCAGCTACGGCGGCACGATCTCGGCCGAGGTGTACACCAAGCTGAACCAGCTCGATTACTCCGCCGAGCTGGCGCAGATCCGCGCCGCCAAGCCCGCCGCGCTCTATGCCTTCCTGCCGGGCGGCATGGGCATCAACTTCATCAAGCAGTTCGTCGCCGCCGGGCTCTCTTCCGAGGTGCCGCTGGTGGTGCCGGGCTTCGCCGCCGACCAGGACATCATCCGCGCGGTGGGCGAGCCGATGCTCGGCATCTTCGACACCTCGCACTGGGCCTACGACCTCGACAACGAAGCCAACCGCAAATTCGTCGACGGCTTCGAGAAGGAATACAACCGCATCCCGTCGCTCTTCGCCGAGCAGGGCTATACCACCGCGCTGCTGATCGACGCCGCGGTGCGCGGGGTGAAAGGCAAGATCGAGGACGTGCCCGCGTTCCACAAGGCCGTCATGTCAGCGCCTTCGCGCTTCAAGTCCCCGCGCGGAGAGATCAAGTTCGCGCACAACGGCACGCCGGTGCAGGACTACTACCTGCGCGTCGTGGCCAAGGACAACAAGGGCCGCATCGTCAACAAGAAGATCGGCACCGTGATGAGCGCCCACGAGGACTTCTGGGCCAAAGACTGCAAGATGAAGTAACGCAATTCGGGGTCAGGGTCGCAATTCGGTTTCACGTACGTAAAAACGAATTGCGACCCTGACCCCGAATTCATGTCCGGAATCCTTCTCCTCGAGCAATCGCTCAACAGCCTGCAGTTCGGGCTGATGCTGTTCCTGCTCGCCGCCGGGCTGACGCTGGTGTTCGGCATCATGGACATGATCAACCTGGCGCACGGCTCGCTCTACATGATCGGCGCCTATCTGATGGCGAGCTTCGTGCAGGCCACCGGCTCGTTCTGGCTCTCGCTGCCGCTCGCGCTCGCCGCTACCGCCTTGGTAGGCGCCGCGCTGGAAGTCAGTCTCCTCAGAAAGCTCTATGAGCGCGACCACCTCACGCAGGTGCTGGCGACCTTCGCCATCATCCTCATCGCCAACGAGGTGGTACGCCTCATCTGGGGCACGCAGTCGATCATGCTCAATCCGCCGGCGGCGCTCACCGGCCCGGTCGAGCTGCCCGGCGGGGTGCGTTACGCCTCGTACCGCCTTGCGATCATCGGCATCGGCGTGCTGGTCGCCCTGGTCCTGTACTTCCTGGTCACCAAGACGAAAGTCGGAATGCTGGTGCGCGCCGGCGCCTCCAACCGCGAGATGGCCATCGCCATGGGGGTGGACATCCGCCGCCTGTTCACCGTGGTGTTCGCCTTTGGCGCGGCGCTATGCGCGCTGGCCGGCGCGATGCTCGGGCCGATCCTGGCGGTGCAGGTCGGCATGGGCGAGAACATCCTGATCCTCGCCTTCGTGGTGATCGTGATCGGCGGCATCGGCTCGATCCGCGGCGCGTTCGTCGGCGCGCTGCTGGTCGGGCTGGTGGACACCATGGGCCGTGCGCTGCTGCCGTTCGCTTTCGCCAAGATGTTCTCGCCGCAAGTGGCGTCGAACCTCGGCCCGGCGCTCAGCTCCATTCTGATCTACGTGCTGATGGCGGCGGTGCTGTTCTTCCGGCCGCAGGGATTGTTCCCGGCGCGCGGATGAAGAAGATTGCGCTCATCCTGGTTTTGCTGTTCCCGCTGGTCATGCATGCGCTCGACCAGCACTTCTACATCGCCTTCGCCACCCGCGTTCTGATCTACGCCATGGCGGCGGCGAGCCTGAACCTGGTGCTCGGCTACGGCGGCATGGTGAGCTTCGGTCACGCCGCGTTCTTCGGCGCCGGCGCCTACGTGGTGGGAATCTTTGCCGCCGAGGGCGTGCGCAGCCTGTGGATCGCTTGGCCGGCGGCGATCCTGGTCGCGGCGCTCGCCGCGCTGCTGATCGGCGCGATCTCGCTGCGCACGCGCGGCGTGTACTTCATCATGATCACGCTCGCCTTCGCGCAGATGATGTACTACGTGTTCGTGTCGATGAAGGCCTATGGCGGCGACGATGGCCTGTCGATGCCGGGACGCTCGACCGGCCTCGGCCTCGAGCTGCGCAATGATTTCGTCTGGTATTACCTGGTCCTTGCCTTGCTGCTCGTCATTCTTTATCTGCTGCACCGCTTGCTCGGTTCCCGCTTCGGCCGCGTGATCGCGGCGATCCGCGAGAACGAAACGCGCGCCACCGCGATCGGCTATCCGGTGTACCGCTACCAGCTGCTGTGCTTCGTGATCTCGGGCGCCATCGCCGGGCTCGCCGGCGCGCTGATCGCCAACCAGACGAGCTACGTCGGCCCGGCGCTGCTGCACTGGGTGCAGTCCGGCACGCTGATGATCATGGTGATCCTGGGCGGGGTGGGCCGCTTCTGGGGCGGACCGGTCGGCGCCGCGGTGCTGCTCGCCCTCGAGGAGCTGTTCTCCGGCAGCCCGCTGCTCGGCGGCTACGCGCTGCACTGGCAGCTGCCGGTCGGCATCATCCTGCTCGCGGTGGTGCTGTTCGCGCCCCGGGGAATCAGCGGTGCTTTCGCTCAAAAACGTCAGTAAGCGCTTCGGCGGCGTGGTCGCCGTCGACGCCGTCAGCCTCGACGTGCGCGCGGGCGAGGTGCACGCGCTGATCGGCCCGAACGGCGCCGGCAAGACCACGCTCATCGGGCTGATCTCCGGCAGCCTGCCCGGTCATGAAGGACAAATCGTTTTCCGGGGGGCGGATCTCACGCGCGCCAAGGCCCATACCCGGGTTGCCGCCGGCCTCGCGCGCAGCTACCAGATCACCAGCATCTTCAAGCGCTTCAGCGTGCTCGACAACCTCGCGCTGGCGGTGCAGGCGCGCAGCGGCTCGAGCTTCAAGTTCTGGAAGCCGGTCGAGCGGGAGACGGCGCTATTCGATGAAGCGGGCTCGATTGCGGCGCAGGTGGGGTTGTCCCGAAAACTCTCGGCCGTGGGCATGGAGCTATCGCATGGGGAGCAGCGCGCCCTCGAGGTCGGACTCGCCCTCGCCACGCGCCCGAAGCTCGTGCTGCTCGACGAGCCGATGGCCGGCATGGGCCCCGAGGAATCGCAGCACATGATCGCCCTCATCTCGCGCATCCGCGAGGAGGTCACCGTGCTCCTGGTCGAGCACGACATGGACGCGGTGTTCCGCCTCGCGGACCGCATCTCGGTGATGGTCAACGGCAGGCTCATCGCTTCTGATTCACCTGAAGAAATCAGATTGAATAGCGACGTGCGAAAAGCTTATCTGGGCGACGAGCTTGCTGCTTAAGGTGGAAAACCTGGAGACGGCGTACGGCGCGAGCCAGGTGCTGTTCGGGCTGCGCCTGGACATCGCGCCGGGCGAGATGGTGACCCTGCTCGGCCGCAACGGCATGGGCAAAACCACCACGGTGCGTTCGATCATGGGTCTAACCAGGTCTCTTAGAGGAAGTATTGGTTTTCGAGGCGAACGAATCGAACGCCTGCCGCCCGACCGCATCGCGCGCCTCGGCATCGCGCTCGTCCCCGAGGGCCGGCAGATTTTTCCGAACCTGAGCGTGCGCGAGCACCTGGTCGCCTTCGCCGGCAACCGCTCCGGGCGCAGCGACCCGTGGACCATCGAGCGGGTGTTCGAGCTGTTTCCCCGCCTCAAGGAGCGCGCGGAAAACCAGGGCAACCAGCTCTCCGGCGGCGAGCAGCAGATGCTCGCCATCGGTCGAGCGCTGGTGACGAATCCGCATCTGTTGATTCTGGATGAAGCGACCGAGGGCCTGGCGCCGCTGGTGCGCGAGGAAATCTGGAAATGCCTCGAGCGGCTGCGCGCCGCCGGGCAAACCATCCTGGTGATCGACAAGTACGTCGAGCGCCTGGTGAAGCTCGCCGACCGCCACACCATCATCGAGCGCGGGCGCGTGGCGTGGCAGGGAACTTCCGCGGCGCTTGACGCCGATCGCGGCCTCTGGCATCGCTACCTCGGCATATGAACTTCGGCATTAATTTTTTCCCATCGTTTCGCGCGGAAGACAGCACGACCGCGGACTACTACGCGCAATGCATTCGTCTCGCCGAACGCGCCGACGCGCTGGGTTACCACTCGGTCAAGACCGTCGAGCATTCGTTCTTCGACTACGGCGGCCATTCGCCCAACCCCTGTGTGTTCCTGTCCGCGATCGCCGCGCGCACCAAGCGCGTGCGCCTGACCACCGGCGCGGTGATCCCGGCGTTCCACCATCCCGCGCATCTCGGCGGCGATCTGGCGATGCTCGACAACATGAGCCGCGGGCGTCTCGACGCCGGCTTCGGCCGCGCCTTCCTGCCGAAGGAGTTCGAGGTCTACGGCGTGCCGATGGAAGAGAGCCGGCCGCGCTTCGAGGAGGCGATCGGGATGATTCGCCGCCTGTGGACCGAGGAGCGCGTTTCCCAGGAGGGAAAATTCTGGACGCTCGATGACGTGCGCCTGATGCCCCGGGTGGTGCAGAAGCCGCATCCGCCGATCTGGATCGCGGCGATCAGCTCCGAGGAGTCGTTCCTCTACGCGGCGAAGAACGGCTTCCACCTGATGATCGTGCCGTACGCCGGCAAGCCGGGGCTGCTGCAGGAGTACGTGAAGCTCTACCGCAAGGTGTGGGCCGAGTCCGGCCACCAGGCGGGCGCCGAGCAGATCCAGGTCGCGCAGTTCTGCTATGTGGCCGAGCAGTCAGGGGAAGCAAAGAAAGGATTCGAGCGCATCTGCCGCCGCTACCTCCAGACCTTCGCCGAGGCCTGCACCGCGTGGCAGGGCCGTTCCTCCGACCAGTACCCCGGCTACGACAAGATGGTGGCGAGCATCATCGCCACCACGCCGGAGAAGATCGTGGCGAATGGCGGCGCATTCGTCGGCACGCCGGACGAAGTCGCCGCGCAGGTGCAAAGCTGCATCGAGGCCTTCGGCCGCATCGAGCCGTCGATGCAGATCAATTTCGGCGGCTCCACCGACCACGACGCCTTCCGCACGCTCGAGCTTTTCGCTTCCGAGGTGATGCCACGCTTCCGCTGAACTGGCCTGCTTCGGTCTCCGAGCTGGAGACGATCCAGCGCGAGCGCAAGGAAGTCGCGGTGGAGCGCGCGCGACAGTCGCCGTTCCTGAGGAAGCGAATTCCCCCGGGGCGCGCGCAAGACATCTGGCACAAGATCCCCCTGCTTACCAAGGAAGAGCTGCGGCAGATCCCGCCCGAGCGCTTCCACGACGAGTTCTGCATCCAGCCGCGCACCAAGGTGGTCGAGTACTGGCGTTCCGGCGGGGCCACCGGCCGGCCGCTGTTCTATCCGCGATCGGCCGAGGACATGGAGCACGGCCTGCGCGCCTTCGCGCGCGCCTGGGCATTGATCGGCGCCGTGCCCGACGACTGCGCGCATATCTCCTTTCCGCTCGGCGTGCATCCGGTGGCGCACCTCTACGCCCGCACGGCGATCAACCACGGCATCGGCACCGTGTGGTGCGGCGCGGGGACCAACACGCCGTCCGAGACGCAGCTCGAGCTCATCGATCATCTCAAGCCCACCATCTGGCTGGGCATGGCGAGCTACGGCCTGCACCTCGCGAACCTGGCCGAGGCAAAAGGCTTTGACTTGAAAAACAGTACGGTGAAGAAGCTGATCGTGGCCGCGGAGCCGCTGTCTCCGGTGAAGAGGAGCAAGCTGGAACAGGCGTGGGGCGCGGAGGTGTTCGACCACTTCGGCATGACCGAGGGCGCGTTCGTCGCCGGCGAAGGCGTCGGCCACCACGGGCTGCACATCTGGGCCGACCAGTTCTATTGCGAGGTGGTCGACGAGAAGTCCGGCGAGCCGCTGCCTGAAGGAGAGGTTGGCTCGCTCGTGGTCACCCCTTTGTGGAACAACTCGATGACGCCTTTCCTGCGATGGAGCTCAGGCGATCTCGTCAGTTTTTCCTCCGAGGGCTGCGGCGACGGCCCCTGGTCCGTCTTCCCGATGCTGAAGCACGCGCGGCGCACGGTGGGCTTTTTCAAGGTGCGCGGCGTCAATATCAACCACGCCGAGCTCGAGGACGCGCTATTCCGCGACCCTGATGTAGTGGACTTTCGCGCCGAAGTACGCAACGACGGCGATAACGACGTGCTGCACCTGCTGGTGGAAAAGCGCGGCGGCACCGGGGAGGGTACCGTCGAAGCGGTGCGCAAGGCGTTCCAGCTCATCCCCCAGGTCACGCTGCTACCGCGCGGCACCATCGCCAAAGACTTTGAGGCGGCGGTCAAGGCGCCACGCTTCGTGGACAAGCGGGGGTAACTGCGGCGGGTAACTGCGGCGGTTAACCGCGCGGCGGGGTGACGGCGATCGGATCGCTGGCGGGGAACGTTTCCTTGAGCGCCTCGTCAAGCATCCGCTCGACGTGGTCCTCGCCCCGCTTCGCCAGCGCGCGATAGATCTCGTCGTGGCCGAGGAGCACCGCCACCCGCAGCGCGGTGTGCCCCTCGCGATTGGCGATGCGCGGGTTCGCGCCCGCGGAAAGCAGCCGTTGAACTTCGCTCAAATCACCGCCGGCGACCGCCGAGTGGAGCAGCGTGTTGCCGAACGGACCTTGCCGGTTGGGATTGCCCAGGGTTTGTGCCATGCGTTGGAGGTTGCCCCCTCTCAATGACAATTTCGTGAAGCAATCAGTTCCACAGGGATTACGATTGAAACCATGAAACTGCAGTGCGGCATCTTCGACTGGGTCGAAGCCTCGTCTGATCCGTCGCGCCGTCCGCCGGCCCAGGTCTATGAGCACAAGCTGGAGCTGGCCTCGGCGGCCGACCGCGCCGGATTCCACGGCTTCTTTATTGCCGAGCACCACGGCACGCCGCTTTCCATCGACGGCTCGCCGAGCGCGCTGCTTTCGGCGCTGTTCCAGCGCACGCGCCACCTGCGCGCTGGCGCGCTCACCTTCTGCCTGCCGTGGTACCACCCGTACCGCTTCTACAGCGAAGTGTGCATGCTCGACCAGATGTCGCACGGCCGGCTCGAGCTCGGCGTCGGGCGCGGCGTTTCGCCGATCGAATCGCGCATCTTTGGTTTATCCAGCATTGACGAGTCCCGGGAACGCTATCGCGAAACCCTGGACACGTTTTTCGCCGCCTGCGCGTCGCCGACCATGAAAGTCAACGGGGTCGAGGCCGAGCTGCACGTGAAGCCCTACCAGCGGCCCTACCCGCCGCTCTGGTTCCCGAGCTCGAACCGCGCGTCGATCGAGTTCACCGCACGCCACGGCTACCACACCGCCTTCATCGGCAAGCATGCCGAATGCAAGCCGCTGTTCGAGCGCTACCGCGAGCTGTGGGAGCAGCATCGCAACGATCCCGGACGCCACAACGCGCATGTCGCCGCGCCGTTCCTCGCCCGGACGCAGCATCTCGTCATCGCCGATACCGATGCGGAAGCGGAGAAGCTCGGCGTGCAGGCCTATTCGGTGTGGGCGTCGCACATCCACCACCTCACGCGCAAGGCCGGCCGCCCGGACGTGCACAAGACCACGCCGTACGGCGAGGATTCCGCCCAGCTCCTCATCGCCGGCTCACCAAGCACCGTCCTTGAGAAGCTGCAGGAAATGCTGAAAGCGACCGGCGCCAATTACCTGATGTGCGTGCTCTCGTTCGGCGATTTGCCGGCGGAGCACGCGATGCGCTCCCTGGAACTGTTCGCCGCGGAGGTCAAGCCCCAGCTGCAGGCCTGATTTCAGTGAATCGCGCGCTCCTCCAGCTGCACGCCGAGGGCGACCAGCTTGGTGACGCGCTCTTCCAGCGCCTCCTCGATCTTCTTGCTCTCGGTGATGTCCTGGAGCAGGACCACCGCACCGACGATGTCGCCGCTCAGCCCGCGCAGCGGCGAAGCTGACGCGACAATCGTCTTGACCGAGCCATCCAGGCACTGGATGCGGATCGCCTCGCTATGCGAGCTCTCGCCTCTGCGAAGCGCGCGCGAGAGCGGGCCCTGCTCGTCTTTCAGAACCTTGCCCTTGGCATCCCACCAACCGAGGATCTTGTCGTAGGCGTCACTCTCGACCGGCTCCACCGATCGCAGGATGCGGGAGACTTCCTCGGTGATCTGGCAGATGCGTCCTTCGACGTCGGCGATCATCACGCCGACCGGCAGGCTCTCGAGCACCGCCGAGAGCTTTCGGCCGACGCGGATCAGCTCCTCGGATTCGCGGATGTGGCGCTCGCGCTGCTGGAGCAGGTGGCTCTTCAGCCGGTAGGAGGAATAGACCCCGATCTTCATCCGCAGGATGTCGGGGTCGAAAGGCTTGCCGAAGTAGTCGATGCCGCCGGACTCGTAGCCTTTCTTGACATGAGGATCTTCCTTGTAGACCGCGGTGACGAAAACGATCGGAATGTCATCACAGCCCGGCATCTTCTTGATGGTGGCGGCCGCCTCGAAGCCGTCCATGCCGGGCATCTGCACGTCCATCAGGATGACGTCGATGTCCGTCCGGATCTTCAGAAGCTTGATCGCTTCCTCGCCGGAGGCGGCGAGCACGATGTCGTAGTCCCTTTCCAGTACGGCCGCAACAGCGAGCTGGTTCGCCGGCCGGTCGTCCACGATCAGGACATTCGCGCGTCTTAACAGTGATTTGGCTTCAGTGGCCATCGTCCCTCCCAAGGCTTGCAAGGATAATGCCCGCGGGCCAGGCGTGCCGGATCATTTCCCACTGGCGGCGTCGCCGACGCGCGCGGTGCGGCGGGCTGCGCCGCGACGGACAGCGGCAGGCGCACCTCGAAGCGGCTGCCTTTTCCCGGTCCTTCGCTCGCCGCGCTCACGGTGCCGCCGTGCAGCTCGACGATGCCGCGCACCAGGGAGAGCCCGATGCCCAGCCCGGCGGCGGCGTGCTCCGCCGGCGCCCATTGCGCGAACGCCTCGAACAGTGAACGCGCGAGCTCGGGCGGGAACCCGATGCCGTCGTCGCTAACCGCAATGACGAGCTCTCGACCCACCTGCTCGACGCGCAGCTCGATCGTCCCTCCGCGGGGGCGTGTACTTCGCCGCGTTGTTCAGCAGGTTCGCGAGCACCTGCGCCAGGCGCGTAGGGTCGGCGTCGAGCACCGCCTGCGCCGCCGGGGTATTCATGACCAACTTGTGCCCGGCGGCATCGAGGGCGGGCCGGCTGGTCTCGAGCGCGGCGGCCACGACGGCGGCAAGGTAACGCGCTGCGGCAAGCGCGGTTAGAGCGCGAACATTCGCATCGCGTTCCCGCCGCGCACAGCGTCGCGCTGCGCCGGCGGCAATGCATCGACCCGCGCCAGGCAGCCTTTCATGTCGCCGATGTTGTGCGGGTAATCGGAGCCGTAAAGGACGTTGCCGTCGCCGCCGACCTTGAGCGCCAGCTCCAGGGACTCCTGCTGGAAGACCACCGAGTCGTAGTAGATCTTTTTCAGGTACGAGCTCGGCGGGGCGGAGATGCGCTCGCGGCAAGCCGGCATGTTGGCGAAGCAGATGTCCAGCCGCCCGGCGATGTAGGGCAGCGCCCCGCCGCCGTGCGAGGCGATGAGCTTGAGGTTCGGGTAGCGGTCGAAGAAGCCGTCGTAGATCATGCGCGCCACGGCGAGCGAAGTGTCGAACATGAAGCCGACCGAGGCGATCAGGTTGTAGCGCATCACGTCGAGCTCCGCGGTGCCCGGCGGCGCGGTGGGGTGGACCAGGACCGGGAGGGCGCGCTTGTCGATCTCGCGCCAGATGGGAGCGAATGCTTTTTCCGTCAACGACAAGCCATCAATGTTGGCGAGCACCATCACGCCGACGGCGCCGAGCTCGTCGCAGGCGCGCTTCAGCTCGGCGATGGCGAGCTTCGGGTGCTGCCAGGGCAGCGAGCACATGAAGCGCAGGCGCGACGGGTACTGCTTCTGGCGCGCGGCCATGTCGTCGTTGATCAGCTTTGCAGCCTCGAGGCTGGTTTTCGCGGAGCCCCAATAGACGTTGGGGCTGGTCAAGCGTGACGATGGCGATGTCCACGCCGGCGGCGTCCATCGCCTGGATGCGCAGGTCGTAGTCGAACATCCCCGGCATCAGCGTCATGAACGGCGCGCCGTCCTTGAAGATGCCGGTCTGCCCGCCGACGACCTTCTTCACCTGGTAACCCTTGCCGTGCTTGCGCAGGAGCTTGAGGAACCCCTCGTTCAGCATGTGGGTGTGGACGTCGACGACCTTCACTCGAGCCTTCTCCTCCGGAGGGGCGGCTAGATTATCATTTCGGCCGAGGAGAACCCATCATGCTTCGCGAGCGAATCGCAGACATCACGAAGTTCGTCGAGCCCGACCGGGTGCGGCGCGAGGTGTACACCGACGCGCAGATCTTCGAGCTCGAGATGCAGCGCATCCACGAGACGGTCTGGATCTATTGCGGCCACGAGAGCCAGGTGCCGAAGGCCGGCGACTACACCACGGTGCAGATCGGCCGCCAGCCGATGCTGATGGTGCGCGGCGCCGACGGCAAGGTGAACGTGCTCTACAACCGCTGCCCGCACCGCGGCAACATGATGGTCGGCGACCGCAGCGGCAATACCGGAGAGTTCTTCCGCTGCTCGTACCACGCCTGGACTTTCCACCACGACGGCAAGCTGAAGAACATCCCGATGATGGAGTCGGGCTACCAGGGCACGCGCTACGGGCGCGACAACCCGGACTGCAGCATGAAGAAGGCGGCGCGCGTCGAGAGCTATCGGGGGTTTGTGTTCGCCAGCCTCGCCAAGGATGGACCCACCCTGCTCGAGTTTCTCGGTGAATCGAAAGTCGCCTTCGACGACATGTGCGACCGCGCGCCCGAGGGCGAGGTCGAGATCGTGCCGAACTGCTTCCGCGTCATCCAGAAATCGAACTGGAAGATCTTTCTCGAGAACCAGCTCGACGCGCTGCATCCGTCGGTGACGCACCAGTCGACCGGGCGCGCCGCGCACGAGGTGGAGAAGGAGCTCGCGAAGAAGACCAAGAAAGGCGAGGCGCCGCTTTCGTACCACATGCTTTCGGCGTTCGCGACGGTGACCATCGACAAGTGGGACGCGTTCCAGACCCTGAACTATCCGCACGGGCACTGCATCCTGGCGGGCTACATGGGCCTGCGGCCGCAGGACCCGGACACGCTCGCCTACGACAAGGTGATGATCAAGGCCTACGGCCAGAAGCGCTTCGAGGAGATCGTCGGCGTCAACATCCACCACGTGCTCATCTACCCCGGGCCTTTCGGTGCAGTCGCCGCTGCAGCAGCTTCGCGCGGTGCGGCCCGCTGGGCGTCGACCGCACGCTCACCGAGATCTGGCACTTCCGCCTGAAGGGAGCGCCCGAGGCGATCTACCGCCGCTCGCTCGCGTACTACAACCTGGTCAATTCGCCGGCGACGCTGGTAAACGCCGACGACCTCGAGAACTTCTGGAAGTGCCACCAGGGCCTGTCTTCCGACGGCGGCGACTGGGTGACCTTCGGCCGGCACCACGGACGCGACCTCATCAAAGGAAATGTCATTGAAACCGCGCCGAACTGCGGCACCTCCGAAGCGCCGATGCGCAACCAGATGAAAGCCTGGGCGGAGTACATGCGTGGCGCTTAAGCGGCTGAAGAAGATCGTCAAGAAGCGCCTGCAAGCGCGCGGTCGAAGGCCAGCACTCGACGCAGCACTCGGTCGAGCAATTCCTCTACCGCCAGGCCGACCTGCTGGATTCCAAGCGCTGGGAGGACTGGATCGGGCTTTTCACCGAAGACGGCGTGTACTGGATGCCGCCGGAGCCGTCCTACACCACCTGGGATGGGACGCCGGCGATCTTCGCCGAGGACAAGAACCTGATGCGCGTGCGCATGGGGCGCGTGCTGCACCCGGACGCCTGGTCGCAGCGGCCGCTCTGGGGCACGAACCACGTCGTCTCCAACGTCATCCTGGAAAAGCAATCGCCGAACGGCGACGTCATCGTGCGCTCGCGCTTCCACATGATGGAGCTGCGGCGCGACGATGTGCGCCATTTCGCCGGCTCGTACATGCACCAGCTGAAGAAAACCCAAGAGGGCTATCGCATCAAGCTGCAGCGCGTCGACATGACCAACGCGCAGGCGGCTTACGACTACGTGCTACAGGTTTGGGTTTGAATTAAGTTGCTGCTCGAGCCAGGTCGCGAGGTCGATGCCCATGAAGGGCACGCCCGGCTTGATCATGGTGCCGGGCGACACTTGCATGCGGCCTTTCGGATGCTCGATGGTGATCGGGTCAATACAGATCCAGGAACCGTCCTCGTTCCGCCAGAAGGCATCCCGGACGTCACGTTCCACCATCGGCTTTTTCCCAAGCCGGATTCACCATAGTCCCTTCGTTGGGCGATTTCAATCGCATTCGCGTGCTGCACCGCGCCATGAGCGCGGGGCGTCAGGAGCGCAGGAAGAAGCGCAGCATTTCGCGCGCCGCGTCGGGGCCTTTGGGGTCCGTGTACGAGCCGCGGGCGCTGCCGCCGAACCAGGCATGGCCAGCGCCGTGCACTTCCCAGTGCTCGAGCAGAATTCGGCCGGCCGCATCCTTGTGCACGCTGCAGGTGTAGGCGTGACCTCCCGGCACCTGGCCGCGCTGCACGATCACGTCGATCGATTTGTCTTCTCGATCCACGCACTGCGAAGCCACTTGCTGACCGTTGCTCGGATGCACGGTGGCATCGCGGTCGCCGTGAAACACGATCGCCGGCACCACACGCCCGGCGTGTGCGCCCGACGCTGACGCCCGCGGCGCGCCGCGCATCGCGGCGAAGGCGGACTGGACATCGTGCGCGCTCCCCACCGGCAGGCCGGAGTGGATGCCCACGGCCGCATACACATCGGGATAGGCCGCGCCCATCACCGCCGCCATAGCTCCGCCCGCCGACAGCCCCGCGACATACACTTTTCGCGCGTCGCCGCCATAGCGCTTCAGCACCTCCCGCGTCATGCCCGCGATGATCGCCGGCTCGCCCTTGTCGCGGCGCTGGTGGGAGCGCTTGAACCAGTTCCAGCACTGCGATTGGTTAGCGGACTTGGTCTGGCCGGGATAGAGAACCAGGCATTGCCGCTCCTCAGCGATCGTGTTCATCTGCGTTCCGACGGCGAAATCATCCGGGTTCTGCGTGCAGCCATGCAGCATCACCACCAGCGGCAGCGCCTTGCCAGCGGTGTAGCTCGTCGGGATGTAGAGCTTGTAGGGGCGCGTGCCGTGTTGATGGGCATAAGACCCGGCGAGGAACTCCCCCGCGCTGCCCTTGGGCGGTTCGACGATTTCCGTGGCGCGCACGCGGCCTGACCTTGGAAACCGGCTGTTGACCGAGCGCGCGCTGGATCGCCGCCGTAGCTTCGGCAAGACGTCCTGCGCGCGTAAGTTGAGTTGCCTCGAGAAGGCCAATAGCCAAGCTGTCATTCATTGCCATTCAATTTCCTTCGGTTGAAAAAACTAACGGGTGCGATCAGCGAGCGCCGCCTTCACCTCGGGACTGGCGCGTAGCGCGCCGAGCACCGCGATGGAGGCAATCGCCTGCCGGGCGAGCTGCGGGGTAACGTCGTCGTCGATCGTCGCGAGCCCCAGCACCTGGATCTGGAGCTGCTCTCCGGACGCCAGCACCTTCTCCAGATCGCGCCGGCTGTAGCGCTGCAGACCCAGCACCATCTCGCGGCGCTCAACGCTTTTTTTGACGACCTCGCCATGCGTGGAAAGCTGGTTGCGGATCGCGGTGCGGATGAAATCGGTCCGGTTCGAGTAAAAGCCGTCCTCGACCAGGAGGTCGATCTGCCCGAGGTCGACGAAGCCGAGATTGATCGTGATCTTCTCGGATTCGGCTTCCCTAGCCATCCGTGTACCATCTATATACCATCCACATGGATGGAATATGGGGCCTAGTGAGCGCGTTGTCAACCTCTGATGCTGCGGGGTGCTCGGCCGCTGGCGGGCATGCGCGCGAGCGCTTCTCCCAGCCCGATGACGCGCTTCAAGCTGAACGCCGCATAAAGATAGGAGCACAGCAGGTTGTGCTCGATCTCGGCGGCTTCCGTCAGGACATGGATCAGCTGCTCGCGCAAATGTGGCTCTTGCGGATTGGCAGCAAGAATTGCGCGCGCACGATGTGGGATTTTTCCTGACATCTCTATGTTCGGTGCCGAACAGACTTGCTCGTACGCAAAAGCCAGCATCGGCGCATGGCTTACGAAAGTGCCTGCGCAAGAACGTTTCGTCTCGCGATCGAGACGCTGGGCAGCGCCGAGCGGCTGGCGCACGCGATCGGCGCTTCGGTCGCGGAGATCGAAGCCTGGGCCAGGGGAAACGCGCATCCACCGTCAAGCGCGTTCCTGAAAGCCATCGACGTCATCGCGCAGATCGGCCGCGTCCCGGCCGCGCGGCGAATCTGAGTCCCTGAGGTAGCCCGGGAAGGGCGGCGGTCCGCGCGATAATGCCGCGCGCATGCGCCTCGCCAAAGCCAGCCTGCTGATCGCGGTCCTGCTCGTCTGGCAGCTCGCCGCGCTGCGCGGGCTGCCGGAATACGTTCTGTCGCCGGTGCAAATCGCCGGATTTTTTGCGCAGGCGCTTGGCAGCGCCGAGCTCTACGAGAACATCGGCGCGAGCCTGGGGCGCGCCCTCCCCGGCTTCGTGCTCGGCAGCGCGCTCGGCGCGCTGCTCGGGCTCGCGGCGGGCGTCGCGCGCTGGTTCGACCGCATGCTGAGCCCGGCGGTGTTCCTCACCTACCCGGTGCCGAAGATCGTGATGCTGCCGATCTTCATGATCTGGTTCGGCATCGGCGATCTTTCCAAGGTGCTGATCATCGCGCTCGCCTGCTTCTACCCGGTGTTCATCAACGCCTATTACGGCGTGCGCCAGACGCGCACCATCCTGGTGTGGTCGGCGCTCGGCATGGGCGCGGGCCGCTGGACGGTCTTTCGCCGCGTCGTGCTGCCGAGCGCGTCGCCGATGATCTTCGCCAGCCTGCGCGTGTCGCTCGCGCTGTCGTTCATCGTCATGTTCGCCGCCGAGATGATCAACGCGCGCTCCGGCCTCGGCCACATGATCCGCACCGCCGAGAACTCGCTGCGCTTCGACCTGATGTATGTGTCGCTGGTCACCATCGCCATCCTCGGCTACGCCGGCGACCGTCTGGTGCGCTTCGCGCACTCGCGCCTCCTGTCATGGCAACAGCCGGCTTGATCCTTTCTTCGCCCCCCTGTTAAGGGGGGAGGCGAGCTTTTGGCGAGCGGGGGGTTTGGTTTTTGCCAAAATGCAAACCCCCCGTTCGCCTGCGGCTCACACCCCCCTTGTCAGGGGGGCAAGAGAAAAGCGATGAGCCGCTTGCTCCCATTTGTCTTCGTCGGAATCGCCTTGGCGATCTGGGAAGCCGCGGCGCGCAGCGGCCTGTGGAGCCCGCTCCTTTTCCCGTCGTTGGGTCGAATTTTCAATCAGCTGGTTCTGTTCTTCTCCACACCTGAATCGATGCTCGAGGCGTTGGTATCTCTCGAGCGCGCGCTCGGCGGCTTTGCGCTTGCCGCGGTGGTCGGGATCCTGCTCGGCATCCTGATGGGCCGCTCGCGCCTGGTCGCCGCGTTGCTCGACCCGCTGTTCTCCGGCACCTATGCGGTACCGAAGCTCGCCCTGTTCCCGATCTTCATCTTCGTGTTCGGCATCGGCAGCCTGTCGAAGGTCGCGCTGGTGTTCCTCGAATGCCTGTACCCGATCGTGATCATGACCTACGCCGGCGCACGCGACGTCAACCGGGCGCTGCTGTGGTCGGCGCAGAACATGGGCGCGTCGCGCGCCGCGATCCTGCGCCGCGTGGTGATCCCGGCGACTACGCCGTTCATCTTTGCCGGCTTCCGCGTGGCGGTGCCGGTGGCGATGATCGTGGTGGTGATCACCGAAATGGTCAGCTCGGCCGACGGCCTCGGCTACCAGGTGATCTACGCCATGTCCTCGTTCAAGACCGACCGCATGCTCGCCATCGTGGTGGTGATCGCCGCGCTCGGCTACGCGCTCGACAAGGCGGTCGTGCTCGCGCGCGACCGGTTGATATACTGGGAAAAGCTGGACACCTACTACGTCTGAGGAGGTTTTCACCGTGAGGGCCGTTCTTTCAATCGTTCTGTTTTTCTTCGGCGTGAACGCCATCGCGCAAACCGCCCCTCTCATCCGCTTCGGCCGCGGCTTTGCCGCCGAAGAGCAGGTCTGGCTGATGAGCGCGCGCCCCGACCTCACGCCCAACCAGGGCAAGCGCTACCAGCTCAAGCAGATCCTCTTCCAGGCGAACCCCGAGCGCTTCCAGGCATACCTCGCGGGCGAGCTGGATGCCGGCACCGCGCCCGGCCTCGCCGTGATCTTCGCCCGCGCGCAAGGCATGGACATGAAGATCGTCGCCAACGTGTGCCTGGAAGCCGGCGGCAATTACTTCGCCACCACCTACATGGTCAAGGACGACGGGCCGATCAAGAGCATCAAGGACCTCAAGGGCGGCACGGTCGGCGTGGTCGGCATCAAGACCGCGACCGACCTATGGGCACGCGCCGGCCTGATCAACGCCGGCCTGGTACCGGACAAGGACACCAAGGTCGTGCCGATGGCATTCCCGGTGATCGGCGACGCGGTGCGCACCGGCAAGGTGAGCGCCGGCACCTTCGTCGAGCCGTTCTATTCGGCGGAAATGGCCAAGGGCGGCCTGCGCAAGCTCTTCACCGCGGTCGAGGCCGTCGGCTACGAGCACGAGCTGCTGGATATCTTCTTCGGCGAGAAATTCCTCAAGGCCAATCCCGAAGCCGTGCGCGCCTTCCTTGCCGACTACGTCGCGGTGACCAAGTACTACCTGGCGAACATGGAACAGGCCAAGCGCGACCTGCACAAGGCCGGGTTCGTGCGCACCCCGATCGACATCTACCTCAAGAACGCCGACTGGAAGCGCGACCCGGATGCGCGCGTCAACGTCGAGAGCCTGAAGAAGCTCTCCACGTTCATGCACGAGAAGCTGCAGTGGCTGGACAAGCCGGTGAACGTCGACGGCATGGTCGACCAGAGCTACCTGCCGCGCTGAAATTCAGCGCGAGGACAGGTGCTCTCGGCCTTTCTTCGCCGCCGTCACAGCAGTTTCTGCGACTCGCCCTTGGCGGCGTGCCTGCGAGCTTGATTCACCCAGCGATCTGCCGTCGAGAGAGACTGGCGGCCTTGCTCGTTACGGAATGAAGCTTTTTTGCGCGCTGCGGCAATGCGCGCTTCGGCGCTCTCGATTTCAGCCTCGCAGTTGTAAGCCATGCGGTCCTGCGACCCGGCATGCGCAGACGGCAAAAGCACGAGCAAGGCAGCGACGAGGGTCAGGGAGCGTTTGGCGATCATCATCAGACCACCTTACGCCTCCGGACGATTCCTGACGGTGACGGAATCCTCGCCGAGTTAGGGCTCCGTCCCCGAATTCCCGGCTAGCTGGAAGCGCTCGAAGCGGTGCAAGGCATCTTCGATGCGCGCCTTGCGCAGGCGGCGCGCATTTTTGCTCACCCAGGTCCATTGCTGCACCAGCAGCTTGCGCCGCGCGCGGTCGGTCTTCAGGTCGAGCACCGCGACGATCTCGTCGCCGAACAGCACCGGGTGGGTGAAGTAGCCGAAGCGCCGCTTCTCCTTCGGCACGTAGGCCTCGAAGCGGTGCTCATAGTCGAAGAAGAGATGCAGCCGCTTGCGCTGGTGCACCAGCGGATCGAACGGAGAGAGGATGTGCACGGTCTCCTGCGCGGGGTGGATGGCAGGGTCGAGCACCTCGGGCCGCGCCCAGTGCTGCCACTTCCCCGCGCCCTTGAGCTCCACTGGCACCAGCTCGCCACGGCGCACCCTGCTCTCGATCAGCCGGCGCATCGCCGGCTTGCGCTGCGCGTCCAGGTAGCAGGCAGATTCCACGCTGACCACGCCCTGCGAGCGCAGCGCGCGATCGAGCAGGTAATTCAGGACCTCTCGTTCAGACGCAGGCTTCGGCGCCCGTTGCCAGCCGAAGTGGCGGTTCATGAGCTCGTAGGTCTTCAGCATCCCGGCGCGCTGGCTGACGGTGAGCAGACCCCGGAAGAACGCGACCTGCAGCGCGCGCTTGGAAGGCTTGCGGCTCCCCCAGGCGTGGGTCTTTTCCACCAGCACGTCATCGTCGATGTCGCGGATGGTGAGGGCGCCGTGCCTGCGGATGCGCGCCACGACGCGGCGCACATCTTCTTCCTTCGCCGCGCGAAACCAGGCGCTGCGTTCCTGCCAGCGCCGCTTCATCGCGCCGGTGAAGAAGCGCATGTCGCGCGTCGGCACATAGGACAGGGCATGCGTCCAGTACTCGAAGACCGTCTTGTCGACGGCCTGCGCCTGGCGCAGATGCTCACGCTCGTACGCCGGGATGCGCGTGTAGAGGATCTGGTGGTGGCAGCGCTCGACCACATGGATGGTGTCGATCTGTACGTAGCCGAGGTGCTCGACCGCGGCGCGAGTCGCCTCGGGTCCCTCACCGAAGGGCGCGGGCTCGTCGAGCCGTTGGGCGCGCAGCCAGATGCGTCTGGCGTGCGCCTTGCTGAGCGCTAAGGGCGTCTGGCTCTTGTGCTTCAACGCAACGTGACGGGATCGCCGCGCGAAACCCGCCCGGGCTGCAGCACTTCCGCATACACGCCGAAGTCCTCGCCCGCTTCCTGCGCGATGCAGCGCAGGATCTTGGGATCGAAGGGCAGGTCGGTTTGCGCGGAAGTCGTCATCACGCAGCGGCCGGTCGGCGCCGTGACGCGGAGCTCGACGCCACCAATACAAAGAGTCTTGCCGAGCCACGACAGCTCGCGCTCATCGCTACTTACGGTGATGTTGGGCCGGAACCGTCGCTCGTCCACGCGGCTCTGCGGCAGCCGGGCCTGCAGCCACTGAAGCGACGCCGTGCTGACGAGGTGGATCGGGCTGGCGTCGAAATGGGAAACGTCGCCCTCGCGCACCAGCGTCACCGGCATTCCGAGCGCCGCGGAGAGGGTGCTATCGATCGCCGGATCGTCGGCGCGCAGGCGCCGGCCATCGGGAAAGGTGATCTCGGGCCAATCGCCGGCGAGCTGCGCGCGAAAGGTAAACAGGCCTTCGATGTGGCGGAAGCGCCGGCTGTTCTTGCCGCTGCCGAATTTTCCGTCCGCGCTGCGCACGGCGAACTGCCGGTCGCCGCGCACGCCACGTGTGTTCAGCTCCACCGCGTCGCACGGCTCGCCGAGCATCGACTTGACCGGGTAGCGCCAGAGCGTGGCGACCGTCGCCGTCATCCCGCGTGCCGCTCGAGGAAACGGCCGATCAGCGCGTTGACCTTGTCCGGATGGGTGATCGGACCCATGTGGCCGAGTCCGTCGAGCTCGACCAGCTCGACGCGCGGCAACACGCGCGCGAGCCTTTGCGCCACCGCGCGCGAAGACAGCGGCGACTTCGAGCCGACCATGAGCAGCACCGGGGCATCGAGCGTGGCGAACGCCTGCAGCGGCGTCGGCTCGTCGAACAGCGCGTCTTTCCAGCCCTGGATGTTGCGGACCGATTCGGCAGTCGCCGCCTGGACCCGCTCGGGCATGCGGTCGAATGACCCTGGGCTCATCCAGAAGTCGATGAAGCATCGAGCAGCGCCCGCCGCATCGCCGGCTTCGAGGGCCGCGACGGATGTGGTGACAGCGTTGCGAATGCCGTCGACATCGTTCGGTGAGGGCGATTCCTGCTCGACCAGCGCAAACAGGGTCGGCTCGTAGAGCGCCATCGCGTGCAGGCGCTGGCGATGGACAAGCGCGCCGACCAGCGCGATGCCGCCGCCGTAAGAATGCCCCACGAGCGAGAAGCGATCGCCAGCGCGGGCGAACACCGGCTCGAGCAGCGCCACCTCGTCACGCAGCGCGAGCTTGCGGTCCCGCGGCCACGGTGGGCTCTTGCCGGCGCCGTAGGTATCGGCAGCGAGAACATGGAAGCGCGGCGCGAGCAGGTCCATCAGCCCGCGCCACTGCCCGGAACTGCTCGCATTGGAGTGCACGCAGACCACGCCCGGGCCGGAGCCCGCTTCGCGGAAAAACGGCGCCGGCGCCATCAGTTCACCTTGGTCGCCGCCGGCGGCGCGGTCGCGGCGAACGAAGGGCGCGCCGCGAGCCTGTCGTACCACCGGCAAAGCCCGGCATGTCCGGTGCGCCAGTCGAGGTGCGGATTGCGCGCCTCGATGCCGAGCGCGCAAGCGAGCGTGAGCTGCGCCATGTTGAGAGCGCCGGACATGTACGGATGCTCGATCTCGCGTTCCCAGAGATCGACCATGCGCGACTGCCCGATCGGTCTCGTGCCGGATCACGCCGGGCGAGCGCTCGTTCGGCGGACGGTAGAGCTCGCGCAGCCAGACCGAGAGCCCGTCCATCAGGCTTCGCGCCAGCGCCTCGAGCCGGCGCGCTTCCCATCCCGCTTCGCCCAGGGGCAGCGCAAAGGCCGCCTTGCCGTCGAGCCTGTCGAAGTAATCGCAAATGAGCGCGGACTCCTCCATGCCGACGCCGTCGTCCCGCACCAGGTAGGGGACGCGGCCCGAGGGATTGATCCGGTAGTACGGACTGCCCGCAGTTCGGGTCTGCGCAAAAATGACTTCGACCCGGCTTTCCAGGCCTTTCTCGATCACGACGATCCGCGCCATGCGCGCATAGGGCGACCCGGGCGTGACGTACAGCTTCATGCGTCTAGCGCGTGAAGACGAGCAGCAAGGCTACGCACAGCGCGATCGTAGAGCAGACCGCGGATGCGAGACAAAGGAACAGCGTGCGATGCAGCCTCAGCTCGGCAGCTTCCGCGGCTTGCTGCAGTGCCGCCACCGTGCTCTGCAGCTGCGACGCCAGTTCCTTGATGTGCGCCGTGTTCTGCGACGCCGCGGCCTGAAGCTCCGTGATCTGCTGCTGCAGCAGCTCGGTCTGGTTCGGGACCGCTTCAGCCTTCTTCTTCGTGAACACCGGCGAAGCGGTGGAAATGATCGTCCCGATGTGCGGCAGGACGGCCTTCAATGCGGGGATCAGCCATGCGGCCATTAGACTGCCTTCATCGATTGTTGAGAATGAAACTGCCAGACGCTCGCGGATGGGCGTATCGAGCCTGGTTAAGACTCTGGCGACCTCGGGCCAGTTCCATTCATGTGCCCGCTATCGCCCTATCAGGATGAGGACACCAGCGGCGATCGCAAGGATCGCCATCACGATGCCGAATCCCGAAAAGCTCAAATTCAGCAGCGGGACCAGCCCGGTGAGGATCAGCCAGATTGCCAGCAAAAGCATGCCCAGATTTTTAGTCACTCTCATTGCCCCTCCTCTTGTTAGTGACTCCTTGCCGGACCAGATCCCAGATGAGGTTGCGATATTCGTGGCACTGCGCGGACTTCTTGATCTCGAGGCCGCGCGGGCGTGGGAGGTCGATGCGCACTTCCTCGCGGATGCGGCCGGGGCGCGCGCTGAGGACGACGACGCGGTCGCCGAGGTAGACCGCCTCCTCGATGTCGTGGGTGACGAACACGATGGTCTTGCCGGTGCGCTCCCACAGCCGCGTGAGCTCTTCCTGCATGGTCTCGCGCGTCTGCGCGTCGAGCGCGCCGAACGGCTCGTCCATCAGCAGCACCTTGGGATCGAAGGCGAGCACGCGCGCCAGCGCGGCACGCTGCTTCATGCCGCCGGAGATCTCGGCGGGGTAGTGGTTGCGGAATTCCGCGAGTCCCATGATCTCCAGGTATTTTTGAACGATGGCGTCGATCTGCGCGCGTGGAGTGCCTTGCGCTTCCAACCCCCAAGCCACGTTGCCCGCCACCGTCTTCCACGGGAACAGCGCGAACTCCTGGAACATCATGCCGCGGTCCGGGCCGGGGCCGTTCACCGCGTTGCCATAGACCCGGATCGTGCCGGCCTCCGCGGGGATGAATCCGCCCATGATGTGCAGGAACGTGCTCTTGCCGCAGCCGCTCGGGCCGATGATGGTGATGAACTCGCCCTCGCGCGCGACGAAGCTGTCCACGTCGAGCACCGGCATTTCGCGGCCGTCCTTCTTGTAGATCTTGCGGACGCCGGACGCTTCCAGCGCTATTTTTCCGTCTGCGTCTATTCTTTTTTCGTCGCCCAACCGTGCCCCGAAAGATCGAACTTCACGCCGGCGAGCTCGAGCTTCTTCTCGAAATAGAGCGTGTTGCCGGCGAGCCTGGAGAGGTCGACCGGCGGCGGCGGCTGGGACGTGGCGCCGGCCTTGCGCGCGCGCTGCTTCGGCGCTGGCGAGATCGTCCACGTGCACGCCGAAGTGGTCCAGGCCGTAGCCGTCCGGATAAGGGTTGGGCGTTTCCTTGGTGCGCTTCCAGCAGACGATGGCGATGTTGAGGTAGCCATCGGTCAGGTAGACCTCTCGCGCGAGCTCGCTGTCGCCGCGCGAGAGCTCCTCGAGGCCGAGCGCTTTCTTGAACAGCTCGGCGGTGACGAAAGGGTCTTCTGCGGTAATCGCAATGTGCCTGATCTTTCCCATGGCTTATCCCGAAAAAGCGAGCAGCCGCTCGAGCTCGGCGAGCGAGCGCTCGACGTCGCGCCCGGCGCGCTCGATGCGCCGGTTGCGCAGCCAGCAGCCCAGGGCGCTCTTGCGCTGCCCGTCTTCGCCCACCTCGCGCGAGATGCGCATCACCGTCTCGACGCGAGGCTTGCGGCGCTTTGCATAGTTGCCCAGAGCATGCTCGATTTCGCCGCCGCTCGCCAGTTCCTCGGCGAGCACCTGGGCAAGCACGGCGGCATCCTCCATCGCCATCCCGGCGCCCTGCCCGATGTTCGGCGTCAGCGCATGCGCCGCGTCGCCGAGCAGCACCGCGCTGTTCTTCGCCGAAACGCGCACCCAGTCATCCATCCACAGCTCCTCGATCTCGGTGGTGATGATGCTCTCCGGCGGCGGCAGCGCCGCGAACAATCGTTTGATACCTTGATCAGTGAATTGCGCAAATTGCCGCGACAGATCGGGCGCCCGCTTTTCTTCGCGCGGGGAGTTGTAAGTCGTCCAGACGTACAGCCGCTTCTCGCCGATCGGCACCAGGCCGATGCGCTGCCCGCGTCCCAGGTACTCGGTGAAGCAGCGCACGCCGGCGACGTTCTCCATGATCAGCCGGTGCGAGCGGTAGCCCATGTAGCGGGGTTTCGCTTCACCGAAAAACTCACGCCTGACTTGCGAGTGGATGCCGTCGGCGCCGATCACCAGATCTGCATCGGCGAAGTCATCCCGGGTTGGATTTTTGCCGAACGAAACCGTTCCCGGCGGCAGACTGCGATAAAGCGCATCGAGCAGGTTCGCGCGGTGCACGAGCGCGCCTTGCGCCAGCTTTCCTTTTTCATAGAGAGGCCGATAGTCCCGCATCGCCAGCAGGCGCCCGGTGTGGTCGCGCGTCTCGCGCGTCAGATAAGGCCAGGAATCGCGCCGCACCTCGTCGGCGAGGCCGTTGCGCTCGAGGACGCCCATGGCGTTCGGGTTCATGATGATCCCGGCGCCGACCGGGTTGAGCTGCGGCGCGCGTTCCAGGACCGTGGCCTTGATCCCGCGCAGCGCGAGCTCGCGCGCGACAGAAAGGCCGCCGATGCCGCCGCCGATGATCAGGATGGAGACCATCCGGTGGGATTATCGCAAAGGCCTTCCAATGCGCGTATAACAAGGGAGCCATGGCCGAGTCTTCTTCCGCGATCCATTCACGTAGTCATCGATGGACGATCGAGCGCATCGCCGGACTGGCGCAGCCCGAGGTGACGCAATTGCGCGCGAACGCCGAAAACCTGGGCGAGTCGGAAATCGTTGCGCTTTGCGACGAAGTGCTGCTGGTCGATCGGCCGAGCGTTCTCGCCGACAAGGCGCAGCGCAGGCTCAAGGAGAAGCACCCGCACCTGGTGGCGCGAAGAAGCGCGTTCGAGGCGCGGGGCGTGATGCTGCACTCGCTCTCGAGCTGGGGCGGGATCCGCGCTTCCGACGGCACCGTGGTGCTGTCGATCTGGAAGGACGATATCCGCAGCGAAGCCGGCCATTGCAGCTGCCTGCTTTGGGCGCCCAATGCAAAAGGCTCGCGCCCGTGGTCGGACAAGCCCGGCGGACGCGAGCGCCTCGAGCATTGCCGGACCGCCTGCGAGCGCGGTAGCGCCGAGGCCCTGCTGGTCTACGGCGAACGCCTCGACGGGCACGCTCCCGAGGACCGGGCGAGAACCGTATCGGGGATCGACCCGGCGACGGTGCTGCAGGTCGGCGTCGTGCTTCGTGGCCGTGAATACTGGGCGGTATGGGGCCGCCGGAGCGGCGTCGCTATTACTGACTAAGATGCCGCGCGCCCGCCGAGTGCCCGCCCTCCAGCCAATCCACCGCTTCCTCCTCGTCAGCGAACACCCAGGCATTGAGCCCGGCGGCACGCAAGTGGCGCTGCGCCTCCCTGTAGACCGCCTCGATGGCGCGCGAGCTCGGGATCAGCGCGAGCTTGAATTCCGCCGGAATCTGCGCGAGCTGCGCCATGCTGTGCAGGGCATCGCGCAAACGGTAGTGGCCATTCGGGTCGTTGTCGCCGGCTTTCAGCAGCGCGCGGGTGACGTTGTTATCGAGGCAGAACGTGGCAAAGCCGCGGTAGACCTCCGAAAGCTCGGCAACGTTGCAACTGTTGAAATCGACGCGCACGTAGCCCCCGCATTCCGTGATGCGGCCCTCGTCGCCGTAATCCACGGCGGCCGCCATGCGCGTTGGCGCGCTGACGCGCTTCAGATGAACTTGCGCCCGGCGATGACCCGGAGCGCGACGATGATCACGGCGACCACCAGCAGCACGTGGATGAAGCCGCCAAGGGTGGCCGAGGACGTGAGCCCGAGGAGCCAGAGCAGGACGAGGATGATGGCGATGCTATAGAGCATCCTCGAGGATGGGGCCTCACCGCCCGCACGTCTGTGTGGCAGCGCTCATAGCCGGCGACTGGCGACGCGATGTGGCGCGGCAGATCAATGGTGAACACGCAGCCGGCAGCCCGGCACGTCGCGCACGCTGAGCAGGCCGCCATTGGCCTCGACGCTGCGGCGGCAGATCGACAGCCCGAGACCAAGCCCGGATTTGTCGGTACTCTCCTGCGTGAACGGCTTGAACATCCTTTCCGCGTCGCCCACCGGCAGGCCGCCGCAGCAGTCCTCGACTTCGATCAGGACGCGATCGCCGGCCGCATAAGCATGCAGCACGACCTCGGTGCTCTGCTCGGTGAACTTGAACGCGTTCTGCAGGAGGTTGCCGATCGCAGAGAACAGCAGCTCGCGGTCGGCCTCGACCGCAAGGCCGGGGATCGACCTCGGACACGTCGAGCCCGCAGCCGCGGGCCTGCGCTTCCAGCGCCGCGGAGATCTTGACCTCGGCGATGAAAGCGGCGAGCGGGATCAGCTCGCGCCGCGGCGGCATTCCGGCGCTCACCCGCACGTCGGCGAGCGAGCGATCCACCAGGTTGCGCAGCCCGATCAGGCTGCGGTCGAGCACCGCGCCCGTCGCCCCCGCCAGCCCGACATTGCCGGCCTTCAGCGCGCTGACGGCGAGCGTGGCCTTCTGGATCAGGTTGCGCAACTCGTGCGCGAAAAAGCCCAGCCGCTCGTTCAGCGCATGGACCCCCGCGTCCTCGAGCAGCAGATCGCGCTGGTAGGCGAACTCGCTCACCGAATCGGCAATCGCGTTATCCAGGCAGCGGTTGAGCGTTCGGAATTCGTCCACCCCGACCGGCGCTTCCTGCTCGAAGGCGAGATCGGTGATCGCCTGGCAAAGGTCGCCATAGCTGTGCACCACCTGGTCGACGGTGACCCCGTCCTGCAGCAGCTCACGCCCGTGCTGCGCCGCGGTGATGCCGATCTCGGACAAACCCGAGCCGTCGCCGCCCGACTCGCCGGAAACCGTGCGGCTTTGCAGGGGCTCGGCCGTCTGCTCCATCCTCAGCGTCTTGATGAGCTGATCGAGAAAGTGCGGGATGCCGTGCTCGAGCTCCGCGTCGGAGGGCTTGGGCGCGCGCCTTTGGGCGACCTTCAACCGGCAGCGGTCGATCAGGTCAGCGCGGTTCGTCGCAAGAAATTCGTGCAGCATGCGGGCAACATACCCGCATCTGCCTCTCGCGCTATGTACGGTGCGGCACATAGCGTCCGTCTCGCCTTATGCTCGTCATGCGCCGCATTTGGCGAACGTGGGCGGGCAGCGTAAGCACAATTTTGGCGCCGGCTCCGGGCTGGCTCTCCGCCCAGATGCGCCCCCCATGGGCTTCGATGATGCAGCGGCTTATGTACAGACCCAGGCCTAACCCGCCCCTGCGATCTTTCCGCCCTGCCTGAGAGAATCGCTCAAAGACGAATCGAGGGCGCCGTCGGGTATGCCGGTACCGGTATCGACGATCGACAGCCGGACGCCGGCAGCGTCGCGCTCACCACAAATTAGTATCTTGCCGCCCTTCCGGGGTGAACCTGAGCGAATTGGAGACGAGATTGGCGAGCACCTGAAGGATGCGGTCGTGGTCGAACACGGCCAGTAGCGGAGGCGCCGTGATTGTGGAGCAGCACCGAGATTCCCTTGGCGGATGCCGCGGCCTTAAAGGAATCCTGCGCTTCGGTCGATGAGGATGGCCAAGTCGCGCAATGACGGGGCGATGGCCAGCTTGCCGGCGTCTATGCTGGCGACATCCGTGAGATCGCCGATGAGCCGGGTCATGCGGGCGGCGTAACGTTGGATGCGCTGGGTCTCGGCCACCGTGCTGCTGCCCTGTTCGTGCTGCGCTGCGCTCCTCGAGATTACCGCGGCACTCGACACGATACCGCCAAGGAGATCGCGCAGATCGTGGGTGACGATGGCGAGGAAATCATCCCGATTCACCAGGGCGTCGTCGGAGTGCATCCTCTCGGATCGCAGGAAACGGTCGGTGGACTCGCGCTCCAGCGGAAGGAATTTCTTGCAGCGAGCGCGCATGGTCCTCGCGTTCGCGACGCAAGGTCTCATCGGCATTGTCGCGCTCATCACGCAGCGCGTCGTCTGCAAGTTCTCGTTCGCCCACCAGGATGGCGGCCGCTGGGTCGGCATGACCTTGACCTGACTGGAGCAGCTGGTCCGCTTTATCGCGCGCCACATCGAGCACGGCATCGGCATTCTCGCGCGCGACATGGAGGACCGCATCCGCATTGTCGCGCGCCAGCTCCACCACGGCGTCCGCATGCTTCGCGACTCTCTGCTGGCTCGCAGCGACCGCGCGGTCGGTCTTTTCACGTTCAACACGCAGGCTGTTGTTGGTCTTGATGCGCTGCGGAGTAAGGCTTACGCCCTGGAGGACTCCGTAACCGCTGCGCGCAAGGCTGCCCAATGCCTCCGTAGTCGTTCTGGAAACCTTTTTCCAGTTTTGCTGAACTCTGTCCCAGCTCATGGTGCCTCTCTCTTGGATCTGTTTACGGGCCGACGTGCCTATCCCGATGAGGTCCCATCCTGGGACGATGAAACGCCTTGAGACGTCGCAATGAGGCCAATCAATTGTTGGAGGTCAAACGGCTTTACCAGGTAATGATCAAACCCGACTGTTCGCCCGAGCAGTCGGTCGCTCGTTTTCGTCCACACGCCGCTCATGCCGATGAGAAGCGGCGATAAATTGCCATGCCGCTCCCGGAGCTCCCGAGCGAGGCATAGCCGCTCACTCGGGCATGTTGACGTCGCGACAGCACTCCGGTCGGAACAGGCGGCACTTGTCTAAGCCTCGTCGCCACGGAGAGCCACAACCGCTTCGTGTCCCTCGTGGCGGAGACCACGCCAGCATATTGCATTGTCGCGGTCGTCATCAGCAATCAGGATCGAAGCGCTTCGCAGACGCACCCGCCACCGGAGGGGACTACGCTAAGGGGAGTTTTAGGACTCACTGAACCAGTGTAGGCGCACCGTCGTTCAAAAACGCGATTCCGTTCCTTTTATTGTTTTCAGCTGAACCGCTTCGGAAGGAACTGCGTAGACGTTACCGGTAGGGACAAACATCCCTGTCGCAAACCTACGGGCTTGTGGTCGCCGCGCCTACGGTCGCCACCGCCGTGCGACCGATAGCTGCTGGTTGGTGCGTCAGCGCGCAGCGTACGGGATAGTTAGTGCGCCGCGCGATCTTGGCGAGCAAGAAAAAGACAGAGCGGCCTTGTTACCGCCCGGGGCGTTGCGCCTCAGGCTTCCACCCATTCTTCGAGTGGTAAGTCCATTTTGTCCCGCAGGAATTGCAATCGTAGGAAGTACCCATGCCCCCGGGACGAGGGTTTCTAAGCTCAGAGTGCGGCTCTACGTCGGGACTGGCGTCCTTTAAGATAATGCAGTGGACGCAGGTATTGAATACCGGGGCATTGACTACTTCGAAACCTTTCGTACCCCAATAAATTGCGCGTCACCCAGTCGCCTACCAGCCTGTTGCATCCGCCGGTCTGGTAGCGGTATCGCGCCTTTGGTCATCCCGCGTTGCAAGGCGTGCTTCAGGAAGCGACTTTTCGATGAGAAGGCGCAATTTCTTCAGGCTATCTTCGAGGATGCTCCCCGTAGCTCCCATCAAGCCTACATTGCCATACTTGACTGCATCGAGAGCCACCATCGCCGCGTCCAACAACTTGCGCTGCTCCTCTGCTACAGAGCCGAGGTGCTGATGCAAATCGTAAGCCCCATCACTTCTGGCGGATGTCTCTCGATGCAAGATGAACGAGGAGACGGCATCAGCGATGGCGTTATCGAGCAAGCGGTTAAACGTTCGAAATTCGCGCAGGGTGACTGGCGTGTTCATTTCGATCGCCAACTGAGTGATGACTTGGCAAACGTCGCCGTAACCATGGACTACCTGACCTACGGTGTACCCCTGCTCGAATAGCTCGTCGCCGTCGGAGTTAGCCGTGCGGGTACTTTCTACCAAAGCAGGCTTGTCCTCGGACCACGATTCGGGGTTCGCTTCCTCATGACGGAGCGCGTCAACGAGTTGTTCTAGGAATCGTGGAACCCCGTGTTCTAGCTCCAACGGTGTCACACGCGGCGAGGACCGACCGCCCACCTTGGACCTGCAGCGCCTGATCAGTTCCGCTCGGTTGGTACTCAAGAATTCATGCAGCATCTTCGGACTGTAAGTTGGGCGGGGTTTAATCGTCTGTACGTTGCCGTACGCCCTTTACGTCCGAGGATCCCGCACCTCTCTATGCGAACCAGGCGGAAGGCTGGCTAGCTTTGCGGCTCAGCGCGGTTGAGGTGGGCCGACTCTGCGGAAGGGATGTGCTGGAGCTCATCAAGCACGATGTCCACCGCGCGCAGCAACACGCGGTCCGGCAACGCTTCTGTGCCGTTGAGGAACAGCGCGAAGGCCGCTTGCGTGACTCCGAGTTGCGAAGCAGCGGCGTCGCCGAGTTTGGCAACCACCCTCTGCAAAACCGCCTGCGCGACCGTGATGGAGTCCATGACCGCCTCCGGGGCAGCAAACTTGTCGGTCGCCGTAGACCATCTACGTGTTATCGCCCACCCGCACCATCCACTCACGGAGGGCACGCCAGCGACCGGATGAGCAATGTAGTCGGCGCGCTACACAGCGTCTGTGCGCAATCGAACATATGGGATGGGCCGCATGGCGTGGCGTGGTTTAGCGACAAAAAGGATGTTCTGCGCCGGAATCAGGCACATATATGCGTGTAGCCGAACGCCGCTGCTGACCCGGTTATGAAGCGATATAGGCTCGCATCGCCTGCGCTTCCTCGGCCGCTTCGCCGAGCTTGACCTTTACCAGGTCGCCGATCGACACCAGCCCGAGCAGCTTGCCGTCCTCGACCACGGGCAGGTGGCGAAAGCGGCGCTCGGTCATCAACCCGAGCGCTTCGTCAACTGACATCGACAGCCGCCCGACCTTGACGCTGCAGGTCATCCGCGCCTCGAGCGCCACCGTCTCGAAGTCGCGCTCGCCGTCGGCGTACAAGCGCACCACGTCGCGCTCGGTGAAGATGCCGACCGGGCAGCCTTCGGCGTCGGGCACCATCACCGCGCCGACCTTCTCGGCGTGCATCGCGCGGATCGCGTCGGCGACGCTCGACTTCGCCGGCACCGTCACCACGCGGTGGCCCTTTGTCTCCAGTACGTCTTTCAGCTTCATTGCAGCCTCCTTTGTGCTGTCCGGTAACGAACTGCCACGGGGTGCTCCTGGCGATCGTCGACCAAGGGGATGACGTGCTCGGCGCTGCCGTTTTCATCGCGCACCACCTCGATCCGATAGAGCGTGTCGCGGTAGCGGTAGCGCAGCTTGAATCCCGGCCAGGTCGCCGGCAGGCAGGGCGCGATGCGCAGCTTGTCGCCTTCGAGCCGCAGGCCCAATAGCGATTCCAGCGCGAGCCGGTACATCCAGCCCGCCGACCCGGTGTACCAGGTCCAGCCGCCGCGGCCGGTGTGCGGCTCGGCTGCATAGACATCCGCCGCCATCACATACGGCTCGACCTTGTAGGTGGCGATCGCCGCCGCGGATCGCGTGCGGTTGACGGGGTTGATCATGGAGAAGATTTCCCACGCGCGGGGGTCGCCCAGCTCGGCGAACGCCATCGCCGCCCAGATCGCGGCATGGGTGTACTGCCCGCCGTTCTCCCTCACCCCGGGGACGTAGCCTTTGATGTAGCCGGGATTGGACGCCGACTTGTCGAACGGCGGGTCGAGCAGCTGCACCAGGCCGTGCTCGCGGCGCACCAGGTGGCGATCGAGCGCCTCCATCGCGGCGCGCGAGCGCTCGGCGCCGCCGGCGCCGGAGAGCACCGACCAGCTCTGCGCGATCGAGTCGATGCGGCATTCCTCGTTGGCGGCCGAGCCGAGCGGCGAGCCGTCGTCGAAGTACGCGCGCCGGTACCAGTCGCCGTCCCAGCCGTGCTGCGCGATGCTGGCGCGCAGCGCGCCGGCCTCGCCCAGGCAGCGCTCGGCGAACGCCGCGTCGCCGCGGCTGCGCGCGATCCCGGCGAAGCGCTCGAGCACGTGGTGGCGGAAGAAGGCGAGCCAGACGCTTTCGCCTTTGCCTTTCGCGCCCACCTGGTCCATGCCGTCGTTCCAGTCGCCCGAGCCGATCAGCGGCAGCCCATGCTCGCCGACCGCGGCGCCGCGCTCGATCGCCCGGACGCAGTGCTGGTACAGGCTCGCGCTTTCGCTCGAGCGCGCCGGCAGGTCGTAATAGGAATCGTCCTCGGCGTTGACCGGGCGGCCGTCGAGGAAATGGACCGTCTCGTCCAGCACCGCCGCATCGCCGGTACTCACCACATAGCGTGACGCGGCCCATGGCAGCCAGAGGTAGTCGTCCGAGCAGTGCGTACGCACGCCGCGGCCTGACGGCGGATGCCACCAATGCTGCACGTCGCCTTCGCGGAACTGATGCGCTGCGCAGCGCAGCAGCTGCTCGCGGGCGAGGCCCGCCTCGGCGTGAAGCAGCGCCATGACGTCCTGCAGCTGATCGCGGAAGCCGAAGGCGCCGCCCGACTGGTAGTGGCCGCTGCGCGCCCAGAGGCGGCACGCCAGCGTCTGGTAGAGGAGCCAGCCGTTTACTATCAGGTCGAAGGAGCGGTCCGGGGTCTCCACCTGTACCGCGCCCAGGGTGCGCTCCCAGTATTGCTCGACTTTGCGCAGCGCCTCGCTCGCCTTCGCCGGCGCGCCTGCGCCGACGCCCAGCGTAAAGACGATCTCGCGCTCCTGCGCCGTCCGCGAGATCGAAGGCCACCTGCAGCGCGCCGCAGGGATCGAGCCCCGCGCCCACCTTGTTCGACAGCTGCGCGCGGCGCATCGCCGCTGGGCTGGCGGCGTTGCCGTTGCGGCCGAGGAACTCGGTGCGATTGCCGCTCACCCGGCGGCTTGCATCGTCCACATGGAAGAACGCGGTGCGATCCGCGAACTCGGCGCTGTAGGCGTTGCTCGCCTGCAATGCGCCGCTCGCCGGATCGATGGCGGTGACCACGTGCATCGCGGTCTTCGGGCGCAAGTCGCCCAGCACCCACTCGACGTAGCCGGTGGCCGAGAGCCGGCGCGGCCGGCCCGAGCGGTTGGCGACTTTCAGCACCGAATACTTGACCGGCGCTTCCCGATCGACGAACACGCGCAACTCGGAGCGGATGCCCTCCTCGGTGTGCTCGAACACGCTGTAGCCGAAGCCGTGCCGCGTGACGTAGGGCGCGGCGCCGCCGCACGGCAGCGGCGTCGGCGACCAGAAATGCGCGCTGTCTTCGTCGCGCAGGTAGAACGCCTCGCCGCCGGCTTCGCACACGGCATCGTTGCTCCAGGGAGTCAGCCGGAACTCGTGGGCGTTCTCGCTCCAGGTGTAGCCAAGGCCGCTCTCCGAGACCACGGTGCCGAACTGCGGGTTGGCGAGCACGTTGACCCACGGCGCCGGCGTGCGTTGGCTGGACGAAGTCGTGATTACGTACTCGCGGCCATCGGCGCTGAATCCGCCCACGCCGTTGAAAAACCCGAGGTCGGTGCCGCCCGGTTTGAGCGCCATCGGCGGGCGCGGAGGAACCAGCCGCAGGCGCCGGGCGTCCCAGCGCGCGGCGCGCCCCGCGAGGCGCCGCTCGGTAACCTTCTTGCGGCTGATCTGCTCGGCCAGCGTTCCCGCCTTGTCGCTGATCACGGCGCGCGCGACCGATTCGAACAGGACGCGGTCCTCGTCCGAGATCTGCTCCGCGCGGCGCACGAAAATGCCGCCCGGTCGCTCCATCACCTGCGCCTCGATGCCCGCGGCGATCAATCCCATGATCTGGTCCTGGAGCAGCTGCCGGTAGCCGGCGTGGTCCTCGTTCCAGATCACCAGATCCACCGCCAGTCCCTTCAGCCGCCAGTAGGCATGCGCCTGCACCAGCTGGCGCACGAGCTCGATGCTGGCCGCGTCGCCGATCTTCAGCAGCACGATCGGCAGATCGCCCGAGATGGCGTAGCCCCACAGCCCCGATTGCCCGCGGCGGTTCTTCACCAGCGTTGCGGCGCCGGCGCGCAGCGCCGAATTCGCATAGAGCACCGAGCTCGCCAAGCGGCCATACAGCTGGGCGTCGGACTCCGTGGCGTTGATCTGGCGCAGCGTCACCCAGCTGTGCGTCGACGCGAGGTCGAACACGCGGTCCGCCAAATGCCGGTCCTGGTACTTGCCGGCGAGCGCGAGGCAGGCTTCGCGCGTCTCGCCGATGCCGAACACCATGTCGATGGTTGCCGATTTACGCGGCTCGAGCGTGACGCTGCGGCGGATGGCCACGATCGGATCCAGGACCGAGCCCTCGCTGCCCGAGAGGGGTCGGTTCATCGCCTGTGGCGCCGCCACGCTGCCGCCGCGCCCGATGAAGCGTGCGCGATCGGTTTCATAGGAAACCTCGGCAGCGCCCTCTGCGGCTTCCCCGCCGTGCACCGCCATCATGTGGAACATCCACGGGCGCGCGCTCGGCCGCCGAGCGCGGCCGCCGCGTGCAGAGGATCGCCTGGCGCTCGCGCGCGATCTCGGTCTGCACGAACAGGTTGCTGAACGCCGGATGCAGCGCGTCCGCCGCCGGCGGCGCCAGCACCACCTCGGCATAGCTCGTGACCTCGATCGTGCGGCGCGTGGCGGCGCGATTGGTGATGCGCACGCGCCGCAGCTCGATATCGTCTTCCGACGACACCACGATCTCGGTATGCATCTCGTAGTCGTGGTCGCGCCGGCGGAACTCGGCGCGCGCTTCCGAGAAGATCGCCTCGTAGCTTTGCGCCGGCTTGAGCGAGGGCTGGTGCGCGCTCGACCAGTACTCGCCGCTCTCCACATCGCGCAGGTAGCAGAAGCTGCCCCAGTGGTCGCAAGTCGGGTCTTCGCGCCAGCGCGTGACGGCGAGATCCTTCCAGCGGCTGTACCCGCCGCCGGCATTCGTCACCATGACGTGGTAGCGGCCGTTGGACAGCAGCTGCACCTCGGGGATCGGCGTATCCGGCGTCGTGAACACGCGCATCGGCATCTGCGGGCCAGTCGAGGCGGCGCGCGCGTCGAAGCGCCCGGCGCTCTCCAGATAGAACGCGCTCGGCCGCGGCACGCGCTCCTGCAGGAGCAGCATCGCCGCCTGGAAGCGCACGTCGGCCTGGAATCGCTTCTGCATCGGGCGCTCGAGCAGCAGGTGGGCGAGCGACAGCAGCACCATTCCCTGGTGATGCGCCATGAACGAGCGCACCACCGCGCCCTGCCGGCGCGTGTCGCCCGGCCCGCGCGGCACGCGCGAGGCGGTGTAGTCGATCGCCTCGTAGAAGCCGAACCTGCCTTCGAGCCCGGCGGCGGCGAGCCGCTGCAGGTTGCTGCACGCCGCCTCGGGCGCGACCATCAGCGCGAGCGCCGAGGCGTACGGCGCCACCACCACGTCCTGCGTCAGCCCGCGTTTGAGGCCGAGGCCCGGCACGCCGAAGGCGCGGTACTGGTAATTGAGAGCCGCATCCACCGTGTTGTAGCCGGATTCGGACATCCCCCAGGGCACGCCGCATTCGCGGCCGTAGGCGATCTGCCGGTTCACGGCGGCGTGGCAAGTGCGCTCGAGCAGCGTGTTCTCGTAGGCCGGCATCACGAGGTGCGGCATCAGGTACTCGAACATCGAGCCGCTCCACGACAGAAGCGCCGGCTCGCCGCCCGCGGTGGTGAGCAGGCGGCCCAGCGCGAACCAGCTCTCCTGCGGCAGCTGTCCCTGCGCGATCGCGACGAAGGTGCTGGCGCGCGCCTCGGACGCGAGCAGGTCGTAGCAGCTCGCGTCGCGCCGCAGCTCGTCGACGTTGTAGCCGATGGCGAAAAGCTGGCGCGCCTTGTCGACCAGGAAGCCGTACTCCATGCGCGCCAGCTGGCCCGCGTCGCGCGCCAGGCGCTCCAGCGTGGCGATGCGTTCCCGCGCGCGCCGGCCCGATTCGTTGTTTAGGGCGGCGAGCTCGCGCGCCGTCGGAATGCCCTCGTCGTCGGGAAAGCGAAAATGCAGCAGATCGGCCAGCGCGCCTTCGATTTGCCGGCCGAGCGGCTCTGCCTTGGCTTGCACCGCCCATCGCTCGAGAAGGGAGCGCGCCGCGCTCACCGTCGCCGGCGGCGAGCGGCAGACCGACTCCAGCTCCGCCTGAAGGCTCGCATCGCCGGCGAATGCCGCGGTATCGAGCAGGCCCTCGAAGCAGCGCGGCGCGAGGATGCTCGCGTCGGCGAGCGCGAGCAGCCCCTGCCGCAAGGTGAGCAGATGGCAGGCGAGGTTGCCGCTGTCCACCGACGAGACGTACAGGGGCGGCAGCGGCTTGAGCGAGCGCGTGTCGTACCAGTTGTAGAAGTGGCCGCGGTGGCGCTCCAGGCCCTGCATCGTGCCGAGCGCATTGGCGGTGCGTTCGATGAGCTCGCCGGCGCTGAGATAGCCGAAGTCGTACGCCGACAGGTTCGCCAGCAGCGCGAGCCCCATGTTGGTCGGCGAGGTGCGGTGCGCGACGACCTCCACCGGGTGCTCCTGGTAGTTGTCCGGCGGCAGCCAGTGATCCTCCGGGCCGACGAAAGTCTCGAAGAACGCCCAGGTCTTGCGCGCGGTCGTGCGCAGGAAAGTGATCTGCTTCCCCGTCAAGCCGCGCTTCCCGGCGCGCGAGCGGACGGCTGATCCACCAGGCGATGGCGGGCGAGGCGAGCCAGAGGAGGAGAACCGGTGCCGCGAGCGCGAGCGCGGCTGGACTCGAAGCGCTCAGCCACAGCACGGCGGCGATGGCGACCACCGGCCCGATCCACATCGATCGGAAGGAGGAGACGCCATCGGTCGGCCCCTCGCCGGAGGGCGTCCACTCCAGCAGCCGCGTATGGGTGACCAGCATGCGGCTCGCCGTTCGCAGGATCGCGTCCAGGCTGAAGAACGCCTCGTACGGGAGGCACGCGAGCGTGAATCCCGCCTGCGCGAGATGGCGCGCCGACGAACGCATCGCCGAGGTGAAGTGCCGGCGCAGCGGCACGTCGGCGGGCTTGCGCAGCACCTCCAGAAGGGATGCCAGCAAGGCGGGTACCAGGACGATCGCGAGCATCGCCGCCGTCCAGCCGGCGAACAGCAGCGCCACCAGTGCGACGGGCGCGACGCTGCGGCGCAGGTTGTCGAGAATCTTCCACTGCGACAGCCACGAGAGCGGATTCTTGTGCCGAGCTGCGCCTTCCACCGGCACGCGCGGCAGCAACCAGCGCGCGATCTGCCAGTCGCCGCGGATCCAGCGGTGGCGGCGGCTCACGTCCGCGCTGTAGCGCGACGGATATTCCTCGTACAGCTCCACGTCGCTCAGCAGGCCGGAGCGCGCATAGCAGCCTTCGAGCAGATCGTGGCTGAGGATGCGGTTCTCGGGGAAGCGCCCCGCGAGCGCGCGCTCGAACGCGTCGACATCGTAGATGCCCTTGCCGATGAACGAGCCTTCGCCGAACAGGTCCTGATACACGTCGGAGACCGCCCGCGTGTACGGGTCGATGCCGGGCTCCGCGCCGAACAGCTGCGCATAGCGCGACTGGCTGGTGGCGGGCAGGCTGACCGCCATGCGCGGCTGCAGAATCCCGTACTGAAGGTTGAGCGGGTGCGCCATGGCGCCGGCCAGCCGGCGCGCCGCGTCGCGCGGCAGCTGCGTGTCGGTGTCGAGCGTGATCACGTACTTCACCGTGCGCAGCACCGCCGTCTCCCCGACCACGAGCGAAAAGCGATCCATGCGGCCGCCGCGCAGGCAGGCATTGAGCTGCGAGAGCTTGCCGCGCTTGCGCTCGTAGCCCATCCAGCGGCGCTCGCCGGGATTCCAGCGCCGCGGGCGATGGAAGAGGAAGAAGCGCTCGGCGCTGCGGTACTTGCGGTTGAGCGCGTCGATGGCGTCGCGCGCGGCCTGCGCCAGCGCCTCGTCCGCCGGCAGCGTTTCCTGGTCCGCGTCCTGGAAGTCGGTGAGCAGCGCGTAATGCAGGTTGTCGTCGCGGTTGGCGAGGAAGCGCACCTCCAGCCCCTCCACCAGCCGGTCGATCTGCGCCGCGTCCGCCAGCATCGCCGGCACCACGACCAGGGTGCGCGACGGCGGCGGGATGCCGCGCGAGAAGTCCATCTGCGGCAACGCTTCGGGCGCCGCCAGCGCGCTGGCCAGGCGGTTGACGAGCGCCACCGCGAGCTGGCTGGTGGCTAGCGCCGCCAGCAGTCCGGCGAGCAGCAGCATCCAGTCCCTCGTGCCCGCGGTGTACGCGTCCCTCAAGAGGCACGCGGTGAGGATGCCCGTGCCCAGCGCAATCGCGCTCAGATAAAGGGTGACGCCGTGACGGCGGCTGCTCCGGCGCAGCGTGTCGAGCAACGTGAGCCGCACCTGCGCCACGCGCTCCAGCGCCGGGCGGCCCTCGCCGATCAGGTAGCCGCCGACATGCGCGCCGGCCGCCGTTGCCATGCGCATCGCCTCGCGCGCCACCTCGCCTTCCGAGCGCGGGCTTGCCTTGGCCATGCTCTCGACCACGTGGCGATAACGGTCGCGGGTGGCGAAATCCATCGCGCCGTAGGCCGCATCCTCGCGCAGCGCCTGCTCGACCTCGCTCAGCGCCTCGACGAACTCGCGCCAGTCGATTGCGCCGAGCAGGCGCAGGCTGCCGATGCTGTTGGCCATCGACACCTGGTCGGCGGCCTGCTCCTGGGTCTGCGCGCGCACCAGCTGCTCGATGGTCAGGTCGAGCTCCGCAAGGCGCTGCTCGATCCAGGTGAGCGGCAGCGCGAGCGCGGCGCCCTGGCCCTGCAGGCGGCGCGCGAGCTCGGCGACGAAGGAGCTGGTCATCGGCGGGTTCGAGCGCGCCATGTCCGCGGTGGCGAGGATCAGGCTCTTCGCATCGCGCCCGGCGATCTCGATCATGCGCTCGGCCCAGGTGTCGGCGAGGTTGCGCTCGGCGGTGCTGGCGGCGATGCGCGCGGCCACGCGCCGCAGGTTCTCGATCAGCGCCAGGCGCAGCATGATGGGGACGGCCCAGAGCTCGCCCAGGCCGAGCGGCGCGACGCTCTGATACGCGGCGACGAAGCGCCGCAGGCTTTCCGCGTCGAGCCGGCCATCGCCGTGCGCGATCGCTTCGAGCGCGAGGTCGTAGGCGCGCGGCAGCCCTGCCGACGGTCCCGCCAGCAGGCGCGGCAGCTCGCGGCTGTAGGCCCTGGGCAGGTGGCGCTTGCCGGTGCGCACCTGCTCTTCGATCAGGTGGAAATTGTCGAGCAGCCATTCCCCGGCCGGCGCGATCGGCTGGCCGGCGGTGAGCGCTGCCTTCAGCCGCTCGCCGGTCGCCACCAGCACGCCTTCGTTCGCCGTCAGGCGCTCGAGCAGCCGGTCGCCGCGCGGACCCAGCCGACGCCCCGGCTGCAGCTGGTGCGCGCGCGCCAAGGCCTCGCCATGGCGCTCCATCTGCTCGGCGCTGTAGAGCGCCGAACGGAGCGGGGCCTCGTCGATCAACGTTTCGCGAACAGCGCGCGCGATTTCGTCACACCCCCGTAGGAGGCGACCGCGTCGGCGATCGCGCTGTCGAGGAAACGGTTGAGGGTGTGAAACTCATCGACGCTGACCGGCGCCTGATGTTCCGCCGCCAGCTCGGTGATCGCCTGGGCGATATCGGCGTAGTCCTGCACCACCTGCCCCGCGGTGTAGCCCTGCCCCAGCAGCTCCTTGCCATGCAACGCCGCGGTGCGGCTGACCTCGACCGCCGCCGGCGTCTTGCCGAAGGAACGCGCCGCAGGCTTTTCCTCCTCGCCCCGCAGAGCCCAGACGAGCTGCTCCAGAACGAGCGGCACGCCATGGTCCAGTTCGGCCGTAGCCAGGGGCGGCGAGTCGCGCTCGCTCACCTTCGAGCGACAGCGCCGGACCAGCTCGTCGCGATTGGAAGTAACGAATTCGTGCAGCATCCGCGAGTTTAGGGCGTACGGCCCGCCCGGTATGTGCGCTGCCCCACTAACACTAAGCATGCTGACGTACAGACGCCGCTGCACGCGCCCCGTAGATTGAATTTCTCAATGTCCAACAAGGAATCAACGATGAATATGCTCAAACGCTTTTCCCCATTGCTCGTTGCTGCAGCGATGGCTTCGGTGCTCGGTTGCGCGACGCAGTCCGAGCCGCAGAGCGCCGGCGCCTACATGGGCGACGCCTGGGTCACCACGCAGGTGAAGACGGGGATCCTCAATGAGCCTTCGCTCAAGGTGACGCAGATCAACGTCGAGACCTACAAGAGCGTGGTGCAACTGAGCGGCTTCGTGGACAACTCCGCCAGCCAGGCCAAGGCGGTCGAGATCGCCAAGGCAGTGAAGGGCGTAACCTCGGTCAAGAACGACCTGCGGCTCAGGTAGCCGCGGAAAGAGCGCAATGAACCAGCTTCCGCTTTGGTCTAAACACCGGTGGTGGGTCGACGGCCTGCGCGCGTCGCCGCCCGCGCCCCCGCGCCGGGTGAATCCGCAACAAGACGCCGAGCAGCGATGGGACAACGAAGGTGGAACTCCACCGCTGGGCGATCCGCCAGATGAAAATCCCCCCAAGCATCTTTAGCGTCGGCCTGGTCGTCGTCGCCCTCTACGCCCTGAACCTGTGGCTGCGCCTCGGCGATCCCCAGGTGATGGCCATCGCGCTCTCGGTGTCCGCCGTTGGCATGCTCGCGGCGTCAAACTGGCTCGACGGCGCACGCGTCCGCATCCGCAGAACAACATGAGCAGAAGATCTCTCGCCTTGGGTATCGGCATCGCTCTCGCGGGTTGGGCCGGCGGTGCCGAGGCTGGGCCCTTGTCGTCCACCGGCCCGGTCATCGCGATCCTCGGCGGCGAGCTGCTGGTGGGCGAAGTCACCGCCCATCTTGCGGGATGGGGCACGATTGCCCTTCGCTCGCGCTCGAACCCCGCGCTCACCTGCGTCGGAGAATTCAGCGCGACCGAAGCGCTCGGCGATGCGGGACAGCTGAGATGCAGCGACGGCGCGAGCGCCACGTTCGAGTTCCAGCGTCTGAGCCTCAGGCGCGGCTATGGCGCCGGCAAATCGAGCCGCGGCGCGCTCAGCTTCACGTACGGGCTCAACGCGGAAGAGTCCGCTCCTTACCTGAAGCTGCCGCCGGGCCAGGCGCTCAGCGAGGACGGCACCAACCTGCAGCTCGTCGCTGCAGCCCCCTACCCGCTGCGCTGAGCTAGACGCTTTCCAGCACGCCTTGCGGAAGCAGGCGGTCGTACTCCTTCTTGACCACCGCGTAGCACTCGCACACGCGCGCTTCCAGCCTCGCCCGGTCGAGAACGGTGATACGACCGCGGCTGTATTCGATCAAGCCGTCGGCCTGCAGCTTGCCGGCAGCTTCGGTGACGCCCTCGCGGCGCACGCCCAGCATGTTGGCGATCAGCTCCTGCGTCATCACCAGATCGTTCGCCGGCAGCCGGTCCAGGCTCAAGAGCAGCCAGCGGCAAAGCTGCTGGTCGACCGCGTGGTGGCGGTTGCACACCGCGGTCTGGGTCATCTGCGTGATCAGCGCCTGCGTGAAGCGCAGCAGCAAAAGTTGCAGCGCGCCCCCCGCCTCGAACTTCGTTTTCAGCGCCGCGGCCCGGATCCGGTAGCCCTGGCCGGCGCTCTGCACCACGGCGCGGCTCGGCGTAGTTTCGCCTCCCATGAAGAGCGCGATGCCCACCAGGCCCTCGCAGCCGGTGACCGCGATCTCCGCGGACGAGCCGTCCTCCAGCACGTACAGCAGCGACACGATGCTGCTCGTCGGGAAGTACACGTAGCCTTGCAGCCCGCCCGATTCGTACAGGGCCATCCCGAGCGGCAGAGACACCGGCTCCAGAAGGGGCAGCAGCCCGTCGTAGTCTTTTGGAGGCAAAGCGGCGAGAAGCCGGTTGCTCCTGGGAGTAGAGACGAAAGCGGTACGGTCCCCATGCTGGAGTTTCCATCAGCAAGCCGCATGCCTTACGTACGAGAGCGCACAGACGCGCGCCCCGCCGATGTCTAGCGTAGGAGCAAGAACGGGACCGCCCTTGAATCATCTTGCAACTAGTACACGGCACGCGCCGAACCAGAATGGCCTGCTGGCGGCCTTGCCAAAGGCTGACTACGAACGGCTGTCGGGCAGCCTGGAGCTGGTGCCGCTGCCGCTGGGGCGCGCAGTCTACGAATCCGGCGGACAGCTCGACTACGTCTACTTCCCGACCGACTGCATCGTCTCTCTGCTCTCCGTGACCAAGGACGGCTCCTCGGCGGAAATTGCGATTGCCGGAAACGAAGGCCTGGTGGGCATCGCGCTCTTCATGGGCGGGGAAACCACCTCGAGCCGCGCGGTGGTGCAGAACGCGGGCTATGCGTACCGGGCGCCCGCAGCGCTGATCAAGCAAGAGTTCAACCGCGGCGGCGCGCTCCAGCTCTTGCTGCTGCGCTACACCCAGGCGCTGATCACGCAGATGTCGCAAACCGCGGTCTGCAACCGCCATCACTCGCTGGAGCAGCAGCTTTGCCGCTGGCTGCTGCTGAGCGCGGACCGCTTGCCGTCGAACCGGCTGGAGATGACCGAGGCGCTGATCGCCAACATGCTCGGCGTGCCGGGCGCGGGCGTGTCCGCCGCAGCCGGCATGCTGCAGGCCGACGGCCTGATCGAATATGACCGCGGCGCGATCACGGTGCTCGACCGTACGAAGCTCGAGCAGCGCGCGTGCGAATGCTACGCAGTGGTCAAGCGCGAGTTCGAGCGCCTGCTGCAACTGCCCGGGCGCGCCGAGGCGCTGCCGCTCTCCGCGTTCATCCACCAGCACATGGACGAAATCGTCGCCGAATGGGACGCGTTCGCGCGCACGCTGCTGCCGGCCGCGGCAACGATGAGTTCGTTCGCGCTGCGCGACCACGCGAAGCCGATCCTGGAGGCGATTGCGCAGGAAATCCAGCGCGATCCCGCCGTCGCGCAAGCGCCTGCCGCTTTACTGGAGATGACGGCCGCCACGGCGCACGGCGCGCTGCGGCATCTGAGTGGCTTCAATCTGCTGCAGCTCGGTTCCGAATTCCGGGCCTTGAGGGCAAGCGTGGTCAAGCTGTGGCGCTCGCACCTGTCAAAGGAGCATCACGGCGCGCTCGACGACCTCGCGCGTTTCAACCAGTCGGTCGACCAGGCGCTGGCGGAGTCCATCGCGAGCTACGCCGACGAGCTTGGGCGCTCGCGCGATACGTTTCTGGCGATCCTGGGGCACGACCTGCGCAGCCCGCTGTCCGCGGTGTCGATGTCGGGAGACTACCTTTCGAGGACGGCGATGCTGGCCGGCAAGCAGGAGGTGCTGGCCATAGCGCGCATCCAGCGCGCCGCGGAGAAGATGGACGCCATGGTCAAGGACCTGCTGGAATACACCAGAACGCGGCTCGGGCGCGGGATTCCGATCTCGCGCAGAGCTTGCGACATCGGGCGTCTCTGCGAGGCCGCGATCGAGGAGATGAGGTCGGGTCATCCGGGGCGCGCGTTCCGTTTCGGCGTGTCCGGCGAGCTTCGCGGCTCGTTCGACAGCGCCCGGCTGGAGCAGGTCTTCGCCAACCTCCTCAACAACGCGGTGCAGCACGGCGCCCAGGATTCGCCCGTGATTCTGGAGGCTGAGGGCGGGCGCGAAGCAATCAGCGTGCGCGTGAAGAACTACGGTCCGGCGGTTCCGGCCGATGCACTGCAGGTGATGTTCAACCCCTTGGTCCAGGTCCCCGCGCAGGCCCCGGGACCGGAGGAGCCGCGCTCCACCAGCCTCGGCCTGGGCCTTTTCATCGCCCGCCACATCATCCTTGGGCACGGCGGCACGCTCGAGGTCGAGTCTTCCGACAAGGGCGGCACCGTCTTCACGGCCCGCCTTCCGAGAACTGAAGCCGCCCAAGGACTTGGCGCCGGGCCCTAGACGGGTGCTCCTGCCCCGCATCGAAGGTTCGCCGCCGAACAGACCGGCTGCGTGCCGTGCTTTAGGGTTGGCGCAATGCGCGGCGTGTCACCCCCGACCGACTTCACCCTTGTCTTCCATCACAGCCTGTCGGACAGCTATGAGCTGTCGAAGGTGCTCCTCGCGACCGCGGACTTTAATGGCACGCTGCAGCTGCTGACCTCGGGCTGGGAACGGCTGCTGGGCTACCAGCGCGAGGAGCTCGAGGGAAAAACGCTGGTCGACCTCCTGTGGTCCGACCGGCGCCACGCCGCTACGACGGTCACGGCAATCCTCGACCAGCTGGATATGAGTCCCCTCGACCTCAGGGTGCGCTGCAGGAACGGCTCTGGTAAATGCCTCAGGCTGCACCGCCGTTACGACAAGCTCGAGCAAATGATGTACATCGTCGCCGAGGAAGCCGCGAATGCGCCGATAGGTGCCGTGCGCGAGGGCGAGCGCCGCGCCGCGGTGCGTCTCCCTCAATTCTTGATGCCCTCGTAGCAGGCGCACGCGGCCTTCTCGAGCCCGGGGTGGTCGAGGATGCGGATGTTGCCGCGGCTGTACTCGATCAGCTTGCGCCGCTGCAGGGCGCTGGCGGCCTCGGTGACGCCAACCCGGCGCACGCCGAGCATGTGCGAGAGGAACTCGTGCGTCATGCGGAATTCCCCCGAGCGCACGCGATCGCGGGTCATCAGCAGCCAGCGCGCCAGCCGCGCCTGGACGACGTGGAAGCGGTTGCACCCGGCCGTCTGCGAGATCTGCGCCATCAGCGCGTAGACGTAGCGATTCAGCGCGCGCTGCAGCGGCGGGCTGCGGCTCAGCTCGCGGCGGAAGCGCGCCGCGTTCATCCGCAGCGCGGGCCCGGCGCCCTGCACCAGCGCGCGCACCGGCGAGGCATCGATGCCCAGCGCCAGCGGCACGCCGACCATGCCGTCGCGCCCGACCAGCCCGACTTCGAGTGCGAGGTGGCCTTCGACCACAGTGAGAAGCGACACCAGCGACTGGCCGGGAAAGTAGACGTCCCGGATCGCCCGGCCGGGTTCGTAGAGCACTTTGCCGAAGGCCAGGTCGACGGGAACCAGGCCCGGCAGCAGCCGCAGGTAGGCCTTACGCGGCAGCGCGGCAAGGAGGCTGTTCGCGATCGCGGCCATCAGGCGGCGTGCGAGGCGTGCGAGGCGAGCAGGCGGTCCGACTCGCGCCTGACGACGGCGTAGCACTCGCAGGCGCGCTCCTCGAGCTTCGCGCGGTCGAGCACGTTGATGCGGCCGCGGCGGTAGCTGATCAGGCCGTCGGCCTGCAGCCTGCCCGCAGCCTCGGTCACCCCTTCGCGGCGCACGCCGAGCATGTTGGCGATGAGCTGCTGCGTCATGACCAGCTCGCTCGACGCCAGCCGGTCCAGGCTGAGGAGCAGCCAGCGGCAAAGCTGCTGCTCGAGCTGGTGGTGGCGATTGCACACCGCAGTCTGCGTCATCTGCGTGATCAGCGCCTGGGTGTAGCGCAGGAGCAGCCGCTGCAGCGCGCCGCCACGTGCGAACTCGACCTTGAGCCGCGCCGCATCCAGCCGGTAGGCCCGGCCGGCGCTTTGCACCACCGCTCGGCTCGGCGTGGTCTCGCCGCCCATGAAGAGCGCAATCCCCACCATGCCTTCGTTGCCCACCACCGCGATCTCCGCCGCGGCGCCGTCGTTCATCACCTTGAGCAGCGACACGATGCCGCTCGCCGGGAAATACACGTAGGCCCTGCTCGCCGTCGGATTCGTAGATCACCGCGCCCAGCGCCAGCGGCACCAGCTCGAGCTGCGGCGTCGAGCCGGATGAGGTCCGCCGCCGGCAGCGCGGCGAGAAGGTGATTTTGCTTCGGTGTGGAGCGGGCTCGCATCGGACTTCATTGTCCGCGCTCGAGCGCGCAGGGTATGTGCGCTCGCCCACGTACTGCCGATACAGCTATTGCAGGCGGATTTCCGGCAGCAGCCGGTCGTATTCTTTCTTGACCACCCCGTAGCACTCGCACACCCGGGCTTCGAGCTGCTTGCGATCGAGAACCTTGATGCGGCCGCGGGTGTATTTGATCAGGCCATCGGCCTGGAGCTTGCCGGCGGCTTCGGTAACGCCTTCGCGCCGCACGCCGAGCATGTTGGCGATCAGCTCCTGGGTCATCACCAGCTCGTCGCCGGGCAGGCGGTCCAGGCTCAGCAGCAGCCAGCGGCATAGCTGCTGGTCCACCGTGTGGTGGCGGTTGCACACCGCGGTCTGGGTCATCTGCGTGATCAGCGCCTGCGTGTATCTCAGCAGCAGGTGCTGGAACGCGCTGTCGGACTCGAACTCCTTCCTCAGCACGTCTCCCCTCAGCCGGTATCCGTGACCCGCGCTTTGCACCACGGCGCGGCTCGGCGTGGTCTCGCCCCCCATGAAGAGCGAGATGCCGACCAGGCCCTCGTTGCCGGTGACCGCGATCTCCGCCGACGAGCCATTCGCCAGCACGTACAGCAGGGAGACGATACTGGTCGTCGGGAAGTAGACGTAGCGTTGCGCGCCGCCGGACTCGTAGACCACCATGCCGAGGGGCAGCGGCACGCCTTCCAGGAATGGCGACAGCGCCTTGAAGCTAGCGTCGGACAGCGCCGCCAGAAGTTGATTGTCCTTCGGGTTGATTCGTGCGGACGAAGGCGTTGCTCCCATAGGTCTGCATGATACGCGCCTCTGTGTACGGTATCGAACACGCATTTCCCGGGCACCGCTGTGGCATGAGCACAGACAGATGAGCCCCGAATAGCGCAGATTCGGGGTGGAGTGAGCACTAATTAATTTTTTCCGAGCACTCGGTGTTTTCAGGAACGCTCAAAGCTAGGTCACGCTGCCCTGCCGCCAGCCCGTCGAGCTGAAGCTCGTCAGGCACCGATCCCCGCCGGGCGGTCTATGCGCTTGCCCACAGACGGCCCCCTTACGTTCGCTACCGCACGGAAGGTCTCCTCACGAGTCGCGACAATAGGCTGGGGTCGCCCTGCGCGACGAAAGTAGAGGTCCATATGCCACTTCCCTTGGCCGCGCCTACCGCCGCTGACCGGCTGAAAGCGCTCGCGACTGCGCCGACGCGGCCAGCCTGCGACCCGCCGTGCGCGAGATCTGTGCCGAATTCGGCAACGTGACGCGCCTCGATATCCGCACCATGATCGAGCCTGGGAAACGGGCTGCGCTGTGCTTCGTGCGGCTGGAATCCGAGGCGCAGGAACGCAGTTGATGAGCAGCCTCGGCGTCTCGCGCTTCGGCAATGACGTGCTGGTCGTGGTCGATTTCTTGCGCTGACTTTATTTGTTCGGTAGCGAACATATCGCGCCGAAGCGCGTATAGAGTCCGCGGCATGCGGATTCTCGTCGTCGATGACAAGTTCGATTCGCGCTGGGGGATCGCCGACTGGCTGGTGGCCTTCGTCGAAGCGGTCGCGGTCGAATCGGCCGCCTCGGCGGCCGAAGCCCTCCAGCTGATCGAGCGGCGCAAGCCCGATGTCGTGCTCGCGACGCACGCGATGCCGGAAACCGAGGCGCTTGAGCTCGCTCAGCGCATCAAGGCACAGCCGGCGCCTCCGGCGGTCGTCGTGCTGACCGACCGCAGCAATGCCCAGTTTGAAGCGGCGTGCGAGGCGGCCGGGGTGGACTTCTGCCTCGAGAAACGCCACTTGCAGGCGCGCCTGCTCGGCTTTCTACAGCAACGATTCAGCATCAGGCTAGCCCAGACGCGGCTCCCCCGCTGAAGCAGGAAAGCGCAGTCGATAGGTCTGCAGGTAGGCCTGCCGCGAGATGTCGAGGTGGGCGGCGCAGAGCTCGATCAGGCGCTTGCGGTCGCCCTCGCGCAGCGCCTTCAGCATCGCGCGGTGCTCACGCTGGGCGTTGCGGAAGTACTCCGGCTTGACGATCGCGTACGACCAGACGACCTGGGTCTTGCGCCGGAAGTCGTCGATCGCGGCCGCGAGGTAGGGTTGCCGCAGGCGGCGAACAGCGCCTCGTGAAACTCGAAGTTGGCGCGGAACACCGCCTTGGCGTCGCCCGCCTCGACTGCGGCGTCGTGTCGTTTCTGCGTGGCTTCAATCGCCCGGTATTCGGTTTTGGATAGCGGAAAGACCATCTGCGCCGCCGCCGCACGCTCGAGGATCTCGCGCACCACGTAGATCTGGTTGACGTCTTCCAGCGTGAGCTGGCGCACCGAGGCGCCGCGGTTCGGGCGCCGCTCGATCAGCCCGTAGCGCTCGAGCTCGACGAAGGCCTCGCGCAGCACATGGCGCTTGGTGTGGAAGCGCTCGGTCAGCTCCTCCTCGACCAGGCGCGCGCCGGGCGCCAGCCGGCCGAGCACGATGTCTTCCTGCAGCGCGGCCACCAGATTGCTTTTCATCAGAGGACCCGGTTCATCAGCGGCTCGCCGCGGTAGAAGCGCTCCACGTTGGCGAAGAGCGCCTTCATCTTGGTGGCGAGGGCGTCGCGCGTGCCGGCGGAAATGTGCGGCGTCAGCACCACGTTCGGCAATCCGGCCAGCGGGTGTCCCGCGCGCACCGGCTCCTGCTCGAAAACATCGAGCGCCGCGCCGGCGAGCCGGCCGCTTTGCAGCGCCTCGAGCAGCGCGCGCTCGTCCACCAGCCCGCCGCGCGCCGTGTTGACGAGATACGCGCCGGGCTTCATGCGCGCCAGGTTGGTCCGCATCCATCAGGTGCCGGGTCTGCGGCGTGAGCGGCAGGTGAAGGCTCACGACGTCCGCCCGCCCCAGCAGCTCCTCCAGGCTCATTCGCGTCACGCCCGCATGCTGCGCCACCAGCGGATCGAAGTAGATGCCGCGGGTGCCGAACGGCGCGAGCCGCGCCGCCACCGCCTGCGCGATGCGTCCCATGCCGACGTAGCCGACGGTCATCCCGGACAGCTCGCGCGACACCGGCCGCAGGGCGTTGATATGGAAGCGCCCCTGCCGCAGCTCGCTGTCGGCGAACGGCAGGCGCTTGAGGACCGCCAGGATCATCAACACGGTGTGCTCGGCGACGCCGAGCGTGGTGCCTTCCGGCGTCAGCGCGAGCGGCAGGCCACGCGCCTTCAGCTCCGCATGGTCGGTGGTGTCCTGCCAGCCCACCCCTTGGTGATGCACCAGCTCGAGCTTGCGCGCAGCATCGATCACCGGCTTGCGAAGCGGCGTGGCGGCGACGATCACGACTTCGCAATCGGCGATCTTCTCGCGGCGCTCGTCGTCGCTATCGCGCTCCAGCGTGCGCAGCTCGAACCCCGGCGGCACCGCCGCGCGGATGATCGCGTACACGTCGGGCGTGGCGTGCGACAGATAGAGGACCTTGCGCATCATCAATCCAGGTAGCGCACGCCCTTCTCGGCGATGATCTCCGCCAGGCCTGGCGGCAGCCTGGCGCCGTCGGCCACGGCCTTCTCCATCTTTTCCTCCTTGGCCTTGATCCCGGCAAGCTCGGCGACCACGCTTTCCAGCGCTTCGCGTGCCACCACCACCACGCCGTCCTGGTCGCCCAGCACGACGTCGCCCGGATTGACCGTGACGCCGGCGAGCAAGATCGGCAGGCCGATCGTCCCCGGCCCGTCCTTGAACGGCGAGTTTGGCGACAGGCCGCGCGCGAACACCGGGATGCCGACCGCGTTGAGCCCATCGATGTCGCGCACCATGCCGTCGGTGACGAACGCGGCGACGCCCTGGTTCTTCGCCATGCCGACGAGCACGTCGCCGACCACGCTCGCCGGCTGATAGTCGTCGGTCGCGATCACCATCACGTCGCCAGGCTTCGCGTGCTGGATCGCCGCATACGGCGCAAGGTTGTCGCGCGCGCGCGTCCATACCGGCAGCGCGACGCCGCAGAACTTCTTCGCGTTGGTCAGCGGGCGGATGCGGTAGTCCATCGCGCCGCGCCGCCCGTTCGCGTCCACCACCCAGCCGGTCGGCACCTGGGCGAGCTGCTTGACGAGGTTGTCGGGCGGCCGGGCAAAGTTGCGGCGCACGGTCAATACGGGAGGATTGGAGGCCATGTCAGATCCGTTGTTGGGAGATGGGGTCGAATAAATGCGCGGCGGCCAGGTCGAACGCGAGTGGCACGCGCTCGCCCACCGCGGCGCGCACGGTGCGCGGGCCGCGCACCATCACGTCGTTCGCAACGCCGGCGAGGCGCACGCGCAGCAGGGTCTCGGCGCCGAGCGGCTCCACCGCCAGCACCTCGCCGTGAACGTCCGGCGCACCGCCGTCGATGCGGATGTCTTCCGGACGAATGCCGAAGACGATGTTTTCTGTAGAAGTTGTTTTGGCATACCTGAGCCTTGCTTCGCCCACATGCAACGCATCGGCGTTAAAGCGCCCGGGAATCAAGTTCGTCGGCGGGCTGCCGAGGAACGAAGCGACGAACATGTCGGCCGGCCGCGCATAGACCTCGAGCGGAGCGCCGATCTGCGCCACCTTGCCGCCGTTCATGATGCAGATGCGGTCGCCCATGGTCATGGCCTCGACCTGGTCGTGCGTGACGTAGATCATGGTCGCGCCCAGGCGGTGGTGCAGCTTGATGAGCTCGCCGCGCATGCCGACGCGCAGCGCCGCGTCGAGGTTGGAGAGCGGCTCGTCGAACAGGAACACCTTCGGATCGCGCACGATGGCGCGGCCGAGCGCGACGCGCTGGCGCTGGCCGCCCGAGAGCGCGTGGGGCTTTCTTTTCAAAAAGTCGCTCAAACCAAGCGTGGAGGCGACCTCCCGCACGCGCCGCTCGATCTCGGCGGCGGCGAAGTCGCGCCGGCGCAGCCCGAAGGCGAGGTTGTCGAGCACCGTCATGTGCGGATAAAGCGCATAGCTCTGGAACACCATGGCGATATCGCGGTCCTTGGCGGGAATGTCGTTGACGCGCTTGCCATCGATCAGCAGCTCGCCCTCGCTGATCGACTCCAGCCCGGCGACCATGCGCAAGGTGGTCGACTTGCCGCAGCCCGAGGGCCCGAGCAGCACCATGAACTCGCCGTGCGCCACTTCGAGCGACACGGAGTCGACGGCGAGGTTTTCCCCGCCCGGGTACTTCTTCGAAAGCCTTCGAAGAGACACGGTAGCCACTACTTCACCGCCCCCGCGGTCATGCCCTGGATCAGCTTCTCCGAGAAAAAGATGTAGATCACCACCACCGGGATGATCGCGATCATCAGCCCGGTGGCGATCATGCCGACGTCATACATGGTGTCGCCCATGAAGCGCTGGATGCCCAGCGGCAGGGTGCGCTTCGCCTCGTCGGTAATCAGCACCACGGCGTACAGAAACTCGTTCCACAGCAGGATGAAGTTCAGGATCACGGTGGTGGAGATCGCCGGCAGCGCGATCGGCAGGCTCACTTTCCAGAAGATCTGCCACTCCGAATACCCGTCCATGCGCGCGGCGTCGAACAGATCCGCGGGGATGCGCGCGAAGAAGCTTTCGAGGATGTACACCGTCAGCGGCAGCTGGATCGCGATATAGACCAGGGTCAGCCCGGGCAGGCTGTTGTACAGGCCGTATTGCACCAGGATCTGGAACATCGAGATGATGGTGATCTGCGGCGGGAAGATGATCGCCGAGAAGATGATGAAGTACAGGAGGCGGTTGGCGCGGAAGCGGTAGCGCGCGAAGCAGTGCGCGGCCATCGAGCCGATGACCGTGAGGATGGCGACGGCCGAGACGACCACCAGCAGGCTGTTCTCGAAATAGACCTGGTAGTTGGACTTGAACCAGGCGATCGGGAACTTCTCCCAGTGCCAGATCTCCGGCCAGGCGTAGTGGTCGCGCGAGATCTCGGTGGTGGTGCGGACCGACATCGTCGCTACCCAGACGAACGGCCCGGCGGCGAATATCGTGTACAGGGTGACCACGATGAACAGAAAAGCCCGGGAAACCATTTCAGTACTCGAGCCTGTCGCGCTGGCGGAAGAGCCACGTGAGCGCGAGCACGGCCGCCAGCACGAACACGAACCACACCGCGGCGACGGTCGAGGGGTAGCCCAGGTCGAAGCTGGTCCACTCGAAGGCGCGCTTGTAGACGTAGGTGGACACCGTTTCGGTGGACCAGAGCGGCCCGCCCTGGGTGGTGATCCACACCAGGTCGAAGATCTTCATCTTGCCGATGAACGAAAGCACCAGCAGGTTGAGCAGCGTCGGCCTGACCAGCGGGATGATGATGTGCCAGAGCTTCGCGCCCCAGCCGCAGTTGTCGAGCTCGGCCGCCTCGATCACTTCCGAGGGCAGCGAATGCAGCGCCGCCAGCAGCACCACCATGTTGAAGCCGGCCCACATCCAGGTGGTGACGAAGATGAGCGAAGGCAGCGCGATCTTCGGGTCGCCGATCCAGGCCTGGACGAGAGTGCCCAGTCCCAGCCAGCGCAGCAGCGCGTTGACCGCGCCCCAATCGTAGTTGTACATCCACACCCAGACGATGCCGACCACCACGTAGGACATGAGCACCGGCGTGAACCAGGCGATGCGGAAAAACCGCATGCCGGGAATCTTCGCGTACAGCGCGAGCGCGAGGAGCAGCGCGATCGAGACCTCGGCGAGCGGCGAGATGCACGCCCACGTAAACGTGTTGCGCACCGCGCGCCAGAAGATATCGTCCTGCACCAGCGCGCCGTAGTTCGCCAGGCCGAGGTATTCCTCGCTGCGCGGCAGGACCTTGTGGAAGCTGTTCCAGAACGTGCGCACCACCGGGTAGGCGGTGAGCGCCGTATAGACGGTAAAAGCCGGCAGCAGGAAGGCGAGGATCGCCCCCCAGGGCTGCCGGTCCGGTGAGAACAGGGGAACCCTACGGTTCCCCCGTACCCCCTCCCCAACCGAAACCTGTGGCAATTTCTATTTGCCGAACGCGGCGTTCATCTGCTTCGCCGACTCCTCGACGCCGATGGTGCCGGCCGGGAAGGCGTTGTTGTAGATCTGCGTGAACACTTCCTTCGGCTTGCCCTGCATCACCTGCACCGGCATGCCGAAGTAGTACTTCGCGCCGACGCTGGTCGCGCCGAGCTCCTTGAAGTAGCCGGCGTGCGGCCCCGAGACCTTCGAATAGTCGGCTTTGAGCCCGGTCTGCACCAGCACGTTCGCCAGCCAGCGCGCCGCCGCGTCCGGATTGGCGAAGGAATTGAGGAACGCGATCGCCTGCTTGGGGTGCTTGGTCGCCGCATTGGCGACGTAGCTGCCGCCGACCGACAGCGTGCGGCACTCGTTGCAGGCGGCGTTCGGGATCGCCGGGAACTTCATGATGCCGAGCGGGAAGTCCTTCGGCTGGCCGCCCTGGTCCGGCGGATTGAACGCCCGGGAGGTGTACCAGCTGCCGATCAGCATGGTCACCGCGCCCGGGTTGGTGTGGAAGTAGCTGTGCGCCTCGCCCAGCTTGAGCGTGGTGAACGTGGTGGGCAGCATGCCCGCCTCGGTCCACGAGCGGATCAGGCGCAGCGTGTCGAGCACGCGCGGGTCGGTCCACGACAGCTTGCCCTTGAGCAGGTTGTCGTAGTCCTGCGCGCCGAGCTTCTTCAGCATCGACTCCTGCACGAGGTACGCGCCCGGATACGGCCGGTCGCCGACGCCGAGCGACATCGGCGTGAGGTTCTTTGCGCGCGCCTTCTTCGCGAGGTCGATCATCGCCTGCGAGTCGAGCTGCAGGCTCGCCGGCACCTTGACGCCGAGGTCGGCGAGCAGCTTCTTGTTGTAGTAGAGCTCGACCGTGTTGGCCTCGAGCGGCAGGCCGTACGGCTTGCCTTTATAGGACCAGATCTCCTTCGCCCACGGCTCGACGCCCGCCCAGTTGAGGGAAGAAAGATCCAGCAGCAGCGCGTTCTCCATGTACTCGACCTGGTCCGGCTCGGCGTAGAAGATGTCCGGCGCGGTGCCGGCGCGCAGCGCCGTCTTGAGGGCGGCGTAGAGCGCGGTCTTCTCGTACCACTGCGCCTCGATCTTCACGCCGGGATTCGCCGCCTCGAACCGCTTGATCGCGTCCTCGACGTAGTCGCGCTTGATCTTCTCCGCCGCCCAGTGGCTCCAGAACGTGAGCTTCACCTGGGCATGGGCCTGCGCGCACAGCGCGAACGCCAAGCCTGCCAGCAGCAACTTGAGAACTCTCATGTTTCCTCCTAGTTAGTCGAGCTTGGCGCCCGAGTCCTTGACGATCTTTGCCCACTTCACCAGCTCCGCGCGGTTGAACGCGCCGAGCTCCTGCGACGTGCTCGCGACGATGTCGACGCCGATGCCGGTGAGACGCTCCTTGGTATCGGGCTGCGCGAGCGCGCGGCGCATATCCGCCGAAATCTTCTCCACCAGCTCGCGCGGCGTCGCGGCCGGCGCGTAGAAGGCGAACCAGGTGGCGAGGTCGAAGCCCGCGAGCCCGGACTCCGCCATCGTCGGCAGCTCCGGGGCGAGCGCGCTGCGCTTCGCGGTGCTGACCGCGAGCGCGCGCAGCTTGCCGGCTTTCACGTGCGGCAAGGCGGTCGGCAGGTTGTCGAACATCAGGTTCACCTGGCCGCCGAGGAAATCGGTCATCGCCGGCCCGGCGCCCTTGTAGGGGATGTGGACCATGAAGCTGCCCGTCATGGTCTTGAGCAGCTCCATGGTGAGGTGTTGCGAAGTGCCATTGCCGCCGGAAGCGTAGGAGAGCTTGCCCGGATTTTTCTTCACATGGTCCAGCAGCTCGCGTACATCGCGAACCGGGAGCGAGGGGTGAACCATGAGCGCGAGCGGCGTCGAGCCGGCGAGCGTGAGCGGGGCGAAATCCTTCGCCGCGTCGTACGGCAGCTTGGCGTACAGCGCCGGGTTCGCCGCGTGCGTGGTCTGCGTGGCGATGAGCAAGGTGTAGCCGTCGGCCGGACTCTTCGCCACGTGCTCGACGCCGAGCGCGCCGCTCGCGCCCGCGCGGTTCTCGACCACGACCGGCTGGCCCCAGGCCTCGGTGAGCTTCTGGCCCATGTGGCGGGCAATGATGTCGGTGGCGCCGCCGGGCGCGAACGGGTTGACGATGCGCACCGCCTTGGCAGGGTAAGCTTGCGCGAAGGCGACGCTCGTCGCGCCGAGCGCCACGGCGAGAATCAGGATGCGGAACAAGGGACCTCCTCCCCGCGAGGATTCTCGACAGCGTCGCCGGAATTGTCAACAATCTGATCAACAATGCCGCGCTTCGCCGCAAACCTGAGCATGATGTTCCAGGAGGTTCCTTTCCTGGAGCGCTTCGCCGCCGCCGCGGCAGCCGGCTTCCGCGGCGTGGAGTTCCTCTTCCCCTACGCGCACCCCGCGCAAGAAGTCGCCGCCGCGCTGCGCAAAGCAAAGCTGGAATGCGTGCTGTTCAACCTGCCGCCGGGCAACTGGGATGCGGGCGAGCGCGGTCTCGCCTCGCTCCCCGGCCGCGAAGCCGAGTTTCGCGCGGGAATCGCAACCGCGCTCGACTATGCACGCGCGCTCGGCGCCCCGCGCCTGCACGTCATGGCCGGTCTGCTGCCGCCGGGCGCCGAGCGCGCAGCCCGCCGGCGCACCTACGTGGAGAACCTGCGTCATGCCTCGGCCGAGCTGGCGCGCGCCGGCATCGTCGCGCTGATCGAGCCGATCAACACGCGCGACATTCCCGGGTACTTCCTCAATACGCAGGCCGAAGCGCACGCGATCCGCGAGGAAGCGGGCGCGGCCAACCTGCGCGTGCAGATGGACCTGTACCACGCGCAGATCGTCGAGGGCGACCTGGCGATGAAGGTGCGGCGCTGGCTGCCGCACGTCGGCCACGTGCAGATCGCCGGCGTTCCCGAGCGCCACGAGCCCGACCGCGGCGAGGTGAACTACGAGTACCTTTTGCGCCTGCTCGACGAGCTCGGCTATGAGGGCTGGGTCGGGTGCGAATACCGGCCTGCGGCGAGAACCGAGGACGGGCTGGGATGGCTCAAGCGCTGGACGCACAACAAGGAGAAAGCATGAGGAGATCGCTGCTGGTCGCCGCCGTGCTGTGCCTCGCCGGATTCTCGGCGGCCGCGCAGCAATATCCTTCGCGTCCCGTCAAGTTCGTCGCGGGGTATCCGCCTGGCGGCGGCATGGACAACGTGTCGCGCGCGCTGGGCGAGAAGCTCTCGCCGCGCCTCGGCCAGCAGGTCGTGGTCGAGAACCGGCCGGGCGCCGGCGGCGCCATCGCCAACGATGCCGTGGCGAAGAGCGCCGCCGACGGCTACACGCTGCTCGTCGGACCGATCGGCGGCCAGGCGATCCTGCAGTACACGATGCCCAAACGCACCTACGACTTCGGGCGCGACTTCGCCGCCGTTTCGCGCATCGGCTACGGCACCATCATCTTCGTCGTGCCGGCGGGGTCGAAGGCGCAGTCGGTGACGGACTTCGTCGCCATGGCGAAAGCGACGCCCGGCAAGCTGAACTTCGCGTCATCGGGCTACGGTGCGCTGATCCACCTGACCGGCGAGATGTTCAAGCAGGCGGCCGGGGTCGACCTCACGCACGTTCCCTACAAGGGCACGACACAGATCCTGCCCGACCTGCTCGATGGCCGCATCGACTTGGCGCTCGACAGCGCGCCGGCGTATCTGCCGCACCTGAAAGCCGGGCGCGTGCGCGCGCTGGCAGTGGCGGCGCCGAAGCGCTCCGCGCTGATGCCCGAGCTGCCGACGATGGCCGAGGCCGGCGTCCCCGGCGTGGTTTCGCAGACCGACTACGCGTTATACGCGCCCGCCAGCACGCCGAAAGACCTGATCGCGCTGCTCAACCGCGAGGTGAACGCGGTGCTGCAGATGGAAGACTTCCGCGCGCGCATGGCGGCGCAGGGAATCGAGGTCGTCGGCGGCACGGCGGAATCCCTGCAGGCGGAATACGCGGACGAGCTCGCCAAGTGGGCGCGGGTGATCCGCGATGCACGGCTGAAATTCGATTGAGCGTGCTCGAGGCGCGATGCTCCTAGGCTGCATCGCCGACGACCTGACGGGGGCCACCGACCTCGGCGTCACGCTCGCGCGCGAGGGGCTGTCGGTGATCCAGGTCAACGGCGCTCCCGAGCCGTCGCTCGAGATTCCCGCCGCCGATGCGGTCGTCGTCGCGCTGAAATCGCGCACCAATCCCGCCGCGGAGGCAGTGGCATGGTCGCTTTCTTCTCTTTCCTGGTTAAGAAAGCGAGGCGCGCAGCGCATCTACTTCAAGTACTGCTCGACGTTCGACTCGACCCCGCGCGGCAACATCGGCCCGGTGGCCGATGCGCTGCTCGATGCGCTTGGCGAGCGCCTCACCGTCGCTACCCCCGCCTATCCGCGGAACGGCCGCACCGTCTACAAAGGCAACCTGTTCGTCGGCGACGTACCGCTGGCGGAGTCCGGCATGCGCGATCACCCGCTCACGCCGATGCGCGATTCGAACCTGGTGCGCGTACTCGGCGCTCAGACACGGCGCCGGGTCTCCCTTGTCCCGGCCGAAGTCATGGAGGCCGGCGCTGGCGAGATCACCAAAAGACTTTCGGGTGCAGAGGGCTACGCAGTCCTCGACGCAACCCGCGACGAGCATCTGGTCGCCGCCGGCCAAGCCTGCCGCGAGCTGAAATTGACCACCGGCGGTGCCGGGCTCGCGATGGGACTCGCGCGCGCCCTCGACGTGAAGCGCGCTTCTTCGCCGGCGCTGCCGAAACTCTCCGGGCCGGCCGCGATCCTGGCGGGCAGCTGCTCGCAGGCGACCTTGGCGCAGATCGAAGCCTGGGGCTCGGCCGCGCTCAAGCTCGATCCCCTGCACCTCGATGCGGCTGCGGCGGTAGAGTGGGCCGTGCGCCGCCTGCCATCGCCCGCGCTCATCTATGCCTCCGCCCCGCCGCAGGCGATCGTGGCCGGCCGAGGCGAAGCCATCGAGCATGCATTCCGCGAGATCGCGCGCGGCCTGGCGGCGAAAGGCGTGCGCAAGTTCGTGGTCGCGGGCGGCGAAACCGCGGGCGCGGTGGTCGAGGCGCTCGGTGTGCGCGCGCTCGCCATCGGCCCGGAAATCGATCCCGGCGTGCCGTGGACCGCGGCGGTCGGCGGCGAGCCTTACCTGCTCGCGCTCAAGTCGGGTAACTTCGGCAGCCGCGATTTCTTTGCCAAGGCCCTGGGGATGCTGCCGTGACCGAAACGCAGTTGCGCGAAGCGCTGGTGATGCACGGGCAATCGCTGTACCAGCGCGGCTACGCGCACGGCAGCTCGGGCAATCTGAGCGTGCGCCTGCCGGACGGGCTGCTGATCACGCCGACCAACTCCTGCCTCGGGCGGCTCGACCCCGCGCGCATTTCGAAAGTGGATCTTCAAGGAAACCCGGTGGCGGGGGATGCGCCTTCGAAGGAGGCGTTCCTGCACCTCGCCATGTACCAGGAGCGCCCTTCGGCGCAGGGCATCGTGCACCTGCACTGCACGCACTGCGTCGCGGTGTCGTGCCTGGAGGGCTTTTCCGGGCTGCCGCCGATTACCGCGTACTACGCCATGCGCATCCGCGAGCTTGCGCTGGTGCCCTACTACCGCCCGGGCGACCGCGCGCTTGCCGAAGCGGTGCGCGAAAAGGCCAAGAAGCACCACGCGGTACTGCTGGCGAACCACGGGCCGGTGGTCGCCGGGAAATCCCTCGAGGACGCGGTGTACAACGCCGAGGAGCTGGAAGAGACCGCGAAGCTCTTCTTCCTTCTCGAAGGACGCCGCGCCCGCTTCCTTACCATGCCGCAGATCGCCGACCTGGAGAAGCATTTTCCCAGCTAGAGGAGGAGTCCATGCACGTCATCGTCGTCGACTTCAAGATCAAGCCCGAGCGTCTCGCCGAGTTCATGCCGCTCATGCTCGAGAACGCAAGCACCTCGCGCGACACCGAGCCAGGCTGCCGCGTGTTCGACGTCTGTGTGGATCCGAAGAAGGAGACCAGCGTGTTCCTCTACGAGGTGTACGACGACCGCGCCGCGTTCGACGCGCACCTTGCAAGCGCGCATTTCAAACGTTTCGACGCGGCAGTGGCGCCGATGCTCGTGGCCAAGAATGTGAGAACGCTCAAGCGACTCTGATGCGTTGGTTGGGCTTCATGGCCGGCGCGATGCTGGCCACCCTTTCGCCGGCCCGCGCACAGGTGCCACCGGAAGCAGCCGAGGCCGCTCGCTATTCCGGGCTGCACGCTGCCGCGCACCGCGGCGACGTCACAGAGATTCGAAAAGGCGGGAACGTCGACGCGCGCGACGCCTATGGCCGCACACCGCTACATGTCGCGACCTTCGCTCGCCAGCGCGTGGCGATTCGCGCTCTCGTGCACGCGGGCGCGGACCTGCACTTGCTGGAGAACGACCGCTACGATTGCGTGACCATCGCCGCGGTCGCAGACGACGAGGAAACGCTGCGCCTTCTGCTCTCGCTTGGCGCAAACGCGAAGCTTGTGACCAGCCGCTACGACGGCACCGCGCTCATCGCCGCGGCGCACCTGGGGCACGACGGCGTGGTGCGCCAGCTCATCGCGGCCGGCGCGCCGCTCGACCACGTCAACAACCTTCACTGGACGGCGCTGATCGAGGCGATCGTCCTCGGCGACGGCGGCCGGCGTCACCAGGACACGCTGCGCGCCCTGATCGCGGCCGGCGCGAACCTCCAGCTCGCCGACCGGCAGGGACGGACGCCGCTAACGCTTGCGCGCGGGCGCGGTTACGGCGCGATGGTCGGGATGCTCGAACAGGCCGGCGCGCGCTGACCGACGGACGTCAGTTGAGCTTTTCCAGCTTCTGAATTAGCTGAGCTTCTCCAGCTTCTGTAACGAGCGCATGCGCCAGCCGATCTTCTGCTCCGGGAACAGGCGCGGGTACTCGGTGTAGCTCACTTCGCCGACGTAGATGTCGCCGCGCGAGTCGAGCGCGAGGCCGTGCGGGGCGATGAATTTCCCGGGCTCGAGGCCCGGCCCGTTCTCGCCGCCGAGGCGCGCCAGGAGCTTGCCTTTCTCGTCGACGAACGACAGTCGCGGGCCCAGGTTGGGATGATGGCGGTTGATGTTCATTGCCGGGCCGAGCTCGCCGACCACGAACTGCGGCCGCGCGCCGGGACAGCAGTAGAGCGCGCACGGACGGTGCAGGTTCAGCCACTGCGTTTCATAGCGCCCGTTGCCGTCGAACACCTGCACGCGGTGGTTCTCGCGGTCGGCGACGTACACCCAGCCTTCGGCATCGGTGACGACGTTGTGCACGATGTTGAACTGCCCGGCGTCGGTGCCCGGCTCGCCCCACGACAGCAGCAGCTTGCCGTCGGGCGAGTACTTGTGCACGCGCGCGTTGCCATAGCCGTCGCTCACGTAGATGTCGCCGCGCGGCGAGAGCGCGGTGTGCGTGCAGCGGTGGAACGGCGTGCCGCTCATGTACGGCGCCGCCTGCCCGGGGACGCCGAGCTCGAGCAGCACCTTGCCCTCGGTGGTGCACTTGCGCACCACGTGCCCGCCGTCGTCGGTGCAGTAGAGGATGTCGTTGGCGTCGATGTGCAGCCCGTGCGCGCGCGGAAAGGTGCCCTCGCCCCATGAGCGCAGGAAGTTGCCCTCGCGATCAAACACGATCATCGGGTGCTCGCCGCGGTTGAACACGTAGACGCGGTCCTTGCTGTCCACCGCGACCGCGGCCACGTCCTTGAACTCCCAGCCCTCGGGCAGTTTCGCCCAGCCCTCGAGCACCCGATATCGATAGTTGCCGCTGCCGAGGATCATCGCTCTACCTCCGCTGCCACCGCGTCGCCGAAGGCGCTGGTGCCGAGCTTGCCGCCGAGGTCCGCGGTTCGCATTTCCTGCCTGGCCAGTACCGTGTCGATCGCGCGATCCATCGCTTTCCCGGCCTGCGTCAGGTTTGCGTCGTTACGCTTCGCGCCCAGCCACTCGAGCAGCATCGCCGCCGAAAGGATGAGCGAGGTCGGATTAGCCTTGTCCTTGCCGGCGATATCGGGCGCCGAGCCGTGCTGCGCCTGCGCGGCGCACAGGTTGTCGCCCGCGTTCACCGAGCCGGCGAGGCCGAGGCTGCCGGAAAGCTCCGAGGCGAGGTCGGAGAGGATGTCGGCGTAGAAGTTGGTGGCGAGCACCACGTCGTACCGCTCGGGATGCCGCACCAGCTTCGCCGCCATCGCGTCCACGATTTCCTCCTCGAGCTTCACGTCCGGAAACTCCCTGGCCACTGCGCGCACCGTGTCCAGGTACAGGCCGTCGGTCATGCGGAACACATTCGCCTTGTGCACCGCCGTGACCAGTTTTTTTCTCTTTTGCGCCAACTCGAACGCCCGCCGCGCGATGCGCTCGCAGGCGTGCGCGGTGATCTTGCGGATCGATAGCGCGACGCCCGGCACGGGCATGAACTCGCCGCTGCCCTGGTGCATGTTGCGGTCCGGGTAGAAGCCCTCCGTGCACTCGCGCATGATCACCAGGTCCATTGGCCGGCCGAGGCCCGCGCGGCTGCGCGCCGGGCGCACGTTGGCGTAGAGGTCGAGCTTCACGCGGAAAGCCGCGGAGACGTTGATCCCGCCCTTGTCGGCCGGCGGATAGTCCAGGTGCGAGATGGGCCCCAGGATCACGCCGTCCAGCTCGCGCGCGCGCTGCAGCACGCCCTCCGGCAGCGTCGTGCCTTGGCTCTTGAGCGTGACGAGCCCCATCTCGCGCGTCTCATACGAAAGTTTCAGCTTGAAGCGCCGGTCCGCGGCGCGCAGGACTGCGAGCGTGGCCCCGGTGATCTCGAGCCCGATGCCATCACCCGGAAGAACGAGGAGTTTCATCAGTCGAGCTTTATTCCGGCGGCCTTGATGATGCGCGCGTACTTGTCGAGCTCGGCGCGCACGAAGGCGGCGAATTCCTCCGGCGAGTTGCCCACCGGGTCGGTGGCGAGCTGCTTGAAGCGCGCGAGGATCTCCGGGTCCTTGAGGATCGCGACCAGCTCGGCGTTCAGCCGCCGCACGATGTCCGGCGGCGTGCCCGCGGGCGCGTGCATCGAGTACCACGCGTTGGTGTCGTACTGCGGCAGGCCGGCTTCCGCGAACGTCGGCAGGTCGGGCAGCTCCGGCGAGCGCCGCGGCGCCGAGATCGCGAGCGCGCGCAGCTTTCCCGAGCGCACGTGCGGCATCGCCGAGGCCGCGGTATCGAGCATCGCCTGCACACGCCCGGCCATGAGGTCGACCAGCGCTGGCCCGCCGCCCTTGTAGGCCACATGCAGCAGATCGATGCCGGCGACCGACTTGAACACCTCGGCATTGATGTGCGGCGGCGTGCCGTTGCCGCCGGAGGCGTAGGCCAGCGCGCCCGGCTTGGCCTTGGCGGCGGTGATCAATTCCTGCAGGTCTGCGCGCCGGCAGGTCGGCCGGCACCACCAGCACGGTCGGCGCGATCCCGAGCAGCGTGATCGGCGCGAAGTCCTTCACCGGGTCGTAAGGCACGCGCGAGTACAGGTTCGGGCTGAGCGCGTGCGTCGCGATCGAGCTGAGCAGGATGGTGTAGCCGTCGGGCGCGGATTTCGCCGCCGCCTCGGTACCGATCATGGTGCCGGCCCCCGGACGGTTCTCGACCACGAACGGCTGTCCCAGGCGCTCCGACAGCTTGGCCGCGAACAGGCGCCCGAGCGTGTCGTTGCCGCCGCCGGGCGGATACGGCACGATCATGCGCACCGGCTTCACCGGATACGATTGGGCTGCCGCCTGCAACGCGAACAGCAACAGGACGCCGAGAAAGCCGAGCCTTTTCATTCTCCCTCCTCCATGCGAATGGCTACCGCCGGTTGATTGCGTAGCGCCCCGGGCCGATCAGCGCCACCGCGAGCGCGGTGAAGAGAAAGAACGCCTGCAGCTCGATTGCCCACCCACCGGTCTTGGTCAGCAGGAAGATGTCCTTCATGTGCGCAAGTCCGATGGCGAAGAGCATGTTGACCACCATGATGAGCGCGCCGATGCGCGCATAGAACCCGATGATGACGAGCAGGGGCGCCAGCACCTCGCCAACGTACGCCCCGTAGGCAAGCGCCGCGGGCAGGCCGGCGCTCTGCAGCATGCCGCCAATACCGCCGACCCCGCCGCTCACCTTCGCCACGCCATGCAGGAGCATGAGCACGCCGACGGTCAGGCGCAGAATCAGCTTGCCGGTGTCTTCTCGCATGGCTCTAGGGTAACAGCCCGCGCGCCACCGCTTCGCCAAATCCCGAGGTCGAGCCGCGACCACCGAGGTCCCCGGTGCGCGCGGCGGGATCCTGCAGCGCGTGATCGATAGCCTGGGTGAGGGCACGCGCAGCGTCGCGGCAGGCCTGCGAATTCTTTCGCTCCGCCAGCCACTCGAGCAGCATGGCGCACGAAAGCATGAGGCCGGTTGGATTGGCAATGTTCCTGCCGGCGATGTCGGGCGCGGAGCCGTGCCCGGCGTTCGCTACGGCGTGGCGCTCGCCGACGTTGAGCGCCGCGGCGAGACCCAGGCCGCCCGAGAGTGCCACCGCCTCGTTCGAGAGGATGTCGCCGAACATGTTGCTGGTCAGGATGACGTCGTAGCGCTCCGGCCGCATCACCAGGTCCGCGGCCATGGCATCGACGTCCACTTCGCGCAGCTCGACGTCGCGGTGGGCAGCGGCAATCTTTTCCGCCTCGCCGACGAACAGGCCGTCACCGAGCTGCAGCACGTGCCGCTTTCCCACCACCGCGACGCGCCGGCGCCGGCGCGCGGCGTACTCGAACGCCACCTGCGCGATGCGCCGCGAGCCTTCGCGCGTGATCTTGCGCATGGACAGCGCGACGTCCGGCGTCGGCATGAACTCGGCGATGCCGAAATGCATGTTGCGGTCCGAATAGAAGCCCTCGGTGTTCTCGCGCACGATGAGGATGTCGAGGCCCTCGCGCGCGCGCGGCACCCCGGGGCGCGAGCGCGCCGGCCGCAGGTTGGCGAAGAGGTCGAGGCGCTTCCGCACGGTGCCCGGCACGTTGATGCCACCCTCCTCGCGTGCCGGATAGTCGCTCATGCCGCAGGGGCCAAGGATCACGCCGTCGGCGCTGATCGCGGCCTCGAGCGCGGCTTCGGTGAGGGTGTTGCCGTGCCGGCGATAGCTCGCCATGCCGACTTCGACGGTCTGCAGCTCGAGCCCGATGGCGAACTTCCGGTTCGCCGCGTTGAGCGCCACCAGGGACGCGGCGGTGATCTCCGGCCCGATGTCGTCGCCGGGCATCACGACGATGCGCAGGCTCATTTAACCCTCATTCGACCTTCATGCCCGTGTCGGCGACGAGCTTCGTGAACTTCGCCACCTCCTTCTGGATGAAGGCGCCGAACGCTTCCGGGCTGCCGCCGGTCGGCGCGACGCCGAGCGTAGTGAAGCGCTCGCGGATGTCCGGCTCCTTCAGCACCCGTTCGATCTCCTTGTTGAGAAGCGCAATGGCTTCGCGCGGCGTGCCGGCGGGCGCCATCAGCCCATACCAGACCGGCATCGCGTACCCCGGCAACGCCGCCTCCGCCACCGTCGGCGTATCCGGGAAGGCGGGCGAGCGCCGCTCCTCGGTGACCGCGAGCAGCTTGATCTTTCCGGCGCGGATATGCGGCGCGGCCACCGGCATGGTGTTGAACCCGACCTGGATCTGGCCGCCCATGAGATCGGTAACCGACGCCGCGCCACCTTTGTACGGGACGTGCACCATGCGCGCCTTTGCCATGCTGAGCAGGAGCTCGGCGGCCATATGCTCCGGGCTGCCGCTGCCCGCGGAGCCGTAGGTGAGCTCGCCGGGCTTGCCGCGCGCCAGCGCGATGAGCTCGTTCAGGCTCGAAGCCGGAACCGCGGGGTGGACCACCACCGCCATCGCGCCAGAGGAAACGAAAGCGACCGGCACCAGGTCTTTCTCGACGTCGTACTTGAGCGTCTTGTAGAGCGGCTTGCTGATGGCATGCGAGGTGGACATCATCGAGCACGGTGTAGCCATCGGCGGGCGCGCGCGCCACCAGCTCGGCGGCCAGATTGGCGTTGGCGCCGGGGCGGTTCTCGACCACGGTCTGGATGTTCGCCATTTCAGAGAGCTTGGCGGCGACGGCGCGCGCCATGATGTCGGTGCCGCCGCCCGGAACGAAACCGACCACCAGGCGGACGGGCTTGGAGGGATAGGGCTGCGCCACGCCAGACATAGCGCGCGCACAACAAGGCGAGAAGTGCTGCGATTCGGATCAAAAGAGCCTCACTGTAGAAAGCGTGCAACGCCCAAAGTGAGCGAAGGCACGTACGTCACCAGCAAAAGAACCGCCACCGTCGCCGCCATGAACGGCAGCAGATGGCGGGTGATCGCGCCGATGCCCGCATTCGCGAGCTTCGCCGCCACGAACAGCGTGCCGCCCACCGGCGGCGTGTAGAGCGCGATCGCCAGATTCGCGCACATGACGACGCCGAGGTGCACCGGGTCGATCTTAAAGGCCGCCGCGAGCGGCAGGAAGAGCGGGACCGAAATCAGCAGCGCGGGCAGCGGCTCGATGAAAATGCCGAGCACCAGCAGGGAGATGTTGACCAGCAGCAGGAACACCCACGCCTCGCTCGCCACGCCTTTCACCCAGGCGGCGAGCTGCGCCGGAACCTGCTCGGCGGTGATGAACCAGGCAAGCGCGGCGGTGGCGCCGAGCACCACCATCACCACCGCGCTGGTCTGGAAAGCGCCCAACAGCAGGCGCGGCAGGTCGCGCCATCCGATGTCGCGGTAATAGCCGAGGGAGACGGCCAGCCCATACACCACCGCGACCGCCGCCGCCTCGGTCGGCGTGAAGTAGCCGGACCAGATGCCGCCGACAATGATGAGCGGCATCAGCAGCGCCGGACCGGCGGCCTTGAATGCTTTCCAGAAAACCGGCACGGAAAACTCGCCGGAGCCCGGATCGCAGCCGTGGCGCTTGCCGTACCACATGCACACCGCCATCAGCGCCGCCGCCGAGAGCAGCGCCGGCACGATGCCGGCCATCGACAGCGTGCGCATCGATACGCCGGCGGTGAAGGCGTACACGAGAAACGGGATCGAGAGCGGCATCAGCAGCGCGAGCGTGCCCGCGGTGGCGAGCAGCGCGCCGACGAAAGCGCGCGGGTAGCCGCGATTGACCATCGCCGGCACCACCAGCGAGCCGATCGCCGCGGTGTCGGCGATCGCCGAGCCGGAGACGCCGCCGAACATCAGGCACGAAGCGACGGTGACGATGCCCAGGCCGCCCGGCAGCCAGCCGAAGAGCGCGTGCGCGAAATCGACGATGCGCCGGCCGACGCCGCCGTGCGAGAGCAGCTCGCCGGCGAACACGAAGAGCGGCACCGCGATCAGGATGAACGGCTCGACGCCGCCGATGTAGGTGAGGAAGATGGTTTCGAGCGGATGGGAAAGCCCGTAGGCCCAGATCATGCCGACGGTGGTCGCGAGCAGCGCGTAGACCAGCGGCACGCCGCCGAGCGCGAGCGCGAAAAACACGCCGAAGATCAGGAGGGCGAACATCGGCGAGCGATCAGCCACGCGTTCCAGAGCACGAACACCAGGGTCGCCGCCGCGCCGACCGGCAGCGCCAGATACTGCAGGCCCATCGGCCAGCCGAGCACGGTGAGCTCGTTGTCCCAGGTGGCGCGCACGATGCCCATGCCGTACCAGACCAGCAGCGCGAGCACCGCTGCCGCCAGCGCGGCGATTGCCAGGTCCGCCCAGCGACGCGCGCCGGGCCGGAGCTTGTCCACGAACTCGTTGATGCTCATGTGCAGGCCGCGGCGTGTCGCGGCCGCGGCGCCGAGAAACGTGACCCACACCATGAGGAACTCGCAGAACTCGGTGGTCCACGGGTTGTCGCGGTGAAACGCGTGCAGCACCACGTTGGCGAACACCAGCGCCACCATCACCGCGCCGATGACCACCACGCTCCAGTCGACCGCGGCGCCGAGCGCCCGGATCGGCGCCGGCGCCGCCGGTCCCGGCGGCAGCAGGCTCACCGCCCTTTGCGGATCGCCTCGGCCTCGGCGAGCACGGCGTCCACATCCGCGCCGTACTTCTCCTTCGCCTTGGTGTAGGCGGGCTGCACCGCGGCGCGGAACGGCGCCAGGTCGGGCCGCGCGATCTTCGCGCCCTTCGACGCCATGTCCTTCAGCAGGCGGTCGTCGTTGGCGCGGATCTCCTTGCGCATCCAGTCGGCCACCTCGCGCCCGGCTTTCGTCACCGCCTCGCGGTCGGCGGCCGACAGCTTCTGCCAGGTCTTCTCCGCGATCGCCAGCGGGATCGGGCTGTAGACGTGCTGCGTCAGCGTGACGTGCGGCGCCACCTCGTAGAACTTGTTGGCGTGGATGGTATCGATCGGGTTTTCCTGGCCGCTCACCGTGCCCTGCTGGATCGCGAGGTACACCTCGGTCACCGGCATGATCTGCACGGTGAAGCCCATCGCCTCCAGCAGCCAGCGCTGCATCTCGTTGGGATAGGTGCGCAGCTTCTTGCCTTTCGCGTCGGCCGGCGAGTTCAGCGGCTCCTTGGTGGTCGTGCTGCGGAATCCCGCCTCCCAGGTGGCGATGATGCGGAAGCCCTTCTTCGGCCCTTCGGCGAACTGCTTCTGCAGCCACTTCGAGTCGTCGTACAGCTTCCAGCCCTGGTCGTAGCGTGTCCACGAGGTAAGGCATCAGCATCAGGTTCAGCGTCGGGATATGGGTGGCGTAAGTCCCGGTGCCGGTCACGGTGAAGTCGATGCCGCCAAGCTGCAGCTGCTCCACCGCCTTCGGATCGTTCGCGAGCTGCCCGGCGGGGTAGACCTGCATCTTGTAGCGGCCGCTGGTGGCCTGCTCCACCTTCTGCGCGAACATCTCGGCCGCCTTCTGGCGCGTGCCGCCCGGCTGATCGGTATGGCTGAACTTGAGTATGGTTTGCGCTTGCGCCGCGCCCATCGTCCCCGCGATCGCGCCTGCCAGCATCACTGTCAACAGCTTCCTGCGTTGCATGGTCCCTCCTCTAAGGAAAACGCACGTCCCAGTGCGGCGGGCGGGCGCCCGCCACCGGGCTCGGCATGCGGTAAATGCGGCTGTCCTGAAGACAGCCGAGATAAAGGGTGCGCAGCCCGGGGCCACCGAACGCGCTCGACGACAGGTTGCGGATCAGCTTCGCCGGCACCTCGGGATTCCCGGCGTGCGTAAGCGCGCCGCGCGCGAAGTCGGCCTCGATGCTGTCGACGAATGCGGGATCGTTGTCTTCCAGCACCAGGCTCTGGCTGCCGTCGGGCATCACGCGGATCAGGCGGTTGGAAAACACGCTGGTGATCCACACGCCGCCTTCGGCGTCGAAGTCCAGGCCGTCGGGAAACACGCCCGCGCCAAATGTCACCATGGTTTCCCGCTTCGCCCAGGTCTCCATTCTCATAAAGAGGAAAGCGCGAGAGCCGCTTGCCGAAGGTTTCATTCACGTAGAGCCATTCGCCAGACGGATCGACTTTGCACTCGTTGGTGAAGCCAAGGCCCTCGGCGACGACGCGCGCGCCGCGCTTGTCCACGCACATGATGAAGCCGTCGGCGTGGCCCGGCTTGCGCGCGAGCGTGCGCGGAACCAGGCGCGTGCTGACCGTGATAAAGACCTTTTCTCCAAATGCAAAAACAAAGTTCGTCGGCGGCAAATCCTCGAGGAAAGGCGTGAGCTTGCCGTCGAGCGTGAGGCGCCAGACCCCGCCTTCGCGCTCGTCGAGGTGCGCGAGCAGGAACGAGCGGTCCGGCAGGATGGCGAAGCCGTTCGTCTTGATCAGTCGGTCGCCCTTGATCAGCGTCTGCCTGCCGTCGGGATGGATGCGCGTCACGCCGCCGCGCCAGTCGGAGACGAAGACATCGCCCTGCGCCGTGCAGTGCACGCACTCCGGGCGATTCAAGTCCCTGCCGAAGGGCTCGACGTTCACGAAAGCGCGATCCGCCGCCCTTCGGCGCTCGAGCGGTAGATCGCTTCCTCGATGCGCAGATTGGTCAGATACGCCTTGGCCGTGTTCTCCAGCTTTGACTTCCTCAGGAAATGATCCACCACATGTGCCTGTAATGCGGCACAACAACCTCCGCCGAAGGCATCGTCGGGTCCGCGGTCGTAGCGGTGCTCGGCTTCGGGCTTCTGATGCGGCTTCCACCACAGGCGCGCGTCGCCATCGAGGCGCAGCACGCCGCGCTCGCCTTCCAGCCACATCTCCCCCATGGTGCGCCGCGGATTAGAGGCGGCGTGGTCGTTCAGGCGATTGCCGTCGAAAAGACCCGGTCGCTCCGCTCGCGAAGTCGAAGAGGATGTAGCCCGCGTCCTCGCCGGCGATTACAGGATTTGCTTTCCGCAGAGATGCATAAACCGCGGTCACCTCGCCCATCAGGAACCGATAGGTATCGATCCAGTGGATCGCGGTCTCGTGCACCAGCAGACGCGGCATGGTCTGGAAGTACGGCTGGCGGTCGAGATACGCGCGCGGCCCCTGCCCGTCGCCGGGACGCAGGCGAAAGGCGACGGAATGGAGCTTGCCGAAGTGATTGGCGTCGATCAGCCGGCGCGCTTCGCGATACCACGGCTGCCAGCGGAAGTTCTCGTGGACGACCAGCGGCACGCCGGCGCGCTCGGCGGCCTCCACGACCTCAACGGCTTCGGCGTACGTCGGCGCCAGCGGCTTCTGGCAGATCACGGGCAGCCCGCGTGCGGCGGCTAGGCGTACCAGCTCGAGGTGCGTGTCGGGTGGTGTGACGATGTCGACGACGTCAGGCTTGGTCTTGGCAAGCATCTCCTCCATGGCAGCGAATGCACGCACACCGCTAACCCGGGAGACTTCCTTGTCAGCCCAACCTACCAGCTCGACCTCGGGAATCGCGCGCCAGCCCTGCAGGTGAAACTGGCTGAAATAGCCCGCGCCGACGCCGGCGACGCGCAGCCGGGTCACAGGTTGGAGAGGACTGCGTCGCGAATCTCGCGCGTGCCGGCCTTGCCGCCAAACTCGAACGGTTTGAGTTTTTGCGATTGAAAAATCACATCGACGGCCTTCTCGATGCGCCGCGCCGCTTGCGCCAACGCATCGTTGCGCGAGCGCTCGGCGAGCCAGTCGAGCATCATCGCCGCCGACAGGATGCACGCCGTCGGATTGGCTTTGCCTTGGCCGGCGATGTCGGGCGCCGAGCCGTGGCAGGGCTGAAAGAGACCGTGCTGGTCGCCGATGTCGCCCGAGGGTGCCATGCCCATGCCGCCGATGAGCGCCGCGGTCTGGTCGGAGATGATGTCGCCGAACATGTTCTCGGTGACGAGCACGTCGAAGTCCCACGGCCGACGCACGAGATCGAGCGCAGTGGCGTCGATGTAGTGATGGCTGCGCCTGCACTTCCGGATGGCGCGCCGCCACCTCGTCGAAGATGCGGCGGAAGAAGGCCATGGAAGCGAACACGTTGGCCTTGTCGACGCAGGTCACCATTTTCTTGCGCCGCTTTGCCGCCAGGCGGAAAGAGAATTCGTGCACGCGCTCCGAGCCCTTGCGCGTGATGACCATGGTGTCGCGCGCTTCGCGGTCGTCCTCGACCACGCCTTTGCCGCGCGACGCAAACAGGCCCTCGGTGGACTCGCGCACCACCACGAGGTCGATGTCCTTGGCGCGCGGATCGGCGAGCGGTAACGGGATGCCCGGAATGGCGCGCACCGGACGCACGCCGGCGTAGAGCTCCAGCCGGAAGCGAAGGTCGAGCTGCGGCGCGATCTCGGTGCCGTCGGGGTAGCGGATCGACGGCCAGCCCATGGCGCCGAACAGCATGGCGTCGGCGTCGCGCGCGGCCTCGAACGTCTTTTCGGGCAGCGCCTCGCCGGTCTTCTTGTAATGCTGCGCGCCGGCCGGGTACGTCTGGAACTCGAGCGAGAAGCCGTTCTGGACTTTCTGCAGGATCGGCAGCGTGGCCTCGATGACCTCGACACCGATGCCGTCGCCCGGCAGCACGCAAATCTTCATCGGTCTAATGTATACGAACTGCTCAGAGTCGGTAGAAGGCCGCCGCGTTGTCGTGGAACAAGCGCCGACGCTCGCCCTCGGTCAGCGCGGCGGTCATGCGCTTGAAGTCGTCGAACATCTGCGTGTAGCCCACGCGCAGCCCGTCGACCGGGAAGTTGGACGCAAACATGCAGCGGCTGGTGCCGAACATCTCGAGGGTCTCGAGCACCACCCGGCGGTTGTCCTCGTAGACCCAGGGTCCTTCCTGCAGGCAAAAGCACGACAGCTTGCAAAACACATTGGGGCACGCCGCGAGCGCGCGCATGCCGTTGCGCCAGCGCTCGAGGCCGGCGGCGCTGCGGTCCCAGGGAAAGCCGGCATGGTTGAGCACCACTGGAATGTCTGGAATGCCGGCCACCACTTTCGCCGCGGCCTCGAGCTCCCAGGTCTTCACCCGCAGATCCCACGACAGGCCGTACTTCTTGAGCAGGCGCAGCCCGCCCAGCCATTTCGGGTCGCGCATCATCGCCTCGTCGGCCGGCTTGGAGCGGATGCCGCGCACCAGCGGAAATGCCTTGTGCTGCTCGAGGATTCTTTCCGTGTCGCCGGTATGGAACCAGGCGTGGGCGACGATCGCGTTCGGCATGTCGTGCTGCCGGTTCATCTCGGTGAGCCAGCGCGTCTCCGCCACCTGCTGGTCGCGGCTGCACTCGGCCTCGACGTGCACGGTCTTCACCACCTCGTGCTGGACTGCGTCGCGCCGATAATCCGGCGGCAGGTAGTCGCGCTTCAGCGCGCGGTAGTCGCCGAGAAAGAACTCGTGCGGCTTCTCGTCCTGCAGCCAGGGGTAGTACAGCGGGCCGCCGGAGAGCTGCCAGAGATGATGATGGGCATCGATGATCTTCACCGCCACGGCCCGAGACGAGCGGCGTGGCGCTCGAGGCAGTCGAGGCCGAACGCGGTCGGCGCCTGCGCCGGCGCGCGATCGTGCACCTCGCCGAGGCCCAAGCGCCGGGCGATCAGGCGCTTGCCGTAGCACAGGAACTGGTCCATCGACTGCATGATGAAGGTGAGGAGCGGCAGCACCTCGCGGTAGAGCGCTTCGGCTTTCTCCGCCGCCGCCGGATCGCCGCCGAGTCCGTCCCACACGCGCACCAGCACGTCGCAGACTTCGGCGCCCGGGATCATGCCGCTCGCGCCGGCGCGGCGGTTGTCGGGCAGCTCGAGCCCGGCGCGACCGTTCAGCACCGTGAGCGCGCCTCCGGTTTCCTCGATCGTGCGCCGCACCAGCATCGCTGAGCCTTCCATCTTGAGCACGCGGAAGTTCGGATGGTTGCGCGCCAGCGCGACGATCGCCTCCACGCCCAACCCGATGCCGATGTATTCGGGGGCGTTCTGAATCCCCGCCGGAATTCCCGCCGCGTCGATCACGCGGCCGAAGAAGCGCGCGAGCTCGCGCTCGCCGATGTCGGGAATGCGCGGCGGTTGCAGGACCACATTCGCCGCGCCCGCGCGCTCGGCCTCGCGCACGAAGGCGATCTGCGCCTCCGGCGTCTGCCCGAACACCGTGACCGACAGCGGTGCGCGGCCGCGCGTCGCCGCGGCCGCCGCCTCGAGCAGCGCCGAGCGCTCTTCCGCCGCGAGCTTGCTGACCTCGGTGGCGAGGCCGAGGATCGCAATGCCGGGAGCGCCGGCGCGAAGGCAGGCCTCGACCTGAACGCGAAACGCCTCGAGATCCAGCCGGCCGTCCGCGCCGAAGAACGCATACTGCATCGGCACGATGCCCTTCATGCGCGCTTCACTGTCCGGTCACGCGCGAGACCGCGTCCTTGCGCTTCTCCAGCCCGGGCTGAAGCGCGAGGCCGAGGCCAGGGCCCGTCGGCACGGTGATCATGCCCTTCACGACGGGCGGCGGCCGATCCACCAGGTCGGCGTACCACCCGAAGTACATGCCGCGCGCGATTTCCTGCTCGCGCACGTTCGGTGCGGCGAGCGCCAGATGCGTGGAAGCGGCCAGCGTGATCGGCCCCGAGCAGTCGTGGAAAGCGATCGGCAGCCCGCGCGCTTCGGCGAGCGCCGCGCACTTGCGCGCGAAGCTGATGCCGCCGCCCCAGGTGACGTCGACGATCGGGGTGGCGATCGCGCGCGTATCGATCAGCGCCTGCACCTGGCCCAGGCCGCCGAGCGTCTCGCCGCCGGCGAGCGGGGCGCGCGTCGCGGCAACGAGCGCCGGCAGCTCCTGCAGCCGATCCATGAAGATCGGGTCCTCGACCCAGTCCATGCCGATCGGCTCGAGCGCGGCGCAGATCTTCTTCGCCGCGCTCAGGCTCCACAGGCCGTGCAGCTCGGCCTTCAGCCGCATGCGCTCGCCGTGCGCAGCGCGTACTTTCTCGAAGGGCGCAAGCGCCTTCTTCAGGTCGGCGGCGGAGATGTCCATGCCGTCCGCCGCGCCGGCGGCAAGGTCGAACGGCCAGATCTTCATCGACGAGATTCCCATCTCGAGCAGCGACGCGGCGAGCTCGTCGGCACGGTGCAGGAAGGCATCGAGATCCTCGTAGCGTCGCGCCGCGCCACCGGACGCGGAGCCGGGATTCAGGCCGAAGTTCTCCGGGCGCACCGCCGAGGTCTTCGACACGTAGGACGGCCCGGCGCAGGTGTTGTAGACGGCGATCGCCTCGCGCGTGCGGCCGCCGAGCAGGTCGCAGAGCGCCCGCCCCTGCGCCTTTCCGGCGATGTCCCACAGCGCCACGTCGAGCGCCGACAGTGCGCGCATCTCCGCCCCGGTGCCGCAGAAGCCCGCGTAGGGCCGCATGCGCCGGTTCAGGTGCTCGATGCGCGAGGGGTCTTCGCCGAGCACGAGCGCGGCAATGCGCTCGTGGATGTCCGCTTCGACCGCGGCGGCGCCGAACCACGTCTCGCCCAGTCCGACCAGGCCCTGGTCGGTGTGAACGCGCACCCACAGCAGGTTGGCATGCTCGCCAAGCCGCAGCGTTTCGACAGCGGTGATCTTCATCGGCAGCCCCTCTCTCCGGTCACTTGCGCCAGAGCCGCTCGCTGGCGATGCGCGCGCCCTGCACCAGCGCGGCCAGCTTGGCCCAGACGATACGCTCGTCGATCTCGTCGGCACCGGCGAAGGTGCCGAAGCCGCAATCGGCGCCGGCGATGACGTTTTCCCGGCCGACGACCCCTGCGAAGCGCTCCAGGCGCTGCGCCACGGCCTCGGGATGCTCAACCACCACGCCCGACTGCGTGATGACCCCCGGGATGAGCAGCGCGCCCTCGGGCAGCTTCACGTCGCGCCACACGGTCCATTCGTGCTCATGGCGCGGGTTGGCGGCCTCGAACGAGTACGCGCCGGCGTTCACGCGCAGGATCAGGTCGACCACGTCCTTCAGCTCCATGTCGTGCACGCGCGGGCCGATATTGATGCCGTAGCAGGTGTGGAAGCGGATGCGCTCGCGCGGCAGTCCGCGCAGCGCGTGGTTGAGCGCCTCGACGCGCACTTCGGCCCACTTGCGACAGTCGGCCACGCTCGCGTCCGGCGTGACGTTGTAGCGCGTGACCAGGCGCGGATCATCAATCTGCAGCAGCAGGCCGGCGTCGACGATCGCCTTGTACTCCTCGCGCATCGCCTCGGCGACGGCGAATACGAACTCCTCGTCGCTGCGGTAATGGCGGTTGCGTTGCCACTCCTCGATGTTCGAGGGCGACACGGCGGGCATGAACGCTTCCTCGACCTGCACGGCGGCGAGCGCCGCCTTCAGGTTGGCGATGTCGGCGGCCAGCAGCGCATGCCCGGTGTACGAGACCGGGCCGGTGCACACCATGTGCGGCGCCTTTTTCGCTGGCGATGCCGGCTGTGCCGCGTAGTACTCCGGGAACTCGCGATAATCGCGCGACGCGGCGAACGGGCTCGGCACGGCCTCGCGCACCGGCTCGAATCCAGACAGGCGCTGGTTCACGTAGTGCATGAAGCCCGGCTTGCCGAACTCGCCGTCGTCGATCACGTCGAGCCCGGCCTCGGCCTGCCTGCGCACGATGGCCCGCACGCTACGCTGCATTGCATCGTGCAGAGCATGCTCGTCGTAGGGCTCGCCGCGGTCTTTCGCAAGCACCATGCGCAGCAGCTCCGGCGGCCGCGGCAGGCTGCCGACATGAGTGGTGAGAATGCGGTTAGCGCTTCGCTTCATGGCAGGGCGCCTGCAGCTAGTGTCCGATGCTGAAATCGTTGCGCCCGCTGCGATCCCGGCCCTTCACCAACCAGAGCGGTCGGCGCGCGAAGTTCACCGGCACGCCGCTCTGGCCGTCCACCGGCCGCAGCGCCGCGGTCGAAGACCGAGGTCGAGGGCATATAGCGCAACGCGGCGCCGGTGCGGCGCCGTGCCGACGTGTTCGGGCCGCGCGCCATGGATCATGTAAACGTCGTGCAGCGACATTTCGCCCGGCTGCAGCTCGATATCCACAGCGGCGGCCTCGTCTACGTGGGCCAGGCGCTGGTTGAGCGTGAGGTCGGTGCGGTCCTCGTGCAGATGCTCGTACAGGCGCTGCTCGCGCGTGCGAGCGCGGAATCACGCGCAGGCAGCCATTCTCGATGGTGGAAGGCTCGAGAGCGACCCACACGGTGCAATTTGCGAGCGGCCGGATCGGCCAGTAATGGCCGTCCTGGTGCCACGGCGTCTCATAGCCTTCGACTGCGGGCTTGCAGAACACGTGGCAGCCCCAGAGGATGACGTCGTCGCCGAGCACGCCGGAAACCAGCTCGACGATCTCCGGGTCGCGCGCGAGGTCGAGGAACGCGCGGCTGCCGCGCACGCCTTCGCCGTTATCGCCTTCGATGTGCGCCGATACCAGCTTCTCCGGCCGCACTCCCGGGTTCTGGCGCAGCAGCGTCTCGAGCGCATCGACCATCGAGGCGACGCGATTCGGCGGCAGGCGGAAACGCGGAACCACCCAGCCTTCCCGGCGGTAACGCGCGATTTCGTCGTCGTGCAAGCGGGCCATGCTAGGCGAGAGCATGCTCGGCCCAGCGCGCCACCGCCAGGGTGCGCGCATCGCTGCCCGGGACCCCGACCAGCTGTACGCCGAGCGGCAACCCGCCGGGACCGTCGCCGGCCGGCACGGTGACGCACGGACCGTGCAGCAGCGTCCACAGGCGGTTCATCGCGGTATTGCCGGTGCTGCCCAGGCCGCGTGGCGCCTCGCCGGTGGCGCTGGGCGTGAGGATGGCGTCGACGTCACCGACGCGGTCCACGAGCTTGCGCCGGCAATCGCTCGCGTACTGCAATGCCTGCAGGTACTTTTTGAAGGGCATCGCAGCGCCGGCATCGATGCGCTCGAGCAGCATCGGGCTGATGCGCGCGCGATGCTGCGCCACTTCATGCGCCAGGCCGCGCGCCATTTCATACACGAGGATGGTGGAAGCAGCCGCGTCCAGCTCGTCGAAGGGAAGCTCGATATCCACCAGGCTGGCGCCCTTGCCCACCAGGCGCCTGGCTGCGCTGTCGAACGCGGCCGCGCCCTCCGGCGACATGTGGTGCCAGTTCGGCGAGCGGCACAAGCCCAATCGGGGATTCTCCAGTGGATGTCTCTCCAGCAGGTCGCTACGCATCGCGCTCGCGCCCGCCAGCAGCGTCGCGTCCTCGACCGTGCGCGCGATGACGCCGGCGGTGTCCAGCGTCTCGGCGCCCATTTTCATGCCGGAGCGACTGAGCATGCCGTAGCTCGGCTTGTAGCCGACCACGCCGCAATAGGCGGCAGGCCGGATGATGGAGCCGACGGTCTGCGTGCCGTAGGCGAAGCGCACCATGCCGGCGGCCACCGCCGCCGCGCTGCCGCTCGAAGAGCCGCCCGGCGTGTGCTTCGGATTGCGCGGATGCACGGTCGCGGCCGGCACCATGGTCGCGAACTCCGTGGTGACCGTCTTGCCGAGGATCACCGCGCCGGCGGCACGCGCGGCCGCAACGCAGGCCGCGTCGGCGGCGGGACGATGTCCGCGGTAGATCGGACTGCCGTATTCGGTCGGCAGGTCCGCGGTGTCGAAGATGTCCTTCACGCCGAGCGGAATGCCGTGCAGGGGACCACGATGAGGGCCGCGCTTCGCCTCGGCGTCGAGCGCACGCGCCTGCCGGCGCGCGAACTCCGCGTCGACCGCTTTCCACGCATGGAGTTCACCGTCGCGCGCTTCGATCGCAGCGAGGGCGGCTTCGACGGTTTCGACGGCGCTCGATTTCATTAGAATGAATGATAGCCATGGCGCCTCAGGGTCCGGAAAGACTTTCGATGCTGGTTCAACCGGATCGCGTGCACCGCGCGGTGTACGCCGATCCGGCGATCTTCGAGCTCGAAATGGAGCGCATCTTCGGCCGCGCCTGGCTGGTTCTCGGCCACGAAAGCCAGGTCAAGAACGAAGGCGACTACTTCACCACCCGCATGGGGCGCGAGCCGGTTGTCGTCGTTCGAAAAAACCGCAACGAGATCGGCGTATTGGTGAACCGCTGTGCGCACCGCGGCTCGATGGTGTGCGCCGAAGGCCGCGGCAACACCGAGCGTTTCGTCTGCCCCTATCACGGCTGGAGCTACGACCGCGCCGGCACGCTGCAGGCGGTGCCTTTCTCCACCGGCTATGAGAAGGACAAGCTGCCCAAGGGGCTGAAGGCGGTGCCGCGAGTTTCGGTCTATCGCGGCTTCATTTTCGCCTCGCTCGCTCCCCAGGGGGATGATCTGCAAACTTTTCTCGGCCCGGCACGAGCGTCATTCGACGATTTCGTCGACCGCGCGCCGGGCGGCGAGCTCGAAGTAGCGGGCGGCGTGTTCAAGCACGCCTACAACGGCAACTGGAAGCTGATGCTCGAAAACCACCTCGACGGCGCGCATCCTGCCTGGGTGCACGCGTCGTCGGTGGCGGTGGCGCGCAACGCGCCCGATCCCGGCAAGCCGGGCGAAGAGCACTACTCCGACATCGCGGTGCGCCAGATGCGGCAGAACGGCGCGCCCGACGCGGTCTGGGAGGCGATCGGCATGTGGACCACGCCGCGCGGCCACGGCTACATGGGCGACTACCATGACGACAGCCGCCTGGTGGCCGGGCTGGGCAACCCGGTCTTCGACCTTTATAGAAAAAAAATGATTGAGGAAAAAGGCGAAGCGGAGGCCGACCGCATCCTGCGCGTGACGCTGTGGAACACCATCGTCTACCCGAACTGCTCGTTCATGAGCCAGTTCCGGCAGCTGCGCATCATCCATCCCATCGCGGTCGACCGCTCGGTCGTCTACACGTACTCGTTCCGCATGAACGGCGCGCCGGCGCCGATGTTCCGCGACACCGTGGCGTTCGCCAACGTGGTGAACGGCACCGCCTCGTGGGTGCTGACCGACGACCTCGAGGTCTACGAGCGCATCCAGCACGGCTTGTCCTCGGGCGCGGTCGACTGGGTCTACATCGGCCGCGGGCACGGCCGCGACGTGGAGGAGCCGAACGGCACGCGCCGCGGCGCCACCGGCACCAGCGAGGTGTTCATCCGCGCGCAGATGCGCGCGTGGCTCGACTACATGTCGGCATGAACGCGGAGCAGTTCCTCTATCACGAGGCGCGCCTTCTCGACACCCAGCAGCTCGAGGCGTGGCTCGAGCTCTTCACCGAGGACGCGACCTACTGGGTGCCGCTGGAGCGCGACCAGAAGGACCCGCTCGAGACCAGCTCCATCATCCACGACGACCGCACCCTGCTCGAGCTGCGGGTGAAGCAGGCGCGCCACCCGCGGGCGCACGCGCGACTGCCCCTCGCACGCACCGTGCATCAGGTCGGCAACGTGATGGTCCTTTCTGAAACGGGTTTGGAGACGAAGGTCGCCTCGACCCTGCAAGTGGTCGAATTCCGCAACGAAAAGCAGCGCCTGCATGGAGCGCTGGTCGAGCACCGGCTGCGCAAAGCCAACGGCACGTTCAAGATCGCCCACAAGCGCGTCGACCTGGTGAACTCCGAGGGCGAGCTGGACGGGATCGCGATCCTCTTCTGATAGGCGCCCTCGAACGGTGGTATTGCAACATCCAATTGGCGGCCGCCGGGCACCGCCTCTATATTGATCGCATGGTGATGGCAGCGAAGAGTGCGAGTCAGATGGCCCTGCACATGGTGGTGGCCTTCGGCGTCATGTATGCGGTGACGGGCTCGCTCGCCTTCGGCGGGATTGCGGCGGTGATCGAGCCGGTGGTGAACGTCGTGCTGCTGCCCTTGCACGAGCGCGCCTGGCTCCATCTGCGCCGCCGCCTGGCCGCGCGCCGCAGGCGCCAATTGATGGCGGCTTGACCAAGGTCTTTCTCCAGTACGACCAGAAGGCGCTCGACGACCAGTACGAGCAGCGCGTCTGGGTGCCGCACGCCGACGAGATCATTCGGCGGTACGGCGAAACAAGTAATGCCGTGCAGGAAAAAAATCGGTGAACCGCGTGTCGAGCGCTATGGGCCGACCCAGCCTGAGACGCTCGACATCTACGGCAGCGGCAAGAAGGCCTTCGTGTTCGTCCATGGCGGCGCCTGGCGGCGCCAGTCGAGCCGCGAGCAGGCCTTTCCGGCCGAGCCGATCATCGCCGCCGGCGCCGCCTACGTGGCGCTCAACTTCGAAAACTTGCCGGCGGTGACGCTGCCCGAGATGGCCGCGCAGGTGCGGCGCGGCATCGAGTGGGTCTACCAGAGCCTCTCGAAAGAGATCGTCGTGTGCGGCCACTCCTCCGGTGGCCACCTGACGGCGTGTGCCTTGACCCAGCTGAATTTCGTGCGCAAGGCGCTGGTCGTGTCCGGCATCTACGACCTGCTGCCGGTGCGCCTCAGCGCGCGCAACGATTACGTGCGCCTCGACGAGCGCCTGGAGCATGAATATTCGCCGATCCGCCACGTGCAGCGCATTCGCTGTCCGGTGACGGTGGCCTGGGGCGAAGGCGAGTGCGCCGAGTTCTACCGTCAGTCGAAGGAGTTCGCCGCCGCGCTGGGCACGCCCGGCCTGATAGGCATGGGCCTCAATCATTTCGAGATCGTCGAAACGCTTGCCGATCCACGCTCACCGCTCGGGCGCGCTGCGCTTAACATGCTGCAATGAAGGCCAGGAACGAAAACCCGGTGATCATCGCCGGCGGCGGCATCGGCGGCCTTGCCGCGGCGCTGGCGCTGGCGCGCAAGGGCTTCCGCTCGGTGGTGCTGGAGCAGGCGCCGCAGTTCGGCGAAATCGGCGCCGGCATCCAGATCGCGCCTAACGCCTGGCACGCGCTCGACGCGCTCGGCGTCGGCGCCCTGGTGAAGAAGGAAGCCGTGTTCGTCGAGCATCTCTTCATGTTCGACGGCGTCAGCGGCGAGAAGATCATCGATGTTCCGCTCGACAAGCGCTTCGCCAGGCGCTTCGGCAACCCTTATGCCGTCACGCACCGCGCCGATATCCATGGCTCGCTGCTCGACGGCTGCAAGGCGCTGCCCGAGCTGATCGAGCTGCGCAACAGCACGCGGGTGACGGGATTCGAGCAGGACGGATCTTCGGTTCGGGTACGGACGGAAAACGGCGAGATCGACGGTGCGGCGCTGATCGCCGCCGACGGCGGCCGCTCGGTGATCCGCGAGAAGATCGTCGGCGACCCGCTGCCGCCCGCCACCGGGCACATGTGCTACCGCGCGGTGCTGAAGATCGAGCAAGTGCCGAAGGAGCTGCGCCTGCCGGCGGCGACGCTCTGGGCCGGGCACAACACGCACATCGTGCATTACCCGCTGCGCGGCTGGAAGCTTTTCAACCTGGTGGCGACGGTGATCGGCAAGCACACCAGCGGCGGGCACAACGAGCTCGCGATGCCCGACGAGGTGCTGCCGCTCTTCTCGCACTACTGCGAAAAACCGACCAAGCTGATGCGCACGCCGAAGGAATACCGGCGCTGGATGCTGCTCTACCGCCAGCCGGTCGACAACTGGGTCCAGGGACGCGTCGCGCTGCTCGGCGACGCCGCGCACTTCATGCTGCAGTACATGGCGCAGGGCGCGGCGATGGCGATGGAGGACGCGGTGTGCCTCGGCGCTTCAGCCGATGCCAGCAACGGAAATTTCGAGAAAGCGTTCCAGGATTATCAAAAGACGCGCATCGTGCGGGCGACGCGCGTGCAGATCTCGGCCAACGAGCTCGTCGGCATGATCTTCCACGTGCCCGACGGCCTGGAGCGCGAGGTGCGCAACGACATGTACCGGGGGCGCAGCGCCGAGCGCTACTACGACGCGCTCGAATGGATCTTCAGCGCGCCGGACTACGTGCGCGACTTCAATAAGACAGCAGGTGGGGGCCGATCTCGGCGGCCGAGCGCACCCCGCAAAGCTGCATCGCGCGCACCAGCTCGGTCGACAGGATCTCGAGCGCGCGCCGCGCGCCCGGCTCTGCGCCCGCCATCGCGCCGAAGAGCGTCGCCCGGCCGGTAAGCACGGCCTGCGCGCCGAGCGCGCGCGCCTTCAGGATGTCGACGCCGCGGCGCACGCCGCCGTCGAGTAGCACCGTCAGCTTGCTGCCGACCGCTTTGCTGACTTCCGGCAATGATTCCAGCGTGGAAGCGGCGCCGTCCAGCTGCCGGCCGCCATGGTTGGAGACCACGACGCCGTCGCAGCCGATCGCCGCCGCGCGCTGCGCGTCGTCGGCGCGCTGCACGCCCTTGAGCAGAAGCTTGCCCGGCCACTGGTCGCGCAGCTGCTTGATGTATTCCCAGTCGAGGCTGGCGTCCATCTCGCGGCCGACCGCGGTGACGATGTCGGTTCCCGCCGGTGTAGTGAACGGATAGCCCACGAGGTTGGCCATCCCCGGCAGGCCGTTGCGCACCATGTCCAGCGCCCAGGCCGGCTTGAAGACCACGTCGCGCGAATTGCGCCAGTTCGGGCTGTACGGCGTGTGGAAGCCGTTGCGCGGATCGCGCTCGCGCTTGCCGGAGACCGCGAGATCGACCGTAACGAGGATCGCCTCATAGCCCGAGTCCTTGGCGCGCTGCACCAGCTTGATTTCTGAACTCCCGGTTGCGTACGGCGTAGAGCTGGAACCACAGGCGTCCGCCGACTTCCTCGGCGACGCGCTCGATGGCGAACGCCGAGGGCGTCGCCATGGTGAAGGGCACGCCGTAGGCCTTGGCGGCGCGCGCCAGCATGAGCTCGGCGCCGTAGCGGCCGGCGCTGATTCCGCCGGTGGGCGCGATGGCGAGCGGCAGGTTTATCGGTTTTCCGAAAATCTCGACCTTGGTATCGACTTGCGCCACATTCACCAGCACCCGCGGCAACAAGCGCACCCGCTCGAAGGCGGCGCGGTTCTCGCGCAGCGTCACCTCGTCCTCGGCGCCGCCGTCGAAAAAGTCGAAGATGGCGCGCGGCAGCCGGCGTTTCGCCAGCCGGCGCAGGTCCTCGATGTTGACGGCACTCCCCAAGGGCATAATTGCGGGCTCGACTCTACCATCCGCCGAAAAGATCGACTGATATGAACAAACCTGCATCCAGCAAAGTGAAGCGCATCGAGGGCGTGCTTTCGCCCGTGATTACGCCGTTCAAGAAGGATTATTCGCCCGACGCCGAGCGCTTCGTGCGCCACTGCAAATGGCTGCTGAAGTCCGGCTGCGCCGGCCTGGCGGTCTTCGGCACCAACAGCGAAGCCAACTCGATGTCGGTGGGAGAGAAACGGAAATTGCTCGAAGCGCTGGTGGCGGGCGGCGTACCGGCCTCGGCGCTGATGCCGGGCACCGGCCATTGCGCGCTCAGCGACTCGATCGAGATGACGCGCGCCGCGGTGGAGCTTGGCTGCGCCGGCGTGCTGATGCTGCCGCCCTTCTACTACAAGGGCGTGCCCGACGAGGGCCTCTACCGCAACTTCGCCGAGGTGATCGAGCGCGTCGGCGACGAGCGGCTTCAGCTCTACCTGTATCACATCCCGCCGGTGGCCCAGGTTGCGATCACGCTTCCACTCATTGAACGCTTGTTGAGCAAATATCCTGGCATCGTCGCGGGCGTGAAGGATTCCTCCGGCGACTGGTCGAACACCAAGGCGATGCTCGATGCCTTCGCCAAGGGCGGCTTCGACGTGTTCGCCGGCAGCGAGGTCTTCCTGCTCGACAACATGCGCAACGGCGGCAAGGGCTGCATCACCGCCACCGGCAACATCAATCCCGGGCCGATCGCCAACGTCTACAAGAACTGGCGCTCGGCGGAGGCCGACAACCTCCAGGCCGGCATCACCGCGACGCGCAAGATCGTGCAGAAGCAGCCGATGATCCCGGCGCTGAAGAGCGCGGTGGCGCATTTCGGCAATGACCCGCAGTGGAAGACGTGCAGGCCGCCTTTGATCGAACTGACTTCGAACCAGGAAAAGGAATTGATCACCGACCTCAAAGCCGCCGGCTTCACCATGCCCGGGCTGGCGTGAAAACCGCGCTGGTCACCGGCGCCGCGCGCGGCATCGGCCGCGCCGCCGCCGACGCCCTGGCGAAAGCGGGATTCCGCGTCCTGCGCCTGGACCTCGAAGGCGAGGTCAAGTACGACCTTAGCGACCTCGCCGGCATTCCGAAGCTGGTCAATTCGCTCGGCGAGATCCACGTCCTGGTCAACAACGCCGGCGTGCAGAACGCGGTCTCCATCGACGACTACACCGAGGAACAGCGCAAGCGCATCCTGCGCATCAACCTGGAAGCGCCGGTCGAGCTGATCCGCGCGGTGTCCAAGCAGATGATCGCCCGCGGCGCCGGCCGGATCGTGAACCTCGCCTCGGTCGCCGCGTACACCGCGCACACCGACCTCTGGTACGGCGTCACCAAGGCCGGCGTGGTGAGCTTCACGCGCAGCTTCGCCGCGCGCCTCGGGCCGAAGAGGCATCCAGGTGAACGCGGTCGCGCCGGGCCCGATCGACACCCCGCTCCTCGACCGCGCGCAGCCCGAGCGCGTCGAGCAGCTGATGAAAGTGGTCTACACCCGCCGCAAGGGCAAGCCCGAGGAAGTCGCCGAGGCCATCCGCTGGCTCGCGGTCGACGCGCCGGTGATCATCAACGGCGCGGTGATCGACGTTACGGACGGTTCGGTGCTTCGCTAAAAAGGGGTCAGGACCCTTTTTCTGAAAAGGGTCCTGACCCCTTTTCGAGGCTCGAGCGAGCAACCGCTCGTCGCCGAGTCGGGCGGCGTATTCCGTGAACGAATCCGTTGGGCCGCGCCAGCGCAGCTCGTCCACGTCGCCGAAAAGCTCGCGCATCGGTCCTTAGCGTAGCCAGCTGCTTGAAAAGCAGCGCCTGCTCGCGGCGCTCGCCGAGGACCTCGGGCGGGAAATCTTCGATTGCGCCGTGGCGATTGACCAGGCGCGCGGCGCCGGTCTTGCCGATGCCGTCGATGCCGGGATAACCGTCCGCCACATCGCCGACCAGGGCGAGGAAGTCCGGGATGCGCAACGGATCCACGCCGTATTTCTGGCGCACGGCGCCTGCGTCGAGGATCTGGTTCGATTTCCGATGAACCTGAACCACACGGTCGCCTTGCACGCATTGCGCCAGGTCCTTGTCCGGCGTCCAGATGCAAACCCGCTGCACGCGCGCATCGGCGGCGGCAATGCGCGCCGCGGACGCGAGCGCGTCGTCGGCCTCGAGCTCGACCATCGGCCACGACCGCCACGCCCATCGCGGTGAGCGCCTGCTCCAGCGGATGGAACTGCGCGAACAGCGCGGGCTCGATGCCCTCGCTCGTCTTGTAGCCCGGCCACAGGGCGTTGCGGAACGATTCGATCACGTGGTCGGTGGCCACGCCGATGTGGGTGGCGTCCTTCTCGATCATCTGCAGCACGGTATGCAGCACGCCGACGACGGCGCCGAACGGCGCATCCTTTCCCTTGTTGAAACGCCGCTGGCCGTAGAAATGGCGAAACAGCTCGTACGTCCCATCGATGAGGTGAACCACCACCCCTCAGGAAAAGGCGCGGAAGCGGATCGTCGGGTCGCGCTTGATCTGATCCACGAGCGCGACCTCCCAATCCAGATAGTCGCGCGCGTGCTTCTTGTAGTCCGAGGCGTGGTCGTACGGCTTGTACCAGACGTCGTCGCGCGCGGTGGTGGCGCGCTCGACGCCGGATTCGGTCGGGCCTTTCCAAGCCGCGTTGCCGCCTTCCAGCACGCGGATTTCTGCTTCGTGGCCAAAGCTCGGCAGCTTCTGGTGCAGCGAGGTGGGCCAGGATGCTGTCTTCCGAGGTGAGCACAAGCGAATTCACTGCGCCGATCTTTTCGCGCGCCTCCGCAAGCCTCGAACGCACGCCCCACCACGCACCCGGAATATGCGCTTGGTGAAAGCGCAGGCTGGTGGAGAGGTCGAGCACGGTCGCGCCCTCGGGGATCGCGGATACGGTGGGCCCGGCGGGAGACCCCGGGATCCGCGGCCGGCGCGGGCCGCTCTCGGTGAGCTCGGCATCCTCGAGCACGAAGACCTCGGGCCAGTTCATCTGCGTCAGCCAGGATGCGGTCATCACCGCGCGCACCTGCTCGGGATCCACCAGCACCACGCGCGCATTGCGCACGCCGACGTACTCGTCGCTTGCCTGCACCAGCTGGCCGCCGGGCGCATGACGCGAGCCGGCCACGTGTCCCCGCTCGAACTCCTCGCGCGTGCGCACGTCCAGGATGTAGAGGGTGCGACCCGCATCACGTTTCCACGCTCCCAGATCTTCCGAGCTGCAAAAACGCACGGCAAAGCGCCGCGCGACACGCTCGGCGGCGGCGAGCGCCTTGGCGCGCCCCTCCTTCGAGGGGGGCGGCGCCACGCGCTCCGCGCCCTTCTCGCATTCCAGGCCCGCGAGGTCCCAGCCCATGGTGCCGTCCTTGAGCGCCACCACGGGGTTGGGGATGCCGGCGTTGAGCAGCGACTGGCAGCCGATGATGCTGCGCGTGCGGCCGGCGCAGTTCACCACCACCACCGTGTCCGGCTTAGGGCGCGAGGTCGTGGATGCGCCAGGCGAGCTCGGCGCCGGGCACGTCGATGCCGCCGGGAATGCTCATGCGGCGATATTCCTCGAACGGGCGCGAGTCGACGATCACCACCTGCTTCATCGACTGCAGGCGCTTGAGCTCGGCCGGCGGAATGCGGGGCGTGCCGTAGTGGTGCTCGACGAACTCGCCGAAGGCCTTGGACGGCACGTTGACGCCGCTGAACAGCTCGAAGCCCGCCGCGCGCCAGCCCTCGCAACCGCCTTCCAGGATGGCTACGTCGGAATAGCCAAGCCCGGTAAGGCGGGAAAACGCTTTCTCCGCCAAGCCCTCGCCGCCGCCGTCGAGCAGGACGACCGGCGCGCTCTTGCGCGGGACCAGGTCGCCGATGACGAGCTCCAGGCGCGAGAGCGGCGCGGCGCAGGCGAAAAAGGGGTGGCCGCGGTAATGCACGCCCTGCTCGCGCACGTCGAGCAGCGCGAGCTCGCCGCTGCCGGCGAGCAGCTCGCTGACGCGCGTCGCGGATAGGGCAGGCGGTCTGCGCTCCATGGGAGTAAATTATGGCGCAGTCATCACGGAGGAGAACAGCATGGCACTGAAAGTCACGAAGGCCGAGGTATGGGCGGTCACCCTCGACGATCGCGCCGGCGGCGCGGCCGACAAGCTCGAGAGCCTGGCGAAGGGCGGCGCGAACCTGGAAATGGTGCTCGCGCGCCGCACCTCGGAGCAACCCGGCAAGGGCGTCATGTTCGTCACGCCGCTTAAAGGGGCGAAGGCGATGAAGGCAGCTGAGGCTGCCGGCATGGGCAAGCCCGAGCACATCTACTCGGTTCGCATCGAGGGCGGCGACAAGCCCGGCCTCGGCTCGAAGATCGCGCGCGTGCTCGGCGACGCCGGCATCAGCTTCCGCGGCATGAACGCGGCGGCGATGGGCCGCAAGTTCGTCAGCTACATCGCCTGCGACAGCGCCGAGGACCAGGCGCGGGCGATTGCGGCTATGAAGAAAGCGAAGCTTTGAAAATAGGTGCGCAATTCGTGTTCACGTACGTGCTAACAGAATTGCGCACCGAATTCCTACTGCACGCGGTAGATTTCTTCGTCGAATTTGCCGCGCGACACCAGCATCGAACCGCTGCGCTTCTCGAGCTGCGCGGTGAGGACGGCGCTCTGGCCGTCCTTCTCCCAGCGCGCCTTGTACACCTGGCGCGGGGTCTTGCCTTTGGTTGGATAGGTATCGCGGTTTTCCGAGGCCGGGGCGCCGTAGCGGGTCTTCAGGAAGGCGACGAAGCGGTCGAGCTCCTTGGTGTCGAAGCGCACGTCGAAGGCCTCGACGGCGTCCTTGCGCAGGTACAGCGTGACGCGCACCTCGACGCCGCCGAACAGCACGCGCGAGTCGTCGCAGCGCCGGTCGGCCGCCTTGCTCTTCCATTCGAGTTCCTTGCAATGCGCGCTCGGCAGCATGCGCTTGACGTCGCTCTCGGTGGCGCCGAGCTCCACGCCCTTCATGTCATACGCGGCGATGGCGGGCAGCGGGAGCAGGGGCAGGGACAGAGTCAGGGTCAGGATGGCTTTTTTCATGATTTCACGCGATGGGGACGTTTCGTGCGAAGCCGTCGTGGAGGTCGAGCATGCGCTCGCGCCACTGGCACAGCGGGTCCTCCGGCGCCAGGAGCTCCTGCGGGCTCATCACCCGCGCCCACTGGAAAACCGAGAGCAGGATGTAGTCGGCATACGCCGGCGCGGCGCCGGCCAGGAAGGCCTGGCGCTTGAACGTGGCCTGCAGCGGCTCGAGCGCCCGGCCGAGGTGCAGCAGCGCGGGATCGCGCTTCGCGCGCGATTCTTCCAGCGTCATGCGCAGCACCTTCTCCATGGTCTGGCGGAAGTAGCCTTCGTCGAGCGCGTCGACGCGCTCGTGGATGTCGGCGGCGATGACGTGCAGCATGGCCGGCACCAGCACGCGGTCGGCCCAGGTATTGAATGCCTGGGTCACGCCGCGGCCGATCTCGCAGCCGAACAGCGGCGGCGAGTCCTTGTAGCGGTTCTCGAGGTACTCCGCGATCTTCCACGAGTCGCGCACCACCGTGTCCTTGTCCTTGATCACCGGCACCGTCTTGCCGCCGGAGAAATCGATCACCGCCTTGTCGGACAGGCGCACCGGCAGCGTTTCGAACTCCAGGCCCTTGTGGCGCAGCGCCATGCGTGCGCGCCAGGAAAACAGGCTGTAGCGCCGGTCGTTCTTTCCCTTCAGCTCGTACAAGGCGATCATCGGTTCAGGCGCTCGCGCAATCGGCCACGCATCACTTTCTGGGTCGGGGTCAGCGGCATCGCATCGATCATCTCCAGGCGCTCCGGCCACTTGAATTTCGCCACGCCGGCGCGATCGAGCTCGCGCATTATCGCCTCCAGCGTGGGTCGCGGCGCGCCCGCCGCCGCCTGCGACGAACACGCAGGCGCGCTCGCCGAGCACCGCGTCGGGGTAAGGCACGATCGCCGAGCGCGCCACGCCCGGCATGCGGTCGATCAGCGCCTCGACGTCGAGCGGCGAATACTTCACCCCGCCGCGGTTGATGATTTCCTTAACGCGCCCGGTGAAGCGCAGATGACCGCCGGCGGAAATTTCCGCGGTATCGCCGGTGTCGAACCAGCCGTCGGCGGTAAACGCTTCCCGGGTTGCCTTCTCATTGTTCAAATAGCCGGAAAAAAGCGACAAGCCGCGCACCTGCAGGCGCTCATCCACGACGCGCAGCTCGGTACCCGGCGTCGCCGCGCCGGCGGTGCCATGGCGCACGTCCGCCGTGTCGCCTGGCCGGGAAAACGATCCGGCCTGCAGCTCGGTCATTCCCCAGAGCTGGATCGTCCTGCCTCTGCCTTTCAGCTTGGCCTCGACCGCCGCCGCGAGCTCCGGCGGCACCGGGCTGCCGGAGAGGCAGGCGAAGCGCATCGAGGAGAAGTCATGCTTCTCGAGCAGGCCGGCATCGAGCAGCGGCTTGAAATGCGCCGGGCCGGCAAATACGCAGTTCGCCCTGTGCTTTTCGATAGTCCCGGCAAGCGCCGCTGGGCTAAACGCAGGAAGTAACGACATGGCCGCCCCCGAGCACAAGCTCAGGTGATAGGCGAACAACCCATAGAGATGCGTAAGCGGCGCCGCCGAAAGGATGATCTCGTCCGGCGCGATCTCCAGCTCCGGCACCGAAGCCTGCGCGTTGCCGAGGAAGCCGCGCTGCGCATGCGGCACGCCCTTGGGATTGTCGGTCGTGCCCGAGGTATAGAGCAGCAGGAAGCGGTCGTCGGGCGAGCCCTCGGCCACGCGGGCGATGTTCCCGGATTCTTCCAACGCCGAGAAAGAAGCGCCGAGGGGGATGACGTGGTTTATGCCCTCCACGCCTTCCGGCGGCGCTGCGCAAATGAAAACCTGCGCGCCCGAATGCGCGAGCAGGTGGCTCAGCTCGGCACGCCGGTACGGCATGTGCACCGGCTGCAGCGTTGCGCCCAGCGCGCAGATCGCCGCATAGCTCAGCAGGTATTCGGGAATGTTCGGCAGCTGCACGGCGACGACGTGGCCGCGTTCCACGCCGAGCTTGTTGCAGACCTCCGGCCAAGCCGCAGCGCGCGGTCGCGGAACTCGCGGATTCGAGATGCGGGAAGTTGTCATGGAGGATGCGCTGCGGCTCCCGGTGCGTCTACGCACGCGCCGCTCGACCAGCTGCCAAAGCGTGCTGCTCACGCCGCTTTTTTGACGCCGCTGTCCTTCACCTCGTGGCTCGCCGGCCGCGCCTTGATGCGCAGGTCCTGCTGCTCGGCGCGCTCGCGCGGCGCGTTGCGGAACGCCTGGTCGCGGCCGGAGAGGTATTGCGGCGGCCAGAACTGGCCCATGTGCTGATACCAGGCCGAAGCCTGCAGGGTGAAGTACGGATTGGCGAGGTGCGGCCGCGCCAGCGCCACGAGGTCGGCCTTGCCCGAGGCGAGCAGCGTGTTCACCTGGTCGGGCGTGGTGACCGCGCCGACCGTCATCGTGGCGATGCCGACCTCGTTGCGCACCCAGTCCGAATAGGGCGCCTGGTACATGCGGCCGTAGACCGGCCTCTGGTGCGGCACGGTCTGGCCGGTCGAGCAATCGATCAGGTCGCAGCCCGCTTGCTTCAGCATGCGTGTCGCCGCCATCAGGTCCTCGCCCGACAGCCCGCCCGGGGCCCAGTCGGTGGCCGAGATGCGCACCGACATCGGCTTCTTTTCCGGCCAGATTTTTCTGCACGCGTTCCAGACTTCGAGCGGGAAGCGCATGCGGTTCTCGATTGACCCGCCGTACTCGTCTTTTCGCTGATTGGTGAGCGGCGAGATGAAGCTCGCCAGCAGATAACCGTGCGCCATGTGCAGCTCGAGCATGTCGAAGCCGGCCTGGTCGGCGTAGCGGGTGGATTTTTCGAAATCCCGGACGATCTTCTCCATTCCCGCCCGGTCGAGCTCGACGGGGACCTGCGAAACCCCCTCGTAGTAAGGGATCGGCGAAGCGGATACCACCGGCCAGTTGCCGCTCTCCAGCGGGTAGTCCATGCGCTCCCAGCCGAGCTGGGTGGAGCCCTTGCGCCCCGAATGGCCGAGCTGCATGCACATCTTCGCCTTGGAATTCGCGTGGCAGAAGTCGACGATGCGCTTGAAGGCGTCGCGCTGCGCCTCGTTCCACAGCCCGGTGTCTCCCGGCGAGATGCGCGCTTCCGGCGACGGGCAGGTCATCTCGACGTAGACCAGGCCGGCGCCGCCGACCGCGCGGCTGCCGAGGTGCACGAAATGCCAGTCGCCGGGCACGCCGTCGACCGCCGAATACTGGTCCATCGGCGATACCACCACGCGGTTCTCGACCACCATGTCGCGCAGCCGGAACGGCGTGAACATCGGCACCGGCGGGTTCTTCAGGTCGATGTCGAAGCCCTGCTCCTTCACCTTGGACGCGAACCAGTGATGGATCTGGTTGATGAACGCCGGGTCGCGCAGCTCGAGGTTTTCCCAGGTGATCTGCTTGGAGCGCGACATTACGCCGAAGGCGAACTGCACCGGCTCCATGCCCCAGTAGCGCTTCATGTGCTCGAACCAGGCGAGCGACACGTTGGCGGCGTGCTGGGTCTTCTCCACTTCCTCGCGCCGGGCCGTATCGTATTTCCTCAATGAGGCTTTCACTTCTCCATGAGCCTTGAATGCCTCGAAAAGCGCGATCGCATCTTCCATCGCCAGCTTGGTGCCCGAGCCGATCGAGAAATGCGCGGTGGCCTTGGCGTCGCCGACCAGCACCGCGTTGCCTCTGACCCAGGTCTTGTTGGTGATGGTGGGGAAGTTGCGCCACAGCGAGCGGTTGGCGATGAGCGAATGGCCTTCGAGCTCCTCGGCGAACACGCGCTCGATCACCGGCAGCATCTCGGTCTCGCCTAGCTTATCGAAGCCGAAGTTGCGCCAGGTCTGCTCGTCGGTCTCGATCACCCAGGTCGAGCGGTCGGGCTCGTACTGGTAGCAGTGCGCGACGATCGTTCCCTCGGGCGTCTCGCGGAAAAAATACTTGAAGGCGTCGAGCGGCTTGGTGGAGCCGAGCCAGGTGAACTTGTTGGGACGCAGGTCGACGCTGGGCTGGAAATGCTCCTTGTACTTCTCGCGGATGCGCGAGTTGATCCCGTCCGCGATCACGATCAGGTCGGAGTCCGCGAACTCCTCCAGCCCCTCCACCTCGCGCTGGAAGCGCATCTGCACGCCGAGCTCGCGGCCGCGGTCCTGCAGGATGTTGAGCAGCGCGACGCGCGAGCAGCCGCAGAAGCCGTTGCCGCCGGAGCGCATCACCTTGCCCTTGTAGACCACGTCGACGTCGCCCCAATAGGCGAAGCGGCGGCGGATGCGCTCGTAGGTGGCGAGGTCGTAGGCCTTGAAGGCGTCGAGCGTCTGGTCGGAGAACACCACGCCGAATCCGAAGGTGTCGTCCGGGCGGTTTCGCTCGTAAACCGTGATGTCCCAGCGCGGCCAGGCCTTCTTCGCAAGCAGCGCGAAATACAGGCCGCCGGGACCTCCGCCGATGATGCTGACTTTCATGCTCATTTCTCCGGCACTACCGCGGTGGCTTCGATTTCGAGGCGCGCATTGCGCTCGACCAGGCCGCTCACCTGGACGACCGCCATGGTCGGATAGTGCTTGCCCATGAGCTCACGGTACGCGGCGCCGACTTCCTTCAGCGAGGCGAGGTACTCGTCGCGGTCGAGCACGTACCACGTGAGGCGCACGATGTGCTCGGGCTTGCCCCTCGCCTCGGCGAGAACATCCAGGATGTTCTGGATGGTCTGGCGAAATTGGCCGGCGAAGGATTTTTCCTTCCATTCGCCCTGGCCGGTCCAGCCGACCTGCCCGGCGATGAACACCAGCTTGCCGCTGGTGGCGATGCCGTTGGAGAACCCCTTGGCGCGCGCCCAGTCGGGCGGCTGCAGAATTTGCATCATGCAGTTTTCCTCAGCTTGAAGCGCTGCAGCTTCCCGGTCTCGGTGCGCGGCAGCGTGTCGACGAATTCGATAGCGCGCGGGTACTTGTACGGAGCGATGGCTTGCTTCACGTGCTCCTGAAGTGCTTTCTTTCATTTCATCGCTTTGTTCATGACCCGGTTTCAAAACCACATATGCCTTCACAATGGTCCCGCGCTCCTCATCCGGCCAGCCGATCACGCCGCATTCGCCGACCGCGGGATGCGCGAGCAGTGCGCCCTCGACCTCCGGACCGGCGATGTTGTAGCCCGCCGAGATGATCATGTCGTCGGTGCGCGCCTGGTAGAAGAAGTAGCCGTCGCCGTCCATCAGGTAGGCGTCGCCGGTGACGTTCCAGCCGTTCTGCACGTAGTCGGCCTGGCGATCGTCGGCCAGGTATTTGCAGCCGGTGGGGCCTTTCACCGCGAGGCGCCCGACCTTGCCCGGGGCGCAGGGCCTGCCCTCCTCGTCGAGCACGGTGGCCTGGTAGCCCGGGATGGCATAGCCGGTGGCGCCGCGCCGCACTTGCTCCGGGGCGTGCGAAATGAAGATATGGATCATTTCGGTCGAGCCGATGCCGTCGATGATCTCGATCCCGGTCGCCTCCTTGAACATCTGGCGCGTGGCGTCGGGCAGCGCTTCGCCGGCGGAGACGCATTTCTTGAGCGAAGAAAGATCGAAGCGCGACGCCGAATCGGACAATAAGGCCGCCATGCCGCGATACATCACCGGCGCGGCGAAGCACACCGTCGCCTTGAAGCGCTCGATGGTCTCCAGCAGGCTCTCCGGCGTGTGCTTCTCGACCAGCACGCTGGAAGCGCCGACGCGCATCGGGAAGCACAGCATGCCGCCGAGGCCGAAGGTGAAGGCGAGCGGCGGCGTGCCGCAGAAGATGTCGTCCTTGTGCGCCTTGAGGATCGAGCGCGGGAAGCAGTCGCACATCGCCACGACGTCGCGATGGAAATGCATCGTTCCCTTCGGCTTGCCGGTGGTGCCGGAAGTGAAAGCGATCAGCGCGACGTCATCCGCGGCGGTCGGCACGTTGGTGAACCACAGCGGCTGCTTCAGCACCAGGGAGTCGATCGAGTCCGGGCTCTCGTCGTACCAATACTTGATTTCCTTCAGCGAAGGGCAAGCTTCCTGCGCTGCCTTCAGTTCGTTGCTCCAGGCGCTTGTCGCACAGCGCGTGCGTGACTTCCGCCTTACTGATGATGTCCGTGAGCTCCTTCGCGCGTAGCAGCGGCATGGTGGCGACGCAGACGCCGCCGGCCTTTATCACCGCGAACCAGCAGGCGGCCATCATCGGGTTGTTCGGCCCGCGCAGCAGGACGCGGTTGCCCGGCTTGAGGCCCATCTCGCGCACCAGCACATTGGCCAGGCGGTTGGCCTGGGTGAAGAGCTGCGTGTAGGTGCACTCGCCGTCGGGCGTGCGCAGCGCGATGCGATGGCCGTAGCCGCGCGTCACCGGCTTGTCGAGAAGCTCGGTGGCGCAGTTCATGCGCCCCGGATACTTGAGCTCGGGCAGGTCGAAGCGGAACTCGGGCCACGCGCTGCGCGGCGGCAGGTTGTCGCGCGCGAAGGTATCGGTATGCGCGGTGTAGCTCATGATTTCAGCAGGTCGCGGGAAATGATCAGCTTTTGCACTTCGGTAGCACCCTCATAGATGCGCAGCGCCCGCACCTCGCGGTACAGGCGCTCCACCGGATGGCCGCGCATCACGCCGAGGCCACCGCAGATCTGCACCGCGTCGTCGATGATGGCCTGCGCCGCTTCGGTGGCGAACATCTTCGCCATCGCCGCTTCGCGGGTGACCCTCTGGCTCCTTCACGTCTTTTGTCCATGCACTGCGATAGGTCAATAGCGCGCCGGCGTCGATCTGTGTCGCCATGTCGGCGAGCTTGGCCTGCGTCATCTGGAAGTCGGCCAGCGCCTGGCCGAACATCTTGCGCTCGCGCGCCCGCGCCAGCGACTCGTCGAGCGCGCGCCGCGAAAATCCCAGTGCCGCAGCCGCGACGGTGGTGCGAAAGATGTCCAGGTTGCGCATCGCCAGCTTGAAGCCTTGACCAGCTTCGCCCAGCAGCGTTCCCTTGCTGCCGTTCAGCTTGATCACGGCCATCGGATGCGGCGCGACGATGTCGATGCGCTCGGAGGCATCCACTTCCTTCGCCTCCACCACGAAGGCGCTGATGCCCTCGTCGGCCTTCGCAAACACCACGTAGAAGTCGGCGATGCCGCCGTTGGAGATCCAGGTCTTGGTACCGTCCAGCGCCCACGCATCGCCCTTCTTTCTGGCCACGGTGCTCATGGCTTGGACGTCGGAGCCCGCGTCCGGTTCGGACAGCGCGAAGGCAGCGATGGCGTCGCCGGCGGCGGCTTTCGGCAGGTACTGCTTCTTCAGCGCGTCGCTGCCCGCCAGGGCGATGGGGCCGCTGCCGAGGCCCTGCATCACGAAGGAGAAATCGGCGAGTCCAGCGTGGTAGGCGAATACTTCGCGCAGGATCGCGATCGAGCGCACGTCGGGCTTATCGGACACGCAGTGACGCAGGTACCCGGCGCATCCCAGGTCCTGCACCAGGCGCTTGCAGATGCCATCGGCATCGTTACCGTGCGCGTGGCCGAGGTTTTCCTTCGACCAGCTCTCCGCCTCGTCGGCAAGCTTTGGATGCCTGGCCTCGAAAAAAGGCCACGCGTAGTGCGCAAACCGGTCCATCAGTCGCCCTGAAATACCGGCTTGCGCTTCGCCGCGAAGGCTTCGTAGGCGCGGTGAAAGTCCTTGGTCTGCATGAGCTCGGCCTGCGCCACGGCTTCCATGTCGATCGCCTGGTCGACGCCGACGTTCCATTCCTGGTGCAGCATCTTCTTGGTGACGGCATGCGCGAGCGTGGGGCCGCTGGCGAGATCCCTCGCCACCTCGAGCGCCCTGGGCAATGACCGGATCGACCACCTGGTTGAAAAACCCCCATGCCTGGCCCTCGTCGGCGCTCATCGATCGGCCCGTATACAGAAGCTCGGCGGCGCGTCCCTGGCCGACGATGCGCGGCAGGATGGCGCAGGCGCCCATGTCGCAGCCAGCGAGGCCGACGCGCACGAAGAGAAAGGCGACTTTCGCCGAGGGCGCGGCGTAGCGCAGGTCGGAAGCCATGGCGAGGATGGCGCCGGCGCCGGCGCACACGCCCTCCACCGCGGCGATGATCGGCTGCGGGCAATGGCGCATGGCCTTCACCAGATTGCCGGTCATGGTGGTGAACTCGAGCAGCTGCGGCAGCTTCATCTTGGTGAGCGGGCCGATGATCTCGTGCACGTCGCCGCCGGAGCAGAAGTTGCCGCCGGCGCCGGTGATGACCACGGCTTTCACTTTTTTTTCGTTTTTCAGATTTCCAAAGAAATCGCGCAGCTCGGCGTACGAGTCGAACGTCAACGGGTTCTTGCGCTCCGGGCGATTCAGCGTCACCACGCCGACGTCGCCTTCCATGCGCCAGCGAAAATGCTTGGGAGTCATGACACCACCTCCATCGCGTGCTGTTTCAGCTTGGCGAGCAGCTTGAGCAGCTCGTCGTGCTCCTTGCGCGTCAGGCCGGCGAGCAGCTCGACCACCCACTGCTCGTGCGCGCGCGCCATCTCGGTGAAGCTCTTCTCGCCCGCCCGGGTGAGGCGGATGCGAAATGCCCGCCGGTCGGCGGAATCGTCCAGGCGCTCGACCTGGCCTTCCTTCTCCAGCTGGTCGACGATCGCGGTGATGTTGCCGCCGGTGACCATCAGCAGGCGCGAGAGCTCGTTCATCTTCAGGCCCTCGCGATGGCGCTCGAGCTGCGCCATCAGGTCGAAGCGCGGCAGGGTGGTGGCGAACTCCTCGCGCAGCCCCGAGCGCACGCGGCGCTCGATCAGCTGGGTGCAGGTGAGCAGCCGCAGCCAGATGCGCAGCGCGCTGTGGTCACCCGCGCCGGGCGATGAATTCCCGGTCCACGGCGGCTACTCTAAGCCTGAATAGATGAAGCTTGAAGTATCTGCGGCCGGTCTGTCAACCGCCGCTCAACCTTTCGGCAGCACGTCCTTGAAGCTTGTTTTCCAGGCCGGCTCGGGCGGCTCGTGCCCCGGGCGCGGCGCGTAGACCGAGGTTTCGATGAGCTGCATGCGGTGGATGTAGCGCGGGCAGTTGGGGAAGATCTGCTCGGCCTGAACGCGCACCACGAGCTGCTCGCCCTCGAACTCGCCGCGCGGTTCCTCGAGCCGCGCGCGGCCGAGCACCCGCAGCCGCCGCGGCTGCTCGAAGTCCAGGAACAGCAACCCGACCCGCGGGTTGGCAAGCACGTTGCCGAGGCTGCGGAACATGCCGTTGCCGTCATAGCTGGGAAACGACAGCTCCGAGGCGCCCGTGACCCGCACGAAGCCCGGCACGCCGCCCTTGTACGAGCAATCCGGCTGGCCGTCGGCGTCGGCGCTGGCGAGGAAGAACATCGCGCGGCTCTCGACGAACGCCTTGTCCTCGGCGGTGAAGGCCGTGCGCGACAGTTTTTCCGCCAGCCGGTCGGCTAAGCGGCGGGTGTCGAACCGGTCCTGCAGCTCGCGCGATTTCTCGTGATACGGGCTCATTTCTCGCCCGCGAGGACCCACTTCTCGCCCAGCGTCTTGCCGTCGCGCACCATGGTGAACGAGGCATCGAGCCGCTTTCCGCGCACCACGCCCTCCCAGACCAGCTTGCCGTACTTGGGGCTCTCGGTCTCGGCCTGGAAGCGAACCCCGCCGTCCGCCTTGGTCGCCGTATAGGCGCCGTCGCCGTAGTCGTACTTGTCGCACGCGGTGGAGCGGAAGCGCCCGTTCTTGAAGACGATGGTATCGGCGTCGCCCTCGGTCTTGCCGCATTCGAGGACGATGCCAGTGAAGTTGCGACCGTCGAGCATGCTCATGACCCTCCTTGGTTAGTGAACACGTACCCCTACCACCACTATAGTCGGGCGCCACCCCCAGGCCTTACGCCGCGCGTGATGAGCGTGTAGCCGAGCCGGCGCGCGGCCGGATAGTCCCGGATCACCGAGTTGAAGATGCGTCGCAGGTTCTTCCACGGCGACGGGTCGGCATAAAAACGGTGCAGGAACAGCATGTCGCACACCAGGCTCGCCATCCAGTCCACGGTCGTGGTGTAGCCGATCACGGCCTTCACCCCCGAGGTCTTCAGGAAGCGGCGCGCGAAGCTGCGCCCTTTCTTGCCGCGCAGGACATTGCAGCAGGCGAAGTACACGAGGTTCTTGTAGCCGCCATAGCCGGCGAACGCCTCGCACAGCTTGTCCTCCTCGATGCGCTCGAGCAGCGAGCGCACCGCGCCCGGCCGCCCGTGGAACGCGAGGTAATAGATCGGGGTGTTGAAGAACTCCTTGCTGCGCCACATGAGGCCATCGGGCCGCTTCGCGTAGTAAGCGAGGCCGGCTTCCGACTCGATGAAGCGGTGCGCCACCGTGAGCGGCGGATGCGCGAGCGGCGCCATCGCCTCGAAAAAGCCCTTCACCGAGAACGTCTGGGACAGCTTCTCGTTCCAGTACGCCTCGAAGCAGACCAGCTTGGCGGGCGCTTTCATTCGATCTCGTACGAGGGCTTGCACGCAACGGCAGGTCGCCACTGAGCCAGCACTATTCGATCACGCGCTCCGCCTGCTGCAGGAGAGCCTGGGGCAACGTAATGCCGAGCGCGCTCGCGGTGCGTTTGTTCACCACCAGCACGATGCGGGTCGGCTGTTCAACAGGCAGCTCGGCAGGCTTCGCGCCCCTGAGGACCCTGTCGATCAGCGCCGCAGCGCGCACGGTCGCATCGTCCTGGATCGGGCCGTAGGACAGCAGGCCGCCCGCATTCGCGAATATGTCGTAGGCCGAGATGGCCGGTATGCGGTGCTGGATCGAGAGCTCGGCGAGGCGCGCGGCGTAGAACAGCGAAAATCGGTTCGGTGCTACGAACATCGCCTGAGCGCGCTCGAGCGTCGCCGCGGCGAACGCACCCGGAAAATCCGGGATGCCAGCGAACTCGATCGGCAGCAATGCCATCCCCAACTTCTCGGCAGGAGAGCGCATATGCGCGAGATAGGCTTCATGCCCCTTGTCGTAGAGCACCGCGACACGGCTCAGCCCAGGCAGCGCAAGCTTGAGATATTCGAGCCGCTTTCCCCCAAGCTCGGGTGACATGAGCGAGATGCCCGTAAAAAGGCCGCCGGGCCGAGCAAGACTCTGGACAAGCCCGGTCTCGACTGGATCGTCGCTCACCACGAACACAACCGGCACGCTCGAACCGGCGTCGCGAAATGCCCGTGCCACATCCGAACCCGATGCAAAAATGACCTCCACCTTGCTGCGCACAAGCTCGGCGGCGAGTTCCGGGTAGCGCTCGCGCACGCCGCCGGCATAGCGCCGCTCGAACGCAACGTTGCTTCCTTCGAGATAGCCGAGCGCGCGCAAGTGACGCACGATCGGCTCTGCCGGCGCACCCGGTACGGGCCCAGTACCGAAGCTCAATACGCCGATGCGCCTCACACGCCCTGTTGCTTGGGCGCGGACGCCGGGAGTCGCCAGCGCGATGACCAGTCCGCTGACGAATGTACGCCGCCTCATCGAGCTCAGCTCTTCCGCAGGAAATCGAAATCGCAGCCGTACTCCGCCTGGAGCACGTGGTCCATGTACAGCTTCGCGTAGCCGCGCGTGGGTATCGTAATAGGCGGTTTCCACCGAGCCTTGCGGGCGGCAAGTTCTTTTTCGTTCACAAGAAGATCGATGATGCGCTCGCGAACAGAAAGGCGAATCCGGTCGCCGTTTTTCACCAGCGCCAAAGCCCCGCCGACGGCTGCCTCGGGCGAAACGTGCAGCACGATCGTCCCGTACGCGGTACCGCTCATGCGCGCATCCGAGATGCGCACCATGTCCTTCACGCCGGCGCGCGCGAGTTTCGATGGGATCGGCAGGTAGCCCGCTTCGGGCATCGCGTAGCCGGACTTCGGCCCGGCGTTCTGCAGCACCATGAAATCGTCGGCCTTGATGTCCAGGTCCGGATCGTCGACGCGCGCCGACAGGTCGTCGAGCGAGCTGAATACCACCGCGCGTCCCTCTTTCTCGAACAGCGTGGGATCGGCCGCCGAGCGCTTGAGGATCGCGCCGTTGGGGGCGAGCGAGCCGAACAGGCCGACCAGCCCGCCGACCGGAGAAATCGGATTCTTGAATTCGCGCACCACGGCGCGATCGACCCACGGCGGCAGCTGGTCGAGGACTTGTTTCAGCGTCACGCCGGCGACGGTCATGCAGTCGAGATTGAGCAGCGGCCGCAGCTCGCGCAGCACCGCGCCGACGCCGCCAGCGGCGTAAAGATCCGACATGTAATGCTGGCCGGTTGGCTTTAGATCCACCAGCACCGGCGTTGAATCCGACAGCTCATTCAGTTTTTTGAGCGAAATGTGGATGCCTGCTCGTCCCGCAATCGCGGTCAGGTGCACGATGGCATTCGTCGAGCCGCCGATCGCCAGCAGCACGCGCAGCGCGTTCTCGACGGATTTCTCGGTGATGATCTCGCTCGGACGCACGGGAGACGCGGCCATCTGCACCGCGCGGCGCCCGCTTTCCTCGGCGGCGCGAAGTCGGTCGGCGTGCACCGCCGGAATGGCGGCGGTGCCGGGAAGCGCCATGCCGAGCGCTTCGGCGATCGACGCCATGGTCGATGCGGTGCCCATCACCGCGCAGGTGCCGGCTGTGGTGGCGAGGTTGCCTTCGACTTCGTCGATTCCTTTCTCATCCACCTTTCCGGCGCGGTGCATCGCCCAGAATCGCCGGCAGTCGGTGCACGCGCCGAGGCGCTCGCCGCGGTAGGACGTGGGCATCATCGGCCCGGCGATGAGCTGGACCGCCGGGATGTCCGCCGATGCCGCGCCCATGAGCTGCGCGGGAACGGTCTTGTCGCAGCCGCCGACCAGGACCACGGCGTCCATCGGCTGCGCGCGGATCATCTCCTCGACGTCGATCGACATCAGGTTCCTGAACATCATCGACGTCGGATGCAGGAACACTTCGCCGAGAGACACGGTGGGAAATTCGACCGGCAGGCCGCCGGCGGCCAGCACCCCGCGCTTCACCGCTTCGATCAGCTCGGGAAAATGCCGGTGGCAGTTGTTGAAGCCGCTGCGCGAATCGGCGATGCCGACGACCGGGCGGGTGAGCATCTCGCTGGAGTAGCCCATGCTCTTGGCGAACGAGCGCCGCAGGTAAAGCGAGAACGCCGGATCGCCGTAGTTGGTGAGGCCCCGAGCGAGGCCTGAGCCTTTTCCCTTCCCTTTCTTATCCCCAGACGTCATGCGCCACCTCCATGACCAACTCGAGCTTGCGCCGCGTGTCGTCCTGCGTCACCGCCTGGCCGCTGCCGCCGCCGCTCGAGAAGCCGCATTGCGGGCCGATGCCGAGCTGCTCGAGCGGAATGTGTTTGGCAGCCTGGTCGATCTTGCGCTTCAGCTCGTCTTTGGATTCCAAGTGTGGCGTCTTGGTACTCACCAGGCCAAGGATCACGCGCTTGCCCTTCGGTACGAACCGCAGGGGCGCGAAGTCGCCGGCGCGCTCGGTGTCGTATTCGAGGCAGTAGATGCCGACGTCGAGCTTGTTGAACAGCGCCTCGGCGATCGGCTCGTAGCCGCCCTCGGCCATCCAGGCGCCTTTCAGGTTGCCGCGGCACAAATGAATCGCCACCGCCATGCCCTTCGGCCGCGTGGCGATGCATTCATTGAGGAGATGCGCATAGCGCGTGGTCAGCTCGTCGGGGTCCTCGCCGCGCGCCTTCACGTCCTCGCGGGCGTGCACGTCGCAGTTGCACGGCAGCGCGGTATCGTCGAGTTGCAGGTAAGTGCAGCCTTCCTTCGCCAGCTCGTCGATCTCGTCGCGGTAGATCCGCGTCAGGGCGCTGAAGTAGGCCTCGCGGTCACGATAGACGGCGGTATCGAACGCCTTCGGCCCGAGGAAGTAGTGCATGACGTCGGGCGCAGCCATGGTCACCTTGGGCACGCCTTTCCGTACCACGGACTTGAGGAAGCGGTAGTCGTCGGCGACGATGCGCTGGCGCCGCTTGAGCGGCGCTTTCGCGTAGGGAGAGGAGGCGACCCCGATCACCGAGCTTTCGTTCCGGAAGCTCAAGGTGCCATCGCGCAGGCCGAATCCCTCGACGGCGTCGATGAATCCCGCCGACCAGCTGCGGCGGCGGAATTCCCCGTCGGTGATCGAAGGCAGGCCGATCGCGTCCTGGAACGTCACGATCTCGCGCACGCATTCGTCCTGCAGGCGCTTCACCTCGTCGTCGCTGATCTTCCCGGCCTTGCGGTCGCGCGCCGCCTGGATCAGGCGCTCCGGCCGCAGGAAGCTGCCGACGTGCTCGACGCGAAACGGCGGCCTCACTGGAATTCCTTGCGCAGCAGCCGGGCGCCCTCGACCATCGCCTTCAGCTTGCCGAACGCGACTTCGCCCGGCAGGTACTTCATGCCGCAGTCGGGCGCGACGATCACGTTCTCCGGCTTCACATGCTTGAGCGCCTTTTTCAGCCGCTCGACGACTTTCTGCGGCGTCTCGATCGTCATGTCGGAAAGATCGATGCAACCGACCATGATTTTCTTGTCCGGAAGCTTGGCGAGCACGGCGGTGTCGAGATTCGATTGCGCGGTCTCGATCGAGACCTGCTTGCAGGAGCAGGCGGCGAACTCGGGCAGGAAAGAATAGCCCTCCGGGCGCGCGTGGATAATTGCCGCGTAACCGAAGCAGATGTGGACTGCAGTAACACCATTGATGTTCTCAAGAGCTCGATTCAGGGCCTTCAGACCGTACTGCCGTGCCCTTTCAGGCCGCGCCTGCATATACGGCTCGTCGATCTGCACGATGTCCGCGCCATTGGCGAACAGGTCCTTGATCTCCTCGTTCACCGCGGCGGCGTAGTCCATCGCCGCTTCTTCCTCCGACTTGTAGAAGTCGTTCTGCGCCTGCTGCGACATGGTGAAGGGACCGGGCACGGTCATCTTCACCTGCTTCTTCGTATGCTTTTTCAGGAACAGAAGATCCTGGACTTCGACCGGGTGCTTGCGGCGAATCTTGCCGACCACGCGCGGCACCGGGTTCGGATGGCCGGAGCGGTCCAGCGCGCTGCCGGGATTATCGATATCCACGCCTTCGAGCGCGGTGGCGAAGCGGTTGGAGTAGCTCTCGCGCCGGATCTCGCCGTCGGTGATGATGTCCAGCCCCGCCTGCTCCTGCGCGCGGATGGCGAGCACGGTCGCATCGTCCTGCGCCTCCGCAAGGTACGGCTCCGGAATGCGCCAGAGCTCTTTCGCACGCACTCGCGGCGGAAAGCGCCCGGCGAGCTTCTTGCGATCGATCAGCCATTCCGGTTGCGGATAGCTGCCAACCAGGGTCGTAGGGAAAAGCATTGCCTTAGTTTCCATCGACGAATTTGGGGGAAATTTTCCTCAGCCGCACCGGATCGATGCGGCCACTCCTCTGAATATAGCTCCACGCGAAGTCGCGCGGGGCGAGTTTCATGTGCTCGGGGAAACGCTCGTACCAGGCCCCGCTCGCGTCGGCCGCGGCGAGCAGCTTGTCGACGATCGGCCGGCGCGCGGCCTCGAACGTCGCCAGTGCTTTTTCAATGGAAGCTTCCTCTGCCAGCGCCTTGTTGAGCGCAATCGCGTCCTCCATGGCGAGCCGCGTGCCCGAGCCGATCGAGAAATGCGCCGTGCGCAGCGCGTCGCCGATCAGCACGGTGTTCCCGACCGACCAGCGTTGGTTGCGCAGGTTCGGAAAGTTCCTCCACACCGATCGATTCGACACCAGACGGTGCCCTCCCAATGTTGCCTCGAATGCCTGTTCGCAATATTGAAGCGTCTCGGCCTCATCCTTGGCGGCAAAACCGGCTCGCTGCCAGGTACGAGGGTCGCACTCGACCACGAAGGTGCTCATCTCCGACGAGTGCCGGTAGTGGTGCGCGTTGAACGTGCCGTGCTCGTTCTCGACGAAGGTCTGCGTCAGCGTATCGAACACCTTGGTCGTGCCGTACCAGGCGAATTTGTTCTCCAACCGGGAGACCGTTGTACCGAAGTCATGCCAGCCCCTGACGGTGGAATTGACGCCGTCAGCCGCGACGATCAGGTCATACCCAGCATTTTCCGAGGAAACCGCCCTTTCATACTCCGGGGTCACGCCCACGTTGGCAGCCTGTCGCTGCAACAATCCCAGCAACTTCAATCGCCCGATGGCGGCGAAGCCGATGCCGTCGATCACCACCGGCGTGCCGCGATGTACAACGGTGATGTCGGACCAGACCTCCATCTGCGGCGTGATCAGGTCGTACGTCGTCGCATCGTCGCCGCGCAGGAACTCGAGCGCGCGGTCGGAGAACACCACGCCGAAGCCGAAGGTCGAGTCGGCGCGGTTCTGCTCGACCACGCGGATCTGCCAGTCCGGGTGCCGCCGCTTGGCGAGATAGGAGAAGTACAGGCCCGCGGGCCCAGCGCCGACGACGAGGATGCGCATCTACTTGAGCAGCGGGCGCAGGTCGTCCAGGCGGTCGAACAGGTGCCAGATGTAGTCCGCGCTTCCGTTCACCCGGTGCGGATGGAGGTCGGCGATCTTCGGGTCGTTGCAGTAGCTGTCGAACGCTTCCTTCGAATCCCACTCGACCAGGATCAGCACCTGACGCGGCTTGATCTCACCTGCGGCCGCCTCGCGAAACTTGCCGAGCGCGACCACCCGGCCGCCGTGCGCCTGCACCTCGCGTGCCGAGCGCTTGGAGTAAGCCAGGTACTCCTCGCGGTTCGCGATGTTGAACAGGTTGAGCGCGTAGACCGTCATTGCCAAATGGCGCGTGCAGCGTCGACGCACAGCTTGAGCTTGGCGCGCTCGTCGGCCTCGGTGAGCGGATTGCCGCCCATCGTGCTGGCGAAGCCGCATTGCGGGCTGATGGCGAGCCTTTCGGCATCGAGGAAGCGGGAGGCTTCATCCGTTCGGCGCTTGAGGACGTCGACGCGTTCCAGCTGCGGGGTCTTCGAGCTGACAAGCCCCAGCACCACGCCCTTGCCCTTCGGCACGAAGCGCAGCGGTGCGAAGCCGCCGGCGCGCGGCGTGTCGAACTCGAGCAGGAAATGGTCGACATGGGTGCGGCTGAAGAACTTTTCCGCCACCGAGTCGTAGCCGCCCTCGGAAAGGTACATCCCCTTGTAGTTGCCGCGGCAGACGTGGACGCCGACGGTCATTCCGGCCGGGCGGTTCTTCACCGCGTGGTTGATGGCGTCGATGTAGAGGTCGACCAGGCGATCCGGATCCTCGCCGCCCGCCTTCACCTTCTCGCGCGCCGCCGGGTCGCATAGGATCGCGACCGCGACCTCGTCGAGCTGCACGTAGCGGCAGCCTTTCTTCGCGAGGTCGGCCATTTCCTGCTGGTAGACCTTGCCCAGCTCGGAAAAAAATTCAGCCGCGTCGCGGTAAGCGCTGCCCCAATCCGTGAAGCGGTAGAAATGCATCGTGGAGGGCGCCGGCATGGTCACTTTTTGATTCTGAAACTGAAACTCATCCAAGGTGATCGGCTCGGTGCGCGACACCTTGCCGCTGACATAAGGCGCGGTGAACTTGGACTCGTGGCCCGCCGCGTCGTGGAAGGTGAACACCGCGTCGCGCACCTCGAGGCCCTTGGTGAGCCGCACGAACTTCTCCCAATAGGAAATGCGGCGGAATTCGCCGTCGGTGACGACTTCCAGCCCGCAATCCTTCTGCAGCTTCACCACCTCGCGGATGCAGTCGTCCTGCACTGCCCGCAATTCGGCGCCGGAGAGATTGCGAAAGGCGTCGCGCAGCTTCTTCGGACGCAGCAGGCTGCCGATGTGATCGGCGCGGTACGGCGGGATCATCACTTGCCTTGGAACTTGGGCTTGCGCTTCTCGTTGAAGGCGCGCACGCCTTCCTTGCGATCCTCGGTGGCGACCAGCTGGTTGTAGGCCTCGATCTCGAAGCGGTAGCCGGTGGCGAGGTCCATCTGCAGGCCGTAGTGAGCCGACTTCTTCGCCTGGCGCACGGCGAGCGGTGCGTTCTCCGAGATTTTTTCAGCAGTACTCAAAGCCTCTGCCAGCGCGTCGTCGCACACCCGGTTGACGATGCCCCACTCGTAGCCCTGCTGCGCATCGAATGCCTGCGCGGTCATGATGAGCTCCTTGGCGCGGCGCTCACCGGCCGCGCGCGGCAGGTTCTGCGTCCCGGCGCCGCCCGGCATCAGGCCGAGGCGCGTCTCGGAGAGCGCCATGCGCGCGGTGCGCGCGGCGTAGATGAAATCGCAGCACAGCGCCATCTCCAGGCCGCCGCCGAAGGCGTGGCCATTGACCGCCGCGATGATCGGCAGCGGCAGCTCCATCAGCGCCATGAACGCGCGCTCGAAGATTTCGTGCTGCGCGCGCCAGACTGTCTCGGTCATGCCGTCGCGCTCCTTCAAGTCGGCGCCGGCGCAGAACGCGCGATCTCCCGCGCCGGTCAGCACGACGCAGCGCGTGTTTCCAGGCTCGGCCGTCAGGCGCGTCCATAGGTCGTGCTGGTCCTTACCCATCTGGGTATTCAGCGCGTTCAGGACCTGCGGACGATTGAGACGGACGAGCAGGATGTGCTCGCCCTGCGGCTCGATTGCGAGGGTCTGGTAGTTCATCGTCCTTATCTTAGGCCTTCGGCGGCGGCAGCATTTCGAGATAGCGGAAAAGGCGCACGTAGCGTCCGAGCAGGTCCTTCTGGTAAGCCCCGAGGTCGCGGCCGCGCCAGTCGTACAGCCCCTGGCCCTCGCGCGCGCCGCGCTTGCCTTCCTCCATCAGCTGCTTCACCAGCGCCGGCGGCTCGTAGCGCGGCGCATTGAGTGCCTTGGCCATCGAGCTCGACGCGTAGTACAGGATATCGAGCCCGCCGAAATCGATGAATTCGCACAGTCCCATGGCGCTGTAGCGCGGGCCGAAACCGGCGCGCACCGCCTTGTCGATGTCCTCCGGCGTGGCGACCCCTTCCTCCACCAGCCGCGCCGCCTCGTTCATCGCCGCGGCCTGCAGGCGGGGCACGATGAAGCCGGGCGATGGCGCGCAACGCACCACGACCTTGCCGGCGGCCTCGAGCAGGTTCTTCATGGCGGTGAAGGTGCTCTCGGCAGTGGCTTTGGCCGGGCTGACTTCCACCAATGGAATCAGGTAAGCCGGATTGAGGAAATGCGCATTCAGGAAGCGTCGCGGATGCGTGACCATCTCCGCCAGCTTGTCCGCCAGCATCGAGGAAGTCGTGGAGGCGATGATCGCATCGGGCCGCAGGTGCTGGCACGCGCGCTCAAAGGCATCGCGCTTGGCGTCCAAGGTCTCGGTGACTCCCTCGAACAGCACATCCGCGGCCTCGAGTGCACCGGGGGCGTCAGGGTGCGCGACGACCCGGATCCGGCCCAGGATGGTCTTCCGCTGCTGCTCATCGAGCACGCCGAGTTCGCCAAGCAGGCGCAGGTTGCCTTCGATCTCGGCCATCACCACCGAGCGAAGGTCGCGCTTGCCGGGCTTGAAGTCGATGATGTCGACCGAATAACCGGCATAGGCGAACACGTGGCCGATGCCGCGGCCCATGCGACCGGCACCGAGCGCGGCGATCTTCACAGGATCGCCTTCAGATCGGCTTGCACGAGTCCGAGATTCTCCAGCGTGCGGCCTTCCCTGCGCAGGTCGCGGCCCAGCACCGCCGAACCAAGCGCGAGCAGCCCGCGCGCCACCGGGCACGGCACGCCGGCCCGCTCGCACACCGAGACCAGGAACGCGAGCCCGTACTCCACGTCCTCGCGCATGTAGCGATGCTCGGTGAGAACGATGCGCTCGCGCCAGTCGTTCGAGTCGGTAAGCTTCTTGTGCACCTTGCGGCCGTACATCCACTCGTCGCCGTCGGATTTGTAGTGATCGGCGAGCGGAAAGTGCGGCGCCTTGTAGCCGAGCGCCTCGCGCGCCGCGATGCGTTCCGCGTCGAGCGCATCCGTGACCCGCCGGATGGAAGGCTGCGTGCCCTCCTTGTGAATATCCCACTTCTCGAAATGCTCGAGCGGCCCGGCGTTCATCAGGATGAGCGGCGGATGAATGATCGGGCCGGCGTTCATCAGCGCACCCGACAGCGCGTCTTCCACCGGCTCGATGCTCTTGAACGCCTTTCTGATCACCCCGAAAGCATGCGCGCTACTCTTTTTCGGGTACACGCCGGTCGGCAGACGCGTGGCCCTCGCCGTGATCGCCGCGGTCGTCGGCCCGTGCTTGCGCGTAAGCCACGGCAGCGTGCCGGTCTCGGCGAAGGCGAAGTCGGCGCGATTACCGGCCTCGCGGATGATCTTCGACATGACATAGGAACCGAATGTGCCCGGAGCAAGAAACACCACCTGGCCATCGGCGAGATGCGGCGCGATGCGTTTCGCATTGTCGGCCTGGGTGAACGCCGGATCGGGCATGAATACCAGTTCGGCACCTTTCAGGGCCTCTTCCATTTCTTCACATGCCCGTACCGAGACGCTGCGCTCCCCATCGGCGTCCTTGAGCGTGAGGGAATTCGTGAGCGCGCCAGTATTCCGGCGCCAGTGGCGGACCTCGTGGCCTTGCGCCGTGAGATCGACCGCGGCTGCGAGAGCGCCGTTGCCGCCGCCGATGACGGCGATCTTCATTCCTCGATCCCGACCCAGCCCTTGTGCGAGATGTCGAACACCACCCCGTTCGGGTCGCGGAACTTGCGCTCGAAGTCGACGCCGCCGCCGCCCTTCAGCTCGCGGTGGAAGCGGCCGCCGTTCTGCTTCACGCGCTCGGTGTAGGCCTCCAGGTCGTCGACGACGAAGCCCATGTGGTGGATGCCGTGGAAATCCTTGCCGCGCTCGTCGCCGGCGGCGTCGTCGCTGTGGAACTTGAGCAGCGTCAGATTGATGACGCCGTCGGTGAGGGAGAGCCCGTCGCCATAGGGGGTCTCGACGTAGTTCACTTCCTCGAGACCGAACGTCTTCTTGTAGAACTCGGCCGCCGGCTTGAGCTCGGGGACCGAGATCGCGATGTGACGAAGCTTCGCTGTCATGAGAACTCCAGTAGTGCGTGAAGATTGGACTTGCGCTCGTAGCCGACGCCGGGCGTGTCGGGGATTGTGACGCGGCCGCCGCCGACTTGCACTCCGTCCCAGTAGCCGCCGTAGGAAAGCGAAGCGTCGGGCGCCGCCTCCGCCATGCCGAGACCGAGGCCGGCCACGCAGTGCGCGGCAAAAAGGTGCCCGGCGTGCGGCAGGAACTGCGTGCGCTTCCACCCCGCGGCTTCGTAGAGGGCGATGATCTTCGCGTACTCGCCCACCCCGTAGGCGAGCAGCGGGTCGACCTGCACGAAGTCGCGCGCCGGCCGCAGGCCACCGTAACGCAAGAGATTCCTCGCATCGTCGAACGAGAACAGGTTCTCGCCGGTAGCGAGCGGCGCGGCGCTGGTGCGTGCGCACTGCTTGAGGAACTCGTAATCGAGCGGTGCCGCCGGCTCCTCGATCCATGCCAGCTTGAACGGTGCGAGCGCGTCCAGCCATGGCCGCATGTTTTTTTCTTCCAGGGCTCCGTTGACGTCCACGGCCCAGGTCGCGTGCCGCGGCAGCGCGGCCGCCGCGCGCTCCAGGCGTTTCAGGTCGCTGGCCAGGTCGCCGGCGACTTTGATCTTTACGCAGGTATAGCCGGCGTCGATGGCGCGCTTGACTTCATCTCTGAGGATGTCGTCGGTGCGAAAGTGACCGCACGACGCATAGACCGAGATCATTGGTTCTGAAGAAGCAATACGGAAATACTGCGAAATCGAGTTCCAGAGCGGCACGCCCTGCATCTTGGCCCTCAGGTCCCAGGCGGCGGCTTCGATCAGGCCGACCGCTCCCGGGCGCTCGCCATGGCCGCCGGCCTTTTCGTCCGTCATCACGGCGTGCACGAAGGCAGCCGGATCCGGCAATCCGTCGGCATCAAGGAGGCTTGCGGGCTGCGCACGCAGCAGACGCGGAATGAAACGCTCGCGGAGCAGCGCGCCTTTGCCATAGCGGCCGATGGAATCGAATGCGTATCCGGTGATGCCGCGGTCGGTCACGAGCGCGAGCGCCGAGGCCGTCATCGCGCCGAAGTTGATCGAGGCGTTGCGCATCGCGGCGCCGATGCCGACCGTGCGCTCGCGGCAATCAACGATGCGCATTGCGCAGCGCCTCCAGAATCCGCTCCGGCGTATAAGGCTGGCGCAGCACCTCGGCGCCAAACGGCGCCAGCGCGTCGTTGATCGCGTTGCCGACTGCGGCCGCCGCGCCGATGGTCCCGGCCTCACCGATGCCCTTGGCGCCGAGCAGCGTCCCCGGCACCGGCGTCTCGACGTGGTCGATGAAGATGTCCGGCATCTCGCCGGCCATCGGCACCAGATAATCGGCCATCGAGCCGTTTACGAGCTGCGCGCCTTCGTCGTAGATGCATTCCTCGTAGAGCGCCGCGCCGAGGCCTTGCACCACCCCGCCGCGCAGCTGCTCGTCGGCGAGCAGCGGATTGACCACGCGGCCGCAGTCTTCCACCACCCAGTGCTTGAGCAGCTTGATGAACCCGGTCTGCGGATCGACCTCCACCAGGCTCGCATGGATGCCGTTCGCCAGCAGATAGGGCTGCGGCATCACGGCATGCGCGGTGACCGCAGGACCGGCGTCGAGGCCCGGCGGCAGCAGGTGCTGCCGGTAGTTCATCAGCGCGGCAATCTCGGAGAGCGGCGCGTCGGCAAGCTTCATCGCCTCGCGCACTGCCGCAATGCGCTTCGCAAGAGAGCGCGCGGCGCTGAGCACGGCCTCGCCGGCGATGGTGAGGCCGCGCGAGGCGAAGGTGCCGCCGCCCACCGACGTCATCAGCGTATCGCCGCCGGCGACGCGCACCGCCTCGAGCGGCACGTCGAGCTCTTCGGCGACGAGCTGCGCAAGCGCGGTCTCGACGCCCTGGCCCTGGTCCTGGTTGGAGGTGATGCAGGTGACGTTGCCCGACGGCTCGAGACGCAGCGTGCAGCCTTCCTGCGGCGAGATCTTCACGCCGGCCGCGCCATAGAAGCCGGCACCGGGCGCGTTCTGCTCGACGAACGCGGCAAGGCCGATGCCCAGCTGGCGGCCGCGCTCGCGTTCTTGCTTTTGAAGTTTGCGTAATCCTTCGTAGTCCATGAGCCTGAGGAGACGATCGAGGCAGGCCTCGTGCGACAGCCCGCCCGCCTGCACGCCGCTCGGCGTGGCGCCCTGGCGGCGGAAGTTGCGGCGGCGAAACTCTGCCGGATCGATCTTCGCCTCGCGCGCGCAAACGTCGATCAGCGCCTCGATTGCGCCGCACGCGAGGGGCTGGCCGACGCCGCGATAGGACCCGGTGGCGGGCTTGTTTTGCCACGCGACGCGCAGCCGGCCGCGATAAGCGCCGATGTCGTACGGCGTCCCCGCGAACAGCAGTACCTGCAGCCCTTCGAGGATGCTCGAACGCGGATAAGCCGAGTACGCGCCGGCCTCGGCGAGATCGTCGAGCGATAGCGCGGTAATGCGCGCTTGCGCATCCAGCGTCATCGAGACCGAGATCCGGTGCGCGCGCGCGTGGATGTCCGAGACGAAGGCTTCCAGCCGGTCGCCGACGTACTTCACCGCGCGCCCGGTCAGGATCGAGGCGGCGCAGACCGCCATCTCGTCGTCATATACGTGCAGCTTCACGCCAAAGCCACCGCCGACGTCCGGGGTGAGCACGCGAACGTCCTGCTCGGCAAAGCCGAAGCAGTCGGCGTAGACCGCGCGCATCTGGTGCGGCACCTGCGTGGACTGATGGACGGTGAGCTGACGCACGCTCGGATCGAACTCGGCGACGATGGCGCGCGGCTCGAGCGGCACGCCGGTGTGGCGGGCGAAACGCAGCGTGCGCTGCACCGCGCGCCCGCCGGCCGGCGCCGCGCCGCCCTCGATGGTGTGCTCGAAGGCCAGGTTACTGCCGAGCTCCGGATGCAGGAGTGGCGCCGAGGGCTCGAGCGCCGCTTCCGGGTCGGCAAGAGCATCGAGCGGCTCCCATTCCACTTCGATGCGCTCGACCGCGTCCTCCGCGATGGCGCGGCTTTCGGCGAGCACGATCGCCACCGGCTGTCCCTGCCATAGCGCGCGCTCGATCGCGAGTGGCGGCTGCGGCGGCGAGCGATGCGTGGGCCAGGTCGCCAGCTTCGTCTGCCACGGCTTGCACACCGCGCCGAGGGTCGCGCCGTCGTAGGCGATGACGCCTTTCAACCCGTTGAAATCCAGACGCACGATGCGTGCGTGTGGATACGGGCTGCGCAGAAACGCCGCGTGCAGCAGCCGCGGAAAGCGCAGGTCGTCCGCGTAGCGCCCGCGGCCGGCGGCGAGCCGGCGCGCGTGCGCGCGCGGCACGCCGGTGCCGATGGTTTTCCTAGAACGGAACGGCGATAGCACGCTGCGGCGCCTCGCTGTCGATGAGATCCACGCGCTTGAGGACGATGCGCAAGCCTTCGGCGCTGCGCCGCAGGCGATGCAGCACGCGGCCGGCGAACCAGCGGGCCTCGCCCGCGCGCCACTCGGCGACGACCAGCGCCGAGCGCACTTCGAGGTCGTCCGTCGTCTCGATGGCGCTGACGTGATGCACGGTGCGCGACGGCGGCGCCTGTATGTGCGCGTCGGTCCGCTCCAGGCGCGCCACGCGCATGGCGAGCAGCGGCTTCGGCTCGTGAAACAGGGACAGCGCTTCCTGCGGCGAACCCTGGCCGGGGAGCGTCGGCACCCAGTACACGCCGTCCTCGGCGAACAGGGCGAGCCACTCGGCGAAGCGCCGCTCGTCGAGCAGCCGCGCCTCGTGCAGCACGAAGGCCTCCAGCTCCGCCTTCATCGCATGTGCCTGAGCCAGGCCTCGAACTGGTTGCGGATGGCGAGCTCGCTGGTGCCGCCGCCCAGCGTCGAGCCGTCGGCCTGGCGCCGGTCGCTGAGCACGCCGCGGCGCAGGTCGATCCAGTCCGAAGCCGCGGCGCTCAAGCCGCGCTGGCAGCGCTCGAACAGCTCGAGGTCGTCCGAGGCGACCAGGGAGGCCGGCGACGCCGCGAGGTTGATGAACTGCAGCGTGAGCTCGTGCATCTGCGGTGCGGCGCCGTCGAGGCGGAAGCCCAGCACCTCGACCTGGGTGCGGTCGGCGGCGAGCGCATGCACCACGCGCATCGCCGCGAAGCGCGAATTCACCGAGACATTCGGCCATACCAGGTTGTTGAATCGGTCCACCGCGAGCACCGCAGCGGTTTTCTCTTCGCCGTGGCGCTCGACCAGCTGCTTGCGGTAGTGAGCGAACACCGGGTCCTCGCGCTGCGCACCGATGACCCCGCCCTTGTAGAAGCCGCCCATGTAGACGTGGCCGCCGGGAAAGGCATGCAGCGGCACGTCGTCCCACTGCGGGCCGCGCATGCCGTTGGCGAGGAACATCTGCGAAGCCTGCTCGGTTAGCGAGTCCGCAGGCTGGGCGCGAGCCGCCCCGCGCGCTGTGCGCGCGCCCTCTATCGAGCTGCGGTGCACATAGTTCGGGTGCACCAGATCCACGGCGTTCTCCATGAACATCTTCCAGTTGCCGCGGTACTCCAGGCGCAGCGCGCCGCCGAAGCGCGTCACCGTGCCCGCCGGCGCGCGGTCGAGCATGTTGTCGAACGCGCTCGCCAGCCCGCCGAGGAATTCGGCGAGGCCGGGCCCTTGCGCCGCGTGCGAGCCGAACACGAAGCCGCGGTAGCTCTCGACCCGCGCCACCTTCGGCAGGCCGAGCTCGGGCTTCGCCGCATAGCCGTCGGCGAGCGGCACGCCGATCAGGCGGCCGTCGAGCGCATAGGTCCACGCGTGGTACGGACAGCGCAGCTGCCGCGCGTTGCCAGCGGGCTCGGCGACGATGCGCGCGCCGCGGTGGGCGCAGCGGTTGTGCAGCAGCGAAAGGCCGCCGTCCTCGCGCCGCACCAGCAGCACTTCCTCCGGCCCGAGGCGGCGCAGCACGTAGTCGCCCGCGCGCGGCACTTCGCTCTCATGCCCGACGTAGAGCCACGCGCGCCGGAAAATGCGCTCCTGCTCGAGCGCGAACACCGCCGGATCGACATACGCCGCGCGGTGCACGCTGTTCTCTCGCCAGAGGGAATCGATGTTCATTTGCTCTAGAAAGGCAGCGCGAAGCGCAGGTGGCCGGCGTCCTGGTCGGCGTTCAGCAAATCGACGCGCTTGGCGGCGATGCGAAAGCTATCGGCGTGCGGCCGCAGGCGCCAGGTGCAGCGCGCGGCGAACCAGCGCTGCTCTTCGCGCCGGTACTCGACGAAAAGCAGATAAGCCCGGGCTCGATCATCGTCCACGGACACATTACTCAAGTAGTGATTGGTGCGCGCCATCGGCGTATCGAGCGGCGACAACTCGCGCTCCAGCCGATCGACGCGCATGCCGAGCAGCCGCTTGGTTTCGTAGAAGAGCGAGACATGGTCCTTCGGGCTCTGCTGGTTCCAGGTATAGGGCACCCAGTACTCGGCGTCCTCGGCGTATAGCTCGAGCCATTCCTGAAGGCGGCGCTCGTCGAGCAGGCGCGCCTCATGGAACAGGAACTGCTGCACCCGGTGCCACTGCTCAACGCTCATGCGCCCATGTACTGCGCCCACGCGCGATGCTGGTTCCGCATCGGCAGCTCGTTGGTGCCCTGCGCGCCCTCTTCGCTTTCCAGCCCCCGAGAGAGATCCACCCATTCGTAGCGGCCGCTGCCGAGCGACTCCTGGATGCGCTCGAAGATCTCGTGGTCGTCGCTGGTCACGATCGAGGACGGCGAGTTGTTCGTGTTCACCATGCGCACCGAGGCCTCGAACATCTCCTCCGGCGCGCCCTTCAGCCGGAAGATGTAGCCGTGCTGCTCGGTGCAGTCGACGCTCACCGGCTGCAGCACGCGGATCTGCGCGACGCGCGAGTTCACGAACAGGTTCGGGTAGACGATGGTGTTGTGGCGGTTGAACGCCAGGATTTCGCTCGCGCGCTGCTCGCCGTATCTCTCCACCATGAGCTCGCGGTAGCGCTTCTGCAACGGATTCTCGTCGATCGCCTTGGTGAGGAAGCCGGCCATCCAGCAGTGCCCGCCCTGCATCGCCGCGATCTGCATGCCGTCCCATTCGCGCAGCGTGAGGCCGTTCGCTTTCACGATGTCCCATTCGATCGACGGCGGCTGCCCGCCATGGTCGACGCGGTCGGCGGCGTCGATTGCGCTGCGGTGCAGGATGCGGGGGTGCAGCAGGTCGATCGAGTTCTCGAGCTGCAGCTTCCAGTTGCCGCGGTAGCGCTGCACCGTCCTGCCGCCGGCAAGCTCGATTTCGCCGTCGGGCGCCCGGTCGACCAGGTTGTCGAAGGCGGCGCGCACTTCCGGGCCGAGATAGGTCGGCAAGTCGTTGCCTTGCGCCGCATGGCTGCCGAAGATGAAGCCGCGGTAGCTCGCGATGCGGGCGACCGGCTCCAGGCGCAGCGCGTCCATGCGCCGCTTGAAGTCCTCGCCGTAGCCCTGCTCGAGCGGCACCGAAGCGAGCGCGCCGTCGGTGCGGTACGTCCAGGCGTGGTACGGGCAGACGAAGTTGCGCGCGTTGCCCGCGCTCGCCGGGCAGACCTCGGCGCCGCGATGCGTGCAGCGGTTGTGGAAGGCGTGGATCGCGCCGTCGGTGTGGCGCGCCACGATGATGCGCTCGCCCGCCAGACGCGCGGTAAAGAAGTCGCCCGGGCGCTTGAGCTGGCTTTCATGGCCGAGCCACAGCCAGACCCGGCGGAAGATGCGCGCGCGCTCCTCCTCGAACACCGCGGGATCGGTATAGAAGCGCCGGTGCACCCGCCCGCGCCCGACGAGCTCGCTGTATGCCTCGCGCATGCGCATATCCTTATCCTACAATCCAGCGTGATGCACAAGGTTTCCATCCGGCCGCACATCGTCGAGCGCGTGATGAAGCGCCGCGGCGACCTGCACTGGTTCCAGTCCCTGGATGCACGCAAGAGCGCGCTCCTCGTGATCGACATGCAGAACACTTTCTGCATGCCGGGCGCGCCGGGCGAGGTGGCGATGGCGCGCGAGATCGTGCCTAACATCAACCGCCTCGCCGCCGCGCTGCGGACCAAGGGCGTGCCGGTGATCTGGATCATCCACGCCAACACCGTGCAGAACGGGCGCAGCGACTGGGAAGTGTTCTTCGGTCACGTGGTGCGCAACGCCGAGGTGAGAAAGCGCATGGCCGAAAGCCTGGCGCCGGCCAAGCAAGCGGTCTGGAAGGACCTCGAGGTGCTGCCGGGCGACGTCACGCTGGTGAAGAACCGCTACAGTGCCCTCGCGCACGGTGCCTCGACCCTGGAGCGCGTGCTGCGCAACCTTGGCGTGGACACCGTGCTGGTGTGCGGAACCAAGACCGATGTCTGCTGCGACAGCACCGCGCGCGACGCCATGATGCTCGACTTCAAGAGCGTGCTGGTGTCCGATTGCTGCGCCGCGTTGTCGGACGAGGAGCACCGCGCGGCGCTCGAGCTTTTCATCCAGCAGTTCGGCGACGTGATGAGCGCCGACGAAGTGCTGGCACGGCTTTCTAAATAAGGGATCGATATGAAGACATTGAAAGCAGCTCTGGTCGCCCTGCTGGCCGTCAGCGGGAGCGCCCTCGCCCAGGAAACCACGCTCAGCGCCGTGGTGTTCGTGCCGCGCAACACGACCTTCGGCGAGATCTTCGTGCGCTTCGTCGAGCAGGCGAACAAGGAAGGCAAGGGGCTGGTGCAGATCAACCTGCGCGGCGGCCCGGACGCGATCCCGACCTTCGAGCAAGGCAACGCGCTGCGCAACGGCGTGGTCGACATGGTGTCGCTGCCGCCGACGTTCTATACCAACGTCTGTCCGGAATGCGACGCGCAAATCCTGGTGCCGCAGATGACGCCGCAGCTGCGCAAGACTCCGTTCTGGGGCGCGCTGCAGAAGTATCACGGGCAGAAGCTCAACGCCCACGTGCTCTCCGCCTACGGCGACGGCATCGGCTTCCACATCTGGACCTCCAAGCCGCCGACCGACGGCCTGAAGGGCATGCGCCTGCGCACCACGCCGAACTACACCCCGCTCTTCACCGCGCTCGGCGTGTCGCTGGTCACCACCGCGCCCGGCGAGGTCCTCACCGCCCTCGAGCGCGGCGTCGTCGACGGCTACGGCTGGCCGGCGATCGGCATGTTCGACCTCGGCTGGGGCGCGCACACCAAGTACCGCATCGATCCGGGCTTCTACAACGTGATCGTCAACGTGCTGGTCAACCAGGCCAAGTGGAACTCGCTGCGCGAGGACCAGCGCGCCTTTCTGAACAAAATGGCGGGCTGGCTGGAGACCGAGAACGTGCGCTGGGTGGCCGAGCGCAAGGCCGCCGACGAGAAGAAGATCAAGGAGGCCGGCATCCAGATCGTCGACCTCGGGGCGGGGCACCGCAAGCTCGCCTACGACGCCTACTGGGACCACCTGCTGAAGCGCGCGCCGGAGCCCACCAAGGAACTCAAGGCCATCTCAGATAGCCTCCGCTGACCGGCGCGTAGTCCAGGACTTCGTCATCCCCGCCCGCCACGCGCGGGCATTCGTGGTGGCGCGGGGGCAGGTATTGCGCATCCACCTGGTGGAGGACCGCCAGGTGGGCGACTGCTGCTTCTTCAACGCCGGTAACCATCGCGAGGTTTTCCACGTCGGCCAGACCTGGGCGCTCAACGGGCTGCTGGGCACCGGCACCGCAAAGAGCTTCCTCCACTTTTACTCCAAGCCGCCGCACGAAAACGTGATGCTCACGGTGGTCGCCGATACGACGCGCAACCACTGGGGGAATATGGGCGGCCGCTGCTCGCGACGGCTCTACGCCTTGCGCGACGGCGATACTACGCACCGCTCGTGCCAGGAAAACTTGGCGGAAGCGCTTGCGCCGCACGGCGTGTCGGGTGACGACATCGTCGATGTATTCAACGTCTTCATGAACGTCGAGTTGCGCACCGACGGCTCATTCGAGATCCGCGCGCCGACTGTGAAAAAGGGCGACTACATCGAGCTGCGCGCCGAGATGGACGTGCTCGCCGCCGTGTCCGCCTGTCCGGCGGACCGCAACGCGACCAATGACGGGCGCGCGAAGCCGCTCGGCATCACCATCTTCGCCGACGCCTAGCTAGCCGGCGAACAGCTCGGCGATCAACCCGCGCAGCCAGCGGTTGCCGGCGTCGGCCTCGAAGCGCTCGTGCCAGTGGACCGCGACTTCGGCCTGCGGCATCGGGATCGGTAGCGGCCGCGACACCAGGTTGCTGCGTTTCTCATAAACGCGCGCTACGCGCGCGGGCAGCGTGAGCAGCAGGTCGCTGCGCTCGAGCACCATCGGCACCACGGTGAAATGCGGCACGCGCAGCGCGATGCGCCGGGCGGCACCGGCGCGCTCCAGCGCCTCCTCGATTACGCGATGCCCGCCGCGGTAGGACACCAGCACGTGCGAAGCCTCGAGAAATTTCTTGCGCGTCAGCGTGCCGCCCGCCGCCGGATGGTCGGCGCGCATCAGGCAGGCATACGGGTCGCGAAACAACGGCTGGCGCATCACCGGCGGCCCGAGCCCGGGCAGGAAGCCGACCGCGAGGTCGAGCGCGCCGGCGGCCAGCGCGCCGGCGATGTCTTCGACGTCCACGCCAACCGCCTCCAGCCGCACCCCCGCCGCGTCGCGCTGTGCGCGCTCGACCAGCGGCGGCAGAAACTCCACCTGGCCAACGTCGGACATGTAGAAGCGGAAGGCGCGCGTCGAGCCCCCGGGGTCGAAGCCGGGCCCGTGCGCCAGCGCCGACTCGAGTAAGGCAAGAGCCTGCCTTACCGGCGCGGCGAGTTCGCGGGCGAATGGGGTGGCATCCATGCCGCCGGCCGTGCGCACGAACAGCGGGTCGCCGAACGCGCCGCGCAGGCGCGCAAGGGCGTTGGACACCGCGGGCTGGGTAAGTCCGAGGCGCCCCGCCGCCGCGGTCACGCCCTTTTCATGCAGCACCGCATCGAACACGCGCAGCAGGTTCAGGTCGAGCTCGTGAACATTCATATCCGTGATCCATAACATGAAGGACATTGATTTGACAAATGGATAAGCACACGCCTACGCTCGTCGGTTCACCTCTAGGAGGAGCGATGAAGAAGACCCTGTTCATGGCCGCGCTGGCCATGCTGCCTGCGTTGCTACCGGCGGGCGCCTCGGCCCAGCAAGGCGTCACGCTGCGGCTCGTCAGTGCGTTTCCGGAGAATCAGTACTACGTCAAGCGCACCGTCGAGTGGATCGAGAAGGTCAACAACGAAGGCAAGGGCGTGCTGCAGATCAACTTCATCGGCGGGCCGAAGGCGATCCCGACTTTCGAGGTCGGCAAGGCGGTGCAGACCGGCGTGGTCGACATCGGCTTCAGCACCGGCGCGTTCTACACCAACATCATGCCCGAAGCCGACATCCTCAAGCTGTCGGAGACCAGCGCGGCCGAGCAGCGCCAGAACGGCGGCTACGACCTCATCAACAAGATCTGGGCCGAGAAGGCGAACATGCGCTACCTCGCCAAGGCGGTCGAGTTCACCCCGTTCCACCTCTACCTCAACAAGAAGATCGACAAGCCGGACCTCACCGGCCTGAAGATCCGCATCACGCCGGTGTACCGCGAGTTCTTCCAGGCGATGAACGCCGCGGTGATGACCACCGCGCCCGGCGAGGTGTACACCGCGCTCGAACGCGGCGTGATCGACGGCTATGGCTGGCCGATCCACGCCTTGTTCGACCTCAACTGGCAAGAGAAGACCAAGTTCCGCGTCGACCCGGGCTTCTACAACGCCGAGGTCGGGCTGATCATGAACCTCGACCGCTACAAAGGCCTGCCGGCGAAGGCGCGCGAGTACCTCGACCGCCAGGCGCTCGCCTACGAGGCGCAGAACGACTTCTGGAAGACGTACAACCAGAACGAGGCCAAGCGCCAGGCGCAGGCCGGCATCGAGGTGATCACCTTCGACGCGGCGACCAGCAAGGCCTACGTCGACAAGGCGAAGGAGATCGGCTGGGCGAATGCGATCAAGGCGAGCCCGCAGTACGGCGAGCAGCTGAAGAAGGTGCTCGCAAAGTAGCGCAACCGCCGCGATGCAAAAGCTCGAACACGCGTACGGCCGGCTGCTGGAAGCTCTGGCGCTGGCCGGCTGCGCGCTGGTGCTCGGCATGATGCTGATCATCTGCGCCGACGTGTTCCTGCGCAATGTGCGCATCCTGCCCGGGACGGTGGGCCTCGCCTGGGCGAACGACCTGACCGAGGCCGGGCTCTACCTCACCACCATGCTGGCGGCGCCCTGGCTGCTGCGCCGCGGGCAGCACATCCGCGTGGACATCGTGCTGCGCGCCATCCCGAAGCGCGCGGCGTGGGTCTGCGAGTGGCTCTCCGACATCCTGGCGTTGCTCTGCTGCCTGGTGATGGTGGCCTACGGCGCCCGCATGGCGTGGGCGAGCTACAAGTCCGGCGCCATGACCATCAAGACGCTGATCACGCCCGAGTGGTGGCTGCTCGCGCCGCTGCCCGCAGCGTTCACGCTGCTCGCCGTCGAGATGCTGTTCCGCATGCGCCGCCTGCTGCACGGCGAACATGGCCCGCGCGACGACGCGGTGACCGCCGCCTGATGTCCTGGGAATTTGCCGCGTGGCTGATGCTCGGAGGGTCGACCGTCCTGCTGTTCCTCGGCCTGCCGGTCGCCTTCACCTTCATCGCGGTCAACATCCTCGGCGCGATCATCTGGCTCGGCGGGCAGCCCGGCCTGGAGCAGCTGGCGCGCAACAGCGTGGTTTCCATCACCAGCTTTTCGCTCACGCCGATCCCGCTGTTCGTGCTGATGGGCGAGGTGCTGTTCCATACCGGGATCGCGGTGAAGGTCATCGACGGGGTCGAACGCCTGATCGCGCAGGTGCCCGGACGCCTCGCGGTCGTCGCGGTGGTGGCCGGCACCATCTTCTCGGCCATCTCCGGCTCCACCATCGCCACCACCGCCATGCTGGGCAGCCTGATGGTGCCGGTCATGCTGGCGCGCGGCTATCACCCCACCATGGCGACCGGCCCGGTGATGGCGATCGGCGCGGTGGACATGCTGATCCCGCCTTCGGCGCTCACCGTGCTGCTCGGGAGCTTTTCCGGCATTTCGATCTCCAAGCTTCTGATCGGCGGCGTCATGCCCGGCCTGATCCTGTCGATCGCCTTCGTCGCCTACATCGTGATCCGCGTCCAACTCAAGCCCGAACTCGCTCCGCCCACGCCGCTCGAGCGCTATCACGGGCTGAGCCGCTTCCTGCCGTTCGTGCTGTACGTGGTGCCGCTGGTGTCGATCTTCGTCATCGTGGTGGCGTCGATGTCGGCGGGCTGGGCGACGCCCACCGAGTCCGCGGCGATCGGCGCCTTCGCGACCCTCGCCATGGCGCTGATCTACCGCGCGCTTACGCTGCGCAACCTGCTGGCGGCGCTGCGCGGCACGCTCGCCATCTCCAGCATCATCCTGTTCATCATCGTCGGCGCCACGACCTTCGCGCAGATCCTGTCGTTCTCCGGCGCGAGCAGCGGCCTGGTCGGCGGGCTGCTCGGCCTGGGCCTGACCCCGATGCTGATCGTCGCCGGCATGATGGCGATCCTCATCTTCCTCGGCATCTTCGTCGACCAGGTCAGCATGATGCTGATCACGCTGCCGATCTTCATGCCCATCGTGCAGCGCCTGGCGATCGACCCGGTGTGGTTCGGCGTCATGTTCCTGATCTGCATGCAGCTCGGCCTGCTGCTGCCGCCGCACGGGCTGCTCCTCATGACGATGCGCGGCGTGACGCCGCCGCAGGTGACGATGATGCACATCTTCGTCGCCGTGATCCCCTACGTGGCGATGAGCATCCTGGTGCTCACGCTGGTGTTCTTCGTTCCCGCGGTGGCGCTGTGGCTGCCGAAAGTGCTGAGCTGAGGTCCTGATGGAACGGTCATTCAAGGAAGAAGTCGAGAAACTGAAGCTGGGAGACGGCGAAACCTTCCACGGCGAGGGCATCCTCGCCGTCACCAAGGCGCTGCTGCAGTCGGGCGTGTCCTACGTCGGCGGCTACCAGGGCGCGCCGGTGTCGCACGTGATGGATGTGCTGAACGACGCGCGCGACATCCTCGACGAGCTCGGCGTGCACGTCGAGGCAAACGCGAGCGAAGCAGGTGCCGCGGCGATGCTCGGCGCCTCGATCAACTACCCGATGCGCGGCGCGGTGGCGTTCAAGTCCACCGTCGGCACCAATGTCGCCTCCGACGCGCTCTCCAACCTCGCCTCCGCGGGCGTGAAGGGCGGCGCGCTCATCGTCCTCGGCGAGGACTACGGCGAAGGCTCCTCCATCATCCAGGAGCGCAGCCACGCGTTCGCCATGAAGTCGCAGCTCTGGCTGCTCGACCCGCGGCCGAACCTGCCGAAGATCGTCGAGATGGTCGAGCAGGGCTTCGAGCTCTCGGAAGCCTCCAGCACCCCGGTGATGCTCGAGCTGCGCATCCGCGCCTGCCACGTGCAGGGCACCTTCAGGACCAAGAAAAACCAGGCGCCGCAATTCTCCAAGAGAGCATTCCTGCAGAACCCGGACTTCGACTACGGCCGCATCTGCCTGCCGCCTGCCACCTATGCGCAGGAGAAGCAGAAGATCGAGGTGCGCTGGCCTGCCGCCGTCCGCTTCATCCGCGAGCGGAAACTGAACGAGCTGTTTGACGGTGAACAGAAAGACATCGGCATCCTCTGCCAGGGCGGCCTCTACAACGCGGTGATCCGCGCGTTGCAGACCCTCGGGCTGGCCGACGCGTTCGGCGCGTCCAAAGTCCCGATCTACTGCATGAACGTGACTTACCCGCTGATCCCGGAAGAGATCACCGCGTTCTGCCGGGACAAGCAATCGGTCCTCGTCGTCGAAGAGGGCCAGCCCGCCTACATCGAGGACGCGGTGCTCGCGGCGCTACGCAGGGCCGGCGCGAACAGCGTGAAGGTCAGCGGCAAGGACGTGCTGCCGCTCGCCGGCGAGTACACCGGCGAAGTGGTGCTGACCGGCGTCTCGAAATTTCTCGGCCGCGCCGAGCGCGTCCAGCCGATCGTGTCCCTGAAGAAAAAAGCCGCCGAGCTGCTCGCGGGCCTGCCGGCACGTCCGCCCGGATTCTGCGTCGGCTGCCCCGAACGGCCGGTGTTCTCGGCGATGAAAGTGCTGGAGAAGGAGAGCGGCAAGTTCCACCTGTCGGCCGACATCGGCTGCCATCTCTTCTCCACGCTGCCGCCGTTCAATATCGGCAACACCGTGCTCGGCTATGGCCTGGGGCTCGCCTCCAATTCGGCGGTGCACCCGATGTTCGCCAAGCGCACGGTGACGATGATGGGCGACGGCGGCTTCTGGCACAACGGCCTGACCTCCGGCATCGCCAACACCGTGTTCAACAAGAACGACGGCATCCTGGTGATCATGAAGAACGGCTACAGCTCCGCGACCGGCACGCAGGAGCTGCCCTCCTCGCCGCAGCACAGCGAGCACAAGGCGCCCGACATGAGCATGGAGCGCGCGCTGGAGGGCATCGGCGTGGGCTGGATCCGCACCGTGGACAACTATCGCGTCGGCGAAGTGGCGAAGACCCTCAAGGAGGCGATGAACACCGATTACCCGGGCCTCAAGGTGATCGTCGCGGAGGGTGAGTGCCAGCTCGAGCGGCAGCGCAAGCTGCGTCCCCAGGTGGCGGACAAGCTCAAGAAGGGCGAAAGGCACGTGCGCGTGAAGTACGGCGTCGATGAGGACACCTGCACCGGCGACCACTCCTGCATCCGCCTCTCCGGCTGCCCGACGCTCACCATCAAGGACAACCCGGACCCGCTGCGCAAGGACCCGGTGGCGACGGTGATCGACGGCTGCGTCGGCTGCGGCCTGTGCGGCGAGAACGCGCACGCGGCCGTGCTGTGCCCGTCCTTCTATAGAGCAGAAGTCATTCAAAACCCGAACTGGTGGGATCGCCTGTGGAACGGCAGTTCACTAAGGAAATAGAGTCCTTGCGGCTGGGGGACGGCGAGACCTTCCACGGCGAAGGCATCCTTGCCGTGACCAAGGCGCTGCTGCAGTCGGGCGTGTCCTACGTCGGCGGCTACCAAGGCGCGCCGGTGTCGCATCTGCTCGACGTGATGGTGCAGGCCAAGGACTACCTCGACGAGCTTGGCGTGCACGTCGAGGCCTGCACCAGCGAGGCCTCCGCCGCGGCGATGCTCGGCGCCTCCATCAACTATCCGGCGCGCGGCGCGGTGACCTGGAAGTCGATCGTCGGCACCAACGTCGCCGCCGACGCGCTTTCCTACCTGGCGAGCGCCGGCGTGATGGGCGGCACGCTGATCGTGCTGGGCGAGGACTACGGCGAAGGCGGCGTGGTGGCGCAGGAACGCAGCCACGCGTTCGCCCTCAAGTCGCTGATGTGGCTGCTCGATCCGCGGCCGAATTTGTCGAGCATCACGACGATGGTCGAGCGCGGCTTCGAGCTTTCGGAGGTTTCCAATACCCCGGTGATGATGGAGCTGCGGATTCGCGCTTGCCATGTGCGCGGGTGCTTTCAAAAGTAAGGCCAATGTTGCGCCAGCGGTGTCGACCCGCCACAAGCTCGACGGCCCGCCGAAGGAATTCATCTACGACCGCCTGGCGCATCCGCCGGCCACCTTCCGCCAGGAGAAGCTGAAGTCGGACGTGCGCCTGCCCGCAGCGCGGCGTTTCATTGCCGAAAACAAGCTCAATGAGATATTCCACGGACCGGAGAATGTCGGCATCGTCGTGCAGGGCGGCCTCTATAACGGGCTGATGCACGCGCTGCGCACGCTCGGCCTCGCCGACGCGTTCGGCGCGAGCCGCCTGCCGATCCTCGCGCTCAACGTGGTCTATCCCCTGGTGCCGGAGGAGATCGTCGACTTCTCCAGAAACAAGAAGGCCATTCTGGTGCTGGAGGAAGGCCAGCCGGAATTCATCGAGCAGGAGATCGCCACCTTCCTGCGGCGCGCTGACGAGCCGGCGAAGCTGCACGGCAAGGACTTCATGCACATGGCGGGCGAGTACAACCTCGAGGCGATGGTGCGCGGGCTAGCGAAGTTCCTCGGCCTGCACGCGCCTCACCTGGACACCAAGCCCGGGGCCGCGTGGCTGAAATCCGTCCAGACGATGAAGGAGAAGGCCACGGCATCGCTCGGCGCGCTGCCGGTGCGGCCGCCCACGTTCTGCGTCGGCTGCCCCGAGCGCCCGGTGTTCTCGGCGATGAAGCTGGTGGCGCAGGACATCGGCCGGCCGCACGTCTCCATGGACGTCGGCTGCCACGCGTTCGCCAGCTTCGAGCCGTTCTCGCAGGGCAACACGCTGCTTGGCTACGGCATGAGCCTCGCCGCGGCCGCCGGCGTGAATCCGATGTCGTCGAAGCGCGCGGTGGCGGTGATGGGCGATGGCGGCTTCTGGCACAACGGCCTGCTCTCCGGCGTAGCGTCGAACCTGCTCAACAAGGGCGACGGCGTGCTGGTGATCATGAAGAACGGTTACGCCTCCGCGACCGGCACCCAGGAGCTGCTGTCCTCCCCGCCCGAGGACGCGCGCATGATCGCCGTCGGGCAGAGCGCCGCCGGCGCCGACCGCACGATCGAGAACACGCTGAGCGGCCTGGGCGTGAAGTGGCTGCGCACGGTGAACAACTACGATGTGGCCGAGATGGCGAAGACCTACCGCGAGGCAATGACGACCAAGGAAAAGGGGCTGAAGGTCATCGTCGCCGAAGGCGAGTGCCAGCTCGAGCGGCAACGCCGGCTCAAACCGCAGGTGGCCAAGAGCCTGTCTGACGGAAAACGAACCGTAAGGGTCAAGTACGGCGTAGACGAAGACACCTGCACCGGCGACCACTCGTGCATCCGGCTCTCGGGCTGCCCGACGCTGACGGTGAAGGACAACCCGGATCCGCTGCGGCGCGACCCGGTCGCGACCGTGATCGACGGCTGCGTCGGCTGCGGGCTGTGCGGCGAGAACGCGCACGCCGCGGTGCTGTGCCCCTCCTTCTATCGCGCCGAAGTCATCCAGAACCCCAGCCTGCTGGACAAGCTGCTGCACAAAATCATATGAACGTTCCCGAGCGTCCGATCACCATCCTGATTGCCGCGCTGGGCGGCGAAGGCGGCGGCGTGATGGCCGACTGGCTGATGGAGGCCGCCACGGCCAGGGGCTATCCGGCGCAGGCCACGTCGATCCCGGGCGTCGCGCAGCGCACCGGGGCCACCACGTACTACCTGGAGATTTTCCCGGCTGAGCGGAAGCAGCTGAATGGGAAAGAACCGGTGCTCTCGCTCACTCCCAGCCCGGGCAACGTCGACGTGATGGTCGCCTCCGAGCTGATCGAGGCCGGCCGCGCCATGTTGAACGGCTTCGTCAGCCCGGAGCGCACCACGCTCATCGCTTCCACGCATCGCATCTACGCCACGGTCGAGAAAATGCAAATGGCCGACGGCCGCTTCGATTCCGAGCGCGTGCGCGACGCCGCGGCGCAGCTCGCGAAGAGCGCGGTGCTGTTCGACATGCGCAAGCTCGCGCAGGAGAGCGGCACGGTGATCAACGCGGTGCTGTTCGGCGCGATGGCCGGCAGCGGCGTGCTGCCGCTCTCGCGCGAAGCCTGCGAGCAGGCAATCCGCCACGGCGGCCGCGGTGCCGAGGCCAGCCTGCGCGGCTTCGCCGCCGGCTTCGACATCGCCGCGCGCCAGCGCCCGGCGCCGGCCGAGCCGCCGAAGACGAAGCGGGCCACGGAGTTCGAGGAAGTTTTCCGGCTGGGGAAAGAACGGCTGCAGGACTACCAGGGCGCGCGGTACGCCGAGCTGTACGAAGCGCGGCTGAAGCCCTTTCGGGGCGGCGATGACCAGCTCGCCGCTGAAGTGGCGCGCCACCTTGCGCTGTGGATGGCGTACGAGGACATCATCCGCGTGGCCGATCTCAAGACCCGGGCGTCGCGCTTCGAGCGGGTGCGCAAGGAAGTCGGCGCCAAGGACGGCGAACCGGTCGTGGTGATCGACTTTCTGAAGCCCGGTGTCGAGGAGTTTTCTTCGGTTCTTCCGCATTGGCTGGGAAAGAGAGTCCTCTCGTGGGCCGAGCGCCGCGGCAAGCTCGACGCCTACAACGTCGGCATGCACATCAAGACTTCGAGCGTCTTCGGCTACCTGCTGGTGCGCAGCCTCGCCTGGCTGCGGCCGTGGCGGCCGATGAGCTACCGCTACCGCGAGGAGCAGGCGCTGATCGAGCGTTGGCTCGGCCTGGTCGCGGACGCGGCGCGCCGCGACCCGGGGCTGGCGCGGGAGATCGCCGAGTGCGCGCGCCTGATCAAGGGCTACGGCGAGACGCACCGGCGCGGCAAGGGCAACTTCCTGGCGATCGTCGACGCGCTGGTGGACAACCCGCCGACCGCGGATGCACGCGAGCAGGCGGCGGCGATCCGCAAGGCGCGCGAGGCGGCGCTGGCTGACCCGGAAGGCAAGGCGCTCGGCAACACCCTGGGCAAGCCCGTCGTGTGGCTGAAGCCAGTCACGTAAAATCCATTCTTTAAGGAAGATCCTCCATGGCCAGCGTCCCCCAACCCAGTGTCAGCAGCGTGCGGCAGGAGCTCTACCGCCGCATGGACAAGCACAACCTCGCGCCGCTCTGGGAGGTGCTGCACAGCCTGATCCCGGACGAACCGATGACGCCGTGCAAGCCGGCGCTGTGGAAGTACCGGGACGCGCGGCCCTACCTGATGGAGGCCGGCAAGCTGATCACCGCCAAGGAGGCGATCCGCCGCGTGCTGGTGCTCGAGAACCCGGGCATGCGCGGCGAGTCGTGCATCACGCAGAGCCTGTACGCGGGGCTGCAGCTCATCCTGCCGGGCGAGATCGCGCCCAGCCACCGCCATTCGCAGTCCGCGCTGCGCTTCATCGTCGAAGGCGCCGGCGCCTACACCGCGGTCGACGGCGAGCGCACCACCATGCGGCCCGGCGACTTCATCATCACGCCGTCGTGGACCTGGCACGACCACGGCAACCCGGAGGATGGCGAGCCGGTGGTGTGGATGGACGGGCTCGATATCCGCATCGTGCAGACGTTCGCGGCGCAGTTCCACCAGGTGTTCCCGGAGGAAGTGCAGCCGGTCTCGCGCAGCGAGGGCGCCTCGGTGGCGCGCTTCGGCCAGGGCCTGGTCCCGGTCGGCGCTGCCGCGCCATTCGGCAAGACCTCGCCGATCTTCAACTATCCGTACGAGCGCAGCCGCGATTCGCTGGCCCGGATGGCGCAGGACGAGGATCCCGACGCCTGCCACGGCTGGAAGATGGAGTTCATCAACCCGCTCTCGGGCGGCCACGCGATGCCCACCATTGCCGCGTTCATCCAGCTGTTGCCCAAAGGCTTCAACACCCAGCCGTATCGCTCAACCGACGGCACCATTTTCTCGGTCGTCGAGGGCACGGGCTCTGCGATCATCGGCGGCCAAAAATTCGACTTCGAGCCGCGCGACACCTTCGTCGTCCCGTCCTGGGCGCCATTGCAATTGCAGGCAGCGGGCGAGACGGTGCTGTTCGCCTTCTCCGACCGGCCCGGCCAGGAGGCGATGGGCCTGTGGAGGGAAAAACGCGGATGAACGCACCGGACAAAGGGTTCCTCAGCCGGGAATACAACAACCGGGACCTGGTCCCCGATCACCCGCAGTACTTCGCGCGCTGGGGCGAGGCCTCGGTGCGTGCGCGCAGCACCATGACCTGCTACCTCGACCGCGCGTACGGCGAGCAGCCCGGCGAGAGGGTCGACATCTTCCCCGCGCGCAAGGGCGACGGCAGCTGCATGATGTTCATCCACGGCGGCTACTGGCGCGCGCTCGACAAGAGGGACTTTTCGTTCCTGGCCCCGGCCTGGGTCGACGCCGGCGTCTCGCTGGCGATCGTCAACTACGACCTGTGCCCGCGCGTCAGCATGGAGGAGATCGTGCAGCAGATGCTGCGCGCGAGCCGCTGGCTGTGGCACCACGCCGAGGAATACGGCATGGACCAGGACCGGCTTTACGTGTCGGGGCATTCGGCGGGCGGGCACCTCACCGCGATGCTGATGTGCGCGCTGTGGCCGGTGTTCGATCCCTCGTTGCCGAAGGACCTGTGGAAGGGCGGCCTTGCCATCAGCGGGCTCTATGACCTTCGCCCGTTGATCGAGGTCGACTGGCTGAACGCCGACCTGAAGCTGGACCCGGCGAGCGCGCGCAAGCTTTCGCCGGCCTTCATGACGCCGGCGACGCGCGCGCCGGTCATGAGCTGCGTCGGCGGCGCCGAATCGAGCGAGTTCCAGCGCCAGAACGCGCTGCTCGGCGAGCGCTGGCGCGCGGCCTTCGCCGGCGACATCGCCATGCCCGGCAAGAACCATTTTTCGGTGGTCGACGGCCTCGCCGACCAGAAGAGCGCGCTGTTTGCGGGCGCGCGCCGCCTGATGAAGCTCGACAAATGACGCCTTATCTCTCGGCCGGGCGTTACGTCGATAGCGCGCATCCCCTCGTGGTTGCTTTTGCCAAAAAACATATCAATGGCAATGACGAGCGCGAACGCGCAATCTCCCTTTACTACGCGGTGCGCGACGAGATCCGCTACAACCCGTTCCTCGATTTCTCCGATCCCGAGGTCTTCCGCGCCTCCGCGGTGCTCGAGGCGGGCGAGGGCTTCTGCGTGGGCAAGGCGTCGCTGCTTGCGGCGTGCGCGCGCGCGGCGGGCATCGAAGCGCGGCTGGGCTTCGCCGACGTGAAGAACCACCTGACCACGCCCCGCCTTGCCGAGACCATGGGCAGCGACCTCTTCATCTACCACGGCTATACCGACCTGCGCATCGACGGCCGCTGGGTCAAGGCCACGCCGGCGTTCAATCTCGCGCTGTGCACGCGCTTCCGGGTCAAGCCGCTCGAGTTCGACGGCCGCGCCGATTCGATTTTCCATCCATTCGATGAGGACGAGCGGCGCCACATGGAGTATCTGCGCGATCGCGGGGTCCACGCCGACGTGCCGGTGGACGAGATCCAGCGCGAATTCCGCGCCGCTTATCCGAAGTTCTACAGCCTGGGCGCCGATGCCGCGAAGGAATCGTTCGGCTGAGGGCGCTGCTGGAGGAAAGCTTCAGGGCTGCGGTCGCCGCTGCTGATCCGCTGAAGATCCTCGGGCGCTCACCTGCCCCGCCCGCCGAAAGGCCGCACCTTCGTCGCCGCCGCCGGCAAGGCCGCCGCTTCGATGGCGCTCGCTGCTGAACGGCACTTCAAGGGCGAGCTCTCCGGCATCGCGATCACGCGCTACGGACACGGCATGCCGACCCGGAGCATCCGCGTGGTCGAGGCCGGGCATCCGGTGCCGGACGAGGCTGGCGAGGCGGCGGCTCGCGAGATTCTGGCCAAGGCCGGCGAACTCGGCGCCGACGATCTGCTGCTGGCGTTGTTATCCGGCGGCGGCTCCAGCCTCCTGTCACTGCCGGCGCCGGGGGTCGGTATGGCACAGCTCAAGGCGCTGACCAGCCGGCTGCTGAAGAGCGGCGCGGATATCCGCGAAATGAATACCGTGCGCAAGCACTTGTCGGCGATCGCCGGCGGGCGCCTCGCGGCGGCGAGCCGCGGCCCGGTGCTGGCGCTCATCATCTCGGACGTCACCGGCGACGACCCTACGCACATCGCCTCGGGCCCGTGCGCGGCCGACCCGACCACCATCGAGGACGCGAAAGCCGTTCTCGCCAAGTACGGCATCGAGTTCTCCGGCCCGTTTTCCGAGAGCCCCAAGCTCGTCCGGGCAACCAATAAGGTCGTCGCGACGGCATACCGATCGCTGGAGGCGGCGGCCGAAGTATTCCAGCGGCATGGGATCAAGCCGGTGATCCTCGGCGACACCATCACCGGCGAAGCCCGGGATGTGGGCATCGAAATGGCGCAGCTCGCCCGGCGCACGCCCGGGCCCGCAGCGCTGATCTCCGGCGGAGAGTGCACCGTCACAGTGCAGGGTGAGGGCGGGCGCGGCGGACGCTGCTGCGAGTTCCTGCTCTCGCTGGGAATCGAAAGCGGGGGGACCTGGGCCATCGCCGCCGATACCGACGGCATCGACGGCACCGAGGACAACGCCGGCGCCCTGCTGACCCCGGACTTCCTGCAACGGGCCGCCCGGATGAGCGTCTCTCGCAGAACGAATGCTGGCGCGGCACGACAGCTATGGCTTCTTCAGTGCTTTGGGCGACCTCGTGGTCACCGGCCCAACGCGCACCAACGTCAATGACTACCGCGCCATCGTGATCCCCTGATGAGTCAAATTGCGTAAGGCCGTGACGCTTAACTGTCAGGTACTTGGCGCATGGCGGCGGCTCATCTGCCCCCATGGAAGCCGTGCTCGAAGTCACGGATTTCAAGCCCGCCGAAGGGCTGATGGACAACACGCAGGTGAAGGTCGGCTACATCGCCCATGTGGCGGTGCCGTGCTACGACCTCGAGGAGACGGCGCGCTGGTACGCCGAAGTCCTTGGCGCGCAGCCGGTACGCATCCTGCCCGATCGGGTGACCTTCAGCTTTGGCGGCGTGTTACAGCTGGTGTGCCACCTGGAGCGCCGTGCGGGCGTCGAGAATGCCCGCGCCTATCCGCGCCACCACGGCCTCACCTTCCTGCGCATGGAAGACTTCGACCGCCTGAAGGGGCATCTGGTGAAGCTGGGCGTGAAATTCGTACAGCGGCCGGCACTGCGCTTCGCGAAGACCGCGCACGAACACCAGACGATGATGGTGGCGGACCCTTCCGGCAACGTCGTGGAGTTCAAGTGCTACGTACGGCCGGAGTGCAGCTACTAGCCGCTACGTAGCATCGCAGCTTCGTTCAGTCCACCCTGATCTTGGCGGCCTTGACGACCTCGGGCCACTTGCGCAGCTCGGCTTTCACTACGCGCTCGAGGTACTCCGGGCTGGAGCCCACGGTATCGCCGCCCTGCTCGAGCAGCTTCTGCTTTACGTCCGGCAACTGAATCGTCTGCGCCACGGCCTTCTGCATCTTCTCCACGATCGCTGACGGCGTCTTCGCCGGCGCGAACAGCGCGTACCAGGAATCGACTTCGTAGTCGGGCAGCTTCAGCGCCTCCGCGACGGTCGGGATCTCGGGGGCGCCGGGGTTTCGCTTAAGCGTGGTCACCGCCAGGGCGCGCAGTTTGCCGGCGCGCACATGCGAGATCGCCGCCGGCATGGTGACGATGGCAAAGGACACCTGCCCGCCGAGCGTGTCCGCGACCGCCGGCCCGCCGCCCTTGTACGGAATGTGCACCATGTCGATGCCGGTCTTCAGCTTGATCAGCTCGCCGGCGATATGCGACGGTGTGCCGTTGCCGACCGACGCGAAATTCAGTGCACCGGGCTTTTCCTTCGCCAGCTTGATCACGTCCTGCATGCTCTGGATGGGCGAGCCCGGCTGGGTCGCGATCAGCTGCGGCACGCTCACGATCAGGGTGACGGCGGCGAAATCGCGCTCAGTATCGTAGTTGAGCTTGTAGAGCAGCGGGTTGATGGTGTGCGAGGAAAGGGTGAAGAGGAACGTATAGCCGTCGGGCGCGGCGTGCGCCGCCTGCTCGGTCCCGAGCGCGCCGCCCGCGCCGCCGCGGTTCTCGATGATGACCTGCTGTCCCAAGGTATCGCCCAGGCGGCTCTGCACGATACGGGCAATCACGTCGGTGCCGCCGCCCGGCGGGTACGGCACGATAAAGCGCACCGGCTTGGTGGGCCACTCCTGGGCAGCGGCAGCCATCACGGTGAGCAAGCCCAGTACAAGAACGATCGCCTTTTTCACGCAGCCTCCTTCAATCGCTTAGGCCTGTACTTGTACTACACCTTGCTGGCGGCGAGCAGTTCAAATTCCTCGTTCAGCGCCTTCTGCACCGAGCGATGCTCGGCCTCCACTTTGGCGAAGATCTTGCGCGCTTCCTCGGTGTCGGCGCGGCGCGCCGATGCCTCGAGATCCTCGCAATAGCGGCTCAATGCCTTCGCGCCGACGTTGGCGCTGCTCGACTTCAGCGAATGGGCGGAATTGGCGATCTCCGGCGCATTGCTGGCGCCGGCCGCTTGCTTGAGCTTGAGTAGGAGCTTGGGCGACTCGACCAGGTAGAGATTGATCACCCGAGTCAGCAGCTCCGGCTTGCCGTTGGTCAGCACTTTGCCGAGTTGCTCGAGGACCTGCCGGTCCAGCACGCCGCCGGCTTTCCCGGAGGTGCGTGCGGCGGTATCCGGGGCCTGCGCCGGTGCCGCGGCGGACTGCGGCATCCATTTATCCAGCATGTTCTGCAGCGTGAGCATGCTGAAAGGCTTGCTCAGGTGGTCGTCCATGCCGGCCTTCAGGCAGGCTTCGCGATCCTGCGCCATCGCATTGGCAGTCAAGGCGACGATCGGCACCCGCGTGCCCATCGTCCGTTCCCGCACGCGGATCTCGCGCGTGGCCTCGAATCCGTCCATCTCCGGCATGTGGCAGTCCATCAGGACGAGATCGAAGGCGCCCTGCGCATGCGCGTCGAGCGCTTCCTTGCCGTTGTTCACCACGGTAACCGTGTAGCCCTGGATCTGCAGGATACCGAGCGCCACCTGCTGATTGATGAGGTTATCTTCCACCAGCAGGATGTTGCCGCGCCCGCCGCCCGCGGTCGCGTGCGCCGGCGCCGAAACCGGGGGCGCCGCGGCGGTTTCCTGCGGCTGGCCGGCCATCACATTGACCAGGCATTCATAGAGCATGGTCTGGCGCACCGGCTTCGCAAGGCAGGCGTCGATGCCCGCGTCGCGAGCGCTCTTGATGTCTGCCTGGCGCCGCGTGAGCACCACCAGCCGCACCTTGGCGATCTCGGCGCGGGCGCGGATCGCGCGCGCGAGCTCGAGCGCATCCATGCCCGGCAGCCCTAGGTCGATGATCGCGAGGTCGTAGGAGGCCCCGCGCGCTGCGGCCTGCGCCAGCAGGTCGATCGCCTGCTCCGGCGTAGCCGCCACCCGGTTGCTCATGCCCCAGTTGCTCATCTGTGCGTGGAGAATGCCGCGATTGATCGAGCTCGACTCGACGATCAGCGCGCGCACCCCGGTCAGCATGCCCATCGGCGCCGAGCGCGACTCTTCCACGATCGCCGCTTCCTGCTTCTCGAAGGCGCTGGTGAACCAGAAGGTGGAGCCGGCGCCGAGCGCGGACTCGACGTGGATGTTGCCGCCCATCATTTCCACCAGCTGCTTGCTGATCGCGAGACCCAGGCCGGAGCCGCCGTGCTTGCGCGTGGTCGAGCCGTCGGCCTGCGAGAACTCGTCGAAGATGCGCGATTGCGCCTCCGGGCTGATGCCCGAGCCGGTGTCGCTGACCTCGAAGCGCATGGTCACATGGCTCGCGGTTTCGGCGGTGCTCGCGATGCGAATCACCACCGCGCCCTGGCGGGTGAACTTGATCGCATTGCCGACCAGGTTGGTCAGCACCTGGCCCAGGCGCAGCGGGTCGCCGCGCACGTGGGTCATCAAATCCGCCGGAACGCTGCAGGCGAGCTCCAGCCCCTTGCTGTGCGCGCGCTCGGCCAGCAGGTCGACGACATCCTCGACCGTGCGGCGCAGGTCCATGTCGACGTTCTCCAGCTCGAGCTTGCCGGCCTCGATCTTGGAGAAGTCCAGGATGTCGTTGATGATGTCCAGCAGGTTCTTGCCGGAGCGCTGCACGGTCTCGGCATATTTGCGCTGCGTGCTCGACAGCCCGGTTTCCAGCAGCAGCTCGGTCATGCCCAGAACGCCGTTCATCGGCGTACGGATCTCGTGGCTCATGCGCGCGAGGAATGAGCTCTTGGCGTGGTTCGCCGCTTCCGCCGCTTCGCGCGCCAGGCGCAGCGCTTCCTCGCTGCGCTTGTGCTGCGTGACGTCGCGCGCCACGGCGATGCTGCCGATGCATTCGTTGGTATCGTCGAGCAACGGGGCGACCGCCACCTGGATGTCGATCGTTGTACGCATGCGCGTCAGCGCCTTGGCGTCGTACGAGAATTTTTCGCCGGCGACGAGCCGCTGACGGCGCGCCTCTTCCTCTTCCGGCGTGGAGTCGCCCAGGCTGAGCGCATGGCCCATGGCCTCGGCCGGCGGATAGCCGAACATGGCGGCGGCGCCCGAGTTCCAGCTGGTGATGGTGCCCGCCAGATCGCGTGTCCAGATCGCTTCGCTCGACTGCTCGACGATGGTCGCGAGCAGCTTGTTCTTCGATTCGCTCTTGCCGAGAGAGGCGATCAGGCTTTCGATGTTGTTCGCCATGTTGTTGAACGCTTCGGCGGCGGAGCTGACTTCCGGCGACCCTTCGGGCTCGATGCGCACCGCATAGTCGCCCTGGCTGAAGCGGTTGGCGCCTTCGGCGAGCATGCGCAGCGTGCCGAGGTTGCCGCGGAAGATGAGCCAGATGAATTGCAGCATGAGGAACAGCGTGACGGCGACGATTTGCAGCTGCTTGACGAACTGCTGCCAGAGGCGGTTGTACGCCTTGGTGGTCGCCATCGCGGCATTGAGCCGGCCGTAACCGACGCCGCCGGCGATCACCTCGATGCTTTCTTCCGCCCGGTCGATCACGGCAAGGGCGGTGAACCACGACGGCGCGCTCAGCGTATCGGGCTTGTCTTGCGCCACCAGCTTCTTGCCGTCCTTGTCGGTCCACTGGAAGCTGTCGATCTCGCCCTTCTGCACCTGGTTCTTCAGCAGCTGGCTGATGACCGCGTATTCCCCGACCAGCGCCTGATCGGCGATCAGTGGCGCCATGAACGTCAGCGTCTCGTTCAATTCGCGCTTCAGACGCGCGGAATGCTCGGCTGCGCCTTCGGCCACCAGCAGCGCCGTCTGCACGCCGCCGCCGGTGATGATGGCGATTCCGACCGCCAGCATGAGGCGCGAAACCAGTCCCCAGTTTTTCCAGAATCGAATCCCGCGCATGTTGCTCATCGTCGGCTCCCCGCCCCCTTTAGGCGACTACTTGACCTGCGTGGTCCTGTAGAACTTGCGGTAGTTGTCGTAATCCTTGTTCTCCGCGGCGACGAAGCCGAGCTCGCCGGTGCTCTTCAGCAGGTCGGCGCCGGCCTCGAGCACCTGGCGGCCTTCCGGGTCCTTGATCATGTTGATCAACGCGGCCCTGACCGCCGCCACTTTGTCCGCAGGCACCTTGGGGCTGGCCATGATGCACAGGTCCTGGTAGATCTCGGAAGTCCACAGTGCACGGTAGTTGAAGGATTCGCGGCGCGCGTAACGCGCGAGGACGGAGCTGTTCACGCCGGCGGCGGAGACCTTGTTGACCCTCAACTGCGCGGACGAGGCTTCCTGGTTGCCGGTGAACACCACGTTGATCCTGACCTTGGCCTTGAGCAGCGCGTCCATCGGCAGCCAGTAGCCGGCAAACGCGTCGGGCGATACGAAGGCGACATCCTTGCCGCTCAGGTCGTGCAGCGTCTGGATCGACGAATCCTCCGGCACCACGATCTGCGAACGGATTCCCTCACCGGCAGGCCGCGCGATGACCTTGTAGCCCAGCCGGTCGCGATCCGCGGTGAAGAAGTGGTTGGTGTACTGGAAGTCGTAGGCGTACCGCTCGGCGTTGTTGTTGCCTTCCTGCGGCGTCTTAGTGAGCTTGAGCTCGAGCGGCACGCCGCTTTTCTTGCTGACGTGCGTGAGGATAGGGTTCCAATACTGCGCCGTCAGAGCGACGCTGCGCTGGTTGAGGACGTAGAAAGTAAGCGGCCGCTCGATGCCGACGCCCTGGGCGGCGGCCCCCGGTGCATAGGCCGCGAACATCGCGGTCAGAATGCCGGCCACTCCACTGATGATTCTCTTCATGACGTAGTGCTCCCTTGCAACGTTGATCGAAATGTACAGCCCGCTCAAACCGCGACCTTCAGGAACAGCATCGCGCCGCTCAGCACGAGCAGCGCCCCTACCACTCTGAGCATGCCTTCGCTGGTCATGTCCAGATGCACCTTGTTGCCGGTGTAGAGCCCGACCGCCATCGGGATCAGGCCCAAGCCATAGGCGATTTGCAGCTTTGGATCGAACAGCAAGCCGGCAAGCAGAAACAGGCTCAGGCGGAATCCGCCCTCGAGGGCGAACAGCCATGAAAACGTGGCGCGCACTTCGCCTTTGTCGAGCAGGCGGCGCGTGAGGTACATGATGTAGGGCGGGCCGCCGGTGCCGAACAGCGCGCCGGCGCCGCCGCCAGCCAGTCCAGCCGGCACTGCCCATGCCTTCGGCAGCTGGCCGGTCGGCTGCAGACCGAAAATGTTGCGGAATCCGAAGAACATGGTGAAGGCACCCAAGGTCAGCAGCACCGGCGTCGTGGGCAGCGTCAGCAGCGCATACGCGCCGATGCAGGCGCCGACCATGCCGAAGGGCAGCAGCATCTTGATCTCGCCCCAGACCGCTTTCTTGCGGTTGGTGCCGCCAAGAACAAGGGACGCGGTGAAGTCCAGCGCAAGCACGAGCGGTACCGCGAAGGTGAGCGGCTGCGAGAGCGCGAGCAGCGGCACCGAGATCAGGGCGGACCCGAAACCGGTGATGCCGCGGATGAAGTACGCGCTCATCAAAATGCACAAGACAAGAACCATGTCTGCCACTGCCGCTCCCTTGCTTCAGACCTTCGCCCCCGCGCTAGTATTGCTCCGGCGCAGCACCCAGTATTGCAGTTTACGTTGTTTTGCAATTTACCCCGGTATGTGTTTGTATATTATCGCAAATCCAATCCCAGCACCGAGGAAGTAGGAGACCCACATGGCAGCCGTGCTCGACCTGAAAGTCCGCCCCCTGGGAGCGATTGGCGCCGAGATCCAGGGCGTCGACCTCGCGCACACCACCGAACGTGAAATCGATGCGATCAAGAAGGCCTGGTACCGGCACGACGTGCTGGTGTTCCGCAATCAGAAACTGACCGACGACGACCTGCTGTCGTTCTCCAAGCATTTCGGCACGCTCGACCCGCCGCCGAACCAGGGCGCCGGGCGCAAATCCCCGGTCGGCTATCCGGACGTCTATGTAGTGTCGAACGTGCGCGATGCTCAGGGCGAGCCCATCGGCGCGCTCGGCGACGGCGAAGCCGTGTGGCACACCGACATGAGCTATGCGCCGCACCCGCCGGACGCGTCCATGCTGTATTCGCTGGAGATTCCCGCCAAGGGCGGCGACACCTGCTTCGCGAGCATGAAAGCCGCGCTTGCCAGAATGCCCAAGCCGCTGGTCGAGCGCATCCGTCACCTGGATATCAAGCATGACGGCACCTATGATTCCGGCGGCTACGTGCGCAAAGGCCTGCAGGCTTCGGACGACCCGCGCACTTCGGTCGGCACCGCGCATCCGGCAGTGATCGAGCATCCGATGTCGGGCGATGCCGCGATCTACCTCGGCCGCCGGCGCAACGCCTACATCATGGGCCTCGAGCTCGCCGAATCCGAGCGCCTGCTGAATGAGATCTGGTCCTACGTGGAGACCGAGATCTACCGGCACAGGTGGGCGCTGGGCGACCTCGTTTTGTGGGACAACCGCACCACCATGCATCGGCGCGATGCCTTCGATCCGAACGCGCGCCGCGTCATGCATCGCACGCAGATCAAGGGCTCGGCCGCGCCGAAGCGGGCGGCCCGCGTCTAGGCGTGCTTTAGCGCGTCCAGCGACTGCGCGACGACGCGCGCGCCATCGTCGAAGGTGCGTTTCGCCGCCTCGTAGTCGCCGGCCTTAGCCACGCGCTCGATCTCGGCGAACAGGTCCCCCAGGGCCATGGCGCCCAGCTGGCGGCAGGTCCCCTTCAACGTGTGAGCAGCGCGCACCGCCCCTGCGGTATCGCCGCGCGCGACGCAGTCGGAAAATGCCGCGCCGAAGCCCGCCAGGCTGCCCTCGAGCTTGACCACGAATCCGGAAAGGACGTCGTTGCGACCGGTGGCCTCCTCGATTTTCCGAATCTGATCGATGAGCTCGCGGTCGAGCAATACGCCTGCGCTTTCGTCCGTTGCCATGGTCTTATGGTAGACGCAAAAGACTTATCGGGTTGTCAGGGTGAGCCCGGCATCGATGACCAGGATGTGGCCGCTGACCCAGCGCGCTTCGTCGCTCGCTAGGTACACCGCACCCCAGCCGACATCCCAGCCATTGCCTTCGGTGCCGAGCGGCGCCGCGCGCTTGCGACGCTCGCGGGCTTCCGCGCCGAGCCGCTCGACCATCGGCGTCCACACCTGCCCCGGTGCAATGCCGTTGACGCGGATGCCCTTGGGGCCGAGTTGCACGGCCACGCTGGTGACGAAGCCGATGACACCGGCCTTCGCCGCTGCATAGGCGGTTCGCCCATGGCCGACGAGCGCGGCAATCGAGGAAACGCAGGTGATCGCTCCGCCGCCGCGCTTCTCCATCGCCGGCACCGCCGCCTGCGTCGTCAGCAGCATTGATTTCAGGTCGATGGCCATGACGCGATCCCATTCCTGTTCGGTGGTCTCCATCAGATCGAATCTGGATTCGACGCCAACGTTGTTGTGCAGGATATCGAGCCCGCCCCAGCGGGTCGCCGCTCGCTCCACCATGGCGTTGCAGTCCGCGGCGCGGGTCACGTCGGCGGCAAAGGCTTGCGCCGCGCCGTTTTCCTTCTCAATCTGGCCGACGGTTTCCTCGGCGCGTGCGATGTCGGCGTCGACGCAAAGCACCTTCGCACCCTCCCGCGCGAAGAGGATCGCCGCCGCCTTGCCGTTGCCGATCCCCGGCCCGCGCGAGCCGGCGCCGGTCACGATCGCCACCTTGTCCCTCAAACGTCCCGCCATCTAGGCGGCTTTGGCGGCCTTCTTCTCCGGCTTCTTCTTTTTCTCTTCCGGCTTGCCGGCTTCCTCGGTCTGCTCGACGCGGTCCATCAGCGTGACGAGCGCGAGCGGGGCGTTGTCGCCCTTGCGAAAGCCGGTCTTGAGGATGCGCAGGTAGCCACCGTTGCGCTTGGCGTAGCGCGGGCCGAGGTCGTCGAACAATTTCTCGACGATGCCACGGTCGCGCAGCCGGTCGAACACCAGCCGGCGGTTGGCGAGCGACGGCTTCTTGCCTAGGGTAATCATCGGCTCGACCACGCGCCGCAGCTCTTTGGCCTTGGGCAGCGTGGTGGTGATCTCCTCGTGCCGCAGAAGGGAGACCGTCATGTTGCGGAACATCGCCAGCCGGTGGCTGGTGGTGCGGCCGAGCTTGCGGAGTCCGTCGCCGTGGCGCATGGCTGAATCTCTTTCCTAGGAGCGGTGCTCGAGGCCGGCAGGCGGCCAGTTTTCCAGCTTCATGCCCAACGTCAGGCCGCGCGAAGCGAGCACTTCCTTGATCTCGTTGAGCGACTTGCGGCCGAGATTGGGCGTCTTGAGGAGCTCGGTCTCGGAGCGCTGGATCAGGTCGCCGATGTAATAGATGTTCTCGGCCTTGAGGCAGTTGGCCGAGCGCACGGTGAGCTCCAGGTCGTCGACCGGGCGCAGCAGGATCGGGTCGACGGCGGGGGACTTCGGCTGCTCCGCGGGCAACGCCGTGCCTTCGAGCTGGGCGAACACCGACAACTGGTCGACCAGCACGCGCGCCGCGTAGCGGATCGCCTCTTCGGGCTCGATCGCGCCGTTGGTCTCGATGTCCATGATGAGCTTGTCGAGGTCGGTGCGCTGCTCGACCCGCGCCGATTCCACCGCGTAGGAAACGCGGCGAACCGGGCTGAACGAGGCGTCCAGGACGATGCGGCCGATACCCTTCGTTTCCTCGGGCAGGTAGCGCATGTTGCCCGGTACGTAGCCGCGGCCGGACTCGATCTTGATCTGCATCTCGAGCTTGCCGCCGCCGGCCAGATGGGCAATGACGTGGTCGGGGTTGATGATCTCGACGTCGTGCGCCGGCTCGATGTCCGCCGCGGTGACCGCGCCGTTGCCCTCGCCGCCCTTCTTCTTGAGCGAGAGGATGGCCTCGGCGCGATTGTGCAGGCGGAACACCACGCCTTTCAGGTTGAGCAGGATGTCGACGACATCCTCGCGTACGCCGTCGAGGGTGGAATACTCGTGCACCACACCGGCGATCTGCACCTCGGTCGGAGCGTAGCCCGGCATGGAGGAAAGCAGCACGCGGCGCAGTGCGTTGCCGAGCGTATGGCCGTAGCCGCGCTCGAAAGGCTCCATCGTCACGCGGGCGTGATTGGGCGAAAGGTTTTGAACGTCGACAATACGCGGCTTCAGAAATCCCGTTTGGGGCATGTCTTGGGTCCTAAGAAAACTGGTTACTTCGCTAAAACGCTACGCGTTTTATTTCGAGTACAGCTCGATGATCAGGCTTTCGTTGATCGTGGACGGCAGGTCGGCGCGCACCGGCATGTTCTTGAACGTGCCCTTCAGGCCCTTCGAGTCCACTTCCAGCCATTCCGGGATGCTGCGCGACGCGGCCGCCTCGGCCGCTGCTTTCACCCGCAGCTGTTCCTTCCCCTTGCCGGCAACCTCGATCACTTCGCCGGGGCGCACCTGGTAAGACGGGATGTTCAGCCGCTTGCCGTTCACCAGGATGCCGTTATGACGCACCAGCTGGCGTGCCTCGGCGCGCGAGGCGCCGAAACCCATGCGATAGACCACCGTGTCGAGGCGCGACTCCAGCAGCTGCAGCAGGCGCTCGCCGGTGACGCCCTTCGAGCGCGCCGCGTCCGCGTACGTGCCGCGGAACTGGCGCTCGAGCAGGCCGTAAATGTGGCGCACCTTCTGCTTCTCGCGCAGCTGCTTGCCGTAGTCGGACATGCGGGCGCCGCTCTTCTGCCCGTGCTGTCCGGGCGCATACGCGCGGCGCTCTACGGGACACTTGTCGGTGAAGCACTTCTCGCCCTTGAGGAACAGCTTCTCCCCCTCGCGGCGGCAGTGACGGCATTTGTCGAGATTTCTGGCCATTCCCTTGTCTCCTAGACGCGGCGGCGCTTGGGCGGCCGGCAGCCATTGTGCGGAATCGGCGTCACGTCGGCGATGCTGCCGATCTTGAGGCCAATCGCGTTGAGCGCGCGGACCGCGGACTCGCGGCCCGGACCCGGGCCCTTGATGCGCACTTCGATGTTCTTCACGCCGCATTCCTGCGCGGCGCGGCCGCAGCGCTCGGCCGCGACCTGGGCGGCGAACGGCGTCGACTTGCGCGAGCCCTTGAATCCGGCGTGGCCCGAGGTCGCCCAGGCCAGCGTATTGCCCTGGCGATCGGTGATGGTGACGATGGTGTTATTGAAGGACGCGTGAATGTGCGCGATGCCTTCCGACACGTTTTTCTTGACCTTCTTGCGCGCCCGCGCCGAAGCGGTCTGCTGGAGCTCTTGGCGCGTAGGTGCATTACGACTTGCCATTAGGCGGCCTTCCCTGCTTGAACATTGAGTTTGATGGCGGCCTTACGCGGACCTTTGCGCGTCCTGGCGTTGGTGCGGGTGCGCTGGCCTCGCGCGGGCAGGCCCTTGCGATGGCGCGAGCCGCGGTAGCAGCTCAGATCGATCAGTCGCTTGATCGACATCTGCACTTCGCGGCGCAGGTCGCCCTCGACGGTGAGCTTCTGCACGTTCTCGCGCAACCGGTCAAGCTCGGCGTCGGTCAAGTCCTTGATCTTGCGCGAGCCCTGTACGCCGGCCGCGCTACAGATCGCTTGCGCGCGCGCGCGGCCGATGCCGAAGATCGCGGTCAGCGCGATCTCGGCGTGCTGGTGATTCGGGATGTTTATACCTGCAATGCGAGCCATAGGCTGAACCTGAAATTATAGCTGGTTTAACAAGGTGTTATCAACCAAGAACGCTGGCGTTCTTATCCCTGCCGCTGTTTGTGCCGAGGATCGGCGCAGATCACCCGCACCACGCCCTTGCGCCGCACGATCTTGCACTTGCGGCAGATCTTTTTGACCGAAGCCATCACCTTCATAAAGTCCTCTCTACTTCGCTCTAAACGTTATCCGACCCTTGGTAAGGTCGTAAGGCGTCATCTGCACCGTCACCTTGTCCCCCGGCAGGATGCGGATGTAATTCATGCGCATCTTTCCGGAGATGAAGGCGTGGATCGTGTGCCCGTTCTCCAGCTTTACTCGGAAGGTTGCGTTCGGCAGGTTCTCCACTACCTCCCCCTGCATCTCGATCACATCTTCCTTCGCCATGCGCGCTAACGCACGGGCAGCCCCGGGCCGCCCTTGAAATTCGCCTTGCGCAGCAGGCTTTCGTACTGGTGCGTCATGATGTAAGCCTGCACTTGCGCCATGAAGTCCATCGTCACCACTACGATGATGAGCAGCGAGGTACCGCCGAAGTAGAACGGCACGTTCCAGCGCAGGATCAGAAATTCGGGCAGCAGGCACACGGCGGTCACGTAGATCGCGCCCGCGAGCGTAAGGCGGGTGAGGATCTTCTCGAGGTATCTGGCGGTCTGGTCGCCCGGGCGGATCCCCGGCACGAAGGCGCCGGACTTCTTCAGGTTATCCGCGGTTTCCTTCGGGTTGTACTGCAGCGCGGTATAGAAGAAGCAGAAGAACACGATCAGCGCGCCGTACATGAGCACGTAAATCGGCTGCCCGGGCGTCAGCGTGCCGGCGATGTCGCGCAGCCAGAGCAGTCCTTCGGCCGAACCGAACCAGCCGAGCAGCGTTGCCGGGAAGAGGATCAGCGAGCTAGCGAAAATCGGCGGGATCACGCCGGACATGTTGAGCTTGAACGGCAGGTGCGAGCTCTGGCCGCCATAGACGCGATTGCCGACCTGGCGCTTGGCATAGTTGACCAGGATCTTGCGCTGGCCGCGTTCCACGAAGCAGACGAAGGCGGTCACGGCCAGCACCGCGATTGCGATGAAGATGGCGGTCAGCGGATGCATGGCGCCGGTGCGCACCAGTTCGAGCGTTCCGGCGATGGCGGCAGGCAGGCCAGCGGCGATGCCGGCGAAGATGATGATCGAAATGCCGTTGCCCAGCCCGCGCTCGGTGATCTGCTCGCCGAGCCACATGAGGAACATGGTTCCGGTCACGAGCGAGGTGACGGTCGTGAGCCGGAACAGCATCCCGGGGTCGAGCACCAGTCCGGGCTGCGACTCCAGCGCAATGGAAATGCCGGTGGCCTGGAAAAGCGCGAGGAACACGGTGCCGTAGCGCGTGTATTGCGTGATCTTGCGGCGTCCCGCCTCGCCTTCCTTGCGCAGCTGGTCGAGCTGCGGACTGACCGCGGTCATCAGCTGCATGATGATCGAGGCCGAGATGTACGGCATGATCCCCAGGGCGAAGATCGTGAAGCGCGACAGCGCGCCGCCCGAGAACATGTTGAACATGCCGAGGATGCCGCCCTGCTGCCCCTGGAACAGGTCGGCGAGCACCTTCGGGTCGATGCCCGGGCACGGAATGTGCGCGCCGATGCGAAACACCACCAGCGCGAGCAGCAGGAACAGCAGCCGCCGTTTCAGGTCGCCGTAACGCGCGCCCTTGCCGACGTTAGGAAGCGCCGTCGCCATCAGGCCTTGGCGCCCTCGCCGCCCTTGGCGCCTTCCTCAGCGCCGGGTTGGGCCTTCTTCTTCTCTTTCTTGGCCTTCTTCGGCGCTTCCGGCTTCTCGGTAATGTGGATGCTGCCGCCGGCAGCCTCTATCATGGCGCGCGCGCCCTTGGTGACGCGGATCTCCTTGAGCGAAATCTTGCGCTCGAGCTTGCCCGCGAGGATCACCTTGGCGGCCAAAGCTTTGCGCGAAACCAGGCCCGCCGCCTTGAGCGCGGCGAGGTCGATCTCGGTTGCCTCGAGCGCTTGCAGGTCGCCGATGCGCACTTCGGCAACATCGTCGCGGGTGGGCGAATTGAAGCCGCGCTTCGGCAGGCGCCGATGCAGCGGCATCTGTCCGCCCTCGAAGCCGACCTTGTGGAAGCCGCCGGAGCGGGCGCGCTGGCCCTTGTGACCGCGGCCCGCGGTTTTGCCCCAGCCGGAGCCGACGCCGCGGCCGACGCGGTGGCGGTCCTGCTTGGCGCCGGGCGCCGGTTTGAGAGTATTAAGTCGCATCGATGCGCACCAGGTAGCTGACTTTCTCGATCATGCCGCGCACCGCCGGGGTGTCGGCCAGTTCGACCGCGTGATTGATCCGCTTCAGGCCGAGGCCGCGCACCGTCGCGACGTGCGTGCGCCGGATTCCCGCTACGCTCTTCAGCAGCGTCACCTTGATCTTCTTCATGCGGTGATTTCCTCGACCGTCTTGCCGCGCCGCGCCGCGATCTCGGCCGGCGTGCTCATCGAGCGCAGGCCATTGAGCGTGGCCCGCACGACGTTATAGGGATTGGTCGAGCCGAAGCACTTGGCGAGCACGTTAGTCACGCCCATCACCTCGAAGACGGCGCGCATCGGCCCGCCGGCGATGATGCCGGTGCCCTCGTGCGCCGGCTGCATCAGCACCTTGGCCGCGCCGTGGCGGCCGGTGACGACGTGATGCAGCGTGCCGTTCTTCAGCTTCACCTTGAAAAGCTTGCGACGCGCTTCCTCCATCGCCTTCTGCACCGCGACCGGCACTTCGCGCGCCTTGCCCTTGCCCATGCCGATGCCGCCGTCGCCGTCGCCCACCACGGTGAGCGCGGCGAAGCCGAGCACACGGCCGCCCTTCACCACCTTGGTGACGCGGTTCACCGCGATCATCTTCTCGCGCAGGCCGTCGCCGCGCTCTTCGTGCTGCATCCTGGGTTGGATCTTTGCCATGATTCCTCGCTAAAACGTGCCTCTAGAACTTCAATCCGCCGGCACGCGCGGCGTCGGCAAGCGCTTTGACACGCCCGTGATATCGGTACCCGGCGCGATCGAACGCGACGCTTTCGATGCCCTTCTCTTTGGCTTTGGCCGCGATGCGCTGCCCGACCGCTTCGGCCGCTTTACGGTTGCCGCCGTTTTTCAGCTGGCCGCGCAGGTCCTTGTCCACGCTCGAAGCCGTGGCGAGCACCTTGTCGCCGGCGGGGGAAGTGATCTGCGCGTAGATGTGCGCATTCGTGCGGTGCACGGTCAGCCGCACGGCGCCGACTTCGGCGATTTTGAGGCGGGTCTGACGTGCCCGGCGCAGACGGGAGAGATTTTTCTGGCTCATGATTGGTCGCTACTTCTTCTTCGTTTCTTTCAGCACGATGACCTCGTCGCGATAGCGCACGCCCTTGCCCTTGTAGGGCTCGGGCGGGCGGTAAGCACGCACTTCGGCCGCCACCTGCCCGACGAGCTGCTTGTCGACCCCGGAAATGACGATCTCGGTCTGGGTCGGCGTCGCGACCTTGATGCCCTTGGGCATCTGGTGCACGACCGGATGCGAGTAGCCGAGGGCGAGCGAGAGCTTGTCGCCCTGCGCCTGGGCGCGAAAACCGACGCCGACCAGCGCTAGGCGCTTCTCGAATCCCTTGGTCACGCCGGTGACCATGCCCGCGACCAGCGCGCGCATCGTGCCCGACATGGCGTTGGCATGGTTCGAATTGCCGAGCGCCTTGAAAACGATGTTCTCGCCCTCTTTCTCCACGCCGACGTTGGGGTCCGCGGGGCGCGCGATGGCGCCAAGCGGGCCCTTCACGGCGATGCTGCCGCCGGCGAGGTTCACTTCCACGCCCTTGGGCACGGGCACCGGATATTTGGCTATTCTGGACATGGCACGCTCAGGCGACGATGCAGAGAATTTCGCCGCCAACGCCGTCGGCGCGCGCTTTGCGGTCGGTCATCACGCCGCGCGAGGTGGAAAGGATAGCGACACCGAGGCCGTTCATGATGCGCGGGATGTCGTCGCGCCCGCGGTAGACGCGCAGCCCGGGCTTCGAGACGCGCTCGAGGCGCTCGATGACCGGCCGGCCGGCGTAGTACTTGAGGCCGATGCGCAGCTGTTTCTTCACGCCGTCGTCGCGCAGCGCGTAATCCTCGATGTAGCCCTCGTCCTTCAGCACCTGGGCGATGGCGCTCTTCAGCTTCGAAGCCGGCATCGCCACCTCGGTGTGGCCCACCAGCTGGGCATTGCGGATGCGGACCAGCATGTCGGCAATCGGGTCGCTCATACTCATGCGGCTCTCCTTACCAGCTTGCCTTGATCACGCCGGGCACCTCGCCGCGCAACGCCAGGTCGCGCAGCTTGTTGCGGCCCAGCCCGAACTTGCGATAGACGCCGCGCGGCCGGCCGGTGAGGGCACAGCGGTTGCGCAGCCGCACCGGGGAGGCGTCGCGCGGCAGCTTCTGCAGCTTGGCGCGCGCCTCTTCCCGCGCCTCGTCGGAGGCGCGCTGGTCGTAGATGATCTCGAGCAGCTGCGCGCGCTTTGCCTTGAACTTCTCTACCGTCTTGCGGCGCTTCTGGTCGCGGAGCTTGAGTGCGAGCTTGGCCATGCGGTCCCTCTTCAGTGCTTGAACGGGAAGCGGAACGCGGCGAGCAGTGACCTCGCCTCGTCGTCGGTCTTCGCCGTGGTGGTAATGGCGATGTTCATGCCCCGCAGAACGTCGATCTTGTCGTACTCGATCTCGGGGAAGATGATCTGTTCCTTGAAGCCCAGGCTGTAGTTGCCGCGGCCGTCGAAGGCGCGGTTGGATACGCCGCGGAAGTCGCGGATGCGCGGCATGGCGATGTTCACCAGGCGGTCGAGGAATTCGTACATGCGCGCACCGCGCAGCGTGACCATGCAGCCGACCGGGAAGCCGGCGCGCACCTTGAAGTTCGCGATCGAGCGGCGCGCGTTGGTGACCACCGGCTTCTGGCCCGCGATCTTGGTCATGTCGGCGACGGCGTGGTCGAGGATCTTCTTGTCGGTCGTGGTCTCGCCCACGCCCATGTTGATGGTGATCTTGCGGATGCGCGGCACCTGCATCACCGTCTCGTAGCCGTGCTTCTGCATCAGGTCGGGCACCACCTTCTCACGGTAGTACGTGGCGAGACGGGCCGGCGGCGCGGGGACCTCGGGCGCAGCGGGCTTGGGCGCGGCGGCCTCTTTCTTCGGTGCGGCCTCCTTCTTGGGCTTCTGCGCCTGCTGCTGGGCGGCTGGCGCCGGCTTCTTCTCCGGGCGCTCTCCCTTGCCTTGCTTGGATTTGTCTTCCTTGGCCATTTACGCGTCCACCTGCTCGTCGTTCGCCTTGAAGATGCGCACTTTGCGGCCGTCCTGCAGCGTCTTGCTGCCGACGCGGTCGGCCTTTTTCGTGGCCGGGTTGAATAGGGCCACGTTCGAAACATGGATCGGCAGGTCGCGGTCGACGATGCCGCCGGTCACGCCCTTCATCGGGTTCGGGCGCTGGTGCTTCTTAACCCGGTTCACGCCTTCGACCACCACATGGTCGGCGTCGACGCGGCGCAGCACCGTGCCGCGCTTGCCCTTGTCGCGGCCGGCCAGGACCACCACCTCATCGCCTTTACGAATTCGTTGCATCACAGCACCTCTGGTGCGAGCGAGACGATTTTCATGAAGCGCTCGGTGCGCAGCTCGCGCGTCACCGGCCCGAAAATGCGCGTGCCGATCGGCTCCATCTTCGGCGTGAGCAGCACGGCGGCATTGCGGTCGAAGCGGATGAGCGAGCCGTCGGAGCGGCGCACGCCCTTGGCGGTGCGCACGACGACGGCGTCGTAAATCTCGCCCTTCTTCACCCGCCCGCGCGGCGCGGCTTCCTTGACGCTTACCTTGATCAGGTCGCCGATCGAGGCGTAGCGGCGCTTCGAGCCGCCCATCACCTTGATGCACATGACCGAGCGAGCGCCGGTGTTATCGGCGACGTCCAGCACGGACTGCATCTGAATCATGTTTTTTCTCCACTCTCCAACTTGCCGGTCGGCGTGACCGGCAGTCTTGGACCCCGCATTTAGGGGACCGCGATTTTAGACGGCCTTGGACTTCTCCACAAGCTTCGTCACGCGCCAGGACTTGGTACGCGAGATCGGCCGGCATTCGGCGATCTCCACCAGGTCGCCCTCGCCGAACTGCCCTTCCTCGACGTGCGCGTGGTATTTCCGCGAGCGCGTAATGGTCTTGCCCATGAGCGCGTCGCGTACCCGTCGCTCGACGCGCACCACGACCGTCTTCTGCATCTTGTTGCTCGTCACCCGGCCCACCAGCGTGCGTTGGTTGCTCATTTCGTCACTTTCTCTTTCATGATCGTCCGCACGCGGGCGATTTCGCGCTTCATTTTCTTCAGCTGGCTGGTGTTGGAAAGCTGCTGCGTGGCGAGCTGCATGCGCAGGCCGAACTGCGCCCTGAGCAGGCTCTCCAGCTCCTTCTGCAGCTCCTCGCCGTTCTTGCCGCGCAATTCACTAGGCTTCATGGGGTCGTTTCTCCTATCCGCCCAGCATTCGCTGCACGACGATGGTGCGGAACGGAAGCTTGGCCGAGGCGAGGGCGAATGCCTCCTTGGCCAGCAGTTCGGTCACGCCGTCCATCTCGTAGATGATCTTGCCCGGCTGGATCTCGCACACGAAATATTCCGGGTTGCCCTTGCCGTTGCCCATGCGCACCTCGGCCGGCTTCTGCGACACCGGCTTGTCCGGGAACACGCGGATCCAGATGCGACCGCCGCGCTTGATATGGCGCGACATCGCACGGCGAGCCGCTTCCAGCTGGCGCGCCGTCAGGCGGCCGCGCGTGGTCGCTTTCAGCCCGTACTCGCCGAACGACACCTTGGCGCCGCGCGTGGCGTTGCCGGTGTTGCGGCCTTTCTGCTGCTTGCGATACTTGGTTCTTGCGGGTTGCAACATGACTATTCCTTCTTTTCTCCGCCGTCATCCTTGACGATCTTCTTCGGCTTCTTGACGGTGGTTTTAGGCGCAGCGGCGGCGGGCGCATCGGCCTTCCGCGCAGCGGCTGGCTTGCGGTCGCCGTCAGCGCGCGGCTTTGCGGGCCCGCCGCGCTTCGCGCCGGCCTTGGGGAACGGCTTCTTCGCGCGCTTGGGCTCGCTCGGGGCCTCGGGCGCGGGCGTCGGCGCGGTGGTCGCCGCGGGCAGCAACGCCGTCTCGCCCTTGGGAATCACTTCACCCTTGTATACCCAGACCTTGATGCCAATGACGCCGTAGTTGGTCTTGGCTTCGCCCATTCCATAGTCGATATCGGCGCGAAGGGTATGCAGCGGAACACGTCCTTCCCGATACCACTCGGTGCGCGCAATCTCGATGCCGTTCAGGCGCCCGGCGCTCATGATCTTGATGCCCTGCGCGCCCAGGCGCATGGCGTTCTGCATCGCGCGCTTCATCGCGCGGCGGAACATGATGCGCTTCTCGAGCTGCTGCGCGATCGAGTCGGCGATGAGCTGCGCGTCGATCTCGGGCTTGCGGATCTCCTCGATGTTCACGTGGACCTGCTGCACGCCCATGATGCGGCGCAGCTCGGCCTTGAGCGCCTCGATCTCCTCGCCTTTCTTGCCGATCACCACGCCCGGCCGCGCCGAGAAAATGGTGATGCGCGCGTCCTTCGCCGGGCGCTCGATCAGCACGCGGCCGACCGAGGCGTGCGCCAGCTTGCGCTTGAGGAAGGCGCGTACCTTGATGTCCTCGGCGAGCATCGGCGCGAAGGTGCGGCTGTTCGCGTACCACTTCGAGCTCCAGTTGCGGTTGACCGCGAGCCGGAATCCGACCGGATTGATCTTTTGACCCATCAGTCACCCACCGTGAGGTAAATATGGCAAGAGTGCTTGAGCACGCGGTTGCCGCGGCCCTTGGCACGCGCCTGGAAGCGCTTGAGAAACGCGCCGCGCTCGACGGTGATGATCTTCACCTTGAGCGCGTCGATGTCGGCGCCGTCGTTGTGCTCGGCATTGGCAATCGCCGATTCGAGCAGCTTGCGGATGATCGCCGCGCCCTTCTTCGGCGTATAGGCGAGGATGCTGATCGCCTGGTCGACGGGCTTGCCGCGAATCAGATCCGCGACCAGACGTCCCTTCTGCGCGGAAAGCCGCGCGCCGCGCAGGCTGGCCTTGGTTTCCATCATTTCTTCCCTGCCGGGGCGGCTGCCGGAGCGGGCGCGGCCGCAGCCGGCGCGGCGGCGCCAGGCACGCCGCCTCCCGGCGGTCCGCGACGATCGCCGCCGACCGCGTCCTCGGTGCGCTTGCCCACCGCGGAGTGGCTCTTGAAGATGCGCGTGAGCGCGAATTCGCCGAGCTTGTGGCCGACCATGTTCTCGGTCACATACACCGGCATGTGCTGCTTGCCGTTGTGCACGGCGATGGTCAGGCCGATGAATTCCGGGACGATGGTCGAGCGCCGCGACCAGGTCTTGATCGGGCGCTTGTCGCTCGTGTTGCGCGCCTTGTCGACCTTGGCCAGGAGGTGGTGGTCGACGAAAGGACCCTTCTTGATTGAGCGTGCCATGCTGGCTCCTTATTTCACCCGGCGATCGCGCACGATCATCACCTGCGTGCGCTTGTTGTGACGAGTCTTGAATCCCTTGGTCTGCACGCCCCACGGCGACACCGGAGGCTGGCCCGAGGCGGTACGCCCTTCGCCGCCGCCGTGCGGGTGGTCGATCGGGTTCATCGCCACGCCGCGCACGGTCGGGCGCACGCCGCGCCAGCGCACGCGGCCGGCCTTGCCGATCGATTCCAGGTTGTGCTCGGCGTTGCCGACTTCACCGATGGTGGCGCGGCAGTCGATGTGCACCTTGCGGATCTCGCCGGAGCGCAGGCGAAGCTGCGCGTACGAGCCTTCGCGCGCCAGCACCTGCACGTGCGAGCCCGCGGAACGGGCGAGTTGCGCGCCCTTGCCGGGAAGCATCTCGACGCAGTGCACCTCGGTGCCGATCGGGATGTTGCGCAGCGGCAGCGCGTTGCCCGGCTTGATCGGCGCTTCCGGGCCGGACATGAGCGGGGTGCCGACCGTCACGCCCTTGGCCGCGATCACGTAGCGGCGCTCGCCATCGGCGTAGAGCAGCAGCGCGATGTGCGCGCTGCGGTTCGGGTCGTACTCGAGGCGCTCGACCTTGGCGGCGATGCCGTCCTTGTTGCGGCGGAAATCGATGAGGCGCAGGTGGTGCTTGTGGCCGCCGCCCTGGTGCCGCGTGGTTACGCGACCGTGGTTGTTGCGGCCGCTGCCGCGCTTCTTCGGCGCCGTGAGAGGCGAGAACGGGTCGCCCTTGTGCAGCTCGGGCGTCACCACTTTGACCAGCGCGCGGCGGCCCGGCGACGTTGGCTTGACTTTTACCAGAGGCATGGCGAGTCGTCTTCCCTATTCCGTTGCCGCAAAGTTGATTTCCTGGCCCTGCGGCGAGACGCACGTAGGCCTTTTTCCAGCTGCGCTTGCGGCCGATGGTCTTGCCGAAGCGCCGTTCCTTGCCTTTGACGTTCAGCACGGTGACGGAGTCGACCTTGATCTTGAACATCAGCTCGACCGCGGCCTTGATCTCCGGCTTGGTGGCGGCATCGGCGACGCGGAACACGTACTGGCGGTTCTTGTCGGCGACGAACGTGCTCTTCTCCGACACCACCGGAGCGAGCACCACGTTCATCAGCCGGTCGATGGCGTATTTTTTCATTTGAGCAGCTCCTCGAGCTTCGCCAGCCCGCTCTTGGTCAGCAGCACCCGCGCCGAGCGCACCAGGGCGAGCGGGTTGGCGTTGCGCACCGACATCACCTGCACGTTCGCCAGGTTGCGCGCGGAGAGCAGCAGGTTCTGGTCGACCTCGTCGGTCAGCACCAGCACCTCGTCGAAGCCCATCGCCTTGACCTTCTGCGCCAGCATTTTCGTCTTCGGCGCGTCGACCTTGAACTCCTCGACCACGCGAATGCGGTCCTCGCGCGCGAGCTGCGAGAGGATCGACGCCATGCCCGCGCGGTACATCTTGCGGTTCACCTTCTGCGAGAAATTCTCGTCGGGGGAGTTCGGGAAAATCTTGCCGCCGCCACGCCACAGCGGGCTGGAGGTCATGCCGGCACGCGCGCGGCCGGTGCCTTTCTGGCGCCAGGGCTTCTTCGTCGAGTGGTTCACCGCGCCGCGATCCTTCTGCGCGCGCGAGCCGATGCGGGAATTCGCCTGGAAGGCGATCACCACCTGGTGCACCAACGCTTCGTTGTAGTCGCGGCCGAACACTGCGTCGTTTGCGTTCAGCGTGCCGCCGCCATTATCGGCCGTGTTACCGATGAGCTTGAGTTCCATCGCTTAGGCCTTTGCGGGGGCGGGCTTGGCCGCCGGCTTGGCCGCGGGTTTGGCTTCGTTCTCGGCTCGGCCTTCGGTGCCGCCTTCGGTGCCGCCTTCGGCGCCTGCGCCTTGACCGGGGCGCGTTGTCCCTTGGCGGCGAGCCGTACGACGACATCGCGGCCGCTCGAGCCCGGCACCGAGCCCTTCACCAGAAGCAGCTGCCGCTCCGTGTCGATGCGCACGATCTCCAGCTTTGAAATGGTGCGGCGTGCGTTGCCGAGATGCCCGGGCATGCGTTTTCCCTTGAAGACGTGAGCCGGGCTCTGGTTCTGGCCGGTCGAGCCCGGAACCCGGTGCGAGATCGAATTGCCGTGCGATGCGTTCTGCCCGCCGAAATGGTGGCGCTTGATGACGCCGGCGAAGCCCTTGCCGATGGTGTAGCCCTGCACATCGACCAGCTGGCCGACCTTGAACAGCTGCTGCACCGGGATTTTGGCGCCGGGCTTGAGCTCGCCCAGCTCTTCGGGCTTGGCGATGCGGAATTCCTTCAGCACCCGGCCGGCTTCCACCGCCGCCTTGGCGAGGTGTCCGGCGAGCGATTTGTTGACGCGATTCGCGCGGCGCTTGCCAAACGCGACCTGGACCGCGGCGTAGCCGTCCTTTTCCGCGGTCTTGATCTGCGCGACGCGGTTGTCGGAGACATCGAGCACCGTGACCGGCAGCGTGACGCCGTCGTCGGTAAAGATGCGTGTCATGCCGACCTTGCGGCCGACCAGTCCTATCGTCATACCGTCCTCTATCTATTGATCCCCGCCTGGGCGGGGACGCCGGCTGCAATTGGCCGGCCCTTCACCTAGTGCTACGTGCTACTGCACTTTGATCTCTACGTCGACGCCAGCGGGCAGATCCAGCTTCATCAGCGCGTCTACCGTCTTGTCCGTCGGGTCGATGATGTCCATCAGCCGCAGATGCGTGCGGATCTCGAGCTGCTCGCGCGATGCCTTGTCGATGTGCGGCGAGCGCAGCAGGTCGAAGCGCTGCTTGCGCGTCGGCAGCGGCACGGGGCCGCGCACGACGGCGCCGGTGCGCTTGGCCGTATCCACGATCTCGAGCGCCGACTGGTCGATCAGGCGGTAGTCGAACGCCTTGAGACGGATGCGGATTCGTTGGCTTTGCATTTCTTTCTCGTTGTTACTCGTTCTTACTCAATGATCTTCGCCACGACGCCGGCGCCGACCGTCTTGCCGCCCTCGCGGATCGCGAAGCGCAGGCCCTGCTCCATCGCGATCGGCGTGATCAGCGTCACCACCATCTTCACGTTGTCCCCGGGCATCACCATCTCGGTGCCCTTGGGCAGCTCCACACTGCCGGTGACATCGGTGGTGCGGAAGTAGAACTGCGGCCGGTAGTTGTTGAAGAACGGGGTATGGCGTCCACCCTCCTCTTTGGAGAGTACATAGACCTCGCACTCGAACTTCGCGTGCGGGTTGATCGAGCCGGGCTTGGCCAGCACCTGGCCGCGCTCGACCTCTTCGCGCTTGGTGCCGCGAAGCAAGATGCCCACGTTGTCCCCGGCCTGGCCCTCGTCCAGGAGCTTCCTGAACATCTCCACGCCGGTGCACACGGTCTTCACCGTGGGCTTGATGCCCACGATCTCGATCTCATCGCCCACCTTGACGATGCCGCGCTCGATGCGCCCGGTCACCACCGTGCCGCGGCCTGAGATGGAGAACACATCCTCCACCGGCATCAGGAAGGGCTTGTCGATCTCGCGCTTGGGCGTCGGGATGTAGGCGTCGAGCGCCTCTGCGAGCTTGAGGATCGATTTCTCGCCCAGGTCGCCGGTGTCGCCCTCGAGCGCTTTGAGCGCCGAGCCGATCACCACCGGGGTCTTGTCCCCGGGAAACTCGTACTTGGAGAGCAACTCGCGCACTTCGACCTCGACCAGCTCCAAGAGCTCCTTGTCGTCCACCATGTCCGCCTTGTTCAGGTAGACCACGATGTAGGGCACGCCCACCTGGCGCGCGAGCAGAATGTGCTCCCGGGTCTGCGGCATCGGGCCATCGGCGGCCGACACCACCAGGATCGCCCCGTCCATCTGCGCCGCACCCGTGATCATGTTCTTGATGTAGTCGGCATGCCCCGGGCAGTCCACGTGCGCGTAGTGGCGCTTCTCGGTCTGGTACTCCACGTGCGCGGTGTTGATCGTGATGCCGCGCGCCTTCTCCTCCGGCGCCGCATCGATCTGGTCGTAGTTCTTCGCCTCGCCGCCGAACTTCTTCGCGAGGATGTGCGTCATCGCCGCCGTCAGCGTCGTCTTGCCATGGTCCACGTGCCCGATCGTGCCCACGTTCACGTGCGGCTTGGTGCGCTCGAATTTGCCTTTTGCCATATGTGGTAGCTCCTACTGAGGAGTTCTACTTCTTATCCTTGTCGTCGTCTTTCTTCATGATCGAGTCCGCGATGCTTTTCGGCGCCTCGGCGTAGTGCTTGAATTCCATCGTGTAAGTCGCGCGCCCCTGGGTGAGCGAACGCAGCTGCGTCGAGTAGCCGAACATCTCGTTCAGCGGCACTTCGGCCTTGATCGCCTTGCTGCCCGGCAGGTCGTCCATGCCCTGGATCACGCCGCGCCGGCCGGAGAGGTCGCCGATCACGTCGCCCATTTTCTCCTCGGGCGTCTCGACCTCGACCGCCATGATGGGCTCGAGCAGCGTCGGCGTGGCCGCGCGCATGCCGTCCTTGAAGGCGAAGATCGCCGCCATCTTGAACGCGTTCTCGTTCGAATCCACCTCGTGGTACGAACCGTCCGTGAGCGTGACCTTGGCGTCGACCACGGGGAAGCCCGCGAGCACGCCTTCCTGCCAGGCCTCGTCCACGCCCTTCTTGACCGCCGGAATGAATTCCTTCGGCACCCGCCCGCCCTTGATGGCATCGACGAATTCGTTGCCCTTGCCGGGCTGCGGCTCGAGCTTGAACCACACGTGGCCGTACTGGCCGCGCCCGCCGGATTGCTTGACGAACTTGCCTTCGGACTCGAGCGATTTCTTGAAGGTCTCGCGGTACGCCACCTGCGGCTTGCCGACCGAGGCTTCGACGCCGAATTCGCGCTTCATGCGGTCGACGATGATCTCCAGGTGCAGCTCGCCCATGCCGGAGATGATGGTCTGGCCCGATTCCTCGTCGGTATGCACGCGGAACGACGGGTCTTCCTGCGCCAGGCGGTTCAGCGCCACGCCCATCTTCTCCTGGTCGACCTTGGTCTTCGGCTCGACGGCCTGCGAGATCACCGGCTCCGGAAACTCCATGCGCTCGAGCAGGATGACCTTCTGCACGTCGCACAGGGTCTCGCCGGTCGTCACGTCCTTGAGGCCGACGCATGCGGCGATATCGCCGGCGCGCACTTCCTTGATTTCCTTGCGCTCGTTGGCGTGCATCTGCAGCAGGCGGCCGATGCGGTCCTTCTTGCCGCGCACCGGGTTGTAGACCGTGTCGCCGGACTTGAGCACGCCCGAGTAGGCGCGCACGAACGTGAGCTGGCCGACATAAGGGTCGGTCATGATCTTGAACGCGAGGCCGGCGAACGGCTCGTCGTCATTGGCGCTGCGCGTGGCCGGCTGGCCGGACTCGGTCTCGCCCTTGACCGGCGGGATGTCGAGCGGCGAGGGCAGGTAGTCGATGACGGCGTCCAGCATCGTCTGCACGCCCTTGTTCTTGAACGCGGAGCCGCACAGCATCGGCACGATCTCGTTGTTGATCGTGCGGATGCGGATGCCCTTCTTCACCTCATCGACCGACAGCTGGTTGGACTCGAGGTACTTGTTCATCAGCTCTTCGTTGGCCTCGGCGGCGGCCTCGACCATCTTCTCGCGCCACTGCTTGGCCTCGGCGACCAACTCGGCGGGAATCTCGGCCTTCTCGAACTTCATCCCCTGGCTCGCCTCGTCCCAGTAGATCGCCTGCATGCTGACCAGGTCGATCACGCCGAGGAACTTCTCCTCGGCGCCGATCGGCAGCTGGATCGGCACCGGGTTGGCCTTGAGGCGCGCCTTCATCTGGTCGTAGACCTTGAAGTAGTTCGCGCCGACGCGGTCCATCTTGTTGACGAACGCGAGGCGCGGCACGCGGTACTTGTTCGCCTGGCGCCATACGGTCTCGGATTGCGGCTGCACGCCGCCCACGGCGCAGAACACCATGCAGGCGCCGTCGAGCACGCGCAAGGAGCGCTCCACCTCGATGGTGAAGTCGACGTGGCCCGGCGTGTCGATGATGTTGATGTGGTGCTCCGGATAGGAGAGGTCCATCCCCTTCCAGAAGCACGTGGTCGCCGCGGACGTGATGGTGATGCCGCGCTCCTGCTCCTGCTCCATCCAGTCCATGGTGGCGGCGCCGTCGTGAACCTCGCCGATCTTGTGGTTCACGCCGGTGTAGAAAAGGATGCGCTCGGTGGTCGTAGTTTTCCCGGCGTCGATATGCGCCGAGATGCCGATGTTCCGATAACGATCGATTGGAGTTTTGCGGGCCACTGCCATTTCCTCAGAACCTGTAGTGCGAGAAAGCCTTGTTGGCTTCAGCCATACGATGCACTTCCTCGCGCTTCTTCATCGCACCGCCGCGGCCTTCGGCCGCTTCCTGGAGCTCGCCGGCAAGGCGAACCATCATCGACTTCTCGCCGCGCTTCTGCGCCGCCTCGCGAATCCAGCGCATGGCGAGGGCGATGCGGCGCACCGGGCGCACTTCCACCGGCACCTGGTAGTTCGCGCCGCCGACGCGGCGGCTCTTCACTTCCACCACCGGCTTGACGTTCTGTACCGCCTGGCTGAAGACCTCGAGCGGGTCCTTGCCCGACTTGGACTTGATGGTGTCGAGCGCGCCGTAAATGATGCGCTCGGCGACCGACTTCTTGCCGCGCGTCATCAGCACGTTGACGAACTTCGCGACCTCGACGTTGTTGAACTTCGGGTCGGGCAGGATCTCGCGCTTCGGAACTTCTCTTCTGACGGGGCATATTTAGGCGCTCGGTTATGCTGATTTCGGAGCCTTTGCCCCGTATTTGGAACGACCTTGCTTGCGGTCCTTCACGCCTTGCGTGTCGAGCGAACCGCGCACGATGTGGTAGCGCACGCCGGGCAGGTCCTTGACGCGGCCGCCGCGGATCAGCACCACCGAGTGCTCCTGCAGGTTGTGGCCTTCGCCGCCGATATAGCCGATCACCTCGAAGCCGTTGGTGAGGCGCACTTTGGCGACCTTGCGCAGGGCCGAGTTGGGCTTCTTGGGCGTGGTCGTGTAGACCCGCGTGCAGACTCCCCGCTTCTGCGGCGAGCCGGCGAGCGCCGGGACCTTCGACTTGGCGCGTTTGGCAACGCGCCCTTCACGCACTAACTGGTTGACGGTGGGCATTTTTTTAGCGTTTCCAGAAACAAATGGGCGGCCACGTTCAAGCTCCCGTAGGCCGCCCCGACCCGAAAAAGAGGCCGGATTATAAAGAGGAAAATTACCTAGCGCAAGGAATCGGCGGGGTTCTGCACATAGCCGAAGCGCACTGCAACATCGCTGCGGGCGATGCGGGGCAGATTATCGCCGATATCGGCATAGCGCCCGAGGTCCCGGTCGTCCAGCAGACCGATTCCGTGCTCGCCGCGGATCAGGACCGAGCCCTCGTCGTCGAGCAGCGTTTCCAATGCCTCGATCGGCCGGCCGCACTGGTCGAACAGGCGATCGCCCTGGTAGTGCATGACGAAGGGCGTGTAGGCCAGCGCGACGAAGACCCGCTGAGGCCCATTCTGGAAATACCAGCATCCTCGCGCATCCGCGGCGTAGTTGCGGGCGATGAACTCGCGCAGCGCGACGTTGCCGATTCTTTCGCCCTTGATCAGCCAGTGGCCGCGCCGGTCGAGGTCGAGCCAGCCGTACACCGCCGGAACGTTCGGCCACTTGGCGAGGCTGCGGAGGACGGTTTCATCCATAGGACTACAATCTTCCGGCAGGAGAAGAAGGAGGTCTACCGATGTCCGCAATCGAGACGTATCTGGCCAGGCCTTGGCTCGCCCATTACCAGAAGGGCGTGCCGCCGTCGGTCGAGGTTCCGGCCAAGTCGCTCGCCCAGGCCTTCGACGAGGCGACCGAGCGCGCCCCCGACCGCCCGGCGGTCGTGTTCTATGGCCGCTCGATCAGCTTTCGCGAGCTGCGCGAGGCGACCGACCGCTTCGCCGCCGCCCTTGCCGCGCTGGGAGTGAAAAAAGGCGAGCGCGTCGCCCTATACCTGCTCAACAGTCCGCAATTCATCATCGCCTACTTCGCGGCGCTGAAATGCGGCGCGACGGTCACGCCGATCAGCCCGGTCTACACCAGCCACGAAGTGCGCTACCAGCTCGAGGACAGCGGTGCCCGCGCCATCGTCTGCCAGGACATCCTCTATGAGAAGGTGGCGAAATCCGGCGCGCCGCTCGATCTGGTCGTGGTCACCAATGTCAACGAATACCTGCCGGCGCTGAAGCGCCTGTTCGGCAAGAAAACCGAGGTGCCCGGGAAGGTCCACTGGCTGCAGGATCTCCTCAAGAAGTATCCCGCCAAGCCTCCCGCGGTCACGATTGAACCCAACACTGACCTTGCGGCGCTGCCCTACACCGGCGGCACCACCGGCAATCCGAAGGGCGTGATGCTGACGCACGCGAACCTGGTCGCGGCGCAGGCGATGGGACAGGCCGCGTTTTCGAATTTCGAGCCGGGCAAGGAGGTGATCCTCGCCTTCCTGCCGTTCTTCCACATCTACGGCCAGGTCGTGATCATGCTGAACGGGCTGTGCCAGGGGAACCTGCTGGTGCTCTTTACCAGCCCGGACACCGAGGCGATCCTGGAAGCGATGGAGCGCTACCGCGCCACTGTGTTCTATGGCGTTCCGACGCTCTACGAGTACCTCAAGGACCACAAGGACACGAACAAGACCGACTGGAAGCGATTGAAGCTGGTGCTCTCGGGCGCCGACACGCTGCACGAATCGACGATGAAGGGCTGGGCCAAGCGCACCGGGTCCAACATCATCGAGGGTTATGGCCTCTCCGAGACCTGCGCCACCAGCCATGTGAACCCGCTGCACCGGCCGAAAACCGGCTCGTTCGGCTGCCCGATTCCCGGCATGCAAGCCGCGGTGATCCATGCCGACACGCTGGAATTCGTGCCGCCGGGCGAGACCGGCGAGCTGGTGCTCTGCGGGCCGAACGTGATGCAGGGCTATTGGAAGCGGCCGGAGGAAAGCGCGCGCGCCTTCGTCGAGAAGGGTGGACAGCGCTGGATGCGCACCGGCGACCTCGTGCGCATGGATGACGAGGGCTACTTCCATTTTTACGACCGTTCCAAGGACCTGATCAAGTTCAAGGGCTACTCGATCTTCGCGAAGGACGTCGAAGACGTGCTTTACGCGCATCCGCAGGTCAAGGCGGCCGGGGTGATCGGCGTGCCGGACCCGGCGGTCGGCCAGCGCATCAAGGCCATCGTGGTGCTGCAGGGCGACGCGCGCGGCAAGCTGTCGGAAGACGAGATCAAGGCCTACTGCCGGCAAAGCCTGGCCGAATACAAAGTGCCGCACATGGTCGAATTTCGCGGCGAGCTGCCGAAGACCGATGTGGGGAAGGTCTCGCGCCGCGAGTTGCGCGATGAGACTAAGGTTTAGCTGAAAAGCTCTCGATCGGCTGCGGCTTCGCCACGCCAAAGCCTTGCGCGAAGCCGACGCCGAGCGCCTTGAGGCGCGCCAGCAGGTCCTGCTCCTCGACGCATTCGGCGACCACGCCCATTCCCAGCGCGTCGGCCACCCGCACCACCGCCTTGAGCTTGGTCTGCGCGGCCTCGCTCACGATGAGCTTGCGGATCAAGCTGCCGTCGACCTTCACGAACGCGGGGCGCAGCGCCTTGAAGGGCGCAAACGAGACCGCACGGCGGCAGAAGCTATCGATCACCACGCCGCCGCCGTACGCCTGCACCGCGGCGGCGAAGCTTGCCGAAGGCTCGGGCCTCGCCAGCACGTCGCTCTCGTCGAGCTCGAACATCACCGCATCCATGGCGACGCCGGCAGCGCGCAGCTCGGCGGCGGCGTACGCCGGGAAGGTCGCATCCTTCAGCGTCTGGCCCGAGACGTTGATCGTGAAGCGCGGAATGCGCGAGCCGCCGGCAAATTGCTGCACCGTGTGTCGCAGCACCCAACGGTCGAGCGTCGGCATCATGCCGTAGTGCTCGAACACCGGCAGGAATTCGCCCGGCGGCAGCAGCGCGCGCTCCTCCTCGCGCATGCGCACCAGCACCTCGGCCATGGGAAAGCGCGCGCCGCCTGCCTGCACGGCGGCGACCGGCTGGCAATAGAGCGCGAACTCGTCCTTCTCCAGCGCTTCGCGCAGGCGCGCGAGCGGATTCGCCCAGCCGGTGAGCTCCACACTGGTCTGGTCGATCGACTTTTCGTCCACGAGGTATTCTAGCGACATGTCCACGCCGTTCTTCGCGGTCGAGGAATTGACCAAGCGCTTCGGCGGCCTCACCGCCGTCAACAACATCAGCTTCGCGCTGGCGCGCGACGAGATCGTCGGCCTCATCGGCCCCAACGGCGCCGGCAAGACCACGCTGCTGCGCCTCATCACCAAGATCCTGCGCCCGGACAGCGGACGCATCGTGTTCAACGGCGAAGACATCACGGGACTGCGGCCGTGGGACGTGGTCGAGCGCGGGATCGCCGGCACCTTTCAGAACACGCGCCCGTTCCGCCACTTGCCGATCATCGCCAACGTGATGGTGCCGCTGGTCGCGCCGCGCGCGCGACGCCGCGGCGAATGGGTGAAGAGCGTCGAGGCAAAAGCGATGGACGCGCTCGAGTTCGTCGGCATCTCCGACATGGCGCTGGAGCCGGCCTCGTCGCTTTCGCAGGGCGACCTCAAGCGTCTCGAAGTGGCGCGCGCCATCGCCACCGAGCCGGAGCTCCTGCTGCTCGACGAGCCGCTCGGCGGGCTGAACCCGGCCGAGTCGGAGCTGCTGGCCAAATCGATCCGGCGCCTGCACAAGGGCGGGCGCTTCGGCCGTCTGCATTCCGAAGGCCCGGCGGTCCTGATGATCGAGCACAAGCTGAAGGAGCTGATGTCGATCGTCGACCGCGTGATCGTCGTCGACTACGGCGAGATCATCGCGGACGGCAAGCCGGCGGACGTGGTCAAGAACCCGAAAGTCATCGAGGCCTATCTTGGAGCCGAGCATGCCGCTGCTTGAGGTCAAGAACCTCAGCGTGCGCTACGACAAGGCGCAGATCCTCAACGGCGTATCGCTCGCCGTGGACGCGGGCGAGTTCGTCGGCCTCGTCGGGCCGAACGGCGCCGGCAAATCAACGCTGCTGCGCGCCATCTCCGGGCTGGTGCGCTTCGAGGAACGGATGAAGCGCGGCACCAGCGGCGACATCGTGCTCGAGGGCGAGGTGCGCTTTGCCAGCGAGCGCATCGATGCCCTGCCCGCGCACGAGATCCGCATGCGCGGGCTGGTGCATTGCCCGGAGCGGCGCCGCCCCTTCCGCGAGCTCACGGTTCTCGAGAATCTGCTCGCCGGCGCGTTTCTCTCCAGGAATTCGGCCGAAACCCAGCGGCGGCTGGACCATTGCTTTGCGCTATTTCCAAGATTGTCGGAACGCGCAGCGCAGATCGCCGGCACGCTGTCCGGCGGTGAGCAGCAGATGCTGGCCACGGCGCGCGCGCTGATGTTCGACGCCAAGCTGCTCGCGATCGACGAGCCCTCGCTCGGCCTGGCGCCGCGCATCCGCGAAGAATTGTTCGCCGCGATCGCAAAAATTCATGCCGAGGGCGTGCCGGTGTTGCTCGTGGAGCAAGAGGTCGGTCAGGTGTTCCGCATGGCCCGCCGCAGCTACGTGCTCTCTCAGGGGCGCATCATCGCCGAAGGCACGGCGCAGTCACTGATGGCCGACGAGACGCTGCGCGCGGGATACCTGGGCTTGTAGCGCCGCGCCGCACAGGCGGCAGATTTTCTTCCAACTGCCGTTGCGCTGCTTGCAGCGCGGGCATTGCGTCTCGATCTTGTCGCGCACCCAGGGCGTGAGACCGCGCGGCATGAACAGCAGCACCAGCAGCACGATCACCGCGAAGATCAGCAGCCGCAGCTCGCCGATGCCGGCGAAGCTGCCGAGCCATTCCGTGAGCGGATAAAGGATGAAGACCGCCGCGACCGGACCATAGACCGTCGCCAAACCGCCGAAGATTCCCCAGATCACCACCTGGAAGGACAGCGCCACTTCCAGGGTCGAAGGTCCGGCCACTCGCAGGTAGTGAGCAAACAAGGCACCGGCGAAGCCGGCGGCCGCCGCGGCAATGGCGAACACCACCATCTTGTAGCGCAGCGTATTGATGCCCGAAGCGCGCGCCGCGACTTCGTCGTCGCGAATGGCGTGCAGCACGATGCCGAACTTGGAATCGGCGAGCAGCCAGAGGGCGAAAATGATCGCCAGCATGGAGATCGCCGCGACGTAGTAATTCGCGGTCGGCGTCACCATCAGGCGCCGCAGCCCGGAGATGCCGAGCTCGCCGCCGGAAAAATCCGGGAAGGCGAACAGCAGGCCGAGGGCGATCAGCGGGAAAGCGAGCGTCGCAAGCGAGAGATACGAGCCGCGCAGCCGCAGGCAAAGGTAGCCCACCAGGAAGCCGAACAGCATGGCGACGGCGGCGCCGGCCCACACCGTCAGCCAGGGTGAAAGACCGAGCTTGAGCGACATCAGCCCCGAGGTATAGGCGCCGGCGCCGAAGAACAGCGCGTGGCCGAAATTGACCTGGCCGGTATAGCCGGCGAGCAAGTCCCAGCTCGCGGCGAAGATGGCGAAGATGCAAGTCATGGTGAGGATGCGCAGGACGTACGCATCGCCGTAGACGAAGGGCAGCGCGAGCAGCGCGGCCACCCAGAGCAGCACGAGCGTGCGCGACGGCAATACGAACACTTCGTTGCGCAGCTCGGCCCACGCGCGGCGCGGCCAATACATCATCGTTCTTCCTCGAAGGCCACGCCGAACAGGCCTTCAGGCCGCGCCAGGAGCACGATCACCATGATGAGCAGCGCCACCGCGCCCTTGAGATACGCGCCCGCGGGCACCGCGAACACCGTGATCGCCTCGACGTAGCCGATGATCAGCGCGCCGATCAGGCTGCCCTTCAGGCTGCCGAGGCCGCCGAGCACCACGATGGCGAGCATCGTGACGAGCGGCGCGAGCCACATGAACGGATCGACGACGAACACCGGCGCAACCACTACGCCGGCGACGGCGGCGAGCGAGACCGAGATCGCCACCGTCGCCATGGCGACGCGGTGCACGTTCATGCCCATGAGGTTGGCAACTTCCAGATCGTTCGCGGTGGCGCGGATGGCGAGGCCAAGGCGCGTGCGGTAAAGGAGGAACCAGACCAGCACCAGCATTGCGCCTGCCACGACCAGGATGAGCAGCCGCTGGTAGGGGATGCTCACCCCGAGGAAGCGCATCGAGCCCTCGAGCGTCGAAGGAATGCCGAGGAAGTGGCCACCGAAGGTGTAGAGCATCAGTTCCTGGAACACGAGCGCGAGCGCGATGGTCGCGATCAGCACCGCGGCCTCGTGCTCGCGCACGGGCTCGATCACCAGGCGGTAGCAGACGACGGAGAACAGCGTCACGGCGGCCACCGAGATCACGCCGGAGAGGAAAAAGCCGAGGCCGGTCTTCACCAGCAGCGTGTAGAAGCAATACGCCGCCAGCATGTAGAAGGCGGTGTGCGCGATATTGACGATGCGCGCGACGCCGAAGATCAGCGAGAAACCGATCGCCAGCAGGGCATAGACGCCCCCGTTGACGAGGCCGGTTACAAGAATGTCTTGTAACAAGGACCGGCTAGCGCGCCGGCATCTTGAAAGGCTGCATGCCCTTTACGTTCGGCGGCCAGAACGGCACCTTCTTGCCGTCCTGCCACTGCACGGCGATGCCGGCGGTCTTGCCCACCGCCCAGTTGAGGTCGTGGCGCTTGTCCCAGCTCGCCGTCGAGCCGGTGCCGACGTGCTCGATCTTTTCGATCGCGGCCACGAGCTTGTCGGCGTTGGTGGTGCCTTCCTGCTCGATCACGGCCTTGAGCAGCATGATCGCGTCGTAGGTCGCCGCGGTATAGGTCGGCGACTTCTTGAAGCGCTCCTTGAACGCGCGCACGAACGGGATGGTCTTCGGCGTCATCTCGACCTCGGAGTAGGTGTCGAGGGTGGAGACGAACTGCGCCTTGCCGGCGGCCGCCTGCCAAAACTCCTCTTTCTGGCCCTCGACGTTGATGCCCCACGCCACCGCCTTCATGTTGCGCTCGCCCATTTGCCGGCCGACCGAGATGCCGACCGGCCCCGACAGCATGGTGAAGACGATATGCGCGCCGGCGCGGTCGATGGCGGAGAGCTCCGCGGTCACATCGGTCGCGGTGGCGGAAGGCTGCCAGGTACCGACGACTTCCATCTTCATGGCGGGCAGGTTCTTCTGCGCCGCGGCGACCAGCGCCTCGGTCCATACTGCCTTCTCGGCAAGGATGGCGACTTTGGGCGAATCGGTCTTCAGCTCGGTGCGGATCTGCTGGCCGATCGAGTTCATCACCGCGAACAGCGTGCGCGCGAGGTCGACGTCCTTGGTCGGGGCAACGCGGAACCAGTATTTGTAGCGCTCGTAGTTTTGCTCGACGTTGAGACCGAGCTTCGAATGCGCCGCACCGACCCCGAGGAACAGCTTCTTGTAGTCCATGGCCACTTCCTGCATGGCGAGCACCGCCTCCGAACGGAAGCCGCCGATGAGGAAATCGACCTTGTCGCGCGTGATCACGCGCTCGATGGCGTTGGTGGCGTCGGGCACCGAGGCGATCTCGTTGGTGTCGGCGCGCACCAGCTCGATGCGCATGCGCTTGCCGCCGACGTTGATGCCGCCGGCCTTGTTGATCTCGTCGCGCGCCATTTCGGCGCCCGCCCAGTGGTTCTCGCCCTGGACGAAGGCCATCGGCCCGAGGATGGCAATCTTGATGGTTTGAGCCTGCGCGCCGAGACTGAAGCCGAACGCAGCGAGCGCGACGAAATGAGCGGCAATGATCGTACGCAGCATGGTCCTCCTCCTTTACTCTAGACTTTATCATGCCAAGAGCGGACTTCGTGTGCGCCCCCAGCCTGCGGGTGCGCTGGGCCGAGGTGGACATGCAGAAGATCGTGTTCAACGGCCATTACCTGACCTACATCGACACCGCCATCGCCGAATACTGGCGCGAGATCGGCCTGCCCTATCCCCAAGGCTACGTCGAGCGCTTCGGCAACGACATCTACCTGCGCAAGGCGACGGTGGAGTACCTGGGCTCTGCCCGCTACGACGATGTGCTCACGGTGTACTGCCGCGTGGCAAGTCTCGGCCGCACCAGCATGACATTCGCCTTTGAGATCTACCGCGAGCGCGACGAGTCTGCCCTGGTGACCGCGGAGCTTGTCTACGTCAACGCGGATCCCGCCACGATGAAGGCAGCGCCGCTGCCCGCCGAATTACGCGACCGGGTCCAGAAATACGAGCGCGTCGCGCCGCAGGCATGAAGTACTGGGAAGACTTCAAGATCGGCGAGCGTGCCGAGCTCGGCAGCCATACCTTCACCGAGGAAGAGATCGTCGCCTTCGGCAGCGAATACGATCCGCAGCCATTTCATACAGATGCGGATAAGGCAAAGCACAGCGGATTCGGCGGGCTGATCGCCAGCGGGTGGCAGACCTGCGCGGTCGGCATGCGCCTGATGGTCGAGGGCTACATCAACCAGACGGTAAGCCTGGGCTCGCCGGGCATCGACAACATCCGCTGGCTCAAGCCGGTGCGGCCGGGGGACACCATCGCTTACCGACGCATCGTTCTGGAATCACGCGCCTCGGCAACGCGCCAGGGCGTCGGACTGGTCAAGCATCGCTGGGAAGCCGTCAACCAGCGCGGCGAACTGGTCCTCACCATGGAAGGCTGGGGGATGTTTGGCCGCCAAAATTGAGCTGAAGCACAAGCTCCACGTCCTCACCAAAAAGGAGGAACTGGACAGCGTGCGCATGCCGGGAAAAGTGGTCGTGGTGCTCGACATCATTTTCGCCACCACCACCATGGTCACCGCGCTCGCGCATGGCGCCAAAGAGATCGTCCCGGTGCTCGACGAAAAAGCCGCGCGCGCCTGCGCTGTCGATCTTCCCGGCTGCGTGCTCTCCGGCGAGCTGTATGCCGAGACGCTGGCGGGTTTCGCGCACCCCGCTCCGCTCGCGTCTCGTGGCGCACGGCGTCGAAGGCAAGAGCGTTGTCTACTCGACGACCAACGGCACGGTGGCGATGACGCAGGCGAGCGCGGCGGCGCGTGTCTATTGCGGCGCCCTGCTGAACGCACGGCGGCTGGTCGAGCACATCGTGGCGCAGCATGCGCGCGACACCGTGCTCATCGCCTGCTCCGGCTCGGGCGGCAACTTCAACTTCGAGGACTTCTATGGCGCCGGCTATTTCGTCGAGTGCTTCCTGCCGCACGTGAACGATCTATCCGATGCGGCGAAGGCTGCGCTTGCGCTCTACCGGCATGCCCAGGCGCCGGAGGCGCTGCTCGACTGCCGCGTGGGCCGCATGATGGCGGCGCGCGGGCTCGCGCATGAAGTCGAGTTCGCCTGCCGGCGCGATGCCTTCCCCGTGGTCCCCGCGCTCGAACACGGCCGGCTGCGCCTGGTGGATTAGGCGCGCTCCAGCTCGGCGCTCACGGCAAGGTGGTCCGAGAGCAGCGACCACGGCTTGCCGCGATGTACCCGCGAAGCGGCGACCTTGAAGCCGCGCACATAGATGCGGTCGAGCCGCAGCAGCGGAAGCACGCTCGGATAGGTGGCCATCGCGCGTCCGTGCTGCGCCACCGAAACCTCGGTCATTCCCAAGCGGCGCTCGAGGATCGCAGTGGCGCGGTGGCGCCAGTCGTTGAAGTCCCCGGCGACGATGATCGGCAGGTCGCGCGAAGCCAGCTCCTCGAGCCGTCCGGAGATGGCTTCGAGCTGGCGGTTGCGCCCGCCCTCATGCAGCGACAGGTGCACGCACACCAGGTGCAGGTTGCGGCGCCAACCCGGCACCGAGACCACGCAGTGCAGCAGCCCGCGGCGCTCGTAGCGGTGGTCGGACACATCCTCGTTCTCGAACGACAGGAAGCGAAAGCGCGACAGGATGGCGTTGCCGTGATGGCCGTGGTCGTACACCGCGTTGCAGCCGTAGACATGCTGCCATTCCTGCCCGGCGAGGAACTCGTGCTGGGGGGCCACCGGGCAGGTGGCGAAGCGCATCGCGAAGCGCTGGTTGAGGCCCTGCACTTCCTGCAGGAACACCAGGTCGGGATCCATGCTGCGCAGTCCGTCGCGCAGCTCGTGGATCACCATGCGGCGGTTGAATTGCGACAGCCCCTTGTGGATGTTCAGCGTGACGACGCGCAGCTTGTTCATAGATGCAGCTCGAAACGGCGCTCGAGCAGATCCGCGTCATCGAAATGCCGCCGCCCGGACGCCCCGATCGGCTGCCTGCCCCGCTGGCGCGCCGGGCTGCCGGCGATCCGGCCGTCCGGACCGAAGGCGCTGCGGTGGTCGCCCACCAGGCGCGGCATGGAGAGCAGTTCGTCGTAGGGAAGCAGCGCGTAGCGCACCAGGCTTTCCGGAGCACGCTCGAGGTGCACGCCTTCAATGTCGTGCGTCGCGCTGGCGAGCCTCACCACCGGGCGCTGGTCCTCGCCGGCGCGCGGCAGGTGCTGCAGCACCAAGGCCTCCACGGTACCGTCTTGTGGCGCCGGGCGTTGCCGGGCGCGCGCGGTCGGGAAGAAAACATGGAAGCAGCCGCAGGCATGAATCGCATCGTAGACGAGCGGCTCGCCGTCCGGTGCGAGCGTCACACGCCACACCACGCCGTCAAGCGGTCCTGCCCCGGGGTCAAAGGTATCGCGCGCCGGGCGTTCCGAAAACCAGAGCGTGTAGACCAGTTGGAGGAGAACGTGCTCGCCATAAAGCGTGTGGGCCGCATGTACGTAGACCGTTGGCTCCGCGGCGTCGACCTGCGGCAGCGGCATCCCGCGGCGCCAACGCAGCCAGCCGAAACGGTCGTAATCGGCGCGTGTCCCGATCTCGAAGGTCGGCGCATAGGTCGCCGCCAGCCGGGCGAGCTCCTGTGCGGTGAGCGCCAGGTGCCCGAGTGGATCGAAGCTCGCTCGGCCTAGCAGGCCGGCGACGACGCCGCGCGGCAGGCGCTGTCCCGCGGGCGGCGCATAGCGCACCCGCTGGGCAGACTCCTCGCTTGCAGCCGGGAAGACCGCCGGGGCATGAGCGCGCTCGTCGGGCACCTTTGCCGCCGCCAGCAGCGCGGCGCGCCCTTCGGGGCTCGCGAGATCGGCATCGCGCAGAATCCGGCCGCAGTCGCGCAAGCGGCGCAGCGCGTTGGTCGCGCGCCTCGGTTGGCAGGATCGGCAGGTTTTGAATCTCATGGCGCCGCGCTTCCTCGTCGAGCTCGGCGAGGCGCTCCGCGTACGCGCGCAGCGTGCGATCGTCCGCGGCGGCGCGCGCGCGCACCCCGGCGAGAAAGCGATTGACGCGGAGGTGCGGGAAGCCGGCGACGCGCGCGTCCTGAGCGTTACGCACGCCCGCGGCGTCGATTTCGTTATCCAGCGCCTGATACCACGCCGCGCACTCCCGCACTTCCGGGGCGCCGGATCGCAGGTGCGGAGCAAGTTCCCCGGTGCCGGTGGCGCATCCCGCGGCGAGCAAAGCGGCGCCCACCATGAGGATGGCGTCGCGGTTGGACCAGGAGAAGCACTTGCGCGCCGCTTCACGCCACGGCAGCCAGCCGAAAGCGGTGTGCTCCCGGGGAGCCAGCTTCACCGGCGCCGGCCGGGCGAGCTCCAGGCTGAAGAGATGCTCGGTGTTGTGCGTCACGCCGGGGGCAAAGCGGTGCCGCCACTGCGCGTAAATTTCGAAGGTATAGGCCACGTTCCAGCGCCGCAGGCGGCCGGTGGCCGCCTCGATACCGGTCTCCTCGCGCAGTTCGCGCGCCGCCGCGTGTTCGAACGCCTCGTCGAGCCGATCGAGCGACCCAGTGACGGATTGCCAGAAGCCCGGCCGTTGTGCGCGCTCGAGCAGCAACACCTCCATTTCGGCGGTATGCACGACCACCAGCACCGAGAGCGGAAGCTTCAAGATTGTCTGAAAAGCGCCGGCAGCGGAAGCGCGTGCCCGGGATCGACGAAGATGGCGAAGAATGGCTTGCCGCGTGCGGCCCACGATTCGGCGCCGGAGCGCAATATGTCGATCAGCACGCCGAGGTCGTCGCCCGGCTTCGGGTTTTCAATCAACAGCACGTGCGCCGACGCGTCGCGCCAGGAAAGGTCGGTGAGGCAATCCTCCAGCGCGTCCCAGTTGTGGCCGAACCAGTCCGGGAAGCCGAGGGCGACCGCCAGATTTTTCAGTAGCTGCACCTTGTCCGAAAACGCCACCCGCACCGGTGAAAGGCTGGAGCCCTTGACCGCGTCCATGACCTCGTCCGCGCGCGATACGCGGTATACGCCCGAGCGCGAAGGGTCCTGCAGGCGTTGGATCAGCTTTCCGGTCATTCGATGATCCGCTTGAAGCTGCGATAGTGATCGTCAGTGTAGTAATACTCTCCCGGCATACCGGCAACTATGCGGCGCGCGCCGCGGTCTCTCGCCCCGGGAGTCTTGACCGTGTACTCACGGTAGTAGCCGCGGTTTCGCTTGGGTAGCAGGCCCTCGCGGTTGCCGAACACGCTGCCGTCCTTCGCGTACGGAAACGGCCCGCCCGCCTTGATGTGCGCCAGCGTCTGCCGGGCCTCGGCGGGCAGCTGCTTGAAGGAAACCTCATTGCTGAAAGCCAGTGCGCCAGCACAAAACGCCAGCGCTGCCGCCACGAGCCACCTCACGACTGCGGCGGGTTCCTCAGGCGCAAGTGAAGCTCGCGCAGTTGGTGCTCGCTAACCGGCGTAGGCGCTCCGGTGAGCAGGTCCTGTCCGCGCTGCGTCTTCGGAAAAGCGATGACGTCGCGGATCGCTTCGGCGCCCGCCATCAGTGTGACCATGCGGTCGAAGCCGAAAGCGATGCCGCCATGCGGCGGCGCGCCGTATTGCAGCGCGTCGAGCAGGAAACCGAACTTCGCGCGCTGCTCTTCCTCGCTGATCTTCATCGCCGCAAAAACTCTTTGTTGAACCTCCGGCCGATGGATGCGCACCGAACCGCCGCCAAGTTCCCAGCCGTTCAGCACCACGTCGTAAGCTTTGGCGTAGGCCTTGCCTGGCGCGCTTTCGATGTGCTGCTCGTGGCCATCCTTCGGGCTGGTGAACGGATGGTGGCGCGCTTTCCACTGTCCCGCGTCGAGCTCGAACATCGGGAAATCCACCACCCAAAGTGGGCGCCAGGCTTTTTCGGCCAGGCCGCGGTCGTGGCCCACTTTCTGCCGCAGCGCGCCCATGTAGGCGGCGGCCGCGTTGGCCTCGTCGGCGCCGAAGAGGATGACGTCGCCGTCCTGCGCCGCGGTTCTCTCCAGGATCGCATCGAGCGCCCGCGCGTGCAGGTTCTTGACGATCGGCGATTGCAAGCCTTCGGCGCCCTTCGCGCGCTGGTTGACCTTGATCCAGGCCAGCCCCTTCGCGCCAAGCCCCTTCGCATACTCGCCGTAGGCATCGAGCTCGCCGCGGGTGAGCGAACCACCGCCGGGCACGCGCAGCCCGCATACACGGCCTCCCGGCGCATTCGCCGGACCCGAGAACACCTTGAAGTCGACGTCCTTGACCGCATCGGTGAGCTCGGCCAGTTTGAGCGGCACCCGCAGGTCCGGCTTGTCGCTGCCATAGTCGCGCATCGCCTCGTCATAGGTGAGCACGGGGAACGGCGCGGGCAGCTCGATACCGGCGGCCTCGCGGAACACGAAGCGCACCAGCTCCTCCATCAACTTGCGGATATCGAGCTCCGACAGGAACGAGGTCTCGATATCGATCTGGGTAAATTCGGGTTGCCGGTCGGCGCGCAGGTCTTCATCGCGGAAGCACTTGACGATCTGGTAGTAGCGGTCGAAGCCCGCCACCATCAGCATCTGCTTGAAGAGCTGCGGCGATTGCGGCAGGGCGTAGAAATGGCCATCGTGCAGGCGCGAAGGCACGAGGAACTCGCGCGCGCCCTCGGGGGTGGACTTGTAGAGCACCGGCGTTTCGATGTCGATGAAGCCGTGCTGGTCGAGGAAACGCCGCGTTGCCATCGCCGCCCGATGGCGCAGGCGCAGGTTGCGCTGCATGGGCTCGCGCCGCAGGTCGAGCACGCGGTACGCGAGACGCGTTTCCTCGGCGAGATTGTCCTCGTCGATCTGAAACGGCGGCGTGGCCGAGGCGTTGAGGATTTCCACTTCCTGCGCCACGACTTCCACTTCGCCGGTCGGCAGGTCGGGGTTCACCGTGCCCGCCGGCCGGCGGCGCACCTTGCCAGTCACCCGGAGAACGAACTCGCCGCGCACGCGCTCGGCGGCGCGGAAGGCCTCCTGGCGCTCCGGATTGCAGACCACCTGCGCGAGGCCTTCCCGATCGCGCAGGTCGATGAAAATCACGCCGCCGTGGTCGCGCCGGCGGTGGGCCCAGCCGCACAGCGTCACCGTTTGGTCGACGTGCTCGGCCCGCAATTCTCCGCAGTAGAGGGTCCTCATTTCTGTGGCGGCACGACACCCATCGAAATGATGTACTTCAGCGCCTGATCGACGCTCATGTCGAGCTCAATCGCATCCTTGCGCGCCACGATGACGAAGTAGCCGCCGGTCGGGTTGGGCGTGGTGGGCACGTACACCGCGAGGCAGTCGGGCGGGAGGTGCTCGGCGACGCCGCCGCCCGGCGTGCCGGTCTGGAAGGCAATCGTCCACATGCCGGGCGCCGGCCACTGCACGAGCAGCGCCTTGCGGAACGCCTGGCCGCTCGACGAGAACAGCGTGTCGGAGATCTGCTTCACGCTGGAGTAGATGGAATTCACGACCGGGATGCGGTGCAGGATCTCGTGCCACAGCTCCACCAGCTGCGCGCCGAAGAAGTTGGTGGCAAACACGCCGGTGACGAAAATGATGAGCAACGTGAGCAGCGTGCCGAGGCCGGGGATGTGGATGCCGAGCCAATTCTCGGTCTGCCATCCCACCGGCAGCAGGAGCAGCGACTGGTCGAGCACGTCGACCACCAGCTTCAGCACCCAAATGGTGATGACCAGCGGAATCCAGATCAGCAGCCCGGTGATGAAATATTTCTTCATGGAAATGAAAAGGCCCGGCTCGCGCCGGGCCGGTCGGGTTTCAATCCGGCCTTAGTCCGTCGTCGTGGACGTAGACGCGGGTTTGCTTTCAGTTTTGGTTTCCGCCGACTTGGTTTCGGACTTGGCCTCGGCCTTGATTTCGGTCTTGGCTTCGGTCTTGGCCTCGGTTTTTTTCTCGACCGGCTTTTTCCCCGAGCCTTTGAAATCGGTCGCGTACCACCCGCTGCCCTTGAGCTGGAATCCGGCGGCGCTCAGCTGCTTTTGCAGCGCCGGCTTGCCGCACGCGGGGCACTCGGTGAGCGGGGGCTCGCTCACCTTCTGCAGGACCTCGTGGTCCTGACCGCACTCGCTGCAGCGGTATTCGTAAATCGGCATGCCGCGATTATATCGCTGATTTCAGAAAGGAATATCGTCTTCGAGGTCATCGAACTTGCCCGCCGGCTTCTTGGCGGCCGCCGCTTTGGAGTCCGCGCCCTTCGACTCCATCGGCGGTGCGTCCCCGCGGGGTTCACCCCTCGGCTCTCCCGCGCCCGAGCGCGAGCCCAGCATTTGCATGCGGTCGGCGACGATCTCGGTGGTGTATTTGTCGTGTCCTTCCTTGTCTTGCCATTTCCGCGTGCGCAAGCGGCCCTCGACATACACCTGCGAGCCCTTCTTGAGATATTCGCCGGCGATCTCGGCGAGCTTGCCGCGGAACACGACGCGGTGCCATTCCGTTTCTTCCTTCTTTTCCCCGCTCGCCTTGTCGTTCCACTGGAACGACGTCGCCACCGAAGCGTTGGTAATCGCCGCGCCGTCGGGCATGTAACGCGTCTCGGGATCGCGCCCGAGGTTGCCAACCAGGATGACCTTGTTCACCGATGCCATTTCAAACCTCCCCAGTAATCAGTTTGCGTACTCTATGCTCGTCCCATTGCCCCGGCACGACTTTCAGGCGCGCAATGCGTTCCGCGGGCACCACTTCGGCCTCGCGCACGCCGTGCACCCGCGTCAGCGCCTCGTGCAGCCCATCGAGGTTCACGCCGGCTGCGATAGAAAACGTCAGACTTGAAAGCTCGTTGACCGCGTCACTCACCTTGCTGACCGGCGCTCGCATACCGAGAGCGACTACCAGCCAGACTGCCACCAGGACAGCGCAGACCGCAAATACCCCGGTAGTGCCGTAATAGGACGCTACCCAGCCGCCCAATAGCCCGCCGAAAAACACCCCCAGAGTCTGCGTGGTGTTGTAGACGCCGATGGCCACGCCGCGGCCTCCGGCCGGGGCGAGACGCGAGACCAGCGAGGGCAAGAGCGCTTCGAGCACATTGAACGCGATGAAAAACGCCAGCATCAGCAGCGCGATCGCCATGACGCCGACGTCGAGCAATGCGAACGCAGCCTGGGCCGCGAACAACAGGGCAACCGCGGCGATGAGGACCGGCCTTGCGCTGTTCCGGCGGTCGGCATACAGCACGGCGGGAATCATGAGCGCGAAGGAGCCGAGGACCACCGGCAAATACAACTTCCAGTGCTCCGGCAACTCGAGCCCGGAGCGCACCAGCAGTGGCGGCACCACCATGAACATCGCGTACAGCACCACGTGCAGGATGAAGATGCCGGCGTTCAGCCGCAGGAGCTCCGCATCGAGCACCGCGGCGCGCACCGCGCCGGCCGGCGCGGCCGCGCGCGGCGGCGCCGGCGGATCAGGCACCTGGAACTTCACCACGGCGATGGCGGCCAGGCAGAGGACGCCGGTCAGCGCGAACAGGCCCTCCATGCCGATGGCGCGATAAAGCAGCGGCGCGCCGACCAGCGACAGCGCGAACACCAAACCGATCATCGAGCCGATCATCGCCATCACCTTGGTGCGATGCTGCTCGCGCGTGAGATCGGCGGCGAGCGCCATGGCCACCGACGAGATCGCGCCCGCGCCCTGCAGCGTGCGCGCGGCGATCATGGTCCAGATGTCGTTCGCGGCGCAGCCGAGAAAGCTGCCCGCGGCGAAGATCAGCAGACCGGCGTAAAGCACCGGCTTTCGTCCCCAGCGATCCGAGGCGGCGCCGAACGGAATCTGCAGGATGCCCTGGGAAAGGCCGTACGCGCCCAGTGCCACGCCGACCAGCGTGAGGTTGCCGCCGCCTTCGATGCCCGGCGCGTGCACCGCGAGCACCGGCAAAATGAAGAACAGCCCAAGCATGCGCAGCCCGAATACGCCGGCAAGACTGGCGCCGGCGCGCAGCTCGACGCGGGTCATTCGTTCATTCATGGAAATCTGGAGACGGGAATGCGAGACGCGCTATAGTAGCCGGTTTCACTTCACAAACAGCGAGCTGGATTTCAGCGAGATGGATTCCATCCGGGTGCGCGGCGCGCGCACCCATAATCTCAAGAACCTGAATGTCGAGCTGCCGCGCAATCGCCTGGTGGTGATTACCGGCCTCTCCGGCTCGGGCAAGAGCTCGTTCGCGTTCGACACGCTGTACGCCGAAGGTCAGCGGCGCTACGTGGAGAGCCTGTCGGCCTACGCGCGCCAGTTCCTCGAGCTGATGGCGAAGCCGGACGTTGACCTGATCGAGGGACTTTCGCCGGCGATCGCCATCGAGCAGAAAAGCGCGAGCCACAACCCGCGCTCGACCGTCGGCACCGTGACCGAGATCCACGACTACCTGCGCCTGCTCTACGCGCGCGCCGGCACGCCCTATTGCCCCGACCATGGCCTTGCGCTCCAGGCGCAGACCGTGGCGCAGATGATCGACCAGCTGGCGCAGCTGCCGGAGGACAGTCGACTGATGGTGCTCGCCCCCGTAGTTGCCGGACGCAAAGGCGAGCAGGCGGACCTTCTCGAAGAGCTGCGCGCGCAGGGCTTTACGCGGGTGCGCATCGACGGCGCGGTGCACGACCTCGATTCCGCGCCGCGCCTGAAGAAGAACCTCAAGCACTCGGTCGACGTCGTGATCGACCGCCTGCGGATGCGCCCGGATGCTCGCCAGCGGCTCGCCGAGTCATTGGAAACCGCGCTGCGGCACGCCGACGGCAAGGCGGTGGTCGCCGAGGTCGACGCCCGGAAAGAGCACCTGTTCTCGGCGAAGTTTTCCTGCCCGAAGTGCGATTACGCGCTCCCCGAGCTCGAGCCGCGCATCTTCTCGTTCAACAACCCCATGGGCGCCTGCCCGCGCTGCGACGGCCTGGGCACGATCGAATTCTTCGACCCGAAGCGCATCGTCGCGCATCCCAACCTGTCGCTCGCGAGTGGGGCGATCCGCGGCTGGGACCGCCGCAACCACTTCTACTATTCGATGCTGCAATCGCTGGCGAAGCACTACGGCTTCGACATCGAAAGCCCTTGGGAGATGCTGGACGACCGGGTGCAGAAGCTCATCCTCTACGGTTCGGGCCGGGAGAAGATCGCCTTCCACTATTTGTCCGAGCGAGGGCGCAGCACGACCAAGGAGCATGCCTTCGAGGGTGTGATCCCGAACCACGAGCGCCGCTACCGGGAGACCGACTCCGGCGTGGTGCGCGAGGAGCTCGGCAAGCTGCGCAGCCTCCAGCCCTGCTCGGAATGCGCTGGCACGCGGCTGCGGCGCGAAGCGCGCCACGTCAAGGTTCTCGACAAGACGATCTACGAAGTCTCTCGCTGGCCGTTGCGCCAAACGATGCGGTTTTTCGGTGATCTCCGACTCGAGGGAGCAAAAGAACAGATCGCCGCCCGCATCGTGCGCGAGATCGCCAATCGCCTCGAGTTCCTGGTCGACGTCGGCCTCGAGTACCTTTCACTCGATCGCTCGGCCGAGACGCTCTCCGGCGGCGAGGGGCAGCGAATTCGCCTGGCGAGCCAGATCGGCTCGGGCTTGACCGGCGTGATGTATGTGCTCGACGAGCCGTCGATCGGCCTGCATCAGCGCGACAACGCGCGGTTGATCAGTACGCTGCAGCGGCTGCGCGACCTCGGTAACTCGGTGATCGTGGTCGAGCATGATGAGGAGGCAATCCGCGCGGCGGACTACGTGCTCGACATGGGGCCCGGCGCTGGCGAGGCCGGCGGCCACATCGTCGCCCGGGGCACGCCCGACGACGTGATCGCCGACGCGCAATCGCTGACCGGGCGCTACCTCGCCGGGACGCTGAAGATCGACGTGCCGCCGCATCGGCGCCGGCCGGGCAAGAACCGCATTACGGTCAGGGGTGCGAGCGGCCACAACCTGAAAGAGGTCGACCTCGAGCTGCCGCTCGGCTTATTCGTGTGCGTGACCGGCGTCTCCGGCTCGGGAAAGTCCACGCTGGTGAACGACACGCTGTATACGGCGATTGCGCGCGCGCTGTACGGCGCCGCGACGGAACCGGCGCCGCATCACGGCATCTCCGGCCTGGAGCTGGTCGACAAGGTGATCAGCGTCGACCAGAGCCCGATCGGCCGCACACCGCGGTCCAATCCCGCAACGTACACCGGCTTGTTCACGCCCATCCGCGAGCTGTTCGCCGGCGTGCCGGAGGCGCGGCAACGCGGCTACGACGCCGGGCGCTTCTCGTTCAACGTGAAGGGCGGCCGCTGCGAAGCGTGCCAGGGTGACGGCGTGACGAAGGTCGAAATGCACTTCCTGCCCGACATCTATGTGGCGTGCGATGTGTGCCATGGCAAGCGCTACAACCGCGAGACGCTGGAAGTACGCTACAAGGCCCGCAACATCCATGAGGTGCTGGAGATGACCGCCTTGGGGGCGGTGGGCTTCTTTTCGGCGGTGCCGCCGATCGCCCGCAAGCTGCAATCGCTGATCGACGTCGGCCTCGGCTACGTGCGTCTCGGCCAGTCCGCCACCACGCTTTCCGGGGGCGAGGCGCAACGCGTGAAGCTCTCGCTCGAGCTGTCGAAGCGCGACACCGGGCGCACGCTCTACATCCTCGACGAGCCGACCACCGGGCTGCATTTCCACGACATCAAGCTCCTGCTCGAGGTACTGCACCGCCTGCGCGACGCCGGCAACACCGTGGTGGTGATCGAGCACAACATGGACGTGGTGAAGACCGCGGACTGGGTGATCGACCTCGGCCCCGAAGGCGGCGACGGCGGCGGGCGCATCGTCGCCGCGGGGACGCCGGAGCAGATCGCTGCCAGCAAGGCGAGCTATACCGGCCAGTACCTGAAGCAAGCCCTGGAAGACAGGGGTGGGTTGACTTTTACGAACGTTCGTACTATTTTGCCGGCATGACGGCACCGATGACGACGCGCACCAAGGGCGAGCAGACCCGCACCGCGATCCTCGACGAAGCGCTCGATATCGCGAGCAAGCTCGGTCTCGAGGGCCTGACCATCGGCAGCCTGGCCGACGCCACGGGCATGTCGAAGTCCGGCCTGTTCGCGCATTTCGGCTCGCGCGAAGAGCTGCAGCTCGCGGTGCTCGAGCATGCCGCGCAGCTTTACGGCGAGAAGGTATTCGTGCCGGTGCTGAAGATCGAGCGCGGCCTGCCTCGCCTGCGCGCCCTGTTCGAGCGCTGGCTCGACTGGACCATCGAGTCCGGCCTGCCGGGCGGCTGCATCATGATCTCGACCGCGATCGAGTACGACGACCGGCCGGGGCCGATCCGCGATGCCGCGATCGAGAACCAGCACCGCGGCAACGCCATCACGCAGAAGGCCGTGCGCCTCGCCATCGAGGAAGGCCACCTGATGCCCGGCACCGAGCCCGAGCAGATCAGCTTCGAGATGCTCGGCATCGTGCTCGCCAGCCACAACCACCGTCGCTTGCTGGGCGATAAGGAAGCCCGCAAGCGAGCGCTCAAGGCGTTCGACCAATTGATCTCGCGTTACGCCACCCCCGGGCGTTCGCGCGCGCGCGCAGCCCGCTAATTGAAAGGAACCGCCATGCCCCACGCCTTTTCCTTGCCCAGAATAAGCACGAACGTTCGATTCGCTGCCTCGCACCTGCTGTTTCCCGAGCTGGCCGGTGCGTGGGCCGAGCGCATGTTCCTCACGCCGCCGCGCGGGCGCGATGCCGCCGCCAGTGCCCTCGATTTGATTGACGCCAGGAGTTCGTTTCTGGAGCACAAAGGACGGCACATCGCGATGTTCACCTGGGGCGCGCGTTCCAAGGATGCGCCGGCGGTACTGCTCGCCCACGGCTGGGGCGGCCACGCCGCGCAGATGCGCGCGTTCGCCTTCCCGCTGCTGCAGGCCGGTTACCGCGTCATCGCGTACGACCAGCCGGCGCACGGCGTGTCCGAAGGCAAGCTCACGGGCTTGCCTGACTTCGCCGATGTGTTCGGCGCGGTGGCGCGGCACCATGGCGGCATCGACGCGGTCATCGCCCATTCACTGGGCGGCGCGGGCGCCGCGCTCGCCCTCGCCTGGGGTAAGGCGACGTTCCGCAAGATCGTGCTGGTCAGCCCGCCCTCCGACCTGGTCGGCTATTCGCGCCGGTTCGCGCGCTGGTACTGGATGCCGGAACCGGTGCGCAAGGCGATGCAGAACGCGATCGAGGAACGATACGGCGTGCGCTGGGAAGAGCTCGAAGTCGGCAGTGTCGCCCCGCGCCTGGCGGCCAAGGCGCTGGTGATCCACGATCGCGACGACCGCATGATGCCGTGGACGCACGGCGCCAAGGTGGCGGAGGCCTGGCCCGGCGGAGAGCTGATGCTGACCGAAGGCCTCGGCCATGGGCGCATCCTGCGCGACGAGCGCGTCAGCCGCGCGGCGGCGGAATTCATCTGCGAATGATGCGAACTGTCGAGGTGAAGTGGGACGACCCGATCCAGCTCGCGCAAGCCGCGCGTTCCATGGCCGGCCTCGAATTCCTGCGTGCGATGCGCGACGGCCGGCTGCCGCATCCGCCGATCTGCACGCTTCTCGGTTACACCCTCACGGAAGTGGAGCCGGGCCACGCCGTGTTCGAGATCACCGCCGGCGAGCGCCACTACAACCCGATCGGGGTGGTGCACGGCGGCATCGCCATGACCTTGCTCGATTCCGCGATGGGTTGCGCAGTGCAGACCAAAATGCCAGCCGGCGGCGGTTACACCACGCTGGAAGCCAAGACCAACCTGGTGCGCGCGATCACCTCCGAAACCGGCCGGCTGCGCGCCATCGGCAAGGTCGTCCATGCCGGCAAGCGAGTCGCGACCGCGGAAGCACGGCTCGAGGACCCGTCAGGCAAGCTCTACGCGCACGCCTCGTCGACCTGTATCGTCTTGTGAAGCCTCATTGTGGCGCGAGCACCTGTGGCCGCAGCTCGCCGGATTGCCAGGCAAGGCCTTTGCGGTGATGCCGCGCAAGGCTCGTTCGGTGGCCGATAGAAACCAGCGTAGTGCCGGGCAAGCGGTCCTTCAATAGCTGGTAGAGCCGCTCCTGGTCTTCTTCCGGAAGCGATGCGGTCGCTTCGTCGAGGAACAGCCAGTCGGGTTTGTTGAGCAGTGCGCGCGCGAATGCCAGGCGCTGCTGCTCTCCGCCCGAGAGTACCTGCGCCCAGTTTTCGCTGCGTTCCAGGTCCTGTGCGAGATGGCCCAAGCCGACGGCCGTTAGCGCAGAGGAAACTTCCGCGTCGGAATGCTTGCTCGCCTCATCGGGGTAGCTCACCGCATGCCTGAGCGCACCGATCGGCAAATAAGGTTTCTGCGGCAAGAACAACAGGCGCGCGCCCTTCGGCAGCCGGACGCGGCCTTTCCAGTACGGCCAAATGCCCGACAGGGCGCGGAAGAACGTCGACTTGCCCGCGCCGGAAGGGCCGGTGACGAGCGTGTCCTCTCCCGGCTTCAGCTCGAGCGTAGTGCCCGCGAGCAAAGTCTTGCCCTGCGGCAGGTTGAGGGTCAGGTCCTCGAGCGCAATGGTCTGATCGTCGGTTTCGACACGTTCGCCGTCGATGCGGTCGGCCTCCTCGCGCACCTGATCGAGCGCTGCGCTGAACCCGATCAGCCGGTCCACGGTCGCTTTCCAGGCGGCGAAGCGCACGTAGGCATCGATGAACCAGGAAAGCGAGGTTTGCACCTGGCCGAACGCAGACGCGGTCTGGAAGATCGCGCCGAGCGGAATAGCGCCGGCGAAAAAGCGCGGCGACACCACGATGTAGGGAAAAATGATGGCGAGCTGGTAGTAAAACGAGGTGAACCAGCCGAGCTGCTTGCGCTTGTACATGATCTGCCAGAAGTTGCCGATCACCGCGGCGAAGCGCCCGCGCAGGCCGCCGAGCTCTTCCGGCTCGCCGCGGTAGAGCGCGACGCCTTCGCTGTTTTCGCGCAGCCGCACCAGGGAAAAGCGGAAGTCCGCCTCGACGCGCTGCTGGTTGAAATCGAGCCCGATCAGGCGCCGGCCGATGAAATGCGTAAGGAAGGTGCCTGCGATGGCGTAGACCAGCGCAATCCACACCAGGTAGCCGGGAATCGTCATGCCGAAGAGCTCGAGCGGTCCGGAAAGCGCCCACAGGATGACGACGAACGAGACCAGGGTGACGACGGCGGACAGCAGTCCGAGCGCAAGCTCGCTCGTGTACTCGACGAAAAACCGCAGGTCCTCGGCGATGCGCTGGTCGGGATTATCCGTGCCGCGGTCGAGGAGCTGCATACGGTAGTGCGCCTGGTCCCTCATCCAGTCGGCGAGGAAATGGTCCGTGAGCCAGGTGCGCCATTCGATTTGCAGCATCTGCAGGAAATACAGCCGGTACACCGCGGTGATGATCCAGATCAGCGCCAGCAGGCCGAACATGCCGAGCTGGCGGAAAAATTCGGCCTGATCGCGGTTCTCGAAGGTGTTGTAGAAGTCGCGGTTCCAGTAGTTGAACTGCACTTCCAGCCACACCATCATCAGCGCGAGGCCGACCACGGTAGCGAGAAGTGTGAGCCCCTTGGCGCGTTCCGACGACACCCAATAGGGCTTGGTGAGGCGCCAGAAAGCCTTTAGGAATCCTGTGGTTTGCATGAGTCACCTGAGGGGGGATGCAAATCAGTTTACAGAAACGTCATCACGGGTTAACAATCGGGGCAATGTCTTCCGGCCGCGTTTTTCGCTTCGGGCCCACCGCAGAACGCCGGCCGAATCACCTGTTCGTCTTCCTGCATGGCTGCGGCGCCACCGCCCAGTCCATGATCCCGATCGCGTTCAAGTTCCAGGCGCGCTTTCCGAGCGCGGCGCTGGTGGTGCCCAGTGGCTTCGATCCCGACGCGCGCGGCGGCGCGGCGCAAGATTGGTACCCGACGCGCGGCCTGAATTGCGACAACCACCACGAGCGCGTCGCTGCGGTGCTGCCCGACGTCGAGGACCTGGTGCGCCGCGAGCAGACCAACTTCCACGTGCCGGCGAGCCGCACGGTTCTGGTGGGCTTCTCGCAGGGCGGCACGGTGGCGCTCGAAGCGGTCAAGGCCCCCGGCATCGCCGGTGCGGTCGTCGCCTTTTCCTCGCGCTATGCAAAGACCCCGGCGCGCAACAGCCGCATCAGCTCCCGCATCCATCTCGTGCACGGCGAATTCGACTCGGTCGTGTCGCGCGTCTACGCCGAGCGCGCGGCGCGTGTCCTGACCGGCCTGCACGTGCCGGTCACGCTCGACATCGTCGAGGACCTCGGCCATGCGCTCTCGCACCGCGCCATCAGCCTGGGCTCGCTGCGCCTGCTGCAAGGCATCTACGAGGGTCGCCGCCAGACTTTGCACTAATGCGGCTGCATTGAACGACGGCATCGTTCTCTTCGCCCACGGCTCCCGCGAGCCCGGCTGGTCGAAGCCCTTCGAGAACATCAAAAGACAGCTCTCCGGGAATTTTCTCGTCGAGCTGGCGTATCTCGAGCGCATGAAGCCCACGCTCGAGGAAGCCGTGGCGTTGCTTGCCTCGAAGGGTGCTAGACGAATCCGCATCGTCCCGGTCTTCCTCGGCGAAGGCGGCCACGTGCGCGAAGATCTGCCCAAGCTCGCCGCCGCCGCTCGGGCACGGCACCCCGGCGTTGAAATCGTTCTCGAGCAGACGATCGGTGAGCGGCAAGAAGTCACGGACGCGATTGCAGCCGTGATTTCAAAGGGAAATTCGCATCAATCGCGCTAATGCGTGACATTCGAAAATCACGTTAGTCCGCGCGCGCGCCGCCCGCGACAATGGCGGCATGAAAAACGTCATCCAAAAAGTCTTTGCCGCACTCGAGCGTGGCGCGCAGCGGCGCCGCGAGCGTGAAATCGAAGGCTATCTCTCCCAGGCCACCGACGCGGCCGACCTCGAAAACCGCTTTCGCCGGCTCGAGCGCGCTGCGCTACGTCGACAGCTCGTGCAAGTCGCGGAATAGATCGAGCGCTTCGGGATTGGCCAGCGCGTCGGTGTGCGCCACCGGCATGCCGTGCACCGCGGCCTTGACCGCGAGCTCGACCACCTTGCCGTTCTTGGTGCGCGGAATGTCCGCGACCTGAGCGATGCGCGCCGGCACGTGGCGGGGGCTGGCGTGGCGGCGGATCTCGTGGCGGATGCGGTCTTCGAGCGCATCGTCCAGCGTGTAACCCGCCCGCAGCTTGACGAAGAGAACGATGCGCGTGTCGGTGGGATTATCCGGCGGCCAATGCTGGCCGATGGCCACCGACTCCTCGACCTCGTCGATGCGCTCGACCACGCCGTAGATTTCCGCCGTGCCGATGCGCACGCCGCCGGGATTGAGCGTCGCGTCCGAGCGGCCGTACACCAGCATCGTGCCGCGCTCGGTCAGCTCGCACCAGTCGCCGTGGCACCAGACGTTCGGATATTTGGCGAAGTAGGCGGCGTGGTAGCGCTCGTCGCCGCGGTCGTTCCAGAAGCCGAGCGGCATGGACGGAAACGGCTTGGTGCAGACCAGCTCGCCTTTTTGCCCCACGATGGAATTTCCCTCTGGGTCGAACACATCGACCGCCATCCCCAGCGAGCGGCACTGCAATTCACCGCGGTACACCGGCAGCACCGGGCTCGCGTCGACGAACGCGCCCATGATGTCGGTGCCGCCGGAGATCGATGACAGGCACACGTCGCTCTTGACCGCGGAATACACATAGTCGAACGTTTCCGCGGCCAGCGGCGAGCCGGTGGAGATCATCATGCGCAGCGATGAGAGGTCATGGGTATCGCGCGGCCGCAGCCCGCGCTTCGCGACCGCATCCAGGAACTTGGCCGAAGTGCCGAAGTGGGTGAATTTTTCCTTCTCGGCGAAATCGAACAGGATGCGTCCATTGCGCGCGAACGGCGAGCCGTCGTAGATCATCAGCGCCGCTTCGGTGCACAGGCCGGTGAAGAGCACGTTCCACACCACCCAGTTGGTGGTGCAGTAATAGAAATAGCGATCGCCCGGCCGCACGTCGAAGTGGAACTTGAAGGTCTTGAGCGACTGCAGCAGCGTGCCGCCGGCGCCGTGCACGATGCACTTCGGCTTGCCGGTGGTGCCCGAAGTGAAGAGCACGAACACCGGGTGATTGAACGGCAGCTGTGCATAAGGGATGTCGGCGGGCTGGTGCCGGCGCAGCCACTCGTCGAGTCGCACCGCCTTGGGAATATCGGACACGTCGACGTCCGGATCCAGATAGGGAACGACGACCACCTTGCGCACCGTCGGCAGGCGCTCGGCGATCTCGCGCACACGCTCGAGCGAGTCGTGCGTCTGCCCGTTGTAGCGGTAGCCGTCGGCGCAGAACAGCACCTTGGGCTCGATCTGGCCGAAGCGGTCGATCACGCCGTCGACGCCGAAATCGGGCGAGCACGAAGACCAGACGATTCCCTGCGACAACGCGGCGAGCGCCAGCATGCTGGTCTCGGGCAGGTTCGGGATGAATGCGGCGGCGCGATCGCCGGCGCGCAGCCCGATGCCGAGCAGCGCCTGCACTGCCCGCGAGACGTCGCTCGTCAGCTCGGAGTAGCTCACCCGGCGCCGGAGGCCGTTCTCGTCCCAGAACACCAGCGCATCGCCGCGATCACCGCGGCGCAGCAGGTTCTCCGCGATGTTGAGGCGTGCCTCGGGATACCAGCGCGCGCCGGGCATCTTGTCGCCGTCCACCAGCACGGTGGAGCCCTTGCGCGACGCGGTCACGCCGCAGGAATCCCACACCTCGTTCCAGAAGACTTCCGGGTTTTCCGCCGTCCAGCGATGGAAATCCGGATACGTATTGAGCTCGAGGTGGTGCTTGCGAACCATCTGGCGCGCAAATTGCGTCACCTGCGCTTCTTCGATCGCGCGTTCCGACGGTGACCAGAGGATCTCGGGCTGGCTCATGCTTGTCTTATTCTTCGATTATCGCATCCGATAAAACCCCTGCCTTGCCACACTATGACGTCCTGATCGCCGGCGGCGCGGTGATGGGCTCGAGCGTTGCGCTGTTTCTGAAGCGGCTCGCGCCGGCCTGCACCGTGGCCGTGATCGAGCCCGACGACGTCTACGAGTTTGCCTCGACCCTGCGCGCTTCCGGGGGCGCCCGGCGCCTGTTCTCGTGCCCGGAGAACATCGCCATGTCGAACTTCAGCCTCGCATTCATCAGCGCCGTGCCCGACGTGGGGTGGAAAAAGGGCGGCTACTTGTTCATAGTTCCGCCGACAGGCGTCGATGCGCTCAAGGCCAATTACGAAACCCAGCGTCAGCATGGCGTGCGCGTCGAGCTGCTCGACCGGCCCGCATTGCAGGCGCGCTTCCCCTCCATGCATACCGCCGATCTCGCTGCCGGCGCGCATTCGCTCGACGACGGCTGGTGCGATCCGCACAGCCTGCTGCAATGGCTTCGGCGGCAAGCGCGCTCGCTCGGCGTCGAATATCTTCGCGACAAGGTGGCCGGCTTCGAGCACGACAATGCCTGCGTACGCAAGGCCCGCTTGGCGAGCGGAACCGTGATTGCGGCGGACCATTTCGTCAACGCCGCCGGCGCGTGGTCGAAGGAGGTTTGCGCGATGATCGGCATGCCGCTGCCGATCGAGCCGCTGCGCCGCTTCGAGCATTATTTCGAGACGCCGAACCCCATCGAGCCCCTGCCCTATGTGAAGGACCTGGCGCGCCTCGCGTTCCGGCCCGAGGGCGGCGGCTACTCGGGCGGCCTGGTGAATTCCGACGAGCCGCGCGGCTTCAATTTCGACGTCGACCATGATTACTTCGAAAACGCGGTCTGGCCGGCCCTCGCTCACCGCTTTCCTGCCTTCGAAGCCTGCCGCTGCCGGCGCACCTGGTCGGGCCTTTACGAGCAGAACGAGCTCGACGGCAACCCGGTGATCGGCAACTGGCCCGGGCATGCGGACAACTTCTTCGTGGTCTCGGGGTTCTCGGGCCACGGCATGATGCACGCGCCGGCGGCCGGGCGCGCGATTGCCGAGCTGATCGTCTACCGGCGCTTCGACACCATCGACCTTGCGCGGCTCGGCTACGCGCGCATTGCCGCGAACGAGCCCTACGCGGAGCGCGGCATCGTATGACGCGCAACCTGCGGCCGATGCACCGCATCGCCGAAGCGCAGGCGGTCGAGCGGTTGCGCGCCCTTCAACCTGATGAGGGGACTTCGCAGCGAATAGGAAAACAAGCGCTTCGGCTCGCCGAGCGGGTGCGCGCCGCGCCGCCATCGCCGCTGTCCGCGGAGTCGTTCCTGCGCAATTACGGCCTCACCACACCCGAAGGCGTCGCGCTGATGTGCGTGGCCGAAGCGCTGCTGCGCATTCCCGACGCGGACACCGCCGACGCGCTGATTCGCGACAAGCTTTCCGGCGGCAACTGGAGCACCGCCAGCGCAGCCGACTGGGCGCTGATGCTGACGGGGACGCTGGCGAAATGGCATGATGCCGAGGAAAGAAATTTTCCAACGACGGTAAAAAGGCTGGTCGCGCGACTGGGCGAGCCGGTCGTGCGCACTGCGGTGCGCCAGGCGATGCGCATCCTCGCCGGCCAGTTCGTGTTCGCCGAGACCATCGAGGACGCGGTGAAGCGGGGCACCGAGCGCCGGCCGTATCGCTTCTCCTTCGACATGCTGGGGGAAGCCGCCCGCACCGCGCAGGACGCCGCGAACTACCTGACCTCCTACACGCGCGCCATCAATGCGGTGCGTCCGCCCGACGCCCTTTCCATCAAATTGTCCGCGCTGCATCCCCGGTTCGAGGAAGCCAAGCGTGACCGCGTTTTCTCGGAGCTGCTCCCTCGTGTCCGGCAGCTGGCGGGCATCGCCGCGCAGCGTGGCGTCGGCGTAACCCTCGACGCCGAAGAGTCGGAGCGCCTCGAACTGACTTTGGATCTACTCGAAAGTCTAAGCAAGGAGTTTCGGGTGGGCATTGCCGTTCAGGCCTACCAGAAGCGCGCGCTGGCAGTGTGCGAATGGCTGGCATCGCTCCAACGCCCCATCAACGTGCGCCTGGTGAAAGGCGCGTACTGGGACGGCGAGGTGAAACGCGCGCAGCAGCTCGGCATGCCCGACTATCCGGTGTTCACGCGCAAGGCCGCCACCGACCTCTCCTATGTCGCGTGCGCGCGCGTGCTGCTGAGGGCGCCGACGATCTACCCAGCGTTCGCCACCCACAATTGCCGCACGGTGGCCACGATCCTCGAGCTGGCGAACGACGACGAATTCGAGTTCCAGAAGCTGTTCGGCATGGGCGACGCGCTCTACGACGCGCTGCTCGCCGAGCATCCGGGCGTGGCCTGCCGCATCTATGCGCCGGTGGGCGGCTTCACCGACCTGCTGCCCTATCTCGTGCGCCGGCTGCTCGAGAACGGCGCCAACACTTCGTTCGTCCACCAGATCGCCGATCCCCGGGTGCCGCTGGAAACCCTCGTCGCCGACCCGCTCCAGGCGCTGCCGGTCCCCTACCAGCCCGACCCGCGCATCCCGCTGCCGCGCGACCTGTATCCGGACCGCCGCAATTCGCTGGGCGTGGACTTGTCCGACCGCGAGGTCCTTGACGAACTGAAACGTCAAACCGCAGCCAGCCCGCCGCTTACGCCGGTCGAGGACACTTCGCCCGAGGAGCTCGACTTCAGCGTTGCGCGCGCCGCCGACGCGTTCGAATCGTGGTCGCAGGCGAGCGCCGAGCAGCGAGCGCAATTGATCGAGCGTGCCGCCGACCGGCTCGAAGCGCACATGGTCGAGCTGGTGTCGCTCATCGTGCGCGAGGGCGGCCGCACCTACGGCGACGCGGTCGCAGAAGTGCGCGAGGCAGCGGATTTTTGTCGTTATTACGCTTTGCAGGCAAAAATCCGTTTTTCCAGGCAAACCCTTGCAGGCCCCGCCGGCGAACGCAACGAGCTCAGGCTCCACGGCCGCGGCGTGTTCGCCTGCATCAGCCCGTGGAATTTCCCGCTCGCCATCTTCACCGGCCAGATTGCCGCCGCGCTGGCCGCGGGCAACACGGTGATCGCCAAGCCCGCCGAGCAAACGCCGCGCGTCGGCTGGCGGGCTCTCGAGATTCTCTACGAAGCCGGGATTCCAACCGACGCGGCGTGCTGTGTCGTCGGCCCGGGCGAAAGTATCGGCGCCGCGCTGGTCGCGGATCCGCGGATTGCCGGCGTGGCGTTCACTGGTTCGGTGGAAACCGCCAAGCGCATCAATGAAAGCCTGGCGAAGCGCGACGGCCCGATCGTGCCGCTCATTGCCGAGACCGGCGGCGTCAACGCGATGATCGTCGATGCTTCCGCGTTGCCGGAGCAGGTCGTGGACGACGTGGTGATCTCGGCGTTCCAGAGTGCCGGCCAGCGCTGCTCGGCGCAGCGCATCCTGTTCGTCGACGAAGGCTGCGCGCCACGTGTGATGCAGCTCCTCGCCGGCGCCCTCGCTGAGCTCAAGGTTGGCGATCCGGCGGAGCCGGACACCGACATCGGGCCGGTCATCGACCGCGCCGCACGGGATCAGCTGATGCGGCACATCGAAAAACTGAAGGCAACTTCGAAGCTGATCGGCGAGGCCAAGGCACCGGCCAGCGGCAATTACGTCGCGCCGATTGCGTTCGAGCTGCCGCTGGAAGCATTGCCGCGCAACGAAGTGTTCGGGCCGGTGCTTCATGTCTGCACCTACCGGCGCCAGGAGCTCGAGCGCGTGCTCGCCTGGCTGCGCGACACCGGCTTCGGCCTGACGCTCGGCATCCACTCGCGCATCCAGAGCTTCGTCGACGAAGTCGTGGCCGCCGCGCGCGTCGGCAACATCTACGTCAACCGCAGCATGATCGGCGCGGTGGTCGGCGTGCAGCCTTTCGGTGGCGAGGGATTGTCGGGCACCGGCCCGAAGGCCGGTGGGCCGCATTACATGCTGAGGTTCGCAACCGAGAGAACGCTGACCGTGAACACCGCCGCCGTCGGCGGCGTCACCGAGCTGCTCGCTAGTCCACCCGCGCGCCCGAAGCCTTGACCACCGGCGCCCACTTCGCGATCTCGCCCTTGACGAAGGCCGCGAACTGCTCGGGTGTGTTGGGCGAGAAGCGCGCGCCCTCGTTGGGCAGGCGCGCCTGGATGTCCCGCGATTGCATGATGCGCATCACTTCGCCGTTCCAGCGCTTGACGATGTCGGGCGGCGTGCCGGCGGGCGCGAACAGGCCGATCCAGTTGTTGACCTCGAAGCCCCTTAGCGATTCACCGATGGTCGGCAGATCCGGCGCGGCGGCGGAGCGCACACCGCCGATCGTCGCCAGCGCGCGCAGCTTGCCCGCCCTGGCGTGCGGCAGGACCGTGGGCATGGTGGCGAAAAGGAGCGAAGTCTGGCCCGCGAGCAGATCGGTGATGGCGGGCACGTTGCCCTTGTACGGAACGTGCGTCATCTCGACTTTCGCCATGGTCTTGAACAGCTCGCCCGCCAGATGGCTCGCGGTCCCCATGCCGGCGGAAGCGAAGGTGAGCTTGCCGGGATTAGCGCGCGCGTAGGCGACCAGCTCGGAGACGTTGTTCGCGGGGACCGACGGATGCACCACGAGCAAGCCCTCGGCCTCGAGCACCAGGGCGATCGGGGCGAAGTCCTTCACCGGGTCGTACGGCATCTTCGAGAACAAGCTGACATTGACCGCGTGCGGCCCGATCGCGCTCATGTTGAGCGTGTAGCCGTCCGGAGCGGATTTCGCCACGGCTTCGGCGCCGATGTTGCCGCCGGCACCGGTGCGGTTTTCGATCACCACCGGCTGGCCCCACGATTCCTGCACCTTCGCGCCGATGATGCGCGCGTAGAGGTCGGCGATGCCGCCGGCCGGAAAGTTGACGATGATGCGCACCGGCTTGGCGGGATAGCCCTGCGAGAACGCCGGCGCGGCCGCCAGCAGACAAATCAAAGCCAGGAGTCTCATGGTTCGCCGATCGGTTTATGCACGGTGGAATAGTGCGGCTTGGTGAGGACTTCCGGACGCAGGATCTGGTCGAGCTGCTCGCGCGTCATCAGCTTCTTCTGCAGCACCAGATCGTAGACGCGCGCGCCGCTGGCGAGCGCCTCGCGGGCGATCTCGCTGGAGCGCGCGTAGCCGAGGAAAGGGTTGAGCGCGGTGACCAGTGCAGTCGATTCATCGAGCAGGCGCCGCGCGCGCTCGACATTCGCGGTGATGCCGTTCACACAGCGCTCGGCGAGCGTGCGGCAGCCGGCGCCGAGGTGCTGCAGGCTCTTGAACAGGCTGTGCGCGATGATCGGCTCGAAGGCATTCAGCTGCAGCTGCCCGGCTTCCGCCGCCATCGTCACCGTGATGTCGTTGCCGATCACCTCGAACGCGATCTGGTTCACCACTTCCGGGATCACCGGGTTGACCTTCCCCGGCATGATGGAAGAGCCCGCCTGTACCGCGGGCAGCGTGATCTCGCCGATGCCGGCGCGCGGTCCGGAGGAGAGGAGCCGCAGGTCGTTGCAGATCTTGGAGAGCTTGACCGCGATGCGCTTGAGCACGCCGGAGAGCTGCACGAAGGACCCGGCGTCCTGCGTCGCCTCGATCAGGTTGGGCGAGACGATGAACGTGACCTTGCTGAGCTCGGTAAGGCGCGTGGTCACCAGATGCGCGTAGTCCGGATGCGCGTTGATGCCGGTGCCGATCGCAGTGGCGCCGAGGTTGATTTCGCGGATCAGGCTCGCCGCCTCGGCCAGGCGCTGCTCGTCCTCGCCCAGCATCACGGCGTAGGTGGAGAACTCCTGGCCCAGCGTCATCGGCACCGCGTCCTGCAGCTGCGTGCGCCCGACCTTGAGCACCTCGGCGAACTCGGCGGCCTTCGCTTCGAACGACTTGCGCAGCATCGCCATGTCGACGCAGCAGGCGCCTGATGCCGAACTGCAGCGCGAGCTTGACCGCGGTCGGATAGACGTCGTTGGTGCTCTGCGAAAGATTGACGTGGTCGAGCGGATGCAGGTGCTGGTACTCGCCCTTCCGGTGCCCGAGCAGTTCGAGCGCCCGGTTGCAGATCACTTCATTGGCGTTCATGTTGCTCGAGGTTCCGGCGCCGCCCTGGATCACATCCACCACGAATTCCTCGAACAGCTTGCCCTCGCGCACCTCTTCGCAGGCGAGGCGGATGGCGTGCGCGCGGCGCTCGTCCAGCAGGCCGAGCTCGGAATTGGCGATCGCCGCCGCCTGCTTGACGCACGCCAGCGCCATCACCAGCTCGGGGTAGATCGCGATCGGCGTGCCGGTGATCGGGAAGTTCTCCAGCGCGCGCAGCGTGTGGACGCCGTAGTACGCATCGGCGGGCACCGCGCGGTCGCCGAGCAAGTCATGTTCGGTTCGAATCGGCGCCGTCATGCAGGCATTCTGGCACTATCATGCGCGTGATGGACGATCTCGATTTCAGCAAGCCGGCCGGCGCGCCCAAGCCCGCCGCGCCCGCGAGCGCGCCGATTTACCTACCCGCCATCGCGCGCGCATTTTTCGAATCGGTCGGCAAGGAGGAAGCGATCGCTGCCGGCACCGTGTTCTTCGCGGAGAACGAGAAGGCAAGCCGCATCCTGCTCAGGCGCGACAAGATGTACCTGCTGCTGGACGGCCAGGTCGGGCTGGCCGCCAAAGGCCGGGCGTTCGGCGCGGTGAAGGCCGGCGAGATCTTCGGCGAGATGGCGGCGATCAGCGATTCGCCGCGCAGCGCCACCGCCCTGGCGAAGACCCCGTGCCGCGTGATCGCGCTCGACGACCGGCAGTTCACCGCCGCGCTGCAGAAGAAGCCCGAGTTCGCGCTGATGATGCTCGGCGTGATGATCCAGCGCCTGCGCGGCATGATCGCGCGGCTCTCCGGCGTACCCACCGCAACGGGCAGCGGCAAGGAATCCAGCGTGTTCGACAAGAAGACCCTCGCCAGCCTGCAGGCCGGGCTCGGCCACCAGGCGACGGTCCGCTACGAGCGCAACAAGATAATCATGGTCGCCGGCCAGACCGGGGCCTTCATGTACATCGTGCTCGAAGGCCGGGTGGCGATCTCGATCCGCGGCGTGGTGGTCGAGCGCGTCGGTCCGGGCGGCGCCTTCGGCGAGATGGCGCTCGTCGACCAGTCGCCGCGCTCGGCGAACGCCGCCGCGGAGACCGACTGCGCCCTGTTGGCCATCAACCGCAACGTGTTCCTAACCTGGTGAAGTCCGACCCGAGCTTCGGCATCTCGTTGCTCTCCGCCATGGCCGAGCGGCTGCGCACCATAGGCGCCGGTGTCAACTAGAGTAGAATTTCCGCGTTAAAGCAAAGATCAACAACCTTTCAGTGGAGATTCCATGAAGCGCACGTTTGCCCTGCTTGCCGGCCTTGCGGCGACGCTGGCCGTTGCCATGCCTGCCGCGGCGCAGGAAGGCACCCTCAAGAAAATCAAGGATTCAGGCTCGATCACCATCGGCCACCGCGATGCCTCGCTGCCCTTCTCCTACTACGACGACAAGCAGCAGCCCATCGGCTACGCCATGGACCTGTGCGCGAAGATCGTCGACGCGGTGAAGGCCGAGCTGAAGATGCCCAGCCTCAAGACCAACTATCAGCTGGTGACCTCCGCGAACCGCATCCCGCTGATGGCGAACGGCACCATCGACCTGGAGTGCGGCTCGACCACCAACAACGTGGCGCGCCAGGAGCAGGTGTGGTTCACCATCACCCACTTCGTCACCGCCAACCGCTGGGTGTCGAAGAAGTCCGCCAAGCATCAAGGCGCTCGCAGGACCTGAAGGGCAAGACCGTCGTCTCGACCGCGGGCACCACCAACATCAAGCAGATCACCGAGATCAACGCGGCGCAGAACCTCGGCATGAACATCATCTCGGCCAACGGCCATCCCGAGGCATTCCAGATGGTCGAGACTGGCCGCGCGGTGGCGTTCGTGATGGACGACATCCTGCTCGCCGGCCTGGCGGCGCAGTCGCGCTCGCCCAACGACTACGAGATCTCGAGCGTGGCGCTGTCGGTCGAGCCGTACGGCATCATGGTGCGCAAGGACGACAAGGCGTTCAAGGACGTGGCCGACAAGGCGCTGAGCCAGGTCTACAAGTCCGGCGAGATCAACGCGATCTACGCCAAGTGGTTCCAGAAGCCGGTGCCGCCGAAGAACGTCAATCTCAACCTGCCGATGAGCCCGGCGCTCAAGAAGGTGATGGCGAACCCCACCAGCTCGGGCGATCCCAAGGCCTACGAGTAGGCGTAAGACGTAAGAACGGGGAGCTCAGGCTCCCCGTTTTGTTTTGGGGGAGGCGATGGGCTACAACTGGCACTGGAAGGTGCTGTTCGAGACCGAGCCCGGCGGCACGGGCAGCTATCTCCATTACCTGATCGTCGGCCTGGGCTGGACGCTCGCCACGGCGCTCGCGGCCTGGGTCATCGCCCTCGCGCTCGGCTCGCTCATCGGCACGCTGCGCACCACGCCGCTCAAGTGGGTGGTGCGCCTGGGCAATCTCTACGTCGAGATCTTCCGCAACGTGCCGCTGATCGTGCAGATGTTCCTGTGGTTCTTCGTCGTGCCCGAGCTGCTGCCCACGGCACTCGGCGACTGGATCAAGCAGATGCCGCCGCCGTGGGGCTCGTACCTGCCGGCGGTGATGTGTCTCGCGATCTTCACCTCGGTGCGCGTCGCCGAGCAGGTGCGCGCCGGCATCAACTCGCTGCCGCGCGGCCAGCGCATGGCGGGCATCGCCAACGGCCTGACCGAGGCGCAGGCCTACCGCTACGTCATCCTGCCGCAGGCCTTCCGCATCATCCTGCCGCCGCTCACCTCCGAGTTCATGAACGTGATCAAGAACTCATCGGTCGCGCTGACCATCGGCCTGCTCGAGCTCACCGGGCGCGCGCGCGCGATGCAGGAGTTCAGCTTCCGCGTGTTCGAGGCGTTCACCGCGGCCACGGTGATCTACCTGCTCACCAACCTCATCGTGGTGCTCGCGATGCGCGCCCTCGAGAACAAGGTGCGTGTTCCCGGTCTGATCGCAGCGAGCGGCGCCGTGCAGGCGGGTCACTAGATGTTCGAAGGCTACGACTTCGACGTCATCCAGCGCTCGCTGGGCTATCTCTTCAGGGAAGGGATGGTCTTCACGCTGACGCTGACCGCGCTCTCCATGAGCGGCGGCATCGTGTTCGGCACGCTGCTCGCGATGATGCGGCTCTCGGCGTTCAAGCCGCTCTCCGCGCTCGCCGGCGGCTACGTCAACCTGATGCGCTCGCTGCCGCTGGTGCTGGTGATCTTCTGGTTCTTCTTCCTGGTGCCGTACATCTACGGCGCGGTCATGCGGCGCGGGCAAGCCGATCGCGATCGGCGCCTGGATGTCGGCGCTGATCACCTTCACCATGTTCGAGGCGGCGTACTACTGCGAGATCATGCGCGCCGGCATCCAGTCGATCCCGCGCGGCCAGGTCTGGTCGGGCTACGCCCTCGGCCTGAACTACTGGCAGACCATGGGCGACATCGTGCTGCCGCAGGCCTTCCGCAACATGCTGCCGGTGCTGCTCACCCAGACCATCATCCTGTTCCAGGACACCTCGCTGGTGTACGTGATCTCGGCCACCGACTTCCTCGGCGCCGCGGCCAAGGTCGCGAACCGCGACTACCGCCTGGTCGAGATGTACACCTTCGCCGCGGTCGTCTATTTCGTCATTTCGTACTCGCTCTCCCTCCTCGTGAAGCGCCTCCAGGACAGGATCGCCATCATCCGATGATCTCGATCGACAACGTCAGCAAGTGGTACGGCAGTTTCCAGGTGCTCACCGACTGCACCACCCAGGTGGCGAAGGGCGAGGTGGTGGTGGTGTGCGGACCCTCGGGCAGCGGCAAGTCCACCGTCATCAAGTGCGTCAACGGGCTCGAGCCGTTCCAGAAGGGCACCATCACGGTCGAGGGCATCTCGGTCGGCGACCCGAAGACCAACCTGCCGAAATTGCGCTCGCGCATCGGCATGGTGTTCCAGAACTTCGAGCTGTTCCCGCATATGACGGTGACGCGCAACCTTACGCTCGGCCAGATGAAGGTCCTCGGCCGCAGCGAGGACGAGGCGCGCAAGAAGGGCCTGGCGCTGCTCGAGCGCGTCGGCCTGACCGCGCACAAGGACAAGTACCCAGGCCAGCTCTCCGGCGGCCAGCAGCAGCGCGTCGCGATCGCGCGCGCCCTGTCGATGGATCCGATCGCGATGCTGTTCGACGAGCCCACCTCGGCGCTCGACCCCGAGATGATCAACGAGGTGCTCGACGTCATGGTCGAGCTCGCCAAGGAAGGCATGACCATGATGGTGGTCACGCACGAGATGGGCTTCGCGCGCAAGGTCGCGCACCGCGTGATCTTCATGGACGCCGGGCGCATCGTCGAGGACGCGAAGAAGGACGACTTCTTCGGCACGCCGCGCTCCGAGCGCGCGCAGCTCTTCCTCTCCAAGATCCTGCACCACTAGCTCGGCGCAGACGCGCGGCGCCCGCACGCCCAGGCCGAGCTTCAGCTCAAGGCGTCGTTGAGAACGAAGAAAAACGTCACGACGATCACGATCATCACTGTAACGGCCAGCCACTGAAACCGGTTCCTCCTGCGCCGTGAGTCTTCGCCCATGGCGCTGAGATTTTGCTCGAGCCCCGCCATCAGCTGCTTGAATTCCCGTGGATCCGCGTCCGGCCCGCGTTGCATGTGCTCCCGGAGGCGCGCGAAGGTCTCGTGGTCCTTCCGGTATGCGGCGGCGGCCTCCTCGGTCATGTCCGGGAACCACGGATAGTCGCGTCCGGTGCTTTGCTTCCAGAGATGCCGGGCGAGGCGATAGACCACCTCGGGATCCTCGCTGCTGCCGGCCAGCATCACGCCAAGACGCTTTTTCCCCTTCCGCGTGCGCAACCGAAAGAGCATCTTCGTGAACCACGGAAAGCGGCCGATCCCGTCGGGCAGGGTCGGAACGTAGAAGATCAGGCTATGCGACATCACCTGGTAGTTATGGCGGTTCTTCTCCAGCCAGATTCCTTCGACGAGCTGCCAGGGAACGAGCGGCGCATGCGGCAACCGGAAGCCGGCCGCAGTGACGAGGACCTTCGGCTTGCCCAGGGTGGGAACTATGTGCAGCAGCAGCAACACCACTGCGGCGAGCACGATCGCTCCGCCTGCGGTCATGAGCGTGCTTCCTTCAGTGCTTCCAACGAAGAAGAGGAAGGTGGCGATGCCAAGCAGGCCGACGCCAAGGAGAACTTGCGCGGAGCCGTACACGGGCAATTCGAACTGCGGGGAAGCGGCGCCTGCTGATAGCTCACGGAAGCGAGCCTCCGCATCCGTAGCGGCGCGGACTCTCGCGCGTTCCAACGCCCTACGGCGCCAGCACCAGGTCGCGTACGCGACGACCAATCCGAGGTAGAACGCGAGAATGCGAACCACCGACCCGAAATCGCGGCGATTCGAACCATAGTCAAAGCCAGCGCCGACGAAGAAAACGACCGCGATCGCAGAAAAAATTAGGAGCGCGGTGCCTGGGGATTCGCGCATCACGCCATGTTTCAGCATCAACACGAACCAGGAGACAAACCCGGCCACACCTCAACCCAGGAGCCCCAGCATCGAGCTCAGCGCCTTGGCGGCGCCGCCGCCACCCCGATAGCGCCGAAGATCAAGGCGAACAGCAGCCAGACATGCGCCATCGCCGTCCCCCAGAGGCGGGGGAAGGACACAACACAGACAGGAGGGTAGTCTTCCCGCGCCAAAGCTTCATAAGGAGAGGCTAGCGCAGGCGGGCCCGTCAGCCGCAAAGACATAGTTGGCGAAACGCCTATTTCTTGAGCGCCGCTTCCGGGATCTTGTGGTCCGGATAGCGCTTGCGGAATTCCGCGAGCGACTTGTCGGCCTCTTCGTGCCGCCCCTGCCGCCGCAGATCCGCGATGCCCTGCAGCCATTGCTCGGGCGACTGCAGGGCGAACGCCGAGAGCGAGGCCGCGCGGCGACCCTCGTCCGCGCGACCTAATTGAGCGTTTGCTTGAGGCGCGGCAGGAGCCCTGGCTGATTCCGCTCGCGCCGCCGGCGGCGGACGAGGCCTTCGGTGCCGTCTCGGCACTACCGGCGAGCGCGCCGCCGCGCCGATTCCTGCGCGCCGCGAATCGCATCTTGTGTTGCAACCGGTGGAGGCGGCGACGCGCAGGCGCGGCGGCCACGGGCTCCGGCGCCTTCTGCAGTTCGGGCGGGGGCGCTCGCGCAGTTGGCGGGAGTCTGCGGACTCGGCCTTGCGCCGGCGTTCGGGCTGGGGCGCCGACTGAGGTTTCTCGGCGTCGGTTTCTCAGCCTGCGCTTCCTCGGCTCTGTCCGCGTCACGGCTGTGGGCCTACCGACGATCGCCGGCGCCCCGGGGCTGCTCGCGCTCGACGTGCATGGTGACCGCGACGGCGAGGACGATGATGGCTGCGGCGGCGAGCGGGAAATACCAACGCTGCCGGCCGGTGGGCACCACCAGCGGCGCGGGGCGCGTCTGGACGGCACGCCGGGCGGCGGCGCGGATGGCGTCGTCGAGGTGACGCGGCGGCTCCTCGCGCGGGAGCTCGCGGTAACGCCTCGAAATGTCGTCGTCGTCGGTCATCGCTCAGTTGTCATCCACTGCCGTTTTCAGTTTCCCCATCGCATAGCGCAGCCTGCTCTTGGCCGCTTCCTCGCCGGCGCCGGTTACCACTGCGATCTCGGCCACGCTGAGTCCGCCTTCCTGGTGCAGCAGGAAGGCCTCGCGCTGCGCCGGCGGCAGTTGTTCGAGCGCTTGCAGGAGCCGCGCCAGTGCCTGCCGCCCCTCGGCCTGCCGCGCCGGGTTGGCGCTCTCGCTCGCGGCGTCTTCGCCATCCAGCGAGACCAGGGAAAGGCCCTTCCGCCGCCAGTGGTCTACCAGCAGGTTGTGCGCGATCGTATACAGCCAGGTGGTGAAGCGCGCCTTGGGTGCATAGCGGCTGCGCGACTCGATGACGCGCACCCACACCTCCTGGAACAGCTCTTCGGCGACGCCGCGATCCTTCACCGCGCGCAGCACGAAGCGGAACAGGCCGCCCCGATGCCGGGCATACAGCGTGTCGAATGCCCCGGCGTCTCCGCCGCCATACGCCAGCATGAGCTCTTCATCCGGGGACTCCATCCCGCCTGAGTCTAACGCGCGGCAATGCTGTCATTGCGTCAACTACGTAGTGAAACGAATTTGAAACGCGAACGGGTTACGGTGATAAAAGGCCGCGCGTCTCACGTACAATTCGCGCGTCCTGCATGACGACCAAGAACGGCAAGGCGTTTCCCATCCCGGTGCGTGCGAAGTACTCGTGCTCCAAGTGCCCGGCCTACTGCTGCAGCTATCCCGAGATCGAAGTCACGTCGCGCGACATCGAGCGCCTGGCGAAGCACTTCGAGCTGTCGTACCGGGAGACGGAACAGCGCTTCACCAAGTACGACGCGAAACAGAAGATCACGCTGCTACGCCACCGCGAAGACAAGATCTTCGACTCGGTGTGCACGATGCTCGACCAGAAGACGCGCCGCTGCACCGTTTACCACGCGCGGCCGGCGGTGTGCCGCGGTTATCCCGACAGCCCGCGCTGCGGCTACTACGAGTTCCTCAAGTTCGAGCGCGCCCACCAGGACGACCCGAAGTTCATTGCTTTGACTTAAGTGCTTTTTCGCGGATCGCCGACAGCGTAGTCGCCGGAGAGATAGCCTCCGGATCCAGCTTCAGCTCGATGATCGCCGGCTTGCCCGAAGCCGAAGCGCGCTTGAAGGCCGGCGCGAAGTCCGCGGTGCGCTCGACCGTCTCGCCGTGCCCGCCGAAGGCGCGGGCATAAGCCGCGAAGTCCGGATTCTTCAGCTCGGTGCCGTACACCCGCCCGGGGTATTCGCGCTCCTGATGCATGCGGATAGTCCCGTAAAGCCCGTTGTTCACCACCAGGGCGACGAAGTTCGCGCCGTACTGCGCCGCGGTGGCGATCTCCTGCCCGGTCATCAGGAAGTCGCCGTCGCCGCAGAGCGCAAGCACCGTGCGCTTCGGCTCGGCCAGCTTGGCGGCGACCGCTGCCGGATAGCCGTAACCCATCGACCCGTTGGTCGAACCGAGCTGGGTGCGAAAGCCTTTGAACCGGAAGTAGCGATGCATGAACCCGGCAAAGTTGCCGGCGCCGTTGGCGATGATCGTATCTTCAGCCAGGTTGTCCGAGAGCCAGCGAATGATTTCCTGGTACTGCAGCTCGCCGGGGATCGGACGCAACTCGGTCCATTCCAGGAATTCCTTGCGGGCAGAGGCCGTTCTTTCTGCCCAACCAGGGTTATCAATTCTTATTTTTTCTAAAGCATCTATGAATTGTGGGTACCCGGAGTTGATCGCCATCGCGGGTCGATAGACGCGCCCCAGCTCCTCGGCGCCGGCATGCACGTGCACCAGCGTCTGGCGCGGCAGCGGCGCTTCCACCAGCGTGTAGGCGCTGGTCGTCATTTCGCCGAGGCGGGCACCGATCACCAGCAGCACGTCGGCTTCCTTCACGCGCTGCGCGAGCTTCGGGTTGATGCCGATGCCGACATCCCCGGCGAAGCTCGGGCTGCGATTGTCGAGCAGGTCCTGGCAGCGGAACGAGGTGCCGGCGGCGAGACCGTGCGCCTCGAGCCACTTCTGCAGCTTCAGCGTCGTGGCGCGGTCCCAGCCGCCGCCGCCGAGGATCACGAATGGCGCCTTCGCCGCTTCGAGAAGCTTTCTCAAGTCTTCCATCTGCGAACCCGACGGCGCCGGCCGCACGGTGTGATGCCTTGGCGCGTCCGCCACCGCGGCTTCCGAAAACAGCGTGTCCTCCGGAAGCGCGAGCACCACGGGTCCCGGCCGCCCGGCCGCCGCGGTGTGGAACGCGCGGCTGACGTACTCCGGGATGCGCTCGACGCGGTCGATCTGCGCCACCCACTTCGTCATCTGGCCGTACATCCGCCGGTAGTCCATTTCCTGGAACGCCTCGCGCTCGGCGAACTCGTTCGGCACCTGGCCGATGAACACCACCATCGGCGTCGAGTCCTGGAGGCCGGTGTGCACACCGACCGCGCCGTTGGTTGCGCCCGGACCGCGCGTCACGAACAGCACGCCCGGCTCGCCCGTGAGCTTGCCGTAGGCCTCCGCCATGTATGAGGCGCCGCCTTCCTGACGGCAGACGATGAAGCGCAAGCGGTCCTGCAGGTCGTGCAGGCCGTCCAGCACCGGCAGGTAGCTTTCGCCCGGAACGCCGAAGGCCAGCTTTACGCCTTGCGCGGCCAGCGCGTCGGCGAGAATTTTCCCGCCGTGCCGAGTCTTTAGATCGGATTTCATGCGAGGACCTTGTCAAAGGCGCGGCGCAGGGCCGCGCAACAATCGGCAACGGCGGCGTTCGCCGTGTCCAGCGCGCCGCCCATCAGGATGAAGCCATGGATCATGTCGGGGTAGTCGCGATACGCCACCTCGACACCCGAGCGCGCGAGCAGCTCTACGTACTGGCGACCTTCGTCGAGCAGCGGATCAAAGCCCGCGGTGAGCACGAAGGCCGGCGGCAGGTCCGCATGGCTCTTCGCGAGCGCCGGCGAAGCGCGCCAGTCGGCGTAGTCCACCGGCCTCGGCAGGTAGTACGAACGGAATTTCTCCATCAGCGCTCGTGTGAGCAAGTAGCCCTCGCCGTTGCGCCGCAGTGAATCGGTCTCCAGGTTCTGGTCGGTCGCCGGATAGATCAGCAATTGAAAGCACAGCGGCGGACCACCGGCATCGCGGGCGTGCAGGGCCACGACCGCCGCAAGGTTGCCCCCGGCGCTGTCGCCGCCGACGGCGATGCGCTCGCGCTGAACGTTGAGCGCCTCAGAGTTGCTGGAAACGAATTCGGTGGCCGCGATGCAATCGACGACCGCGGCCGGATACGGCGCTTCCGGCGCCAGCCGGTATTCCACCGAAAACACAGCACAGCGCGCCCCGTGTGCGAGTTCCCGGCACAGCATGTCGTGGGTGTCGAGGTCGCCGATGGTCCAGCCGCCGCCGTGGAAGAACATCAACGCGGGGAGCGGCTCGGTTTTCGCCACCGCGCTGGGTCGGTAAGTGCGCAGGATGACGCCGCCCGGCGTAAGCAGGACGCGCGTCTGCGTATCCGGCGCCTTCTTCGGCATCACCACCTTGCAACGCTCGGCATAGAGGCGGCGCGCGACGAACGGCGCGACCTTGTCGAGCGTCGGCAGCGGCGAGCGTGCCGCGGCGTCCAGCAGGGCGGCAACCTGGGGATGCAGCTTCACTTCACTGCAGCCAGCATCTTCTTGAGGCGCTCCACGAAGAACGGCGCCGCTTTCATGATGCGCGTCTCCTGGGTTTCCATCAGCGGGCGCGACTTCTCGAGGTACTTCTTCCACTCCGGATCGGCCTGCATCGCCGCGCGGCACTTGTCGCGCTGGTCGAGGCTGTCGTACGCCCACAGATGCACCATGGTGTTCAGGCCGCCGACCTCGGTGAAGTAGTAGCCCACCATGTGCGGCAAGTGCTTGAGCTGCACCTTCATGCCGTTTTCCTCGTAGTTCTTGCAGTACTCGGCTACGGCACCGATTTTCAGGCGATAAATACGCTCTTCCACGTACATGCGTTTCGGTCTCCTCAGGGGGATTTTGATTATAGACTCGCGACCATGGACGACATCAACACGCTGCGCCGCATCCTGCGCGAGACAAAGGTGATCGCCGTGGTGGGCCTGTCGGCGGACTGGTTCCGGCCGAGCTATTTCGCCGCCAAGTACATGCAGGAGCATGGCTACCGTGTGATCCCGGTCAACCCGAAGTACCCCGAAATCCTGGGTCAAAAGTGTTACCCGTCGCTGCGCGATATCCGCCAGCCGGTCGACATGGTCGACGTCTTTCGCAAGACGGCCGACGTCATGCCGATCGCCGACGACGCGATCGCGATCGGCGCCAAAGTCCTGTGGCAACAGTTGGGCGTGCGCAACGAGGAGGCAGCCGCCAAGGCGCGGGCGGCGGGACTGGAGACGGTCATGGACCGCTGCGTCAAGATCGAGCACGGACGGCTGTTCGGCGGCCTGAACTGGGTCGGCGTGAATACGAAGGTCATCTCGGCAAAGCGCCCGCGTTGGCTGGCTTATTGAGCCCCGGGTAAGGTATGCTGTTCCGCATGGGGGGGACTGATGCGGATACTCGAAGGTAGGTTCGGTCGGCTCGTCCTGAGCGACCTCGCCGCGGGCGAAGCCTGCGCCGCCCATGCCGATCCGGCGATCCTCATGCAATCCACGGGTGCGGACCTCCTCTTCCTCAACCCCGGCGAGAGCTACACCCCCGAAGTCCCGACGCGAATTCTGGTGCTGCACGCGGCCAGCGACTGGCTGCGCGCCAGCTTCCCGGCGGTGTTCGGCGGCGAGGCGCAGCCTTTCCTGCAGGCGCGCGAGGAGATCACGCCGCGCATCCGCCGCCTGGCCGACACCCTTGCCGTCGAAGTGCTGAACGACCGCTTCGTCTCCGCCGAGCGGCTCGACTTCCTGCTGCAGGAGCTGCTGCTCTCCATCGTCGAGACCTATCTCGCGCGCCGGCGCCTGTCGTCCCCCGCCTGGCGCGGCTCGCGCTTCGAGGACAGCCGCATCCGTCGCGCGATCGCGCTGCTGCGCGCGCGGCCGAACAAGGAACTCAACATGGACGACCTCGCGAGCCAGGTCGGCCTGTCGCGCTCGCGCTTCTACGATCTGTTCCAGATGTGCACCGGCTTCTCGCCGCGCGCCTACTTGGACATGCTGTGCGTCGAGACCGCGATCTCGCGCCTGTCCTCCGGGCAAGGCAAGATCGCGGAGGTCTCGGCCGAGCTCGGCTTCTCCGCGCAAAGCAACTTCACCCGCTTCTTCCTGAACCAGGTCGGCGTGCCGCCCTCCGAATACCGGCGTGCCGCGACCCGAGAAACCCCAGACGACGACGCATCGCCGTAGGGCATCGCCCCGCGGTGGTGCGCGAACGCGAGGCGCAGCAGGCTAAGTTCCTGAAGTAAAAGCCGAGTCGAATTTGGCATAGCCGTTGCTTCATGCATGCCATACCGGGGAGGCATCTTTGCAGCGCGGGCATTACGACGAAATGCGGGCCGCCGATGGCGAGGTGCGCGCGCATTTTCGTGCGCTCGCCGACTGGCTCGCCGAGACCCCGGCTGAACGCGTAGCCGAGAAGCGGCGGGAAGCCGACCTGCTGTTCCACCGCGTCGGCATCACCTTCGCGGTGTACGGTGATGACGCGGGGGCCGAGCGGCTGATTCCGTTCGACACCATCCCGCGCGTCATTCCGAAGGTGGAATGGGAGCATCTGGCGAACGGGTTGCGCCAGCGCGTCACCGCCCTCAACCGCTTCCTGCACGACATCTATCACGGCCAGGAAATCCTCAAGGCCGGCGTGATCCCGGCCGAGCAGGTCCTCACCAATGAGGCCTACCAGGTGGCGATGCTCGGCCTCGAGCTGCCGAATCGCATCTACTCGCACGTTGCAGGCATCGATCTCATCCGCCACGAGGATGGCCAGTACTACGTGCTCGAGGACAACCTGCGCACGCCGTCGGGCGTTTCGTACATGCTCGAGAACCGCAAGATGATGATGCGGCTGTTCCCCGAACTGTTCGCCCGCCAGCACGTGCATCCGGTCGAGCATTATCCCAACCTGCTGCTGGAGACGCTGCGCGCGGCGGCGCCGCCGGCGGCGCGCGACCCCGTGGTCGCCGTGCTCACCCCCGGCCAGCACAACAGCGCCTACTTCGAGCACGCGTTTCTCGCGCAGCAGATGGGCGTGGAGCTGGTCGAGGGCTCGGACCTGTTCGTGAAGGACGGCTTCCTGCACATGCGGACCACCACCGGCCCGCAGCGCGTGGACGTGATCTATCGCCGCATCGACGACACCTTCCTCGACCCGCTCGCGTTCCGCCAGGATTCGCTGCTCGGCGTCCCGGGCCTGTTGTCGGTCTACCGCGCCGGCAATGTCGCGCTCGCCAATGCGATCGGCACCGGCGTCGCCGACGACAAGTCGACCTATCCCTATGTGCCCGAGATGATCAACTTCTATCTCGGCGAGCAGCCGATCCTGCAGAACGTGCCCACCTGGCAGTGCAAGAAGCCCGCCGACCTCGAGCTGGTGATGGACCGGCTGAATGAGCTGGTAATCAAGGAGGTGCAGGGCTCCGGCGGCTACGGCATGCTGATCGGGCCGGCGGCGAAGAAAACCGAGATCGAATCGTTCCGCTCCCGCATCCGCGCCAATCCCTCGAACTACATCGCCCAGCCGACGCTTTCGCTCTCCACCTGCCCGACCTTCGTCGAGAGCGGCATGGCGCCGCGCCACGTCGACCTGCGCCCCTACGTGCTGTCCGGCACCGAGGTCAAGCTGGTGCCCGGCGGCTTAACGCGCGTCGCGCTGAAGGAAGGCTCGCTGGTGGTGAATTCCTCGCAGGGCGGCGGCACCAAGGACACTTGGGTGGTCGACTGAATGCTCTCCAGGGTCGCCGATCGCATTTTCTGGATGAGCCGCCAGATGGAGCGGGCCGAGAACGCCGCGCGCATTCTCGGCGTCACCTCCAACCTGGTGCTGTTCGGCACGCCGGATGTGCAGGAGCAGAACCTGCTCGCGCCGCTCGCCATCACCGGCACCGAGGAAGCGTACCGCAGCCGTCACGACAAGCTGACGCTGCCCGAGCTGATCGATTTCATGGCGCTCGACGAGAAGAACCCGTCGTCCATTTACTCCTGCCTGAAGTGGGCGCGCGAGAACGCGCACGCGGTGCGCTGGCTGCTCACCTCCGAGATGTGGGAGACGCTGAACGCCACCTGGCTCGAGGTGCGCGCCATTCCGCGCAGCCGTGTCATGGGTGCGGGTGCCACCGAGTTCTTCGACTGGGTGAAAGACCGCTCGCACCTGTTCCGCGGCGTGACCTACGGCACCATCGTGCGCGGCGAGGCGTTCAACTTTTCGCGCCTGGGATCGTTCCTGGAGCGCGCCGACAACACCGCGCGCATCCTCGACGTGAAGTACCACATCCTGCTGCCCTCCGTGGAGGACGTGGGCGGTGCGCTCGACTACTACCAGTGGGCGGCGCTGCTGCGCTCGGTGTCCTCGTTCGAGACCTACCGCCAGCTCTACCGCGACCAGATCTTCCCGATCAAGGTGGCGCAGCTCCTGATCCTCGAGCGCCGCATGCCGCGCTCGCTCGCCGCCTGCTTCGACCAGGTGAAGGAGGCGCTCGACCGCATCCGCGGCCAGCGCGACGAGTCCGCCAAGCGCCTCGCCTACGAGCTGCACGCGCGGCTGTCCTACGCCGACATCGAGGAGGTGTTCCAGGGCGGGTTGCACGAGTATCTCACCGCCGTGCTCGACGACATCGGCGAGCTCGGCAGCCGCGTGCAGCGCGCGTATCTGGGAGCCGTATGAGGTTCTACGCATGAGGTTTTCAATCACGCACCAGTTCAATTACTCCTATGACTCGCCGGTGCGACTCTCGACGCAGTACCTGCGCCTTACGCCGCGCGACACCACGCGCCAGAAGGTGCTGGCGTGGATGGTCGGCACGCCCGGGTCGGCGCTGCGCACCACCGACGGCTACGGCAACGTGCTCCACGTCCTGACCATCGACAAGCCGGTGACCGGCATCGCGATCCAGGCGCAGGGCAGCGTCGAGACCTCGGCGGCAGTGGACGAGCCCTCGGACTTCACCGGCACGCCGCTGTCGCCGCTTCTGTTCCTGCGCCCGACCGCGCTCACACGCGCCGATGAGGCGCTGGTCGCGCTCGCGGAACAATTCCGCCGCGGCATCGGCACCCTGGCCGGCCTGCGCGAGCTCGCCGCCGCCATCCACGCCAGGAATAACGGCGGCTCGGCGGCGGACGCGGCGCACGCCTTCATCGGGTGCTGCCGTTGCCTTGGCGTACCCGCGCGCTATGTTTCGGGCTACCTCTACGACGACGACGTCGCGATGCACGCGTGGGCCGAAGCGTGGGTGGAGGAGCGCTGGCGAAGCTTCGATATCGTCCGCGGCACGCCGGTCGGCGAAGCGCACATCAAGATCGCGGTAGGTGCCGACTACATGGACGCCTGTCCGGTGCGCGGGGTGCGCGTCGGCGGCGGCGCGGAGACGCTGAAGGCACAAGCGCAAGTCTTGGCGCAACCCCAGCAATGACCACCCATCTCACCCTATGACGATCCACGTCGCTCTCAATCACGTCACCCGTTATCGCTACGACCGTGCGGTCTCCCTCAGTCCGCATGTGGTCCGCCTGCGCCCCGCGCCGCATGCGCGCACGCCGGTGCACGCCTATTCGCTGCGCGTCCTGCCCGAGAAGCATTTTGTCAACTGGCAGCAGGATCCGCAGTCCAACTGGCTCGCGCGCTTCGTGTTCCCCGAGAAAACGCGCGAGCTGTCGATCGAAGTGGACCTGGTGGCCGAGATGTCGGTCATCAATCCGTTCGACTACTTCCTCGAGCCCTACGCGGAAAAATTGCCGTTCAAGTACGAAGACGCGCAACTCCACGAGCTCGCGCCCTACCTGGTGAAGCTGCCGGCGACGCCGCTGTTCAAGGCCTACCTGGACGAGATCTCGCGCGCGCCGCGCAAGACCAACGATTTTCTGGTGGAGCTCAACCAGCAGCTCGCCCGCGACGTGCGCTATCTCATCCGCCTCGAGGCGGGCGTGCAGACCCCGGAAGAGACGCTCGCCCTCGCCAGCGGCTCGTGCCGCGACTCGGGCTGGCTGCTGGTACAGCTCCTGCGCCATCTCGGGCATCGCGGCGCGGTTCGTTTCCGGGCTATCTGATCCAGCTCACCGCGGACGTCAAATCGCTCGACGGTCCGTCCGGGCCGCCGAACGATTTCACCGACCTGCACGCCTGGTGTGAGGCCTACCTGCCCGGCGCCGGCTGGATTGGACTCGACCCGACGTCAGGCCTGCTGGCGGGCGAAGGCCACATACCGCTTGCCTGCACGCCCGAGCCGGCGAGCGCGGCGCCGCTCAGCGGCCTCACCGACAAGTGCGAGGTGACGTTCTCGCACGAGATGAAGATCGAGCGCGTGCGCGAGGCGCCGCGCGTGACGAAGCCGTATACCGAAGGGCAGTGGAGCACAATCGTGGAACTTGGCCGCCGTGTCGACGCCGACCTAGCCGCGCACGACGTGCGCCTCACCATGGGCGGCGAGCCGACCTTCGTGTCGATCGACGATCGCGACGGCGCCGAATGGAATACCGAGGCAATGGGCCCGCGCAAACGCATGCTCGGTTCCCAGCTGCTCAAGAGGCTGAAGGCACGCTACGCGCCGCGCGGGCTGCTGCACTTCGGCCAGGGCAAGTGGTATCCGGGCGAGCAGCTGCCGCGCTGGTCGCTGTCGTGCTTCTGGCGCAAGGACGGCCAGCCGCTGTGGAATGATGCTGCCCTGTTCGCCGACGAGACCATCAACTACGGCGCAACGCCCGCGCAGGCGGCGACGTTTCTCAAGTCGCTGGCAGAAAAGCTCGGCCTGGAGCCGAAGCATGTGTTCGCAGCCTACGAGGACACCTGGTACTACCTGTGGCGCGAGCGCAAGCTGCCGTCCAACGTCGACCCGTTCGACGCGCGCCTCGATGATCCGCTCGAGCGCGCACGGCTGCGCAAGGTGTTCAAGCAGGGCCTCGACAAGGCGGTCGGCCATGTGCTGCCGATCCGCAAGAATCCGATCCGCTGGGAAACCGGATCGTGGTTCCTGCGCGCGGAGCGCTGCTACCTCGTGCCCGGCGACTCGCCGATGGGCTACCGCCTGCCGCTCGATTCGCTGCCGTGGGCATCGACCGGCGACCGACCCGCGCTCCATGCCCCGGACCCGATGCAGCATTTCCAGCCGCTGCCGCCCTACCGGCAATTGCACGTTCAACGCAATGTTTCGCCCGCCGACGATCGCCGGCCTCGACCTTCTGAATCGGCCGGCTGGCTGGCGCGCACCGCGCTCTGCGCCGAGCCGCGCAACGGGGTGATCTACGTTTTCATGCCGCCGCTCGAGGCGCTCGAGGATTACCTGGAGCTGGTCGGAGCGATCGAGGCGACGGCGTCCGAGCTGGGCTTCCCGGTGGTGCTGGAAGGCTACGAGCCGCCGAAGGACCCGCGGCTGGAATCTTTTCGCATCACGCCGGATCCCGGCGTGCTCGAGGTCAACATCCACCCGGTGGCGAGCTGGGGCGACCTGGTGGCGAATACCGAATTCCTCTACCAGCAGGCGCGCGAGACGCGCCTGACCACCGAGAAATTCATGCTCGACGGCCGGCATGCCGGCACCGGCGGCGGCAACCACTTCGCGCTCGGCGGACCGAGCGCCTCGGACTCGCCGTTCCTGCGGCGCCCGGACCTGCTGGCGAGCCTGCTCGCCTACTGGCACAACCATCCGTCGCTCTCGTATCTGTTCTCGGGCATGTTCGTCGGTCCAACCAGCCAGGCGCCGCGCATCGACGAGGCGAGGAACGATTCGGTCTACGAGCTCGAGATCGCCTTCCGCGAGCTCGCGCGGCAGGCGCCGGCGCACTGCCCGCCGTGGCTGGTCGACCGCCTGTTCCGCAACCTGCTGATCGATGCGAGCGGAAATACGCACCGCGCCGAGTTCTGCATCGACAAGCTGTATTCGCCGGACGGTCCCACCGGCCGCCTGGGGCTGCTCGAGATGCGCGCCTTCGAGATGCCGCCGCATGCGCGCATGTCGCTCACCCAGCAGCTCCTGATGCGCGCCCTGCTCGCGCGCTTCTGGCAGAAGCCCTACCGCCCCGGGAGGCTCAAGCGCTGGGGCACCGAGCTGCACGACCGCTTCATGCTGCCCTGGTTCGTCTGGCAGGATCTGGAAGATGTCATCGGCGAAACCGCCGCGGTGGGTTATGCATTGCAACCCGAATGGTTCGCGCCGCATTTCGAGTTCAAGTTCCCGCGCTACGGCGCCTTTGCCGCGCGCGGAGTCGAGGTCGAGCTGCGCGCCGCGCTCGAGCCGTGGCACGTGATGGGCGAGGAAGGCGCACCCGGCGGCACCGTGCGCTACGTCGATGCCTCGCTCGAGCGGCTGCAGGTGAAGGCAAGCGGCCTAGTCGACGAGCGTCACGTGCTCACCTGCAATGGCCGGATCGTGCCGCTCGCCGCCACCGGCAACGTGGGCGAATACGTCGCCGGCGTGCGCTATCGCGCGTGGCAGCCGCCCTCGGCACTGCATCCGACCATCGGCGTGCACGCGCCGCTCGTCTTCGACGTCGTCGACACGTGGATGGGACGCTCGCTCGGCGGCTGCCAGTACCACGTTTCGCACCCGGGCGGTCGCGCTCATGAAACATTCCCGGTGAATGCCTACGAGGCCGAAGGCCGGCGCCTCGCGCGTTTCTTCAAGACCGGCCACACACCCGGGCGAGTCGAAGCGCGCGCCGAGCCGCGCAACCCGAACTTCCCGTTCACGCTCGACCTTCGGCGCTAATCTCGGCGTGCTAATCTCGCTCGCGCGATGTCCCGCGAGTTGCTCTCCGAATATGCGCTGACGCACGACCGCTACGACGAGCTGTTCGAAGCGCCGCACACGCCGCGCGCGCACTGGAAGCCGATGATCGAGCAGCTCGCGGCGTGGCCGGCGGAGCGCATGCGCGAGCGCCTGCATTCGGTGCAGAGCCAGGTGCGCGAGAACGGCGTCACCTACAACGTCTACGCCGACCCGCAGGGCGCCGACCGCCCGTGGGAGCTCGATCTGTTGCCGATGATCATTCCGCAGGAGGAATGGAGCGCGATCGAGGCGGCGATCGTGCAGCGCGCCACGCTCCTGAACAAGATCCTGGTCGATGTCTACGGCGAGCAGCGCCTGCTCAAGCAAGGGCTGCTGCCGCCGGCGCTGGTCTACGGGCACGCCGGCTTCCTGCGCCCGTGCCGCGGCGCCAAGCCGCCCGGCGACGTGCTGCTGCACTTCTACGCGGCGGACCTTGCGCGCTCGCCCGACGGCCGCTGGTGGGTGCTCGACGACCGCACGCAGGCGCCCTCGGGCGCCGGCTATGCGCTCGAGAACCGCATCATCATCTCGCGCGCCTTCCCCGAGCTGTTCCGCGACCTCAAGGTGCAGCACCTCGCACAATTTTTCGCCACGCTGCGCGACAGCATCGCCCATTGGGCGCCCCAGGATCATGGCAGCCCCTACACCGTGCTGCTCACGCCAGGGCCGCATAACGAGACCTATTTCGAGCACGCCTACCTCGCGCGCTATCTCGGCTTGCCGCTGGTCGAGGGCAGCGATCTCACCGTGCGCGACGGCTGCGTCTGGCTGAAGACGCTGTCCGGGCTGAAGCGGGTGCACGCGATCCTGCGCCGACAGGACGATGACTATTGCGATCCGCTCGAGCTGCGCAGCGACTCCGCGCTCGGCATCCCTGGAATCGTCGACGCGGTGCGCCGCGGCAATGTCCTGATGGCGAACGCCCTCGGCTCGAATTTGCTCGAGTCCAGCACGCTGTTGGGTTTTCTGCCGACCCTGTCCAAGAAAATTCTCGGCCAGGACCTGCTGATGCCTTCGGTCGCCACGTGGTGGTGCGGCGAGCCGGCGGCGCTCGAGGAAGTGACCGCCAACGTGCACCGCCTGGTGATCAAGGCCGCATTTCCGCAGCTGCGCGTCGACCCGATGTTCGGAGAGGATCTCGACGAGCGCGGCCGCAAGCGCGTCATCGGCATGTTGCGCGCGCGGCCAAACGATTATGTCGCGCAGGAGCTGGTGCATCTGTCGCGCGCGCCGGTGTGGGACCGCGCGCACCCGCGCCTCCTCCCCCGCGCCATCGGCCTGCGGGTCTTCGCCTGCGCCACCCCGAGCGGCTATTTCGTCATGCCGGGCGGCCTGACGCGCGTGGCGAGCGCGGCCGATGCGCGCGTCATCTCCATGCAGCGCGGCGGGTCGAGCAAAGATACCTGGGTGCTCGCCTCCGGCCCGGTCAGCACCTTCAGCCTGCTGCGCCGCTCGTTCGGCGAGCGGGACCTGGTGCGCGCCGGCACCAACCTGTCGAGCCGCGTGGTGGAGAACCTGTACTGGTTCGGCCGCTACTGCGAGCGCTGCGACGCCACGGCGCGGCTGCTGCGCGTCACCGTTGGCCGCTTCCACGACAACGTGCCGGGCGACGACGACGAGCGCGCCCGGCCGGTGCTGCTCGAGCTGCTGCGCCGCGCCGGGGTTCTGCCGGCCAGCGGCCCCGTGCCGGACGACAAGGACCTTTCCACTGCTTTGCGGGCCGCGATCACCGACGATGCCCAGCCCGGCCTGGCGAGCGGCGTGCGCCAGTTGATGCGCATCGCTTCGAACCTGCGCGAGCGGCTGTCGCTCGACAACTGGCGCACCCTCAACCGCCTGACGCAGGCACTGACGGAGCGCCGCGGACGCAAGGTGGCGTTCCCCGACCTGCTCGGCGACCTCGATCTTGCGATCACCGCGTTCACCACGCTGTCCGGCCATGCGCTCGACGGCATGACACGCGACCCGGGCTGGCGTTTCCTGTCCATCGGCCGCCGGCTCGAGCGTCTGCAGGGGCTGTGCACCACGCTCAAGCACACGGTCGCCGGCCCCGCAGAGATGGACCTCACCTGGCTCCTGCGGCTGGCCGATTCCATCATCACCTACCGGGCGCGGTACATGGCGCGCCCGGACTGGATGCCGGTGCTCGACCTGCTGATCCGCGACGCGGCGAACCCGCGCTCCATCGCCTTCCAGGTGCACGGGCTGCGCGACTACGCGCAGCGGCTGGTGGATCTGTTCGGGGACTTCGGCGACGAGCATTTCCACGGCGCGCTGCGCGGGCTGCTGCAGATCGATTCGACGACCGAGCTGCAACCGGGAAGCGAGCGGCTGCTCGCGCGGCTCGACGAATGGCAGGCAGCCGCCTACCGGCATGGCGAGCAGCTCAGCCTGCGCTTCTTCAGCCACGTCGGCGAAGCGAGCAGCCAGACCTTCGCGACCTGACGCGGCTGCAGTGCGTTTATCCATCCTCCACGAGACGCATTACCGCTATTCCGCACCGGTGGTGCTTTCGCAGCAGCTCCTGCACCTGACCCCGCGCACGCTGCCCTGGCAGACCTGCGAGCAGCACCGCATCAGCATCGAGCCGTCCGCGGGCGAGCTGGCCGAGCGCGAAGACTATTTCGGCAATCGCACGGTGCACCTGCTGCTTGCGGCGCCGCACGAGTCGCTCCTGGTGCGCGCCGAGTCCGAAGTCAACGTCAGGCCGCGCGCGCGCGAACGGCGCAGCGCGCCGAAGATGTCCTGGGAGGCGGTACGCGCGCGGCTGCGGGCGCTCGACGCCCCGCCGCTCATCGAGCCGGCGGATTTCCTGTACGACTCGCCGCACATCGAGCGCTCGCGCGAGCTCGCCGACTATGCGGGCAAGAGCTTCGCCGCGCGGCGCGGCATCCTGGAGGCGATGTCCGACCTCGCGCGCCGCATCCACAAGGACTTCGCGTTCGACCGCACCGCGACCAGCGTGTCGACGCCGCTGCGGCAGGTGCTTAAGGAGCGGCGCGGCGTGTGCCAGGACTTCGCGCACCTGATGATCGGCTGCGTGCGCTCGATCGGCCTCGCGGCGCGCTACGTGAGCGGCTACATCCTCACCGCGCCGCCGCCGGGACGCCCGCGCCTGGTCGGCGCCGACGCGTCGCACGCTTGGGCATCGGTCTATTGCGGCGAGCGTGCCGGCTGGGTGGACATCGACCCGACCAACAACTGCATGGTCGCCGACACCCACGCCACGCTTGGCTGGGGACGCGACTTCGGTGACGTCACGCCGATGCGCGGCGTGATCCTCGGCGGCGGCACGCAGACCCTGACGGTTCGCGTCACCGTCACGCCGCGCGCCGAGGCCTCGATACAATCGCAGGCTCATGGCTGACCGCAAGTTCGGAATCGAGACGCTTTGCCTGCATGCCGGCCAGATCCCGGATGCGGCCACCGGCGCGCGCGCAGCGCCGATCTACCAGACCACCTCGTTCGTGTTCGACTCCGCCGAGCACGCGGCGTCGCTGTTTAATCTGCAGACCTTCGGCAATGTCTATTCGCGCATCTCGAACCCGACGGTCGCGGTGTTCGAGGAGCGCATGGCGGCGATCGAGAATGGGCGCTCGGCGCTCGCCTGCTCGACCGGCCAGGCCGCCGAGGCGACCGCCATCCTCACGCTGTGCAGCGCCGGCGACCATATCGTCTCCGCCTCCACGCTCTATGGCGGCACGCACACGCTGCTGCACGTCAACCTGAAGAAGCTCGGCATCGAAACCACCTTCGTCCATCCCGACGAGCCGGCCAACTTCCGGAAGGCCCTGAAACCGAATACCAAGCTGATCTACGCCGAAACGCTAGGCAATCCGCTGATCAACATCGTCGACATCGAGGCGCTGGCGGCGATTGCGCACGACGCGCAGATTCCGCTGGTGCTCGACAACACCGTGCCCTCGCCGTACCTGTGCCGGCCGATCGAGTGGGGGGCGGACATCGTGGTGCATTCGGCCACCAAGTACATCGGCGGACACGGCACCACGATGGGCGGGGCGATCGTCGAATCCGGCAAGTTCAACTGGGGAAACGGCAAGTTTCCGGAGTTCACCACGCCCTCGCCGGGCTATCACGGCGTGATCTTCCACGAAACCTTCGGCGACTTCGGCTACACCATGAAGGCGCGCATGGAGATCATGCGCACCTTCGGCCCGGCGCTCTCGCCGATGAACGCCTGGCTGCTGCTCCAGGGCCTGGAGTCGCTGCACGTACGCATGGAGCGCCACTGCGAGAATGCGTTGGCTGTGGCGCGATTTTTGAAAGATCACCCCCGAGTGGCATGGGTCAACTACCCGGGACTTCCTGACAACAAGTATCACGCGCTCGCGAAAAAGTACCTGCCCCAAGGCGCCTCCGGGCTGCTCAACTTCGGCGTTAAAGGTGGCGCCAGGGCGGGTGAGCGCTTCATCGACGCGGCGCAGTTCATGAGCCACCTCGCCAACATCGGCGATGCGAAAACGCTGGTCATCCATCCCGCGTCGACCACGCACCGGCAGATGGAAGAGGCCGACCAGATCAAGGCCGGGGTGATGCCCGACATGATCCGCATGTCGGTAGGGATCGAAACGCTGGACGACATCCTGTGGGATCTCGATCAGGCACTCCATGAGGCAGCCAAAACATGATCTCGTACCAAATCACCGAGCATGGCAAGCCCCTGCAAAAAGTCGCGTTCGACACGCCGAAACCTCAGGGGAGCGAGGTGCTGATGCGCGTCACGCGCTCGGGCGTGTGCCACTCGGACCTGCATATCTGGGAAGGCTACTTCGACCTCGGCGGCGGCAAGCGCTTCTACGTAAAGGAGCGCGGCTGCGTGCCGCCGTTCACGCTCGGCCACGAGCCTTTCGGCATCGTCGAGGCGCTCGGACCGAAAGCGAAGGGCGTGAAGGTGGGACAGAAGCGCCTGATCCATCCGTGGATTGGCTGCGGAAAATGCGCGGTTTGCAAGGCCGGGCAGGAGAACTACTGCGTCTCGGGCACCCGGATCCTTGGCGTCAACCGTGCCGGCGGGTATTCGACGCATCTGCTCGTGCCGGACGCGAAATATCTGCTGGACGCCGCCGGCATCGACGAGGCGTTCGCGGCGACGCTCGCGTGCTCCGGCGTGACCGCCTACAGCGCGAGCGCCAAGCTGCCGCCGCTTACGCCCTCGGACCGCGTAGCGATCATCGGCTGCGGCGGGGTCGGCATGGCCGGAATTGCCGTGCTGCGCGCCAAGGGGGTGAAGAACATCGTCGCCTGCGACATCGATGACGCGAAGCTGAAGACGGCGACGAAGCTCGGCGCCAAGTCGACCGTCAACACTCGCAGCGCCGACGCCGCTCAGCAGCTCCAGGGCATCGCCGGCGCCATCGACTTCGTCGGCACGCCGGTCACTGCCGCGCTCGGCATCGCGGCGTTGCGCAAAGGCGGCCGCTACGTGCTCGTCGGCTTGCACGGCGGCGAGCTGGTGCATGCGCTGCCGCCGATCGCGCAGCGCGCCATCGGCATCGTCGGCTCCTACGTCGGCAGCCTGCAGGAGCTGAAGGAAGTGGTGGCGCTGGCGAAGAAGGGCAAGCTGAAGCCGATGCCGGTCGAAACCCGCCCGGCGGCGGACGTGAACGGCGCGCTCGAGGACCTCAAGGCTGGCCGTGTCGTCGGGCGCGTGGTGCTCGACTTCGAGGAAGTCGCGGCGTGAAGCGCAAACCGGCCGATATCACCGCGCGGATGTCGCGCTCGGAGGTGGCCGAGGCGCAGGCGAAAGCACGCGCCGCCGCGTTTGTGTGGCCGGCGCCGCCCTATTACGAGTTTAGCGATCCCGCCGCGGCGGCGGGCGGGGCCGACTGCCTGCTCATGTTCCGCGACGGCGCCAAGGCCTCCGGTGTGCTGCTGTCCTTCATGCCCGAAGGTCAAGTGCTCAGGTTCCGCGCCGCCGATGCGGCCGACTCGATCAGCGTGGCGTTCTCCTCGCTGCTTGGCGTCCAGTTGCGCCGGCCGGTGGAGATCCGGCGCCCCGCGCTTCGCGCCGACGACACCGCGCAGCTCTATTCCCCGGCCGAACGGCAGCCGTTCGCCATGCGCCTCACCAACGGAAACGCGTTGCGGGGCGAGACCGTCGGCAGCGTGCGCGCGTTGTGCGGCGTGTTCCTGTTTCCGCCGGATCGCGACGGCACAGTCACCCGCTGGTTCTTGCCGGCGGACGCGACCGACTCCGTCACCATCGGCAAGCCGATCGGCAAAACGCTGGTGCAGGAGCGCGCCCCCCGCGAAACCGCATCCGCCGAGGTGCGCAAGCGCATCGACGTCGGCATCGGCGAGGCCGGGTCGCTCGAGCGGGACGACACGCTGGTGGAACTGGTCAACAAGATGATCGTCGACGCCGTCGACCAGAAGGCCTCGGACATCCACATCGAGGCGAACCCCGGGGGCAAGGACATGCGCGTGCGCTTTCGCAAGGACGGCGCACTGGTCACCTACCTCGAGCTGCCGGCCAAGCTGCGCAAGGCGGTGGTCTCGCGCCTGAAGAGCATGGCGCAGCTCGACATCACCGAGGGCCGCCAGCCGCAGGACGGCAAGATCGAATTCCGCCAATTCGGCCCGCTCGACGTGGATCTGCGCCTGGCAACCATCCCGACTTCCGGCGGGTTGGAAGACATCGTGTTGCGTGTGCTTGCGGAGGTGACGCCGGTCGCGCTCGACGCTCTAGGCTTCGACGCCAAACAGCTCCAGGCAGTGAAACGCCTGATCTCCCGGCCGCACGGCCTTTTTCTCGTCTGCGGGCCCACCGGCTCGGGGAAAACCACCACGCTGCATTCGCTGCTGCGCGAGCTCAACACCGCCGGGGTGAAGATCTGGACCGCCGAAGACCCGATCGAGATCGTCCAGGCCGGCCTGCGCCAGGTGCAGGTCAACCCGAACATCGGCTGGACCTTCGCCGCCGCCATGCGCAGCTTCATGCGTGCCGACCCTGACGTGATCATGGTGGGCGAGATGCGCGACGCCGAAACTGCCAAGACCGGCATCGAGGCCTCGCTCACCGGCCACCTTGTGTTCTCCACCCTGCACACCAACAGCGCGGTGGAAAGCGTCGGCCGCCTGCTCGACCTCGGCATGGACCCGTTCAATTTTGCCGACGCCCTGCTCGGCGTGCTCGCCCAGCGGCTGGTGCGAAAACTGTGTTCCGACTGCAAGGTGGCGTACGCGCCGAACGCGGCCGAGCTCGAAGAGCTCGCCAGCGAGTCGCGCGTACTTCCACCCAGGCACATGCTCTACCGCGCCAAGGGTTGCGTGCGCTGCGATCGCACCGGCTATCAGGGTCGCGTGGCGGTGTACGAGCTTCTCGTGGCCGACGCCGCGGTCAAGCGCCTGATGCAGACGCGCGCGCCGGTGAGCGAGATCGCCGCCGCGGCGGCGGCGAGCGGCTTGCGCACGCTGAAGCAATCCGCGCTCGACAAGCTGATCGAAGGACGCACCGACCTGCAGCAGGTACGCACCATCACATCTTAGGAAACCGATGACCAGCTTTTCGTGGACCAACCCGTACGCGTGGCCGCGCAAGCCGTTGCTTGCGCAGAACGTGGTCTCGACTTCGCAGCCACTCGCGGCGCAGGCGGGCCTGCAAATGCTCGCCGATGGCGGCAGCGCCGTCGACGCGATCCTCGCCACCGCGATCACCCTCACGCTGGTCGAACCGGTGTCGAACGGCATCGGCTCGGACGCCTACGCCATCCTCTGGGACGGCAGCAAGCTGCACGGCCTGAACGCGTCCGGTCGCTCCCCCGCGGCCTGGACGCCAGAATTCTTCGCCGGCCAGAAGTCCATGCCGGTGCGCGGCTGGAACAGCGTCAGCGTGCCCGGCTGCGTTTCGGCGTGGGTGGAGATGCACAAGCGCTGGGGCAAGCTGCCGTTCGAGAAGCTGTTCGAGCGCGCGATCCGCTATGGCCGCGAAGGCTTCCTGGTCTCGCCCACCATCGCCGGGCAATGGGAGAAACAGGTTCCGGAATTGAAGTCCCAACCCGGCTTCGCCGATTACTTCCTGCCGGACGGTCGCCCTCCCAAGCCTGGGCGAGCGTTTCAGGTTTCCCGCAACATGCAAACGTGCTCGAGAAAATCGCCGCTACCAAAGGCGAGGCGTTCTACCGCGGGGAGTTCGCGGAGAAGCTCGAGGCGCATGCGAAGAAGCATGGGGCGGCGATGCGCGCCGCCGACATGGCGGCGCACAAGTCGGATTGGGTCGACACCCTGACCATGGATTACCGCGGCTACACGCTGCACGAGATCCCGCCCAACGGCCAGGGCATCGTCGCGCTGATGGCGCTCGGCATGCTCGAGCACTTCGAGCTGCGCTCGCTGCCGGTCGACGGCGCCGACAGCGTCCACCTGCAGATCGAGGCGCAGAAGCTCGCCTTCGCCGACGCCTGGCGCTACGTGGCCGACGTCGACTACATGAAGGACGTCCCGCCGTCCGCGCTTCTGGACAAGAGCTACCTGAAGGAAAGAGCGAAGCTGATCGACCCGAAGCGCGCGAAGGAGTTCGGGCCGGGCAAGCCGCCGCGCGGTGGCACCGTGTACCTCACCGCGGCCGACGCGTCCGGGATGATGGTGTCCTTCATCCAGTCCAATTACATGGGATTCGGCTCCGGCGTGGTGGTGGACGGCATCTCGCTGCAGAATCGCGCCGCCACTTTCGTCCTGCAGCCCGGCCATCCGAACTGCGTCGGGCCGGCCAAGCGGCCCTACCAGACCATCATTCCGGGCTTCGTCACGCGCGGCGGCCAGCCGGTGATGAGCTTCGGCGTGATGGGCGGCACCATGCAACCGCAGGGCCACGCGCAGGTGATGGTGCGCATCGCGGACTACGGGCAGAGCCCGCAGGCCGCGTGCGACGGCCCGCGCTTCCGCTTCGTGCAGGGCATGGACGTCAGCGTCGAGGACGGCGGCTTCCCCACCGCGACGCTGGAAGAGCTCCAGCGCCGCGGGCACCGCATCGTCAACATCGACGACTACAACCAGTTCGGCAGCGCGCAGCTCATCTGGAAGCTCGACGGCGGCTACTTCGTCGCCAGCGACCCGCGCCGCGACGGGCAAGCGGTCGGCTTCTGATGCTGAAAATCTGGGGTCGCGCCAACTCGGTGAACGTCAAGAAGGCGTTGTGGGCGGCCGAGGAGCTGAAGCTCAAATACGAGCGCATCGATGCCGGCATGGAGCACGGCATCGTCAAGACGCCCGACTACCGGAAGATGAATCCGAACTCGCTGGTCCCCACGATCGACGACGACGGCTTCGTACTCTGGGAGTCGCACGCCATCGTGCGTTACCTGGCGGCGAAGCACGGCGCCGGCACGCTGTGGCCCGCGGACCTCAAGCAGCGCGCCGATTCCGACCGCTGGATGGACTGGGCGCACACCTTTGCGCGCGAATTCCAGCGGCCGGTGTTCTGGGCGCTGGCGCGCACGCCGGCGGCGCAACGCGACATGAACGCGGTACGCGAGGCGGTGCGCAAATGCGGCGAGCTGCTGGCGGTTCCTGACCAGGCTCTCGCCCATCGCCCCTACCTCGGCGGCAACACCCTCACCATCGGCGACATCCCGCTCGGCTGCCATGTGCAGCTGTGGATGCGGCTGCCGATCGAGCAGCGCCCGGTGCTCGCCAACCTGAGGGCCTGGTTCGACCGTTTGTGCGTGCGCCCGGCGTTCACGAAGACGGTCGATATCCCGATTTCCTGACGAAGGCCTCGCGCTCCGCGCGCTTGGTTGCGAGCGCCTTGGTCCGCCGGTAGAACGCCTCCAGGCTGCCGCTTTCGGCGAGCAGCTGCTCGAATGCCGGCACCAGCTCCGTGTAGGCGGCGATCGAAGCGAGGAAGGCATTGTTCGGCTCGGCGGGAATCCCGGGATAGGACTGGCGCAGCCGCTGCCATTCGCCGCGCTTTTGCTCGAGCATCGCCTCGTTCGGCAGGCTGCTGCCGTAGACGACCGCCAGGCGCTCGCGCGTCTGCTTCACGCGCTGGGCGAACTCGCGCCGGCGTTCCTGCGTGGCGCGAAACTCCGCGAGCTCGCTGGTGCGGCCCTCCGCTGCGAGCCAGCGCCGCACGCCTTCCTGTTCCACGGTCACGGCGAATGACTCGTTGAAAGTGGTGTCGCCCTTCGCGTAGACCAGCTGGTGCGACAGCTCATGGAACACGAGGCGCGCGAGCTGGGCATCGGGATAGCGGATGAAGGTGGAGAGCAGCGGATCGTCGAACCAGCCCAGGGTCGAATACGCCGGCACCCCGCCGACGTGGACGTCGTAGCCGTCCGCGCGCAGCTTGTCGGCATGGCGGCGCGCCTCGGCCTCCGAGTAGAAGCCGCGGTAGCTCACGCAGCCGGTGAACGGAAAGCATTCGGCTTTGGGCTCGACCGAGAACACCGGCGCCGCGAACACGTTCCACACCACGGCCGGCCGGTTCAGCTCGGCGTAGGCGAGGTAGCTGCCGTTGTCGGGCAGCCCGAGCTCCTTGCTGGCAAACGCGCGAATGCGGCGCGCGGTCTCGAGGCGCTCTCGCAACTGCGCGTCGGTGGCCGGGTCGGCCAGCCAGTCGTCGATCGGGCGCGCGTTCGCCATCACCTTGAGGTGGCCGCCGATCGCCTGCGTGTAATAGGAAAGCGACTGGCAGCCGACGACCAGCACCAGCGCCGACGCAGCCGCGGCCAGGCTCCACCTCATTCGAAGCGTCCGGAGCTGCAGAAGCGGTGCACCAGATCGCCGACACGGGCGGAGAGAATCAGCATGCTGTGGCCTTGGGCCACCAGCGCGCGGCCTGCCATTCCCTCGACCGTGGTCTCGTCGACGCAAACCACACCGTCGTTGGATCCCGGCAGCCGGCCGAAGGCGCGGCCGAGGCCCAGCGGCGTGGTGCCGGCGACCACCCCGAGCGGGGCGCGGCGCGTCCAGCGCGCCGGACGCTCGTCCCAAAGCTCGCGGCAGGCGCCCATCATCCAGCGGCCGAGCCGCGCGCCGCCGAGGCGCCGCCCGGCGAGGCAGCCGCGCACCGGCGCGCCGAGCAGCACGACCGCCTGCGCCTGGATCTCGGGGTGCCGGTTCAGCATCTCGAGCACCAGGACACCGCCGAGGCTGTGCCCCACGAACAGGGCCTTGCCTTGCGCAAAGCGCGCCAAGGCTTCCACGTTGGCGTCGAAGGCCGCGCGGCCGCGGTAGTCGAAGATGTGGACGCGGTAGCCGCGCTGTGCAAGCCGCGCGGCGAGCACGCGCATCGCCACGCCAGGCATCCACAGCCCGGGCGCCAGGACCATCTCATTCATGCGCTCTTTCCGTCGCGGGCGAAGATGGCGCTCGCCCGCACGATCGGCCGGCCGCCGGCCACCAGGTAGCAGTTCGCAAATGCGAGGCGCGCGCCGACGCGCTGGATTTCGACCGACGACTCGACCCAGTCGCCCTTGCGCGCCGCGCCCGCGTAGTCCACCGCAAGATGGGCGGTGACGAAGCTTCCCTTGTCGCCGGATTTCGCCAGCATGGCGTAGCCCAGCGCCAGGTCCGCGAGCGTGGCGAGCACGCCGCCGTGGCAAACGCCGCGCGAGTTGGTGTGCTTCTGCTCGATGGCGAGGCCGATCGACACCGTTTCCCCGTCGCGCTTCTCGTATAGCGGTCCGACCAGCGCGTTGAACGGACTCAGGCGTTGAATGAGGTGGAAACCCGGGGGGATAGGTGCCACTTCAGGAATGACGGGCATCGCGCGCGATTTTAGCGGTGAGGAGCAGCCAGGCGCCGGCGCCAAGCGCCGGCAAGCCGAATAACGCGTAAGTCAATCCATAGGACGACGTGAGGACCAAGACCAGGTGGAAGAGCGGTGGCGTGACGACCACGCCCAGGAATGTAAAAAATGCAGAGCCGCCGGTGGCGTCGCCAATGCGCTCGCGTGGCGCGAGGCTCGCGATCTCGGCGAGGAACACGCCATTCCAGCCAACGGCCGTCGCGCCGAAGGTCATCGCGAAGGCGAACAGCAGCCACAGCGGCCAGTGGGGTCCTGCCGCGAGCGCGCTCATCGCCGTAGCCCCCATGCCGAGCCCGAGCAGCCCGAGGATCAGGCGCCGGGCGCCGAGGCGATCGGCGACCGCGCCCCACACGATGCGCGCCGCTACGCTGGTGAACTGCGAGGCTGCCATGACCATGCCCGCCACCACCAATGACAGCGCGAACGACTCGACCAGGAAAGTCACCAGGTAGGCGAGCAGCGTGATTTGCATGCCGCCGTAGACGAAGGACACGAGCGAGAGCTCGAGCAGCTTGCGATCGCGCACGACCAGCGCCACCGGTGCAAATGCCGAGCGCAGCGAGACCGGAGCGGTGCGATCGCGCGCGGCGTCGTAGCGCGCGCGGATCGGCGTCAACGCGGCCGCGCAGACGGCGCAGGCCGCGCCGATCGCGAGCGCCGCGCCCTGCCAGCCGAGCGTGATCACCAGCGCCGGCACCGCCGCGCCGGCGATTGCGGTACCGAGCGGCACGCCGGTCTGCTTGATGGAGAAGGTCAGCGCGAGGAGGTGCCGGTGGCGCGGCGCGCGCCAGGATCATCGAGCTCGCCGGGGTCGCGGGACCATACCCCAGCCCCAGAAACAGCGCGCCCAGAATGACCGCCCAGATCAACCCGCTTGAAGCGGCGGCGAGGCCGACAAGGCATAGCAAAAGGCCGATCTGGGAAACACGGATCGGCCCGAAGCGCGCGGACCAGCCGCCGGCGGTCGCGGTGCCGATCATCGAGCCGACGTACACGACGGTGACGAAGTAACCGACGGCGGCCGGGGACAGGCCGAGCGCCGGCGCGGCGGCCGGCGCCATTACCGGCGCGCAATACACCGCGGTAGAAACCAGCGTCTGGATCGCCAGCGTGGCGGCGAGCGGCAGCGCGACCGCAGGAGAAGTAAGGCTCAGCGGGCCTTGCGCACGCTGTCGATCATCGCCTGGGCGCGATACGCGACCGGGTAGTCCACCATTTCGCCGTCGACCTGCACCGCGGCCTCGCCGCGCGCCTCCGCCTCGCGGAATGCCGCCACGATGCGCTCGGCGCGCGCGAGCTCGGCCGCGCTCGGCAGGTAGGCGGCGTTCACCGCCGCCAGCTGGTCCGGGTGTACGCAGAGCCTTCCCTGAAAACCGCTGCGCCGGCTGCGATCCAGCGCGCGCGCAAAGCCCTCGGCGTCGCGGAAATGAAACCAGGGGCTGTCGAGCGGGCCTTCCAGGCCGGCGGCACGGGAAGAAAGCACGACGCGGGCACGCGCATCGGCAAGCTCCGCTTCGTCCGATCCCGACGTTCAAGACCAAGTTGGTGGGCATAGTCGGCGCCGCCGAACGCCACGCGCTTCACGCGCCAGGGGCCCTTGTACGGACGCAGGCTGCGCGCCTGGAGGATGCGGTCGACGCGCTGCACGCCGGCGGCGGTCTCGATCTGCGGGATGAGGTCGATGGTGCCGGGTTCGGCGCCGAATTCGCGCTCGAGATTCGCCATCAGCCAGTCGACCGCGTGCAGGTCGGCCGCGCTCTCGATCTTGGGCACCACCACGCCGTCGACCTTGCGGTGGAGGGTTTCGACGAGGTCGCGATAGCAGAACTCGCTCGACGGTGCGTTTACGCGCACGTAGCCGCGCCCGCGGCGCGGCCGCGACAGCGCCTCGGCGACGCTCTTGCGCGTGGCGGCTTTCTCGCCGGTGGCGACCGAGTCCTCCAGGTCGACGATGACGGCGTCGGCCTCGAGGGTCAGCGCCTTCTCCACGCGGCGCGGCACGTTGCCAGGCGCGAACAGAAAGGAACGGTTCAGATTCATTTGATGAGGGCTCGCTCGTCCCATTGTGGATAAGGCAGCAGCGGCGGGCCGGGCCGCGGCCAGCCAAGACGGATCTGGACCACCTGCGGCCTGGCGCCGATCTGCGCGCCGCTTTCCGCAACAACGCGGTAATCGCCGAGCACGGTCGTGGTGCGCAGATCGGCGAGTGCCGCGCGCACGCTCTCCTGCGAAAAGGTGCCGGCGGCCCGCACCGCTGCGCCGAGGACGCTGCCGGCGGCATAACCTTCGGCCGCGGCAAGCCCGGGCGGCACAGTGAACTTGGCCATGTACGCCTGGGCAAAGCTGCGTGCCGGGCCGCCGAGGCGCGGGTCGAAGTCCACCGCGCCGAGGCTCCACTCGGCATCCTGGCCGAGCAGCGCGATGAAGCGGGGATGTCCCGCACCCTGGGCGAAGAAAAGCGCCGGCGCGTAGTCCAGGCGCTTGAAGGTCTTCACCATCTCCGCCGCGTCGCGCACGTCGCCGAATCCGACCCAGGCTTGCGCCTCCGCCGCGCGCGCCTTGGCGACCTGGAGGGTGTAGTCGAGCGTGCCCGGCTTGTAGACCTCGATCGTGTTCACGGTCAGATTCTGCGCGGCTGCCGCGTTGCGCAGCGCCTCGGCGGCCTCGCGCGAAGCGGGTTCGTCGCGCGCCACGATGAGGATGCGCTGCAGCCCGGCGTCGGTTACCGCCTGCAGCGCGGCGTGGCCGTACGCCGCGTAGGGGATTGCGGACTGGAACAGGTAGCGCGGCCCGCGCGCGTGCGTCGCGGCGGCGGGCCCGGCGCCGTTCACCATGACGCGGCGCGCGCGCTCGCTCTCCGACGCGGCGACCAGCGTAGCCGCGGAGCCATAGGGCCCGACCAGGAGGTCGACCTTTTCCTCGGTAATGAGCTGCGCATAAAGCGGCCCGGCGCGTAGCGCTTGCGAGCCGTCGTCCAGCACGCGCAGCTCCACCCGCCGGCCGAGCAGACCGCCGGCGGCGTTGACCTCGTCGCGCCAGAGGTCAAGGCCCCTGCCGTATTCCTGGGCGAGGTCGGCGTGCGCGCCGGTTTGCGAAATGACCGCGCCGACCACCACGACCGGGTCCTGCGCCATCACAGCGCCCGCCGCGAGCGGCGGCTAGCCAAACGAGCACAAGCCGAATAGTGTTCAAGGATGACTTTGCGAGAGCGCTTCGCCGATATTGTAGGTGCGGCGCACGTGCTCACCGCGGCTACGGACACGAAACCGTACCTTACCGACTGGCGCAAGCAGTACAGCGGCCCGGCCGAATGCGTGGTACGGCCGGGAAGCACCGAAGAGGTCGCGAGGGTGGTCGCCCTGTGCGCGCGCGAGGGCCTGGCGGTGGTGCCGCAGGGCGGCAACACCGGCCTGGTGGGCGGCTCGCGTGCCTACCGGGGCGCGGCGCGAGATCGTGCTCGCGCTCGGACGCATGAACCGCATCCGCAGCCTCGACCTCCTCAACGATACGGCGACGGTGGAAGCCGGCTGCGTGCTCGCCGCCGTGCAGGCCGCAGCCGCGGACGCCGGCCGCCTGTTTCCGCTCTCGCTCGCCGCCGAAGGCAGCTGCCAGATCGGCGGCAACCTCTCCACCAACGCCGGCGGGGTCAACGTGCTGCGCTATGGAACAGCGCGCGAGCTGGTGCTGGGCATGGAAGTCGTGCTGCCCGACGGCCGGGTATGGAACGGGCTGCGCGGCCTGCGCAAGGACAACACCGGCTACGACCTGAAGCAGCTCTTCCTCGGCGCCGAAGGAACGCTGGGCGTGATCACCGCAGCCGTGCTGCGCCTCTACCCCAAGCCCACCGCAAGCGCCACGGCGTGGATCGCCCTCGCCAGCCCGGCACAGGCGGTCGAGCTGCTGGCAACGCTGCGCAGCCGCGTCGGCGATCGCATCTCCGCCTTCGAGCTGGTGTCGCGCACCTGCCTGGAGGCCGTGCTCGCGCACCTGCCCGACGCGCGCGATCCGCTCGGCGCACCACATCCCTGGACCGTCCTCGCCGAGTTCGGCGACAGCGGCACGGCCGAGGACCTGCACGGACGGATCGCCGAAGCGCTCGACGGTCACGAAGCCGTGCTTGCGCAAAGCGGCGAGCAGGCGCGCTCGCTCTGGCGTCTGCGCGAGAGCATTCCGGAGGCGCAGTTCAGCAACGTCAAGCACGACATCTCGGTTCCGGTCTCCAAGATTCCGCAGTTCATCGAGCTGACCGATCGCGCGCTGAAGTCGGCATTCACGAGCACCCAGATTTTCTGCTTCGGGCATGTCGGCGACGGCAACCTGCACTACAACATCGGCCCAGCGGCCCTCGTTGCGCAGCGCGACGCGGTGACCCGCGTGGTGTACGACGCGGTCGAGCGCCTCGGCGGCTCGATCTCGGCCGAGCACGGGCTCGGTCAGCTCAAGCGCGAGGCGATCCGCAGTCAGAAGTCGCCCCTCGAGCTCGAGCTGATGCGCGTGCTGAAGAGCGCGCTCGATCCAAAAGGGCTGATGAACCCCGGGAAGGTTCTTTAGCGCGTCAGGGCAAACGGGCGGCTCGTGCCCATGACGAACATTTCGCCGGTCATGCGATCGCCGTCCACCCGTGCGCTGAAGCGCGCGCCGCCGATCTCCCAGGCGATGTTGCGGCCGGAAAGGGTCGCGCGGCTCGCGCCTTCGATGTCGATGCCCTGGTAGTTCTGCTCGATGCGCACCTGCATCTCCGGACTGCGCCACACGCCGCGCACGTTCGCCGGCACGATCCACAGGTGCACGCGGCTCTCGTTGCCCTGGCCGGGATGGCGTTGCGTGATGCGCACGGTTTCGCTGCGGTCCGGCGCCCAGCCCGCCATGGTGAACGCGTGCGACACGATGCGCGTGCCCGGCGCAAGCTGGTTGATGAAGCGCGACTGCAGCTTCTCCATCAGCGCGGGCAGCAGGTAGACCGTTATTACCGTTGCACGGGAAATGTCGGCGGTCAGCGCGTCGCCCTGCACGAAGCTCGCCCGGGAAGAAACTTGTGCCAGCTCAGCATTCTTGCGCGACTTCTCGACTAGCGCGCCGTCGAGCTCGATGCCGAGGCCGCGCGCGCCGAATTGCTGGGCCGCGGCGATGACGATGCGGCCGTCGCCGGAGCCGAGGTCGATCACCAGGTCGTCGGCACGCGTCTCGGCCATCTGCAGCATGCGCTCGACAACGTCCGCCGGCGTGGTGATGAACGGTGCCCGCCACTCGTCTCCGTTCGCGGCGGCGTGGGCGAACGGAAGCGCCAAGGCCAGAAGCGCGAGAATTCTCCTCACTTGAGAAGCTTCAGGATCAGCTCGCGCACCTCGGGGCTGGACCAGTCGAGCTCGCCGAGGTGGCGATAGCGGATGGCGCCGTCGGGGCCGACGACATAGGTCGCCGGCAGCACTCTCGCCTGCCACGCGCGGGCCGTGGCGCCATCGCGGTCGAGCAGCACCGGGTAGCGCACCGTGACCGTGTCGAGGAAGCGGCGGATGCGGGGCTCGGGCTCGGCGAGGTTCACGGCGAGCACGACCGCGCGGCCCTCGAGCGAGGCACGCAGTCGCTCGAAGCTCGGCATTTCCTCGCGGCACGGCGCGCACCACGTCGCCCAGAAATTCACCAGCACCGCGCGTCCGCGGTAATCGGCGAGGCGATGGGCTTTACCGTCGAGGTCGGAAAGCTCGAGCCGCGGCGTCGGGCCGCCACTCCACGGCTTGAGCTCCAACGCCTGCGCCGGCGCGGCCAGCAGCGCTGCGAGCAGAAAGATCGCGAATTTCGCCAAGCGGCGAAGCTTACTGCAAAAAAAAGCCCGGCCGCAGCCGGGCTCGCGTTCCTGGTGCCGGCGTACTTACTTCTTGGCTTCTTTCTTCGGCTCCTTGGTCGCGTCCTTGGCGTCGGCCTTGGTCTTCTCCGACTTCGCCTTTTTGGTCGTCTTTTCGCTCTTGGCCTTTTTCTCGGCCTTCTTTTCCGTCTTGGTGGTGTCGGCCTTGGTGTCCGACTTCGGGGCCTGCGCGTAGGCGCCTAGCGCGAACGCGGACGCAACCAGCGCAACAAGCAGCTTCTTCAGCATTGGGAAATCTCCTGGATGTGTTGAGGATGACCCGGTGTGGATCTGGCGCGAACAACGCGCCAGCCCGCCAGCGGTTGACGCGCACGTTAAGGCCTGACTGTTACGCGGATTCGTTGCACGCCGTTGTTGCCGAACCCCGACAAGTCCCACGGCGCCTCGAGCGGCTGGACGTTGCCGTTCTCGTCCGTGGCTCGGCAGGAAAGCTCGTGCTCTCCCGGCGCGGCGTCCCAGATCGCGCTCCAGCTCCGCCAGCAAAGGTCGCCGGATGAACCGAGTTGCGCATCCCGCCATGCGCTGTCCACTGCCCATTCCACTCGAGCGATCGGCGCGGCGCCGGACCAGGCACGCCCGCCGAGCGTGACTTGCCCGGCCTCCACAGTCCGGCGGCGCGAATAGAAATCCGGAATTCCCGGCGGTGTCATCAGGCAGTTGACGCGCATCAGCGTGCAAGGCTCGCCCTTCTCGTCGGCGCGGGTGCGGAAGTGATAGCCGCGCGCCTGCTGGAAGCCGTCGAAAGGCTGCTCGATGGCTTCGATTGCCTGCAGCCATTTCACGCTCGCCATGCCGTACCAGCGCGGCACGACCAGGCGCAGCGGCGCCCCGTGCTGCGGCGGCAACGGGGCACCGTTCATCGCGTAGGCGAGCAGCACTTCATCGCGCAGCGCTTCCTGCACCGACAAGCTTCGTGCGAAGTGATGCTCCACGCCGGCGTCGAAACCGCGGTCGGCGCCGTGGAATACGATCTGCGTCGCGCGATCCGCTAAGGACGCGTCCCGCAGCAGCGTCGCAAGCGGAACACCGGTCCAGTCGGCCGTCGAGACGCCCTCCTCGAGCCACGGCACCGACGGATAGCGCGGCGCGAGCTGGCCGCGGCCGTTGCCGGCGCATTCCATGGTCACGCGCAGCGTGGTGGCCGGCATGCGCCTGAGCTCCTCCACGCGCAGCGCACGCGGATTGCGAAAAAGGCCTTTGAATTGCAGCGTCCACGCGTGCTCATCGGCCGCCGGAATGTCGAAATGGATGAGCAAATAGTGCAGGCCGGCAGGCGTGACGTCATGGCGCAGCGCCTCGAGCGGCATGCCGCGATTGCGTGCGGCGAGGGCGACTTCCTCGGCGGTATAGCGCCCGGCGATCGGCGCGCGGCGTGAAGCCATCGCGCCGATTCTATATAGTTGCGCCGGAATGGATCTCGTCGAGTTCAGCGCGCAGCTGCCCAAAGGCGAGCTCTGGGTCTTCGGCTATGGCTCGCTGATGTGGTCGCCCTGCTTCGGCTATACGCGCAAGGCGCTCGGCCGGGCGCACGGCTACCACCGGGCGCTGTGCATCCTTTCGACGCGATACCGCGGCACGCGCCGCAAGCCCGGGCTGGTGATGGGCCTTTGCCGGGGCGGCTCGTGCTGGGGCGTGGCCTACCGGCTCGAGCCGCAGCGTACGCGCCGCGCGCTTGCCAGCCTCTGGAGCCGCGAGATGCTCCGCCGCGTCTACGCGCCCCGGCTGATTCCGGTGCGGCTGCGCGGCGGGCGCATCGTGCGCGCGCTCGCCTTCATCGCCGATCCGGCCCATCCCGCCTACGTCGGCGAGCTCGACCTGCACGGCCGCGCGCGGCTGGTGGCGCAGGGAATCGGCGCGCGCGGTCCGTGCGTCGACTACATCCGCAAAACGCTCGACCACATGCACGAGGTCGGGGTGCGCGATCCGCACCTCGAGCGCATCCTGCACGCGGCGCTCGCTTTGCGCGAAAATGACAGCGATGAATCCCGATCTCTGGCCTGCGCGCCTGCACCATCTGCGGCGCGACAGCCCTCACCCCGAGCGCCTCGCGCGCTTCTACGCCGAGCTCCTCGGCGACCACGTCGCGCCGCTGCCCGACGGTAGCTGGCGGGTCGCCGGCCGCGGCCGGCAAATGGTCGTCGGCAAAGGCGAAGCAGGAGCGGTTCCGTACTTCGCTCTCGCGATGCAGGACGCCGCGCACCTTCAGGCGTACCGCAAGAGGCTGCCGAAGGCCGAGCCATTCGTCTCGCCGTTACTCCGCGAAGGCGCGCTCAGCGTATCGGACCCGGACGGACGCCGCGTGGTTTTTGGCCTGGCCAACGATTCTGAGAGCGCCGGCGGATTGCCCGGCCGGCTGCAGCATTTCGTCTGCGCGACCGAGCGGTTGCCGGACATGCTGGATTTCTACCGCGGGCTCGGCATGGTCGAGTCGGATCGCGTGCTGGAAGGCGACGCGATGGCTGCGGTGTTCCTGCGCTCGGATCCCGAGCACCACAGCTTCGCCGCGTTCCGCGCGCCGCAGTCGCGCGCCGACCACCACTGCTACGAGACCAATGGCTGGCTCGACATCCGCGACTGGGCCGACCGGATGGCCAGCCTGCGCATCCCGTTGTGGTGGGGCCCGGGGCGGCACGGGCCCGGCAACAACCTGTTCTTCATGGTCGAGGACCCGGACGGCCACAAGGTGGAGTTCTCCGCCGAGCTCGAGCTCATGCCGCGCGCAATGCCGTCGCGCACCTGGCCGCACGAGCAGCGCACGCTCAACCTCTGGGGCTCGGCCTGGATGCGGTCGTAAGAGATGCCCTGATCCGCAGCAGGGCTTCTTCCAGAAGTTTTCTTTGGGTCCCGAAGTTCAGCCGGATGAAGCGGGGGTCGCCGAACTGCGCGCCGCCATAAACCGACACCCCGTGCTTCAGAAATAGCCCGGCCGCGTCCTCGACGCTCGAGCAGTCGATCCACGCGAGGTAGGTCGCTTCGACGTGTGCCATCGGAAAGCCGATCTCTTTCTCGACCAGGTCGCGGTTGCCGCGCAGGTATTCGAGTTGTGCGGCCAGCCAATCGTCGGCGTGCTCGAGCGCTGCCAGCGTGGCGGCCATTCCGAATACCGAGGGTGAGCCGATGACGTGCCCGGCCACCTCAGCTGAGAACGCGGTGCGCAGCGCCGGGTCTTCGATGATCGCCCAGCCGCAGCCGGCCGCCGGGATGTTGAACGTCTTGTTCGCCGACATCAGCGTGACCGTACGGCGGGAAATCTCGGGCGACAGGCTCGCGATCGGCAGGTGCCGCAAGCCCGGCTCAAGGATCAGGTCGCAGTGGATCTCGTCGGAGACGATGATCAAGTCGCGCGACATCTCGGCGAGGCGCTCGAGCTCGGCGCGGCGGAACACCGTGCCGCCGGGATTCTGCGGATTGCAGAGGAACAGCGCTTTCGTCTTGGGGGTTATGGCTTTCTTCAAAGCGTCCAGATCGAAAACCCACCGGCCCCGCTCCAGGGCCAGCGGCGCCTCGCTGAACGCGCGCGGCGCCAGCTCCATGGCCTTGCGAAAGTGGTGATAGACCGGGCGCGGAATGATGGCGTGCCCGTCCGGCGGTACCAGGTGGCGCGCGGCGAGGTGCAGCCCGGGTACCACGCCGGGAGTGAACACGATCCACGACGGATCGATGCGCCACGCGTAGCGCTGTTCCATGCGCCGGACGATCGCGCCGCGCAGTTCCGGCGGCGGCGTGGTGTAGCCGAACACGCCGTGCCGCACGCGTGCGGACAGCGCTTCCAGGATCGCGGGCGCGGCGCGGAAATCGGTGTCGGCGACCCAGAGCGGGATCACGTCGCGCCCGGCGTGGCGCTCCCAGCGCGTGCTCCAGGTGCCGGCGCGGTCCACCGGGGTGTCGAAATCGAAGGGCATATAAAAAATTACGCCGGGGGTTGCCCGGCGTCGAGTGGCGATACGCGACCTTACTTCTTCTTGGTCGTCAGTTCGTCTTTTTCTAGGCTCTCTTCCTCCTCCTCCTGCTGTTCCGGTTCCTGGCCCGCCTTCAGCGGATCCTCTTCCAGCCGGTTGGCGCTGTCGTCCACCTCCTCGGCCTTGACCGCGGCGCCCTCGGCGCGCATCTGCTCCGGGAAGGTGGTCACGATCTTCGGGAACGCGACGATCAGCACCACCGCAATGCACTGCAGCAGCATGAACTCGAACATGCCCTTGTAGATCGTGGCGAGCGACCATTCCTTCACCACCTGCTTGAGGTAGTAGGCGCTCATCGCCACCGGCGGCGATAAATAGGCGGTCTGCAAGACCACGGCGACCACCGCGCCGAACCAGACCATCAGCATGTCGGGCTCGATGCCCAGCGCCGGCGCCAGCGTCGGCTGCAGCCCGACCATCACCGGATAGAAAATGGGCAGGAATACCAGGATCACCGCCGGCCACTCGAACGGCCAGCCGAGCAGGAAGATCAGGGACAGCACCAGGATCAGCATCACGATCGGCGGGAACGGCAGCGCGAGCAGCGACTCGGTGATCCAGTTCGCCGTGCCCAGGCGCGCGAACACCGCGCCGAAGATGTTCGAGGTGACGGCGAGCAGCAGCACCATGCTCGAGGTGGCGGTCGTGCTGAGGATCGCGCGCTTGAACCCCGCCCAGGTGAATTTGCGATAGCCCAGCGTGAGCAGCGCGGCGCCCAGCGCGCCGATCGCGCTCGCCTCGGTCGGCGTCGCCAGACCCATCAGCATCGAGCCGAGCACCGCGCCGATCAGGATGAGCAGCGGCACCACGCCGATCAGTACCTCGTTGACCAGCTGCAGCGGCGAGCTGACCCGGTCCTCCATCGGCACCGGCGGGCCGAGTTTCGGGTTGAGGTTCGAGCGGATGATCAGGTACGCGAGGTAGATGCCGGCGAGCAGGAACCCGGGGCCGAACGCCGCGGAGTAGAGCTCGGCGACCGAAACCCCGATCACCGGCCCCATCACGATCAGCATCACCGAAGGCGGGATCAGGATGCCGAGCGTGCCGCCGGCGGTGATGCAACCGGCCGAGAGCTTGGCGTCGTAGCCGGTCTTGATCATGATCGGCCCCGCCATGATGCCGAGCACCGTCACCGCCGCGCCGACGATGCCGGTGGCCATGGCGAACACCGTCGCGGTCAGGATCACCACCGCGAATAAGGCGCCACGGATCGGCGCCAGCAGCATGCGGAAAGCGTTGAACAGCCGCTCCATCAGCCCGGCCTGCTCGGTGAGGAAGCCCATGAAGATGAAGAGCGGCACCGCGGCGAGCAGCTCCTCCTTCATCATGCCGATGGTCTGGAAGTACGCGAGGTCGAACACCACGTGCCCCAGGCCGAAGTAGCCGAAGGTCAGCGCGAGGAACAGCAGCGTGAAGCTGATCGGCACGCCGATGAAGATGGCGCCCAACATCACGATCAGCATTACCAAACCGAGGAAGGCGAGTCCGGTCATGCGGAGTTTTCCACCCTATACCTCGATTTTCTCTTTGTGGTCGAGCTCGATGCCGGTGCGCGCCGCCCAGATGCTCTTGATGACCTCCGACACGCCCTGGATCAGCAGCAGCAGGCAGGCAAGCGGCACCACCATCTTGAACGGCCACAGGATCGGCCGCCACGGCGTCTGCTCCGAGGTCTCGCCGATCTGGAACGCGTACCAGCCTTCGTTCCAGCTGACGATGAGGAACACGAAGATCGACGGAAAGAAGAACACCAGGTAGGAGATCGAATCGATCAGGCCCTTGGTGCGGATCGACCAGCGCTCGAAGAAGAAGTCGGTGCGGATGTGCGCTCCCTTGAGCAACGCGTAGGCGGCGCCGAGCATGAAGATGGTGCCGTAGAGCATGTAGGCGACATCGAACGACCACATGGTCGGCGCGTTGAACAGGTACCTGGCAAATACCTCGTAGCTGACCGCAATCACCAGCGGCACGTTGAGCCACGCCACCAGCAGCCCGCTGACGTCGGTGAATCTGTCGATGATGCGGACTGTCCGGATCAGTCCGGTGGTTGGTTCAGCCATTCCTCGCGTGTCCCCTTAAGGCCAAAAAAAAGGGCGATTTTCATCGCCCTTTTTCGAACCCTGGCAGCTACTTTTTCTTGGCCTCGGCCTTCGCCGCGCCCTTTGCCGCCACCCTCCGGCCAGTAGTAGTTGGCCGCGAACGAATACGGCGGGAAGTAGAAGCGCTTCGCCGGCACCACGAGCGAGGCGTACTGGCGCTGCGATTCGTGCGTCTTCTTGAAGAACGGGCTCTTGGCCGCTTCTTCCGCCGCGATGATGTCCCAGGTCTTCAGGAACTCGGTCAGGATGTCCGGCGGCGTGCGCAGGATGCGAACGCCGTGCTTGGTCTGCAGCTCGTTCAGCGCCTCGGAGTTCTGCTTCTGCCACTTCGCCCACCAGATGAGGAAGGACTCGTTGGCGGCGCTCTTGATGATTTCCTGGTGCGTGGCGGAGAGGCCCTTCCAGACGTCCATGTTGATCAACACCTCGCCGATGGTCACGTTCTCGTGCATTCCCGGCGTGTAGTGATATTTCCACACGTTGTGGAAGCCCAGGCGCAGATCCTCGACGCCGCCGACCCACTCGGCGCAGTCGATCACGCCGCGCTGCGCCGACGGGATGATCTCGCCGCCCGGCATGTTGACCGTGGTCATGCCCATGCGCTGCCAGACTTCGGCGGCCATGCCGGTCTGGCGGCACTTCATGCCCTTGAAGTCAGCCAGGTTCTTCACCGGCCGCTTGAACCAGCCGAAGGCCTGCGGGCCCGAGGGCAGGATCGGAATCCAGTGCACGTTGAGCTTCAGCTCTTTCTGGAACAGCTCGTTGCACAGCTCGTTGCCGCCGCCGTGGTGCATCCAGCCGATGGCGTCGATCATGTCCATGCCGAAGGTGCCGCCGGGGCCGCCGGTGCACAGGATGGCGGCCTTGTTCTTGCCGACCCAGTAGCCCGACCAGGCGTGCGCGCCGTCGAGCACTTTCTTGTGCGTGGCGTCGAGCACTTCGAACGCCGGCACCACCTGCCCGGCGGGCATGGCGTCGATCTTGAGCGTGCCGTTGGAAATCTTCCCTACGCGCTCGACGAAGTACGTGAAGTTTTCGTACAGCGTCAGGCTGGCAGGCCAGGTGGCCTGCATCTTCAGGTTGACGACTTGCTGAGCGTGCGCTGCGCTTGAGAATGCTGCGACGGCGGCCACTGCGACGGCCGCGCGTGCAAAATGCGGTACAAACTGCCTCATGACTCCCCTCCTCCAAGGTTGATTTCGCAAGGCGAAAGGCCAGCGTACACGCTTGTTTTTACGGGGTCAACGCAAATGGAAGGGAGCCCCCTATGAAGATCACCCAGCTCGAAACGCTCCGCCTTGGCGAGTTTCCCAATCTGGTATGGGTGCGCGTGCATACCGATCAGGGCGTGGTCGGCGTTGGCGTGACCAGCTATGCCGCGCAGAGCCTCGAGGCTTACCTGCACGAATATGTGGCGCCGCGCGTGATCGCTGATGTCCATGCGGTTGCCGACCGCCTTGCGGATGCGCACGTCCCGCAGCCGGTCCGTGGCTTCTTCGAGAAGCCTCCCGGTCCGGGCCTGGGCTGCGAGCTTCTACCCGAGCTCCGGAAGCGCAAGGACGCCGTTGTGCGGGCCAGTCCAGCCTGATGCTTACCACCATCGCGCTCGGCGGTATCGTGCTCCTCATCGTCGTCATGGCGCTGGTGATCTGGTCGATCCGCCGCCATCGCGACCCCCACCTCAAGATCGAATGCGACGTCGGCATCGATACCCTCCTGCCCACGCTCGCCGGGCTCACGCTCGGCACGGTCGTGGACGGCAACGCGGTCGAGGTCCTGGAAAACGGCAAGTGCTGGGACGCGATGATCGAGCGCATCGGAAGCGCGAAGGGCTCGGTGCACTACGAGACGTTCCTGTGGAAGGAAGGCAAGCTCGGCAAGCGCATGGCCAAGGCTTTCGCCGAGCGCGCCAAGGCCGGCGTCACCGTGCGGATCATGCTCGACGGAAACGGCTCGAAGGGGATCGGCAAAGACGAGCGCGAGATGATGGAGAAGGCCGGCGCCCGGGTGGTCATGTTTCACGAGACGAAGCTGCGCAACATCGGCGTGCTGAACGACCGCACCCACCGCAAGATGCTGATCGTCGATGGGCGCGAGGCGTTCGTCGGCGGGCACTGCGTCGTGGACCAGTGGCTGGGCGACGCGGAGGACGGCAAGCACTACGCCGACGTGAGCGTGTGCTTGCGCGGCCCGATCGTCCATAGCGTACAGGGCTCCTTCAGCGAGAACTGGGCGGGCGAGACCGGCGAGCTCTTCGCCGGGCCCGACTGTTTCCCGCCGCTCGAGCCCGCCGGCGCCATCCCCATGCACCTCGTTTATGCGAAGCCCGAGAATTCCGCGCCGGCCGTCAAGATCCTGCACCACACCGCGATCTGCCTCGCCCGCAAGCGCATCTGGATCCAGAACCCGTACTTCATCCCCGAGCCCGATGCAATCGAGGCGTTCGGCGAGGCGGTCAAGCGTGGCGTCGACGTGCGCGTGCTGATGCCCTCCACCAGCGGCTCCGACAACCCGATGGTTCAGCACGCCGGCCATCGCAACTTCGAGAAGCTGATGCGCAACGGCGTGCGGTTGTTCGAATACCCGCACACGCTCCTGCACCAGAAGGTGATGACCATCGACGGCATCTACAGTGCTGTCGGCTCGACCAACTTCGACGACCGCTCGTTCGAGACCAACGACGAGATCACGCTCGGGATCCTGGACGAGAAGACCGCGCAGCGCCTGGACGCGATCTTCGAGAGGTACGTGCCGCGCGCCACGCAGGTCGATCTGGAGCAGTGGAGCCGGCGTAGCATCTGGCACAAGCTGAAAGACCACGCGGCCTACTCGATCAACGAGCTGCTCTAGGGACGTCGCCTCAGGTCACTTGACCGTGATGCGTGCGAACTTGCGCTTGCCGACCTGCACCACCACCGTGCGCCCGGCCGGGACCCTGAGACCCTTGTCCGAAACGCGCTCGCCGTCGAGCTTGACGCCACCCTGCTCGATCATGCGCTGCGCCTCGGAAGTGCTCGGCGTCAGGTTGGCCTGCCTGAGGAGCTGAGCAATGAGGATGCCGCCCGCGGGGGCGTGGATCGTCATCTCCGGCATGTCGTCGGGGATCTCGCCCTCGCGAAAGCGGCTGGCGAAATCCGCCTCGGCTTGGTCGGCGGCGGCGGCGCTATGGAAGCGCGCGACGATTTCCTTCGCAAAGCGCGCCTTCACGTCGCGCGGGTGCTCGCTTTTCCAGGCTTGGATCTTCTCTACAGGCTCGAAGGAAAGCAGGTCGATGTAGCGCCACATCAGCTCGTCCGAGATCGACATCAGCTTGCCGAAGATCTGCGGCGGCGGCTCGGCGATGCCGACGTAGTTGCCGAGCGACTTGGACATCTTCTCCTTGCCGTCGAGCCCTTCGAGCAGCGGCATTGTGAGAATGCACTGCGGCTCCTGGCCAAAGCTGCGCTGCAGCTCCCGACCGACGAGCAGGTTGAATTTCTGGTCGGTGCCGCCGAGTTCGACGTCGGCCTTCATCGCCACCGAGTCGTAACCCTGCATCAGCGGGTAGAGCAGCTCGTGCAGCGCAATCGGCTTCTCTTGTCCGAACCTCTTCGAAAAATCGTCGCGTTCGAGAAGCTGGGAGACCGTATAGCGCGAGGCGAGCCGGATGATGCCTTCGGCGCCGAGCTTGTCCGACCACTCGGAGTTGAACAGGATCTGGGTCCTGTCCGCGTCGAGGATCTTGAAGACCTGCTCGCGGTAGGTTTTTGCATTCTTTTGAATTTCGTCGCGCGTCAGCGGGGGACGCGTCTGGTTCTTGCCGGTCGGGTCGCCGATCATCCCGGTGAAGTCCCCGATCAGGAACTGGACCTGGTGGCCCAGCCGCTGGAAGTCGCGCAGCTTGTTGATTACAATGGTGTGCCCGAGGTGCAGGTCCGGCGCGGTGGGGTCCAGACCCAGCTTGATGCGTAATTTGCGGCCGCTGGCGAGCTTTTTCGCCAACTCTTCCTCGACGATCAGCTCGTCCGCCCCCCGACGAATAGTCTGAACGGCCTGCTCAGTGGCGGACATGGTCGATTTTCCGGACCCGGCTTCTTTGGTAGACTTTGCAGGCTTCTGAAATTCAAGGGATTCTAGCGGATTCATGGGAACGTACGGACGCCTCGGGCGCATCGCCGCGATCGTGATCCTCGCCGCTACCGGCGTAGTCGCGTTCGCGACCATTGCGCCGTCGCGCGAAGGTCCGCTCGAGCCGGCGAAAACGCCGATCGTCGAGACGCTTGCCATCCGGCTGGATGCGACGCCGGCACCGAAGTCGTACTTCCGCGAGGAGCTATTCCAGCGCGGCGACACGCTGCCGGTGTTCATCGAGCGTCTCGGCATCGCAGGCTCCGCACGCCGGCAAGCTGGCGAAGCTGCGCGCGATGCAGCAGCTGCGCCCGGGCACGCTACGTCAGCGCAGAGGTGAGCGCCGAGGGCGAGCCGATGGCGCTCAGTTTCCTCAGCGGGCGCGACACGCTGATCAAGATCGTCGCCGAGGCGAACGGGTACTTCCGCGTCACCGACGACCGCGCGCAGCTCGACGACCCAAGTCGCGATGAAGTCCGGCGTCATCCGCAGCTCGCTGTTTGCCGCCACCGATGACGCGAGCATTCCAGACAGCATCGCCATGCAGCTCGGCGACGTGTTCAGCGGCGACATCGACTTCCACCGCGACCTGCGCAAGGGCGACCGCTTCTCGGTGATTTACGAGCTGCACTATCTCGGCGGCCGCCCGGTGCGCGCCGGCCGCGTGCTTGCCGCGGAGTTCACCAACAACGGCAAGACCTTCCGCGCGGTGCACTTCGGCAACGGCTACTACGCGCCCGACGGCAAGAACCTGCGCAAGGCGTTCATGCGCTCGCCGCTGGAATTTTCACGGGTGAGCTCGGGGTTCGGCATGCGCCGCCATCCGATCGCTCGGGCGTGGCGGAAACACGAAGGCATTGATTACGCCGCGCCAACCGGCACGCGGGTGCGCGCAGTGGGCGATGGCGTGGTCGAGCACGCCGGCGCCAAGGGCGGCTACGGCAATGTGGTCATCCTGCGCCACCACGGCCAGTACGCGACCGTGTACGCCCATCTGAGCCGCATCAGCGTGCGCAAGGGCGCGCGCGTGGCGCAGAACGACACCATCGGCGCGGTGGGCCAAACCGGCTGGGCCACCGGCCCGCACCTGCATTACGAATTCCGCGTTGGCGGGCCAGGCGCGCAACCCGTTCTCGATCGCGATGCCGGCCGCGAATCCGGTCGCGCAGCAGGACCTGCCCGCGTTCCGCAACCACGCCGCCACGCTGGTCGAGCGGCTTGACCTGCTGGCGCACGTGACGGTCGCGCAAGCGCAGTAGAAACAAAAAGGGGCCCGAAGGCCCCTTTTTTGTCGAGAAGTTAACCCGCTAGGTAGAGAACGAAGACCCGCAACCGCAGGTGCTTTGCGCGTTGGGGTTCTTGATCACGAACTGCGCGCCTTCCAGGCCTTCCTGGTAGTCGATCTCGGCGCCGACCAGGTACTGGTAGCTCATCGGGTCGATGAGCAGCATGACGCCGTTCTTCTCCATCGCGGCATCGTCCTCGTTCTTCACCTCGTCGAAGGTGAAGCCGTACTGGAATCCCGAGCAGCCGCCGCCGGTGACGAACACGCGGAGCTTGAGCTCCGGGTTGCCCTCTTCCTCGATCAGCTCCTTCACCTTGTTCGCCGCGCTGTCGCTGAAAACCAGCGGGGCCGGCATCTCTGTCACTGCGTTCATCTCTGTTTCCTCTGGTTACCCGCCGGAGGCGAGCTTGAGCTCTACGCCCTTCATCTCGGCGGGGTGATGCACCAGGCGGCCCTCAACGACGGCGCCCTGATGCATCTCGATACTCTTGTAGTAGACGTCTCCTTTGACCCTCGAGCCCGCCTGTAGTTCTAGCGTCTCGGTCGCGTGCACCGGCCCATTGATGGTGCCGTTGACCACGATATGCGCGGCCTGGACCTCGCCGTCGATGCGGGCCTCGGAGGAGATGACCAGGGTGCTCGCCTGGTCCGGTAGCGCGGCGATGTTGCCGCGAACCATGCCATCCACGCGCAGTCCGCCGCTGAAGATCACGTTGCCCTCGACTCGGGTGGTCGCGCCGATCAGGCTGTCGATGCGGTTCTGCGGCTTGCTCACCTTGTTGAACATCTTTCTTCTCCCTCTCCGCCCTCAATTCACTTTTGTGCCATCCAGGCTGACCGAGTGGGTGGCCCGCGGCTGGGTCGAACCGGCCTCGAATACCCGCGCCTGCACACTCTCGACCTTGGCCTTCGGGTTCACCCGGAAGGTCCCTTCGACCCGCCGGAAGTACTTGAAAGCCAACCGGAATTGAGCGGCTGCGGCATCGCCCGGCTCCGGGAAAGACATCATAGCATTCTGGCCCCCTTCCTGCAGGCTGACGACCAGCTCGAGGCGGCCGCTGAAGTCGCGGCCGCGGCGATCGGTCGGCGTCAGGAGCAGCAATCGGTACCGGTATTCCCCGGGCAGCACGTCCGGCTCGACCTTGAAGCGGTAGATGGCCAGGGTCTGCGTATGGCGCTCTTCCGAGCCCAGCATCTGCTCGGTCATGGCCAGCTCTTCGCGCACGCGGGCGTTCTCCTGCTCGAGCGCGCGTACCTGCTGCGCCAGCGTCTGTTGCGCAGTGCGCTCGATCGACACCCGGCTATCGGCCGCGTTGGCGATCGCGCGCAGACGCGCCAGCTCGGCGCGTGCAGCCTCGAGCTCGCCGCGCACCGCCTGCAGCTCCTGCACCACCTCGCTGCGGTCGAAGCCGGCGAACCGCCGGCCCGCGTCGTAGATCCAGGATCCCGCGGCCGCGGCCACGCCGAGCAGCACGGCAATGCCCGCCCACCGCCAGTACCAGGGAATCTGTGTCTGCACCTCGACGCGAGGCGCAGCGATGCCGAACCGCTGGCGGACCAGCTTCCAGCGGCCGGACGGCGGCATCAGGGAACCACCGCCACTTGTTCCAGCCCCGTGGTCTCGGGCAACCCGAACATCAGGTTCATGTTCTGCACCGCCTGGCCGGAAGCGCCTTTCACCAGGTTGTCGATCACCGAGAGCACTACCAGCGTATCCGCGCCGCGCGCGCTCTCCGGCGGACGATGCACCGCGATCCGGCAGGTGTTGGCCGCGCGTACCGAGCGCGTATCCGGATGGCTGCCCGCAGGCATTACGTCGACAAAAGGCTCGCTGGCGTAGCGCTTTTCGAAGAGCTGCTGGAAGTCCGCTTCCTTCGTCACGCGCGCGTAGAGCGTGGCGTGGATTCCGCGGATGAGCGGCGTGAGATGCGCGGTGAACACCAGCCCCACTTCGCGCTTCGCGGCCTGCGCCAGCCCCTGGCGAATTTCCGGCCAGTGCCGATGTCCCGGGCACGTTGTACGCGGCGAAGTTGTCCGACGCTTCGGAAAAGCTGAGCGGCAGCTCGGCCTTGCGCCCGGCGCCGCTGACGCCGGACTTGGCGTCCGCGATCAGGTGGTCGAGGTCCACCACACCGGCCTCCACCAGCGGCAGGAAGCCGAGCTGCGTCGCGGTCGGATAGCAGCCGGGGTTCGCGATCAGGCGCGCGCCGCGGATGCGTTCGCGGTTGAGTTCAGGCAAACCGTAAACAGCCTCGCGCACCAGCTCCGGCGCCGCGTGCTTCAGCTTGTACCAGCGCTCCCATTCGGCCAGGTCCTGGATGCGAAAGTCGGCCGAAAGGTCGATCGCCCGCGCGCCACCCTCGAGCGTGGCGCGCGCCTCGCCCATGGCGACGCCGTTCGGCGTGGCGAAGAACACAACGTCGCATCCGGCGAGCGCGCGTGCGCCCGGCTCGATGAAGGCAAGGTCGACCTTGCGGCGCAGACTCGGGAACATGCGCGCCACCGGAGTGCCCGCTTCCTTGCGCGAGGTGATCGCTTTCAGCTCCACCTGCGGGTGCTGGGCGAGCAGCCGCAGGAGCTCTATGCCCGTGTATCCCGTTCCGCCGACAATTCCCGCTTTAATCGTCATAGAAAAACAAAAGCCGCCCAAGGGCGGCTTTCGGTTCGCAGAATCCTGAGTTCAGCGTTTCGAGTACTGCTTGCGCCGCCGTGCCTTGTGCAGGCCGACCTTTTTTCGCTCGACTTCTCGCGCGTCGCGCGTCACCAATCCGGCCGCGCTCAACGTCGGTTTCAGAGCTGCATCATACTCGATCAGGGCGCGCGAGATGCCGTGGCGCACTGCCCCCGCCTGGCCGCTCTCGCCGCCGCCGTAGACGTTGACCATGATGTCGAACGCCGCCTGGTTCTTGGTCAGCTCGAGGGGCTGGCGCACCACCATGCGACCGGTCTCGCGGCCGAAGAACTGGTCCACGGGCTTGCCGTTGACCACGAAGTCGCCCTTGCCTGGCTTGAGGAACACGCGTGCCACCGCGCTTTTGCGCCGCCCGGTGCCGTAGTAGTAATCGCCGACCATGATTATTGGATCTCCCATGTCTTCGGCTGCTGCGCCGAATGCGGATGTGTCGCGCCAGCGTACACCTTGAGCTTTCGCAGCATCGCGTAGCCGAGCGGGCCTTTTGGCAGCATGCCTTTCACCGCCAGCTGGAGCACGCGGGCCGGCTTCTTCGCTTGCAGCTTCTTGAAGTTGGTCTCTTTCAGGCCGCCGGGATAGCCGGTGTGGCGGTAGTAGACCTTGCGCTCGTCCTTGCGGCCGGTCACGCGCAGCTTGGCCACGTTCACCACGACGATGAAGTCGCCGGTGTCCACGTGCGGCGTGTACTCGGGCCTGTGCTTGCCGCGCAGCCGCGTGGCGATCTGCACCGCCAGTCGGCCGAGCACCTTGTTTTGCGCGTCGACCACGTACCAGCCGTGCTGGACCTGGCCTGCTTTTGCGGTGTAGGTCGTCATTGCCTAGATGAAGGAACTGCGGAAAAGCTGCGGATTTTACACAAAAAAGCTAGATTAGTGTCATGGAATGCACGGTCCGCTGGTCGGGCGAAGGAATGAGCTTTCTCGCCGAAACCGGCAGCAATCACCTGGTGACCATGGACGGCGCCCCCGACGGCGGCGGGCGCAACCTCGCGCCCCGTCCCATGGAGATGGTGCTGCTCGGCACCGGCGGCTGCACCGCCTACGACGTGGTGGTGATCCTGAAGAAGAGCGGCCAGGACGTCACCGGCTGCGAAGTAAAGCTCACCGCCGAGCGCGCCAGCACCGATCCCAAGGTCTTCACCAGGATCCATATGCACTGGACGGTGCGCGGCCGCGGGCTGAAGCGCAATCTGGTGGAGCACGCGGTCCGGCTCACGCACGAGAAGTACTGCTCTGCCACCGCGATGCTCTCCAAGACAGCCGAAGTGACGCGCGACTTCGAGGTCGTCGAAGCATGAGGCGCTGGCATTCTCTTCATCATGCTCATGTGCGCAGCGGCCGCCGCCGGCGCCCAGGTCCGCACCATCCCCAAGGAGGCGCAGCGCGGGGAGATCCGCCATGTGCAGGACATGTATGTAGAGCTGAACGGCAAGGCGTTGCAGCTCGCGCCGGGTGCGCAGATTCGCGACGCGGACAACCGGCTGGTGCTGCCGACGTCGCTGGTCGAGAAGGCCGATGTGCGCTTCCTCCTCGACGGCGCCGGCCTGGTGCACCGCGTGTGGATCATGACGCCGCTCGAGCGAGCGCAGGCGCCGCGCAAGCCGCAGGCCACCACCCTCCCCGCGGTCGACAAATGAAGAAGCTGTACCTGCGCACGTTCGGCTGCCAGATGAACGAGTACGACTCGGAGAAGATTTCCGACGTGATGCGCGAGGCGCAGGGCTTCGAGCGCACCGCGCAGCCCGACGACGCGGACCTGATCGTGTTCAACACCTGCTCGGTGCGCGAGAAGGCGCAGGAGAAGGTGTTCGCTGACCTTGGCCGCGTCCGGCATCTCAAGCAGGCGCGTCCGGGCGTGATGATCGCGGTCGGCGGCTGCGTCGCCAGCCAGGAAGGTCCGGCCCTGGTCGCGCGCGCGCCTTACGTCGACGTGGTGTTCGGTCCGCAGACCCTCCACCGCCTGCCGCAGCTGCTGGAACGGCGGCGCGAGAGCGGCCAGCCTCAGGTCGACGTGAGCTTCCCGGAGATCGAGAAGTTCGACCACCTGCCGCCGGCGCGCGTCTCTGGCGCGGCGGCTTTCGTTTCCATCATGGAAGGCTGCAGCAAGTACTGCAGCTTCTGCGTGGTGCCCTACACGCGCGGCGAGGAAGTGTCGCGGCCGTTCGAGGACGTAGTGGCGGAGATCGACCGGCTGGTGCAGCAGGGGGTGCGGGAGGTGACGCTGCTCGGCCAGAACGTGAATGCCTGGCGCGACACGATCGATGGCGAGCCGGCCGACTTTGCCGAGCTGCTGCATTACGTGTGCGAGCTCGACGTCGAGCGCGTGCGCTACACCACATCCCACCCGCGCGAGTTCACGCAGCGCCTGATCGACGCGCACGCCGCGCTCGACAAGCTCGCGCCGCACGTCCATCTGCCGGTGCAGTCCGGCTCGGACCGCGTATTGGCCGCGATGAAGCGCGGCTACACCGCGCTCGAATACCGTTCGATCGTGCGCCGCCTGCGCCAGGCACAGCCGCGGATCAGCCTTTCCTCGGACTTCATCGTCGGCTTTCCGGGCGAGACCGAGGCCGATTTTGCCGCAACCCTGAAACTCGCCGCCGACGCCGGCTTCGACGCCTCGTTCTCATTCCTGTACAGCCCGCGTCCCGGTACGCCCGCGGCCGGACTGACCGACGAGCTGTCGCTGGAACAGAAATCAGCTCGGCTGCAACGCCTCCAGCAGCAGCTCGACGCGCAGGCGAGCGCGATCAGCGAGGCAATGGTCGGCACGGTCGAGCGGGTTCTGGTCGAAGGCCCGTCGAAGAAAAGCCCGGCCGAGCTCGCCGGCCGCACGGGCAACAATCGCGTGGTGAACTTTCCGGGCAGCGCCGCGCTCCATCATGGATATGTCGACGTGCGCATCACCGCGGCCCGTTCCCACTCGCTACGGGGCGAGCTAGCCTGAACCGGGGCAAGCCGGTCGAAGTCAGGCTCGATCCGGTCGACAACAGTCGCCTCGCGCGGCTGTGCGGCGCGCTCGACGAGAACCTGCGGCAGATCGAGTCGGCCCTCGACGTCACCATCGCGCGCCGCGGCTCCAGGTTCACCGTGCGCGGCGCGCAGGCGCAGCAGGCCGCGAGCGCCCTGGAGCACTTCTACGACCGGGCTTCCGGCGACTTGACCGCCGAAGACGTGCAGCTCGGGCTCACCGAACTCTCCAGAAACCATTCACTGAAGAACGAAGGGCCGCAGCTGCTGACGCGGCGTCCGGACTTGCATGGCCGCACGCCGCATCAGATCGAGTACATCGACAACATCCTCGCGCACGATTGCACCTTCGGCATCGGCCCCGCCGGCACCGGCAAGACCTACCTCGCAGTGGCGTGCGCGGTGGACGCGCTCGAGCGCGACAAGGTGAAGCGCATCGTGCTGGTGCGACCGGCAGTGGAGGCCGGCGAGCGCCTCGGCTTCCTGCCCGGCGACCTCGCGCAGAAGGTCGACCCCTATCTGCGGCCGCTGTACGACGCGCTCTATGACCTGATGGGGTTCGAGAAGACCGGCAAGCTGCTCGAGCGCGGAACCATCGAGCTCGCCCCGCTTGCCTATATGCGCGGGCGCACGCTCAACCATTCGTTCATCATCCTGGACGAGGCACAGAACACCACGCCCGAGCAGATGAAGATGTTCCTCACGCGCATCGGCTTCGGCGCCAAGGCGGTGGTGAACGGCGACGTGACCCAGATCGACCTGGGGCGCGACAAGAAGAGCGGCCTGATCGAGGCGCGCCGCATCCTCGACGGCGTGCGCGGCATCGCGTTCACCCAGTTCGGCGCGCAGGACGTGGTGCGCCACCCGCTGGTCGCGCGCATCATCGATGCCTACGAAGCCCGCGCGCAGGAAGAATAGCGTTACCGTTCAATACGCAGTGCCGCGCCGCGGCGTGCCGAGCGCCATGCGCTCTGCGCCGCTGGGCGCGCAGCCGCTTCACCTCAATCCGGTTACCTTGCGCATCGTCGGCGAACGCGAGGGGCGCGAGCTCAACCGGAGATTCAGGAACATGGACCGCGCGACCAATGTCCTGAGCTTTCATACAGGTGATATGGTCCTGTGCCACCCCGTCATCCGGCGTGAGGCGCACGCCCAGGGCAAGAGCGTGGCGGCGCATTACGCGCACCTGGTAGTGCACGGCGTGCTCCACCTTCGAGGCTACGCGCATGAAAAGAAAAGGGATGCGGCGCGCATGGAAGCACGCGAGATCCGCATCCTGCGGCGCGTCGGAATCACGAACCCCTACGCGGTAGAATGAAACGCCAGGCATGAACGATCCCGCCCGCCCCAGCCTGCTCGAGCGTCTGTCGTCGCTCATCATGCGCGAGCCCGGCGACCGCGCCGAGCTCACGCAGCTGCTGAGGTCGGCCTACTCGCGCAACCTGCTCGACGCCGACGCGCTCTCGATCATCGAGGGCGCGCTCACCGTGTCCGAGATGGCGGTGCGCGACATCATGATCCCGCGCGCGCAGGTCGACTTCATCGACATCAACGAGCCGGTGGAGACGTTCGTCACGCGCGTGATCGGCACCGCGCACTCGCGCTTCCCGGTGATCGACCAGAACCGCGACGACGTCATCGGCGTGCTTCTCGCCAAGGACCTGCTGCGCTATTACGCCGGCGAGGAGGAATTCAACGTGCGCGAGATGCTGCGCCCCGCGGTGTTCGTGCCGGAAGCCAAGCGCCTCAACGTGCTGCTGCGCGAATTCCGCGCCAGCCGCAACCACATGGCGATCGTGATCGACGAATACGGCGGCGTCGCGGGCCTGGTGACGATCGAGGACGTGCTCGAGCAGATCGTCGGCGACATCGAGGACGAGTACGACTTCGACGAGGCCTCCGACAACATCCTGCCCGAGCCCGGCGGCCGCTACCGGGTGAAGGCGCTCACGCAGATGGCCGACTTCAACGCCGCCTTCGGCTCGAAATTGCCCGACGAGGCGGCCGACACCATCGGCGGCTTCCTGATCGCGCATCTCGGTCGCCTGCCCAAGCGCGGCGAGTCGGTGCAGATCGAGGGCCTGCGCTTCCAGGTGCTGCGCGCCGATAGCCGGCGCGTCTACACCCTGCTCGTCGACAAGCCGAAGACTTGATTCCGTTTCTCGCCGGCGCGGCGACGGTGCTGGCCTTCGCTCCCGTCGGCGTGTTTCCGCTGGCCATCGCGACCTTCGCGTTCCTCAGCCATTTGTGGATGCACGCGTCGCCGCGGCAATGCTTCTCGCGCGGCTTCTGGTTCGGCCTCGGGCTCTACGGCGCCGGCGTGTCCTGGGTCTACGTCAGCCTGCACACGTTCGGCGGCATGCCCGCGCCGCTCGCTGGATTCTTCACCGTGGGGTACTGCGCCTTCCTCGCCCTGTTCCCCGCGGCGGCCGGCTGGTTGCAGGCGCGCATCCCGGCGCCGGACCCGGTACGCGCGTGCCTGCTGATCCCATCGGCGTGGGTGTTGTTCGAGTGGACGCTCGAATGGCTGTTCACCGGGTTTCCCTGGCTCGCGATCGGCTATGCGGCGGTCGGCTGGCCGCTGCAGGGCTACGCGCCGATCGGCGGCGTTTACCTGCTTACGTTTACTACGCTTGCCGTCGCGGGATTGCTCTGGGTTTTCGTGCACGACCGGGGCAAGCTCGCACCCCTCACCGCGATCGTGGTGCTGCTCGGCGCCGGCCAGGCGCTGCAAACGTTGCATTGGACCCGGCCAAGCGGCGCGCCGGTCACCGCTGCGCTGCTGCAGGGAAACATCGAACAGGAGATGAAGTTCAGCCCGCAGCGCTATCCAGCCATCTTCGACGCCTACGCCCGGTTGGCGGAGGGGACGAGCGCGAAGCTGATCGTGCTGCCGGAGACCGCGTTGCCGAGGTTTTACCACCGCATCGACCCGGCGGAGCTCGCACGCCTCGAGGCCGCGGCGCGCGGGAACGGCGGTGACCTGCTGTTGGGCGTCCCCTATCAACAAGGCGAGGACTACTACAACAGCGTGATTACGCTCGGCGTATCGCCTTCCCAGACCTACCACAAGGTCCACCTGGTGCCCTTTGGCGAATTCATTCCGCCCGGGTTCGGCTGGGTGCTCCAGATCCTGCGCATCCCGCTGTCGGATTTCAGCCGCGGCGCGTCGAATCAGCCGCCGCTGCAGGTCGCCGGTCAGCGCGTCGCGGCGAATATCTGCTACGAGGACGTATTCGGCGAGGAAATGGCGGCGCGCGCCGCGGACGCGACCCTGTTGGTGAACATGTCGAACGTCGCCTGGTTCGGCGACTCGCTCGCGCCGGCGCAGCACCTGCAGATCGGGCGACTACGCGCGATCGAGACCGGTCGCATGCATCTCACCGCCACCAATACCGGCATTACGGCGGCGATCGACCGCGACGGCCGCGTGCTCGGCCGCCTGCCGCAGTTCACCGAGGCGCGACTCGAGGTCGCCGCGCAAGGCTACGAGGGCGTGACGCCGTATGTGCGGTGGCGCGACTGGCCGATTGTCCTGTCGTCGCTGGCTCTGCTCGCGTTTTTCATTATTCGCGCGCGGTTGAGCCCGCAGTCGACCGGCTAAAATCGCCGCGTGCTGACCTTCCAGCAGTTGATCCAGCAGTTGAGCGCATTCTGGGGCCGGCAGGGATGCGCGCTGCTGCAACCTTACGACATGGAAGTGGGCGCGGGCACTTTCCATACGGCGACCTTCTTGCGCGCCATCGGCCCGGAGCCGTGGAACGCCGCCTATGTGCAGCCTTCGCGCCGGCCGAAGGACGGACGCTACGGGGACAATCCGAACCGCCTGCAGCACTACTACCAGTACCAGGTGGTGCTCAAGCCTTCGCCCACCGAGATCCAGGATCTCTACCTTCAATCGCTGGTCGAGCTCGGCATCGATCCCAAAGAACACGACATCCGCTTCGTCGAGGACGACTGGGAATCGCCCACGCTCGGCGCGTGGGGCCTCGGCTGGGAAGTGTGGCTCGACGGCATGGAAGTGACGCAGTTCACCTACTTCCAGGAAGTCGGCGGCCTCGCGTGCAAGCCGGTGCTGGGCGAGATCACCTACGGCCTCGAGCGCCTCGCGATGTACCTGCAAGGCAAGGACAGCGTCTACGACCTGGTGTGGACAGCCGGGGTTAGTTATGGCGACGTCTATCACCAGAACGAAGTGGAGCAATCGAAGTACAACTTCGAGCTTTCGAATGCCGACATGCTGTTCCGGCATTTCGGCGAATACGAAGGCGAAGCGAAGCGCCTGATCGAGGCGCAATGCGTGCTGCCCGGCTACGAGATGGTGATGAAAGCCTCGCACACCTTCAACCTGCTCGACGCGCGCGGCGCGATCTCGGTCACCGAGCGCGCGGCTTATATCGGTCGCGTGCGTGGACTATCGCGCGCCGTCGCTCAGGCCTACTACGAGTCCAGGGAACGGCTCGGCTTTCCGATGACGCATGCCTGAAAGCCTCCTCGTCGAGCTGCTCAGCGAAGAGCTGCCGCCGAAAGCATTGTCGGCGCTCGGCCTCGCATTCGCCAACGGGATTCGCGACGAGCTCGTCGCACTCGGCCTGGCGCCGAAAACCGGCAAGTTCGAAAGCGACCTTGCCACGCCCCGCCGCCTCGCGGTGCTGGTGAACGAGGTTGCCGAACGCGCGGCGACCGAAGAGCGCGAGGTGACCGGGCCAGCGGCAAGCGCCCCGCCGGCGGCCGTGGCCGGCTTCGCAAAGAAGCACGGCGTGGCGGTGGAGGCGTTGCAGCGCAAGGCGGGAGCGAAGGGCGAAGTGTTCGTCGCCCGCGTCCAGGCCGGTGGCGCAGCGCTCGATGAAGTGCTTGCCGGCGTGGTCGATCGCGTGGTGCGCAAGCTGCCGATTCCCAAGGTCATGCGCTGGGGCGACGGCGATGCGCAGTTCGTGCGCCCGGTGCACGGCCTGGTCATGCTGCACGGGCCCCGCGTGGTGCCGGGCTCGGTCCTCGGACTCGTTTCCGGCAACCGCACGCAGGGACATCGCTTCATGGGCAAGCGCGATCTCACGCTCGTTCGGGCGGACGAGTACGTCAGCCTGCTGCGGGAAGAAGGCCGCGTGGTCTGCCGCTTCGCCGAGCGCAGGTCCGCTATCGAGCGCGGACTCACGGAAGAAGCGGCGCGCCAGGATGCGGACCTCGGCACGTATCAGGACCTACTCGACGAAGTTACAGCGCTGGTAGAGCACCCGAGCGTCTACGTCGGCACCTTCCCGCCGCAGTTCCTCCACGTGCCGCAGGAATGCCTGATCCTCACCATGCGGCAGAACCAGAAATATTTTCCGCTGTTCGATCGCAAGGAAAGGCTGCTGCCGCGCTTCCTGATCGTCTCGAACATGAAAGTGGCCGACGCGCGGCATATCATCGGCGGCAACGAGCGCGTGGTTCGTCCGCGGCTGGAGGACGCGCGCTTCTTCTATGATCAGGACCGCAAGCTGCGGCTGGAAGCGCGCGTGCCGCAGCTCGCCAAGGTCGTCTACCACAACAAGCTCGGCACGCAGCTCGAGCGGGTTCAGCGCGTGCAGCTACTGGCCGGGAAAATCGCGAGGCAGTTGAAGGCGGATGTGGCCGCCGCAGAGCGCGCCGCCTGGCTGTCGAAGGCCGATCTGCTCACCGGCATGGTGGGCGAGTTCCCCGAACTGCAGGGCGTGATGGGGCGCTACTACGCGCTGCACGACGGCGAGCCGCGCGTGGTGGCCGACGCGATCGAGGCGCACTACCGCCCGCGGTTCGCCGGCGACCGCTTGCCCGAGGACCAGGTGGCATGCGCGCTAGCGCTCGCCGACAAGCTCGACGCGCTCTCCGGCATGTTCGGCATTGGTCAGGCGCCAACGGGTGAGAAGGATCCGTTCGGCTTGCGCCGCGCTGCGCTCGGCGTGGTGCGCATCCTCGTCGAGCGCAAGCTGCCGCTCTCGCTGCCCGAGCTGGTCGAGCGCCCCGACGTGCAGGCGTTCATCCTGGAGCGCTTCGCGGGATACCTGCGCGAGCAGGGATTTTCGACGCTGCAGGTTGACGCGGTCCTCAGCCAGAGTCCGACGCGGCTCGCCGTGGTGCCGCAGCAGCTGGAGGCAGTCAAGGCCTTCCAGGCCCTTCCCGAAGCCGAAAGCCTCGCCGCAGCGAACAAGCGCGTGGCCAACATCCTCAAGCAGGCGCTGGCCAAGGGCGAATCGTTCAATAAGACGGAGCGTAAGACGCTGAAGGAGCCCGCGGAGCTGGCACTGTTTACGGCGTTGGAGCTCACGACGAGTAACGCAGTGCCTCTATACGAACGGGGCGACTACACCGGCTACCTGAAGAGCTTTGCCGTGCTGAAGCAGCCGGTCGACGCATTCTTCGACTCGGTGATGGTGATGGCGAAGGAAGACGATCTACGCCATAACCGCCTGTCCTTGCTGCGCGACCTGCGCGACGCCATGAACCGCGTGGCTGACATCTCCAAGCTTGCGCAATGAAGCTGATCATTCTGGACCGCGACGGCACCATCAACCACGACAGCGACGAGCACATCAAGTCGCCGGCCGAATGGAAGCCGATCAAGGGCAGCCTGGAAGGCATGGCGCGGCTCACGCAGGCGGGCTACCGCATCGCCGTGGCCACCAACCAGTCGGGGATCGCGCGCGGCCTGCTCGATACGCGCACGCTGTTCGCGATCCACGACACGTTGCTGCGCGCGCTGGCGCAGGTCGGCGGCCGGGTCGACGCCTTTTTCTTCTGCCCGCACGCCGCCGACGCCGGCTGCGCGTGCCGCAAGCCGCAGCCCGGCATGCTGCTGGAGGTGGCGCGGCGCTTTAACGTGCCGCTGGGGGAAACGACCATGGTTGGCGACGCCAAGCGCGACCTGGAAGCGGCGGCAGCCGCCGGCGTGAAGCCGGTGCTGGTGCTCACCGGCAAGGGTGCGAAAACGCGCGCGGAGGGCGGCTTGCCCCCGGGCACGCGGGTGTTCACCGACCTGTCCGAATTCGCCGAGCAGCTCGCGCCGTGATGGTCCTGCGCTCGACGCTGTTCGCGCTTGCCCTGTGCCTGGTCACGCCGCCGTATGCGCTATTTGCGCTTCTCACGTTTCCGCTGCCGCGCATGACGCGCTACCTCCTCATTTCCGGCTGGTCGCGCTTGGTGATTCGTCTTGCCCGGTGGATATTGGGGATCGAATGGCGCGTGGAAGGGCGCGAGAACCTGCCGGCGCGGCCCGCGGTGATCCTGTCAAAGCACCAGTCCGCGTGGGAGACGATGGCCTTCCAGCTCATCTTCCCGCCTCAGGTGCTGGTGCTCAAGCGCGAGCTGCTGTGGATTCCGTTCTTCGGCTGGGGCCTTGCGCTGATGAGCCCGATCGCGATCAACCGCTCGCGCGGCATGCGCGCCCTGCGCACCATTGCGCGCCGAGGACGCGAGCGCCTGGCGCAGGGATTCTGGGTGGTGGTGTTTCCCGAGGGCACGCGGGTCGCTCCCGGCTCGCAGCGCGCCTACCACCCCGGCGGCGCCTGGCTCGCCAGCGCGAGCGGCGCGCCGGTGGTGCCGGTCGCACACAACGCCGGACTGCTGTGGCCGCGCAACGCGTTTTTGAAGCGGCCCGGCACGGTCACCGTGCGCATTGGGCCGCCGATCGAAGCCGCCAACCGCGACCCGCAGACGATCAACGAGCTCGCCAGGACATGGATCGAAGAGCAGCAGAAAGCGCTTACCTGAACCGCGCTTACCTCATCCGGCTCGCCGGCCGGGAAGTCGAATACCGCTTCGTGCGACGGCGGCGGCGCACCCTGGGCATCACGGTCGACGCCGACGGCCTGAAGGTGTCCGCGCCCCTGCGTGCGCCGTGGCGCGACATCGAGGGCTTCGTGCGCGAGAAGGAGCGCTGGATCCTCGCCAAGCTCGACGAGTGGTCGGTGGCTCCCAAGCCGGTACGCCTGCGCGGCGTCAGCGGCGAGCGCCTGCCGCTGTTCGGCGAGATGTTCGAGCTACGCATGCGCACGGGCCCGGTGAGGCGCGAAGGCGCCAGCCTCTGCGCTCCCAATGTGGGCTCCCTGGTGAAATGGCTCAAGCTCGCGGCACTGGAAGCGATGACACCACGCGTGGGACATTTCGCCGCGCTGCTTGGCCAGCCGACGCCGCGCGTGTCCTTGTCCAACGCGCGCACCCAATGGGGCGTGTGCACGGCGGGCGGCTCCATCCGGCTGTCGTGGCGCCTGGTGCACATCGAGCCGGCGCTGGCCGACTACGTAGTCGCGCACGAGACGGCGCACCTCGTCGAGCTGAACCATTCGCGCCGCTTCTGGACGATCGTCGAGCGTCTTTATCCCGGTTGGCAGGAGGCGCGCGAGCGCCTGGAGCTGGCCGGCGCCGCCCTTCCCATCTTTCCGAGGAACTCATGAGAATCCTGCACACCATGCTCCGCGTCGGCGACCTGCAGCGCTCGGTGCGCTTCTATACCGAGGTGCTGGGAATGAAGCTGCTGCGCACCACCGAGCGGCCGGAACAGAAGTATTCGCTGGCCTTCGTCGGCTACGACACCGAGGAGCGCTCGGCGGTCATCGAGCTCACCTACAACTATGGCGTCGAGCGCTATGAGATGGGCGGCGCGTTCGGCCACATCGCCATCGGCGTGCCCGACGTGGCCGGTGCGTGCGCGAAGGTGCGCGGCGCGGGCGGCAAAGTCACGCGCGAGCCCGGCCCGGTCAAGGGCGGCGGCAGCGTCATCGCCTTCGTCGAAGACCCCGACGGCTACAAGATCGAGTTCATCGAGCGCAAAGCAGCCTAGCGCTCAGAAGTTGATGCTGAGGGTGACGCCGACGCCGTTGCTTTTTGCGCTGCCGAAAAACGCCCCTTCGGCGTCGTACTCGAGAATCGTGTAACGCGCCCCGACGCCGATCATCTGGTTGACGCGCCAATCGGCCTGCAGCACCACCCCCAGCGCATTCTTGAAGTCCACGTCGAGGCCGCCGGCCGAACCGCCGCCCTCCAGCCTCGGGTTGATGTGGTACGTCAGGCCACCGCCCAAACGCACGCGCGAGAACCGGTAGAAAGCGAGCGCTTCGAGCGGAATACGGCTCCATTCGATATCGCCGTCGGTGCCGTCGATGGAGGCGAACTTGTACGCCAGCGTCAGGTGATATTCCATGTTCCTGGCGTTATCGATGATGACCGCGCCACCGCCGATGTAGAACCCGTCGTTGGCCCTGACCTCCTCCGTGAAGCCGTCGCTGAACACCGCCGTGACCATGGTGTCGCCGCCAAAGTCGACGCCCGCCTTGACCAGCGGCCTGATCTCGGCGGCTTGCGCGCCAAGCGCCCACATCGCTGCAAGGAAGGTCAAAACCTTCAGTCGTTTCGTCGTCGTCCCGCTCATCGTTGTCTCACTGTTGTCGATAGAGCTACATGATCGATTGCATGGAAAGGCGCGCGTAGTCCTCGGGTGAGAGATTCTCCGGCCGCAGCTTCGGATCGATGCCCGCGGCCTCGAAGTCCACTTCGGGTAGCGCATTGCGCAGCGTCTTGCGCCGCGCCGAGAATGCCCGGCGCAGCAGGTCTTCGTCGATCGGCAATTGCCAGTCGAGCGGCTCCATGCGCACCACCGCCGATTCCACCTTCGGTGGCGGACGGAATGCGCCTTTGGCCACCTTGAACAGCTTCTTCATCGCGAAGCGCGCCTGCAGGGCGACCGAGAGGCGGCCGTACGCCGGAGTGGAGTGAGCCGCGACCATGCGCTCGACGACCTCGAGCTGGAGCATGAAGTGCATGTCGCGCACTTGCGGCGCAAAGCGGGCCAGATGAAAGAGCAACGGCGTAGAGACGTTGTACGGCAGGTTGCCGACGATGCGCATGCCGGCGGGAAACTGGGCGAAGTCGAATTCGAGCGCGTCGGCGCAATGGACGGTGAGGTCGGGAAATCTCTCGATGAGGCCGGCGGCGAGGTCGCGGTCGAGCTCGATCACTTCGAGGCTTGCCGGCCCTGGTGGAGCAAGGGCGCGGTCAGGACGCCTTCGCCGGGCCGATCTCCACGATGAAGTCTTCCGCAGACGGGCTGGATCGCCTCGACGATGCGGTCGAGCAACCCCCTGCTCGTGCAGGAAATGCTGCCCGAATCGTTTACGCGGGCGATGCGAGCTGGATGGCAAGCTTCACCGCTTCGATCAGGCTGCCCGGGTCGGCGCGGCCGGTTCCGGCGACGTCGAGCGCGGTGCCGTGGTCGACCGACGTGCGCACGAACGGCAGGCCGAGCGTGACGTTCACGCCCTCGCCAAACGAGGCGTACTTGAGGACCGGGAGCCCCTGGTCGTGGTACATGGCCAGTACGGCATCGGCGCCTTTCAAGCGGTGCGGCACGAAGAGCGTGTCGGCGGGCAGCGGGCCCGAGGCGTCGATGCCGGCGGCCTTTGCTTCGGCGATTGCCGGGGCGATCACGTCGCCGTCTTCGTGGCCGAAATGGCCGCCCTCGCCGCTGTGCGGATTCAGGCCGGCGACCAGGATGCGGGGATGCGCGATGTGGAAGCGCTTCTGCAGGTCGGCGTGAAGGACTCGCAGGGTCTTGAGCAGATCGTCACGCTTGATGGCGCGAGGAACATCCGACAAGGCCAAGTGCGTCGTCGCCAGCGCCACGCGCAGGCCGCCGCCCACCAGCATCATCACCACGTGCGCGACCCCGGTATGCTCGGCGAGATATTCCGTGTGGCCGGTGAACGCGATGCCGGCATCGTTGATCACGCTCTTCTGCACCGGCGCGGTGACCATGGCGTCGAACTCGCCGGCGAGGCAGCCGGCGATGGCGCGATCGAGGAGCGCGAGGACATAGGGGCTGTTGGCGGTGTCCAGTTTCCCGGGGACGCGTGGCCGCCGCAGCGCGATGTGGTCGACTTCCCCGGATTTGAACAGCGAGCGGTCCCCGATGAGGACCAGGCGGGCAGCGAACTTCTCGGCCGCGATACGCTCGCACAGCTCCGGGCCGATGCCGGCGGGCTCACCAGAGGTCAGCGCGATGACCGGGCGCTTTATCGCTCCTCCAGGCGCAGCTCGACGTAGATCGTGTCGCGCAACTGGCGCAGCCATTCCTGGTAGGCGTCGTCTGCCTTGCGCTCGCGCAGCACCTGGCGCGCCTGCAGGCGGCGCCGGTCCGGCGACATGTCCGCCGAGCGGCGTTCCAGCACCTGGATCAGGTGGTAGCCGAACGGCGTGCGCACCGGCTGGCTCACTTCGCCGATCTTGAGCTCGCGGTAGGCACGCTCGAACTCCGGCACGGTGTCGCCGGGGTACACCCAGTCGAGCTCGCCGCCGCGCGCGGCGGTGGCGTCGCCCGAGTGCACGCGCGCCATCTCGGCGAAATCCGCCGCCCCGCTGATGATGCGGTTGCGCAGGTCATTCAGCCGCCGCAGCGCCTCGCCCTCGGACATCGCCTCGTTGGCGCGGATCAGGATGTGCCGCATGCGGGTCTGCGCCACCGGCGCGCCGTCGAGCGCCTGGCCGCGGCGATCGAGCAGCTTGAGGATGTGGAAGCCGGCCGGGCTGCGCAGCACGTCGCTGGTCTCGCCGGGCTGCAGGGCCGCAAGCGCGCCCGAGAACAGCTCCGGCAGGCGCTCATGGCTGCGCCAGCCAAGCGCCCCGCCCTGGAGGGCATCCGGCGCGTCGGAGTAGCTCGCCGCCAGGCTGGCGAAGTCCGCGCCGCTACGCGCCTCGGCGAGCGCTTTCTGCGCCCGCGCACGCGCGGCCTCGATGCGCTCCGGGGCAGATTGTTCCGGTACGCGAACCAGTATGTGCGCGACCTGGTATTCGACGCGGGTGTCGGGCCGCGCCTTCAGGTCGGCGAGGAACAGATCGATCTCGGTCTCGCTGACCTGGATCTTGTCCTCCACTTCGCGCTCGCGCAGCCGGTTCAGCAGCATCTGTTCGCGCAGCTCCTCGCGCCAGGCCTGGAAGGCGACACCATCGCGCTCGAGGGCGGCGCGAAAGTCGGCCAGGCTGAGCTTGTTGTTCTGTGCCACGCGCTGCACCGCGCGGTCGAGCTGCACCTCGTCGACGCGCAGCCCGGTGTCCCGGGCCAGCTGCAGCTGGGCCTTGTCGATGATCAGGCGCTCGAGCATCTGGCGCTCGAGCAGGGCGCGATCGGGCAATCGCGTGCCCTGTCGGCGCAGCTGGCGCTCCGCGCCGGCGACCGCGTCGTCGAGCTCGGTGGCGGTGATCACGTCCTTGTTGACCACCGCAACGATGCGGTCGACCAGGGCGACGCCCTGGGCCGATGCGGCGAGGGGCAGCAAGACGGCGAGGAGCAGCAGCTTTCTCATCTCAGAACGTCTGGTCGAACGGCAGGCGCGGCTGCGCGCTCGGCGGGGTCAGCCGCGAATCCGCGGGATTGCTCACCGAGTAGCCCGGCACCTGGCGCCTGAGCATCTCGGCCGCTTCGTCGGTGCCGATGGAGCCGATGCCGTTGAACTCGATCTGGAACACGAATGCGGTGGTAGCGACGTCGGCGGCCGCCTGGACGCGCAGCGCAACCGCCCGGAACGCCCAGCAACCGGCGTTGTACTCGAAGCCCGCCAAGCCTTCCAGCAGGCGCTTGTCCAGGAGGGAGTAATTGTAGCGCCCCACGGCATACCAGCCCGCGGCCACCGGCCATTGCGCCCGAAATGTCGATCTGCTTGAGCGCTTCGCGGTTGTAGCGGTAGCTCGCGTTCAGTACCTTGCCGGGCTCGGGCGCGTAGCGGCCGGCGATGGAGTGCCGCTCGCCGCGCTGCTCGTGGCGGTTGTACTGCGTGGTGGCATCGAAGCTCCAGGCCTGGCCGATGCGCCCGCCAATCGAAGCGAGGATGTCGGAATCGGTGGTGGAGCGCAGCGGCGAAGTGGGCGTCAGGCCCACGCGTTCATTTTCGAAATAGTAGCGTTGCGCGACGGTGGCGCGCAGCGCTTCCTGCCCGCCGCTGCGCAGAAAGCGGGAGGTCAGCGCGAGCGTCGCCTGGTTCGCGTCGCCGAAGCGGTCGCCGCCGACAAAGCGGTTTTCGGTAAAGAGCTGCGCGTAGTTGTAATCGGCGAGTGCGGTATCGAAGAGCGGGATCGCGTCCTGGTTGCGGTAGGGGACGTAGACATAGAACAGGCGCGGCTCGATCGTCTGCGTCGACCCCGGGCCGAACAGGCCCGAGTCGCGCTCGAACACCAGCCCGCTATCGAGGCTTGCCCACGGAATGCTGACCTGCGGCGACTGCGGTTCGCCCGTGGAGCGCTCCAGCGAGTAGCTCACGGAGCGCACACCGACCTTCGGCGTGAGGAACCACCCCGGCGCGAGCAGCGGCGCGGCGAGGACCGGGCTCACCGAGCTGCGCGCTCCCTCCAGCAGCGTCGGGTGCGTGAAGCGCACATACTCGGCAGTGAGGCCCGCGTCGAGGACGCCGCCGAGGTCGTTGTAGTGGGTGCCGAAATTGAGCTGCGGCAGGCGGTGATAAGGCGGCACGATCGGCGCCAATGGATCCTGCAGCGTCTGGAAGCTTTGCAGCCGCGCCTGCACCGAGTAAGGCGCGCGGCCGAAGCTGCCGCCGTGCGTGAGGTGCGCGTCCTGCGGCAGGTTGCCGACCGAGAGCTGCTTCACCTGGGTGGCGAGGTCGACGAAGTAGCGGTCGTCGGAGACGCGGTTGTAGTCGATGACTAGCGTGGTGCTGCGCGGGAATTTGTGCGTGTGCTGCAACGACACGCCTTCGCGCGAATCGCCGAATTCCTTGTCGTCGGGCAGATACTCGAACTTCACCTCGCCGGCAAAGTTGCGGTCGAGGTAGCGCCCCTGGCTCTTCAGCTGGGCGCCGCGCTTCGCCATGTACACCGGCGTGAAGGTCGCGTCGTACTCGGGGGCGATGTTCCAGTAATAGGGCAGTCCGAACTCGAAGCCGCGCGTGCTGGTCTGCGCGTAGTAGGGCGTCAGGATGCCGCTGCGCCGCCGGTCGCCGAGCGGAAACGTCGCCCACGGCGAGGCGAGGATCGTGGTGTCGAAGAAGCGCAGCCGCGGCGTGACCGCTTCGCCATCCTCGCCCTCGAAATCGAGATCGAGCTCCTTCGCCTCCAGGCGCCAGTCTTCCTGGCCGGGCTGGCAGGTCGTATACGTCGCGTTGGTCATGCGGTAGCGGCCGCGCCCCAGGAATTCCAGGCGCTCGGCACTGCCGCGTGCGGTGCGGTCGCCCTGCAGGAGGTACTCCGGAGTCTCGAACACGCCAGTGTCGTCGAACGTGTTGTAGTAAAGGCGGGGCCCGAAGAAGCGGTCGGAGCCGCGCCGCAGCCGGACTCCGCCATCGCCTTCGGCGCGCCCGAGCTCGCGGTTGTAGCGCAGCACGTCGCCGAAGATGGAGAGGTCGTCGCGATTGATCTCGGCATTGCCGCGCGCCGTGACCTCGAGGTCGCTCACGCCCTCGATGACGTCGGCCTCGACCACAGTGCGATCGAGCTCGGCATCGGCACTTCGAGGGTCGCCGGCTCCGGTTTGCGCGGATGCTGCCCCTGCCGCGGCCAGCGCTAGCGCCAGCATCGCGATGCGGAAGGGCATGGAGCCGGAGAACTTTTTCCTTGTTAGAATTTTCAATGATACACGCCGATGTACGGCGCGATGCGGCGCAGGCCTGGGTGGCCGGGAAACTGAGCACCGACCTCGGCGCCGCGCCCTTCACCCTCACCCCGGCGTCCGCGGACGCCAGCTTTCGCCGCTACTGGCGCGCGACGCTCGCCGACGGCCGCACCTACGTCGTGATGGACGCGCCGCCGGCGCACGAGGATTGCCGGCCGTTCGTGCGCGTCGCACGCATGCTGCAGGAAGCCGGCGTGAACGCGCCGCAGGTTTTGGCGCAGGACCTGAGCCAGGGCTTCCTTCTGCTTACCGATCTTGGCACGCGCACCTACCTCGATGAGTTGAGCGAAAGCAACGCCGCTCCGCTATTCGCCGATGCCACCGATGCGCTGCTGCGCTGGCAGCTCGCCACGCGCCCCGGCGAGTTGCCGCCGTATGACGAGGCGCTGCTGCGCCGCGAGATGAATCTGTTCCCCGAGTGGTATGTCGGCCAGCATCTGCGCAAGGAACTATCGCAGGCGCAGAAAACCGCGCTGGAAAACATATTCCAGCAGCTGGTGCGAAGCGCGTTGGCGCAGCCGGTGGTCTACGTGCATCGCGATTACATGCCGCGCAACCTGATGGTGTGCGAGCCCAACCCCGGCGTGCTCGACTTCCAGGATGCGGTGCTCGGGCCGATCACCTACGACGTGGTTTCGCTGGTGCGCGACGCATTTATCAGCTGGGAAGAGGAGCGCGTGCTCGACTGCGCGGCCCGTTATTGGGAAAAGGCCAGGCGCGCCAGCCTGCCGGTGGCGGGAGACTTCGCCGAGTTCTGGCGTGCCTTCGAGTGGATGGGGCTGCAGCGCCATCTGAAGGTGCTCGGCATCTTTGCGCGTATCAACTACCGCGACGGCAAGCCCAAGTACCTTGCCGACACCCCGCGCTTCATCGCCTACGCGCTGCTGGTTGCAAGACGCTACCGGGAACTGGCGCCGCTGGCGCGGCTGCTCGACGAGCTCGCATGAAGGCGATGCTGCTGGCGGCCGGCCGCGGCGAGCGGCTGCGGCCGATCACCGACGACATCCCGAAAGCGCTGGTCGAGGCCGGCGGCAAGCCCCTCATCGGCTGGCACCTCGAGCGCCTGGCGCGAGCCGGCTTTCGCGAAGCGGTCATCAACGTGTCGCACCTCGGCGAGCGCATCGTCGAGCGGCTGGGCGACGGTCGCGCCTACGGCCTGCGACTGCACTACTCGCGCGAGCGCGAGCGCCTGGAGACCGCCGGCGGCATCGCCAACGCGCTGCCGCTTCTCGGAACCGAACCGTTCCTGCTGGTCAACGCCGACGTGTACTGCGAATGCGATTTCGCCCGGCTGCGAGGAGTTTCCCTCGGCGATCGTCTGGCCCATCTCGTCGTGGTACCGAACCCGCCGCACAAGGCGAAAGGCGACTTCGAGCTGCGCGGCGGCTTGATCGTCGGCGACGACCCTGCGCCGCGCTACACTTACTCTGGGGTTGCGCTCATGAAGCCGGCGCTGGTCGCGCCGGTCAAGCCGGGCGAAAAGGCAGCGCTGGCGCCGCTACTGTATGCAGCGGCCGGCAACCGGCGCCTGGGCGGCGAACTGTACGAAGGTCTGTGGCAGGATGTCGGCACGATCGAGCGGCTTGCCGAACTGGAAGCGCAACTGCAAAGATGAAACCCGACGCGATTCCCCCCGAGTATGCGCAGCGGCGCCGCCGCCTCGCCGCAGCGATCGGCGACGGCGTGGCGGTGATTCCGACCGCGCCGGAGCGCCTGCGCAACCGCGACAGCCACTACCCTTACCGCTTCGACAGCCACTTCTACTATCTGACCGGCTTCGCCGAGCCGGAAGCGGTCCTGGTCTTGCTTCAGGACAAATCCATCCTGTTTTGCCGGGAAAAGAACCCGGAGCGCGAGACCTGGGACGGCTTCCGCTACGGCCCCGAAGCGGCGCGCGAGCGCTTCGGCTTCGATGAAGCGCATCCGATTGCGGCGCTCGATCGGGAAATGGAGCGTCTGCTGGAGAACCGCGCGACCCTCCTCTACCCAATGGGCGCCGACGCGGAATGGGACGCGCGCGCCATCCGCTGGCTGAATGCGGTGCGCGCTCGCGTGCGCGCCGGTATCGCCGCGCCGGAGCGCGTGCAGGATGTGCGCGCACTGGTCGATGACATGCGCCTGGTCAAGGATGCGCACGAGCTCGCCATCATGCGCCGCGCGGCGCGCATCGCCGCGCAGGCGCACCGCCGCGCGATGCAGCGCACGCGCCCCGGACGCACCGAGTACGAGGTCGAGGCCGAGCTGCTCTACGAGTTTCGCCGCAATGGCGCGCAATTCCCCGCCTATTCGCCGATCGTCGCCGGTGGCGCCAATGCCTGCGTGCTGCACTACGTCGCCAACGACGCGCCGCTGCGCGATGGCGACCTGCTGCTGATCGACGCCGGCTGCGAGCTCGACGGCTATGCCTCGGACATCACGCGCACTTTCCCGGTGAACGGACGCTTCAGCGACGGGCAGCGCGAGGTGTACGAGATCGTGCTCGCTTCGCAGCGGGCGGCGATGGACAAGGTGCGGCCGGGCAGCGGCTGGAACGAGCCGCACGATGCCGCGGTCCGGGTGCTGGCTCAGGGAATCATCGACCTCAAGCTCGTCGCCGGCGCTCTGGACGAGGTTCTCGAGAAGGAAAGCTACAAGCGCTTCTACATGCACCGCACCGGCCACTGGCTGGGCCTCGATGTCCACGACGCCGGCGAGTACAAGCGCAAGGGCGATTGGCGCACGCTCGCCCCCGGCATGACGCTCACCGTCGAGCCCGGGCTGTACATCCGCGCCGACGACGACGTGCCGGAGCGCCTGCGCAACATCGGCATCCGCATCGAGGACGACGTGCTCGTCACCGAAACCGGCTGCGAAGTCATCACCGCGGAAGCGCCGAAGGCCATCGACGAGATCGAGGCCCTCATGCGTGACGCCCGCGGGCGTGATTGATGTCCTGATCCGCGGCGCCGGGCCGGTGGGCTGCGTTGCGGCATTGGCGCTACGCGACTCTCATTCGGTCCGTCTCCTGGACAGCGCAACGAGCACCCCGGCGTTCCGGCCAATCGTCCTGTCGTACGCCAGCCGGCTGATTCTCGAGCGCGTCGGCGCATGGAGCGCGCTCGCCGTCACGCCCATCGACACCATCCGCGTTTCCCAGCACGGCGCCTTTGGCCGCACCACCCTCGGCGCCGTGGATGCCGGCGTCCCCGCGCTCGGCTACGTCGTCGAATATGCCGAGCTTATTTCCGTCCTGCGGCGGCGCGCCGCGGACCTGCTGACGACTGAAGAGTCGCCGGCGCACTGCGTGGTGCACGCGGAAGGCACATCGCCTGACGCCACGGTGAAGCGCTATGCGCAAGACGCGCTTGTTGCCCTGCTCGAGGTCTCGCCGGCAGCGCGCACCATCGCGTACGAGCGCTTCACTCCCGACGGTCCGCTTGCGCTACTGCCGTTCGCAGGCCGCTATGCCGTGGTGTGGAGCCTGCCGCCCGAGAAAGCTCGCCTGCTCGCCGCGGCGCCCGAGCCTGACTTCCTGCGACAGCTGACTGAGGCGGCGGGGTCGAAGCCGGGTCGGGCGATCGCGGTGGAGGCGCGCGCGGTCCAATCCCTCGCTTTACGCGTGCGGCAGGCGCGCATCGGGGAGCGCGCGGTGTACATCGGCAATGCCGCCCAGACGCTGCATCCGGTGGCCGGGCAAGGACTCAACCTGGGGCTGCGCGATGCCTGGGACTTGGCACAGATCATGCGGGATGCGCCGGATCCGGGCGACGCGGCGACGCTGCAGCGCTTCGCGGCGCGGCGGCGACTCGATGCCGGCGCGACGATCCGCGCCACCGACGTGCTCGCCGGGGTTTTCCTCGGCGCCAATCCGTTCGCCGCCGCCGCGCGCGGCGCGGCGCTGACCGCGCTCGATATTTTTCCCGCGCCGCGGCGCTTCTTCGCGCGCCGCATGATCTTCGGTGCTTCCGCATTGCCGTAAAAAGAAATAAAATCCCTTCCCCTTCGCATCGAAAAAAATCGGCAATGAGGATCGGCGCCCACGCGCTTGGCAACGGCTTGTTCGTCGCTCCGATGGCCGGGATCACCGACCGGCCTTTCCGCCGCCTGGCGCGCCGCTTCGGCGCCGCGCTCGCCGTTTCCGAGATGGTCTCCGCCCGTCCCGAGCTGCGCGAGTCGCGCAAGACGCGCCTTCGTCTGGACCACGCGGGCGAGCCGGGTCCGGTGTCGGTGCAGATCGCCGGCGCCGACCCGCAGATGCTCGCCGACGCGGCGCGCCTCAACGTCGCCGGCGGCGCCGACATCATCGACATCAACATGGGCTGCCCGGCGAAGAAGGTGTGCAACGTGCACGCCGGCTCTGCGCTACTTGAGGACGAGGCACTCGTCGCCCGCATCCTGGAGGCGGTCGTCGCCGCGGTGGACGTGCCGGTCACGCTGAAGATCCGCACCGGCCCGGCGCCGGAGCGGCGCAACGCCTTGCGCATCGCCCGCATCGCCGAAGCGGCCGGCGTGCAGGCGCTCGCCATCCATGGGCGCACGCGCACCTGTGCGTTCGGCGGGCAGGCCGAGTACGAAAGCATCGCGGAAGTGAAGTCGCGGGTGCGCATCCCGGTGATCGCCAACGGCGACGTGCACACGCCGGAGGACGCGAAACGCGTGCTCGAGGCGACCGGCGCCGACGGCGTGATGGTCGGCCGCGCGGCGCAGGGCCGGCCGTGGCTGTTCCGCGAGATTGCCCACTACCTCGCCACCGGCGAGCGCCTCGCGCCGCCGCCGGCGCGCGAGATCGGCGCCGTGCTGGTGGAGCACCTGGACGGCCTTTACGACCTCTACGGCGGCGAGCATGGGGCGCGCGTTGCGCGCAAGCATATCGGCTGGACGGTGCGCGCCTTGCCCGGCGGCGAGGCGCTGCGCTCGAGCGTCAATGGCCTGCAGATCGCGGACGCGCAGCGTGCCGCGGTGAACGACTACTTCGAGAGACTCGCCGCATGAGCAAAGGCAACGAGCTTTCCGACGCCGTCAAGCGCTCGCTCGAGCGCTATTTCAAGGACATGGAAGGCGAGAAGCCGACTTCCATCTACGAGATGGTGCTGAAGAACATCGAGCGCCCGATGATCGAGACCGTGCTCGGCCACGCCAAGGGCAACCTCACGCTCGCGGCGGCGATGCTCGGCATCAACCGCGCCACCCTGCGCACCAAGATGCAGCAACTGCGCATTAAAGGTTAGTGTCGAAAGTCGAACGGGCGCTGCTCAGCGTCTCGGACAAATCGGGCATCGTCGAGCTGGCACGCGCGCTGGCCGCGGCCGGCGTGCAGATCATCTCCACCGGCGGCACCGCCCGGCTGCTCGAGAAAGAGGGCGTCAAGGTGACGGAGGTTTCGGCCCATACCGGCTTCGCCGAGATGCTCGACGGCCGGGTGAAGACGCTGCATCCGAAGATCCATGGCGGGCTGCTGGCGCGGCGCGACGACGCATCGCATCTCGCCGCGATCCGCGCCGCCGGCATCGAGCCGATCGACCTGGTGGTGGTGAACCTCTATCCCTTCGCCGCCACGGTCGCCGATCCCGATTGCCGGCTGGAAGACGCGATCGAGAACATCGACATCGGCGGCCCGGCGATGCTGCGCTCGGCGGCCAAGAATTACGGCGGGGTGGCCGTGGTCGTCGATCCTGCCGACTATGCGAAGGTGCTCGCCGAGCTGAAGGGGAGCGGCGGCGTCTCGGCGACGACCCGGTTTGCGCTGGCCAAGAAGGCGTTCGCGCATACCGCTGCTTACGATGGAGCGATCGCGAACTACCTGACTTCCCGGGAGAGTCAATTTCCGGATGTGCTCACCGTGCAGCTGCACAAGCTGCAGGACCTGCGCTACGGCGAGAACCCTCACCAGTCGGCGGCGTTCTACCGCGATGCCCAGCCCGTCGCCGGCGCCCTCGCGCGCTGCAAGCAGGTGCAAGGCAAGGAGCTCTCGTACAACAACATTGCCGACGCCGACGCGGCGTGGGAATGCGCGAAGAGCTTCACCGAGCCGGCGTGCGTCATCGTCAAGCATGCCAACCCGTGCGGCGTCGCGCTCGGCGCCAACCTGCGCGAAGCCTACGCGCGCGCGTTCGCCACCGACCCGGTGTCCGCGTTCGGCGGCATCCTTGCCTTCAACCGCGCGCTCGACCGCGCCACCGCCGAAGCCGTCGGCAAGCAGTTTGCCGAGGTGATCATCGCGCCGCGCGTCGAGGCCGATGCGCAGAAGGTATTCGCCAGCAAAGCAAACCTGCGCGTGCTGGAAGTGCCGCTCGCGCACGAGACGCAAGCGCATGAGTACAAGCGCATCGGCGGCGGCTTGCTGGTTCAGAGCACCGACGCGCAGGTCCTGAAGGAATCGGACCTCAAGGTCCCCACCCAGCAAGAAGCCGACGCCGCAGCAGATGCAGGACCTTCTGTTCGCCTGGCGCGTGGCGAAGTTCGTGAAGTCCAACGCCATCGTCTTCGCCCGCGACCGCGCCACCCTGGGCATCGGCGCCGGCCAGATGAGCCGCCTCGACAGCGCACGCGTCGCGGTGTTCAAGGCGCAGGAGGCGAAGCTCGAGCTCGCGGGCTCGGTGGCGGCCTCCGACGCATTCTTCCCGTTCCGCGACGGTCTCGATGCGCTTGCCGCGGCCGGTGCCACGGCGGTGATCCAGCCCGGCGGCAGCGTGAAGGACGCCGAGGTCATCGCGGCTGCGGATGAGCGCGGCGTCGCGATGGTGTTCACCGGGATGAGACACTTTAGGCATTGATGCGCAACTGCAGGCACTGATGAAGCTCCTCGTGATCGGCGGCGGCGGGCGCGAACATGCGCTGGCGTGGAAGCTCACGCAGAGCCCGCGCGTGCAGAAAGTGTTCGTCGCTCCCGGCAACGGCGGCACGGCGACGGAAAACGGCGTCGACAACGTCGCCATCACCGGCACTGCGGAGCTCATCGCCTTCGCCAAGAAGGAAAAGATCCTGCTCACCGTGGTGGGCCCTGAGGCGCCGCTGGCAGCGGGCGTGGTGGACGCGTTTCGCGACGCCGGGCTGAAGATCTTCGGCCCGAGCCGCGCCGCGGCGCAGCTCGAAGCGTCCAAGGATTTCGCCAAGAGCTTCATGGCGCGGCACAAGATCCCGACCGCGCTGCACAAGACCTTCGACAACGCCGAGGAAGCGAAGGCCTTCGTCACCAAGCGCGGCGCGCCGATCGTGGTCAAGGCCGACGGCCTTGCCGCCGGAAAAGGCGTCGTCGTCGCGGCAAGTGTCGCCGAAGCGCACGGCGCGATCGACCAGATGATGACGCGCAAGAGCCTCGGCGACGCCGGCGCGCGGGTCGTGGTCGAGGAGTTCCTGCAGGGGGAGGAAGCAAGCTTCATCGTCATGAGCGACGGCACGCATGTGCTGCCGCTCGCCACCAGCCAGGACCATAAGCGCCTGCGCGATGGCGACGAGGGGCCGAACACCGGCGGCATGGGCGCCTATTCGCCGGCGCCGGTGGTCACGCCGAAGATCCATGCGCGCGCAATGCGCGAGATCATCCAGCCGGCGATCCAGGGCATGGCGCAGGACGGCGTTCCGTACGTCGGCTTTCTCTACGCCGGACTGATGATCGACAAGAACGGCAACCCGAAAACGCTGGAGTTCAATTGCCGCCTCGGCGATCCGGAGACGCAGCCGATCATCCTGCGGCTCAAGTCCGACCTGCTCGAGCTGATCGAGCGCGCGCTCGACGGCACGCTGCACCAGGTCGAGCCGCAATGGGACCGGCGCGCCGCCCTCGGCGTGGTGGTGGCCGCGCATGGCTATCCGGAAGAGCCGCGCAGGGGCGACCCCATCACCGGCTTGCCGAAGCCCGACGACGATTGCCGGGTGTTCCATGCCGGCACGCGGCTCGACGGCAAGCAGCTGGTCACCAACGGCGGCCGCGTGCTGTGCGTCACTGCGCTCGGCGATTCGGTGAAGATGGCGCGCGCCCGTGCCTACGAGGCGCTCGAGGGCATCCGCTTCGACGGCATGCAGTTCCGCAAGGACATCGCCTACCGCGCTTTGAAGAAAAGCGGCTAACCGTGGATCCGGGGGCGGTTTACGACTATTTTTCAGCGCTGCAGGAGCGCATCGTCTCGGCGCTCGAAGTCGTCGACCGCAAGGGCTTCACCCGCGATTCGTGGCAGCGCGCCGAAGGCGGCGGCGGCACCACCTGCATCGTCGAGGACGGGCAGGTGTTCGAGCGCGGCGGCGTCAACCTGTCACGCGTGCACGGCCGCAACCTGCCGCCGTCGGCGAGCGCCGCGCGGCCGCAGCTCGCCGGACGGTCGTTCGAGGCGATGGGCGTATCGCTGGTTCTGCACCCGCGCAACCCCTATTGCCCCACCGTGCACATGAACGTGCGCTTCTTTTCCGCCGGCGACATCTGGTGGTTCGGGGGAGGCATGGATCTCACGCCCTATTACGGCTTCGAGGATGACGCGCGCCATTTCCATGCGACGTGCCGCAAGGCGTTGACGCCCTTTGGCGCCGATCTCCATCCGAGGTTCAAACGCTGGTGCGACGAGTACTTCCACCTGCGCCATCGCAACGAGGCGCGCGGCATCGGCGGCATCTTCTTCGACGATCTGGCGGAAGCGTCGTCGTTCGACCTCGCGAAGTCGGTGGGTGATCATTTCCTCGAGGCCTACGTGCCGATCCTCGAGCGAAGGAAAGACCATGCCTTCAGCGAGCGCGAGCGCAGCTTCCAGGCCTACCGTCGCGGCCGCTACGTCGAGTTCAATTTGGTCTACGACCGCGGCACGCTCTTCGGGCTGCAGTCGGGCGGGCGCACCGAGTCGATCCTGATGTCGCTCCCGCCCCGCGCCGAATGGCGCTATGACTGGAAGCCAGCGCCCGGTTCACCGGAGGCCAGGCTCTACAGCGACTTCCTCAAACCGCGCGACTGGGTGTAAACCCGAAAATCAGGGACAGACCACGTTTTTCTTGAGTGCGTCGAGTAGGTCCGCTTGACCAGCTGGCCTGGCCAGCCGCGGCCTTCCAGCAGAACCACGCTCAGCACGCCGACCCAAGGCGGCGGACATCCGTTGACGGAACGCTTTACCGCCTAAAGCGAAATTGCCATTGGTGGCGGCGCGAATCTCATCCAATTGCTTGGAATCGAGGAGTTGACGGATCAGTTCTTCATACGCGCCTCTGCGCTCTGCGTTGCTTGCGCCAAGCCGCAAGTACTCATCGTGGGGCGTAATCAGCGCGTTCGGGACTCCTTCCGCGTTGAGACGATAGCTCGACCAGGGATAGTCGCCGGGGGCTTCGACGAGATTCGCTCGAACCGGGTTCATTTCTACGTACCTGTAGCACGCGAGCAGGTAGTCCTCAGCTTGCACTAAGCAGGAGCGGTAGCGGCCCTCCCATAAACTGCCGGTCCGGTCATAGTTACGATTCACGTACTGAGTATGCAGTTGGCCGAGGTCCTTCATCAGCCGACCGCAGCCGACTGGCGAATTGGCCGTGAGAAGCAAGTGAACGTGATTCGTCATCAGGCAATAGGCATGCAGAGCGCATCCGCCCTTGCCGAGAAGACGGCGCAAATGAAAGAGATAAAACTCGCGGTCCTCACCTTCGTAGAAGCAGCGCTGCCGGTTATTTCCGCGCTGGATTACATGCACCGGGATGCCGGCCAACATGATTCGCGAGCGTCGAGGCATTGGACCTAAAACGGCGCACTAGACCAGCCGTTGACCAAAAACGTGGTCTGTCCCTGATTTTGGCTTAGGTCGCTTCCGCCGCGCGGCGGAAATGACGCTGGGCCTCGTCCGACTGTCCCAGCCGCTCGGCGAGGCGAGCGAGCTCGATGCGAGCGGCGCGGCTTTCTTCGAATGACAGGCTCGCCTCGAGGAAGCTGCGCGCCTTGCCCCAGAGCTCGGCCTGCGCGCACAGGCGCCCCAGGGTGGCGAGCAGGTGGGAGTCGCGCTCGCGCTCGAGCAGCCACTGCTCGGCGCGCTCGATGCGGGCACGCGCCTCGGAAATGCGCTCTTCCGGGTCGAGGCGCTCGGGAAGGCCGCCATAGAGCAACACGAGCTGCGGCACCCATTCGGCAGCGAGCGCATTCTCCAGGATGTCGCGCGCAAGGGCGGCCTTGCCGAGTGCGGTGGCATTGCGCGCGGCGGCGGCGGCAATGCGCGGCTGGATGCGGTCGGCCGCCGCCACGCCGCGCCAGCGGCGCTCGAAGGCGGCGGCATCGTCTGCCGAGCGGGCGAGCAGCTCTACCGTGGCCTGGACCTTGTATTCCTCGGCCAGCGCGGGCGCGATCGCATCGCGCTTCGAAAGCTGCGATGCGAGACGCAGGACTTCGTCCCACGCGCCGGCGCCGCGCTCGGCGCGCAGCAGCATGCGCGTGGTGGCCACGTGCTTCGGGCCGGCGCCGTGCAGGCTGCGCAGCGCATCGCGCGCCGCGGCGAAGTCACGCTCCTCGAGGGCGAGCTCGGCGCGGCTGACCAGGCGCGCGGCCTGCAGCGAGTCGCCTGAGCCGTCGGCGCGCTCGAGCCAGCGGTCGCGCTTGTCGAAATCCCGCATCTGGTGCGCGGCCCGGGCGGCAAGCAACGCGGCCACACCGGGCGAGGGACCGTTGTCCGCGGCATAGCCGGCTTCCTTCTCGGCGCGCGCGTAGCGCCCCTCGTAGTAGGCCTGCAGCGCCGTGGCGAGTGCGGTGTGCGCGCGCTCGCGCCGGCGGCGTGCGCGCCACGCCCGCACCGAGGCCGGCAGCGCAAGCGCGTTGCCGAGCAGACGGAAGAGCAGGAACAACACCACGAACGAGACGGCCGCCGCCACGACGAAGAACACCATCGACATCTCGACGCGCCAGGGCGGGTAGAAGAACAGCACGTGGCCCGAGTCGACGCGCGCCGCCACCACGAGCGCGACCGCCGCGGCAAATACCGCCAACAGCCAGAACAACGACCTCATCCTGGAGCGCGCGAGCGACGAGACTGGCGCAATTGAAAGCCGCGAACCGCCTCGAGACTCTCCGTGATGGTCGGCATCTCGAAGCTGATCGAGGTCGCGGACAGCTGCTTGAGCTGCGCCGACGCGTCCGCGGCCTGCTTGCTGCGTCCGTCGAAGTAGCGCTGGATCCAGGCCTGCGCGGCGCGCAGGTCCTCGCGATAGCCGGCCTCGTCGCGCGTGAGCAGCGAAAGGCGCGCGTTCAACAGGCGCAGGCGCAGGTTCTCGCGCACGAAATAGGCTTGCGGCGGCGGCAGCAGCGGCGCCTCGTTGGAGCCGACCTGGCGAATCACCACCAGCTGGCGCAGCTCGTCCCACACTTCCGAGCCGAGGCGCGACCAGAACCCCTTGTCCGCCACCTCCTTCGCGGCAGCGGCGGGACGCTCGCTGCGCTCGTCGAAGGCGAGCGGCAGCGAATCGACCGCCGCCACCATGCCGTCGATGCGCGCGCTCATGCCGGCGACGTCGAGCACCGGCAGCGCCTTCAGGCGCTCGATGTCGCGCGCTAGCGCGCGGCGCACCGGAAGGAATTGCGGCCGATCCGACTTGGCGAGGCGCGCCTCGGCTAGCTGCAGCGCGAGCAGCGCGGCGCGCACGTTGCCGGCGAGCTGCAGCTGCTGGGAGGCAATGGCGAGTACCTGCTCGATCTCGGCGAGCTGCCACTCGTCGCGGTTGCGCGACAGCTCCTGGTAAAGCGCCTCGAGCGCAAGCTGCTGGCTCTGCGACTCGGCGAGCCGCGACTCGAGCTGCGCCAGCTTGACGTGCGCGTCGCGCGCCGCATCCTGCGACTGGCGCGCAATCGAGCGCGCCTCGCGCGCATCGGCCTCGATGTCGCGCAGGCGGCGCGCGAGCTCCTCCTGCGTCGCCCCGATGCGACTGCGCGCATCGAGCCAGAACAGCGTGGCAAGCCCCGCTGCGAGAGCGATGGCGATCAGCAGCAGCAGGGGCGCGCGCGAACGCGGCGGGCTTTGGGTTCCCGGTTCAGCCATGGGAGCGAAAGTATGCCATTAGCCGGTCGAGCATTTCCTCGTCGGAGTGCCCGGCGAGCACGACTTCGCGCACCGACAGGGCTCGCGCACGCTCGGCGATGCGCGCATGCGGCACGAACATCGGCGTGGATCGCAGCATCTCGGGATCGAGGACCTCGAACAGATTGTCGAGGCCCTGGCTGGAGGACACGGTGACGGCGGCGAGCTCGCCCGGCTTCCAGGAGCGCGCGGGCGGCTTGGGCAGCAGCCGCCGATAGCAGGTGATGTACTCGACCTGCGCCCCGCGCGCGACGAACGTTTCCCCCAGCAGCGCGCGCCCGCCGTCGCCGCGCAGGATGGCAATGCGCCGCCCGGCGACGTCGCCGAGCGCAGGCGTGGCGAGCAGCGCCTCGCTGTCCGCGCCGCTCGCCGGCGAAATCACCTGCGCGATGCCGCGCTTCTCGAGCTCGCGCCGCGTGCCGCTGCCCACCGCAGCGACGCGCAGCGCGCGCGGCCAGGCACGCACCTGCGGCATCGCCTTGGCGACCGCCGTGGGGCTGACGAAGATCGCGAGGTCGAATTCGTGCAGGCGCGCGAGCGCAGCGGGAGGCGGCACATCCTCGATCTCGATCGCCGGGAAAAGGTGGACGCGGCCACCCGCCTCCTCGACCAGGCGCGCGAGACGCTGCGCCTGCGCTCTCGGGCGCGTGACGAGAATCTCCCGGCCGTACAACGGATCAGAGGCCAAGGACGGCGTCCGCACCCTGGCGGCGCAAGTCCTGCGCAACCTGGTGGCCCAGCGCTTCCGGGTCCGCCGCCTCGCCCTCGAGCTCGCTGCGGATCACGCGCTTGCCGTCGGACGAGGCCACCAGTGCGCGCAATCGCACCCGGTTGCCCGCGCGGTTTTCTGCAATTTCTGCAAAAGCGGCAAGCGGCAGCGTGCAACTGCCGCCGAGCACGCGGCTCACGGTACGCTCGGCGCGTACGCAGGCCGCGGTCGCTGCATCGGCAAGCGGTGCGAGCAGCGCAATCACTTCAGCGCGCGCGGCGAGACATTCGATGCCCAACGCGCCTTGCCCCGGTGCCGGCAACATCTCCTCGGCCTCGAGCCGCGCCGTGATGCGCGCATGGAGCCCCAGCCGCGTCAGGCCGGCGGCGGCGAGCACGATGGCGTGGTACTCCCCCCGGTCGAGCTTCGCCAGGCGCGTGTCGACGTTGCCGCGCAGCAGGCGCACCTCCAGGCGGGGATGGCGCTCGACGATCTGCGCCTGGCGCCGCAGGCTCGAGGTTCCGATGGTGGCGCCATTGGGCATCTCCGCCAGGGTTTTGTAGTGGGCAGATACCAGAGCATCCCGTGGATCTTCGCGTTCGCCGATCGCGGCGAGCATGAAGCCCGGCGGCAGCTCCGCCGGCACGTCCTTCATCGAATGCACCGCGAGATCGGCGCGGCCATCGGCCATCGCGTTCTCCAGCTCCTTGACGAACAGGCCCTTGCCGCCCGCTTGGTCGAGCCGCCGGTCGATGAGCTCGTCGCCGCGCGTGGACATCGGCAGGAGCTCGACGCGCAGCGCGGCATGCGCGCTTTGCAGCCGCTCGGCGATGTGCTGTGCCTGCCACAGGGCCAGCCGGCTTCGGCGCGTGGCGATGACCAGCTTCTTCATGCCACCAGTTCACGCACCGCCGGCCATTGCCGCCGGCTCACCGGCAGGCGTTCTTCCAGCCCATCGAGCACCACCAGCCAGTGGGCCTCGCCGTCGTCATTCGGCGCGCGCTCGAAGCCGCGGATCGCGGCGCGCGCCACCAGGCAGTTGCGGTGGATGCGAATGAAGCGCGTGGCGAACTCCTTCTCGAGCGCGATCAACGGCTCCTCGACGAGGTGCTCGCGCGCGCGGGTGCGCACGGTGACGTACTTCTCTTCGGCGCGCAGGTAGAGGATGTCGCGCACCGGCAGCAGCACGATGCGGTTACGCTCCGCCAGCGACAGGTACTCGCGCGGGGCCTCAGCGGCCTTCTCGAGGTTGGCGTTCTCGGGGACGGTGGCCTTTTTCAGCGCCGCGGCCAGCCGATCGGCCCGCACCGGCTTGAGCAGGTAGTCGAGCGCGTTCAGCTCGAAGGCCTCCACCGCGTGGCGATCGTGTGCGGTGACGAAGACGATGCGCGGCGGCTGGTTCAGCCGGGCCAGGTGGCGCGCCACCTCGAGGCCGCCCATTCCCGGCATCTGGATGTCCAGCAGCAGCACCTGGGCGCCGCTCGGCGGCACCAGCTCGATCGCCTGCACGCCGTTGCGCGCCTCGCCGACGACTTGCGCCGGCACCTGCGCCGCGATGTCGGCGAGCAAGGTCTTGAGCCGCTCGCGTGCCGGCTCTTCGTCGTCGGCGATGAAAACCTTGAGTTCGCTCATGTCGGTCGGATCTTGTAGGGAAGCTCGAGCTCCACGCAGTAGCGCCCATCGGCCGCCTTGATCGAGATGCGCGCCTCCGCGTCGAAGAATAGCTGCAGGCGCTCGCGGATATTCTCCAGCGCCATGCGGTTGCCGGCGCGCTGCACTTCCGCCTCGAGATACGGATTCTCGATCTGCGCGAGAACGCGCTCGCCGCGCTTGGTGATACGCACCAGGACATCGGACGCGCCGGTGCCCGGCTCGACGCCGTGGTACACGGCGTTTTCGAGCAGCGGCTGCAGGACGAGCGGCGGCAGCAGCGCGTCGGAGGGCGCGCCGTCAAGGTCCCAGGTGATGCGCAGTCGATCGCCCAGGCGCAGCTGCTCGATTTCGGCGTAGCGCTCGAGCAGCGAAATTTCGTCGGCGAGGCGCACGAACTGGCGCGCGTCCGACATCAGGGTGCGAAAGAGGTCCGCCAGGTCCTCGAGCGAGCGCTCGGCGCGCTGCGGATCGCGGCGGATCAGCGCCAGCACCGCATTCAGGCTGTTGAACAGGAAGTGCGGCCGGATGCGCGCCTGGAGTGCCTGCAGGCGCGCTTCGGCAAGCGCGGGGGAATGCGCCTTGGTGAGCAACCGGAGGTAGATGAGGAGCGCGCCGGCCAGCAGGGCGCACAGCGCGAGCGTATTGAGCAGCCCCGGCATAGGCTGATCGACCACTTCGGCCACCGCGGTGAGGTAGCCGGCGGCAATCGCCATCACGAGGGCGACCACGGCTGTGCATCCCGCCCAGTACGGCAACCGGGTGAGCAGCGGCGAAATTGTGAACAGCAGCGTCACGACGAGCAGCAGCAGGGGCTCGGCCAGCGCGGCGGCCTGGACGAAGCGCTGCAGTGCCTGCCCGAGATTGGGGGCGGCGAAGAGCGCGCCGGCCAGCACCGCCGCGTTGACCGCGATCAGCACGCGCGCAACGACCCCCACGTTGCGAAAGTCCGGCAGGACGTCTGGATAGGCCTTTTGCCTTATACTGACCATACTTACGTAGGGGTCTTGAACCGCATTCTTATGCCCAAAAAGCGCTCGACCTGGTCTGCGCGCTTCTCCGCGCCCGTCGACGAGCGGGTCAAGCGCTTTACCGCCTCGGTCGGCTTCGACCGGCGGCTGGCCAAGTATGACATCCAGGCTTCGCGCGCCCATGCCCGGATGCTGGCGGCACAGGGCATCGTCACCCGCCGCGACCTTGCGGCGATCCAGCGTGGGCTGGCACGCATCGAGCGCGAGATCGACGCCGGGCGCTTTCGCTGGTCGCTCGACGCCGAGGATGTCCATCTCAACATCGAGCGCCGGCTGACTGCGCTGGTCGGCGACGCGGGCAAGCGCCTGCATACCGCGCGCTCGCGCAACGACCAGGTCGCGACCGACGTGCGGCTGTGGCTGCGCGCGGAGATCGACGCTCTCCTTGCCCTGCTCGCCGACCTGCAGCGCGCGCTGATCGACCAGGCCGAGCGCCACGCCGCGCTGGTCATGCCGGGCTTCACCCATCTGCAGGTGGCGCAGCCCGTCACCTTCGGCCATCACCTGATGGCGTATGTGGAGATGCTCGCGCGCGACCGTGAACGATTCATGGAGGTGAGGAGCCGAGTCAATCGGCTGCCCCTCGGCGCAGCCGCGCTCGCCGGCACCAGCTTCCCGATCGATCGTCAACGCGTGGCCCGGGAGCTCGGCTTCGAGGGCCTGTGCGAGAACTCGCTCGACGCCGTGTCCGACCGCGACTTCGCGATCGAATTCTGTGGCGCCGCCTCGATCCTGATGGTGCACCTTTCGCGCTTCGCCGAGGAACTCGTCCTGTGGGCGAGCCCGCGCTTCGGCTTCGTGCGCCTGCCGGATGCGTATTGCACCGGCTCGTCGATCATGCCGCAGAAGAAAAATCCCGATGTGCCGGAGCTGGTGCGCGGCAAGAGCGCGCGGGTCTTCGGTCATCTGGTAGCGCTGCTGGCGCTGATGAAGGCGCAACCGCTCGCGTACAACAAAGACAACCAGGAGGACAAGGAGCCGCTGTTCGACACGGTGGATACGGTGCGCGAGTGCACCGGCGTTTTCGCCGGCCTGGTTGGCGGGCTGGAGCCGGTCGCCGGCCGCATGCGCGCCGCGGCGCTCGAAGGCCACGCCACGGCAACCGACCTCGCGGATTACCTAGTACGCAAGGGTATGCCGTTCCGCGACGCCCATCACGTCGTCGCGGGAGCCGTGCGCGAGGCCGAGCGGGCGAACGTCGATCTTTCCGCCCTGCCTTTGGAGAAGCTCAGGTCATTCTCCGGAATGATTGGTCCGGACGTGAAGCGGGTGCTCACCTTGGACGGCTCGGTCGCGGCCCGCCGTCACCCCGGCGGCACCGCCCCGGCGGAGGTACGCCGCGCCGCCGCACGCGCCCGCAAGCGCCTGAAGCGCTGAAAGCGCAGCGCGAGCTCGTGGAACACGTCGCCAACTATCCCGTGATCCGCAAGCTCGGCGAAGGCGCGACTTCGGAAGTGTTCCTTTGCCAGGACCCATTCCGCGGCCGCGAAGTGGCGGTGAAGCGCATCTTCCCGAAGTCGCTGCGCGACCCGGCGCGCGGGCGCCTGTTCCGCAAGCTGTTCTTTACCGAGGCATCGCTCGCCGGCAAGCTCGACCACCCGCACATCGCCCAGATCTACGACGCCGGCATCGGCGAGGATTCGGGCTACATCGTGATGGAGTACGTCCCCGGCGGGACGATGGAGCGCTATTGCGCGCCCGAGCAGCTGCTGCCGATCGAGCAGACCGTCGAGATCATCTTCAAGTGCGCGCGCGCCCTCGCCTACGCGCACCTGCAGGGCGTCACGCACCGCGACATCAAGCCCGGCAACCTGCTCTACGCCGCGGCGTCCGACCGACGTGCGCGTCGGTGACTTCGGCCTGGCGCTCAACGTTGGCGCCGAGACCACCCAGATCACCGGGGTCGGCTCGCCCGCCTACATGTCGCCGGAGCAGATCCGCGAGGAGCTGGTCGACCACCGTACCGACCTCTATTCGCTCGGCGTGGTGATGTACCAGATGCTCACCGGCAAGCTGCCGTTCCAGGGCTCGAACAAGTTCAGCATGATCTACCAGATCACGCAGTTCGAGCCGGCGCCGCCGTCCTCGCACCGGCCCGAGGTGCCCGAGGCGCTCGACCGCATCGTGCGCCGCGCGATGCAGAAGGAGGCGCGCGGCCGCTACCAGAGCGCCGACGAGTTCGCCGACGAGCTGGTGGAGGCGCTGCGCAGCGGCCTCGGCGGCGAGCGGCGTGCCACCTTCGGCGACGCCGACAAGTTCGCCGCGCTGCGCGCCATGCCTTTCTTCCGCCGCTTCGCCGAGCCGGAGCTGTGGGAGCTGGTGCGCGTCGGCCTTTGGGAGCGCGTGCCGGCCGGCACCGAGCTGGTGCGCGAGGGCGAGCCGGGCGATTTTTTCTGCCTGCTGGTCGAGGGCGAAGCGCGTGTCACCAAGAACCGCAAGCTGCTCACCGTCCTCGGTCCGGGCGAATGCTTCGGCGAGATGGCGTACCTCTCGCTCGAGCGCCGCGAGCGCGGCGCGACCGTCAGCACCGCGAAGGATTCGCACGTCGTGCGCATCCGCATCGCCGACCTCGAGAAAGCCACCGTCGCCTGCCGCAGCAATGTGGACCGCGCCTTCATCGGCATCCTGGTGGAGCGCCTGAACCTCGCGAACACCCGCCTGACGTCCGGTTAAGCGTGAAGGGGTTTCTGAAGGAAGGCGCGCCGTCGCGTGCCGACGCCTTTGCCGCCGAAGCGGACGGCCTCGAGGCCCTTCGCCCGCACATCCGCGTCCCGCAGGTGCTCGATCGCGGTATCCGCAGCGGCAAAGCCTTTATTCTGCTCGAGCGCCTCGACCTGCAGCGCAGCGGCGATTTCACGCAGCTGGGCCGCATGCTCGCGGCGCTGCATCGCCAGACCGCGCCGCGCTTCGGCTGGGCGCGCGATAACTACATCGGCTTGACTCCGCAGCAGAACGGGTGGCGCGACGACTGGGCGCAATTCTGGCGTGAGCACCGCATGCGGCCGCAGGTTGATCTGGCGAAAAAGAACGGGTTCGCAGTGGAAATGCCGCCACTCGCTCTGCTGGAAAATCATCGACCGCAGCCCTCGCTGCTGCACGGCGATCTTTGGAGCGGGAATGCGGGCTTTACTGCAAACGGGCCGGTGGTGTTCGACCCGGCGGTGTACTACGGCGATCGCGAGACCGATCTTGCGATGACCGAGCTGTTCGGCGGCTTTCCGCGGGAGTTCTACCAGGGGTACAACGAGGCGTTTGCGCTAGCGCCCGGATACGAGCAGCGCAAGCACCTCTACAACCTGTATCACCTGCTCAACCACCTTAACATCTTCGGTGGCGGCTACCTCGCGCAGGTGAAAGCGACGCTAAGCCTTCTGGCTGGTCGGCTCTAGCAGCTTCTGCAGCTCGCCCGACTCGTACATCTCACGCATGATGTCCGAGCCGCCGACGAATTCGCCGTTGACGTAGAGCTGCGGGATGGTCGGCCAGTTGGCGTAGTGCTTGATGCCTTCGCGGATCGCCGCGTCGGCGAGCACGTTCACCGTGGCGAATTGCTGCACGCCGCAGGCATTGAGCACCTGCACCGCCAGCGCCGAGAAGCCGCACTGCGGGAACTGCGGGGTGCCTTTCATGAAAAGCACGACGCGGTTGCCGGTGACCTGCTCCTTGATGCGTTGTTGAGTGTCCATGGCATCCATTTTATAGCTTTCCCCCGCTCACCCGCGGGATTCCGGCCAGATCGGGCCAGCTTGCCGTAGTTTCAAGGCCCGCGGCCTCCAGCAACCCGCGTACCGCCTCGTGCTGGCCTTCGCCATGCTCGACCAGCAGCCACCCGCCGGGCAGCAGGTGCGCCGGCGCCTCGCGCGCCAGCACGCGGAACCCGTCCAGACCGTCGGCGCCGCCGAGCAGCGCGAGTCGCGGCTCATACGGCAGGGCGGCAAGATGGGGGTCGCCGACCACCACGTAAGGCGGGTTGGAGATGATCGCTTCGAACCGCTCTCCCGCCACTGGCTCGAACCAGCGCCCGTGCCGCAGCTCGACCTCGAGGTTGAAGCGGGCGGCGTTGCGCCGCGCCACTTCCAACGCGGGCGCACTGGCGTCGGTGGCAACAACGCGCGCGTCCGGCCGGTAGCGCTTGATCGCCAGCGCAATCGCCCCCGACCCGGTGCCCACGTCCAGCACCGAGGCCGGATTGCGATCGAGGGCCAAGTCGACGAGCAGCTCCGTTTCCGGGCGCGGAATCAGCACGGCTGAATTCACCGTCAGCTCGAGCCCGTAGAACTCCTTGTGGCCGAGGATGTAGGCAATGGGCTCGCCCGCAGCTCGGCGCGCCGTCATTTCGAGGAACTGGTTCTTTTCTTGTTCCAGCAATGATTTTTCGGGATGGGCCAGCACGCTGGCCTCGGAGCGGCCGGTGGCGGCAGCAAGAAGCAGGCGCGCCTCGCGCGCGTCGATGCCGCTCGCGCGAAGAACTTGTTCGATCGTCAAGCGGCTTCTTCGGTAAGACTTGCCAGCTGCTCGGCCTGGTACTCGGCGGCGAGCGCGTCGACGATCTCGTCGATCTCGCCGTCCATGATGCGCTCGATCTTGTAGAGCGTGAGGTTGATGCGGTGGTCGGTGACCCGGCCCTGCGGGAAATTGTAGGTGCGGATGCGCTGCGAGCGATCGCCCGAGCCAATCAGCAGCTTGCGCGTCGAGGCGGTCTTCGCCTGCTGCTCGGAGAGCTGCTTGTCGCGGATGCGCGCCGCCAGCACGCTGAGCGCTTTCTCGCGGTTCTTGTGCTGGGAGCGCGAGTCCTGGCATTCGACCACGATGCCGGTGGGCAGGTGCGTGACACGGATCGCGGAGTCGGTCTTGTTGACGTGCTGGCCGCCGGCGCCGGAAGCGCGGAAGGTGTCGACGCGCAGCTCGGCAGGGTTGAGCACCACCTCATTGACGGCGTCGGCCTCGGGCAGCACGGCGACGGTGCACGCCGAGGTATGGATGCGACCCTGGGCCTCGGTCTTCGGCACGCGCTGCACGCGGTGGCCACCGGACTCGAACTTGAGGCGGGAGTACGCGCCTTGGCCGACCAGGCGCGCGATCACCTCCTTGAAGCCACCCAGCTCGGAAACGCTCTCCGAAATGATTTCCACCTGCCACCCGCGCCGCTCGGCATAGCGCGTGTACATGCGAAAGATGTCGCCGGCAAAAAGCGCGGACTCGTCGCCGCCGGTCCCGGCGCGCACCTCGATAAAGAGGTTGCGGTCGTCGTTGGGGTCCTTCGGCAGCAGCGTCTTCTGCAGCTGGGCTTCCAGCCGCTCCATCTTGGCCCTCGCGCTCTTCAGCTCCTCGTCCAGCTCCAGCTCGCGCGCGGCTTCGGCGTCGCCCTCGGCCTGACGGTATTGCTGGAACAGCGCGACCACATCCGAAACCTCGGCATGCTCGCGCGACAGGCGCTTGAACTGCTCCATGTCCTTGGTGGCGTTCTCCGCCGCCAGCAGGGCGTTCAAGTCCCCGAGCCGCCCGACCATGCTGTCGAGCTTGGTGCGCAGCCTCGGGTTCACTGGCCCTGCTTCAGCCGGGCGAGCATCTCGGAAAGCGTCTGCGTCGGACCATGCATCAGCTTGTTGGTCAGGGTCTGCGAAAGGGCTTCCACCACCTTGGCCGGATCCTCGCCGCGCGCGAGCGCCTTGAGCGCCTGCTCGAGCTCGCGGCGGCGCGCCGCGTCGGCGTCCTCGCGCAGCGCGCGGATCAGCGGCACGCCTTCGCGCAGCCGCATCCAATGCATGAACTGGCCGACCTGGCTGTCGATGATCGCTTCGGCCTGCTCGAGCGCGGAGCGGCGCGAGTCCAGGTTGGCGCTGACGATGCCGGCCAGATCGTCGAGCGTGTAGAGAAACACGTCGTCGAGCTCGCCGGCTTCCTGCTCGATGTCGCGCGGCACCGCGAGGTCGACCATGAACATGGGCCGGCGGCGGCGCGCGCGCAAGGCGCGCTCGACCAGGCCCTTGCCGAGGATCGGCAGCGACGACGCCGTGCAGGAAACCACGATGTCGTGCTCGTGGAGGTGCTCGGCCAGCGAGCGCAGCTCGAGCGCACGCGCATTGAAGCGCGCGGCCAGGCGCTGCGCGCGCTCGAGTGTGCGATTGGCGACGGTGATGCGCGCCGGCGCCTGCGCCGCGAAGTGCGTCGCCGCGAGCTCGATCATCTCGCCGGCGCCGATGAAGAGCACGCTCTGGTCCTTCAGGCTCGGGAAGATGCGCGCAGCCAGCTTCACCGCCGCCGCGGCCATCGAGACGCTGGCCGCGCCGATGCTGGTGGTCGAGCGCACCTCCTTCGCCACGGCGAAGGAGCGCTGAAACAGGCGGTGCAGCACGCTGCCGAGCGTGCCCGCCGATTCGGCCGCGCGCGCGGCGTCCTTCATCTGGCCGAGGATCTGCGGTTCGCCGAGCACCATCGAGTCCAGGCCCGAGGCGACGCGGAAGGCATGCCGCACGGCCTGCTCATTGGGCAGCGTGTAGAGGTAAGGCTGCAGGTCGGCGGCGCCGAAGCGGTGGTATTGCGCCAGCCATTGCGCAAGCTCGTCTGGCTTTTCGCCGGAGACATACAGCTCGGTGCGATTGCAGGTGGAGAGGATCGCCGCCTCGCGCGCCAGCCCGCGTTTCAGCTCGCCGAGCGCTTCCTGCAGGCGCTCGACATGGAACACCACGCGCTCGCGAACCGCGAGCGGCGCGGTCTGGTGATTCAGTCCGAGGGCAAACAGGGATGCGGCCAAGCCGCAGATTATAAGAGGGTTTCGACCGTCAAACGCTGGTGAGGCCGCGCCGGATGGCGAACTTCACCAAGGCCGGCAGATCGTCGAGTCCGAGCTTTGTCATCAGGCGGCTGCGGTAGGTATCGATGCTCTTCGGCGACAGGCCGAGCTGCGTCGCCATCTGCATGCTGGTATTGCCCTCCACGACGAGCTTGAGCACCTCCATCTCGCGCGCGCTCAGGCGCTGCAGCGGATCCTCGCGGCTGCCCGGTGCCAGCGCGCGCATCGGGACGCCGTCGCCAAGATAGCGCTGGCCCGAGAACACCACGCGCACGGCCGTGGCGACTTCATGCCCCGCGGATTCCTTGAGCAGGTAGCCGTTCGCGCCGGCCCACAGCGCCTGCTGCACGTACTCCACCTTCGCGTGCACTGACAGCATGAGCAGGCGAGTGCGCGGCGACACCGCGCGCACGCGCCGCGCGGCGTCGAACCCGCCGACGCCCGGCATGGAGATATCGAGGATGGCCACATCAGGCTCCTCGCGCGCGGCGAAGCGCACCGCGGCGTGGCCGTCGGCAAAAGCCGCCACCACGCGCATGTCGGGCTCCTCTTGCAGCAGCCGGCTTACGCCTTCGCGCACCAGGGCGTGGTCGTCAACGAGCATTACCTCGATCATCGGGAGAAACGATAAAACGCGGCGGCCAAGACGCCTCTAGCGGCCGGCGAAACCTCGCGAAGATTCGATCTACCCGTGTGCGTTTACGCACACATTTCGGGGGAAAGCGGCTTTTGGAACGGTGGCAGCGCTCAATCGGGCTCGATGCGCGCCCGCTCGCGTGAGCCAGGCAGCGGGACCGCGCAGTAGCGCTGTTTTCTCGGACAAACCTTTCATTGTTTCCCACCCCCGGCGGGTTGATGAAGGCCTCGCCGCGCAGGCATGGTTCACACGCCGCCGCTTTTGGTGCGCGTTCGCAATCTGAACCATTGACCACAACCCGTTCAAGGAGAAATCTCATGTCCAGCAAGAAACAGCCGTCGTTCGCAAAGCTCCGAAGAAAATCGCCAAGCCGATCGTAGTGCGCGCCCGCGACGCGCTCGACCCAGGATTCGGGCGCAATTCGTTTTGGCAACGGCTCGGCGCCGGCCATTCTTCGCAAGTAGGCGATCACCCATGAATGGAACACCCCAGCCGAACCCTGCAGTGACCTTCTACGGGGCGATACCGGGTTGTCGCGCGCCCGTGCGCGCAGATGCCTCGGTGCTCGGGACGCTGCCGACCCGCGGCTTCCAGTACTGCGAAGCCCTGCGGGCGGCTTCGTCTTTCGGCTGGTACGTGTTTCCCCCAATCGATTTCACCCTGCAGTGGGACGGATCGCAAATCATCTGGACCTACAACGGGGCGAAAGCGTGGTATCCGCTCACCAGCGCGCAGTTCCCCGGATATCGGGCTGTATTCGATCGCGTGGCGCCCGCGCACTTACGTGGATTTTCACCGCCTTTCCTAAGCGCAGCGCCGGAGCCGGGCGGCATCCAGGTCTGGACCGGGTTTTTTATCGAGAGCGCAGAAGACTGGAGCGTGCTCGTGCGGCCGCCGGCCAACCTGCCGCGCAGCCTCGCCTTCGATCTCTACGAAGGGATTGTGGAAACCGATCGTTGGTTCGGGCCATTGTTCACGAACTTGCGCCTCGTCAAGACTGATATTCCGATCCACTTCAGCACCGAGACGCCGCTTGTGCAGGTGCAGCCCTTGCATCGAAGCGCGTACGCCGACGAGATTTCGAATCGCTTTGCCGTCGTGGACGATCCGCGCGCGTTTCCGCCGGAAGCATGGCAGCGTTACGAGCAGACGATCGTGAAGCCCAACCTGGAACCGCCGGCCAGTCGGCGCCTATGCGACGGCGGCCCGACGTCGGCGCAGGAGCGGTTGCCCCGTGCACGCCGAGTGAACGGCTACTGGGCCGCGGCCATCGCGGTCCTCATCTGCGGCTTCGTATCCCGTCGCTACGCGGGCCGGCGTCACTGGCTCATTCGCGGCACAGGAGCTGGTGACCCTGCGCTTCGGCGTAGGCGCGCTGCTTTTCCTCCCCTATCTGCTGCTGCAGTTCCGTACCATCGCGCCGCGCGCGCCTGGCTGCAAGGCGTCCCGCTAACTCTCTTTCAAGGCGCTGGCAATGGGGGCGCTGGTGATCTGCGGCTTGCAGCTTGCCCCAGCCAACCACGCCGCCGCGCTCGGTCCGGGCGTCAACGCCGGCCTGGGTGGCCCTCCTCGGGTTCGTGCGTCTTCGCCAAACGACCTTCGTCCCGGCGTCATCGTTGGCGCAACGCTGTGCGCCATGGGCGTCGTGGCGCTCGCGTGGTGGAGCACCGCCGAGCGCAACATGCCGCGTGCTCCTTGCCGGCGACGCCATGTTCCTCGCGGCTTCCGCCCTCGGCGCCCTCTACGTGCTTCAACTACGCACCTGGGGCGTCGGCGCGATCCAGGGTGCGGCCATCGTGTCGCTCTATTCGGCGCTCGTCGTGGTCCCTTGGTATCTCTGGTCCGCGCCCGCACCGCTGTGGCGCGTCTCCGCCGCTCGAACTCGTCGTGGCAGGTCCTCTGGCAAGGCGTGCTGATCGGCTGCGTCGCGCTTCGTCGCGCTCAACCACGCCATTTCGCAGCCTGGCGCCGAGCGCTCGAGCGCGCTGGTCGCGCTCGGTGCCGGTGCTCAGCCGCGATCCTCGCGCTCGTGTTCCTCGGCGAGGTTCCCTCCGCCGACCGAGATCGCGGCGTTCGTCGCGATTGCCGCCGGCGTTTCGATCGGCGCCTCGCTGCGGCTACGCGGGCAATCCGGCGTTCCAGCAGCGCGCCGATGAAAACGTCGCGGCTTGCGGGCTATCACGCCCCGGATAGCGTGCGCGCAACGCACGTAGCCGTCAGCGCCGGTCTCGAGCTGCGCGTAGCCGTCGCCATCGCCTCGCGCGCCTCCTCCGGTCGCCCCGACAGTACGAGCGCAGCGGCAGCGTGCGCAGTGTCGGCGTGTGCAAGCTGTTCTCGCGCAATGATCGCGTGGAGAGTTCGATCGCGCGCTCGTAGCGACTCATCGATCAGGTTCGCCATGCCGGCAAGCGAATTGAAGTAGTAGATCATCGGATCGAGCGGCGAGAGCGACAGCGCCCGATCGGCGCACTGCACTGCCTCGGCGCCATTCGCCGCGCCATGTGTGGGTCAACCCGCGCCATAGCCAGGCCAGCGGCTCGTTCGGATTCACGGCCAGCGCCTGCGCCAGACCGCGCTCTGCTGACGTCGAGATCGTGCCGCGACCAGCCGCGACCATGCGCATTCACCGCCAGCGCCAGCGCGTCGTCGGCATCGCAGGCGAGCGCGCGCTCGGCGCATGCGGTCGCAGCTGCGCTGTCCGCTGCGGCATTCTCGCTGGCGCCCACCGCGACGCGCAGGACGTGCCACTTCGCAAGCCAGGCATGCGGGTGCGGCGACACCGGATCGCGCGCGATCGCGGTTTCGAAAGCGGTTCGCGCCTGCAGGAAGTCCTCCGGCGACAGTCGATGCATCATTTCGACGCCGCGCAGGGTCATGGCATACGCGTCGAGCTGATCAAAGTTCGTGATGCGCGCGCGTTTAAGCTCCAGCGACCGCACGAATGGAGCCAGGCTCTGCACCACCTTGCGCGCCAATTCAACCTGCATGGCGAACACGTCGGGCACGTCGCCCTGGAAGCGCTGGCTCCACACGATGCGACCGTCGCGCGTATCGGCGAGCTCCGCCACGAGCAGCGCCCGTGGGTAAGCAATCTGCACAGTGCCCGAGACTACGTACTGCACGCCGAGCATTTCGCCGATCCGCCGCACGCCCACCGGTGCATGGCGGAACGCCATGGTGGACAGGCGCGAGACGACAAAGAAGTCCGCCATGCGCGACAGCGCGGCAATTGTGTCGTCGGCGAGGCCGTCGCCGATCGATTCGAAACGGGGATCGTCCGAACGCAGCTGGAAGGGGATCACCGCGATCGAAGGCCGGCCGTGCGCCTGCACCGCCGCGCTGGGCGTCCATATCGCGCGTTTGCGCCGGCGGCCAGGCGCGGAACGCGCGCACCGCGCGGCTGCGGTTACGCAAACGTTGCTCGCCCAAGTCCTCGACCGAGGCATCCACTCCGCTCGTCAGCTGGTCGCGCGCCTGCGTCGAAACCACCGTTTCACCCGGATTCGCGAGCTCGGCCAGGCCGGCGGCGAGGTTGACGCCGTCGCCGAGCACGTTGAATGCCTCGACGATGACTTCCGCGATGTGGATGCCGGCCGCATGCCGAGCGCGGCCGCATCGCGCTCGGCGTTGAAGCGCGCCAGGTCGGCATGCAGCTCGAAGGCGCACCGCAATGCCTGCGTGGCGTCCGGAAACTCGGCGATGAAGCCGTCGGCCGGAACCTTGAGCATGCTGCGCCCGGCGTGCGTCGGAACGATCTGCGACGTGGCATGGGCGAGGAATGTGCGGCAACGCTCGACGGTGCGCTCCTCGTCGTGCTCCATGAGCGCAATGGAGTCGCTCATCTCGGCCACCAGGATGGCGCGGCGCTGCCGCGGCGACGTGACGCCGTGGAAGGCACGCGGCTCCTGCACCGCCGGACTGGCAGCGGCCTCGGCTTCCGGTTGTACGTCGCCCGCGAGCCGCGCCAGCGCGGCGACGTCGAGCAGCACCAGACCGCGGCCGGCGCGCTCGAGCAGTCCCTCGCGCACCAGGCGCGACAGCTCGCGCGTGATCTGCTCGCGCGAGGTGCCCACCCGGCTCGCGATATCGTTGTGCGTCGGCGCCGGATCCAGCCGCGCGCGGTTCTCGTCGATGCCGGCGAGGCGCGCGAGGCGCAGCAGCTCGACCCAAGTGCGGCGCTGCACTGGCTGGGCGCCGAGCTCGAGCAGGCGGCCGGCGAGCTCGCGCACCGAGCCGGTCAGGCGGCGCAGCAGGCGCTCGCGTACCGAGGCGTGGTTGGCAAGGATGGCGCGGAACGCCTCGGGCGACATCGAGGCGAGCAGCGATTCGCGCAGCGCCAGCGCGTCGGCGAAGCGCGCGCGGCCGTCGATCGCCGAATGCTCACCAAACACCTCGCCCGCGGCGAGCTCGCGAAGGATGATGCGCCGGCCGCGACCGGCTTCGGCGGTGACGCGCACCTGGCCGGCGATGACGAAGTACACGTCGCGGTCCATGCCATCGCGGTGGATCACCACCTGGTTGCGCTTGCAGCGCGTCCACTTGCACTGCGCGGCGATCTCGCGCAGCGTGTAGCTGTCGAGGCCCTTGAAAAGATCGACCTTCTGCAGGCCGAGCAGCGCCGACATTCGCAGCGCTGGCTTGGAAGGCGCCTTGCGGCGCGGGCGTTTTGCGGCGGCCATCGGTCCCCCCGCCGCAGACTATAATTCATCCCCGATGGACACGCTCGGGCGCATCCGCCATCTGGCGGCGAAGGAATTTTCGATCAATCCCGACGGGCTGGACCCGGCCGCGCCGCTCGATACCCTCGGCATCGATTCGCTCAGCTTCATCGAGTTCATGTTCAAGGTCGAGGAGGAGTTCGGCGTCAGCGTGTCCGACGAGGACCTGAAGGCGATCAGGACGCTCGCCGACCTCGAGCGGCACGTCGCCGCCGCGCTCGCCGCCGCCGGCAAGGCCTGATCCCTCCCGCATGCGGCGCGTCGCCGTCACCGGAGCCGGCGTAGTCTCGCCGCTCGGCACCACTCTCGAGGAATTCCACGAATCGCTGGCCGCAGGGCGCTCTGGCATCAGGCGCCTCGCGCCCGACGTCGCGGGCCGCTCCGGCGTGCAGGTCGGCGCAACCGTCGAGTGGAATGCGGCGGAGCTGTTCAAGGAGGGCGAAGCGGCCAACCTCGACCGCGTCACACAGTTCGCCATTGCCGCGGCCGGCCAGGCGATCGCGGCCAGCGGGCTGCTTGCGGATGAACGCCTGCCGCGTGAACGCATCGGCGTGTCGTGGGGCACCGGCATGGGCGGCGCGCACACGCAGGAAGCGAGCTATCAGCAGGTCTACGGCAAGGGCGAGTGGCGCGTGCGTCCGTTGACGGTGGTGATGGGAATGGCCAACGCCGCGGGTTCGAATGTCGCGGTCCGTCACGGCCTGCGCGGCCCGTTCGGCAATTACTCGACCGCGTGTTCCTCCTCGGCGATGGCGCTCGGTGAAGCGATGCGCACCATCGCGGCCGGGCGCGCCGACGCCATGATCGCCGGCGGCGCTGAAGCACTGCTGACGCCCGGCGTGCTGGTCGCCTGGCAGGCGTTGCGCACGCTCGCGACCGCCGACCCCGCCAATCCGTCGGCAAGCTGCAAGCCGTTCGACAAGCGGCGCACCGGCCTCGTGCTCGGCGAAGGCGCGGCCGCGTTCGTGCTTGAAGAGGAGTCGCGCGCTCGCGCCCGCGGTGCACGCATCTACGCGCTGCTTACGGGTTATGGCAATTCCTGCGATGCGGTCCACATGTCGCGGCCGGATCGCGATGGTCAGATGCGAGCGATGAAGGAAGCGCTGGCCGAGGCGCAGCTCTCGCCGCAGAACGTGGGCTACATCAACGCGCACGGTACCGCGACCACGGTGGGTGACGTCGTCGAGGCCGAGGCGATCAATGCGGTGTTCGGCGCGTCCGCCCGCGAGGTGCGCGTGAGCTCGACCAAGTCTCTGCACGGGCACCTGCTCGGCGGCTCGGGCGCGCTGGAATTCGCCGCGGCGCTGCTCGCCCTCGAGCGCGGCATCCTGCCGCCGACCGGGTTCCTCGACGAGCCGGATCCGGCATGCGGCCTGCGCCACGTGGCGCATACCGCCGAGCGGGTCGAGCCGCCGCGCGCGGTGATGTCCAATTCCTTCGCTTTTGGCGGTTCCAACGTGGTGCTGGTCGCCGCCCGTGCCTAGGCGCTGTCGCCCTTTCCACTAACGGCACGAACCCTGCATGGGAGCCAAGACTCCGTCCCATGCAAAATCGCAGCAAGGTCCGCCTCGGTCTCAAGGTGATCCACCGTCACCGCGCCGGGCAGTCGACGTTCCGGCGCGTGTCTGAACTGGTGTTCGTCGGCGGACGGCCGAAGGCGGTACTCGGCTGGATCGACACCGGCGGCGTGCGCACGCCGATCTACATCTGCGAGCTCGATCCGGCCAAGCTGCGCAAAGCCGCCGCGACCAAGAACACGTACTACTACGACGAGATCACGGTCGACCCCCGCTATGAGCCGGCGGCGTATCCGGTGCGCACGGCAAAGCACGCTGGCCGCTAGTCCAGAACAGTCGAGGAAGGGGCTGGTGGCCAAGGCCGGAATCGAACCAGCGACACACGGATTTTCAGTCCGCTGCTCTACCAACTGAGCTACTTGGCCTGCTGCGGCACCACTGCGGGAAGGCGCGGATTATACAAAAAGGGCGCCCGAAGGCGCCCTCTTTGTTTGCAGCGTATGACGAGGACTACATGTCCATGCCGCCCATGCCGCCCATGCCACCCATACCGCCGTGGTCATGGCCGCCGCCGCCGCCCTTCTTCTCTTCCACCAGCTCGGCCACCATCGCGTCGGTGGTGAGCATCAGACCGGCAACGGAGGAAGCGTTCTGCAGCGCGGTGCGCGTGACCTTGGTCGGGTCGATGACGCCCTGCGACACGAGATCGCCGTACTCCTCGGTCTGCGCGTTGAAGCCGTGGTTGCCCTTGCTCTCGAGCACCTTGTTCAGGACCACCGAAGGCTCGGCGCCGGCGTTGTCGACGATGATGCGCAGCGGCTCTTCCAGAGCGCGCATCACGATCTTGATGCCCGCGTCCTGGTCGTGGTTCTCGCCCTTGAGCTTGCCGTCGAGCGCCTGCTTGGCGCGGATGAACGCCACGCCGCCGCCCGGGACGATGCCCTCTTCCACCGCGGCGCGGGTCGCATGCAGCGCGTCCTCGACCCGGGCCTTCTTTTCCTTCATTTCGACCTCGGTGGCGGCGCCGACCTTGATCACCGCAACACCGCCGGCCAGCTTGGCCACGCGCTCCTGCAGCTTTTCCTTGTCGTAGTCGCTGGTCGCTTCGTCGATCTGCACGCGGATCTGCTTGACGCGCGCTTCGATCTGCTTCTTGTCGCCGGCACCGTCGATGATGGTGGTGTTCTCCTTGCCGGCTTCGACCTTCTTCGCGCGGCCCAGGTCCTTGATGGTGGCGTTCTCCAGCTTCAGGCCCAGCTCCTCGCTGATCACCGTGCCGCCGGCCAGAATCGCCATGTCTTCCAGCATCGCCTTGCGGCGGTCGCCGAAGCCCGGCGCCTTGACGGCCACGGTCTTCAGGATGCCGCGGATGTTGTTGACCACCAGCGTGGCGAGCGCTTCGCCTTCGACTTCCTCGGCGATGATGAGCAGCGGCTTGCCCGCCTTCGCCACCTGCTCGAGGATCGGCAGCAGCTCGCGGATCGAAGAGATTTTCTTGTCGTACAGGAGGATGTAGGGATCCTCGAGCACGGCGATCTGCTTCTCCGGGTTGTTGATGAAGTACGGCGAGAGATAGCCGCGGTCGAACTGCATGCCCTCGACCAGGTCGAGCTCGTTCTGCAGCGACTTGCCGTCCTCGACGGTGATCACGCCTTCCTTGCCGACCTTGTCCATCGCGTCGGCGATGATCTTGCCGATGTCGGCATCGGAGTTGGCCGAAATCGATCCGACCTGCGCGATCTCCTTGGAGCTCGAGCACGGCCGGGAGACCTTCTTCAGCTCCTCGACCACGGCGGCGACCGCCTTGTCGATGCCGCGCTTCAGGTCCATCGGGTTCATGCCGGAGGCGACGAACTTCATGCCTTCACGCACGATCGCCTGGGCGAGAACGGTGGCCGTCGTGGTGCCGTCGCCGGCGACGTCGGAGGTCTTGGAGGCGACTTCCTTCACCATCTGCGCGCCCATGTTCTCGAATTTGTCCTTGAGCTCGATCTCCTTGGCCACCGAAACGCCGTCCTTGGTGACGGTCGGGGCGCCGAACGAGCGCTCGAGCACGACGTTGCGGCCCTTGGGCCCCAGCGTCACTTTGACCGCGTCGGCAAGGATGTTCAGGCCGTGAACCATCCTGGCGCGGGCGCTTTCGTGGAAACGTACTTCTTTGGCTGGCATTGTTTCTTCTCCTGATTACGAAATTGATTTGCGGCTTGGGCTTGGCTTACGAGCCTTCGATGACGCCCATGATGTCTTCCTCGCGCATGACGAGGAGTTCTTCGCCCTTCACCTTCACGGTCTGGCCGGAATACTTGCCGAACAGGATCTTGTCGCCCGGCTTGACGTCGAGCGGGATCACTTTGCCCTGGTCGTCTTTCTTGCCTTTGCCCACGGCGACGATCTCGCCCTGGTCGGGTTTCTCGGCGGCGGTGTCGGGGATGACGATGCCGCCAGCGGACCGGCGCTCTTCCTCGATGCGCTTGACGATCACGCGGTCGTGCAACGGACGGATTTTCATACGGTTAGCTCCCATTGAAAAATTGCGATGTATTTCAATGGCTTGGATGAACCAAGCCAGAGGCATTAAGCGGTTAGCACTCAATAACGCCGAGTGCTAATAATAGGGCTCCTGCCCCGCTTTTTCAAGGCGTTTCTATTTTTAAAGCCCGAGGTCCTGCCATAGGGCATCCACGCGGCGCTTCACCTCGGCGTCCATGACGATCGGGCGGCCCCAGCGCCGCTCGCTCTCGCCGGGCCACTTGTTCGTCGCGTCGATCCCCATCTTCGAGCCCAGGCCGGAAACCGGGCTGGCGAAGTCGAGGTAATCGATCGGCGTGCTTTCGACCAGAGTGGTATCGCGCGCGGGATCCACGCGCGTGGTCAGCGCCCAGATCACTTCCTTCCAGTCGCGCACATTGACGTCGTCGTCGCACACCACGATGAACTTGGTGTACATGAACTGGCGCAGGTAGCTCCAGATGCCGAACATCACGCGCTTGGCGTGTCCCGGATATTGCTTCCTCATGCTGACCACGGCCATCCGGTAGGAGCAGCCCTCCGGCGGCAGATAGAAATCGACGATCTCCGGGAATTGCTTGGTCAGCAGCGGAACGAAGAGCTCGTTCAGCGCGACGCCGAGGATCGCCGGCTCGTCGGGCGGCTTGCCGGTATAGGTGGAGTGATAGATCGGCGAACGGCGCGTGGTCACGCGTTGCACCGTCATCACAGGAAAACGCTCGGCTTCGTTGTAATAGCCGGTATGGTCGCCATGGGGCCCTTCCTGCGCGACATCGTCGCGGGCGATGGTTCCTTCGAGCACGATCTCCGCGCTCGCGGGAACGTCCAGGTCCGAGCCCAGGCATTTCACCAGCTCGGTGCGCGCGCCGCGCAGCAGGCCGGCGAACTGGTACTCCGACAGCGTATCGGGAATCGGCGTGACCGCCGCGAGCATGGTGGCCGGATCGGCGCCCAAAGCGACTGCGACTGGGAAGGGATCCTTTGAAACTAGAGAATGATCTCGGTAATCGAGCGCACCTCCCCGGTGCGCGAGCCAGCGCATGATGATGCGGTTGCGGCCGATGATCTGCTGGCGATAGATGCCGAGGTTCTGACGCGGCTTCAATGGTCCGCGCGTGACGGTAAGTCCCCAGGTGATGAGCGGCCCCGCGTCCTGCGGCCAGCAGGTCTGCACCGGCAGCCGCCCGAGGTCGACGTCTTTACCCTCCACCACCACTTCCTGGGCGGGCGCGCTGGACACGGTCTTCGGCGGCATGTTGAGGAGCTGCTTCCAGACCGGAAACTTGTCCCACAGGTCGCGCAGCCCTTTGGGCGGCTCGGGCTCGCGCAGCAGCGCAAGCATGCGTCCGACCTCCCGCAGGGCGCTTACCTCGGCGACGCCCATCGCCGCCGCGACGCGACGCACGGTGCCGAAGAGATTGGCGAGCACGGGAATCTCGTGCCCCTTCGGCCGCTCGAACAGCAGCGCCGGGCCGCCAGCGCGCAGCACCCGGTCGCAGATCTCCGTCATCTCCAGCCGCGGCGAGACTTCGACGCCGATACGCTTGAGGTCCCCGGTCGCCTCCAGCTGCGACACGAAGCTCCTCAAGTCTGAATACTTCATCGCTTTAGCAGCATCAGGCGCTCGCTAAGCGCTTCGGCGAAGTCGAGCAGCAGCGTGTCGCGGCCGCGTACTGGGTAGAGGCGCTCGGCGCCGGGCAGGCTGACGAGCAGGGTGGTCCTGCCCAGCCAGCCGAAAGCGCCAAGCGCCGCGCCGCCGATCACGCAACCGAGCGCGGCGACCGGCAGCAGGCTGCCGAGTGCCTCGAGGGTACGGAAGAAACCATAGAGCGCCCGCGGCACGCCCTGCGTGCCGGCCGAAGCCATGTCGCCCGCCGCGCCGGCGGCGAAGGTCGAGATCGGCCCGGCAATCGCGAGCATGACGAGGGCAGCCACCACCAGCCCGATGCCCCAGCCGAGCTTGCGCGTGTCGCGCTCGAAGGAAACCCGCACCGCCGTCACGCCGCCCAGCGGCAGCGTCTCCAGGTGGTTGTCGCTGCGATGCACGAGGCAGGTCGGGAACAGCGTCAGGTGGGTGCCGCGAAACTCGCCGCGCTCGAAGGTGAACCGCGCGATCGCTGGTCCGGGCTCCGCCATCACGTTGCCAGTACGATGCCGGCCAGTACGGCCGCGCCGATCCAGTTGGCATGCATGAACGCCCGGAAGCACCCTTCGCGCGTGCGGCCGCGGATCAGCCACCAGTGGTACGCCACCAGCCCGGCGGCGACGGCGAGGCCGAGGAAATACGGCCAGGCATATTCCAGGCTGAGCCCGAGCGCGAGCAGGACGGCCAGCATGGCGCCGTAGCTCGCCATCACCGCCGCCACGTCGAAACGGCCGAGGGTGAGCGCCGAAGTGCGCAGCCCGAGCCGCGCGTCGTCGTCGCGATCGACCATGGCGTATTCGGTGTCGTAGGCGAAGGCGTAGAACAGGTTCGCCCCGAACAGCACCCAGCATTCCGCCGGGAGGCGGAACTGGACCGCCGCATACGCCATCGGGATGCCGAAACCGAACGCGACGCCGAGGTACGCCTGCGGCATGGCGAAGAAGCGCTTGGCAAACGGATACGTGATCGTGATCGCGAGCGCGACGAAGGAGAGCAGGATCGCGAGCCAGTTGAGGAACAGGACCAGCAGGAACGCCGCGCTGGCGAGCACGGCGGCGAGGGCAAGCGCCTCGCGGGCGGGGATCTCGCCGGTGGCAAGCGGCCGCGTGCGCGTGCGCTCGACATGGCGGTCGAAATTGCGGTCGGCGTAGTCGTTCATTGCGCAACCCGCCGAGCGCATGAGCAGCGTGCCGACGACGAAGATCAGCAGGATGTCGAATCGAGGCCAGCCGCCGGACGCCAGCCATACCGCCCACAGCGTCGGCCACAGCAGGAGCAGCGTGCCGATCGGCTTGTCGAGGCGGATGAGGCGCTCGTAGGCATCGAGGCGCCGGGCGATGAACGCCAGATCCATAGGGCCGACAGGATAACTCAGGCGGAAGCCAGCTCCTTTCTCGAGCCGAGCCAGCGCTCGACGTGGGCGCGGGCGACGGCCGGATCGGCGTCGATCAGCTCGGCGGCGGCCTGTTGCGCCGCGCGCACGAGGTCGGCGTCGCGCTCGAGGTCGGCGAAGCGCAGCATCGGCTGGCCGCTCTGGCGCTGGCCAAGCACCTCGCCGGGGCCGCGCATCTTCAGGTCGAGCCGCGCGATCTCGAAGCCGTTCGTCTGCTCGAAGATGATCTTCAGGCGCTCGCGCGCCGTTTCCGACAGTTCGCTGCCGAAGAGCAGTATGCAGGTGCTTTCGCGCGTCCCGCGCCCGATGCGCCCGCGCAGCTGGTGCAGCTGCGCCAGGCCAAAACGCTCGGCGCTCTCGATCACCATCAGCGAGGCATTGGCCACGTCCACGCCGACCTCGATCACCGTAGTGCAGACCAGCACTTGCGTCCTGCCCTTCGCGAATGCCTCCATCACCGCCGCCTTCTCGGCGGTGGGCAGCCTGCCGTGCAGGAGGCCGACCCGCAGCCCGCGCAGCTCGCGGGTCAGCGTGGCGTGGGTGTCGATGGCGGTTTGCAGATCGCCGTCCTTCGACTCTTCGATCACCGGGCAGACCCAATATGCCTGCTCGCCTTCGGCGCACGCTTCCCGAATGCGATCGAGAATCTCATCGCGCCGTCCTGCAGAGATGATTTTAGTCACAACCTTGCGCCGTCCCGGCGGCATCTCGTCGATGGTGGAAACATCGAGGTCGGCAAGGTAGGTCATCTCCAGCGTGCGGGGAATGGGCGTGGCGCTCATCATCAGCTGATGCGGCACACGTGAGGACGCCAGACCCCGCGTAGAAGCACTGGCTTTCTTGCGCAAGGCGAGCCGCTGCTCGACGCCGAAGCGATGCTGCTCGTCGACGACGACGAGGCCGAGCTTGGTGAATTCGACTCCCTTCTGGATCAGGGCATGCGTGCCGACGACGACCTGCGCCGCGAGCATCTCGTTGCGCTCGCTTTTCGGCGTGCCGGCGTGCAGCCAGCCGACGCGCACGCCGAGCGGCGCCAGCCAATCGCGGAATTTGTGCCAGTGCTGCTCGGACAGGATCTCGGTCGGCGCCATGACCGCCGCCTGCGCGCCGGAATCGATCGCGGCGAGGCACGCGATCGCCGCCACCACCGTCTTGCCGCTGCCCACGTCGCCTTGCAGCAGCCGTTGCGCCGGATGCGGCTCGCGCAGGTCGCGCAGCACTTCATTCATCGCCCGGGTCTGCGCTTTAGTCAGCTTGAAGGGCAGTCGCTCGAGGAACGACTTCAGCAGCGGACCGTTGACTTTGAGAACCGGCGCCTGGCGGCTGCGGCGCCGCCGGTACGCGAAGCGCATGGAAAGCTGCTGCGCGAGGAGCTCGTCGAACTTCACCCGGCGCCACGCCGCCTCGGGATCCTTGCCGGTTTGCGGCTGATGCAGCAGGCGCACGGCATCGGCGAAAGCCACGAGGTCGAGACGCTGCAGGAGGCTATCGGGCAGCGTGTCCTCGAGCGGCCCGGCGTCCAGCGCCTCGAGCACGTACCTGCGCAAGTCGGCCTGCTTCAACCCCGCGGTGGTCGGATAGATGGGCGTGAGCGCGGTGGGCAGCGGCTCCCCCGGCGCCACAACGCGGTAGCGCGGATGCGCCATTTCGGCGCCGAAAAAGCCGCGCCGCACTTCGCCGAAGGCGCGTACCCGTTTGCCCTGCTCCGCGGCGCGCTCGAACTGCTTCAGCTGGCTGCCGTAGAAGTTGAAGAAGCGCAGCACCACGCCTTCGCCGTGCACCACGAGCTGCCGCTTGGGGCGGTACATCACCTGGGCCTTCAAAACCGGGGCTTCCACGCACACGGGCTCGCCTTCGCGCGCCTCCTGCGGCGCCGTGAGCACCGTCTCGTCCTCGTAGCGCAGCGGCAGGTGGAGCACCAAGTCGAAGCGCGAGCGCAGCCCGAGCTTCCCGAGTTTCTTGTCGGCGGACGCCTTAATTGGCGTGCAGGATGGCGTCGATCTCGACCAGCGCACCGCGCGGCAAGCCGGCAACGCCGACCGCGGCGCGCGCTGGGTACGGCTCGCGCACGTACTGCGCCATGATCTCGTTCACGCGCGCAAAATGCGCGAGATCGGTGAGATACACCGTCATTCGCACTGCGTGGTCGAGGCTCAGCCCGGCCGCCGTGGCTACCGCCGCCAGGTTGCGGAACACCCGATGCGTCTGCCCGTCGATGCCGTCGGCCATCTGCATGGTTGCCGGGTCGAAGCCGATCTGCCCGGACAGATACACACTGTCACCCGCGCGCACGGCCTGCGAGTAGGTACCGATCGCCTCGGGCGCATCGCGCGTCTGGATCGGAATTTTCATCGGGGGTATCTTAGCTCAATGATTCCACAGCTCGAAAAGCTGCTCGGCACGCCCCGCGACGGCGCGCTGCTGCGCTATTCGCTCGGCCTGGAGTACGCCAAGAGCGGCGACCACGCGCGCGCCGCCCAGTACTTGCGCGACGCAGTCGAGCGCGACCCGAACTATTCAGCCGCGTGGAAAATGCTGGGAAAGAGCCTGGCCGAAACTCAGCGCAATGAAGAAGCGCTGGCGGCGTACAGGCAAGGCATCGCCGCCGCGCAGAAAAAAGGCGACCGCCAGGCCGAAAAAGAAATGACGGTGTTCGCGAAACGGCTCGAAAAACTAGGGAAAAAGCCGGGCTAGCGCCTGGCGCAGGCCGTGGACGAAGCTTTCCTTGCCCACCAGGGCGTCTGCCCCGGCGCGGCTCGCGGCCGCGGCCGCTTCCGGCGTATGAGACAGCGTCATGGCGACGACTGCGGGAGCGTGCGGCGCGGCTTTCACCTGCTTCACCATTTCAAGGCCGCGTGCGGGCGGGCGGCCCAAGTCCAGCAGCAGAACATCGGGCGCGGCGGAGCTCACCCGCGTCATCGCTTGCAGCGCCGTGTGGGCGGTTCCGGCCAGCACGAATCCCGGCAGGTGTGCGATGTAGTTGGCGGCGGCGGTGAGAAAGGCGGGACTGCCGTCGGCGATGGCGATCTTGAGGATACGTTCGTCGGACATGCGCAGGCAGCCTAGGCGCGGACCCGGCGCGCGGCCATCGGGGGGTCCCTGAGAAAACGGCAGGCGTTTCCTGAGGGCAATGTAAAGGATCCTTAACCCTCGGGCGGCACCAGTCCGGTACGCAGGGCATATCGCACAAGGCCCGCCACGTCGCGGATGCCGAGGCGTTCCATGATCTGCGCGCGGTGCGTCTCCACGGTTTTCACCGACAGGTTGAGCAGGAACGCGATTTCCTTGGTGCTCTTGCCGCCGGCGACGAGCTTCAGCACTTCGCGCTGCCGCGCGGTGAGCACTTCGGGCGCCGCCTCGCCGCCGGTGCGGTGCATGTAGCCTTCGACCACCTGGCGCGACACCGACGGGCTGAGCCAGCTCTCGCCGCGCATCACGCTGCGCAGGGCCAGCTCGAGCTCGCCGGTGGCGGCGTCCTTCAGCAGGTAGCCGACGGCGCCGGCGCGCAACGCCTGCAGCACGTACTCCTCGCCCGAGTGCATCGACAGGATCACCACGCGCACGTCCGGATAGCGCTCGCGCATCTGCGCCGCGGCCTCGAGGCCGGTGATTCCCTTCATGGCGATGTCCATTAGCACGACGTCCGGCCGCTCTCGGTCGGCGACCTCGAGCGCCTCTTCGCCACTCGACGCTTCGGCGACCACCTTCACCTCGCGCATTCCCTGCAGAAGCGAATGGATGCCGGCGCGCACCAGGGCGTGGTCGTCGGCGAGCAGCACGCGGATCATCCGACGGCCCGCTCCTTTCCGCCGGCAGCGGCCATGGGAAAGGTGGCGAGCAGCACCGTGCCTTGCCCGGGCGACGAGCGCAGCTCGAACGAGCCGCCGGCGAGCGCCATGCGCTCCTCCATGCCGACGAGCCCGAGGCTGGCGCCGTTCGCGGCACGCGCGCGCACCGAATCGAGCTCGAAGCCGCGGCCGTCATCGCGCACCGAGATCGCGAGGCGACCGCCGGCCGTGAACAGGCGCACCCACAGGTTGCGCGCGCGCGCATGGCGCAGCACGTTGTTGATGGCTTCCTGCGCCACGCGGAAGCACGCCGTCTCGGCATCGGGCGCCAGCGCCGGCGGTGCGTCCTCGGCTTCGAAATGCGCCTGAAGGCCGGCGACGCGTGCCTGGCGGTCGAGGTGCGAGCGCAGCGCCGCCGCCAGCCCGAGGTCATCGAGCTGCGGCGGGCGCAGGCTGAGCGAGAGCTGGCGCACGCGCTCGAGCGTGTGCTGCACGGTGTCGACGATCTCGTCGACGCGCGAGCGCGGCGCGAGCTCGCCGCCCGGGCGCGCGAGCGACTCCAATTGGATCTTTAGCGCGGTGAGCGCCTGCCCGACATCGTCGTGCAGATCGCGGGCGAGCCGCTTGCGCTCCTCCTCCTGCACTTCGAACAGCCGCCTCGACAACGCCCGCAGGCGCTCGTGCGACACCTCAAGCTCGCGGTTCAGCCGCTCGAGCGTCTGCTGCGTGCGCAGGCGCTCGGTGATGTCGTTGATCTGCACCAGGCGCGCCGGGCGGCCGCGCCAGGCGACGAGGTGGCCCACGCCATCGATATCGATCGGCTCGCCGGTTTTCTTGGCGTGGCGGAACGCGCCGTGGTGCACCGCGCCGCCGTGTCCCAGGAATTCGCGGAAGGCCGAATCGTCCTCCGGCCGGCGGATGTCGCGCGCGGTCATGGCGAGGAATTCGTCGCGGGAATACTCGTAGAGGCGCAGCGCCGCGTCGTTCACCGCCAAAAAGTGCAGCGTTGTGGTATCGACCACCCACATCGGCAGCGGGCTGCGTTCGAACAGCATGCGGTAGCGGCCCTCATGGGGGTCGATCTTGTCGACCAGGCGCTGCAGCAGTGCGGCGGCCAAGCGGAGCGGCTTCATCGAGCGGGATGGTAACGCGCGGGCACGGCCTTTGCGGGCGACCCCGGCCAATGGCAAATAATGACACTTCCAGCGAGCCGCAAGGTGCGGCAAAAGCCGCAGGCCTACGGTACGTGAGCGATGCGGAGCCGGGGTTCTCCCGACAGCGCACCCGTACCGGCTTTCGCTACCTCAACCCGGCAGGCAAGGCGGTGCGCGATCCGCAGACACTGGCCCGCATCCGCCGCCTGGTCATTCCGCCGGCCTGGGAAGACGTGTGGATTTGTGTGCGCGAGGACGGTCACCTGCAGGCCACGGGCCGCGATGCCCGCGGGCGCAAGCAATACCGGTATCACCCGCGTTGGCGCGAAGTGCGCGACGAAACCAAGTACGGGCGCATGCTCGCCTTCGCCAAGGCGCTGCCGCGCATTCGGCGCCGCGTCAACCAAGACCTCGCGGTCCCCGGATTACCGCGCGAAAAAGTGCTCGCCACTGTGGTGCGCCTACTCGAGGCCACGCGGATCCGCGTCGGCAACGAGGAGTACGCGCGCACCAACGATTCTTTCGGTCTCACCACTCTGCGCACGCGACAGGTGCGCGTGAATGGATCGACGATGAGCTTCCGTTTCCGCGGCAAGAGCGGCGTGCAGCATAGCGTCGCGCTTAGCGACCCCAAGCTGGCGGCGATCGTGCGGCGCATGCGCGATCTGCCCGGATACGAGCTGTTCCAGTACGTGGACGAGGCCGGCGAAACGCGCGCCGTCGATTCCGCCGACGTCAATGAATACCTGAAGACCATCGCCGGCGAGGAGTTCACCAGCAAGGATTTCCGCACCTGGGCGGGCACCGTGCTCGCCGCCCAGGCGCTGCATGCGCTCGAGCCGCCGGCGGGCAAGCAGAAGCTGGCGCAAGCGATCGAGGCGGTGGCACGCCAGCTGGGAAATACCAAGGCAGTTTGCAGGAAGTGCTACATCCACCCCGCCGTCATCGATTCGTACCTCGATGGCAGCCTGGCGCAAAGCATGACCGGACGGCGGCTGGAATCCTGCGTGCAGCGCCTGCTCGGACGATGCGCAAGGGCGCGGAAAACCGATTCGCTGGTCCCCGCGCTCAAGCAGTCTTTGCGCAGGCTGCGCAGGTCCCGCGGCACACCGCTTGCAGCAGCAGTCAACCGTATCTGATGAAAGGAATGCCATGTTGAAGACCCTCAGCACCGCGGCCCTCCTGGCCGTTGCCGGAGCCGTTTTCGCGCAGATCACCCCTTCCCAAACGCCCGCGGTGACACCGTCGCAGACGCCGGCGGTGACGCCGTCGCAGACACCCGCGGTAACACCGTCGCAAGGACCAATCGTTTCACCTTCTCCGGTGACGCCGCCGGGCGCCGTCGGCGGCCTGAGCCGGTGCGAGAACATGATCGGCTTGGAGAGAGACTCGTGCATGCAGCAGCAGCGCGCCGGCACGGGCAGCACCGCACCCGGCAGCACCACAAGCGGCAACACTACCAGCGGCAGCACCACGAGCGGCACCAGCACGCAGCCGACCGCACCGATCGGCAGTCCTACCGGCACGGTTCGGTAACAAGGCTTGAAACGACTGCTATTCGTCAGCCTGCTCGGGATCGCGGCGGTTGCAATCGCCGAGGGTCCCGGCAGCCGCATTCGCACCACGCCGGCGCCGCCGCAGCCGGCCGGCCCGGTCGACAAGGACCTGCAGCGCTGCGAGTCGATGGACGCGGTGCAGAAAGAGCGCTGCCTGCGCGCACTGCGATCTGCCACGCGCGGCGCGGAACGCGCGCCGCATGAAGGACCCGGCCCCGAATCTCCGGGTCCTGGCGGCAGCGCCGGCACCGGGGCGACCAGCGGCGCGACCGGTGCCAGCACCGGAACGAGCGGCGCGAGCTCCGCCGTCGGCGGCGCCCGCTAGTGATATTCGTGCACGTGCCCGTCTGCGGCGTCAGCCGCCAGCGGCGGGTAAAGCGGCTGTTCCGCAGGGGTGGCCGCTCGCGCGCTCGAAACCAGTGTCGCGTCGTCGCCTGAGCAGGCCGGCAAGAGAACGAGGAGTGTGAGCGCTGCAACAACCATTCCGTATTTCATAACGCCTCCTATGGAAGTAATGCGCTCAGGGTAAGGAGGCGCCATGCGTTCTTCAATGAAGAGCGGCGCGACTTCGTTGTGCGGAAATTACGTCGGGCGCTCGATCTCCCGAATGACCCGGCACGGATTGCCGGCGGCGAAGACGTTCTCGGGCACGTCGCGCGTCACCACGCTGCCGGCGCCGATCACCGCCCGCGATCCGATGGTCACGCCCGGCAGGATGATGGCGCCGCCGCCGACCCAGACGTCGGCGCCAATGTCGACCGGCTTGCCGAACTCCTGCTTGCGGCGCAGCGCCGCGTCCATCGGGTGCATCGGCGTATAGATCTGCACCGCCGGACCGAACAGCGAGAAGCTGCCGATGCGTACGCGGCAGACATCGAGCACCACGCAGTTGAAATTGAAGAACACACGCTCGCCGAGCTCGATGTTGGCGCCATAGTCGCAGAAGAATGGCGGCTGCATCCACACGCTGTCGCCGCCCCGGCCGAAGAGCTCGCGCAGGACTCGCCGGCGCTCGCCTTGCTGGTGTTCCCCGCTGGCGTTGAGCGCCTGGCAAAGGTCGCGCGCGCGAGCGCGCGCCGCGGCGAGCTCGGCGTCGAGCGGGTCGTACAGCTCGCCCGCCAGCATTTTTTGACGTTCAGACAAGGGACGGGGACTAAGGAGTGGCTCAAATAGTGTACTTTTTATGGGTTAGCCATGGATACGCTCGCTCGCATCGCCCAGGATTGGCTCGCCAGGTTTGAAGCTGCGCTGCGTCACGGCGACGGCGCTGCGCTGCGCGCGCTATTTCATGCCGAATGCCACTGGCGCGACCTGCTGGCATTCGCGTGGGACATCCGCACCGTAAGCGGCGCGGACGCCGTGGTGTCCAGCCTGCAACAGCACGCCGCGAGCACGCAAGCGCGCGGATTCAGGATCGACCCGCAACGCACGCCGCCCCGGCAGGCGACGCGCGCGGGGGAACAATGCATCGAAGCCCTCTTCGCCTTCGAGTGCGCGGCAGGACCGGGCGCCGGCGTAGTGCGCCTTTTTCCGGACACGCAGAAAGCCTGGACGCTGCTGACCGCGCTGTCGGAGCTCGAGGGGCACGAAGAGCAGGTCGGCCAGCTGCGGCCGAAGGGCCAGGCGTACTCGCGCGATTTTTCCGGGCCGAACTGGCTGGACCGGCGCAGGGCGAGCAGCGAATACCGCGATCGGGATCCGGCGGTGCTGGTCGTCGGCGGCGGCCACGCCGGCCTTTCGATTGCCGCGCGCCTCACGCAGCGGGGCATCGACGCCCTCATCGTCGACCGCGGCGAGCGCGTGGGCGACAACTGGCGCAAGCGCTATCACGCGCTCACGCTGCACAACCAGGTGTACGTCAATCACCTGCCGTACATGCCGTTCCCGCCCAACTGGCCGGTGTACATCCCGAAAGACAAGCTCGCCAACTGGTTCGAGTCGTATGCCGAGGCGATGGAGCTCAACTACTGGACTGCAACCGAGTTCCAGGGCGGCACCTACGACGAGAAGGACGCGCGCTGGACGGTGACGCTGCGGCGCGCCGACGGCAGCCACCGCACCTTGCGGCCACGCCACGTAGTGCTCGCGACCGGCGTGAGCGGCATCCCGAACGTTCCGGAAATTGCCGTGCTCGACGGCTTTCCCGGCAAGGTGATCCATTCCGGCGAGTACGTCGACGGCGAGGACTGGCGTGGCAAGCGCGCCGTCGTGATCGGCACCGGCAACAGCGGTCACGACATCGCGCAGGATCTGTATTCGGCGGGGGCGCAGGTCACGCTGGTGCAGCGCAGCCCGACGCTCGTCATCCAATGCGACCCGAGCGCGCAGCTCGTCTATTCGCTTTACAGCGAAGGCCCGCCGCTCGAGGATTGCGACCTCATCACCGCCTCGGTGCCGCTGGCGCTGGCGAAGCGCACGCACCAGCTCGCCACCGCGCATGCCAAGGGCCTCGATCGCGAGCTGCTCGACGCGCTCGAGCGCAAGGGCTTTCGCCTGGACTTCGGCGAGGACGGTACCGGCTGGCAATTCAAGTACCTCACGCGCGGCGGCGGTTATTACTTCAACGTCGGCTGTTCGGATCTCATCGTCGAAGGGAAGATCCGCCTCGCGCAGTACGCCGAGCTCAAGTCCGTGCTGCCCGGCGCCGACCTCGTGGTCCTGGCGACGGGGTGGAAGGGGCCGGAAGCGCTCGTGGCCAAGCTGTTCGGCGAGGCGATCGCGGCGCGCGTCGGCCCGATCTGGGGATTCGGCGACGACCAGGAGCTGCGCAACATGTTCCGCCGCACCTCGCAGCCGGGCCTGTGGTTCATCGCCGGCAGCTTCGCGCAGTGCCGGATCTACTCGCGCTATCTGGCGCTGCAGATGCAGAAGGATCTTATTGAGTCTGAGTCGAGATCGCACCGCGATCGATCGACACCACCCGATCGACCAGCCGCTCGGAATGCTGCAAATCCGACTCCGAGAGGATCACGGTCATCCCCGCGTCCTTGAGACCGCGCACGACTTCGGCGAGGCGCTGGGCGAGCGCCGGTGCCACGCCCTCGAACGGTTCGTCGAGGAGCAAAAGGCGCGTCCCGCTCATCAGGGCGCGCCCGAGTGCGGCGAGCTTTTGTTGCCCGCCGGAGAGCTGCGAGCCCTTGCGCGGACCGAGCTCGCGGATCTCCGGGATGTAGCCGAGGATCTTCGCGAAGCGCGCCGCTTCGTCGCCGGCGCCGCCGGCCCACGCCGGAAGCAGGATGTTTTCTTCCACCGTCAGGTCCGGGATCAGGCGGCGGTCCTCCGGCATGTAGCCGATGCCCAGGCGCGCGCGCGCGTAGGTCGGAACGGCGGCGAGATCGCGCCCGTCGAAGCGAACCGCGCCGGCGCCGGGTTTCAGCAGGCCCATCACCGTCTTCATGAGCGTGGTCTTGCCCGCGCCGTTGCGGCCGATGAGGCCGGTCATCGATCCCGTTGCCAGCTCGAGCGACACGCCGCGCAGGATGTGCACCGATGCAATCGACACGTGGAGATTGCTGATGCTAAGCACGCGCGCGCCCCACGACGTGGCGTTTCACCTCGGGATCCTGCAGGGCGACCGCGGGCGGCGCGTCGGCGATGATGCGGCCGTCGTAAAACGCGAGCACGCGTTGCGCGAAGCGGCTCACCACTTCCATGTCGTGCTCGACGAACAGCACGGTGGCGCCTTCGGCGCGCACCGCATCGAGCACCATCTGCATGATGCCGAACTTCTCCTCGGCGGAGACGCCGCTCGTCGGCTCGTCGAGCAGCAGCACGCGCGGCTTCGCCACCATGGTGAGCGCGATGTCGAGCAGCTTGCGCACGCCGCCGGGCAACACCTGCGCGTTGCGGTTGCGGTAATCCGAAAGCCCGAAGCGGGCGAGGAGATGCTCTGCCACCGCCTCCGCCGGCTTGCCAAACCCCGGCACTGGCCGAGTTTCCCAAATGCGGCCGCGCGAGAAGAAACCGCCGAGCCTCGCGTTGTCCAGCACGATGCCGACGCCGATCATCATGTTGTCGAACACGCTGAGCGAGCTGTAGAGCTGCGGGATCTGGAACGAGCGGCAGATGCCGAGCCGCGTGATTTCGCGCGGTGCGAGCGCCGTGATGTCGCGCCCCTCGAAATGGATGCGCCCGGTGTCGGGCTTGAGATAGCCCGTAATCATGTTGATGAAGGTCGTTTTGCCGGCGCCATTGGTGCCGATGAGACCCACCACCGCGTCTTTCTCGATCGCGGCGCTCACGTCCTTGGCGGCGGTGACGGCGCCGAAGGACTTGTTCAACCCCTGGGCGTCAAGAATGACGGGCATCTTGTATGCGCATTTTTCTTACTAGCGACCACAGGCCCTCGGGCAGGAACACGATGATGAGCAGGAGCGAAAGACCCAGGCTCATCTGCCACGTATTGGGCGAAAGGTCGTAGGCGGTGGTGTGGATGATCCCGTAGAGAAGCGCGCCGGCGAACGGCGCCACCACGCTGCCGATGCCGGCGAGGATAGTGATGAAGATGAACTCGCCAGAGGTGGTCCAGAACGCCATCTGCGGATCGATGTGCCCCACGGTGGTGGCGGCGAGCGCGCCGCCGACGCCCGCGAGCACGGCGGCGATCACGTACTTGACGTGCACCGCGCGGCGGGCCGAGGCGCCCATGTATTCGACGCGGATCTCGTTGTCCTTGATCGCCGGGCCGAGCTGGCCGAGCGGCGTGCGCAGGTAGCGGTGCACGGCGAGCGCCAAGCCCAGGGCAATGATGGCTGCAGACGCGAGAACCGAGTAGCGCACCCACTCCGGGCCTGGGCGGATGCCGAACAGCGTCGACGGCTGGATGTTAAAGCCGTCGGTCGAGCCCAGCGCCTGGCTCTTCACCAGCAGCCCATAAAGGATCATCGAGAGCGCAAGCGATAGCAGCCCGAAGAAGATCCCGCGGTAGCGGGCCAGCAGAAACCCCAGCACGAATGCGAAGAAGCCGGCGGTCAGCGCGCCGGCCAGCATCTGCAGGAAGATGTCGCTCACGCCGAAGAAGCGGCCGATGCCGCCGGCGGCGTAGGCGCCGAGGCAGAAATACAGGGCCTGGCCGAACGAAACCAGGCCGGCGCGCAGCAGCAGCATCAGGCCAAGCGCCACCAGGCCGTTCGCGCAGGCCATGGTGACGAGGAACATCGCCCACTGCGGGAGGAAAAACCCTCCGGCCAGAACGGCGGCGAGGATGATCCCGATCAGCAGCGGTGTCCGGTCCGGCCTCAGATTTTCCTCGGCTCGGCAAGGCTGAAGAGGCCACGCGGGCGGAACGCGAGCACCATCGCCATCACGAAGTAGATGACGAACAGCTCCACCTCCGGCCAGTAGTGCACCGAGGCGGAGCGGACCATGCCCACAATCACCGCGCCGAGTGCCGCGCCCGGCAGGCTGCCCAGGCCGCCGATCACCACCACCGCGAACGAGAGCACGATGATCTCCACGCCGAGGCCCGGGACCACGGAAACCGTGGGCGCGGTGAACGCCCCGGCGAGCGCGGCGAGCATCGAGCCGAAGGTGAAAGTCACCAGGTAGTAGCGGTTCACGTTGATGCCCATCGCCCGGCTCACCTCCGGATCGTGGATCACCGCGCGGAGCAGCTTGCCGACCCGGGTGCTGCGCAGCAGCCAGGTGAGGCCGAGGCCCGAGACCAGCGCCAGGACGACGAGGATCAGGTTATAGGTCGGATGCGCCAGCCCGCCGACGGTGAAGCTGCCGAGCAGCGCGTACGGCTGGGCGATGTAGTACGGATTCACGCCCCAGACCAGCTTGATCACGTCCTCGAGCACCAGGAACAGGGCGTAGGTGATGAGCAGGATCACCACCTCATCCTTGGCGTACATGAAGCGCAGGATGCCCCGCTCGATGAGCGGCGCCACCACTACGCTGACGAGCAGCGCCGCCGCTAGCAGCACGAGGTAGGAGAGCATCGGCGGATAGCCGGCGGCGAGCCACGCGCCCGTGAGCGACGCGGCAGCATACGCGCCGAGCGCGTAGAAGCTGCCGTGCGTCACGTTGACGATCTTCATGACGCCGTAGACCAGCGTCAGCCCGAGCGCGGCCGTGAACAGCCACGCGGAATAGATCACTCCGTCGACGCCGACGGAGATCAGCTGGTCCAAGTGTCGCGGTCTGCCGGACTTACTTCTTGAAGCCGCTCTTGATCCAGTCCGACGACTTCATCCCCTCGGGCGGGTTCACCTGCTCGGCCGGGTAGCGCTTCACGTTGATCACGGTGAGCTTGCCCTTGTCGAGCTTGGTGGTGCCGTAGGCGGTCTCCATGATCGCCTGGTGCCCGCCGCCGATGGCCATGCGCACCGTGCCGCCGGGGCCCTCGAACGTCGAGCCCTTCAGCGCCGCGGCGACCTGCTCCGCGCTCGGGCGCTTGCCGCCGTTGGCGTCTTGCGCTTTCTCCCAGGCGGCCTTCACGCCGAGGAACGCCTGCGCCATCTGATAGGAGGCGTAGTTCGGTTGCTCCTTGTATTTGCCGACGAAGCCGCCGTGGAACCACTTGTTGTACTGGTTGTTCGGCGCATAGGGTCCAAAGGGTCCGCGCGCGCCCAGCACCGTGCCGTCCGGGATCTGGTTGCCGAGCTTGTGCATTGCCGTCTCGCCCGTAGTGAGGATCGTCAGGCTTTGCTTCATCAGCCCGCGCGGGCCGGCCTGCAGGATCAGCGCCTCGAGGTCACCGTTCCAGAAGCTGGAATGGATCACGTCCGGCTTGGCCGAGAGCAGCGCCGAGATCTCCGCGTTGTACTGGCCGGCGAACAGCTTCGGCATTTGCGAGGTCTTGACCTCGACATTCGGCACCAGCACCTTCATCGCCGCCTCGAAGTCGCCCCAGGAATCCTGGCCCCAGGCGTAGTTCTGGTTGATGCCGGCGATCGACTTGACGCCCGGCTTGGCGTCGCGCACGTACAGCGCCGCGCCGACCGAGTCCATGGTGGCGGTTGGCGAGGTGCGGAACACGTAGTTGTACTTCCCGTCCTCGAAGATGCGCGGCGTGCCGCAGTCGAAGAAGTTGACGAGCTTCTTCAGCTCCTCCGCTACCGGCGCGATGGCAAGGCAGTTGCCGCTCGACACGTAGCCGATGACGAGGTCGACGTTCGCCCGCTGCACCAGGTTGCGGAATTCTGTCACCTGCGTGGTGGTACTGCCCGCCTCGTCCACGAATACGAGCTCGAGGTTCGCACCGCCGAAGCCGCGCTTCTCGTACGGCTTGGGCGCGGTGCCCTGGTTGAGGGATTCGGCGACGAACTCGGCGGCGTTCTTGGCTGGCACGCCGAACGGCGACGCCGCCGGGCCCGACAGGAACGTCACCACGCCGATCTTCACGTTCTGCGCCGCAGCCGCCGGCGCCAGCGCCGCAGCCACCAATGCAACGATCATCCTCCTCATGCCACTCTCCTCTGTGATGTTTGTTGTTTCATCAACCCGGCCGCAGTCAGCGCAGCGCGGATCCGTTCGATTTCCTGCGTCGAAATCTTGGCAAGCGGCGGACGCACCACGGCCCGCGGCAGGCGGCCCAGCAGCACCAGCGCTTCCTTCATGCGGTTGTGCATGTCGACCCACGGCTCCGCATAGAACACCTCCGCGGTGGGCGTGATGCGTTCATGCAGTTGCTTTGCCTCGTCCAGCTTCCCGGCCTTAACGGCGCGAAACAGCTGCGCCTGCAAATCCGCGATCACGGAGCCGCTGCCCGACAGAAGGCCGTTGCAGCCGAGCACTAGCGAGGAAAGCAGCCAGGAGCTGTGCGTGGTGAGGACGTTCACTGGCCGCGTGCGCGATTGCAGGAGGCGCACCTGCCGTTCATGCAGCTGCGGATTCGCGCACCAGTCCTTGATGGCGCGCACCCTCGGCACTTCATCAAGAATCTTGATGAGCGTTGAAATCGGGTACCCCTGCCCGCCTGCCAGCGGGTACTGGAACAGGATCAGCGGCAGGTCGGTGGCGTCGGCGATGCGGCGGAAGTGCTCGAGCGCCATTTCCGGTCGCTGGCCGAAGGTGGTGATGCCCGGCGGGAACACGAGCAGCGCAGAGGCGCCCCCCTGCGCAGCCATTTTCGCCAAGCGCGCAGCCTCCAGGCTGCCGTCGGCGTAGATGCCGTTGACGACGGGCAGACTCAATTCCTCTGTTGAGATCTCGAGGACGCGGCGCTGCTCATCGAACGTGCACGAAGCGACCTCGGAGGCGTGCGCATTGACGGTGATGGCGGAGAGCCCTTCTACCGCCGCAACGTCGCGCAGGTGCGCGCGGTACGAGGACTCGTCGATCGACAGGTCCTCGTGGAACGGCAGGAGAACCGCAGGGATTACGCCGGCCGGGACGAACATCGAGGTATCTTAACGGCGATGAACGATCCGCGGGAGGTGCGCCGGGCGATCCGGGCGCGGCGGCATACCGGGCATACCGCCGGGCTGGCGCTGGGGTACGTGCAGGGCAACGTCTGCATCCTGCCGCGCGAGTACGCCGACGAATTCCGTGCCTTCTGCGAGCGCAACCCCAAGCCGTGCCCGCTGCTCGCCATGTCGCGGCCCGGGGACCCGCGCCTGCCGGCGCTGGGCGAGGACCTGGACATCCGGACCGATGTACCGCGCTACCGGATTTTCGTCGATGGTTCGCTCCGCGAGGAAGTCGATAGCCTGGAGCGTTACTGGCGCGACGACCTGATGACCTTCATCCTCGGCTGCTCGTTCTCCTTTGAGGAAGCGCTGACCAGCGCCGGGCTGCGGCTGCGCTACGTCGAGCAGGGCCGCAACGTGCCGATGTTTCGCACCAGCGTGGACACCGTGCCGGCCGGACGCTTCCGCGGCAAGCTGGTGGTGTCGATGCGCCCGTTCAAGCCCGCCGATGCGATCCGTGCGATCGAGATCACTTCGCGCTACCCGCGCGTGCACGGCTCGCCGGTGCACCTGGGCCGCCCCGACCTCATCGGCATCGACGACCTGTCGCGTCCGTGGGTTGGCGATGCGACCGAGGTGCGCGACGACGAGGTGCCGCTCTTCTGGGCCTGCGGCGTCACGCCGCAGTCGGTGGTGCTCGATGCCAAGCCATCGCTCTGCATCACCCACGCGCCGGGTCACATGCTGGTCACTGACCTCGCGAACTCGAGCCTCGCCGAACATTAACTCCGGCTGGATCATTGCGATCGCGGGGCTGGTCGCCCTCGCGCTGGCGCAGGGCATCGGCCGCTTCGCCTTTACCCCGATTTTGCCGATGATGCAGGAGGACGCCGGCCTTTCGATTGCGGAAGGCGGCTGGCTCGCGGCGGCGAACTATCTCGGCTACCTGGCCGGCGCCCTTTGGGCGATGGTGCAGCGCGCGCGCCCCGACCGCGCCATCCGGGCCGCGCTCGCCGTCACTTCGGCGGCGACGCTGGCGATGGGCTTCGCCGAAGGCCTGGCGACGTGGCTCACGCTGCGCGCGCTCGCCGGTGTCTCGAGCGCGTGGGCGCTGATTCACATGAGCTCATGGTGCGCGCAGCGCCTCGCGCGCCTCGGGCGGCCTGCCCTCAACGGCGTGGTGTTCGCCGGCGTAGGCGCCGGCGTAATCCTCGCCGGCGCGTTTTGCCTCGCGTTGATGACCGCCGGCGCCGGGTCGCGCACGGCATGGCTTTGGCTCGGCGCCGTCGGCGTGGGCATGAGCGCGATCGTCTGGCCGGTGGTGAAGGACAGTGAGGGCGCCACGGCGAGCGCTGCGTTCGCCGGCTACCGGTGGACGCTCGATACCGTGCGCCTGGTCGCGTGCTACAGCGCTTTCGGCATTGGCTACATTATTCCGGCCACCTTCGTTCCGGTGATGGCGAAGCAGGTGATCGAGGACCCCGCCGTGTTCGGCTGGGCATGGCCGCTATTCGGCGCCGCCGCCATGGCGTCGGCGCTGCTCGCCGGCGCGCTCGACCGCGTTCTCAACGGCCGGCGATTATGGTTGGCGAGCGCATGCGTGATGGCGCTTGGCGTAGCCGCTCCGCTTGTCATCGACGGCCTCGCCGGCGTTCTCACTTGCGCGCTGCTGGTTGGCGGCACCTTCGTGGTCGCAACCCTCGCCGGCGTGCAGGTCGCACGCGAGGTGGCGGGCGGCGCGGCGCACGTCCTGGTCGCCGCGATGACGGCGGCGTTCGCGGCGAGCCAGGTCGCCGGCCCCCTTGTGGTCAGCTTTGTGGTGGAGCGTTCTGGCGACTTCAGCGGCGCGCTGATGTTCGCGTCGACCATTCTCGTGGCGTCCGCCGCAGGGCTGTTACTGCCCTTCAGCCAGCGTGGCTCTTAGGGCTTTCGATTGAATTCCTCGATTTTCCGCAATACGTCGCGTTGCGTAGCATTGTCCACTTTGGTTTTTTTCAGAATCAGGCGAATTGCGGTGCGAAGAACCGGGATGGGAACCTCCTGCTTGCCATGGAGATAGTCGAGCAGCTCGCCGATCGGAATCCCGAGCTGCTCGGCCAGTATCCCCTCGTCATCATTCGACCACGTGCAGGGCGTAGGTAAGCGCATTGCGCTTGGTGTTAGGAGCCATGCGCAGGAAATTCCGCGCTATGAGCCTGCGCACGATGCCGGCCGCGGCGAGAAACACGAGACTCAAGGACAGAACGGCCACTGCGTAGTACAGCAGAAATCCCTGGTCCATCGGCCATCGCCTATGCGCCGCCGGCAGCGCGCTCCAACACCTGCGCGCATAAAATCGGTTGGCGCCCTTGCCAGATGTGCGAAACCGCTACGGCAGCGGGCGTGCGCGCGACAATCCACCACGTCGGCGTCGCACCCGCGCGCAATATGTTTTCGGCTTGGTCAAGCGTCGCGCAGCGCGCAGCGCGTTCCAACGTGCGTGCCAAGCTCGGTGTGATGTAACCGGCGTGGCGTTGGTCTATTGCAAGATGCAGCATGTTCATGAAGGGTTCTTACGTGATTGGAAAGCGTGAGTTCATCGACTCTGGGACGGGATTCTGCGACCCGCTGCGATGCCTGGCTGCCCAGCGCGCGCCATTGACTTGACCTGGCGTGCCAAGCGCTCGATCCACGCTCGACGCGATACGACGGCACGCTGCACACTAGTTTCTGCGGCTACCACAAGGGCCAAAATCAATCGCCAGGCCCAGGCCTTCGATGGTGTGCTGGCCGACCGGTTCGCACAGGTAGAGCGAGCGCCAGGTTGCGTCATAGGCACGGGCGAGGACGTACCCTTCCAAGGTCTCGATCGGCGCGTGATCGCAGAGACGAAATAGCCGGTAGTCCATTTTTCTACTATCGACGCGCCGGCCAATTGAGACTTGACCGCTGGCGCCAGGCGCTAATCCCGGCGCGACATTCGTCGCGGCCGCTTCAGCGCGAGCGCGCGATGGGCAACTTTGTCCGATGGTCGCTTGGACTCACGCCAGTCCAGCGCTTGAATGCACGCGTGAACGCGCTCGGCTGGGAGAAGCCAAGCGAAAAGGTGATGTCAGTGACCGAGCGGCGCGGGTCTTCTATGTAGCGCAGCGCGAGGTCTCTGCGCGCGTCGTCGACCAGCTGCAGGTAGGTCGTGTTCGCTTCGGCGAGCTTGCGCTGCAGCGTGCGCGGGCTCATGTGGAGCTGCTTCGCCGTATGCTCGGCAGTGCCTTCGCCCGAGGACAGCTGCCCGAGCACCGCCGCACGGCAGCGCGAAACGACGTCGGACTTGTCGAGCCGCGCCAGCTCCTCGGCAAGCATCTTGTCGAACGTCGCCGCGAGCTGCCGGTTGGCCGACGGAAGCGGGCGGTCGGCGTCTTTGGCCGAGAGCACGAAGCTGTTTTCCTCGCCGCCGAAATGGACCGGGCATCCGAAGAAGCGCCCGTAGGCGTCCGCAGGATCGGGCTTGAGCCGACGCAGCGTCGCGGCAACCGGTCGCAAAGCCGCACCTGCATTCATGCGGCACAGATCCAACAGGAGTGCCATCACGATGTCGACGACCACGGCGGCGACCGGCACGATGGCCGGATTGCCGCGCTTCGCCGAGAAGCGGACCTTGAGCCCTTGCCGCGTGTCCTCGATCTCGGTAATGCCGCGCTCGCCTATCAGGCGCGAGTAGCGTACCGCCCGCTGCAGCCCGGTGCGAAGCGTCGAGCTCGACAGCCATGCATAGCCGAGGACCCCCAGCTCCGAGGGGTGCCAGCAGCGTGCGGCTTGGAGCCCAAAGGCGGGATCATTGACCAGCGGCATCGCGACGCGCAGTAGCGCGTCGATTTTCTCGACCTCGATGCGCTCGCCCGGCGCGGGGATCGCATCGAGGTCGACTCCGGCATGCCGGGCAATGCCTGCCGCGTCGAGGGCGTGCAGTTCAAGCAGGCGCCGGAACATCTGACCCATCGAGGCGAGGAAACTCTGGCGCGACGGATCGCCGGAATGTCCGCCTCGGAACACACTATGGGATGCAAGTGTTGGTGGAGTGGAAGGGGATCGAACCCTCGACCTTCGCATTGCGAACGCGACGCTCTCCCAGCTGAGCTACCACCCCGGCACTTGAGCCGACTGCAGGGCGCGGATTTTACCGTAATATGAAAGCGCCATGCAGATCTCACCTCCATTCGGGTACACCGAAGTCGTCCCGTTCCTCAAGACGCAAAAAGTGCGCTTGCTGCCGCCCGGCGAAGTTCCGCCGTTCGTGCGCCAGGGCAACGCGGTGCCCATCAGCCGCACCGAATTCCAGCCGATCGCGCGGCATTATCCGATCGTCTTCACCAGCGGCGACGAGGGTAAGAGCTTTGCCGCGGTGGCGGTGCTCGGGCTGAACGCGGGCGAGAACCTGTTTTACGGCGACGGCGCTTGGGCGAGCGGCGCGTACATCCCGGCTTACGCGCGGCGCTATCCATTCTGCATGGCGCGGCTCAACGTCAACAAGGTCGAGCAGAAAGATCGCTTGATCTGCGTAGAGAAGTCCGCGCTCGACGAGGCCGCCGGCGAAGCGATGTTCGATTCGTCGGGACAGCCGAGCGAAAAATGGAAGGGCGTGGAGCGGCTGCTGTCGGAATACGAGGCGGATCTCGAGCGCATGCGCGAGATGTGCGCGCTGCTCGCCGACTACGGGCTGCTCGAGCCGTTCTCCATGCAAGCGACGATGAAAAAGGAGAAGGGCGGCGCCAAGATGCAGCTCACCGGCATGCATCGCGTGGCTGAAAAGAACCTCGAGAACCTGAATACGGCGCAGCTGAAGAACTTGATGCGCAAGGGCTACCTTGGACGCATCTACCTGCACCTGATCTCCCTGGAGAACTTCGCCCGGCTGCTCGATCGCAAGGGCGAGCGCCTTCCCGCCGCGCAGTAATCACTGTCGGTAGGCTGCGACACGGTGTCGCCAAGACTGCTACGCCGGTGAGTGGGAAGCGCCATTGCGCGGTCTTATTCGCGCGCCCAGAATCGGACGCATGGCTTACCCCGACCTGGAAAAGGCGCGCGAATACCACGCGGCGTTGCGCGAGATCTTCATCCATCACCCCGGCGGTTGGGCGGACAAAGACGCGCTCCAGAAGGTCGAGAAGCTCGCGTGGCAGGCGATGACGTTGATGAAGGATGCGGAGTGCCAGGAGAAGATGGGCATCGTCGAGCACTACGCCGCTTCGCTGTATTCGGAATCGGAGCACCACAAGTGGCGCATGAGCTCGCTGCCCGGCGCCGACTTCCTGCGCCTGCAGATCCTGCGCGCGCTGGTTGCGTTCCACAGCCGCCTGTTCGCGATCGAGGCCGCGCGCCGCAACGGGCTTGATCCCGAGCTCACGCCGGCGCACGCCTTCGGACAGAATTTCGACACCAAGCGTCCGGGCTAGCTGACAAAGTTTGATCCGCTGCCTGTGCATGGCTTCACAGGCCAGCGCAGCCCAACGCCGTAAAGTGCGCTCGACCGCTCGACCTTCTTCCGAGTGGGAACCCCGGCGTCATCCGACGTTGGGGTTTTTTTTGATCAGAAGCAGGACTCGCAGCGCCGACCCAGCTTTTCTGTCCTTCCGCACGCTAGCAGAGGACTTTGTTGACGGCCGTGGCGGCCGTTTCCGCCTATAGTGTTCATCATGAAGACACTTCTCGTCATCGCCATGGCGGCCACGCTCACCGGTTGCGGGCTCGAAACCGCCAGCACCGCAGCCACCGCGGCCTCGATCAAGAAGCAAGAGCTCCAGGAAGGTAAGAAGACCATGGAGCGCGCGCAGCACAAGATCGACGGCGCAATGCAGCAGGCCCAGCAGCGCGCCGGGGCCAGCGACTAGAACTTCCTCACCTCGTCGATCGGCAGCGTGGCAGCCTCGCGCCCCTGCGCGTCGAGGCAAATGCAAGTCCTCTCGCCGGAGTTCCTCGGCGGCAAGGCGCTGGCGCTGAAACCCTTGGTAATGCAGAAATCCATGCAAGCCTGGCCCTCGGTCCGAGGGCCGATGTTGCCCACGCGCCACTGGTGAAAAAGCGCCCCCAGTGGCAGGGCCACCGTGGCCAGCACGGCGCCCAGCACGTGCGCACGGTTCAGCGATTCGTTCGCCTCCGCTTGCCGGCCCGCGGCATAGGCAAGCCGCATGAGCAAGAGCCATGAGCCAACCGCCGTCACGGCGAACAGCATCAACAGAATGTGGCCTGCCACCGGCGGCCACGGCTTATCGCCATAGACGAAGAGCCAGAGCACTCCAGCCGCGGCTCCGAACACCGCGAACGATACGAGCAGCGAAGCAAGCAAGCCCGGCACGCTGAACATGAAGACGTAGAGATGTCTTCTGCGCATGCCGGGTCCTAACGCCGCTACCCCTGATAGCGCGGCCCGTTATGCCTTCATGCTGGCGGGCATGGCTTCGGCTTGCGAGCCTTCTTGAGGAACGCGCTGATCTGCCCGGCTATCCCCTTGAACTCGTCGACCGCGCCATAGGTGGCGACGAAGTTCTCGAGTACCTCGCGGCCGGCGGACCGTTCCTCCTCCAGACGCCGACACTCCCGCTCGGCTGCCTCCCGGGCTTCCTGCGCGGCGCGCTCCCGGGCAAGGGCTTCTGCCGCCTCCTTCTCCTGGCGCTCGCGCTCTTGCTGGGCCTTGAGCGCGGCCTCGGCCTCCAGCCGGCGCCGCTCGGCGGCGAGCCGCTCCTCTTCGGCAGCCCGCAGTTTGGCGAGTCGCTCCTCCTCGGCAGCCCGCTGCTTTCGGGTAGCCTCTTCGAGGGCAAGCTTCTCGGCGCGCTCACGCTCGAGGCGCTCGCGCGCGGCGCGCTCCTCGGCTTCCTTCCGGGCCTTGGCCTGCCGCTCTTCTTCCGCGGCCCTGGCGCGGCGCTCGGCCTCCGTGACCTCACGGCACATCAGGTTGCCGCCGTCGTTATTGAGCGCTCTGCTGCAATCCTGCTCGCTCACCTTGCGGGTCGGATCCATCGGCGGCGCGGAGGCTCCATCCCGCGGTGTGCTACTGCAGCCGGCCGCGAGCACGAGGAGAAGGACGACCGTTATATTCTTTTTCATGGCTCTCCCTTCAGGTTCGGTGGCGCGCAGCGCCAGACCTGCTTTGAACCGAAGGATACCCGCAGCGCGCCGAGCGCGCTCTGCGTGACAATCCTCACATCAGCGGCCCAGTCCTGATTTTGAGTGGGCGGGGTTGGAATCGAACCAACGACCAAGGGATTATGAGACGCGGTTCCCGGTGTTGAGGCCTTTTGGCGACCGTTGTTCTGCCCGAAAAATCAAGCGCCACAGTTGGTCACAGCGCTCGACAACTTTGGCCAATTACGCGGTTCAGTGTGTCAAGAGTGTGTCGCCCTTAGCCGGCTTATCACCGTGTCTAATCGGAATGGAGGCTGGCAGCGAAGCACACGGGCTCGCCGTTTCGGGGTATTTGGTCACATGGTCCGCTTGATGGCGGCGAAGTCCGTAGCGCCATATCGGGCGCAATGGAAGAACGACGATAACGACGCCGTGGCGATATGGTGAGGCGGTAACCTGCGCCGCCCGCCTCCGCGGCAAGTCCCTGAAGACCGGCGATGGTTTAGTTCGTGCTTTAGAGTTTTCACTGACGGAGACCACCGTCGTTTGGGCTGACCCAGGCTAGCTCAGCGCTTGCTCAGGGAGTGCCAAAAATGATTAAACGGGTTCTGGGATTGTTAGCCCTGTGCTGCGCGCGTGGATCTCAGATTCGATTTCAACGGTGGTGCCGGCGTAAGCAAAACATAGTCGCCGCTCTTCCCCTTGAAGCGCTCGAGCTTTGTCCAGGTCAACCGCTTGGTTTTCGAGGCAGGCTATCCGGACTTGCCGCTTGGCGCCGTCGTAGGGACCACCTGAGCAGTCCGGTTGGCGCGTAAATCGAATTCCTTGCACTTTGAACCGATGGGCGGGTATTGGATAGTCATCTGGCGATGATAAATCGGCGTTGCCCCCAGGCAAGCCACAGGATTTCGCATTCGCCAGCAGAACGCTTAAGCTGGCTTAATCCCCCGTTCTGCGGTTCCGCACAGTCGCGCGACCGGGAGGGCGGACGGCATTACGGGCGAGACTTGCTGGAGCGGCGCAGCATTCTCCCATGGCCGTCCAACCACGCAATCGTCAACTTATCGACCAAATGTTTCCGGTCAACCAAGTGCATTAGCTTGATTGCGTCCGCACCGTCCCTGCGAGCGATCAATGCTGGATGATCCTCCGGTAGCTCGCTCAAGATATTTTGGATCTCGTCTCGCTCTTGGTCGTCGTGAGCGTCTAAGGTAAGTTTCCGTCGATTCATAACGCCCCTTCCGATATGCCCACGATAGCTCGCCAAGGAAATCCTCTGGTCTTTCCGGCTCGCACGGGAGGCCGCGACTTGCGGAAGCGCATCAACGCTTTTCTTCTAGTCATTCGGCTCATCACCGACTTTACTAGAAGGGCGGGCCCACCGTCCTGATCGAAAAATCGTGTCGAGTACGCACGTTTCCGTAGCCCGATGCCTCTCGTGCGCCGCCGCCAGTAAAGCCGATTCACCAAGCTTTAATCGCAGCGTCCTAATCCACGCCACAAGATGTGTCCCCCGGGAGGGCAAGAGATATGGATTCAGCATAGCGGCGAGAAATTCGGAAATGTGAAAAAAACCGCAAAAGGTAATGCCGCGTGGTCCACCCGCTATGACATAGGTCACAGCCGCGCAACTTGCCAGCGATCTGGGTGTGCTTCCGCTGCTATGATCTTCGTGAGCCGACGCGTGAGCGGGGCACGCATGACTACCGCGGAAACAGCTTGGCTTAATCAAACCAATAAAAGGGAGTTTCCATGAAGATCAAGAAAGTCGTAGTTGCATCAGCGCTCGCGCTGAGCGGCTTGCTCGCGGCAACGCAAGCATCCGCGCAGGCATTCGTCGGCGCCAGCATCGGCCAAAGCGATGTCGACGAGGACATCACCGCAGGTTTAATCACCTCCGGGTCGGTCGACAGCAAGGACAACGCGTTCAAGGTGTTCGGCGGCTATATGTTCAACCGCCACTTCGGCGTCGAGGGCGCCTACGTCGATCTCGGCGAGGTGAGCTACAGCGGCAGCTTCGGCAGCGCAGCGGTGAATGGCGGTAAGGTCGAGACGACCGGATTCAACGTCGCCGCGCTGGGCAGCTATCCAGTGACCGAAGCGTTCTCGGTCTTCGGCAAGATCGGGCTGTTCATCTGGGAAGCGGAAGCGAGCGACACGACGGGAGGGGTGCCGTTTTCGGAGAAGACCGATGGCACGGATATCTCGTTTGGTCTCGGGTTGAACTACCAGTTCACGCGAAATCTGGGCGTGCGCGCCGAGTGGGAAAGATTCAAGCTGGATGAGGCCGATGCCGACCTGATCTCCGTCGGTATCGTCTGGAAATTCTGAGCGACTCTCAACGCTAGTTGCGGTAGCGCTTAACAAACAAACGCCCCGGTTTCAGCCGGGGCGTTTGTGCTTTGTGAGCCGAAGCGCCATTTGCGGCAAGCCCCGGCGCTCGACCTGGCTCATGACCGAAGGGCAGGCGTAGCACTACAAAGAAGCCGTCGAGGTCGAAAGCTCGCTTGAGATTCGGAAGCTAGAAACTCCTCGGCCACCTTTGCATAGCCGCGAGCCGAATGGTGGCGGCTCTCGCTTGTGCGCGGCAGTCAACAGGTCTATGCCTACCTTCTTGGCTGCTGCGCATGATGTGGTGAACGCTAGTTAGCCTTTAACGCTGAGTAAGGTTAGGCCAAGCTCGGGCGCGATCTGCTTGTCGTGCTTGCCCTCGATCAGCTTCTAATGGTTTGCTGATGTTGGGCTTCATATCCCCGCCAAACGCTGCTCTTGCGCGGCACCCTTTCAAAGCATGAAACGCCAGGCACCCAACCTCGCCCTCTTTAGGCGAGGCCTCGTTTGTTCGGACTTCGTTAATGCCTGCCTAAGTCCTACGGCGCAACTTCCATCCCAATCCACCTAGGGCCAACGCCATCAGAGCGAGGGTCCCAGGTTCGGGCACCTGAGTAATTTGGGTTTCGATATCAGCAAAGCTAGTTGGAAGCAGGGTTTCACCGGTGCCAAAGTCTGGATTCAAAGGAACGTCGATCTGAATTAGCTCAATCGCGGTTGCCGGCTCACCTATGGGGTCTGCCTGAAATGTAGTGTCCGCGTCACTGTCACTCAGATCCTTATGCCACATAGCCGCCGATGCTGGCGTGGCCATCAGGAAGGTCATCGCAATACTGAGCAGGGCTTTCTTCATAAATCACTCCGATCAAGGTTGTGCGAAGTCTCCGCCTTACGCTGCGCAGCTGCATGAGACGGCCCGCTCATTTTGGACGCACCGAATAACTAGATTGGCCAGTACGAACGTACTTTGATGGTTCAATAGGTTTTTTGTGTTCATTCGGATTGAGTTTGAGAGACTCGTGAGACTGGTAGGTGCGAACCGAACCAAGAACTCTCAGGAGCTCATCTTCCCATCCGGGCTCGATTTCGATCTGGACCTGATGACGACTAGGGATTTACCCTATGGGGCAACCGACGTTTGCGCTCGGGCCAAGAACGTCAGCAGGCAGAAAGTCACGCAATCAGGCTGAGTCCAACAAGGGGTAACCTGATCAGGCCATGGTGGCCGCTCTAAGTCCCAGCTAGACGCGGCAGGCCGGCTACTCACTTCGTCGATGGACGAGGCCGCCGGCTCCTAGCGCCATAGAACGGCGCCAAGAGCTACGCCGACAGAGGAGAGCCAGAGGCAAACGACGCCCCAGCGACACAGCCGCTCGCTTAGCGGTTCCTGCAAGTACACGGCCTGAAAGTACACCGTTCCATCGTCCCGCCAAACAGGCAGCACGACCTTTGCTCGTTCTGTCGTCATTGCGTTCCCCTGAAGAGGTGATCTTCCTACGATCTACTCAGGAAAGGCCCGAGTTGAAAGGCCGGAATGCGTAAAACTATGTCAGCTAGACGATAAAACTAGTGGTTACCTAAGAGCGCCGTCGTGTTGTTTGATGGGCCGGGTTGGATTTTGAACCAGATACTCCACCTGTCCGCCGCAGCAGCCCTCACGCCGTCCACTTCACGGGCCACACTAGGGCGGCGCTTGGGAATCGTCCGGCGCGCTTGCGAGGCCCGGCCTACGGAGTAGCCGCTTTCACCACCGCCATAAGCCTCTGCAACTCGGCTGTCATTTCTTTGCGCCCCGGTGAATCCGTTGAAGCTCGCGGGATACCTTAGAAGGAACGGCCGATCTGTAGTGAATCGAGTAATACACACCAGTCCGGCGGCTCACTTGGCATTGGCAAATCCAATTCAGCAGCCTTCCGCCAAAGTCTCTGGAGGTCGTGTCCGTACTTCTCAGATCCTCGTCGGACACCCGCGTTGGCGCAAGTGAGACTTCAGCGCGCACTCTAGCGCCCACGCGCCAACGAAAGGACAAGCGCGCGCCCGAGGCGGCTTCCAGTTCCTTCCACCCTCCAGCGCGGGGAGGAAGTCCTCGGCCCCAGTGATGAACTGATGGGCTGAGGACGCGACGCCGATTGTGCCGGGACCCGCGCGAAGTTCGCCCGCGCCAGTGCTCTCGTTCGTATCGCCTGTATGACTCATCTGCTCGAAGAGCGCTTCGGACGCCGTCTTACGTCCGGCTGACCTGCGGCGCCGAGCGGCGCCGTCAGGGCTCCGGCCGCCAACAGCAAACTGGGGCGCCTTCATTCGATCACCCGGTCGGCGCGGAGAAGCATGCTCTGTGGAACAGCGACGCCGAGCTTGCGCGCAGTTGCCAGGTTCACCGCAAGCTCGAACGACGCCGGAACCTCCATCGGGCATAACACCTATGGCCTGATCAGGTTACCCCTTGTTGGACTCAGCCTGATTGCGTGACTTTCTGCCTGCTGACGTTCTTGGCCCGAGCGCAAACGTCCGTTGCCCCATAGGGTAAATCCCTAGTCGTTATCAGGTCCAGACGACCGTCAGCCGGCGAGTGAGCGGTGGTGCAAGTCTTCGCGTTGCCTACCTTCGAGTGGGAGAAGGCCGACGCTACGGAATGCGGGGCGTGCGCAAGGTCTCGAGCAACTTGAGAACCTCGCTCGCGAGATACGGTTTCACCAAGAAATGATTGAAGCCGGAGAGCCCCGCCACCACGCGGTCGGAATCCTTCTTGTAGATGCCGCTGATCCCGATGAGAAGGACCTTATGGCCCTCGTCCAGGGTGCGCAAGCTGCTGGCGACGTCGTAGCCGTTCAGCCCGGGCATGCTGATATCAAGGAGGACCGCGTGCGGCTGGAACTCCCTCGCGGCTTCAAGTACCGCAGAGCCGGAGTACACGCTCTGTACTTCGTGTCCCTCGTGTCGTAACAGGGTCTCGAGGGTCAGGACGGTATCGGGATCATCGTCCGCAATGAGGACACGAAGCGCGTTGGCACCTTGCGAAGGATCGGCTTCACCGTCATGACCTGCCGGAAGGCGGGCACGGACCATAGATACATCTTTACATGGAAGCAGCTCGTATGTCGCCAAGCAGCCGAACTGCTTGTCATGGAAACGACGGCCGACGGACCCGCCCGTCCGCGGACCGGCTCTAGGGCTGTTCCTCCGGAGTGCTGAGCGCCCAATACGCGGCAACAACCGAGCTGTTGTACAGCTGGGCATCGGGCGCGGCGTTATCCGCCGCAAGCGAAATCACGGCAGCGGTAAGGAGTGCCGCGGTCGGGATCATGAGGGCCGCGAAAACCAGATATTCGGTGAATTTCATACCCACCTCCGAGATTGCGGTTACCAGCGTAACGCTGCCCCGGGGCATCCTCTGCGAAGCAAAACGCACATTCGGTGTGTCCTATTCACCAGGCAAGGGAGGCAGGGAGCCTCCCGGGCGCCTAGCCGACGCCCCTACCCGGTAACGCGCCCTAGATAAGGCCCCCCGTCGGGATTCGAACCTCGGTTAAACCGCTGGCCCTTAGCGGAGCGTATGGGTCCGAAGCCGAGACCGAATCAGCTTCTAGTCTGGTCGCTTAATCGTGAGTAGGACCGCAGCGGGTCCGAATTTCAGATTTGCGCGAAATGTGGCGGATGGGACCCAAACAACGGGGGACGGGGATCGCGTTCTCGGGACCCCTGGGGCGGCGGGTGTCCGGCCCGGTCATTTCGGACATCGGACAATGGAGCGCTGACACTCCGCCCGCCTCGAGTGACCGCGCCTGACGCCTTGAGGCTCGTCCAGCACGCGGCGCGCTGGGAGATGTCGGACTACCACCTTTCGGCGCTGGGTGCGTGCTTGGCCGCGTAAAGGCTCGCTGGGCGGGAAAACGCGGGCTGGCATCGCCAACGGCTGGCGCACCTCGACAGAAAAGAACAGAGAACGTGGGCGCGGTTGGAGTTCGTTCCACGCTGGAAAAGATTGATCGCGTGTAGCCGGTCGAGTAGCCACCGGTCGCTCGAGGGGCGCCGTCGCCTGCCGCTAAGCCGGTTACGTAATGCTGTCGTAGCACGAAACAGGCTTAATAACGCGGTGCGGACCTCTGTGCGGACTTCGATGCGGACTTCTGTGCGGACTTCGATGCGGACTTCTGTGCGGACTTCGATGCGGACTTCGGCGCCGGACACTTTACGTTTTTGCCATCCACCTTGACGACATCGCCGGGCTTCATGCCCATGCAGGCGCCTTCAACGGCGGCCTTCGATGCCGCTGGCTTCTCTTCTTTAGTTTGCGCGAAAGCGACCGCGGAAACGGTTGCCACCGCGAAGGCGGCGGCTAAAACAGCACCAATTAGCTTGCTCATGGGTTGTCCTCCTGGTGATTGAATGCAAACGTGGTTCACATATGAAGCCGTAGCTGTTCACGTTGTCGATCGACTTAAGGGAGAACTGGGCCTTTCAGCCATAGAAGGAAAGCAGATTGTCTACCTCGTCGATGGCTAATCCAGCAAGCTATGTTCGCTACCGCACATCCGCCGCAGTTAGACCTAGGCACCATGCGCGGTGTGCGAAACCTGAAACGCTTAGCGAGTCTGCCTCTTGCAAAAGGGGCCGCGCCCATGCGAGATACCACAAAGCAAGAACTACTCCGGAGCGCAGTTGACTCTGCGGGGCTACGCGACGTTTCGCGCGTGACGATGGCGTCGCCTGACGTAGTTGAAGGTTGGATGAATGGGCAGGCTTCAATGCCCGACGGCAAGCTACTCGTGCTTGCGGCCTTCGTAGAGAAGCTGGGCGCCGAGAACGGCGGGTAAGCTGCCGAGGTGGCGGGAATGAGTCGCGCAGATTGCTCCGAACCATAGCGAAAGGAGCCCCTATGGCTGATGATCTGCAGCAAACCGGCAGGCAGGACGACCAGCGCATCAATGTCGAACAGAACTGAGCTATTGGACTCGAGACCGGCTGCGCGAAGCCGTCGCCAAGGTAGGGCCCATGAGCAAGGCGGTCGAACAGCACCTTCGCGGGTAGTCAGATGCCGGCGAGTAAGAGGACGGGGCAGCGTAAAGCACGCCCCGCACTTTCAATTCAAAACTCCAATCGTTGCGCCACGACGTAGATTGGGGTGTGTGCCCCTGCCCAAGGGAGCGCGCTTCCATTGGCGCGATTGTGCATTGCGCGGCCGATAGCGGTTTACTTGCGTAGCCAGTTAATCAACCAGTTCATGCGGAGAGTTCTGTAACTGTTGGATTCGTCTGGTTCGCACTATGCATCGTCCACATGGCGGCTCGTGCTGCGCCGCGCATAGGAAGGAGGGGTCTATTGACGTAGTCAAAAAACTGGGCAAAATGTAGTTATTCACGCTACAGACAGAGTAGTGACATGGCTACGGTGCATGCCCAGACCTTGCGGCGGGCCGCTGAGATCGCAGGGGGACTGAGCCAATTGAGTACGCAGTTGGGGGTCCCCGAACGCGCCGTTGAGGAGTGGTTGCAGGGCACGCAACCAATTCCCCCAGACATCTTCCTGCGAGCGGTTGATATCGTTACGGCCAACGAGATTGACGAGATCAAGGATTCGCACGTCAAGATCATCCCGGCGCCCACCGACTACGATCCCAGCAAGCCACATTAATTTCAAAGGCGATCCTTTGGATGATCGGCTGGCACCAACGAAGTAAATACAACCCTTTTCTAATTCCGTTTCCGTTCCGCTGCTTTCGTGAAAGAATTTCGCTGCGCCGGGCGCGTTTGAACGGTGAGCGTCAACCTGAAACACTCCCTACCCTTACGGGGCAAACAGTAAGTAGCAGTCAAACTCGCGGAGGGACTCTCTACCCTATAGAGTTTCCGCGTGCGCGCGCCAAGTGACACGTATTTACCAGGCCCCTTACACACACATCGTTTGCTAGTTGCTGCTCGCGGGTCTTGGCGAGAATTTCGCCCTGTTCACGGCGACCACGTATGCACGCGCCACCCTTCAATGAGCGCACTACTTGTCCTTTTGCGCGCGCTTGATAGCTTTGATTATCTCGGTCTGCTGAGCTGTAATTTTTTGCGCCCGCTCGCTAAAGCCCGCAGTTCCTCGGCCAGGCGCTTACCGGCGAGTATGAGCGCATCGGCGTCTTGCCCCATACGCTCGATGTTGCCAGACGACGGGTGTTTGTCTTTCGGATCGAGCGCCACATCCTCACGCTACCGACCCGGCACAAATAAGGCACGGCATCTTCGCCGTGGACAGATGTGACTTCCGACCGGGGCGCGCGCGCCCGCTTTGGCGGGTCGCCTTGCGCTTTGCCGCGCTGCGCGGAGCGCGGGGCCAACGGCCTCCTGTTTAGCCTGTTCGCGGAGGGTTACATGCTGACCATCGAGGAGAATGCCGTCGTCAAACTAATCGGCGGGCCGGCGAATGGCTTCTTGGCCTTAATTCCTTGGACGCCTGTCCCGAGTACGAGCACTCGAGCCAGTTGCGGCCCGAATACGGACAGTCCGCGCAACCGAGCGGTGAGCCAGCCACGGAATCGCGAAAGTGAGCCGATACAAAAACAAGGGGGCGGGGCTCGCGCCTCGGGACCCCTGGCGGGGTCCGCGGCCGGACATCTTCAGCGGCCGGCGATCAGCAGCCGGACCATTTGTCGCGCATTCGACGGTACGGGCGCCGGTATCGGCGAGCTTCGCTCACGCATCGAGGGCGACGTCCAGTTGGGCCCAGGTAAACGTGTCCGCGTGGCTAGTGGTAAGAAAAAGAAAGGGACGCCTTTACGGACGTGTCCTCGGGCATTCCAGGCTTGTCAGTGTCGCCTCAGCTTACAGTCTGCTGATGATGAAGCCGTTCGACTAACGTTTGCCATTGAAAGACCGAGGTTTTGTTCGTTGGTGTACTTCTTGCTCGATGTCGTCACCTAACGAAAGGGGGGAGCTATGACGTTTGCCCGTTTCATGGTTTGCATTCCGGTCTGCTTGTTACTGGTCGATACCGCAATGGCGGGAGTACGAGTCGGAGCGCCGCTCGGCACTACTGTCGGCATTACTGTTGGTCAAGTGGTAGGCGTCGCGTCGACCTTGCCGATCGCAGGTCTGGGTCTACTCGGAGTCGCGGTCGCGGGTTTAGCGATCGGCGTCCGGATCGTCCGTCGGAAGCGCCGAGACAAGTAAACCGCCCAAACTCCCATTTTTTCGGCCCGCCTACTGAATGCTCGAGTAGGCGCGGCCATAGCTTTGACTCGCCCACGGAATCAGCCTTCGCCGTTTTGCCTTGGCGGGATCAGCTGCGTCTAATCTGACGACGCAAATGTCCGAAGAATTCACTCGCCTATATCACATCGTTTTCGTTATCGCATTCAGCCTGCTTATTGTCCTCGAACGCTTTGGAAGCCTTCAACGGCGCGCCAACGAAATAAGCGGACGTTGGACTACTAATATCGGCTTGATGATTATCGTAGGAGTCGTTGGGACTCTTACGCTACCAATAGCAACTCATGGCTTTGCCCATGCGCCGGAACATGGCCTTCTAGCGCATAGGGAAATCCCGATTAGCTTGCAAGTACCGCTTACAGTGCTGCTACTGGACCTCTGGCGCTACTGCGAGCACCGACTATTCCACTCCGTGCCGATGTTATGGCGACTGCATTTGGTACATCACAGCGATACGCAGTTGGATGTCACCACTGCCGAACGGCACCATCCGCTCGAAGCAATACCAAGCATAGTTCTCATGTCGGCCCTAATCCTTTTGTTCGGGCTGTCCCCCGTTGGCGTGGGAGTTTACGTGCTCGCTGCAACCGTAGTGTCTTTCTGCTCGCATGCCAATCTTTGCCTACCCGAGTCCTATGATCGCATCCTGCGCCGGCTAATCGTCACGCCAACTTTCCATGCTGTACACCATTCTTCGCTGAGGGCCGAAACCAACGCGAACTACGGACTAGTGTTCTCTTTCTGGGACCGAATGTTCGGCACCTTTATCGATCCGCGGAGGGCGAAGATTCCCTATTTCGGGTTGGAGTACTTTCATAGCAAATCGGATAGCGGACTCATTCGCGCGTTGCTGCAGCCTTTCCTTTATCAGACGAACATGGCCTATTTGGAACGCCAAGCCACTCCGCAGCGCCTTGCATCGTCTACCTCCACTCTTTCGGAGCCGTGGAGAGGTGCACTATTGGGAGGACTGGCTGGGTGCGTGCTTGCCGCCATGGTGTTATGGCCGACGGCTGTTCATGTCGCCACTGTTTGGACCAGCGAAGCCTACCAATACGCTTGGCTGGTCATACCGATGGCGGTGTATCTGCTCGCGCGCGAACATGGAAACCGGATGCTGCGTGATCCTCAGCCCGGGGTTGGCGGTGTCATTTTGGCGGCGGGTGGCGCGGGCCTTTGGACCTTGGCAGCATTAATGAACGTTGATGCCGGACGGCACCTTGCTCTTGTTCTGATCGTCCACGGCGTAGCGTTAGCCACAGTTGGATGGCACTGCTACCGGAAGCTGTTTCCTATTCTTGGCCTACTGTTCTTCGCCATACCGTCTGGTGACGTGTTGCTGCCCATCTTGCGAACGGCAACGGTGAAGTCCATAGAAATGTTTGCCCATATTGCTGGCTTGCCCTACAGCGTTGATGGCTTTGTGATCTTCATAGGGACCTATCGATATATCGTCGTTGATGCATGTTCCGGCCTTTCCTATGTGACTCTCGCAGCCTTCCTTAGCTATAGCTTTGGTCTGCTGCTGTATCGCTCACTGCTGAAGATTGTGGCATTAACTCTGCTTGGCGCGGGCTTCGGCCTCATCGCGAACACGGTTCGAGTTAATTCGATCATATTGGTCGACTGGTTCCGAAGTTCTCAAATGGATTTGAGTGCTCACGCTGGCATGCAATGGGTGGGCCTTCTCCTCACTTTAGGGTTACTGTTTCTTACATTGTGGAATCTGGAACCCGATAGGGATCAACCGGACCCCGTTGCGGTGTCCCGGCAAAAAGATAACCGCTCTTATCCGCTTGCCCCGCTCGTTGCCGGCGTAGTGGTTGTCGTAATTATTGGCGGCACATCGGCAATGACGACGACTCATGCGTCGAATACCTCGCGACCCCCTTTAAAGCCACCCGAGAACCTCTTGGGATGGACACCAAGCGTCCCCTCTGTGCGATGGCTAAAGGACAACGACGATACTCAGTCACTACACGTCGCGTTTCGGCGAAATGGTCGCGACGTTGACATACTGATACTGGAGGGCGCAGCGCCGAACACGAAGCTACAGACACCGCGCATACTTCCCGATGACAGTCGCCCCTGGAATGACGGTCACACCCGGAAAGAAACGGTATGCTTGCATTCCCTCTGTCGGCCGTTTTTGCATACGATTTGGCAGAGTAAAGGTCAGGATCCGCGCCATGTGTATTACAACTTCCGCATTGGTGGTTTTGAGACTGCTTCGGAGTTGTTATTACGCGCTGCGCAGGGTTGGCACCAGCTCACGGGTAGCAGCGAGAGACCACGATTGATTGCCATCGCTTTTAGCGAACCGGGCCCCGACCGAGAGGTATTACTCGCTGCGTTGTCTTTATTTGAGCCTTTGCCTAATTAGGGGCGCGGATAGCGCTGAAAGCGGCATCGTCGAGGAGGTCCTGATGTACTGCAACCTCCACGCACTTCGGCCATGGATCGGCGAAGCCCCCAAGGTAGCCACCGCGCGCCGGCCTTCGCCACGGCCGCCAAGGCGCGGCGCCGCGCGCGCACGGCTCACCGCATGTGGTGGACGGGCTCGCTCCTGAACCTTGGCGCTCTCACCGCTCGTGGCTCGCTCTGGGCGGCTGCGGCTCGGCAACTTCTTTCAAACGCTGCTCCGAATTAACCAGTCGCGTTGTACCGGCTGACGTAGTTTGAAATACTGCCCACGTTGGCTGTAACCGCTCATGTGAACCACGTCCCGACGCCGCTATCGTGTGCGGGTGACATCGCCCCGGAGGACTCCCCTCCCTAGAACGTACCGCCGGGGCGAGCACTTTCAGACTTATCGGAGGCCTTGTGAGCGCGATTCGAACAGCGTCTTGTGTGATCGGCGTGGTGTTGTCATTCCTGATGGTGCTTCCAGCGTCCGCAGGTCTGGTGACCGATACGTGGGATCCCAATGACGTACTGCTGGATCTGGACAATAACGACGATCCAATCCCTGGCGTAAGCACCGCTTACGAATATCAACACGATATTACGGACGACGGCTTCACGATCGGCGACACAATAACGTCTGCCACTTTGTATGTAAGTGTCAGGGACGCGAGCGGCGCCGAGAGCTATGAATACCAAATTGGGCTGGGTCCATCCCAGACCAGCGTCTTCAGCAACGTACCCAACAACCGTATTGATCAAATACTTCTAGGAGCGCTGTCGCTCGCGGATTTGCAGAACGATGGCACCATTGGCGTCGTAATCCGGATCACGGACGACAGCAACAATCAGGAAGGGCTCTATTTCGTGAGCTCGAGACTCGTTGCGCAGGCAGACTCCACCGAGGTGCCACCGGCTCAGGTCCCCGAACCTTGGACCCTTGCCCTTATGGCTTTCGGACTTCTAATCGGCGGCGGCCTTTCAGCTCGCAGACCTCCCTACGGAAGAAGCTAAGTTCGTAGCAGCGACCTCCGGCAGCGATACCGCTGTACTGGACGCCACAGGCTGCTAAGCCGATCAATAAAGCGCCGTCGGACTCGACGAACATCGTGCCCGCAATTCGGGCTTTGGTGCCCCAGTGAAGCCGAATGTGGCCGACGTTCGCGAAGGTCGGAAGCGGTTGGCGTACCGATAGCAGATGATTTCACCGTCCCACGGTTCGCGCTGGACACATCTCGCGACGGGACCGCCGGCGTTCCAGAGTACGCCGAGGCTGGCGGCCTGATCCCGTATGGACCTAGTCGTATGGGACCTCTACCGGCGCGCCGCCACGTTCGTCGACAAGATCCTCAAGCCCGGCGACCTCCCCGTCGAGCAACCGACGAAGTACGACTTGATCCTCAATCTCAAGACGGCCGGTAGTGCCGCAAAGAGGAAATCAAGGTGCTTACGTTGAGGGATCGAAATGAGCGCCGAGGTCAGCCTACATGATCTACGACCGTGATCCGACTCCCCAGTAGCACGCGCGCCGTTGCTGACCTCGCAGCGCGACCGAATTGCCGACTCGGCAGCGGCGGCTGGCCTGCCTTAGGCCGCGCCAGGGTAGGCGCTATTTCTTAGGCTCTTCCTTCTTCTCCGCCGGGGGCGGCGTCGTAGCGCCGCTCGGGGCCTTCTTGGAGGCGTCTTCACCGCACGCGGAGAAAAGAAAGGCGACTGCTGCAATCGAAAGCAGTGATCTAATCATGAAACGTGTCCTCCGAAATCCGGCGGGAATTCTAGCCCCGCCGAAGCGGGGCTTTTTGCAGGCAGCAAGACTGCGCTACTGTTTTTTCGGCTCCGTGCTTCCGCTGCCGGGCGTGCTGCCGCTACCCGACGTGGACGGGGGCTGGTTGGGGAAGTTGAACGGCTCGGTCGGGAAGTAGACGGGCTGGCCGTGCTGCCGCCGCTCCCGGCCTCTTCACGCAGGCATTTCTCGCGGTCGGCGCCGGTAAGGGCTACGCACTTCGCTGGCACGTCGGCGGAAGAGCCGCTGGCCGTGCCGCTCTGCACCCGCCTGGAATGGTTTATCGCTCTGAGCGTACGTCGAGAAGGGGACGGCAAGGGCGGTCGCTATTGCTACTGCAACTAGCGTCTTTAGTCTCATCGGTGGCTCCTGTTAGAAACTACACAACATATGAGCAAGAAACATGCCGCTCCGCTTGCCTGCGAGCAGCCCTCGGCGGCGGCGTTGCCTGCGGTGCCCTCCAGGATGGTGCGCACGGACTTCGCCGATTCGCGAAGGATGCCCTGCTTGGGCTTGGGCGACTTCTCCTGCGCCTCGAGCGTGTCAAGCTCGCC
>CAWENY010000013.1:0-144830 GCA_963810475.1 uncultured beta proteobacterium | reverse complement strand
CATCGAGTCGAAGCAGTACCGGCCGATCGTGGTGTTCGGCGAGAAGCGTCACCCCTCGTTCCCCGACACGCCGGCGTCGGCCGAGTTCGACCACCACATCGACCTGCCGAACTGGCGCGCGATCGTCACCGGCGCCAAGGTGCCGCCGGCGGTCCTCACCACGCTCAACGCGGCGGTGGCCAAGGCCACCGAGAGCGCCGAGTGGAAGAAGTTCTGCGGCGAGACCTATACCTGCATCGAGCGCAAGAGCCCCGAGGACAGCCGCCGCTTCGCGCAGAAGAACTACGACGACGTGACCCGCTTCATGAAAGAGTACGGCATGGTGAAGTGAGGGCCGCCGTGCGCGCCATGCCGAACCCGCTGCAGTACGTTTCGCGGCTCGCGCTGCCGCTCGCCGCGGCGGCCGCCGCAGTGGTGCTGGCGCGCGCGTTCATCGCGCCCGGCGTCGATCTCGAGGGCATGGCGCGCGGCATGGCTGGCCCCGGCACCTGGCCCAAGCTCATGCTCTACGGCGCGGCGGCGTGCCTGGCCGCGGTTTTCCTGCGCAACCTGCTCGCGCTGCGCGGCGTCCCGGCCGCGCCGCGGCGAGGAGCCCGGCCTACAACGAGGCGAGGCTGCTCGGCGGCATGGCGCTCCTCGTGGCCTACGGCTTCGGCATTACCGCGATCGGCATCGCCTGGGCGACGCTCGCCTTCCTCCCCGCCTGGCTGCTGCTTTCCGGCCTGCGCCGCCCGCTGGCGGTCACGCTGGTGAGCGTGCTGGGCACCGCGGGCTCCTCTACCTCTTCGTCAAGCTGTGCCTGATGCCGCTCGATCGCGGCAAGGGCGTGTTCGAAGAGGCGACCATCGTCCTCTACCGCCTGCTCGGCATCTACTAGGTGGAATCGCTCGTCGCGTTCGGGCACGGGCTGGCGGTCGCCCTGCAGCCGCTCAACCTCGGCGTGATGATCGTCGGCGTGCTGATCGGGGTGATCGCCGGCGCGCTGCCCGGCATCTCGTTCGTCAACGCGATGGCGATCGCGCTGCCGTTCACCTACTTCATGTCGCCGCTGGTGGCGATGATGTTCCTCGGCGGCATCTACGTCGGCGGCGTGTTCGGCGGCTCGATCTCCTCGCTGCTGCTCAACATCCCCGGCGACCCGGACTCGGTACCGAGCTGCTGGGACGGGTTTCCGCTCGCGCAGCGCGAGGGGCCGGAGCGCGCACTGTCGATCGCGATCACCGCGAGCGCGATCGGCGGCCTGTTCAGTGCGGTGCTGCTGTCGTTCGCCTCGCCGCCGTTCGCGCGCCTCGCGCTCACCTTCGACCAGCCCGAGTTCTTCGCCACCACGGTGATGGGCCTCGCCTGCATCCTGGCGATTGCCAAGGGCCAGCTGCTGTTCTCGTTCCTGTCGCTGTTCGCCGGCATGGCGATCGGCTCGATCGGCGCCGACCCGCTGTACGGCGTGACGCGGCTCACCTTCGGCTTCGGGCTGCTCGACAACGGCATCGACTTCATCGTGGTGATGATCGGTCTGTTCGCCATCGGCGAGGTGCTGGATGTCCTCGCCTCGCGCGCCACCTACGACTTCACGGTGCGCAGCAAGGCGGTGATGAAGGTGCTGCGGCCGCGCGAAATCTGGAGCCTGCGCCAATCGATCGCGCGCGGCACCGGCATCGGCAGCGTGATCGGCGTAATTCCCGGCGGCAGCGCGGTGATGGGCGCGCTGGTCGCCTACGGCATCGAGCGCCAGGTCAACAAGCGGCGCGACGAGTTTGGCACCGGCGTGCCCGACGGCCTCGCCGCACCCGAGGCGTCGAAGAACGCCACCACCGGCACCGCACTGATTCCGCTTCTCAGCCTGGGTATCCCGAGCACTGCCGCGTCCGCGATCATGCTCGCCGCGCTCATCGGCCACGGCGTGCAGCCCGGGCCGATGCTCTACCAGAAGAGTCCCGAGATGCTGTACGCGATCTTTGCCAGCTTCACGCTGGCGAACCTGTTCATGATCCTCGCCTCAGTGGTCGTGGCGCGCGGCTTCGGTACCCTGATGCGCACCAACCCCGCCATCATCTGCGCCTTCATCCTGGTGTTCAGCCTGGTCGGCGCGTTCGGCGTGCGCAACAACATCGCCGACGTGTACTTCTGCATCGCCTTCGGCATCCTCGGCTTCTACATGCGCCGCTTCGGCTTCCCCACCGCGCCGATGGTGCTCGGCGTGGTGCTCGGCCCGCTCGCCGAGGGCTACTTCATGACCTCGATGGCGAACTACGGCGACGACTGGACCGTCTTCTTCACCCGACCGAAGAGCGGCTTCCTGATGGCACTCGCCGGCGCGTTCATCCTGTGGGCGCTGTGGCCCGAGGTGCGCAAGCTCCTGCGCCCGCATGGTCTAATCTCGGGCTTAGCTTCAATCCCTGGCTTGCGTTCGGCTGGTGCGTGCTGTGCGGCTTCCTGATGTCGATGGGCGCCGGCGGCGGCGGCATCCTCGCCGGGGTCGGCCACATCTCGATCCTCGGCATCGGCGACCCGAACATGATCAAGGTGGTCAACCAGATCCTCGAGTTCTCGAGCCGCCTGGTATCGGTGCCGCTCTATCACCGCCAGCAGCGCCTGGTGTGGAGCCTCGCGCTCGCCTTCGGCATCGGCGCGCCGCTCGGCGCGGTGGCGGGCTCGTGGCTGTCGAAGAGCTATCTCTCCGACATGTCGCTCTACCGCGCGGTGTTCGGCCTTCTCATCGTGCTGGTCGCCGCGCGCACGCTGTGGGAAGGCCTGCGGCAGCGCGCGCGCAAGCATGTGGTCGACCGTCCGCGCACCATCGCCTATAGCTTTGGCTCGTTCCGCGTCGCGTTCGGCGGTGAGCATTACGACTTCAACCCCTGGTCCGCCGCGCTCGGCGGCTTCGCGGTGTCGTTCGTCGGCTCGCTGCTCGGCGTCGGCGGCGGCTTCCTGGTCACGCCGTTCATGGCGAGCGTGCTGCTCTTTCCCATGTACCTCGTGATCGGCACCAGCCTGGTGGCGCTGATGATCCCGCTCACCATCAGCGTGCTTACCTACCTCGCGCTCGAGGTCGGTGTCGACTGGAAGCTGGTGGCGGTGGAGGTGCCCGGCGTCCTGGCCGGCGCGTTCCTCGGGCCGCTGTTCAACCGCTACATGAATGAGCGCGCGCTCAAGACCTTCGTCGCCGCGGTGCTGCTCGCGATCGGCCTTTATTACCTGGTGCTCTAGCTCCCTATAATCGGCGCATGCAGCAGCGGCACAGGACCTGCGCGCCGACGGGCACCTCGACGTGCTCGGCTCGATCCCGGAGCCGTACCGCAGCGCGGTCCTGCAGCAATGCGAGCGGCGCGAGTTCGCCAAGGGCGCGCTGATCTGGACGCAGGGCGAGCCCGCGGACTATGTCGCCTTCCTGCTGTCGGGCAAGGCGATGTCGTCCTACCAGAGCCTGAACGGCAAGACCGGCACCACCGGTTTCTGGTGCGCGGGCGACCTGCTCGGCGCGGCCGATCTGGGCAGCGTCTGACCACGCGCCAGCAGACCGTGCGCTGCCTCGACGCGTGCGTGATTCGCACGCTCTCCTTCGAGCGCTTCGATGAGCTGGTGCGCCGCTTCCCCGAGCTCGCCGCGGCGGTGATCCGCGCGCTGTCGTTCGCGGCTGCGCTGGGTGGCGCAGCTCGCGGTCACGCTCGAGACGCAGTCCGCGCCCGAGCGCATCTGCGGCCTGCTGCTCGCGCTCTCGGAGCGCTTCGGCGTGCCGGGCGACGACGGCGTGCGTATCGACCTGAAACTCACCAACGACGATCTCGCCGCCATTGCGGGGGTTTCGCGCCAGTTCGCCAACGCCACCCTGCAGGACCTGCGCAAGCGCGGGCTGATTGCCAGCGGCCCGCACAGCCTGGTGATTACCGGTCGCGAAGGCCTGGAACGGCTCGCCCACTACGGTTGAGTTGCTTTATGCTTGAACCATGGCGGATCGGCGTCTCCAGGTATTCCACGCAGTAGCGAAGCACCTTTCGTTCACCAAGGCTGCCGAGACGCTGTTCATGACCCAGCCGGCGGTCACCTTCCAGATCAAGCAGCTCGAGGAGCACCTGAGCACGCGGCTGTTCGACCGCGCGCAGGGACGCATCTCGCTCACGCCCGCGGGCCAGCTCGCGTTCGAGTACGCCGGGCGCATCCTGGCGTTGTCCGCGGAGCTCGACACGCGCATGAAGGAGATGGGCGGCCAGGCGGCGGGGCCGCTGCTCATCGGTGCAAGCATGACCATCGGCGAGTACGTGCTGCCGCAGTTGATCGGTAAATTCAAAGCGCGCTTCCCGGCCGTGATGCCGACGCTGTTCGTCGGCAATTCGGAGGCGGTGCAGGAGCGCGTCGCCGAGCGCACGCTCGACCTGGGATTCATCGAAGGCGACTCGCATCTCTCGTCCCTGCAAAGCGAGCTGTGCTGCGAGGACGAGCTGCAGGTGGTGTGCGCGCCGTCGCACCCGCTGGCGAAGGAGCCGTTCGCGCCGCCGGCGGCGCTCGCGCAGCATCCCTACATCGGGCGCGAGCCGGGCTCGGGCACGCGCGAAGTCATCGACCGCTATCTGCAGAAGGCCGGCGTCTCGCCCGAATCGATGGATCGGGTGGTCGAGCTCGGCAGTCCCGAAGCGCTGAAAGGCCTGGTGGCCACCGGCCTTGGCTTCGCCATCATGTCGCGCGTCATCGTGGAGAAGGAGCTGCAGCTCGGGCAGTTGGTGCAAGTGCCACTGCAACCGAGGCTGCTACGCAATTTTTCGGTGGTGTACCCGAAGGAGCGCTTTCACTCCAAGCTGGTCGCGGGCTTCCTCGCCTTTGCGAAGGAGCAGCTCGCCACCACGCAGCGCCTGGCGGCTTAGAGCGCCGGCCGGGGGCTTGCGGTGCGGTAGCCGCGCACCAGCGCGCGGATGATGATGAAGGCGCCCGACACCAGCGCGAGCACCATCAAGGCGAAGCTTGCGCGGTTGAGCAGGGCGATGGTCGAGGCGCCGAGCGAGATCTTGCCGAGCTGCGCGAGGTAGACCGGGATCACCAGCGCACGGCTCGCGGCGACGATCAGCATCACGGTCGCCATCACTACCTTGATCACGTGCGGCCGGACGAACGTGGTGCCGATCGCGCCGAGCTGCACGCCGAACAGCGAACCGAGCAGGATCAGCATCGCGAGGCGGATGTCGACCAGGCCGCCGAGCGCGAACTTGAAGGTCCCGCCGAGCCCCATGACGAACGCGACCACCAGCTCGGTCGCGCTCGCCACCAGGCTCGGGGCGCCGAGCAGGTACATCATTCCCGGCACGCCGATGAAGCCGCCCACCGCGATGGTGGAGGCCAGCAGGCCGGTCAGGAACCCCAGCGGCAGCACGAACAGCACCGAGACGCGCACCTTCGCCACGCGGAAGGTCACCATCGTTCCCGGGATTTCGACCGACTGCACCCACTTCGCCAGCGGGGAGGTTTCTTCGACCAGTTGGCCGCCGGCGAGGCGCGCCGCATCCCGCGCGACGAACAAGCCCACGATCGTCAGCACGATCATGAACGCCAGGCTTACGTAAAGATTGGAGCCCGCCTCGCCGTAGACGGCGCGGATGTCTTGCTGGATGCCCGCGCCCCACCACATGCCGAGCGATGCGGTCACCGCCATCCAAAGCCCGAGCTTGATGTCGACCTGGCCGTACTTGTGCCGCTTCCAGGCACCCACCAGCGCCTTCGGAAACTTGTGGCAGAGGTTGGAAGCGACGGCGACGACGCCCGGCACGCCGAGGCTCATCATGCCCGGCGTCAGCACGAACGCGCCGCCGCTGCCGATGAAGCCGCTCACCAGCCCGCCGATGAACCCGACGATCAGCAGGAAAGCGACGCCCGCCGGCTCGAGGGTAATGAACTGCTCGGGACTCATTCCGGGGCCTCTTCTTTCGCCGGCTGACGAGCGGTGATGCCAAGCACCTCCCAGAAATATCCGGTGAAGGCGCCGTGCGCGAGCGAGAACACGAAGGCGGTGACCACCGGCAGCATCGGATACCAGCCGTCAGTACGAGTAAAGGCCGCCATCACTTCCTTCTGGTAGGTGAAGAGCAGCACGTAGCACAGGGCGGACGCAGCGCCCGAAACCACCAGAGGAAGCCAAGGCTTGGAATTCACGGCCCGGATTATCTCGCGGAGTAGTGCGCGCGCAGGATTTCGAGCACCTCGGGCCGTGAAAATTCCGGCGGCACGTCGGCGCCTTCCTCCAGCCACTTGCGCAGCTGCGTGCCGGACACCTGCAGCTGGTCCTTCTCGCCGTGCGGGCAGGTGCGTCCGGAGGCCATGCCGTGGCAGCGGTAGCACCAGAAGGTCACGTCCATCTTGAGCGGGCGCGTCTCGAGGGAGCCGGGCGGGATCTGATCGAAGATGTGGTGCGCGTCGAACGGCCCGTAGTACTTGCCGACCCCGGCGTGGTCGCGCCCGACGATGAGGTGAGAGCAGCCGTAGTTCTGGCGGAAAAGCGCGTGCAGCAGCGCCTCGCGCGGCCCGGCGTAGCGCATGTCGAGCGGATAGCCGGCCTGCACCAGCGTCCCCGGCCTGAAGTAGTTCTCGATCAGCGCGGCGATGGCGCGCGTGCGCACCTCGGCCGGGATGTCGCCCGCCTTGAGCGCGCCGAGCAGCGAGTGCACGAGCACGCCGTCGCACACCTCGATCGCCGTCTTGACGAGGTATTCATGCGCGCGCTGCATCGGATTGCGCGTCTGGAACGCGGCAACCCGCGACCAGCCCAGGCGCTCGAACTCGGCGCGCGTCTCGGCCGGCGTCATGAAAAGCTGGCCGTACTTGGCCTTGAACCCGCCGTCCGACAGTACTTTCACCGGCCCGGCCAGGTTGAATTCCGGCTGCGCCATCACCATCGCCACGCCGGGATGCGCCGGGTCGCTGGTGCGGAACACGGCCTCGCACTCGCGCTTCTTGTCGATTCTGTAGCTCTCAGCGACCCTCATCGTGGCGAGCGGAGCGCCGCCGTCAGGGTCCACGAGTGCGAGCTCGATGCCGGCGGGAAAGCTTTTTTCGGAAGACAGGGTGATCGGGATCGGCCAGAAAAGACCCGCGGCGGTGCGGAAGTCCTTGCATACGCCTTCCCAATCGGCGCGCGTCATGAAGCCGTCGAGCGGCGTGAAGCCGCCGATGCCGAGCATCACGAGATCGCCCTTTTCCCGCGAGCTGATGCGCAGCGCCGGCAGCGTCCTCGCGCGCGCGGTTGCGGCAGCCAGTGCCTCGCCGCTCAGCGCGAGCGGCTTCAGGCCAGCTCCTCCATGGGGTGGGACCAGGGGCACGAAGCCATTCTAGAGGCGCCGCCTGCGCGGCAAAAAAGCGATGTTCTGATCCGCCGATAAGCCGCCCTGATACCAGGACCGCTTCCCGAGCTCGGCGAGCACTGGACCAGCACGTCACGAGCAGCGAGGACTTCGCGCGCCTGATGCGAGAGGACCATGCGCGCTGGCAGCGCGTAGTCAGGGCGGCAGGGGTGAAAGCCGAATAGCAGGAAAGCGCGCGGCACGAAAGCTGCTCGCAGGCCTGGCATGCGAGACAAAGCGAAGAAACCGGTCGGCTCGACCACCAACGCGAGCGACGCGGTCAACGATACGAAGCTCCCGCCGAAGCCGTCGACCGACGATGTCGTCGATCACGCCGGCGAGGAAAGCTTTCCGGCGAGCGATCCCGTGGCGGTCGGCTCCGCGGCGAACAAGGCAGCGAAACGCGAGCCCGATCCCAAGGAGAGCGAGCTGAAGCCGAAGCGCCGGCCATCGCCGGACTGGCTGCTGCACCCGCCGCGCCGCTAGGCGTCTGAAGACGTCGCCCCCGCGAAGGCGGGGGCCCAGTTTCGCGAGCGCCCGACGGCTTCGCGCCAGCGGGACATTCTTTGCTGTCTATCGGAAGCATTCATCTGCGGCTCGAAGCGCCGGTCGGCCTTCCAGTGCGTGGCGAGCTCGTCGCGCGACTTCCATAGATCGACGGTGAGGCCGGCGAGGTAGGCGGCGCCGAGCGCGGTGGTCTCCAGCACTTTCGGCCGCACCACCGGCACGCCGAGCAGGTCGGCCTGGAACTGCATCAGGAGATCGTTGGCGGCGGCGCCGCCGTCCACGCGCAGCTCCATCAGGCTTTGCCCCGAGTCCTTCTGCATCGCCTCGAGCAGCTCGGCGCTCTGGAAGGCGATCGATTCGAGCGCGGCGCGTGCGATGTGCGCTCTTGTGGTTCCCCGTGTGAGGCCGACCATCGCGCCGCGAGCGTTGGGGTCCCAGTAGGGCGCGCCCAGGCCGGTGAAGGCCGGGACTAGATAGACGTCACCGGTGTCGAGCACGCTCGCCGCCAAGCGCTCTATCTCTTTTGAACTGCTAAAAAATTCCAACCCATCCCGTAGCCACTGCACCACCGCGCCGCCGACGAATACGCTGCCCTCGAGCGCGAATTCCTTGCCGCGCGTTTGTGCGCACGAAGTGGAAATCAGGCCGCTTTTCGATTCCACCACCTTGTCGCCGGTGTGAAGCAGCATGAAGCAGCCGGTGCCGTAGGTGTTCTTCGCCATGCCCGCGCGGTGGCAAACCTGGCCGAACATCGCCGCCTGCTGGTCGCCGGCGATGCCGCCGATCACCAGCGGCTCGCCGAACATCCCCGCGGGCACCATGCCGAACGCGTGCGCCGAGGGATGGACGTCGGGCAGCATTGCGCGCGGCACGTCGAGCAGCTGCAACAGCTCGTGGTCCCAGTCGTTGGTGTGAATGTTGAAGAGCAGGGTGCGCGACGCATTCGAGACGTCGGTGACGTGCGTGCGGTTGCCGGTGAGGTGCCACGTGAGCCAGGTGTCCACCGTGCCGAAGGCGAGCTCGCCGCGCTCGGCGCGGCCGCGCGCGCCGCGCACGTTGTCGAGCAGCCAGGCGATCTTGGTACCGCTGAAGTACGGATCGATCACCAAGCCGGTGCGTTCGCGCACCAGGCTTTCCGCGCCCATCTTCTTCAGCTCGGCGCACTGCGCGGCGGTGCGCCGGTCCTGCCAGACAATGGCGTTGTGGATCGGCTCGCCGGTCTGCCGGTCCCAGATGATGGTGGTCTCGCGCTGATTGGTGATGCCGATGCCCATCACGTCCTTCAGCGCCACCTCGGTCTTGCGCAGCACCTCGCGCGCCGTGTCGCGTTGCGTTTCGTAGATCTCCTTGGCGTCGTGCTCGACCCAGCCCGGCTGCGGAAAGATCTGGCGGAACTCGCGCTGCGCGGTTTCCACCAGCCTGCCGTTCTCGTCGAAGAGGATCGCGCGCGAGCTGGTGGTTCCCTGGTCGAGAGCGAGGACGTAGCGCACCGGGCGATTCTACTTCCGCTAGAATCCGCGCCTTATGCCATTGCCGGTCACCGACGTCGAGCGCGAGCTGCGGCACACGCGCCGCGTGCGCTACGAGGGTTACAAGCGCGCCGACGGACTCTGGGACATCGAAGCGCACCTCACCGACGTCAAGAGCCACGACAACCCGATGAAGGCCGGCGTGCGCCGGGCCGGCCAGCCGATCCACGAGATGTGGCTGCGTCTCACCATCGACCGGCACTTCACCGTGCTCGACGCCAGCGCGAGCTCCGACGCCGTGCCGTATCCCGACGGCTGCGAAACCATCGCGCCCGCCTATAAGCGGCTGATCGGCCTCAACCTGGTCCGTGACTTTCGCATGAACACCAAGCGACTTTTTACGGGCGTCAAAGGCTGCACCCACCTCACCGAAATGCTCGCCGGCTTCCCCACCGCGGCGATCCAGACCTTCGCCGGCGAGATGCCGGAAGAGCGCGAGGATGGGCGCAAGCCGTTCCAGCTCGACCAGTGCCACGCGCTCGACACCGGCAGCGAAACGGTGCGCAAGTGGTATCCGAAGTGGTATCGCAAGAAAGGCGGCGGCCGGCAGCGCTTGACCGGCGTCAATGCCGGCGCGAGCCGTTAGCGCGGACGATAGAACGACAATGAAAATCCACGAGTACCAGGGCAAGGAAATTTTCCGCCAATTCGGCATGGCCACGCCGCGCGGCTTCCCGGCATTCAGCGTCGACGAGGCGGTGGCGGCGGCGAAGAAGCTCGGCGGCAAGGTGTGGGTAGTGAAAGCGCAGATCCACGCCGGCGGCCGTGGCAAGGGCGGCGGGGTCAAGGTTGCGAAGTCCATCGATGAAGTTCGCAACCTGTCGAAGAAAATTCTGGGCATGAATCTGGTGACCCATCAGACCGGCCCGCAGGGCCAGAAAGTGCGCCGGCTGCTGATCGAAGAGGGCGCCGACATCAAGAAGGAGCTCTACGTCGGCATGGTGGTCGACCGCGGCACGCAGAAGGTGGCGCTGATGGCCTCCTCCGAAGGCGGCATGGACATCGAGGAAGTCGCCGCCAAGACGCCGCAGAAGATCCACAAGGTATTCATCGACCCGGTGCAGGGCCTGAGCGACGCCGACGCGGACGAGATCGCGCTCGCCATCGGCATCCCGCAGGGATCGGTGGCGCAGGGCCGCGCCATCTTCAAGGCGCTGTACAAGTGCTTCGATGAAACCGATGCCTCTCTGGCCGAGATCAATCCGCTGATCCTGTCGGGTGACGGCCGGGTGATCGCCCTGGATTCGAAGCTCAACTTCGACGACAACGCGCTTTTCCGCCATCCCGACATCGCCGCGCTGCGCGACCTGGATGAGGAAGACCCGTTCGAGGTCGAGGCCTCGAAGTACGAGCTGAATTACATCTCGCTCGACGGCAACATCGCCTGCATGGTGAACGGCGCCGGCCTCGCCATGGCGACGATGGACACCATCAAGCTGTTCGGCGGCTCGCCGGCCAACTTCCTCGACGTCGGCGGCAGCGCCACCGCCGAGCGGGTGACCGCGGCGTTCAAGATCATGCTGTCGAACAAGCGGACCAAGGCGATCCTGGTCAACATCTTCGGCGGCATCATGAAGTGCGACACCATCGCCACCGGCGTGGTGGCCGCGGCGCGCGAGGTGAAGCTCTCCGTGCCGCTCGTGGTGCGCATGAAGGGCACCAACGAGGACCTCGGCAAGAAAATCCTCAAGGACTCCGGCCTGCCGATCATCTCGGCCGACAACATGGCGGATGCGGCGAAGAAGGTCGTGGCCGCGATCGGAAGAAGAAGGCAAAGCCTGTGGCAAAGAAAAAGGTCGTTTTCGAAAAAGAAGGTGATCGAAGAAGAAGGCAAAGAAGGGAAAAAAGAAATGAGCGCAGTTCTTTGCCCCCCTGACAAGGGGGGAAGCGAGCGAGGCGAGCGGGGGGTTGCCTTTTTCCGGACCCAACCCATCGCCGAAAATCAAACCCCCCGCTCGCCTTCGGCTCACGACCCCCTTGTCAGGGGGTCAAAGCAATCATGAGCATCCTCATCGACAAGAACACGCGGGTGATGACGCAGGGCATCACCGGCAAGACGGGCATGTTCCACACGCAGACCAGCCGGGCCTATGCCAACGGCAAGGCCTGCTTCGTCGCCGGCGTGAATCCGAAGAAGGCGGGCGAGAATTTCGAGGGCATTCCGATCTTCGGTACGGTGAAGGACGCGAAGGCGCAGACCGGCGCCAACGTGTCGGTGATCTACGTGCCGCCGCCGTTCGCGGCCGCGGCGATCGACGAGGCGGTGGACGCGGACCTCGACCTCGTGATCTGCATCACCGAGGGTATCCCGGTGCGCGACATGATCCGCACCAAGCACCGCATGAAAGGCAAGCGCACGCTGCTGGTCGGCCCGAACTGCCCGGGCGTGATCACGCCGGACGAGATCAAGATCGGCATCATGCCGGGGCACATCCATAAGCGAGGACCGATCGGCGTGGTGTCGCGCTCGGGCACGCTGACCTACGAGGCGGTGGGGCAGCTGACGGAGCTGGGCCTGGGCCAGTCGAGCTGTGTCGGTATCGGCGGCGACCCGGTCAACGGGCTCAAGCACATCGACGTGATGAAGATGTTCAACGACGACCCGCAGACCGAGGCGGTGATCATGGTGGGCGAGATCGGCGGCTCGGACGAGGAGATCGCCGCCCAATGGGTCAAGAACCACATGAAGAAGCCGGTGGTGGGGTTCATCGCCGGCATTACCGCCCCGCCGGGCAAGCGCATGGGCCACGCCGGCGCGATTATTTCCGGCGGCAAGGGCACGGCGCAGGAGAAGCTCGCCGTGATGGAGGCGTGCGGCATCAAGGTGACGCGCAACCCGGCCGAGATGGGCAAGACGCTGAAGTCCGTGCTGAAATAGGTCACCCGCTCGGTCACCCACCCGGTCAACCGCCCGCGGCTTGCCGCGTTGCATGGATCTGAAAAGCGAGCCTTGAAATTCAAACGCTAGCCGCACGCACCCCGCTGGTCGCCACCCTGCCGTACGCGGCGACCATTTTCCTGTCCTCGTTCCTGCTCTTCCTGGTGCAGCCGATCATCGCCAAGCAGATCCTGCCGTGGTTCGGCGGCTCGGCGGCGGTGTGGACCACCTGCCTGGTGTTCTTCCAGAGCGTGCTGCTCGCCGGCTACGCCTACGCCGACCTCACCACGCGCCTTGGCGCCCGGCGCCAGGCGATGCTGCACATCGCGCTGCTCGCCGTGTCGCTCATCAGCCTGCCGATCCTGGCCTCGACGGGCTGGAAGCCGCAGGGCGACGAACAGCCGATCCTGCGCATCCTGCTGCTGCTCCTCGCGACCATCGGCCTGCCGTACTTCCTGCTTTCCACCACCACGCCGCTCCTCCAGGCGTGGTACTGGCGCCGCTTCCAGAGCGCGGTGCCGTACCGCCTGTTCGCGCTCTCCAACTTCGCCTCGCTGCTCGCGCTTGCTCGGCTTCCCGGTGCTGTTCGAGCCGGCGTTCGACCTCACCACGCTGGGCTGGGGCTGGTCGTTCCTGTTCGCCGGGTTTGCGGTCCTTTGCGCGGCCACCGCGTGGCTGTCGATGAACGGGGTGGAGGTTCAGCAAAAGGTCGTTGCGACTTCAGCCGTTCCTGCAAAGTCGCAGTTGCAATGGCTTCTTCTCTCGGCCATGGGCTCGGTGATGCTGCTCGCGGTCACCAACCACATCACGCAGAACATCTCCAGCGTGCCGTTCCTGTGGGTGCTGCCGCTCGCCCTGTACCTGGTGAGCTTCATCCTCGCGTTCGACCACCCGCGCTGGTACATCCGCCCGGTGTTCATGGGCGCGCTCGGCCTGCTGGTGCCGCTCATGGCGTGGGCGATCCCGTCGTTGGACCTGCGGGTTGCGGCGCCGCTCTACTTCGCCGGCCTGTTCGCCGCCTGCATGGTGTGCCACGGCGAGCTCGCGCGGCTCAAGCCTGATCCGCGCCACCTCACGCGTTTTTATCTGATGCTGTCGCTCGGTGGCGCGCTCGGCGCGGTGCTGGTCGCGATCGTCGCGCCGCTCACCCTGTCTGGCTATTTCGAGCTCGGCATTGCGTTGGTCGCGCTCGGCGCGGTGCTGGCGGTAAGCCTGCGCCGCGGCTGGCGCTGGGGCGCGGTGGCGGTGACGGTGCTGAGCGCCGGATTCGTGCTGCGCGGCGTGTACGACTACACCGAGGGCGTGCGCGTGATGGAGCGCGACTTCTACGGCGTGGTGCGCACCGCCGACCATCACAGCCCGGTGCCTTACCGCTCGATGTACCACGGCGCGATCATGCACGGCGGGCAGCTGCTGGGCGACTCGTTCCGCAACACGCCGGCGGATTATTTCGGCCCGGGCTCAGGCTACGGGCGAGTGTTCACCTCGCTGCGCGAGATGAAGCCGAAGCAGCCGCTCAAGGTCGGCATCATCGGCCTGGGCGCGGGCGTGGTGGCGGCGTGGATGAAGCCGGGCGACTCGCTCGTGTTCTACGAGATCAGCCCGCGCGTGATCGACATCGCGGCGCGCGAATTCACCTTCTTGCAGGATTCGGCGGCGAAAGTCGACGTCGTGCTCGGCGACGGCCGGCTTTCGCTCGAGCGCGAGCCGCCGCGCCAGTACGACGTGCTCGGCATCGACGCTTTCTCCGGCGACTCGATCCCGATGCACCTGGTGACGCGCGAGGCGATGGCGATCTATCTCAAGCACCTCAAGCCCAACGGCGTGATCGTGTTCCAGGCCACCAACCGCTTCATCGACCTGCTGCCGGTGGTGAAGCTCCTGGCGGCCGAGTTCGGCCTGCAGGCGAGGAACGTCTCCGACATACCCGAAGGCGCCGATGGCGCCGAGTACTGGTACTCCTCGACCGACCAGGTCGTGGTCACGCGCGATGTCGCGCTGCTTTCCTGGCCGACGCTCGCCGAGGGGACGGAGGAAATCGCGGACAAGCCGGGGCTGCCGGTGTTCACCGACGCGCACCACAATCTGCTGCGAATCCTGAAGTAGGTCCTGTAGCCAGCCAGATCCCCGGCCGCAGCGCGATTATGGCGCCATGAAAACTCTGCGCTTCAAGCAGGTCGATGTCTTCACTGCCAAGCCGTTCCTCGGCAACCCGGTGGCGGTCGTCATCGACGCCGAGGCGCTCGACACCGCGCAGATGCAACGCATCGCCGGGTGGACCAACCTTTCGGAGACCACCTTCCTCCTGAAGTCCGACAAGGCGGACTACCGGCTGCGGATCTTCACCCCGCGCCAGGAGCTGCCGTTCGCCGGCCATCCAACGATCGGCTCGGCGCACGCGGCGCTGGAGTCCGGTTTTGTCGCCCGCAAAAAGCAGCTGGTGCAGGAATGCGGCGCGGGCCTGATCGAGCTCGACGTCGAGCCGGATGGCAGGATTTTTCTCAAAGGGCCGCCGCCAAAGCTCGAGCAGATGGAGACGCAGATCCCTTCGATTCCGCTCCTGCCGGCAAGCAAAGTCATCAAGGTCGACGTCGGCCCGATCTGGGTGGTGGGCGAGATGAGCGATGCGCGCGCGCTCGCGGCGCTCAAGCCGGACATGACCGCGCTGGCGGAGTGGAGCGTATCGCTCGGCGTGACCGGCGCCACGGTGTTCGCGCCGTCCGGCGAATCGTCCAGCGCGATCCATGTGCGGTCGTTCGCGCCCGCGCACGCCATTCCGGAAGATCCGGTGTGCGGCACCGGCAACCTGAGCGTCGCTGCTGTCGTCGAGCAGCGCTTCGGCGCCGAATACATTGCGCGGCAGGGGATGCAAATGGGGCGGAATGGCCAGGTCTTCGTTCGCCGGCGGCAGAACAGCGTCTACCTTGGCGGCCACGCGGTGACCTGCGTGGACGGCACGCTGGCGTGCTGAAGCGGCTGTTCGGCGCCAGGACGGCGGCGCCGGAGTCCGCCGATGCGTGCTTTCGCCTGGGCAGCGAGCTCGCGCAGCGCGGCGAGCTCGACCAGGCGATCACGCTGCTGCGCCGCGCGACCGAGCTTGCGCCGCAGGGCGCCGGCGCGTACCACAACCTCGGCAGTGCCTATCGCGACCGCGGCGACGCGGTCGCGGCGCTGGCGGCGTATCGCAAGGCGGCGCAGCTCGACCCGAAGTTCGCCGAGGCGCATTACGGCGTTGGGCTGATGCTGATGGGTGAGCGGCGCTATGAGGAGGCCCTTTCAAGCCTGCGCCGTGCGAGCGAGCTGAATCCGCGGCTCGCCGAGGCGCGCTTCGAAGCGGGGAACGCGCACATGGGCCTGGGGGACTGGCAGGCCGCAATCGCCGAATTCAAGGCGGCGATCGACGCCCGCCCGGACTACGCCGAGGCACGCTGGGCGCGCGCGATGTCGCAGCTGCCCGCGGTCTATGCCTTCGGCACCGAACCCGCGGAGCGCCGCCATGCCTTCGCCGCGCAGCTCGACGCGTTGTGCAAATGGTTCGCGACCGCCCGACGGGCGGACGCGTACCTGGCGGTTGGCGTGCATCAGCCGTTCTACCTCGCCTACCAGGAGGCGCCGAACCGGGAGCTGCTCGCCAAGTACGGCGCGCTGTGCGCCGGGCAGATGGCCGTATGGCAGTCGAGCGCCGGCCTGCCCCTGCCGGCACGGCGCCAGGCCGGTAACACGCACGGCAACAGGCGCGGCAAGCCGCGCATCGGCATCGTCTCCGCCCACGTCCGCGAGCATTCGGTGTGGACCGCGCTGGTGCGCGGCTGGGTCGAGGGCCTTGCGGCGGCCAATGACCTGCACATCTTCCATCTCGGCGCGATGCAGGATGCCGAGACCGAGCTCGCCCGGCGCCGCGCCGCGCGCTTCGAGGCGGGCCCGCGTGCCGTTTGACGCGTGGGCGCGCGTCATCCACGAGGCGCAGCTCGACCTTCTTCTCTACCCGGAGATCGGCATGGACGCGACCACCGCGAAGCTGGCTTCGCTGCGCCTCGCGCCGGTGCAGGCGGCGAGCTGGGGCCATCCCGAAACCAGCGGCCTGCCCACCATCGATTTCTACCTGTCGGCGCAGGCGCTCGAGCCGGCCGACGCGCAGGCGAATTACACCGAAAAGCTGGTGGCGCTGCCGAATCTCGGCTGCTGGCTGGTCCCGACCAAGGAGGAGTCGGGCAAGCCGCCTGCACTCGATCTGGCCGCTGACGAGCTCGTGCTGCTCTGCCCGGGCAATGCGTTCAAGTACGCGCCGCAGCACGACCGGCTGCTCGCGGCGATCGCGCAGCGCGTTCCGCGCTCGCGGCTGGTGTTCTTTCGCAGCCGGCCCGAGCCGCTGGCGGAAAAACTGCGCGCGCGGCTCGCCGAGTCGTTCCGGCGCGCCGGCGCGGACTTCGAGCGCCAGGTCACTTTCCTGCCGTGGCAAAGCCGCGCGTCGTTCCGCGCGCTGCTCAAGCGCGCCGACCTTTATCTCGACACCGTCGGATTTTCCGGCTTCAACACCGCGGTGCAGGCGCTGGAATGCGGCTTGCCGATCGTGGCGCGCGAAGGCCGCTTCCTGCGCGGACGCCTGGGGAGCGGCGTGCTGCGCCATCTCGGGCTTGACGAGCTGGTGGCGCCATCGGACGAGGCCTATGTCGAGCTCGCCGTCGCGCTGGCCGCCGATCGCGAGCGCCGTCAGGAACTGCGCCGGCGCATCGAAGCCGGCCGCGAACGGCTTTACCGCGACCGGGCTCCGCTCGATGCGCTCCAGCGCTTCATCGAAGGCGTAGTTTCCTAGGAAGAAAGATCGGCTTCGCCGCAGTACTTCAGGACTTCGGCGCGCACGCGGTCGCGCAGCCGGACCGCGGCATTCCAATCATTGCCGTCCGGCGCGATCGGCGCGCCGATGGTGACCGCGATCGGAAAGCGGCGCGGGAACCAGGTGCCGTCGCGCAGCACCGAGCGCACGCCGCGCAGCGCCATCGGCACCACCGGGATGCCGGCCTGCACCGCGACCTGGAAGGCACCGGTGCGGAAAGGAAGCAGGCCCGGCCGGCGCAGCAGCGTGCCTTCGGGAAAAATGGCGAGCGACTCGCCTTGCTTCGCCGCCACCGCGAGCTCGTCGGCATGCTCGGCGCTCTTCTGCACGTCGAAGCGCTCGACGAATACCGTGCCGAAGCCTTCGAGCAGCGTGCGCATCACCCAGTTGTCCACGAACTCGCGCTTGGCGATGAAGGAGAACTGGCGCGGTCCGAGGATTGCGATCAGCACCAGTGCATCCAGGTAGCTGGTGTGATTCGGCGCCAGCACCACCGGCCCCGGCGGAATGTTGTCGCGCCCGCGCACCAGGAACGGAATGCCGGACAGGCGCATGAAAAGGCGCGTCATCACGCCGCCCACCTTCCACGTGAGCGGCACGTTCTTCGTCATCGCCATGGCGAAGATCGGCGTCGCGGTCAGAACGAAGGCCGCGTAGGCGCGGGCGGCGAAGGTCACGCCGCGCACGACGCGCCAGCCGCGCTTGACCTGCGGCGCGACGCCGGCCGCGGCGAGGCGCACGAACTGCAGCCAGACTGCCTGCGGCCGCACCGCGTCCGGGCCGCGCTCGTAGTAATCGCGCGCGGCGACCCGGCGGATCTTGCCGCTCGAGGTCTTCGGCACGGTGTGCGGCGGCGCGAGCACGATGTCGTCCACCGGCGCGCCGATCAGGTTCATCGCGAGGTCGTTGATGCGCTGCTTGATGTCGGCTTCTGCGGCGCCGTGCCGTTCGCGGGTCTCGGCGAGCACCACGATGCGCTCGGTTCCGCTCGCCGAATCCTGGCTGCCGAACACCGCCACGCAGCCGCGGCGCACGCCGGGAATGTCGCCCACCGCTTCCTCCAGCTCGTAGGGGCTGATGTTGCGGCCGCCGCGGATGATGATGTCCTTCTCGCGGCCGGTGAGGTAGAGCATGCCGTCGGAGAGATAGGCGCGATCTCCGGTGTTCACCCACTCGCCGTCGAACAGGCCCTTGGTCGCTTCGGGATTGCGGTAGTAGCCGCTGGTGGCCGAGGGGCCGCGGAACTGCAGCGATCCTTCGGCGCGGTCGGGAAGCTCGATGCCGGCGGCGTCGACTACGCGCAGCTCGTGATCCGGAATCGCGCGCCCGCAGCACACCACCTTGAGCGGCGCCGGATCGTGCTCACGCGCCAGCGCGGCGTCGCCGCTGCTCGAGAATGTCTGGCGGTCGAGGAGGTCCACCTGCCACGGATCGCCCGGCGGCGTGAACGCCAGGCCGACCGAGCACTCGGCGAGCCCGTAGACCGGCGACATGGAGTTGCGGTTGAAGCCCCATTTCCCGAATTTCTGGCTGAAACCGATCATGGTTTCCGGGCTCACCGGCTCGGCGCCATTGAACGCGAAGCGCCAGCTCGACAGGTCGAGACCCTCGAGCTCGTGCTCGGGGATGCGGCGCAGGCAAAGCTCGTAGGAGAAGTTGGGCCCGCCGGAGATCGTGCCGCGATGGCGGTGGATGGCGCGCAGCCACGCGCTCGGCCGCGCGAGGAAGGCGAGCGGCGACATCAGCACCACCGGGAACGAGAGGTACATGGTCGCGAAGCAGCCGCCGATCAAGCCCATGTCGTGGTAGAGCGGCAGCCAGCTCACGAACACGTCGGCCGAAGTCGCGCGCGCCGCCTTTCCCATGGCGCGCACGTTGGCGAGCAGGTTGGCATGCGTCAGCACGACGCCTTTGGGTTGTCCTGTGCTTCCCGAGGTGTATTGCAGAAATCCGGTCTGGCCTGAGGTCGCCTTGACCGGAACGAAATCGTTCCCGCTCGCCGGAAAATCCGTCGGCATCATCACCGCGCGCAGGGTTTCCACCTGGGCGCGCAGCAGCCACGCGATCGCCTTCGCTTCCGGGATGGTCACCATGATCGCCGCGCCGCAGCTCTTGAGGATGCCGACGTGGCGCGTGAGGTGGTCCTCGATGGTGGAGAGGCGCGCCGGCGGGTAGAGCGGCACCGGGATGCCGCCCGCGATCAAGGTGCCGTAGAAGCAGTAGAGGTACTCCTTCGACGTCGGCAGCATGATCGCCACGGTGTGCCCGGGCTGCAGGCCTGCGCCGGCGAGGCCGGCGGCGTACGCGAGCGCTCCTTCCCAGAGCATCCGGTACGTGATCTCGACCTCGTTCTTGTCTTCGTAAAGAAAAACCGTGAGCCGATCCGGCTGGCGCTCGACGTGGTACTCGAGCGCCTCGATCAGCGTCTGCGCGTGGTCCGGATTGCGCACGCCCTCGGACTGCGCAAGGCTCGCGACGGTGCGGTCCGCCGTGTGCGGCGCCTGGCCCTGCGCGGCGAGCAGGAAGCGCAAGAGATCCCTCGGCGTCTCGCTCGAGGCGAGCGCCTGCTCGGGCAGGCTGGTGGCGAACTCGCGCTCCAGGCGCAGCACGAGCTCGACGCGCGCCAGGCTGTCGAGGCCGAGCTCGCGCTCGAGCGAGCTGTCGAGCGTGACGTACGCGTCGACGTGCGGGCGCGCTTCTTTGGCGACCGCGGCGACCACGCCGAGCACGCGATTGGCGTCGATTTCCTGGGGGTTTGCGGCCATCTCGGACTCGGCGGCGAGTGTACACTCGCGCGTAGCCGTAAAAGTCAAAACAGGGGGAGTCCGAATGGGATCGCGTTTCTTTGCCGCCATGCTGCTGGCGGTGCCGCTGGTTGCCTCGGCGCAGAACACCGGCGAGCTGTGGGAGATCAGCACGCAGATGAACATTCCCGGCATGCCGGCCGGCATGGGGGGCCAGACCCAGCGCGTCTGTCAGGGCGATGACCCGGAGCGCCGGGCGGCGAGCGACAAGGACCAGAAGGACTGCAAGGTCACCGACAAGAAGCAGACCGCGACGCGCACCACCATCACCATGCAGTGCAAGCAGGGCACGATGACGATCGACCAGCAGTACAACGCCGCCCGCACCGAGTTCAAGAGCAATATCAAGATGAACAGCAAGGATGGCGAGTTCACCATGAGCAGCACCGGGCGCAAGGTCGGCGCCTGCAACGTCCAGCAGGCGAACCGCGAGCGCGACGAGAAGATCGAGGGGATAAAGCAGCAGCACGCCAGCCGCCATGGCGGCGGGGGCTGCGGCGCAGAAGCAGCATGCCGAGACGCAGATCAAGCAATGCGCCGCGGCGGTCGACAACATGCAATGGAACGGCCTCGGCATGTACGGCCAGTGCTACAAGAAGGCGGACGCGAACTGCAAGTCGAGCATGGATGCCTCGAACCAGATGAGCCCGGAGATCGCCAAGAGCTGCAATGCCCGGGTGGTGGAGTTCTGCAAGCGCTACCAGACGCAGGAAGGCTTCCTCAAGGCGAAGGGCGACGAGAACGCGGCGCAGATGTGCGGCGTCACCACCGCTTCGATCAAGGAGGCGCAATGCCCGAAAGCCGCGCAAAGCGAATCGCTCGCATTCCTCGGCAGCTACTGCCCGGTCGAAGCAAAACCCATCGCTCAGCAGCACTGCGCGGGACGCGATTACACCTCCAAGATGGGCGGCAAGTACGGCCAGATTCTGCGAGGCTTATCTCGCGAACGCCGACTTCGAGAAGCCCCGCCCGACCACGACCGACCAGGTGAAGCAAGGGGTCAGCAAAGGCCTCGACAAGCTGAAAGGCCTTTTCAGCCGATAAATGTGGAAGGTCGCCCTCGCGGCCGCTTTCCTAGCCGCAGGCCCGGCAACGGCCGCCGAGGATCCATATCCCTGGATCGCCGCAGCCTATCTTGTCAAGCGCGATGGCGTCCTGCTCTGGGCCGGCCAGCCCGACGCGCAAGCTTGCCCCGGCCAGTCTCGCCAAGCTGATGACGGCGCTCATCGCCCTCGAGCGCGGCGGGCTCCAACAGCCGGTGACCGTGGGCCGTGGCGTGCTGCAGGCCACCGGCACGCGCATTGGCCTCAAACCCGGCGAGCGCCTGAGCGCGGGCGACCTGCTCACGGCGACGGTGGTGCGCTCGGCGAATGACGCTTGCCGCGCCTTGGCCGACCACATCGGTGGAAAAGCTTTCGTGCAGGCCATGAACGGCCGCGCTGCACTTCTCGGCCTCACGAATACGCGCTTCGTCGACCCATGCGGCCACGATCGTGACGGCCAGTACAGCACCGCCGCGGACCTTGCGCGCCTCGCCGAGGAGGTGATGCGCCACGACGAGTACCTGCGCCTCGCGCGCCTCGAGCGCGCCACCATCCGCACGCTGGACGGCAAGCGGAGCTTCACGTTGCGCAACACCAACGCGCTGCTCGGTCGCTATCCCGGCGCGCTCGGCCTGAAGACCGGCTACACCGACGTCGCCGGCAATTGCCTGGTCGCGCTCGCCGAGCGCGACGGCGTGCGCGTGCTGGCCGTGCTGCTGAACGCGCCCAACCGCTGGTGGAACGCGGCCGGCCTGCTCGACCGCGCGTTCTCCGCCGCGCGGTGAAACCCGCACTCGCCGTCGTCGCGCTGGCGGCCATCGCGTACCTGCCGTCTCTCGCCGGCGTGTTCCACTTCGACGACTACAACGTCATCGTCCATTACCCGACGGTGCATTCGTGGGAAGCGCTGCTCGAGCGCGCCGGCGGCGGTGTGCGGCCATTGCTGAAGGCGAGCTACACGCTGAATTGGACTTTAGGCGGTGGGTTCCATCTGCTTCAACATCGCGTTCCATGCGATGAACGCGGCGCTGTCTGTATCTTTATCGGGGAGCGCCTATTTGGAGACCGTAGGGCCGCATTGGATCGCAGCCCTGCTCTTCGCCCTCCACCCGGCCGCGACCGAAGCCGTCACCTACATCAGCGGCCGCTCGTCGTCACTGATGGCGCTCTTCTACCTCGGCGCGCTCCTCGCGTACCTGCGCGGCGCGCACTGGTCCATCTCCGGCTTCGCTCTTCGTTCTTGCCGTGGCGACGCGCGAAACCGCGGTTACGTTCCCGGCGGCGCTGCTGCTGTGCGAGCTGTGCCGCGCGGAGCGGCCGGCATGGCGCGAGATCGTGCGCCGCCAATGGGTGCACTGGGCGCTGCTGCTCGCCGGCGGCGTGTTCCTTCTGCTCAACCAGCGCTACTTCGACCTCATCGCCTACGGCTACGGCGAGCGCGGCCTTGCCGACAACCTCCTCACCCAGGTGGGCGGCATTTCTTACCTGATCCTGCGCCTGGTCTCGTTGCACGGCTACAACATCGACCCTGCGCTGCCGACGCTCACCGAGTGGACGCCCGCGCTCGCTTTTCAAGCGTCGCTTCTCTTGTCTTTACTGATCCTCGGCGTGGCCAACCTGCGTCGACGCCCATGGATCGGGTTCGGGATTCTGTGGTTCTTCCTGCAGCTCGTCCCGACCAACTCGATTGTGCCGCGGCTCGACGTGGCGAATGACCGGCAGCTGTACCTGGCGTCCTGGGGATTGTTTCTCGGGCTTTGTATTCAGTTACGCAATCTTCCGAACTTTGCTTTTGCCGGCATGGTCATCATTTTTGCCGCGATAAGCATCGCCCGCCAGCTCGACTACCGCAGCGAGATCATCCTATGGGAGTCCAGCGTGGCGCTGGCGCCGTGGAATGCGCGCGCCCACAACAACCTCGGCTACGCCTACCAGCTCGCGGGACGCACCGACGATGCGCGGCGCGAATACCATTCGGCGCTGCTGTTCGATCCCCATCACCAGAAGACCCGCTTCAACTTGATGTTTCTGAAGTAGGGCGCGGTAGACTTCAAACCGATGGCGTCGATCCGTCGCGAATTCCTGATCGAAGCCCGTCCCGAAGACGTCTGGGACGCGGTGCGCGACGTCGGCGCGCTGCACACGCGGCTGGTGCCAGGGTTCGTCACCGGCTGCAAGCTGGAGCAGGGCGCGCGCATCGTCACCTTCGGCAACGGCATGACGGTGAAGGAATTGATCGTGGACCTGGACGACAAGGCGCGCCGCCTCGCCTGGTCCGCCACCGGTGGGCGGCTCGCGCACCACAACGCCTCGATGCAGGTCTTCGCCGAGGGAGACAAGCGCACCCGCGCGGTGTGGACCGCCGACCTGCTGCCGGACGAAATGGCGAAGCCGATCGCCGCCATGATGGATCAGGGCTGCGCGGCGATGAAGAAAGCCCTCGAGCGATCGTGAATGTCATCGCGCACCTGCTGGCGCCGGACGGCGAGATTCCGAATCATCCGACCTGGCCGCTGCTGATCTATCCGTCGGCAGTGAAGACCACCACTCCGGAAGCTTTCGAAGAATTGTTTACCCGCAACCAGTGGCCGGCGGCGTGGCGTAACGGCGTGCATCCGTTCCATCACTTCCACAGCAATGGCCATGAGGCGCTCGGCATCTACAGCGGCGAGGTGACGGTGCAGTTCGGCGGCGACCGAGGCATTACCGTGACGGCGAAGCCGGGTGATGTCATCGTGCTGCCGGCGGGAACAGGGCATAAGAAACTCTCGTCCAAGGGCGCGCTCGGCGTGGTGGGGGCATACCCCGAAGGACAGCATCCCGACACTTGCCGCCCTGGAAAAAACAAATTGGAGGCGATCACGCGCGTCCCGCTGCCGGCCTGCGATCCGGTGTACGGCGCGAGCGGACCGCTTTTCGGCCACTGGCGCAAGTGAAGTGAAGATCGAAGGCATCGAAGCGGCGTATTACCGCCTGCCGCTCGAGGCGATGGGCGACGCCGGGCACGGCGCGATCGACTCGGAAGAGATCATCACCGTGAAGGTGCGCGCCGGCGGCCTCGAGGGCCACGGCTACGCTTATACGATCGGCCGCGGCGGGCGGGCGGTACACGCGCTGATCGAGCACGATCTCATTCCGCTGCTTGTCGGGCGCGATGCAACGGACATCGCCGCGCTCTGGGACCTGATGTGGCAGCGGCTGCTTTATGTCGGACGCGGCGGTCTGGCGTCGTTTGCCATCGCCGCGATGGACATCGCGCTTTGGGATCTGCGGGGTCTTCGCGAGCGCAAGCCGCTCTACGCGCTGCTCGGCGCCAAGGCGCGCGATCTCCCGGCCTACGGCTCTGGCGTGGATCTGCCGAAGCCGATGAAAGAACTCTTGAAGCAAACCGAAGGCTTTCTGGCGCGCGGCCTGCCAGGCGTCAAGGTGAAGATCGGACGACGCGATGCGCGCGAGGACGAGAGCCGCGTCGCCGCGGTGCGCAAGCTGATCGGCGACGACGTTGATCTGATGCTCGACGCCAACATGGCATGGACGGCGGAGGACGCGCTCGAGCGCGGTCGCCGGCTGCAGCAATTCGACTTGTATTGGTACGAGGAGCCGACGATTCCGGAGGACGTCGCCGGGCACGCGCGCCTCGCCGAAGCGCTCGACGTCCCCATTGCGGTCGGCGAGAGCTTGCACTCCGTGCACGAATTCCGCCGCTATGTGGACGAGCGCGCGGTCGAGGTGCTGCAGATCGACCCGGTGACGAACGGCGGCATCACGGCGTCGCTTCGCGCGCTCGAGCTAGCGAACCGCGCGGGGCTGAAGGCGAGCAGCCACTACACCGACGAGCTGAGCGCGCACCTGCTCTGCGCCGCCACCAACCCGGTCTACCTCGAGAAGCATGCCTTCGCGCTCGACCGTTATCTCGAGACGCCGCAAAAAGTCGTAAACGGACATGTGCGCCCCACCGAAACGGCCGGCACGGGGATGCGCTTCTCGGAAAAGGCGCTTAGTTAGTCGACTTTGATGTTCGCCGCGTCGACCACGCGGCGCCACTTGGCGATGTCGGCGCGGATGATGGCGGCGAATTCCTGCGGCGTATTGCCGACCGGTTCGCCGCCGAGCGACTCGATGCGCGCGCGCAGCTCCGGCGTGTGCGTGATGCGCGCCACTTCCTCGCGCGTCTTGTTGACGATCTCGGCTGGCGTACCGCCCGGCGCGATCAGCCCGAACCAGGCGACGGTCTCGAAGCCCTTCAGCCCGGCTTCGTCCACCGTCGGCAGCTCCGGCACCAGCTTGGAGCGCGTGAGCGTGGTGACGGCGAGCGCCTGGATGCGGCCGGCCTTGATGTGGCCCATCGCCGGTGGCAGGTTGCCCATGAACATCACGATGTTGCCCGCGATCAGGTCGGTGAGCGCCATGGTGGCGCCCTTGTACGGGATATGCACCACGTCGACGCCCGCCATGTGCTTGAAGAGCTCGGCCGAGAGATGCGCCGAGCTGCCGTTGCCGCCCGAGCCGTAGCTGTACTTGCCGGGGTTCTTCTTGAGCAGCGCGATCAGCTCGCCGACGTTCTTCACGCCGAGCGACGGGCTCACCACCAGCGCGTTCGGCGCGCGCATGATCTGCGTGATCGGCGCGAAGTCCTTCTCCAGGTCGTAGGGCAGGTTGCGGTACAGGCCGCCGTTGATGCCGTGCGAGCCGGCGTTGGCCATGATCCAGGTATAGCCGTCGGCGGGCGCCTTGGCCGCCGCCTCGGTGCCGATGCGTCCGCCGGCGCCCGGCCGGTTGTCGACCACCACCTGCTGGCCCCACGCCGCGGTGAGTTTCTCGCCGATCAGCCGCGCCATGACGTCCGAGCCATCGCCCGGCGGGCTCGGCACGATCACGCGGATCGGCTTGGCCGGAAAGCTTTGCGCTGCCGCCAGCGGTGCGACGGCAAGCAGCAGAAGGACAGCGATCAATTTCATCTGGCGTTCTCCCTGATGGATATGGGTCCGGGCAGCGCGGCACTGCCATCAACCGGCGCGGCGAGCCCCGGCGCAATCTCATAGAAGCGCGGCGTTTCGCCGTGCTGGTATTCGAGCCGCTCGTTGCTTTCCATCGCGGCGCTGGCATGCAGGCTGTGCGCATGGCACACCGGGCCGCTCGGATTGTGCAGCGAGCAGGCGACGCCGTGGCGCGCGGCGAGCTCGGCGATGCGCAGGCATTCCGCCAGGCCGCCGGCGTATTTCACGTCGGGCATCACCACATCATAGAGGCCCTGTTCGAGGAGCGGCCGGAAGCCCGCGGTGCCGACGAACTGCTCGGCGCCGGCGAGGCGCATGCCGGCGGCGTTCGCCTTGCCGCGCAGGCGCTTGATGGCGGCGAAGTGCTCGGGCGTTTCCGGCAGCGGGCATTCGAACCACGTCACCCCGAGCCGTGCGCACTCGCCGAGCGCCTCGTGCGCGCGCGCTTCGTCGAAGCGCCAATGGCAATCGACCTGAAGCTCGGCGCGCCCGCCGATGGCATCCGCGACCGCGCCGATGCGCGCATAGCCTTCCTGCAGGTTGTCGAACGGAGCGATCTTGATGGCGCCGAAACCGAGCGCGGCCGCTTCGGCAGCGCGCGCGGCAAAGCCCGCGGGGCTGCGATCGGTGGTGCCGCGATTGATGTTGGCGTACAGCGGCACGCGTTCGCGCCGCGCGCCGCCGAGGAGCTCGGCGATCGGCCGGCCAGCGTTGCGCGCGGATAGATCCCACAACGCCTGCTCTACGGCGCTATAGGCCGCGGCTTTCACGAGATCGGCGGGGACGGCCCCCAGCGTGACCGGCAGCGTGAAAGCGCGGATCGCGGCTTCCACTTCGGCAGCGCGGCCTTCGAGGCTGGCTTCACCCCAGCCTTCGCTGCCGTCGTGCGCGACCAGGCGGGCGAAGGTCCAGACCGTGCGAGCCGTGACGCGCACCGAGCGCGCCTCGACCGAAACCACGCGCGGCGAGTCGCTCAGGCCTTGGCGGCCTCGTCGGACCGGTCGGTCGCCGGCGGCGGAGTGCGCGACAACGCGGCGATTTCGGCGCGCACCTCGGGCGTCATGGGAATCTTCACCGCGTCGAGCGAAGCGCGCATCTGCTCCAGGCTGCGCCCGCCGATGATCGGCGCGGTGATCGCCGGATGTGAACCGACCCAGGCGACCGCGGCGCTGATCGGGTGCCATTCGCGCGCCTTGCAGAAGGCGACGAACTTGGCCGCCGTCTCGTGCATCCATTCGTCGCCGTAGCGCACCTTGTACATCTTGTTGGTGGTGTGGCGGCCCTGCGCGCCGGGCTGGGCGTAGCGGCCCGAAAGCAGCCCGCCTCCCGACGGGCTGTAGGCCACCACCCCGACGCGGTTCGCCTGCGCCATCGGCAGCAGCTCGACCTCGGCCTGTCGTTTCACCAGGCTGTACATCGGCTGGATCACCTGCAGCGGCGCCCAGCCGTTGCGCTCCTGGTAGCCGAGCGCGGCCTGGGTCTGCCACGCCGAGTAGTTGCTGACCGCGGGATAGAGCACCTTGCCGTCGCGCACCACGTCCTCCAGCGAGCGCATGTGCTCCTCGAGCGGCGTCAGCGCGTCGTAGTGGTGCAGGAAGAGGACGTCGATGCGGTCGGTGCCGAGGCGCTTCAGGCTGGCCTCGACCGCGCGGCGCACGTGGCGGCGATTCGCGCCGCGGGCATTGGCATCCTTGCCGGTGGGGTTGAAGCACTTGGTCGCGATCACCAGGTCGTCCCGGCTGCCGCGGATCAGCTCGCCGAGGATCTCTTCGGACTTGCCGGCGTTGTACTGGTCGGCGGTATCGAAAAAGTTGATACCCGCATCGCGTGCGGCGCGGAACATGCGGGCCGCCTCCGCGGCGTCGGCATCGCTGCCGAACGCCATCGTGCCCATGCAAAGCTCGGAAACCTGCACGCCGGTGCGGCCAAGCGGACGGTAGTTCATCGCGTGAAGTCTACCCTTCCTTCTAGCTTGACCGCCGTCAAGAAAACGCGCTGCCCCATTGAACGATAATAGGATTTCGCATGCGAAAACCCCGCCCGATTCCCAAAGGCCGCGCCGTCGACGCCAAGGCGCTGGCCGAGGTGCAGGCGCTGCTGGGCGACGAATCACGCCAGCGCGACCTGCTGATCGAACACCTCCACAAGATCAATGACCGCTACGGGCATCTTGCGGCAGCGCACCTCGCGGCGCTCGCGCAGGAGATGCGCCTCGCGCTCACCGAGGTCTACGAAGTCGCGACCTTCTACCATCACTTCGAAGTGGTGAAGGAAGGCGAGCGGGCACCCGCCGCGATCACCGTGCGCGTGTGCGACTCCATCTCGTGCGAGCTCGCGGGGGCGCAGGAGCTGCTGAAGAAACTTTCGTTCGGCGCCGGTGTGCGCGTGATTCCCGCGCCGTGCGTCGGCCGCTGCGAGGTCGCCCCTTGCGTCGTCGTGCACCAGAACGCAATCGGCAATGCCAGCGTGGAGAGCGTCAAGGCCGCAGTGGACGGGAAAAAGCTCGCCTGTGCGGAAACCAAATACATCGACTACGCGCAGTACCGGAAAGCCGGCGGCTACAAGCTGATCGCCGATTGCCTCGCCGGCAAGCGCACGCGCGAGGACCTCACCAAGATCATGGAGGACTCGGGGCTGCGCGGCCTGGGCGGCGCCGGCTTCCCGGCCGGCCGCAAGTGGCGCCTGGTGGCGGCGGAGCGCGGTCCGCGCGTGATGGCGGTCAACATCGACGAGGGCGAGCCGGGCACGTTCAAGGACCGCTGGTACCTCGAGCGCGACCCGCACCGGTTCCTCGAGGGCATGCTGGTCGCCGCCTGGTGCGCCGGCGTGGGCGAAATCTGGATCTACCTGCGCGATGAGTACGCAGGCTGTCGTGCCATCCTCGAGACGGAACTGGCGAAGCTGCGTCGTGAGGCGCCCTGTGCCCTCCCGCCGATGCATCTCAGGAGAGGCGCCGGAGCCTATATCTGCGGCGAAGAGTCGGCGATGATCGAATCGATCGAAGGCAAGCGCGGCATGCCGCGCCTGCGCCCGCCCTACGTCGCCCAGGTCGGCCTCTTCGGCCGCCCGACCCTCGAGCACAATATGGAGACGGTGTACTGGGTGCGCGAGATCGTCGAGAAGGGCGCGCCCTGGTTCGCCGCGCAAGGGCGCAACGGCCGTAAAGGACTGCGCTCGTTCTCGGTCTCGGGACGGGTGAAGAAGCCTGGAGTGCACCTTGCGCCTGCGGGCATCACCGTGCGCGAATTGATCCAGGAGTATTGCGGCGGCATGCTGGACGGGCACGAGTTCTATGCCTACCTCCCCGGAGGCGCGTCGGGCGGCATCCTGCCGGCCGCGAAAGGCGACATCCCGCTCGACTTCGACACGCTGCAGCCGCATGGCTGTTTCATCGGTTCGGCGGCCGTGGTGATCCTGAGCAATCGGGACAAGGCGGCAAAAGCGGCGGTGAATCTGATGAAGTTCTTCCACGACGAGTCCTGCGGCAAGTGCACGCCCTGCCGCGTCGGCACCGCCAAGGCGGTGACGCTGATGGAAGAGCGCAAGTGGAACCAGCCGCTGCTCACCGAGCTGTCGCAGACGATGATGGACGCGTCGATCTGCGGTTTGGGGCAGGCGGCGCCCAACCCGGCGCTCACCGTGATGAAATACTTTCCGCAAGAGGTGCAGTGATGGAAAGAATCAAAGACCGCCAGCTCGCGATGATGCCGATCGAGTTCAAGCTCAACGGCGAGACCGTGGTCGGCCGGCCCGACGAGCCGATCATCACCACGGCGAAAAAGCACGGCGTCGACATCCCGCACCTGTGCCACGGCGGCAACCAGCGCTCCGACGGCAACTGCCGCGCCTGCGTGGTCGAGATCAAGGGCGAGCGCACGCTCGCGCCGTCGTGCTGCCGCTTCCCGGTGGCCGGCATGGAAGTCACCACCAACTCGCCGCGCGCGCTCGGCTCGCAGAAGATGGTGCTCGAGCTGCTGCTCTCCGACATGCCGGAGAAGGAATACACGCTCGACAACAAGTTGAAGCAGTGGGCGACCAGGATCGGCGTGCAGAAGCCCCGCTTCGCCCGCCGGCAGCAGCCCAGGGCGGACCTGTCGCACCCCGCGATGGCAGTCAACCTCGATGCGTGCATCCAGTGCACGCGCTGCGTGCGCGCCTGCCGCGAAGTGCAGGTGAACGACGTCATCGGCTACGCCTACCGCGGCGACCGCTCGGTGCCGGTGTTCGACCTCGACGACCCGATGGGCGAGTCGACCTGCGTGGCGTGCGGCGAGTGCGTGCAGGCCTGCCCGACCGGCGCGCTGATGCCGGCGCGCGAGGTCGGCCTGAAAAAGATCGACAAGACGGTGGACTCGGTGTGCCCGTTCTGCGGCGTGGGCTGCCTGCTCACTTATCACGTGAAGAGCAACGTGATCCAGTTCGTCACCGGCAAGGACGGCCCGTCGAACCATAGCCGCCTGTGCGTCAAGGGGCGCTACGGCTTCGACTATGCGGCGCATCCGCAGCGCTTGACCAAGCCGCTGATCAGAAAGCCCGGCTTCCCGAAGACCTCCACGTTCACCGCCGACCCGGCAAACTGGAAAGAGGTGTTCGAGGAGGTTTCCTGGGAAACCGCGCTGCAGAAGGCCGCCGAAGGGCTGAAGGCGGTGCGCGACCAGGACCGCAACGCGCTCGCCGGCTTCGGCTCGGCCAAAGGCTCGAATGAAGAGGCGTATCTCTTCCAGAAGCTGGTGCGCACCGGCTTCGGCACCAACAACGTCGACCATTGCACGCGCCTGTGTCACGCCTCGTCGGTCGCCGCGCTGCTCGAGGGCATCGGCTCCGGCGCCGTCTCCAACCAGGTGAACGACGTCGAGAACGCCGAGCTCATCTTCCTCATCGGCGCGAACCCGACCTCCAACCATCCGGTGGCGGCGACCTGGATGAAGAACGCCGCCAGGCGCGGCGTGAAGCTGGTCTACGCCGACCCGCGGCGCGGCGAGCTCGCGCGCCACGCGTGGCGCATGCTGCAGTTCAAGCCCGACACCGACGTGGCGCTGCTCAACGCGATGATCCACGCCATCATCGACGAGAACCTGGTGAATGAAGCGTTCGTGAAGGACCGCACCAGCGGCTACGAGGCGCTGAAGGAAAACGCGAAGAACTTCTCGCCGGAGAAGATGGCGCCGATCTGCGGCATCCCGGCCGAGACCATCCGCGAGGTGGCCCGCGCCTACGCCACCTCGAAGGGCTCGATGATCCTGTGGGGCATGGGCATCTCGCAGCACATCCACGGCACCGACAACGCGCGCTGCCTCATCGCGCTCACGTTGATGACCGGCCAGGTCGGCCGGCCCGGCACCGGGCTGCACCCGCTGCGCGGCCAGAACAACGTGCAGGGCGCGTCCGACTCCGGGCTGATCCCGATGATGTATCCCGACTACCAGCGCGTGGCGACGCCCGAGGCGCAGCAGCGCTTCGAGAAGCTGTGGGGCGCGAAGCTCGATCCGAAGCCGGGCCTCACCGTGGTCGAGATCATGGACGCGGCGTACGCGGGAAAAATCCGCGGCATGTACATCATGGGCGAGAACCCGGCGATGTCCGACCCTGATGTCGACCACGCGCGCGCCGCGATGGCCAAGCTCCAGCACCTGGTGGTGCAGGACATTTTCCTGACCGAGACCGCCTATCTCGCCGACGTGGTGCTGCCCGCCACCGCCTGGCCCGAGAAGGACGGCACGGTGACGAATACCGACCGCATGGTGCAGCTCGGCCGCAAGGCGCTGCAGCCGCCGGGCGAGGCGAAAGAGGACCTCTGGATCATCGTGCAGCTCGCGCGCCGTCTTGGCCTCGACTGGCCTTATGAGAAGCCGAAAGAGGTTTGGGATGAAATGCGGCAGTGCATGGACTCGATCCGCGGCATCACCTGGGAGCGGCTGGAGCGCGATTCCTCGGTGACCTACCCGTGCGAAAACGAGGGCGACGCCGGCCAGCCGGTGGTGTTCACCACGCACTTCCCGACCCCCACCGGGCGCGGCAAGTTCGTTCCCGCCGACCTGATCCCGGCCGACGAGCAGCCCGATGCGCAGTACCCGATGATCCTGATGACCGGGCGGCAGCTCGAGCACTGGCACACCGGCGCGATGACGCGCCGCTCGGGCGTGCTCGACGCCATCGAGCCGGCGCCCACGGCGTCGCTTCACCCCCTGGATCTGGACAAATTGAAAGTGAGGCCTGGTGAGCTCCTCACCGTAGAGTCCAGGCGCGGCAAGATCGCCTTGTACGCGAGGGCGGACGCCGGCACGCCGCGCGGCGCGGTGTTCATTCCGTTCTGCTACTACGAGGCGGCGGCAAACCTGCTGACCAATCCGGCGCTCGACCCGTTCGGCAAGATTCCGGAGTTCAAGTACTGCGCGGTGAAGGTGACGCGCGGCGGGGCCAAGCCGGGCGATCCCGGCTACGGCAAGGGACGTACACTCGAAGAGCTCTACAAATGAAAATACTGGTAGCGGTGGACGGCTCCAAGCCGTCGCTCAAGGCGGTGCAGCTGCTGGTCCAGCATTGCGACTGGTATCGCGTTCCTCCGTCGGTCGAGGTGGTCGCGGTGCACCTGCCGGTGCCGAAGGTCGGGCGCTTGAACAAGGCGCAGCTCGAGCGCTATTACCAGGAGGAAGGCGAAGGCATGCTGGCCGCGGCGAAAAGGGAGCTCGACCGCGCCGGCATCCCGTACAAGGCGAGCGCGCTGGTCGGCCCGGTGGCCGAGACGCTGGTCAAGCACGCCAAGGACAAGCGCTGCGACCTCATCTACATCGGCACCCGCGGCATGAGCGAGCTCGGCAAAGCGCTGATGGGCTCCACCGCCACCAAGGTGCTGCACATCTCGGACGTACCCGTCCTGCTCGTCAAGTAGGTCGGGTCGATTCACCATCAGGGGAGACCAGGAATGCCGTCGGACATCGAAATCGCACAGGCTGGAAAAATGCAGCGCATCGCCGCCGTGGCGCGCGAGAAGCTGGGAATCGCCGAGGAGCACCTCGAGCCCTACGGCCACTACAAGGCCAAGGTCTCGCTCAAATACCTCGACAGCCTGAAAGGCAAGAAGAACGGCAAGCTGATCCTGGTCACCGCGATCAGCCCCACGCCCGCCGGCGAAGGCAAGACCACCACCACCGTGGGGCTGGGCGACGCGCTCAATTACATCGGCAAGAAGGCGATCATCTGCCTGCGCGAGCCCTCGCTCGGGCCGGTGTTCGGCGTGAAGGGCGGCGCCGCCGGCGGCGGCTATGCGCAGATCGTGCCGATGGAAGACATCAACCTGCACTTCACCGGCGACTTCGGCGCGATCCAGCTCGCCAACAACCTGCTCGCGGCGCTGATCGACAACCACATCAGCCACGGCAACGAGCTCGGCATCGACGTGCGCCGCATCCAGTGGAAGCGCGTGCTCGACATGAACGACCGCGCGCTGCGCGACATCACCGTCGGCCTGGGCGGCACCGCCAACGGCTACCCGCGCCAGGACGGCTTCGATATCGTCGTCGCTTCCGAAGTGATGGCGATCTTCTGCCTCTCGACTTCGCTTGAAGACCTGAAGAAGCGGCTGGGGAATATCGTGGTCGGCTATACGCGCGACCAGAAGCCGGTCAAGGCAAGCGACCTGCAGGGACACGGCGCCATGACGGTGCTCCTCAAGGACGCGATCGCGCCGAACCTGGTGCAGACGCTGGAGAACAACCCCGCCTTCGTGCACGGCGGGCCGTTCGCCAACATCGCGCACGGCTGTAATTCGGTGCTCGCCACCCAGTCAGCATTGAAATTGGCGGACTATGTTGTCACCGAAGCCGGGTTCGGCGCCGACCTCGGCGCGGAGAAGTTCCTCGACATCAAGTGCCGCAAGACCGGCCTGATGCCGAGCGCGGCGGTGATCGTCGCGACGATGCGCGCGCTCAAGTACCACGGCGGCGTCGAGGTGAAGGACGTGAGCAAGGAGAACCTGGCGGCGGTGGAGAAGGGCCTGGTCAACCTCGAGCGCCACGTCGAGAACGTGTCCAAGGTCTACGGTATCCCGTGCGTGGTCTCGATCAACAAGTTCACCTTCGACACCGAAGCCGAAATCCGGCTGGTGACCGAGCGGATGAAAAAGCTCGGCGTCGAGGTGGTGCTCGCAAGCCACTGGGGCGAGGGCGGCAAGGGCGCGGCTGATCTCGCGAAGATCGTGGTGCAGCTCTGCGACAAGCCGTCGAAGCCGACCTTCGTGTACGAGGACGCCGACCCGCTATGGCAGAAGATGGAGAAGATCGCGAAGAAGGTGTACCGCGCGGGCAGCGTCACCGCCGATGGCAAGGTGCGGGCGCAGATTCAGAAGCTGCAGGACGACGGCTACGGGCACTTCCCGGTGTGTGTGGCGAAGACCCAGTCGTCGTTCTCCACCAACGCGGCGACGCGCGGCGCGCCCAGCGACCACGTCGTCAACGTTCGCGAGGTGCGGCTGTCCGCCGGCGCCGAGTTCGTGGTGATGATCTGCGGCGACATCATGACCATGCCCGGCCTGCCGAAGGTGCCCTCCGCCAACAAGATCGATCTTGTCGACGGCAAGGTCGTGGGCCTGTTCTAGAATAAGTCGATGCTCGACGAGCTCTACACGCAGGTCTTCTGGATCGGCCTGCTGAAAATCATCGGCGTCAACCTCATCCTGTCGGGCGACAACGCGGTGGTCATCGCGCTCGCCGCCCGCTCGCTGCCGCAGCGCCAGCAGAAGGCGGCGGTGCTGTGGGGCTCGGGCGCGGCGGTGGCGATGCGCATCGTGCTCACCATCTTCGCCGTCGCGCTGCTCACGCTGCCGTGGCTGAAGCTGGTCGGCAGCCTGCTTCTCTTCTGGATCGGCATCAAGCTGCTGCTGCCGGAAGAGGGCGACGAGAACATCGACGCCAGCGACAACCTGATCTCGGCGATCAAGACCATCCTGATCGCCGACCTGGTGATGAGCATCGACAACGTGATCGCGGTCGCCGCGGCGGCGCAGGGCAGCATGACGCTGCTGGTGCTCGGCCTGGCGATCTCCATCCCGCTCGTCATCTTCGGCTCGACCCTGCTCCTGCACCTGATGGAGCGCTGGCCCGTCATCATCACCATCGGCGGCGGGTTGCTCGGCTTCGTCGCCGGCGAGATGCTGGTCACCGACCCGGCGCTCAAAGGCTGGCTCTCGGGCATCGGCGTGGAGTTCGACGGCGAGAAGCCCAAGGTCGGCGGCTTGAGCCTGGAAATCATCTGCGGCCTGGCCGGCGCGGTCATCGTGATTGCCGCTGGAACGTTGATCGGCAAGCGCAGGGCCATGAGGGCCGCGGTGCATGAAGCGGCTGTCGAGGTTGACCGCTCCAAGTCTTGATCGTGGTCAAGGCTGCGCATAGACGGGGAGCATGAGAATCCGTGCGACCAGCACCCCAGAGAATGGTGCGGCGCAGCGAAGGGTGAAACTTTAGGAGGAGTCATGAAACACGCGTTGCGCAATACCCTAGTACTCAGCGTTGCACTGGCCGCACCGTTCGCGGCGCAGGCGCAGTCCTGGGAGCCGACCAAGAACGTCGAGTTCATCATCCCCGCCGGCACCGGCGGCGGCGCCGACCAGATGGCACGCGCCATCCAGGGCATCGTCGCCAAGCATAGCCTGATGAAGCAGTCCATCCTGCCCATCAACAAGGCGGGCGGGGCCGGCGCCGAGGGCTTCCTCGACGTGAAGAACGCCGCCGGCGATCCGCACAAGATCATCATCACGCTTTCCAACCTGTTCACCACGCCGCTCGCCACGGGGGTGCCGTTCAACTGGCGCGACCTGACGCCGGTGCAGATGCTGGCGCTCGACAACTTCGTGCTGTGGGTCAACGCGAAGACGCCGTACAAGAACGCGAAGGAGTACGTCGAGGCGGCGAAGAAGGCCGGCGCCGGCAAGATGAAGATGGGCGGCACCGGTGCCAAGCAGGAAGACCAGATCATCACCGTGGCGATCGAGCAGAAGACCGGCGCCAAGTTCACCTACATTCCCTTCAAGGGCGGCGGCGCGGTGGCGACGCAGCTCGTCGGCGGCCACGTCGACTCGACGGTGAACAACCCGATCGAGGCGGTGGCGCAGTGGCGCGGCGGCAACCTGCGCCCGCTGTGCGTGTTCGAGCAGAAGCGCCTGCCCTACAAGGAGAAGGTCACCGACAAGATGGGCTGGAGCGACATCCCGACCTGCAAGGAAGCCGGGCTCGACGTCGACTACCTGATGCTGCGCGGCATCTTCATGCCGCCCGGCGTGAAGCCCGAGCACGTCGCCTACTACACGGGCCTGTTCAAGAAGGTGATGGCGACGCCGGAGTGGAAGAAGCTGATGGAAGAGGGCGCGTTCAACACCACCGCGCTCGCCGGCCAGCAGTACGCCGACTGGGTGGCGAAGGAAGAAGCGCGCCACGTGCAGCTGATGAAGGCCGCCGGCTTCATCGCAGGGCAATAGCAATAGCCAGACAAACGCTGCGCTTTCACCGGAAGAGCGCCGAGCTGGCAGTGGCGGCGCTCTTCTTCATTTTGGGCGGCATCGTCATCACCGACAGCGTGCGCCTGGGCATCGGCTGGCAGGAGGTGCACGGGCCGCGGCCTGGCTACTTCCCGTTCTACATCGGCCTGATCATCTGCATCGCGTCGCTGGTCAACATGGTGCTCGCGCTGCGCGTGCCGGCGGCGCAGAACAAGGCGTTTGTCGAGCGCGGGCAGCTGAAGATGGTGCTCACGGTGCTGATCCCGACCGCGATCTACGCCGCGCTCGTGACCTGGATCGGCATCTACGTCTCGTCGGTGCTGTTCATCGGCTTCTTCATGCGCTGGCTGGGCAAGTATCCGTGGTGGAAGGTGGTCGCCGGTCAGCGTCGTCACGGTGGTGGTGTTCTACGTCATCTTCGAGATCTGGTTCAAGGTGCCGCTGCCCAAGGGCCCGCTGGAAGTCCTGGGTCGGGTTGAACTGAATGGACGAGATCCAGTCGCTGATGCACGGCTTCGGCGTGGCGCTCACGCCGACCAACATCGCGCTGATGTTCACCGGCGTGATCCTGGGGGTGATCATCGGCGTGCTGCCGGGCCTGGGCGGGGCGAACGGCGTCGCCATCCTGCTGCCGCTCACCTTCGGCATGGCGCAGACGCCGGGCGGCGCCACCTCGGCGATCATCCTGCTCTCGTGCATCTACTGGGGCGCCCTGTTCGGCGGCGCCATCACCTCGATCCTGTTCAACATCCCGGGCGAGCCGTGGTCGGTCGCCACCACCTTCGACGGCTACCCGCTCGCGCAGCAGGGGCGCGCCGGCGCCGCGCTCACCGCGGCTTTCACCTCGTCGTTCATCGGCGCCTTCGTCGCCGTGGTGGTGATCACCTTTCTCTCGCCGGTCGTCGCGGGCTTCGCGCTCGAGTTCGGGCCGCCGGAATTCTTTGCCGTGTACCTGCTCACCTTCTGCGCTTTCGTCGGCACCAGCAAGGAGCCGCCGTTCAAGACCATCGCGGCGATGATGCTGGGCTTCGCGCTCGCCGCGGTCGGCCTCGACACCGTGACCGGCACGCTGCGCCTGACGTTCGGCTCGACCCATCTGCTCACCGGCTTCGACTTCCTGGTGGCGGTGATCGGCCTGTTCGGCATCGGCGAGATCCTGCTCACGCTCGAGGAAGGCCTCGCCTTCCGCGGCGCGTCGGCGAAGATCAACGTGCGCGTGGTGCTCGAGACCTGGAAGGAGCTGCCGCGCTACTGGCTGACCTCGCTGCGCTCCTCCGCGGTGGGCTGCTTCATGGGCATCGTGCCGGGCGGCGCGACGCCGGCCTCGTTCATGAGCTACGGGGTGGCGCGGCGCTTCTCGCCCGACGGCAACCAGTTCGGCACCGGCAAGGTCGAGGGCGTGGTCGCGCCCGAGACCGCGGCGCACGCCGCCGGCACCGCGGCGCTGCTGCCGATGATCACGCTCGGCGTGCCGGGCTCGCCCACCGCGGCGGTGCTGCTCGGCGGGCTGATGATCTGGGGCCTGCAGCCCGGGCCGCTGCTGTTCGTCGAGCAGAAGGATTTCGTCTGGGGCCTGATCGCCTCGATGTACCTGGGCAACATCGCCGGCCTGATCGTGGTGCTCACCTGCGTGCCCCTCTTCGCCGCCATCCTGCGCATCCCGTTCTCGGTGATCGCGCCGATCATCATGGTGATCTGCGCCATCGGCTCGTTCACGGTGAAAAACGCGATCTTCGACGTGTGGATGATGGTGGTGTTCGGCATCCTGGGCTATCTCTTCAAGAAGCTGAACTACCCGCTGGCGCCGCTCGTGCTGGCGATCGTGCTCGGCGACAACGCCGAGTCCTCGTTCCGCCAGGCGATGCTCATGTCGCAGGGCGACATGGGCATCCTGTTCTCGAAGAAGCTGGTCGGCTTCATGACCACGCTCGCCCTGCTGCTGCTCTTCTGGCCGCTGATCTCCTGGCTGATCGCGAAGCTGCGCCGCGCCTAGCGCCGCGCGATCAGCTCCATGCACATGCGGTAGCGGAAGCTCACGCCGTAGCGCAGCACCGCGAAGCCGCATTCCTCGAGCAGCGCGGTCAGGCGCCGGCGGCCGAAGTTATGGTAGTGCTCGATCTCGCCCCAGTAGGGGTTGGTGCCGGCCCGGGTCGACGCCTGCCAGACGAACGCGTCGGCGTTCGGCATCGAGAGGAACAGCAGGCCGCCCGGTTGCAGGAGCTGCCGCGCGTCGCGCAGCGCGCGCTTTGGAAACGGCATGTGCTCGAGCACGTCGGCCATGGAAACGACGTCGAACGGCGCGGCGGCGCGGTACGCGGCAAGCTCGACCGCGTGCACATCGAAGCCGGCCTCGCGCATCAGCCGCACGTTCTCCTCGCGCAGGTCGATGCCTGCCACTTCGTAGCCGAATTCCGCCGCCGTGGTGAGCAGCGCGCCGCTGCCGAAGCCGATATCGAGCCAGCGCCCGCCGAACGAAGCGCGCAGCGCGCCGACCGCGTCGAGCACGCTGGCCCACGCGAAGCGCTGGCCTTCGATGTCGTGGCCCGGCCGCTGGCTCGGCTGCGTGCCCGAGAACAGGATTTTCAGCGCTTCGGGGGAAAAATAGCCGTCCACGTACATGTGGTCGCAAGCCCGGCAGCGCAGCCAGCGCTGCGTCGCGCGGCAGCGGGGGCTTGTAGAGCTCGTGTCCCGAGCAGTCGGCGACGGTCACTTCCGACGCTGTCGCGCGCGTCGCAGAGGGGGCACGCGGCGTAGGGAATCCTCATCCCAGCTTCTGCTTGAGGCGCGACAAGCGTTTCGGGCGTGAGGTTGAGGTAGGCCGCCAGCTCCTTTTTCGGGATGCGGCCCGGCGAGCTCCGGGTGCTTGCGCTGGAAGCGCGACAGGCGGCCGGGCGCGTCGAGCAGGTGCAGCGTGATGGTGTGCGCCATCACCTCCGACATCAGCTTCATCACCTCGTGCTCGAAGCGCTCCTTGAGCTCGCGGTGCTTCTCGAGGATACTCGGCCCACACCGGCATCGGCAGCTCGACGGTGCGCACCTTGGTCACGGCGACGATGGAGTAGGGCACCGGCGTGCGCAGGCGCCAGGCGGCGTAGGAGGTGTCCATCTCGTTCTCGGCCGCGAAGCGCAGGATCATCTCGCGCCCCTCGGGGTTCGACACCACGCGCTTGAGCATGCCCTCGACGATGAAGAACTGCTCCATCTCCTCGTCGCCCTGGCGCACCAGCGGGTCGCCCTTGCGGTAGTCGGCCACGAGCAACAGTGGCTCGAGCTCGCTCCACTGGGCGTTGCTGATCCCCTGCAAAAGCGGGTTCTGGCGCAATTGCAGGCGGACGCTGTTGCGTTGCGGGTGCGCGGATAGAGAAGTCATGCATTAGGCGCGGCTATTGGCGCTCCCTTTTGAACCCTTGACCGCAGTCAAGGCTGCCGGGGGACACGGGTTTTTACCATATCGGTCCCGTAGAAGTAGTAGCGCGAGAAGCCGCGCTTAGAGCAAGGAGCCAGCCATGGGCACCGCCGAACCGCAAATCGCCACCGACGTGCAGCAAACCACCGACGGCTTCCAACTGGTCATCGATGCCCTCAAGCTCAACGGCCTCGATACGATCTACGGTTTGCCCGGCATCCCGATCACGGACCTGACGCGCCGCGCGCAGGCCTCGGGGTTGCGCGTGCTGTCGTTCCGCCACGAGCAGAACGCCGGCTACGCGGCCTCGATCGCCGGCTTCCTCACGCAGAAGCCGGGCATCTGCCTCACCGTATCCGCGCCCGGCTTCCTGAACGGCCTGAACGCGCTGGCGCATGCCACCGTCAACTGCTTCCCGATGATCCTGATCAGCGGCTCGAGCGAGCGCGAGATCGTCGACCTGCAGCAGGGGGACTACGAGGAGATGGATCAGCTCGCCATCGCCAAGCCGGTCGCCAAGGCCGCTTTCCGCGTGCTGCATGCCGATGACATCGGCGTCGGCATCGCGCGCGCCATTCGCGCCGCGGTGTCCGGCCGGCCGGGCGGCGTCTATCTCGACTTCCCGGCGAAGCTCTTCGCGCAGAGCATCGACGCAACGGCCGGAAAGAACTCGCTCATCAAGGTCGTCGATCCGGCGCCGAAGCAAATCCCCGCGCCGGACGCGGTCAAGCGCGCACTTGAATTACTTCGTTCTTCCAAGAAACCGTTGATCATCCTTGGCAAGGGCGCTGCGTATGCGCAGGTCGATTCCGAAATTCGTTCGCTTGATCGAAAAGACCGGCATCCCCTATCTGCCGATGTCCATGGCCAAAGGCCTGCTACCCGACACGCACGAGCAGTGCGCGTCGGCGGCGCGCTCCTTCGTGCTGCCGGCGGCCGACGTGGTGATGCTGATCGGCGCCCGGCTCAACTGGCTGCTGTCGCACGGCAAGGGCAAGACCTGGGGCGGCAAGGGCCACAAGGATTGGGGCGGCCAGAAATTCATCCAGATCGACATCTCGCCGCAGGAGGCCGACAGCAACGTGCGCATCGACGCGCCCCTGGTCGGCGACATCGGCTCTTGTGTTTCCGCATTACTCGCCGGGATTGGAGGCAATTGGGCAAAACCCCCGGCCGAGTGGCTGAACGCCATCCAGGAGAAGAAGACCACCAACGTCGCCAAGATGGCCGAGACGCTGGCCAAGAACCCGTCGCCGATGAACTTCCACAGCGCGCTCAACGTGGTGCGCGACATCGTGAAGGCGAACCCGGACGCGATGTTCGTCAACGAAGGCGCCAACGCGCTCGACTTCACGCGCAGCATCGTCGACATGTACAAGCCACGCAAGCGCATCGACGTCGGCACCTGGGGCATCATGGGCATCGGCATGGGCTACTGCGTCGCCGCCGCCGTAGTGAGCAAGCAGCAGGTGATCGCGATCGAGGGCGACAGCGCCTTCGGCTTCTCCGGCATGGAGGTCGAGACCATCTGCCGCTACAACCTGCCGGTGTGCATCGTGATCATGAACAACAACGGCGTCTACAAGGGCACCGACGTCAACCCGACCGGCGGCCCCGATGTCGCGCCGACCGTGTTCGTGAAGAACGCGCGCTACGACAAGCTGATGGAAGCCTTCGGCGGCGTGGGCGCGAACGCCACCACCCCGGCCGAGCTGAGGAAGGCGATGGAAGAGGCGATTCGCTCGAGGAAGCCGACGCTGATCAACGCGGTGATCGACGAGACGGCAGGAACCGAGAGCGGCCGCATCACCAGCCTCAATCCGAGCGCTGCGAAGAAGAAGTAATCTCCGGAGGGAAAATGGAAGCACTCAAAGGCGTCCGCATCCTGGACATGACCCATGTGCAGGCGGGACCCACCTGCAGTCAATTGCTCGCCTGGATGGGCGCGGACGTGATCAAGTTCGAGAACCCGCAAGGCGACGCGACGCGCGGCCAGCTGCGCGACGTGCCGAACGCCGACTCGCTCTACTTCACGATGCTCAACTGCAACAAGCGCTCGATCACCGTGAACATGAAGACCAACGAGGGCAAGCAGGTGTTCGTCGACCTGCTGAAGAAGTGCCACATCATCATGGAGAACTTCGGCCCCGGGGTGCTCGACCGCTTCGGCTTCCCCTGGGAGAAGATCCGCGAGCTGAACCCGAAGATCGTGATGGGCTCGATCAAGGGCTTCGGCTCGAGCGGGCCGTACGCCGAGTTCAAGGCCTACGAGAACGTGGCGCAGGCGATGGGCGGCGCGATGAGCACCACCGGCGTACCGGACGGTCCGCCTTTCGTCACCGGCGCGCAGATCGGCGACAGCGGCACCGGGCTGCACCTGGCCATCGGTCTGCTGGCGGCCTTGCGGCAAGCCGAAAACACCGGAAAAGGCCAATACGTCGAAGTCGCGATGATGGACGGCGTGATGAACCTGTGCCGCGTCAAGTTCCGCGATCACCAGCGCCTGACGCGCGGCGACCTGTCGGAGTTTTCGGTGCCGACCTACAAGGGCATGGGGGACGTGCCGCGCGCCGGCAACGATTCCGGCGGCGGCCAGCTCGGCAACGCGATCCACTGCAAGCCGCATGGCCCCAACGACTGGCTCTACGTCGTGGTGCAGGAAGCGGTGTGGGAAGACCTCGCCAAGCGCATCGGCCCCGACGTCGGCATGCCCGAAATGGCAAGCGACGCCCGGTTCGCGAAGATTTCGGACCGCCGGAAGAACCAGAACCTGATGTGGACGCTGATCAACAAGTTCGCCGAGAAGTACACCAAGCGCGAGCTGATGGCGATCCTCAATCCGCTCGACGTGCCGTGCGGCCCGATCATGAGCACGCAGGACCTGGCCACCGACGAGCACGTGCGCGGCCGCGACATGTGGGTCGAGCTCGACCATCCGCAGCGCGGCAAGTGGTGGAACGTCGGCATGCCGATCAAGCTGTCGGACTCGCCGGCGAAGATCGAGCGCTCGCCGACGCTCGGCGAGCACACCGAGGAAATTCTGCGTGAAGTGCTGAACTACGATCAGAGCAAGATCAACTCGCTGAAAAGCGCAGGCGCCCTGAGCGCGCCGCCTAAGAAGGCAGCCTGAAAATCAGAAAGTGATCTAGCAAATGAAGATTGCCATCATCGGCCAGCAGGATTTCGGCAAAGCGGTGCTCGAAGCGTTCCTCGCGCGCAAGGACGAGGTCGCTGGCGTGTTCTGCGCGCCGGAAAAGACGGGCGCGAGACCGGACGCGCTGAAGGTCGCGGCGCAGGAAAAGGGCGTGCCGGTGTTTCAATTCGCCTCTCTGAAAAGCGACCAGGCCAAGCAAGCCCTGAAGAAACTCAACGTCGAGCTGGGCATCATGGCGTTCGTGCTGCAGTTCGCGCCGCAGGATTTCGTCAACATCCCGAAGCGCGGCACGATCCAGTACCACCCGTCGCTGCTGCCGAAGTATCGCGGGCCGTCGTCGATCAACTGGCCGATCATCCGCGGCGACGCCAAGACCGGCCTCACCATCTTTCGCCCGACCGACGGCCTCGACGAAGGCCCGGTGGTGCTGCAGAAGGAAACGCCGATCAGTGCCGACGACACGCTCGGCACGGTGTACTTCGACCGCCTGTTCCCGATGGGGGTGCAGGCGATGCTCGAAGCGGCAGATCTCGTGATCAAGAACAAGCATCATGAAGTGGTGCAGGACGAGTCGCAGGCCACCTACGAGGGCTGGTGCCGCAAGGCCGAGGCGAAGGTCAACTGGGCGAACCACGTCGACTTCATCTACAACACGATCCGCGGCTGCAACCCGGCGCCGGGTGCGTGGACTACCCTCGGCGGCAGCGAGCTGCAGATCTTCGACGCGCGCAAGCATCCGGTGCGCACTTTCGGCGCGGTCAAGGGAAAGATCGGCGAAGTGGTTGAAGTGACGGACAAGTCCTTCCAGGTCAGCGCGCAGGGCGGGCGCATCGAAGTACTGCGCGCGAAGCTCGGCGACGGAAAGAAGCTCGCGGCCGTTGAATTGCTCGCCGCGGGCGCGATCAAGGCGGGCGCCATCCTCGGAACCTGAGTGGACTGAGTCAGCTAAATCGTTGACTCTTCTCGCATAAGGCTGCAACAATGCGCCCCAGGGACAAGCGGGAGGGGCGCTTTTTGAAATTCGGTTTTTGCAAGCCGACGGCGGTTGTTCGTTGATGGACCTCAGCCAGAACCTCGAGATTGCCACCTGCACCGATCCGGGCATGGTGCGCTCGCACAACGAGGATTCGATCGCGGCCGATGCCGCGAACGGGCTGGTGGTGCTCGCCGATGGCATGGGCGGATACAACGCCGGCGAGGTGGCGAGCGGCATGGCGACCACGGTCATCGTCACCGAGATGCGCCAGATCCTCGCCAACACCAAGCCCTACGACGTCCACAGCGGGTCGAGCGAGGAAATTGCCGCGCGCCTGGTGCGCGACCAGGTGCTGAAGGCCAACAGCTCGATCTACCAGGCGGCGCAAAGCCAGGCGCAGTACGCCGGAATGGGCACCACGCTCGTCGTCTGCCTGTTCTACGACAATCGCCTGCTGGTCGCGCACCTCGGCGACTCGCGCCTCTACCGGCTGCGCGACGGCGAGTTCAGCCAGGTGACGCGCGACCATTCGCTGCTGCAGGAGCAGATCGATTCCGGCATCATCACCCCGGAGCAGGCGAAGAAGGCGCAGCACAAGAACCTCGTGACCAAGGCGCTCGGCATCGATCCGACGGTCGAGCCCGAGATTCACGAGTACCCGACGAAGTCGGGCGACATCTTTCTGCTGTGCTCCGACGGTCTGTGCGACATGGTGGAAGACGAAGACATCGCCATGACGCTGCAGACCCTCGGCAAGGGCAACCTCAAGCTCGCCGCCCAGCACCTGGTGCAGATGGCCAACGACAACGGGGGGCGCGATAACGTTTCGGTTATACTGGTCCGCGTCCTACGGGAGTACCCCGGCCGCCGCGGCGTCATGGGCAAGGTTTTCGGCTGGCTAAAATAACTCCCGCGGACCCGCTATGGCGAAACTGATACTCAGCATGGATGGCCTGGTGCTCAAGGAGATTCCCTTGACGAAGGAGCGCACCACCATCGGCCGCAAGCCGCACAACGACATCCAGATCGACAACCTCGCGGTGAGCGGCGAGCACGCAGTGATCGTCACGATTCTCAACGACTCGTTCCTCGAAGACCTCGGCAGCACCAACGGCACGGTGGTCAACGGCAACCCGGTCAAGAAGCATTTCCTGCAGAACAACGATGTCGTCGAGCTCGGCAAATACAAGCTGAAGTTCGTCGGCGACGCCGCGCCGACCGCCTCGGGCGAGAAGGCCGATTTCGAGAAGACCATGGTGCTGCGGCCCTCGCAGATGAAGGCGGCCGACAGAGCAGGCAAAGGCGGCGCCCGGTTCCCCGCCGGGCGGCGCGCAGGCCGCCGTCGCGCAGCGCGCGGCCGCGGTGCAGCAGGTGGGCGCAACCGCCACGGCCGCCGGCATCGCCGACAAGGATGCGATCACCAAGCCGGTCAGTTCCACCCCGGCAGCAGCGCCTGCGCCCGCTGCCGCGTCCGCTGCAGCGCCGGCGAAGGCGCCTGCGCCTCCGGCCGCTGCCGCCGCCACAGCGCCGGCGGGCAAGCCAGGCCAGCCGCTGGGCGCGATCCAGCTGCTTTCGGGCGCCAATGCCGGCAAGGAGCTCGAGCTCACCAAGCCCCTGACCACGCTCGGCAAGCCTGGTGTGCAGGTTGCTGTCCTCACCCGGCGCCCGGCCGGCTACTTCATTACCCACGTCGAGGGCGCCAATCGCCCGACGGTCAACGGCCAGGCGATCGGCGCCGCGCCGCACTCCCTCAAGGACCACGACGTGATCGAGTTGGCCGGCGTCAAGATGGAGTTTTTTCTCAAGGCATAGTTGAGGGTCGCGCTCGGCCTCGCGATCACGCTGTTCTTCGTAGCCCACGCCGCGGAGTGGTTTCCCACCGCCGACGGCAAGCTGCGCCTGGTTTCCCAGCTCGACCACATCATCTACGACACGCGGCTTCGCATGTCGATGCCGCGCAGTGTGGACCCGCGCCTGGTCATCCTGGACATCGACGAGAAGAGCCTGGGCGAGCTCGGCCGCTGGCCATGGAACCGGCGGCTGATGGCCGAGCTGGTCGACAAGCTGTTCGAGCGCTACGGCGTCGCCGTGCTCGGCTTCGACGTGGTCTGGGCCGAGCGCGACTCGAGCTCGGGCATCGAGGTGCTGGACCGGATCGCTCGTGACGTTCCCGCGTTTCGATCCGCTTACGCCAAGCTGCGCCCTGGTCTGGATTTCGACCGCCGCTTTGCCGCGAGCATGAAGGACAGGCCGGTCGTGCTCGGCTACTACTTCAACTTCGAGGAGCGCGCGGTCAAGGCAAACGCGCTCCCCCGTCCGGTGCTGCCGAAGGGCACGTTCGACGGCCGGCGCGTGTTCTTCCCGGAGATCTTCGGCTACACCGGCAATCTGCCGCTGTACCTCGAAAGCGCCACCGCCGCCGGGCACATCAATCCGCGCGTGGACTTCGACGGCGTACTGCGCCGCGTGCCGCTGATCGTCGAGTACGGCGGCGAGTACTACGAAGCATTGTCGCTTGCCGTGGTGCGCGCGCTGCTCGCGCGCCAGACCGGCGCGGCGCCGCCGCCGGTTGAGCCGGGCTTTCCGCCCGACGACCCCAACCTCGAGTGGCTGAGAGTCGGCGGCCTGCAGATCCCGGTGGACGCGGAAGCCGGCGCGCTGGTGCCCTACCGTGCGCGCGGCGCATTCCGCTACATCTCACTGGCCGATGTGGCGGCCGACCGCGTCGCCCGCGAAGCGCTGCAGGGGAAGATCGCCATCATCGGCAGCACCGCGCCGACGCTTCAGGACATGCGCCCGACGCCGATCGCGGACACCTATCCCGGGGTGGAAGTCCACGCCAACATGATCGCGGGCATCCTCGACGGCGAGGTCAAGCAGCGGCCGCTGTACGTGGTCGGCGCCGAGGTGGTGCTGCTGCTGATCGGCGGCATCGCGTTCGCCATCCTCATTCCGCGCCTGTCGGCGTTGTGGGCGACGCTCGCCACGGTGCTCGGCATCGTCGCGATCGCCGCGTTCAACTTCATGGTGTGGCAGGGCGGGCTGGTGCTGCCGCTCGCGGCCTCGGTGCTGATCGCGGCCGCGATCTACGTGCTCAACATGGCCTACGGCTACTTCGTCGAGTCGCGCTCCAAGCGGCGGCTCGCCGGTCGCTTTCGCGAGTACGTCCCACCGGAAGTGGTCGAGCGCATGGAGCTCGATCCGGACAAGTACGACAAGCCGAAAAGCGCGGAGCTGACGATCCTGTTCTCGGACATCCGCGGTTTCACCAGCATCTCCGAGGCGCTCGCGCCGGATGCGCTGCGCGAGTACATCAACGAATACCTGACCGAGATGAGCAGCATCATCCGCGACCGCTACCGCGGCACGCTCGACAAGTACATCGGCGACGCGATCATGGCGTTCTGGGGGGCGCCGGTGGAGAACCCAGAGCACGCGCGCAGCGCGTTGCTGGCGGCGCTCGCGATGCAGCGCGAGTGCGCATCGCTCAACGCGCGCTTCGCCGCGCGCGGCTGGCCGGCGCTGAAGATCGGCATTGGTGTGAATTCCGGCACAGTCCGCGTCGGCGACATGGGCTCGCGAGTGCGGCGCGCCTATACTGCGATGGGGGATGCGGTAAACGTCGCCTCGCGGCTGGAGGGGCGGACAAAAGCCTACGGCGTCGGCATCCTGGTCGGGGAGGCCACGCGCAGCCAGGTCCAAGATGTGGTATTCAGGGAAATCGACCGGGTCAAGGTCAAAGGAAAAGACGAGGCCATCAACATCTACGAGCCTCTGGAAGCGGTGACCGGGGATGCGGAGCTGCGGGAATGGCAACTCGCCCTGCATGCCTATCGCGCGCGCGACTGGGATGCCGCCAGCATGAGCTTGGGGCGCCTGCTCGCCGTGAACCCGGCCTGTGGTCTGTACGGCGTCTATCATGCAGAGAATCCAGGAAAAGCGTCGCAACCCGCCGCCGTCCGACTGGGACGGCGTCACCGTGTTCGACGAAAAATAGGAAAACGCCACACCGCCATGCGTTTGCGCGTGCTCGGATGCTCGGGCGGGATCGGCGGGCGCCACCTGCGCACCACCTCGTTCCTCCTCGACAGCGACATCCTGATCGACGCCGGCACCGGCGTCGGCGACCTGACGTTGGCGGAGCTGTCGCAGATCGACCACATTTTCGTCACGCATTCGCATCTGGACCACGTCACCTCGATCCCGTTCCTGGTCGATACCGTCGGCGGCATGCGCAGCAAGCCGCTCACGGTGTACTCGACCCGCGCCACCATCGAGATTCTGAAGAACCACCTCTTCAACTGGGCGATCTGGCCGGACTTCACCGAGATCCCGACCCCCGAGGCCCCGTTCCTGCGCTACCAGGAGATCGAGCTCGGACACACGACCACGCTCGGCGGGCGCAAGATCACGCCGCTGCCGGCGCGGCACACCGTCCCGGCGGTCGGCTATCACCTCGACAGCGGCGCCGCGAGCCTGGTGTTCACCGGCGACACCGGCCCGAACGACGCCTTGTGGCGCGTGGTCAACCGCATCGCCAACCTCAAGTTCCTCATCATCGAGACCGCTTTTTCCAACAAGGAGCGCCAGCTGGCCGAGATCTCGCGCCACCTGTGCCCGCAGACTTTGGCCGACGAGCTCGCCAAGCTCGAGCGCAACGCCGAGATCTACATCACTCACCTCAAGCCCGGCGAGATCGAGCCCACCATGCTCGAGATCGAGGAGTGCGCAGGCAGCTTTCGGCCGCGCATGCTGCAAAACAACCTTGTCCTGGAATTCTGAAAACCACGCCCACCCAGCTCGCCGCGCTCGCGCCCCTGGCCGGGTTGTCGGCCGAGCGCCTCGCCGAGCTGTCTGAGGTTTCGCAGACCGAGCGTGCGCCGCGCGGCAGCGACCCGCTCGCCGGCCGCCTGCACGGCGGACACTCGGTGTTCCTCCTCGCCGGCGAGGTGCTGCTGAGCTTGCAGGGCGGCGGCACGCTGGTGGTCGTGGGCGGTAGCGAAGAGACGCGGCAGGCGCTCAACCGGCGCAAGGAAAAGCTGGCGCGCGCCAAGGCGATCACCGACGTCGAGCTGCTGGTCATCGACGACGACCTGCTCGACGTTCTCGCCACCTGGGACCAGGTGGCCGCGGCCGATCCGGAAGGGACCATCGCGCGCCTGCGCGGCGATCCGCTGCGCTCGAACGGCCCGTTCTCGCTCGGCAGCCTGCGCGCCGGCATCTTTGCCCAGCTCCCGGCGGCCCGTATCGACGAGCTGCTGCGGCGCTTCGAGCGGGTAAACGTTGCGCGCGGTGAAACCGTGATCCGCGAAGGCGACGAAGGCGACTTCTATTACGTGATCGAGTCCGGGCGCTTCCAGGTCGGGCGCATGGTGGGCGGCGCGGAAGTGGTGCTCGCCGAGCTGAAGAGCGGCGACGCATTCGGCGAGGAAGCACTGGTGTCGGAAGCGAAGCGCAACGCGAGCGTCACCGCGCTCGTCGGCGGCTACTTGCTGCGCCTCAATCGCAGCAACTTCAACGAGATGCTGCGCGAGCCGCTGCTGCGGCGCCTCGACTATGGCGACGCCGCCGAGCAAGTGCGCCGCGGCGCGCTGTGGCTCGACGTGCGCTATCCCTCGGAGTACCAGTACGACAAGCTTCCCGGCGCCATCAACGTGCCGCTCGCCGAAGTGAGGAACATGTTCGCGGTGCTCGACCGTAGTAAGGATTACATTGCCTACTGCCAGAGCGGCCGGCGCAGCGCGGCGGCGGCTTTTCTGTTCGCGCAGCGCGGCTTCAAAGTGCGGTTGCTGGAGGGCGGGTTAAAAGCTGTGGAGAGACCGGAAATTCGTTGAAAATCAGGGTGCCTAGGCTTAACATGTGAAGTCTAGTCATAAGCAGTAAAGCAGGGAGGGTTGGGAGATGAGTGCTGTCCTGAGCCAGCAGTCGCCGGCGCAGACCGATGTTGGCGCGCGCCTCGCGTTCCAGAAGCAGCTGCAGGCGGTCACCAACAAGATCCACGCCACCAACAACATCGACGAAATCATGTTGGAGGTAAGCGCGGATGTCTGCGCGCTGTTCAACGCCGACCGGCTCACGATCTACTCCATGGGCGAGGACCGGCAGTCGATCGTCTCCAAGGTCAAGACCGGCCTCAATTCGTTCAAGGACCTCAAGCTGCCGATCGCCGAGCATTCGATCGCCGGCTACGTCGCGCTCGCCAAGAAGACCGCCAACATCAAGGACGTCTACGACGAGAACGAGCTGCGCGCGCTGAACGGCAACCTGCGTTTCCTGCAGGAAGTCGACAAGCGCACCGGCTATCGCACCAAGCAGATGCTGGTGGCGCCGATCCTGGAAGCCGGCTCCAACGAGCTCATCGGCGTGATCCAGATCATCAACAACAAGGCCGGTATTCCGTTCGGCGCGCTCGCCGAAGAAGGCGTCGGGGAGCTGTCGCAGACCCTTGCCATCGCCTTCAAGCAGCGCCAGAAGCCGCAGGTCGCGAAGACCAAGTACGACTACCTGATCGCCGATGCGGTGCTTTCCGCAGGCGAGTTCGAGCTCGCCGCGCGCCAGGCGCGCAAGAAGGCGATCGACATCGAGCAGGTGCTGATCGACGAGTTCCAGGTCAAGATCCCGGCGATCGGCGCCGCGCTGTCCAAGTTCTTCGGCGTGCCGTACGAGGCATTCAAAAGCGACCGCATCAAGCCGGCGGAGCTGCTGAAGAACCTTAAGCGCGAGTACGTCGAGTCCAATCAGTGGATTCCGATCGACGAAGGCAAGGATGGCCTGGTCGTGCTCTGCCTGGACCCGGAGCGCATCCGCTCCTCGCGCATCGCCTCGAACGTGTTCCCGAAGGCCCGCATCCTTTACAAGGTCGCGACGCGGAAGGATTTCAAGGAGACGGTCAACCAGTTCTACGGCGCGGAGACGGGTCCGGCGGGCGGCGACCTGGGCAACGTCGAGGACCTGCTCGGCGCCATGGGCGACGATTCGGGCGAAGCGCTCGAGATCTCGACCGACGAGGTGTCGGCGGCCGCGGACAACGAGCTGGTGAAGCTGGTGAACAAGGTGATCGTCGACGCCTACAACCAGGGCGCCTCGGACATCCACATCGAGCCCTATCCCGGCAAGGCGAAGACCGAGATCCGCTTCCGCAAGGACGGCTCGCTCGGGCCCTACATCGAGATCCCGGCGAGCTACCGGGCGGCGATCGTCGCGCGCCTGAAGATCATGTGCGACCTGGACATTTCGGAAAAGAGAAAGCCCCAGGACGGCAAGATCAAGTTCAAGAAATTCGGCCCGCTCGACATCGAGCTGCGCGTCGCCACCATCCCGACCGCGGGCGGCGTCGAGGACATCGTGATGCGGATTCTCGCCGCCGGCGAGCCGATCCCGCTCGAGAAGATGGGCTTCACCGAGAAGAACCTGGCGCAGGTGAAGGCCACGGTATCCAAGCCCTATGGCCTGTTCTTCGTCTGCGGTCCGACCGGCTCGGGCAAGACCACCACGTTGCATTCGGTGCTCAAGTTTCTGAACACGCCCGACACCAAGATCTGGACCGCCGAGGACCCGGTCGAGATTACGCAGAAGGGCTTGCGCCAGGTGCAGGTGAACAAGAAGGCGGGCCTCGACTTCGCCGTCATCATGAGGGCGTTCCTGCGCGCCGACCCGGACATCATCATGGTCGGCGAGATGCGCGACAAGGAGACCACCGGCACCGGCATCGAAGCCTCGCTCACCGGCCACCTGGTGTTCGCCACCCTGCACACCAACTCGGCGCCGGAATCCATCACCCGCCTGCTCGACATGGGGATGGACCCATTCAACTTTTCCGACGCGCTGCTCGGCATCCTGGCCCAGCGCCTGGCGAAGCGCATGTGCAGCTGCAAGCAGCCCTACGCGCCTGACGGCGCCGAGCTCACCGCGTTCCTGCGCGAGTACTGCGACGAGCTGATGGCGACCTCCCGCTTCAAGGCCGACCCCAAGGGCGCCATGGAGGCGGTCTACAAGGACTGGATCAAGGCCTATGGGAACGACAAGGGCCAGCTCACCTTCTACCGGACCGTCGGCTGCGACAAGTGCGGCGGCTCGGGCTTCAAGGGGCGCTGCGGCCTGCACGAGCTGCTGATCGCGAGCGACCGGCTGAAGAAGGCGATCCAGGAGCACGCGCGCGTGGCTGAGGTGCTCGCGATTTGCCTGGAAGAAGGCATGCGGACCCTCAAGCAGGACGGCATGGAGAAATGCCTGATGGGGGTGACCCACATGAAAGAGGTGCGCGCCGTTTGCGTGAAGTGAACGTCTACGATACGAGCGCCGGGCACCTGCGCCTCGGCGCGCTGGCCGCCCCGGACGATCTCGGGCTGCGGCTGGAGCAATTGAATGCGATCGGCGCCTCCCTCTCCGCCGAGCGCGACATCAACCGCCTGCTCGAGTCGATCCTCGCCGCGGCCAAGACCATTACCGGCGCCGACGGCGGCACCCTGTACCGCCTGGCCGAGGACAAGACGCTGCGCTTCGAGATCGTGCGCACCACCTCGCTCAAGTATTACCTCGGCGGCACCAGCGGCAACCCGGTGCCGTTCTACCCGATCCAGCTCTACAAGGACGGCAAGCCGAATCACAGCATGGTCGCGGCGCACGCCGCCCTCACCGGCAAGACCGTGAACATCGCTGACGCCTACACCGCCGACGGCTTCGACTTCTCGGGCACGCGCGCGTTCGACTCGAAGACCGGCTACCGCTCCAAATCATTCCTCACCGTGCCGATGCGCGACCACGAGCACGAGGCGATCGGCGTGCTGCAGCTGATCAATGCGCGCGACCCGAAGACCGGCGAGATCGCCGCCTTCTCGGACTCCGACCAGCGCCTGGCCGAGTCGCTCGCCTCGCAGGCGGCGATCGCGCTCACCAACCGCATGCTGATCAACCAGCTCGAACAGCTGTTCGAGTCGTTCATCAACCTGATCAACTCGGCGATCGACGAGAAGTCGCCCTACACCGGTGGCCACTGCCAGCGCGTGCCGCAGCTCACCATGATGCTGGCGGAGGCGGTAAACGATACGCGCGAGGGCCCGCTCGCCGACTTCCACATGAGTGAGAAGGACCGCTACGAGCTGAAGATCGCCGGCCTGCTGCACGATTGCGGCAAGGTCACCACCCCGGTTCACGTCGTCGACAAGGCGACCAAGCTCGAGACCATCTACGACCGCATCCACCTGATCGACACGCGCTTCGAGATCCTGAAACGGGACCTCGAACTGGAAAGCCTGCGGGGAAACCTGGATCCGCAGCAGCTGCGAAACCGCCTGCGCGCGCTGGACGACGACCGCCGCTTCCTGCACGCCTGCAACATCGGCAGCGAGCGCATGCGCGACGAGGACGTGGCGCGCGTGAAGCGCATAGCCGCCTACCGCTGGCGCGACATGGCCGGGCACGAGGCCAACTTCCTGAGCGAAGACGAGGTGACGAACCTCACCATCCGCGCCGGCACCCTCACCGACGAGGAGCGCAAGGTGATCAACCACCACATCGTCGCCACCATCAAGATGCTCGAGGCTTTACCCTGGCCCAAGCACCTGACCAAGGTGCCCGAGTACGCCGGCGGCCACCACGAGCGCATGGACGGCAAGGGCTACCCGAAGGGCCTGAAGCGCGAACAGATGTCGGTGCAGGCCCGCTGCATGGGCATCGCCGACATCTTCGAGGCGCTCACCGCCAAGGACCGGCCCTACAAGAAGGGTAAGACGCTGTCCGAATCGCTCGAGATCCTCGGCCGCATGCGCCTGAACAACCACGTCGACCCGGACCTGTTCGATATCTTCGTGCGGCGCAAGGTCTACCGGCGCTACGCCGAGATGTTCCTCGATCCCGAGCAGATCGACCAGGTCGACGAGGCGCGCATCCCCGGCTACCAGCCTTAACCATCCGCCGTCCCGCAGGTGCAAGCGAATCCGCCGCCACGCCTGGCCGAGGGCTGGCAAGCCATCGAGCGCGACGATCTGCATGCGGCGGAGGAAATCGCGCACGCCGCGCTGCGGGACGATCCCCGCGACGTCGAATCGTTGTACCTGCTCGGATCGAGCCTGCTTTTCCAGGACCGGTTCGGCGAGGCGCTGGCGCCGTTGAGCGAGGTGGTGCAACGCGCGCCGCGCAGGGGCGCTGGTCACCGCCTCGGGTACTGCCATCTCGCCCTCGGCGACTTCAAGTCGGCTGAGCAGCTGCTGCGGCGCGAAATCGCCGCCTACCCGGACTTGGTCGACGCGCACAACACGCTGGGCGTCGCGCTCATCAACCAGGGTAGGCCGCACGATGCCCTGGCGGTGTTTCTCGAAGCCGCCAGGCTCGATCCGCGCTCCGCCACGGCGAACAACAACGTAGCGAACGTACTCGGCGAGCTCGGACGCAACGAGGAGGCGTTGCCCTACCTCCAGAAAGTCATCGACGCGAACCCGGGCCTCGCCGACGCGCGCCACAACCTCGGAATGCTACTGCAGAAACTCAAGCGCCACGAGCAGGCGGCGACGAGCCTGGAAGCGGCGCTGCGCCTTGCGCCGCGGGCGGCGTATACGCTGAGCAGCCTGGTCTGGAACGAGCTCGCGATCTGCAAATGGGAAGGATTGACGCCGCACGTCGATGCGTTGCGCTCCCAGGTGCGGCGCGGCGAGATCCCCGCCGAGCCTTTCGTTCTCGTTGCCGTGTCACCCTCGCCCGAGGAACAGCGGCTGTGCGCGCAACGGCACGTGCGCGAGAAGCTGCCGCAGCGCCCGCCTCTTTGGCAAGGATCGCGGTACCGCCACGACCGGGTTCGGCTCGCCTACCTGTCGGCCGATTACAGCGAGCATGCGACCGCCTACCTCGCTGCCGGGCTGTTTGAGCGGCACGATCGCTCGAGGTTCGAGGTCATCGGCGTCTCCTATGGGCCCGACGATCACAGCCCGATGCGGCAGCGGCTGATGCGCGCCTTCGATCGATTCGTCGACGTGCGGTCGCGCGGCGACGAGGAAACCGCGCACCTGCTGCATGAGATGGAGGTCGACGTCGCCATCGACCTGAAGGGCTACACCACCGGCGCGCGGCCGGAAATCCTCTCGTATCGCCCGGCGCCGGTGCAGGTGAGCTATCTCGGCTTTCCGGGAACCATGGCCGCGCCGTTCATCGACTACATCGTCGCCGACCGCTGCGTGCTGCCGGCGGAAGATCGGCTTCACTACACCGAGCAGGTGGTGTATCTGCCCGACTGCTATCAGGTGAACGATGCGGCACGCGGCGTCGCCGAGCGGACGCCGAGCCGAGCGCGGGCCGGATTGCCGCGAGACGGGTTCGTGTTCTGCTGCTTCAACAACAGCTACAAGATCATGCCGCCGGTGTTTGCGGCATGGATGAAGCTGCTGCGCGAGATTCCGCAAAGCGCGCTGTGGCTGCTGGAAGACAGCGCCGAAGCGAAGCGGCACTTGCAGCAGGCCGCGCAGGCGGCCGGGGTGGATGCGGCAAGGCTGGTGTTCGCTGCCCGCGTCGCGCCCGCCGAGCACCTGGCGCGCCATCGCCTGGCGGACCTGTTCCTCGATACGCTGCCCTATAACGCCCACACGACCGCGAGCGACGCGCTCTGGGCCGGCTTGCCGGTGCTGACCTGCGTCGGCAATACCTTCGCCGGCAGGGTCGCTGGCAGCCTGCTGCGCGCCGTGGACCTGCCCGAGCTCGTCACGCGCAGCTTGCACGAGTATGAGACGCTCGCGCTCGAGCTCGCGCGAGACCCAGGCCGGCTCGCCGATATCCGCGCCAGGCTGGAGCGCAACCGTTCCACAACGCCGCTCTTCGACCTCGAGCGCTTCCGGCGTCACCTAGAAGCTGCGTACCTCGCGATGTGGGAAACGTCGCAGCGCGGAGAGCCGCCGCGCGGGTTTTCGGTCGAGCCTCTGCCGGACGATCAGCCGTGACCCGCGCACCACGCGCGCCACATCTGGCGGTAGAGGTTCTCCATATCCTTCGTGAAGCGCGCCTCGTCCATCAGCGGGCTCGCCTGCATCTTCGAGCGTAGCGTGGAGCGCAGCTCGGCGAGCAGCGCGGGGTTTCTCGAAGCGTCAACGGCACGCTGCACATACTCGTCTGGGCTCGACGCGATCCAGTCGGCGAGCCCGACCGTGGTCAGGATGCTGGCGGCGCTGCGCGAGGTCGGTCGCGAGCCGGCGAGGGTGACTACAGGCACGCCCATCCACAGTGCGTCGCAGGTCGTGGTGCCGCCGCTGTAGGGGGTGCTGTCGAGGGCGATGTCCACGCGCGCGAACCACTCGTAGTACTCGCGCAGCGGGACGAAAGGCGCCACGGTCACGCGGCTGGCGGCGATGCCGACGGCGGCGAGGCGGCGCAGCACCTCATCGCGCGCCTGGCCGGGCGCCACGCCCAGCACCGCGAGGCGCGCGTCAGGGAGCTGACGAAAGATATTCGCCCACAGCCCGAGGGTGGCCGCCGACAGCTTGGCGATCTGCGTGAACGAACCGAAGGTGACGCGCCGGTCGCGCAGGCAAGGCGGTGTGGGGGCCGCCGGGGCCTGCACGAAGGGCCGGTAGCACCACTGGCTGTGCGGCAGCGGCCGCAGCTTCTCGGTATGCAGCCGCTCGGCCCCGGGCGGGTCGCTGACCGCGTCGGTGATGCGGTAGGCGATGCGCGTCAGGCCGGTAGTATTGAGATAGCCGAGCCATGCCGCCTGCACCGGCGCAGGGCGCAGCGCGAATGCGCCGAGCCGCGCGATGCCCGAATGGCCGGAGAGGTCGACCAGGATGTCGACGCGGTCGGCATGAATCGTTTCCGCGAGCTGCGCTTCGGAGGCGCTGGCGGCGTCGCGCCACAGGTCGGCGTGCGCCGCCACGATGGCGTGTGAAGTCGTCAGCCCGGGTGCTGGTGCTATAGCAGCAGATCTCGAAGCCGGCGCGGTCGTGACGCTCGAGGAGCGGCTGCAGGAACAGCGCGACCGGGTGCGAGTGCAAGTCGCCCGAGACGTAGCCGATGCGCAGCCGGCGCTCGGCATCGGTGGCACGCGCGAAGGCAAAGGCCGGGGGCCGCGCGCGCTCCAGCCGCTCGCCGAAGGCGCGGTGGCGCTCGAACAGCGCCTCGGCGGAGATCGTGTCGCTGAAGTTGAGCATGAAGAGCTCGAAGGACGCGATCTCGAGTTGGGCAGGGTCGCGCTCGAGCGCGCCGGCGCAGAGCTCGAGTATCTCGTTGACGCGGCCCTGCCGGTGCAGCAGGTTGCCGAGCATGCGGTAGGCAAGGGTGAACCCGGGGTCGAGGGCGAGCACGCGGCGCAGCGCCGTTTCCGCCTCGGCGTCGCGCTCCAGGCGCATCAGGGTCCGGCCGTAGTTGTACAGCGCCTCGGTCCAGTCGGGCTTGTCGCGCAGCACCGTCTCGAGCTGGGCGGCGGCGGCGGCGAAGTCGCCTTGCGCCTCGAGGATATGGAACAGCGCAGCGCGCGCGACGAAGTCCCCGGGCCGCTGCGGCAGGGCGGTTTGCAGCTGCGCGGCTGCCGCCGCTAGTTCGCCCTGCGCCTGCAGCGCGTACCCGAGCACGATGCGCGCTTCGGGGAAGTCCGGCCGGCTGCGCAGCGCCTGCTCGAGCAGCTGCCGTGCGCGCGGCAGCTCGGCCCGCGCGTAGAGCAGCTTGCCCAGGTTATAGCTGGCGTAAGGGTCGGCGGGGGCGAGCGCGAGCGCGCTCTCATAGCAGCCGACGGCGCCGGCGTCGTCGCCCAGCGCCTCCAGCGCGATGCCGAGGTTGAGATGAGCCTTGGCATAGCGTGGCGCGCTGCCCACCGCCTGGCGATAGAACTCGCAGGCCTGCGCCAGTGCGCCGGCGCTCTCGGCGCGGTTGCCCTCGGCAATCAACTGGTCCGCGGCCGCATTGCCCGACACGCGCGGATTCTACGCGCGGGAGTGCGCGGGTCCCGCGCATATAATCTGCCCGCCATGGGCTGGTTCTCGGGAAAAGCCATCGACGAGTTCGCGGACTCGATCGTCGCCGAATTGATGGAGCGTTTTCCGCCGACCGGCATCGAGCTGTCGACGGAGAAGTCGGCACAGCGTGCGATGAAGAACCTCGAGCGAATCCTTTCGCTCATCGGCGCCTATGCCGCGGAGCATCGGCCTGGCCTGTACCAGAAGGCGCGCTTCGGCAACCGCGTCAAATGGGCCTTGAAGGAAGCTGGCTATCCCCCGCCGGTCGTCGAGCTCGTCACGCACGAGGTCGTGGCCAAGATGGCGCTTGCCACCCGCGACGCGGCCCCCGAGGTGACCAAATTCGGCAGTCGAGCGCGCGAATGGGCAGGTCGGCGTGCGGAAAACCCGCTTTTGGACGTGAAATCCTTGGCGAAAGAGCGGCTTGGCCTATGGCACGGGAGTTGCTCGACAGGGATGCGTCAGAGAATAATGCTGACCGAATTAATTCACCAAGAGAGGGACACCACAATGAAAACGTTGCAGAAGGGCTTCACCCTGATCGAACTGATGATCGTGGTTGCGATCATCGGCATTCTGGCGGCGGTCGCGCTGCCGGCGTATCAGGACTACACGATCCGCGCGAAGATGTCGGAAGTGATTCTGGGGATGAGCGCCTGCCGTACCTCGATTACCGAGGTGTACCAGTCCGGTCCGACCGTCGCGCCGGGCGCAGATGGCTGGGGCTGCGAGATTAGCGCCTCACAAGCCACTAAGTACGTAGCGGGCATCTCCACCAGCGCTAACGGCGCGGTGACGGCGACCGTGACGGGCATCAGCTCCTCGGTAAACGGCTCGGTGGTCACGCTGATCCCGATGTCGACTTCGGCGGCCGCGGCCACCTTCACCACAGGCAACAGCCAGAGCTTGTTCGGCTGGACCTGCGGCGGCACTGGCACCAACGTGACGCTGAAGTATCTGCCCGGCTCCTGCCGCGGCTAACAAGTCGGCTTAGCTTTGAAAAGAGGTACCCTTCGGGGTACCTTTTTTTTTGACCTGGGGGGGTCACGCTGGGGGATGACGGAGCTGACGATTCTGATGCCGTGCCTCAACGAGGCGGCGACCGTCGGCACCTGCATCGCCAAGGCGCGCGAGTTCCTGCAGCGCACCGGCATCGAAGGCGAAGTGCTGGTCGCGGATAACGGCTCGGATGATGATTCGCGAGCCGTAGCGGAGCGCGCGGGGGCCCGCATCGTGGACGTCGCCGAGCGCGGCTATGGCGCGGCGCTGGCCGGTGGTATCGCCGCGGCGCGCGGCCGCTACGTGATCATGGGTGATGCCGACGACAGCTACGACTTCGGCCGCCTCGAGCCTTTCGTCGAAAAGCTGCGCCAGGGCTATCCCTTGGTAATGGGAAACCGCTTCAAAGGCGGCATCCGGCGCGGCGCCATGCCGCCGCTGCACCGCTATCTCGGCAACCCGGTGCTCAGCTTCCTCGGCCGCCTGCTGTTCGGTGCGCGGGTCGGGGACTTCCATTGCGGCCTGCGCGGCTTCGACCGCCGGGCCGTCGGCGCACTCGACCTGAGGACCAGCGGAATGGAGTTCGCGAGCGAGCTGGTGGTGAAGGCGGCGCTCGCCGGATGGCGCGTTGCTGAGGTGCCGATCACGCTGCATCCCGACGGCCGCGGGCGACCGGCGCACCTGCGCAGCTGGCGTGACGGCTGGCGGCACCTGCGCTTCCTGCTCCTGTTCAGCCCGCGCTGGCTGTTCCTGTATCCCGGGCTCGCGCTGCTCGCGTCTGGCAGCGCGCTGACCACGGCGCTGTATTTCTCCCCGCTGCGCGTTCTCGGCGCCGGCCTCGACGTCCACAGCATGCTCTACGCTTCGGCCGGCGCCTTGCTCGGCTTGCAGCTTTGCCTGTTCGCGTTGTTCGCCCGGGTCTCGGCGCAGAACGCCGGGCTGCTGCCACGACGGCCGGATCTCGACCGGCTGCTCCAGGCGCTGACCCTCGAGCGCGGCCTGCTCCTCGGACTCGCGGTCGCGGCCTGCGGCCTGTTCTGGAGCGCGGCGGCGTTCTGGCAATGGCGCGAGACCGGCTTTGGAGCGCTCGACCCGCGCGTGGTCATGCGCGACACCATCCCGGCGACGTCGCTGATGATCGGCGGCATGGAGCTGGTGCTGGCGTCGTTCCTGCTGAGCGTTCTGCGGCTGAGGGAGGTCGGTTAGGCCGATCATGCCGCAGATCACGGTGGTGGTGCCGGCGTTCCGCGAGCGGGAGAACATTCCGCCGCTGCTGCAGGCGCTCGGCCAGGCGCTGGCGGGTGTCGACTGGGAAACCATCGTCGTGGTTGACGATGCGTTCGACGGCACGGAGGACTACGTGCGCGAGCGCGCGCAGCAGGATCCGCGCGTGCGCTGCATCCATCGCATCGGACGCCGCGGCCGCGCCTCCGCGTGCCTCGAGGGAATGATGGCCAGCTCGGCGCCCTACGTGGCGGTGATGGATGCGGACCTGCAGCACGATGAAACGCTGCTGCCGCGCATGCTCGATACCCTCCAGCGTGGCGACGCGGATATCGTCGTCGCCAGCCGCTACATGGAGGGCGGAAGCACCGGCGCTTTGCCGCCGTCGCGCGTCTGGGTCAGCCGCACCGCGCGCGCGCTGAGCCGGCTGCTGTCCAGCGGGCTGAGCGATCCCACCACCGGCTTCTTCATGGTCCGCAGGCAATACCTGGAGCGCGTGGTGCGCCGCCTCTATGGCCGCGGCTTCCAGACGCTGCTCGACCTCATCGCGGCGCAGCGAGGCGCGGTGAAGGTCGAGGAACTGCCCTACCGGATGCGCGGCCGGCAGCACGGCGAGAGCAAGCTCGGCCTGCGCGTGATCGCGGAGTTCTTCATGCTGGTGCTGTACCACCTGACCGGACGGCTGGTGCCGGCGCGCTTCTTCCTGTTCTGCGCGGTGGGCACCACCGGGGTCGGCGTGCACCTTGCAGTGCTGTGGGCGGCATTCAATGCCACCGGCGGGCAGTTCCTGGCGAGCCAGGTGCTGGCCACGCTCAGCGCGATGACCAGCAACTTTTTCCTGAACAATGCATTTACCTACGGCGACCAGCGCCTTTACGGCCGCAAGGTCTGGCGCGGCCTGCTGAGCTACTACGTTGCGTGCGGGGTGGGCTCGATCATCAACCTCGCGATCGCCGACTGGCTGTTCCGCAATTCGGTGCGTTACTGGGTTGCCGGTCTGGCCGGCGCCGGCATCGCTGCCGTCTGGAATTTCTACACCACCGCTTCGCTCACCTGGGGCGCGGAAGGCTCGCGCAAAGCCCGATGACCATTGCCCGCCTGGAACCGTTCCGCCCCGCGCGCGCCGACTGGCTGCACGCCGGGCTGGTCGCGCTGGCGCTGTTCACGCTCTACGCGGCGACCAGCCCGCGCAGCGTCGCCCTCGAGGACGATTCACTGTTCGTGCTGTCGAGCTATTTCCTCGGCGTCGAGCATCCGCCCGGCTATCCGCTGTTCACGCTGATCGGCCATCTCTTCACCTACCTGCCGTTCGGCTCGGTCGCCTACCGCGTGCATCTCGCGAGCGCGCTGTTCGGTGCGCTCTCCGGTGCCGCGGCCTGGCTGTGCGCGCGCAGCCTGATCCACGGGCGGCTGCCGGCGTACCTGGCGGCCTTCGCGCTCGGTCTGTCGCCGGTATTTTGGTCGCAATCGATCATCGCCGAGGTCTACACCCTCAATACGTTCTTCTTTCTCGTCCTGGTCTATCTCGGGCTGCAGGCTTCGGCCAGATCCGCGCAGGCGCCTCGAGCGCGAAGCGGGCGGCGTTCTTCTCTGGATGGCGTTGGTTTTCGGGCTAAGCCTGAGCAACCACTGGCCGCTGATGTTGCTCGTCGCGCCGGCTTTCGCCGTCCTGCTCTGGCCGCTGCGCAACGAGCTGCTGAAGCGCTTGGGATTGCTGTCCTGGCTGGCGATCCTCGGCCTGGTTCCGTATCTGTGGATGATCCGCCGCTCGTGGATGGCGGTGCCCATCAACTTCGACGGCCCGCTCGAGACGTTGCCCGAGATCGCGTTCTTCATCAGCCGCGCAGGCTACGCCGGCATCGACACTTCGGCGTCCGCGGACTGGATGGACCGCGTTAAGTTCATCCAGTTCTTCGGAGGACAGCTCTTCCTGCAGTTCGCGGTCGTCGGCACCCTGCTCGCGGCGATCGGGTTCACGGTCCAGTGGCGCCTGCTTGGCCACCGCGTGGCCGCGTTTCTGACGCTGGCTTTCCTGATGTGCTCGGCCGTGCTGCTGCTGCTGCTCGGCTTCGACTACAGCGCGGCGACCAAGCACATCTTCCACGTCTATCCGTTGCCGGCCTATGCGGTGTTCGCGCTCTGGATGGGTCTGGGCTTCGCCTGGCTGGCGCGCCGCTACGCGCTGCGGCGCGGCCACGCCGCAGCGGGCGGCGCCGCGGTGCTCGCGCTCATGCTGGCGCTCGGCGCGCGGACCAACATGCTGACCAGCCACGATTGGGGCGCCCGTTACGCGCAGGCGATCCTGAGAATTCTGCCGCAGAACGCGGTGGTATTCGGGCAGGGGGAAGCAGACCTCGGGCCGATGGCCTACTTCCACATGATCGAGAACTGGCGGCCGGACATCACGCTGTACCAGACGAAGGGTCTGGTGCTGGGAAACCGCCTGTTCCACCCGCTACGGACCGATGAGGTGAGCGCGCAGCGCAAGCTGCGCGAGATGATTGACCAGCAGACCGACCCGGTGGTTTTTACGCTCGACGCCTACAGCGGCAATGCGCAGGTCGATCGATGGCTCTACATTGCGGTCGACAAGTCGTCTACCGATCCGCTGCAGGTGACGGTCGACATTCCCGACGAAGCGGTACGCTTCTTCGAGGAATCCATCGCCGGCGCGGAGGAGCCCAACGCCTGGGTCGCCTTTTTCCAGGGCGAGCTGCGCCGCCGCTACGCGCTGCTGCTCGCGCGCTCCCTGCAGCGTGATCGGCTCCCGACGAGCGCACCCGCCGCCATCTCGACCTGCTGGCCAAGGACTTCCAGGGAGCGCTCGGCATCGCGGAGGGCATGGTGCTGAACAAGGAGGGATACTCGGTCGGCGCCGTCGCCAGCTTGCTCGACGCGGCACGGATTGCGATGCCATCGGATGCCGGCAAATCGCACGTATCGCGTTTTTTCTATCTGCGGGCGGTCGTTCGAGCGAACATGGGGGACAAGCGGGGCGCTGCCCAGGACCTGGAAACGGCGGTTGCCGTCTGGCCGCGGGAGGACAACAAGGCGATCGAGCAGCTCGAGGATCTTTACCGCGAGGCGGGCGATGCGGCCGGGTTGAAAGCCCTTCAGGGACGCATCAAACGCAACAAGTCGCTCAACCTACCCGCATCGTAGCGCGCGGGAACGTGGGACGCGCGCCGCTGAGTCCTGGTGTTTTGCGTGCCCGCCGCGCTCTGCGCGGTGTGGACCGTGTTTGCCGGCAAGGACCTTAATTGGGACCTGCTCAACTATCACTACTACCTGCCGTTCGAGCTGCTTGCCGGCCGGCTGCAGCAGGATTTTTTCGCCGCCAGCGCGCAAAGCTATCTCAACCCGGTCGGCTATCTGCCGTTTTTCCTGATGGTGTCCTCCGGCTGGCACAGCGTGATCGCCTCGGTCGCGCTTGCGGTGGCCCACAGCACCAGCATCGCCTTGCTCTACCTGATCGCATGGATGCTTTTCGCGCACTTGCCGTCGCGGCAGCGCATCGTCGCTGTCTTCCCTCGCGAGCGCGCTGGGCGTCGCGACCGGAGTGTTCTGGGCGATGGTCGGCAGCTCGTTTCTGGATCCGCTCCTGGCGCCGCTGATCCTCGCCGGCCTGCTCGTGCTGCTGACGGAAAGCGGCGCGCGCGGCGCCGCGCTGGCGGGGGTACTGTTCGGCGCCGCCGCGGCGCTGAAGTATTCCAACGCGGTGTTCGTCCTGGCGGCGTTTCCGCTCGCGCTGGCCATGCCCGGCCTTGCGGGCAGGTCGCGTTGGCTCGCTGCCGGCGGTTATCTCGTCGGCGCGGCGTTGGCGATCGGCGTCCTGGCGGGGCCTTGGCTTGCGCTGATGCAGCGCGAATTCGGCAATCCGGTGTTTCCGCTGACCAATGCAGCCTGGCGGACGCTTCATGCTGCAGGATCTGGGCGCCGCGCTTGCCTTTCCCTTCCGCATGATCGCGCTCGACCGCCATCTGTACAGCGAAACGTTCGCGCCCGACCTGCGCCCCGCCGCGCTGCTTGCCGCGGCCGTCGCCTTGCCGCTGGTGGCGGCGCTGCGCCGCGCGCCGGCTGGGCTCACCGCCAGCGACGGGCGCGTGCTCGCGTTCCTTTGCGCCGCAGGGGTGTTGTGGCTCGCCACCTCGGCGAATGCGCGCTACGGGCTCGGTGGTGCTACTGCTCACCGGCGTCTGTCTGGCGCGGATCGCCGAGCGCCTGCTGCCGCTCCCGGCGGCGCGGGTCGCGCTCGCCCTTCTGCTCTCTGGTCCAGCTCGGCACCACCATGGTGGCTTCGCCGACGCGCTGGTTCCTTGCCGAGCCGTGGACCCGGCACTGGCTGGCGTATGACGTGCCCGAGCCCGCCTTGCGCGAGCCCGCCCTGTACCTCACGCTGGAGATCCTGCCGATGGCGGTAGTCGCGCCCTTCGTGCATCCCGCCTCGTCCTTCGTCAACTTTCGCGGACAGCACAGCCTGCCGCCCGATTCGCCCAGGCTCGCGGCGCTGCTCGAGCGGCATCGACGGCAAAGTGCGCGCGCTCGGTCCGCGGACTGGAGCTGGTCGAGGGCCGGCCGCGCGCCGTGCAGGTGACGGCGTACGACGCCACGCTCGTGCGCATCGGCTATCGGGTGGACGCCGACAACTGTTACACGATTGCCTGGCGGCGCGACGACCGATGACCTGCTGTCCCGCGCCGCCAATCGGCTCGCCGGACCTCGGGCCGGCACACGAGCCGCTTTCGGTCGTCACCTGCGCACTTCGGCCCGCGACGCGCGATCCGGTCGACGTCGAAAGAGAGAAGCGCGCTTCCATGCTGTTCGATCGGATCGAAAAGAGCTGCCGCCGGCTGTTTCGCGGACAGACCGCGGTCACCGAGCCGCTGGGCGGCGGATGGTCGCGATACTACGCGGGGCTCGATGCGCGGCTGGAGGCGTACGCCGACCGCGTCATCCTCAACCGATTCCGCTCCGCGACCCATTTCGATCTCGGGCGCCTCTCCGACTGGGAGCGCGAGGGCGCCGCCCCGCCGGCGGCTTGCGGCGCGCAGCGTGTCGACTGAACAGCCGATGAACGAGCGCGACTACCACGACCACCACTATGAAGCCGACGCGGCCAGGATCCAGGGCAGCGAGCTCTTCCGGCGCGTCCACCAGCGCAGCGCGCGCCAGTTCCTGCACGCGACCGGCGCCGGCCGCGCGCACCGCGTCCTAAGCCTGGGTTGCGGTGACGGGTCGATCGAGTGCCACCTCGCGCCGCATGTCGCCGAGATCCTCGGCCTCGACCTCTCGCCGGTCGCCATCGCGCACGCGCGGGCACGGGCGGAAGCGGCCGGTCTGCGCAACGTCACGTTCGAAGTGTCGGAAGCGGGCGCGCCGCTGGAAAGCTTCGGCCGCTTCGACTTCGTCGCCGCGTTCGCAGTGCTTCATCACCTGGGCGACGCGCAGATCGACCGTACGCTGCGCGCCGCTCGCAAGGTGCTGCGCAGCGGCGGCGCGTTCTACTCCAGCGATCCCAGCCGCAGGCGCCTGGTGCGGTACTTCGCCGGGTTGGTCCGCGGCACCTACGACCGCTACCACAGCCCGGACGAGCGGGAGCTCGATCCCGCGGTCCTCGCCGCGCTCGCCGCGGCGGCCGGCTTTTCGCAGGCCGCGATCTCGTACACCGACTATTTCCTTGGGCCACTCGCGTGGCTTGCGCCCCGGACACCACGCGCGCTTGCACCGGGCCTCGCGGCACTGGATGACCTGATGCTGAGCGTGCCGCTGCTGCGCCGGTATGCGTCGTCGTTCAGCCTCCTGGCACGCGCTCCGTAGCACCATGAGACTCGACATGCGCGTGGTCGACATCCTGATCGCCACGCTCGTGCTTTACCCTTGGCTTACGCAAGGCGTTGCTGTCGAGGTCGCCGGCTATTCTTTCCACCTCGCCGATCTGGGTGTTCCGCTTCTCATCGCGGCGCTCGTCACCGACGCGGTGCAGCGCCGGCTGCCGCTTGGGATAGCGACCGTCGCGCTGGCCGCGTTTTTTCTCCTGATCCTGCTCGGCCTTCATTTGACGCAAGGCACCGGCGCGGCGCTGGTGACGGCGCTCTTCGCCTTGGCCGCGCGCCACTGGTCGGGCGAGCCGTGGGAGAAGAGCTTTTTCCTGCGGCTGGCAGCGAGGCTTGCGCGGCGCTGGCTGCTCGCGCTCGAGCGCTCGCCGGGGCTCGCACTTTGGAGCGTCGCGGCAATCGTCGGGGCGCAGTTTTTCTCCGTATCGCTGTTGCGCCATTGGGCGCTCGAGACCCACGGCCACGATCTCGGCATCTACACCAACGCGATCTGGAACCTGACGCATGGCAACGGCTATGTTTCCGCCGTCAAGAACGGCCAGAACCTCTTTCTCGACCACCAGGCCCCGCTCTATTGGGCGCTGGCTCCGTTGTTCTGGCTAATTCCAAGACCCGAAACGTTGCTTTGCCTGCAGGCGTTCGGGCTTGCCGCGGGCGGGCCGGCGCTTTTTTACCTCGGGCGCACGCTTTTCGGTCGCGGGCATTGGGCGAGCGCCGCCATGCCCTGGCTTTACTGGTCCTATCTCCCGCTCCGAAACGCGAACGCCTTCGATTTTCATCCCGAATTCATGATGTGGCCGCTGTTCCTTTGGGCCTTCGCCGGATTCGGAAGCGAACGACGTTGGGCGAAAGGACTCGGGCTGCTGGCTCTGGTCGCGGCACTCGGGGCGAAGGAATCCGCGCCGGTCGTCGGTGCCGGCATCGGTGTCGCCTGGGCTTTGACGAGCTCGGGCTCCCTGCGGCAGCGCTGGCCGGGCATCGCGCTCGCCGCTGCCAGCGTAGCGCTGTTCTTTTTCTACGTGAAAGTCGTGCCTCGGATGCTCGGGGGGGACTACGCGTACATGAGCGTTTACCAGCGCTTCGGCGGTGGAATCGGCGATCTGCTGCTCGCTCCGTTTACGCAGCCCGGTTATTTTTTCTCGCAGCTCATCGACCGCGAGCGCCTGAATTTTCTTTTCTGGACGCTGGCGCCAGTCGCGTTTCTGCCGCTTTTTCACTGGCGCGCGGCGGTGGCGGCGCTGCCGCCTTATCTGATGCTCCTGCTCACCGAAGGCGATCTACGAGTCAGCCTCGGCCTTGATTCAGCCTCGTTTCATTACGGAATCGAGCCGGGAACCGCGCTTTTCTGGGCGCTTCCCTTCGGCCTCGCCGCGTTCGCGCGGCGTTTCGGCTGGGAACGCGCGGGAATCTGGATGCTTGTCTGGGGCGTTTCCTGTTTTGTCGCGACCAGCGAGCTCGCCCGCATGCACAGCTATGTGCGGTATCCGCACGCGGCGTGGGTCGCCTCCGAAGTCATGCCATGCCTGAACCAGCAGGCCGCGACTGCTGCCTCCGGTTCCCTGGTGCCGCATCTATCGACCCGCTTTTGGGCCGCGTATCCCGATCAGCTTCGCCAGCAGCCCTCGGGCGATCCGGTGCGGTGCGTAGTGACGGACCTGAAGCTCGACAACTGGCCGGTGGGAACGAAGGAGCTCATGCGAGTGCTGGAGGGCCTGCCTGCCCAGGGCTATCGCGAGGTATGGCGTTGCCGCGATTTCAGCGTTTACGAGCTGGAGGCGTCGGGCTGCCTGCGCTGCGTGCCGAAGTGCTACTAGAACCGTCCGACATCCGGAGTGCTCGTCGCGTAGAGCGAAATCGCCCCAGCGCTGAACGCTGCGCGCTCCCGTCCGGGGTCCCAACGCGGTCCTTTCTCACCAGCGACGGCGTACCACTGCACGCGCAGGCGCCGCAGCAAGTCCATGGCCGCGGTGTAATCGGCCTGCCGGTCGACTTCCCTGAGCGCCGCGAGGCGCGCGCCGGCGAGCGTCTTTCGCGGGCCGTCCTTGATCATTTCCAGGTAGGGCCGCGACAGGTATGCCGGGATGCCGGTCAACGCGCAAAGCCGGGTAGGGAAATCGAATTCCGCGTACTGCGCGCTCAGGCCGCCCACCGCGAAAATGTCGCCGACCCGTGCCTGTTTGCGCAAGAACGCGGCAGCCTCGACCAGGCCGGGCTCGACGCGCTTCGCGACCTCGTTCTGTCCCCAGCGGAATTTCGGGCTCGCCATGCCTTGCGCGCCGGCGATGATTGCGGGCAAGGCAACCAGCGCGCCCACCAGCACTGTTGGCCACAGCCGGCTCGTCACTTCGCCCGCCTGCCCGGCAAGACATCTCAGCGCCAGGCATAGCGTCCAGATCGCCGCGCCCGCGTAGAGCAATACGCATGGCCGGTGAATCAGCTCGGTCGGGTCTCCGTGCCCCGGCACCGGCGCGAACAGCATCAGGAGCAGCCAGCAAAAAGCGAGAAACGCCGGATACGCGTCGATTGGCCTCAGCACGCCGCGTCGCCTGGCGAACACCACCGCCGCCGGAAGCAGGACTATCACCGCCCCGAGCGCGGCGACGAAAGCGAGCAGGATGCCCGCGGCAATGGCGACGCCGCCGCCGTGTTTGTTCGCCAGATCGGCGTAAACGCCCGCATAGGCGGTCGGCTCATAAGCGGTGTGCGCGTGGGTGAGGAACCCGTCGAGCGCGAGCCCGTGGAACCAGTATCCCAAACTCGTACTCTCCAGATGCGCCACGACCATGGTGGCCGCGCCCGCGATGCAAACGCCGGCCAGCGGCATTGTGGCGAGGAGCGCCTTTCGGCGGTGCTCGGCTGCGCAACAGAAGATGGCGGTCGCCAGCCAGGCGGGAAAGTACAGCAGGAAGATATGGGCGCGGAAAAAGAGCATCGAGCCGGCGAGCAGCGCGCTGGCGACCAAGGCGCCAGGCGAGCGCTCTGCGATCCATCGGTCCAGCAATACCAACGACAGGAAGGCAGCGCCGAGAGCATAGGTGGCGCCGGGCGCCGCGATCACCATCCAGTGGAAGCTGAACAGCCCGTTGCGCAGGCCGTAGCTCGAGGCATCGGGCAGGATCACGACGGCCGCGAGCGCGGCCAGGCCTCCGGCGGCCCCGGCGAGACGCTCGCCGAGCGCATAGGCGCCGGCGCTCATGGCGAGAAATCCGAGAGGCAGCCAGGCCGCGGTCGCCATCGGCAGCCCCGGCTGATCCAGCATGCCGGCAAGCGCCGCCGCCGCGGCGTACGAAGCGTAATGATAGAAAGAGTAGGGGTAGTCAGCGAGATAAATGGACTGGTGCGCGACCGCCCGCGGGTCGCCGAATTGCGAAATTAGGCCGCCGTGAATGAAGAAGTCCGGCCACACCGGCAACGCGCCCTCGGCGCGCAGGACTTCATAAGCGCCTGCCGGTGCGTTGCACCACGCCGCGGTAAAAGCCACGCATAGAGCGAAGCCGATCGATGCCCGCCAATCCGGAAGTGGCCCGTGGCGGCGCCTTGCAAGAGCGATTTCCAGGCCGAGCACCACTACGGCCACGATGCCGAACGCGGTTGCGGCGCTCAGCGGAAGGGCCGCGGTGAGCGCATAGATCCCGAAGCAGATGCCGAGCAGGCCCATTGTCCATGCTGCGCAGACGTCGGCGTCCGGTGCGCGTGCGGCAACGAGCAACAGGCGCCCGGTCGCCATCGTTACGTAGGCGAGAGCCGCGCTCGCCAAGGCAAGCGCTAGGTAGGCATCGATGCCGGTCCGCAGCTGCAGGTAGATCAGCAGCAGTGCAACAAGCGATGCCGGCAGCAGCCTACTTTTCACCAGTCGCGAGCTCGCGTGAAAAGCGCTCCCAGTGGAAGCGCAACAGCTCCGCGAAGCGGGTTCTGAAGCGCTCGCGGTCGAAACGTAGCGCGTTCTCGCGGCAACGGGACGCGGCGAAGCCGCCGGGGTGTTGCTCGAAGCGCTGCACCGCCTCGATCAGCGCCGCCACGGTCTGCTCCGGGAAGAGCACACCGGTGTCGCTTTGCACGATCTCCGCCGCGCCGCCGCTGCCGAACGCGATCACCGGCGTGCCGCACGCCTGCGCCTCGACCATCACGATGCCGAAATCTTCGATGCCGGCGAACAGAAAGGCGCGGGCGCGCTGCAGATAGTCCCGGACCGCGGGCGTAGGGAGCCTGCCGAGGATCTCTATATTGGGCAACGGCCTGGACCGCAGCCGCCGCATCTCCGGGCCGTCGCCGATGACCACGAGGCGTCGCTCCGGCATGCGCGAGAATGCTTCGACCAGAAGGTCGACCCGCTTGTAGGACTCCAGGCGAGACACGGTCAGGTAGAAATCCTCTTTCGACGCCCTCATCGGGAAAGCCGAAATCTCGACCGGCGGATACAGAACCTCGGCGTCCCGGCGGTACGCCTTTTGGATGCGGCGCGCGACGTGGGCCGAATCGGCCACGAACACGTCGACGCCATTCGCACTGCGCACGTCCCACTGCCGCAGGCGGTGCAGCACCATGCGCGCCGCCCAGCTTAATGGGCCGCGCTCGAGTCCCGCGGCGCGCAAGTACTCGTGCTGCAGATCCCATGCGTAGCGCATCGGGGTGTACACGTAGCTCAAGTGCAGCTGGCTCGGCCCGGTGATCACCCCCTTGGCCACCGCATGACTGCTCGACACCACGATGTCGTAGGCCGAAACATCGAGCTGTTCGATCGCCAGCGGCATTAGGGGCAGGTAGTAGCGCAGCCAGCGCTGCGGGCGCGGCAGCGACTGGAGGAAGCTCGTTCCCTTGGCTCGCTTCGGGATCGCAGCCTGCAATTCCTCGTTGGGCAAATCCACCAGGGCGAACAGATCCGCTTGCGGATAGAGGTCGAGAATCTCGCGCAGCACCCTTTCGCTCCCGGCGAAATCGAGCAGCCACTCGTGGACCACCGCGATCCGTGGCTGGCTGCCGCTGCTCATCGCTGCACCCGAAAGCTCCAGCGATCGCTCGACAGGAAATTGACGATGAGCACCACCGCCGCCACCAGCAGGCTCGCCGTCAGGTACCAGACGCCGAGTACCGAGACCAGGAGGTACATGAGCAGCAGGTTGAGCGCGAAGCTGGCCGCCATGGCGGAGAAGTAGCGCGGCAACTCGATGCGCGCGTATTCGCGCCGGGTGCGGAACGTAACCGCCTTGTTGAGGAAGAAGCCGAGCGGCGTGATCGAAACGAACGCGATCACGGTCGATGCAAGGTAATGGATTCCGAGCCCCGAGGTCAGCCACCATAGAACCACGGTATTGACGGCGAGACACAAGCCGCCGACGAGCATGAAGGCGGCGAAGCGGACCGGCAGGGGAAGGGACTCCGCCTTGTCTGCAGTCACGCGCTGCGCGGCCGGAACGCCAGCGACAGCACGTAGTACGCCACCGCCACCAGGAGCAGGTAGTTGAAGCCGAGCACGAGCGACAGCTGCTCGCTCAGCCCGCCGAGGATGATGCCGGCGACGTTCCAGCCGAAATCGACGTCGGGCTGCCGGCTCTCGCGGAAGACGCGTGGCGAAGATCACGCCGGCGAAGAACACCGGCACGAACACCACCAGGCACGAGGCGACGGTGCGCTCGAGCGGCTGCGAGGGAAAGAAACACGTTCATCGGCACCAGCGCGTTGACCAGCAGCGCGGCCACCAGCAGCACGTAGTAGGGCGCAGCTTCCGCGGCTTCGCCTTGATGACGAAGAGGTTCGCGCACAGGATCATCACCAGGATGGCGAAGAACACGATCGAGTTCACGATCCAGGTGCCGCCGAAGAGCAGCGCCATGTGCACCACGCCCTTGGTCTCGAGCAGCATGAAGCCGGCGCCGAGGAAGAACATCTGCCAGTTCGGCCGCACGCGGCCCCGGCGGCGCGAAGGCGAGCAGGATGGCGAGCGACAGCAGCGCGATCACCAGCATGCCCTGGCCGATCGGCGCCCAGGGGATCTCCCGCTCGCGCAGATAGAGCTGCGGCCAGTCGTCGCTCGGCAGCCGGTCGATGCCGGCCACCTCGAGCCGCGCCGGCGCGCTGCGGAACCAGCCCTCGCTCGCCGGCGCGGCGGTCCTGAAGGCGTTGATCGCCTCGTTCATCGGCGGCTTGGGATTGAGCCAGAAGCTCTCACCCTTCGCGAATCGCTCCCGGATCGCTTGCAAGCGCTTGGAATCGCTGCTGACGAGCAGGAAGGTGATGTGGCCGAACTGGTTGTCGCCGGGCCCGATGGTGTCGCGCTGCGGCAGCGAGATCACCAGCGGCTTCTCGCCGAACACCTCTTCGGCCATTTTCGCCAGCCGGCCGACCACCCAGCCCTGGCGATAGAAGTTGTACATCGCGAACACGCCATCGGGCTTGAGCGTGCGCTTCACGTCCTGCGAGCGCCTCGCGCGTGAAGAGGAAGTTCTCCAGGCGCAGGCTGGAGTAGCCGGAGTGCAGCACCAGCGAGTCGACCAGCGCGTAGACCGCGAGGTCGTATTTGCGCTCGGTGTTGCGCGCGAAGCTGCGACCGTCGTCGAGGTGGATGGACACGCGCGGGTCGGAATAGGGCTGGTCGGGATGCGCGCGCCGGCCGATCGAGTTGATGCGCGGGTCGATCTCGACCGCGTCGATGTGCTTGACGCCGCTGCGCAGCGCGCCGGCGACGTCGTTGCCGCTGCCGGCGCCGATGATCATCACGTCCTCGAACGGCTTGCCGCCGGCATCGCGGTTGAGCAGGTGCGGCAGGACATAGGCCACGCCGTTGTGCTCGATCTTGAGCATCTGCTGGTGGCCGATGTCGTTGGTGGCGATCTGGCCGAATGCCGGCGTGTAGGCGACCTTGTAGTAAGGCGACCAGGACACCTCTCCGTTGACGATCAGGCCATGCGAGCCGATGGCGACGAGCGTGAACAGGGTGCCCGCGGCGGCCAGCTGCACCGGCTTGCGCCAGCCCGCGAAGTGCAGCATCAGCAGCACGATGGGGACGAACCAGACCGTCGGCGGCAGCTGGAGATAGCTCATCGCCGCGAAGGCGGCGATGCCGGTCAGGCTGCCGCAGATGTCGACGGTGTACGCCGCAACGCGGTTGGGGATGGCGTCGAAGGCGCGGCCCATGACCTGCCCCAGGCCGACGAAGGGCAGGGCAATGAGCGCGAAGAACGCGCCGCCCACCGCCCACATCGGGATGACCCAGCGGCTCGGATCGGCCGGCCGGTATTCGGTGCCGAAATAAATCAACCCCGGCGATGTGCCCTGGTCGCCGACGCCGACCGATACGCTGTCCGACCATTGCCAGTAGAGCAGGTGGGTGACGATGGCCACTGCGCAGGCGAGCATCGCCACCGGCAGCGCCGCGGCCAGGAAATTCCGCGGCCCGCGCGCCGACAGCAGGCCGACGCTCATGCCGAGGAAGCTGGCGAGCAGCACGATGTTGGTGAAGAAGGTGAGGAACACCACCGTCGCTCCGAACCAGCGGATCGCCGCGAGCTCGAAGAACAGGATCAGGAAACTGACGAGGAACAGCTCTCGCTTCGCGTTCATGACGCGCGACGCTGCTCGTAGTTCCAGGCGTCGCGCACGATGCCCTCGATATCGGCGCGCGCCGGCTGCCAGCCGAGCACGCGGCGCGCCTTGCTGGCGTCGGCCACGAGGGAGGGGGGATCGCCAGCTCTTCTTTGCGCTTGAACCATTTTTATTGTTCTCCCGGTCACACGGCGCGCCGCCTCGATGACCTCGAGCACGGTGGCGCCCTCCCCGTTGCCGAGATTAAAGCATTCGTAGCGTCCACCCGCCGCCAGCCAGTCGAGCGCGAGCTGGTGAGCGACGCACAGGTCGCTGACATGGATGTAATCGCGCACGCAGCTGCCGTCGCGCGTCGGCCAGTCGTTGCCGAATACCGAGATCGAGGGCCGGCGCCCGGAGGCCGCCTGCAGCACCAGCGGGATGAGGTGCGTCTCCGGCTCGTGCCGCTCGCCGAGCTCGCCCGACGGGTCGGCGCCGGCGGCGTTGAAGTAGCGCAGCACGACGGCGCCGATCCCGTAGGCGGTGCTGCACTCGGCGAGCATACGCTCGATGGCGAGCTTGCTCGAGCCGTAGGGATTGACCGGCTGCGTCGGATGCGCCTCGTCGATGGGCGTGCGCACGGGATCGCCGTATACCGCAGCGGTGGAGGAAAAGACCAGCCGCGTCACCTTCGCCTGGCGCATCGCTTCCACCAGCCCTGCCGTGCCGCCGACGTTGCGCCGGTAGTACTTGAGCGGGTCCGCCACCGATTCGCCCACCAGGCTGCAGGCGGCGAAATGCACCACCGCCTCGATCTGCTTCTGCTCCAGAAGGTTTTTCGTGAAGGTCGCGTCTGCGACATCGCCCCGCACGAAATCGCGCCCGCGCACCGCGTCGGCGTGTCCCGTCGAAAGGTCGTCCACCACCGTCACCTGCGCGCCGCTTTCGACCAGCAGCTTCACCATGTGCGAGCCGATGTAGCCCGCACCGCCGGTGACGAGCACCCTCATTCGAAGCGCAGCGCCTCGACCGGATTCAGCCGTGCCGCCTTGCGCGCCGGATAAAAGCCGAAGAACACGCCGATGACGAACGCGAACGCGACCGCCAGGCCCACCGCCTGCGGCGAGATGACGATGCGCCAGCCGGCGAGCTCGGCGATGGCAAGCGAGGTGCCCATGCCGAGCGCCACGCCGATCAGGCCGCCGATCAGCGACAGGGTCACGGCCTCGACCAGGAACTGCCCGAGGATGTCGCGCGTGCGTGCGCCCACCGCCATGCGCAGCCCGATCTCGCGCGTCCGTTCCGTGACCGACACCAGCATGATGTTCATGATACCGATGCCGCCGACCAGCAGAGAAACCGAGGCCACCGCGGCGAGCAGCAGGGCGAGCACGCGGCTCGAGGCTTCCTGCGCCGCCATCACCTCCTGCAGGTTGCGCAGCCAGAAGTCGTCGTCAGCTCCGGCCTGGATGCGGTGGCGCTGGCGCAGCAGCCCGCGCACCTGCTCCTCCACGACCTTGGTGTCGACGCTATCGGCGGCCTTGACCCAGATGGTGCTCACGCTACGGTTGCGCGCGGCACTCGCGGTGCCGAGCACGCGGCTGCGCGCGGTCTTGATCGGCACCAGGATCAGGTCGTCCTGGTCGGTGCCCATCATGCTCTGACCCTTGGTTTCGAGCACGCCGATGATGGTGAAGGGCACGCGCTTGATGCGGATCGACTGGTCGAGCGGGTCCGCGGCGCCGAAGAGCTGCTTCGCCACGGTCGCGCCGATCAGCGCCACCTTGGCGGCGCCGGCCATCTCCGCCGGCTCGAAGCTGCGCCCGGCGAGCAGCGGCCATTGCCGCACATCCAGGTACTCCGGGGTCACGCCGTAGATCTGCGTCGACCAGTTGGCGTTGCCCCAGATCACCTGCGCGCTGCCGCGCAGCGCCGGGGCGGCGAGCGCCTCGGGAAGCTCGCGGTTGATGGCGACCACGTCGTCCTCGGTCAGGGTCGAGCCCGAGCCGAAGCCCATGCGCACGCCGCCGGCGGTGGTCGAGCCGGGCATGACGAGCAGCAGGTTGGACCCGAGGGCGCGGATCTGCTCCTCCACGCGCGCCTGCGCGCCGGCGCCCACCGCGATCATCACAATGACCGCGCCGACGCCGATGACGATGCCGAGCATGGTTAGCGCGCTGCGCAGCTTGTTGACCGCCAGGGCACGCAGGGCGATGCGCAGCAAGGCGAGGAAGCTCATGCCGCTGCCAGCGCCTGGTTTTGCTCGTCCTGCACCACCTTGCCGTCCCGAAATACCAGGATGCGGCGCGCGAAGCGCGCGACGTCGTGCTCGTGGGTCACCAGCACCACCGTCATGCCCTGGCGGTTGAGCTCCTGGAACAGCGCCATGATCTCCAGGCTGGTCTTCGAATCGAGCGCGCCGGTAGGCTCGTCGGCCAGGATGAGGAGCGGCTCGGTGACCAGCGCCCGGGCGATGGCCACGCGCTGCTGCTGGCCGCCGGAGAGCTGCGCCGGGTGGTGGTCGGTGCGATCGCCCAGGCCAACACGCTTCAGCATTGCCATCGCCCGGGCTTTTCTTTCGGGGCTGGAAACCCCGGCGTAAACCAGCGGCAGCGCGACGTTCTCGACCGCCGGCGTGCGCGCGAGTAGGTTGAATTGCTGGAACACGAAGCCGATGCGCTTGTTGCGCACCACCGCCAGTTGGTCACCCGCCATCTCGGAGACGCGGTCCCCGCCGAGAAGGTAGTCCCCGCTCGTCGGCCGATCCAGGCAGCCGAGGACATTCATGAAGGTGGACTTGCCCGAGCCCGAGGGGCCCATCACCGCCACGAACTGGCCCTCGGCGATGTCGACGCTCACACCGTCGAGCGCGTGCACCTCGCTGCCGCCCATGCGATAGAGCTTCACCAGGTCCCGGGTGTGGATCAGCATCAGAAGAAGCGGCCGCGCGGCAAGCCGCCGCCGGGGGCGCCGGGCGCGCCGGCGCGCGCGTCGGCGGTGCCGATGACCACCTCGGTGCCCTCGGCAAGCCCGCTGACCACCTCGGTCGAGGTGCCGTCGGTCAGCCCGAGGCGCACGTCCACCGCCTTGGGCTGCGAATTCTCGAGCAGGTAGAGACGCCCTGCGGCCGACGGCCCGCGGCTGCCGGATTCGGCCAGCAGGCGCTCCCACGCCGGGCGCTGCTCCGGCGTGAGCAGCTCGGCGATGCGCGCGTTGGTCTCGGCGCGAATCTTCTCGGCTTCGCGCCGGCGCTCGCCGTCGCCCTTCATGTCGCGCACCCGCGCGAATTTCTGCCGCGAGTCGTTGAAAATTTCGTCGATCTGCATGCGCTGGGCATCGCTCGGCTTGAGATCGGACTGGATGCGCGCACGGAACTGCTGCACCGCCGCGCCGCCGGTTTGCTGCGCCGGAGCGTCGGCGGGCGCGGCCTGCCTGGACTCCGCCGCCGCGCCCGCGGGGCGCCAGCGCAACGCCGCATTCGGTACTTTCAACGCGTTTTCGCGGCTGTCGACCGCGATGCGCACGTTGGCGGTCATTCCGGGCAGCAGCGCCATGTCGGGATTCGCCGCGGAGATGACCACGGTATAGCTCACCACGTTCTGCACATTGAGCGGCGACTTGCGGATCTGGCGGATTTCGCCGTTGAAGCCGCGGCGCGGAAACGCGTCCACGGCGAAGCTGGCCGCCATGCCCACGCGCAGGCGGCCGACGTCGGCCTCGTCGATCGCCGCCTCGACCTGCATGTCGCGCAGATCCTGCGCGATGGTGAACAGCACCGGCGCCTGCAGGCTCGCCGCCACCGTCTGGCCCGCATCCACGTTGCGCAGGATCACCGTGCCGTCGACCGGCGCGCGGATCACGGTGCGCTCCAGATCCACCTGCGCCTGCTTGAGCAGCGACTCGCGCTGCTTGACTGCGGCCTGTGCGCTCGAAATCTGCGCCTGACTCACCTTGAGCTGAGCCTCGACCGCCTTCAGCTGCTCGCGGGTGCTGTCCAGCACGGTGCGCGCCTTGTCGAGCTCGGCACCGGAGATGTAGTTCTTGTCGACCAGGGCCTTCTTGCGCTCGAAGTCGCGCTGCGCGTCGGCGAGGTTGACTTTCACCTGGCCGAGCGCGGCTCGCGCCGCCGCCTCGTTTGAGCGCGCCACCGCCACGGCGCTCTGCGCGGAGTCCAGGTCGGCGCGCGCCTGGTTCACGCGCAGCTCGAAGGTCGACGGATCGATGCGCGCAATCACCTGGTCCTTCTTCACCGCGGTATTGAAGTCGGCGTAGATGTTCTGTACCTGGCCGGAGATCTGCGAGCCGACCTGCACCGTGGTCGTGGCGTTCAGCGTGCCGCTGGCGACGACCACCGCCGCGATCGGGCCGCGCTCGACCTTGGCAGTGCGATAGCGCACCTCGCCCTCGCCGCTGCGGCTGTCATACCAATACCAGCCGCCCGCGGCGAGCACCGCGATGGCGAGGACGATGATTGCGGCGCGTTTCATTCCAGCCCGGGATTATCCTTAACGCCGATGAAGCGGGGGCGGCTCACCGCCAGCGGCGGCACGGTCTTCACCGCGCGCAGGTGCCGGCTCACTACGTCCCAGATCGGCTCACCCGTTATACCTTCTCCCACTGGCGCCCACCCCGCAACTTTGTAACGCTTTGTGCCCTCGAGCGGCTCGCCTTTCACTCTCAAGTCCGAGATTCGGTGTCCCATCCGCGCGGCCGGGGCCAGCGCGTAGCTCAAGCCGGCGACGCGCACCATGTCGCCGCCCTGCTGCAGGTAGGGATCCGGGTTGAACACATTGTCGGCAATGTCTTCCAGGATGCCCTTGATCGCCTCGCCGCTGAGCTCGTTCAGCGTGGTCTGCGGGTAGGTGATCGCCGTCTGGTCCATCACGTGCTCGAGCGTGATGGCGTCGCCGGGCAGCAGCGTGCTGCCCCAGCGAAAGCCTGGCGAGAAGGCGATCTGCGCGTCCCGGGCCTGCAGCAGCGCCTGGAGAATGAGCTCGTCGAAGGAGCCATTGAAGTTGCCGCGGCGGTATAGCACGCCTTCCGTCGTCGCGAGGTTTTCATTCAGCTTGGCAACAAACGGTCTTCTCACCTCCTCGATGTACGACGTCATTTCCCGGTCTGCGTCGAGAAGCCGCGAAAACACCGGCAACAATCGGTAACGAAGATCCGTCACGCCCGAGGCGCCGACCTGCAGGTCGAGCACGGCGAGGAACTTGCCGTGCGAGCCGGCGTTGGTGACCAGCGTCTTGCCGACCCGGACGGGCCGCGGCACGGCGTCGTGCGTATGCCCGCCGAGGATCGCGTCCAGGCCGCGCACGCGGCCGGCGAGCTTCAGGTCCACGTCCATGCCGTTGTGCGACAGCAGCACCACGGCCTTCGAGCCTTTAGCACGGATCTCATCTACAAGCTTTTGCAGCCGAACCTCTTGAATGCCAAACGTCCATTCAGGAACGAAATGCCGCGGGTTGGCGATCGGCGTGTACGGGAACGCCTGGCCGATGATCGCCAACGGCACGCCATTGATCGGGCGCAGCGCATAGGCGTCGAACACCGGGTCTTCGAAATCCGCCGTGCGCACGTTTTGCGCGAGCATCTTCACCGGCGAGGCCTGGATCGGCTGCTGCCCGTAGGTGAATTCCCAGTGCGCCGTCATGTAATCGACGCCGAGGCGGCGTTGCGCGCCGCGCATATCCTCGCCCCCGGTCCAAAGCGCGGTGGCGGAGCCTTGCCAGCTATCGCCGCCGTCCAGGAGCAGCGCATGCGGGCGCGATGCGCGCAGCCGCTTCACCAGCGTGGCGAGGTGCGCAAAGCCGCCGACCTTGCCGTAGCGCCGCGCCAGTGCCTCGAAGTCGAGGCGCGTGCAGGCATACGCGAGAGCGCTGCCTTTTTCGAGACCGTACTTCTTGAGCGCGCGTTCGCCCACCGGCTCGCGGAAATAGACCGGCAGGAGCTGGGCGTGGGTATCGGTGATGTGCAGCAGCGTGACGTTGCCGAACGGCGGCACGTCGTACAACTTGGCGGCAGCTTGCGCCTCGCTTAGTCGGGGACGGAGCCCTGACCCCGCCGCGGCGGCGATCGCTAGTAGCTGAAGAAATTCGCGCCGTTGAATGGCTACTTATTGACCGGTGACGCAGGGTCCAGCAGCAGGCCGACGAGGTCCTTGATCTGCTCGGGCGTCAGCGTGCCCGAGTGGCCGAGGCGCGGCATGGTCGAGCACAGGTTGTACGCCTTGGCGTTGTAGATCTTGCCGTAGACGTAGCGCTGCATCTCGGGGCCGCTGCCGCGCATCCAGCCGAATTTCAGCAGGCTGGGGCCGAGGGTGCCGTGCGAGGTCTCCTGCGGCGAAATCTGGTGGCAGTTGTAGCAGCTGCCGCCGCCGGTTGCGCCGGCGGGGTCGGTCCATTGCAGGCCGCGGCCGTTCTGCGCGATGCGCTCGCCGTTCTTCCAGTCGCCGACCAGGTTGCCCGCCGGAAAGGCGATGGTCTTCATCTGGTCGGCTTCCAGCTGCCGCGCGACATCGCCCGGCGGGCGGTCGTTGGTGTCGGTGCACAGGCGCTGCAGCCCGTCTTGCACTACGCGGTCCATGGTCGCCTGGCCGCGGGCCTGGAAGTCGCGCTGCAGGACTTTTTGGACGTCCTGGGCGAGCGCTGCTGTGCAAAAAATGGAACAAATGGCAAAAACCAGGGCGCTCCTCATCGCTTGGTCCCCGGGCCGCGGTACGGCTCGCCCGCAGCGGTGACGGTGAGGAAGGTGTTCAGCGCGATGGTGGCGTCGGAGGCGAACTTCGGCTCGGGGTAGCGCATCTGCCGGAAGCAGTCGTTGATGCGCCACTGCATGGTCTTGAACTGGCTGTTCGACACGCGGTAGGCGGGCCAGGTCGCCATGATCGGGCGCGCGAACTGCGGCTTGGACATCACCGGCAGCTCCTGCATGCGGATGCGCTTGTTCTCCTCGCCATGGCAGCTGGCGCACGACATGTCCCAGCCGCCGGCGCGATGGAAGAACAGCGCCTTGCCGAGCTCGTAAGCCTCTTTCTCCTTCGGGTGCGAGGTGCCCGCGGCGAGCTTGACGCCGCGCGACTGGCTGGCGACGTAGGCCGAGAGGTATTCCATCTCGGAGGGCTGGTTTTCGTTGCCGAACACCCGCTTGGTGGCTTCCTCGCGGCTGCGGCCCTGCAGCGTGGTCATGCAGTGCAGCAGGCGCGTCTCCAGGTCCATCACCCGGTCGGCGTCCTTGAAGTAGCGCGGCAGGCGCGCGTACGCGCCCTTAACGACGCCGGCGCCCTGGCCGAGGTCGCATTTCTCGAGCGAAACGTTATTCGGGCCCTGCGGTTTCTTCCAGAGCGCCTCGCCCTCGAGCTCGAACAGCTCGACGGGGGAGCCGTCGGCGATCATCTGCTGGTACTTCTGGATTTCCTTCTTCGCGTCCTGGGCAAACAGGGGTGTGCAGATGAGGGCGCCTGCAACCCCCAGTTCGACCCATCTCATGCGACGGCGGTTTCGATCTTGTTGGTCTCGCCCTTGTTGTCGAGCCAGCTCACTTCGATCTTGTCGCCCTTGGCGCCGCCCTTGAGGCGGAAGGAGAACACCGGGTTGCGCGACACCGCCTGGCTGATCTCGGCCTCGACCACGGCCTTGCCATTCTGCTTCACCGTGATGTTCTGGATGAAATGCAGCGCCTGGCCGCTCTGCGCGGTGGTCATCGGATGGGTCATCAGCACGCGGACCTCGGTAAATCCGCCCGCGACGCTGGCCCGCATCTTCATTGGTCCCGCCATGTCAGCCTCCGCATCCGCCGATGGTCACCTTGATCTCGCGCGTGGCGACGAACTGCCTGCCGCCCGCGACCGCGACCACGCGCACATCGGAGGTCTCGCCCATTTTCACGTTGAGCTTCACGAAGGGCAGGGCGTTCTCCTTGAAATCGAACTTGCCGGCGAGCGGGAACGGGTTCTTCTCGATCACCACGGCGATCGAGGTGGTGCCCGGAATGTTGGAGGAGATCTCGATCGGCACCACCGCGCCGTTCTCGGCGATCTGCGGCGCTTCGATCACGATGTCCTTGCTCGGCGCGGCCGCGGAAGCGCCGATGTTCTTCAGCGCATCGGCGGCGGTCTTCGCACCGAACGCCTGCTCGTTCCAGGCGGCGAGGACGGTGAGCGGCTTGGCGAGCAGCAAGCCGAAAAATGCGAGCAGCGATCTTCTCGTCATGGGCGCTATTTTATCTTGCGGAGCGCCGAAATACCCCCGACTTTCCTCCGTGTTTCTCCTCTAGGCGGATGTCGCCGAGCGTCATGCCGCGGTCGACCGCCTTCACCATGTCGTAGACCGTGAGCAGCCCGACCGCGGCGGCGGTCAAGGCCTCCATCTCGACCCCGGTCTGCCCGCGGCATTCCACCCGGGCGATGATGCGAACCGCAGGCGGCTTTTTGCTTATTACGAATTCGACCGCAACGCGGGTGAGCGCGATGGGATGCGCGAGCGGGATGAGCTCCGCGGCGCGCTTGGCCGCCTGCACCGCGGCGATGCGCGCCACGCCGAGGACGTCGCCCTTCTTGGCCCGCCCGGCGGCGATCAGGCGCAGCGTGGCCGGCTGCATGCGGATGCGGCCCGAGGCGATGGCTACCCGGTGGGTGGCGGGCTTCTCCCCCACGTCCACCATGTGGGCGGAACCCTTGGCATCAAAGTGGGTCAACGATTTGCGTCGCATTCGGGGCGCTATCATAAACAGATGCGGAAGACCGCGTTCCTGCTGGCAATACTGGTCCTTCTTGCCCCCCGGGCAATGGGTCAGTCGTTGCCGGATCTTGGCAGCAGCGGCGACGCGGGCCTGTCGCCGCAGCTCGAGCGGCGCATCGGCGAGAGCATCATGCGCGACATCCGCTTCCGCGAGCCGAGCTACGTCGACGACGCCGAGATCGCCGACTATCTCGCGAACCTCGGCGGGCGGCTGACGCAGGCCGCAGGCCGGCGCGCGCCAGGACTTCGAGTTCTTCGCCATCCGCGACCACACCATCAACGCGTTCGCGCTGCCCGGCGGCTTCATCGGCGTGCACACCGGTCTGCTCTCCGCCTCGGAGTCGGAGTCCGAGGTCGCTTCCGTACTGGCGCACGAAGTGGCGCACGTGACCCAGCGCCACATCGCGCGCATGCTCGGCCAGCAGCAGCAGATGCAGCTGCCGGTGCTCGCCGCACTCGCTGCCGCCATCCTGCTCGGGCGCTCGCGCCCGGATTTGGCGAGCGGCGCGGCCGCCGCCGCCTCGGCCGGCGCGATCCAGACGCAGCTCAGCTACTCGCGCGATTTCGAGCGCGAGGCCGATCGCATCGGCTTCCAGTCGCTCGAGTCGGCCGGCTTCGATGTGCACGCGATGGGCACGTTCTTCGAGAAGATGCAGCGCGGCAGTCGCATCGGCGACGACGGCACGGTACCGGGATACCTGCGCACCCACCCGATCACCACCGAGCGCATCGCCGACGCGCAGAACCGCGCGGCGAGCCTGCCCTACAAGCAGCATCCCGACAGCCCGGAATTCCAGCTGGTGCGCGCCAAGCTGCGCGCCGAGTACGGCGACCCGCGTGATACCGTGCAGTTCTTCCAGTCGGCAGTGCGCGAGCGGCGCTTCGCATCGGAGGCGGCAGCGCGCTACGGCCTTACGGTGGCGTACGTGCGCGCGAAGCGCACGAAGGAAGCCGAAGCCGAGCTTGCGCGGGTGCGCGCCGCCGGCGGCGGCGGGCCGATGATCGAGTCGCTGGCGGCGCGCGTGAAGTTCGCGCAGGGCGACCGCGCCGGCGCTGCCAAGCTCCTCGGCGAATCGCATGCGCGCTATCCGAACTCGCGCCCGCTGCTCTATGCGCACGCTGACGCGCTGCACGAAGCGGGACAGCACGAGGCGGCCATGAAGCTCCTCGGCGAGTCGCTGCGCGTGCATCCGCGCGATCCGCGGCTGTATGCGCTGCAGGCCAAGACCTACGCCGCGCTCGGCAAGCGCACCTCGCAGCACCAGGCGCAGGCCGAGGTTTATGTGCTGCAGGGCAGCCTGCCGGCGGCCATCGAGCAGCTGCAGCTCGCGCGCACTTCCGGCGACGGCGATTTCTATCAGCTCTCGGTGATCGACGCGCGGCTGAAGGACCTGCGCGCGCAGCACGCGCAGGAGATGAAGGACGCGAAGCGCTAGGAAGGTCTGCAAAAAGCGGCAAATGGTCGTTCCCGCGAAGGCGGGAACCCATGTTCTGAAAACCTAGTTCTTCGGTGGCTGGTAGTACGCTTCGTACAGCAGGTCGAAAGTCTTCTCCGCCTCGGCGAGCAGCTCCGCATCGCTGTTCGAGCGCCGCTGTGCCCCCTGCAACAGGGTCTGTACGCCGGCCGCTTCAGCGACCGGGGAGCCTCGCACCTCGAGGAAGTGCACGATGCTGCCGATCTTGGACAGCGCGGCATTCTTGGCCAGGTCGAGGCGCACGATCATTTCCTCGTAGGTAACGCGCGCCTCGCTGTTGGTGAAGTGCGCGCCCTCGAAGCCGAAGGTGATCGCATTCTCGGGCAGCTGCTGGGTCTTCTCCAGCCACGTGAGGCTCGCCTCCGGGTCGACGAAGCGCCGGATGAGCCATGCGCTCGCCAGGCGGTCCGCCCACAGCGGCTTGCGGGTGACCCAGGTGCGCCCGAGGAGCGTCTCGCCGGGGGCGAGCGCGGTCTGCGACTGCGTCGGGAACAGCAGCTTCCTCACTTCGGCGTCGGCCGCGGCCAGGCTGGCCTGCGCGCGCGCCCGCGACGCGGTCGGGAAGAAGTCGAGCGCGGCGATGCTCTCGAACTCGCGTCGCTGCTTGTGCACCACGCGCGAAATCGCGCTCGGATCGGAATGGCCGAAGCCGATGCGCAGGCTCTCGACGGTCTTGATCAGGTTCTCGTAGCGCGCCGAGCGGTCGAACAGGCGCTGGAATTCCTCTTCCTGGTCGAGCGTGGTGGCAGCGACATTCATCATGTGCGCGCTGCCGCCGATCTTGACGATGTACTCGGAGAGCGTGTGCAGCGACTGGCGGTTGCCCTCGGTATCGGGCAGCAGGTAGACGCCCTCGCGCATCACCGCCGCGCCGAGCGACTCGAGCGTGCGCAGCACGCGCATGCGCGCGGCGGGGTCCTCGATCGGCAGCTGCGCGACGGTCAGCAGCCAGCCGGCCTGCGCCGAGCGCTCGGCCGGGGCGGAGCGCGCTTCATCCTCGTTCATGTGCGGCATAATAACTTCATGAACTTCGACAAGGAACTCGACGCGCGCGGCCTCAATTGCCCGCTGCCGATCCTGCGCACCAAGAAGGCGCTCACCGACATGAGCTCCGGCCAGGTGCTGAAGGTGGTCGCCACCGATCCGGGGGCGGTGAAGGACTTTCAGACCTTCTCGCGCCAGACCGGGCACGAGCTCGTGTCGCACGACGAAGCGAACCGCGAATTCACTTTCTTCATGAGGAAGAAGTGAAGTGGCTGGGGCTGTTCGGCGTCGGGCTCACGTTTGCGGTCTATGGGCAAGCGACCTTCAGCGTAAAAGTTCTCACTCCTGAAACCGCGCTCAAGGCCGCGCAGGCGGCGCTCGAGAGCTGCCGCAAGCGGGGGTTCCAGGCGACGGTGGCGGTGGTCGACCGCATGGGCGTGGTGCAGGTGCTGCTGCGCGACCGCTTCGCCGGCCCGCACACGACCGACATGGCGACGGCGAAGGCCTATACCGCGGCGAGCTTCCGCACCAATACGACCGAGCTGGCCGAAGCCACCCAGCCCGGCCGGCCGGCGAGCGGTATCCGCCACCGTCCCGGCATCGCGGCGGTCGGCGGCGGCATGGTGATCGAAGCAGGCGGCTCGCTGCTCGGCGCGATCGGCGTCTCCGGTGCGCCGGGCCAGCGCGAGGACGACGCTTGCGCGGCGGCGGGCATCGCCGCGATCCGCGAGGACATCGAGCTTTAGAAGATTGTGAAATAATCGTCGCGTGAAAGCGCGCTGGATTCGACTCGGCGCCGTCGCGCAGCAGGAGTTCGACGCCGCCCATGCCGCCATCGCCGCCGCGCAACCGCGCGACGCGGCGCCGGTGCTGCTGTGGGCAGAAGAAGCTGCGCGCTTTCCCTTCGCACTCATTGCGCCGCTCAAGTTCGCGCCCGGCCGGCCGCAGCGCTGGCTGTCGTGGGGCCTCGCCGCCGTGGTCGCGACCTACCGCCAGTTCGGCGTGCCGGCCTATCTGGACGGCGAGCTTTTCCTGCACGGGCGCGACATCGCGCGCAGCCGCGTGGCCGCGGTGGGCGATTGCGCGGTCATCGCCTCGAGCTTCCTGATGCGCTTTCCGGGCAGCTGCGTCGCCACGCCGTCGTTCGAGCTCGAGCAGGCGTTTCGCATGCGGCTCGAGGCGCAGCACGGCTGGCAATTCGACCACTCGTGGCCGACGCAGCCGGAATGCATCGTTGCTAGCTCTTATTAGCGCGGCGCGCTGAGTCTGCCGAGCTGTTCCCGCAGCTTGGCCAGCGTCGCCTGGTGTGCCGCCAGCCGCGCACGGTGCTCCTCGACCACCTTGGCCGGGGCCTTGCCGACGAACGACGCGTTCGTCGAGTTTTTCCTGCGCCTTGCGGATCTCGCCTTCGATGCGCGCCGATTCCTTGCTCAGGCGCTCGCGCTCCGCAGCCGGATCCACTTCCACGTGCAGCATGACGCGATGCGCACCCACCACGGCGACCGGAGAATCGGAATCCGGCAGCGCGGCCACCGCATGGATCGCCGAGGGCCGCACCAGCGCCTCGAGCGCGCTCAGCGTCGCGCCGCCCGCCGTCCCGGTGAGGTACAGCGGCACGCGCTGCTGGTTGGTCAGCTTCATCTCGCTCTTCAGGTTGCGGCTGGCATTGACCACGTCCTTCGCGACCGAAACCTCGCGCTCCGCCCCCTCGTCGATCTTCTCCGGCTGGGACTTCGGATAGGGCTGCAGCATGATGGTCTCGCCCCGCTTGCCGGCGAGCGACCGTACGTTCTGCCACAGCTCCTCGGTGATGAAGGGAATGATCGGGTGCGCCAGGCGCAGCGCGGTTTCGAGCACCCGGACCAGGGTGCGGCGCGTGCCGCGCTGGGCGGCCTCGCTACCCCTCGCGAGTTGGCCCTTCGCCAGCTCCACGTACCAGTCGCAATACTCGTCCCACACGAACTGGTAGATCGCGTTCGCGGCATTGTCGAAGCGGTATTCCGCGAAGGCCTGCTCGACGTCGGCCTCGGTGCGCTGCAGGCGGCTGATGATCCAGCGGTCCCAGGTCGAAAGCTCGACCGGCGGCGTATCGCGCATCTCTCCTTCTAAGCCGCAGTCCTTGCCTTCGGTGTTCATCAGCACGAAGCGCGCCGCGTTCCACAGCTTGTTGCAGAAATTGCGGTAACCCTCGCAGCGGCCGAGGTCGAAATTGAGCGTGCGGGCGAAGCTCGCGAGCGAGGCGAAGGTGAAGCGCAGCGCATCGGTGCCGAACGCCGGGATGCCGTTCGGGAAATGCGACTGCACGTAGGCCTCGACCTTCTGCTGGTGCTCCGCCTTCATCAGCCCCTGCTTCGATTTCTTCAGCAGCTCCTCGAACGTCACGCCGTCGATCAGGTCCAGCGGGTCCAGCGTGTTGCCCTTCGACTTCGACATCTTCTGCCCCTCGGCGTCGCGCACCAGGGCGTTGATGTAGACATGGCGGAACGGGACCTTGCCGGTGAAGTGGGTGGTCATCATCACCATGCGCGCCACCCAGAAGAAGATGATGTCGAAGCCGGTGACCAGCACCGAGGAAGGCAGGAAGGTGTCGAGGTCCCTGGTCTTGTCCGGCCAGCCGAGCGAGGAGAACGGGCACCAGCGCGGAGGAGAACCAGGTGTCGAGGACGTCGGGGTCCCGCTTCAATGAGGTAGAAACACCGTGCTTTTGCCGGAGTTTCTTGCTCGTTGCGGCCCACATAGATCTTGCCCTGGTCGTCGTACCAGGCGGGGATCTGATGACCCCACCACAGTTGCCGCGAGATGCACCAGTCCTGGATGTTCTCCAGCCACTCGTTGTAGGTCTTGGTCCAGTGCTCGGGGAAGAACTTCACCTCGCCGCTGGCCACCACCTCGAGGCCGCGCTTGGCCAAGCTCTCCATCGCCACGAACCACTGGTCGGTGAGCATCGGCTCGACGATCACGCCGGTGCGGCCGGAGCGGGGAACGCGCAGCTTGTATGGCTTTTCGCTCACCAGAAAGCCCTGCGCCTTCAGGTCCTGAAGGATGGCCTTCCTGGCTTCGAAGCGTTCCAGCCCCCGGTATTTCTGCGGCGCTTGCTCGTTGATGCGGGCGTCGAGCGTCATCACGCTGATCGGCTCGAAGCCGTGGCGCTTGCCCACCTGGTAATCGTTGAAGTCGTGCCCGGGGGTGATCTTCAGCGCGCCGGTGCCGAACTCCGGGTCGACGTACTCGTCGGCGATCACCGGGATGGTTCGGACCGTGAGCGGCAGACGCAGCTTCTTGCCCACGAACTTCCGGTATCGGTCATCCGCCGGATGCACCGCGACCGCGACGTCGCCGAGCATGGTTTCCGGACGCACGGTCGCCACGCTGATCGAGCCGCTGTCGTCCTCCAGCGGATAGCGGATCTCCCAGATCTTGCCGTCCTCTTCCTCGGTGTCGACCTCGAGGTCGGACACCGCGGTGCCGAGCACCGGATCCCAGTTGACGAGACGTTTGCCGCGATAGATCAGTTTTTGCTCATATAACCGAACAAAAACCTCGACCACCGCCCTGGACATCTTCGCGTCCATGGTGAAGTAGCCGGCCTTCTGCCCTTCCGTGTCGGCGTAAGTCCAGTTCGCCGAAGCGCCGAGGCGGCGCATCTGGCGCGTGATGGTCGAGCCCGACTGCTGCTTCCACTGCCACACGCGCTCGACGAACTTCTCGCGCCCGAGGTCGTGGCGGGTCTTGCCTTGTTCCTGCAGCTGGCGCTCGACCACGATCTGGGTGGCGATGCCGGCGTGGTCGGTGCCCACCACCCAGTTGGTGTTGAAGCCGCGCATGCGGTGGTAGCGAACGAGCGAGTCCATCAGCGTCTGCTGGAAGGCGTGGCCCATGTGCAGCGTGCCGGTGACGTTCGGCGGCGGCAGCTGGATGCAGTAAGCCGGTTGCTCGTTATCGCGGTGGCGGAACCAGCCAGCCGCTTCCCAGCGCTCATACCAACGCTGTTCGATCCCGGCGGGGTTGAAGCTCTTGTCCAGCACTTACTTTTTTTCGGGGTCGGCGAGGGCGTGCGCGACCGAAGCGGCGACGGCTTCGCGCACCATCTGGATCACGCTGATGGTGAGCTCGGCGCGCACCGTGTCGAGCGCCTGGCCGAGCACCGTGTTCAGCTTGTGCGCGATCTTCTCTTCGATCACGCGATGGACCTCCGGACCGAGCCGCTCCAGCACCGCGCGCTCGAGCTCTCGCGCCAGGGCCTCCAGCGCCTGGCTGTCGACCGTGCGGCGCGGCGCGCGCTCGTCGCTGACGATCTCGGTCAGCACCGGCACCTCGCCCGCGGCGCGCGGGCTGCCCTGGCGCTTCATCAGCGCGTCGATGCGCTTGCCAAGCGGCTCGTCACTCATTGCTTTGCGCGAGGTCGTGGTTGGTGATCGGATAGCCGCGCTCGCGATAGAAGCGGAAGCGGCTGCGACCCTTCTCTTTCTCGTCCTCGTCCCTGGCAACGACTTCGAGCAGGCGGGTGAAGCGCTCGAAGTGCGGCGGGCAATCCGCGCCCAGGTTGAGCAGCAGCTCACAGTCCGCCGGTGTCTCCTCGCCGGAGGCGATCAGCACCGGTGTCTCGGCGGCGAGCGGGCCGTTGACCATGGAATGCGGCACGAAGCCGATCGCGGGCCAGGTCCACATCATGGTGTCGAGACGGCTCGCCGTGTCGCCGTCCGGCGCGTAGATCAGCATGCGGCTTCCCTGCTTCAGCGCTTTGGCCGCGAGGCGGCAGGCGACCTGCAGCCGGTCCTCTGCATTGAAGTAGAAGTCGATGCTCGTCATTTCCGGCCTGCGTGCCGCAGTGCGTACCGCACCAGCAGCGGGACGGGCCTGCCGGTCGAGCCCTTGTCGCGTCCGCTCTTCCACGCGGTGCCGGCGATGTCGAGGTGCGCCCAGCGCAGCTTGCGCGTGAAGCGCGCGAGGAACGAGGCAGCGGTGATGCTGCCGCCGGGCCGGCCGCCGATATTCGCCATGTCGGCGAAGTTGGAGCGCAGCTGCTCCTGGTACTCCTCCCACAGGGGCATCTGCCACACGCGGTCCCAGGCGTCGTCGGCCGCTTCGCGCAGCTCGTCGGCGAGCTTCTGGTCGTTGGCGAACAGGCCGCTCGTCACATGGCCGAGCGCGATTACGATGGCGCCGGTCAGGGTGGCGATGTCGATCACCGTGTCGGGCTTGAAGCGCTCCGCGTAGGTGAGGGCGTCGCAGAGGATCAGGCGGCCTTCGGCGTCGGTGTTGAGGATCTCGACCGTCTGGCCGGAAAGGCTCGTGGCGATGTCGCCGGGCTTGGTGGCTTGGCCGCCGGGCATGTTCTCGCAGGCGGGGATCACGCCGACCACGTTCACCGGCGCGCGCATCCCGGCCAGCGCGCGGATCGCACCCAGCACCGAGCCGGCGCCCGACATGTCGTACTTCATCTCGTCCATCTCGCCCGCCGGCTTGAGGGAGATGCCGCCGGTGTCGAATGTGATGCCCTTGCCGACCAGCGCCAGCAGCTTCTTGTTCTTGGCATTTCCGTTGTAGTGCAGCACGATCAGCTTGGGCGGCTGGTGCGAGGCGCGCGCCACGGCGAGGAATGCGCCCATGCCGAGCTTCTCCATGTCCTTGCGCTCGAGCACGTCGACCTTCAGCTTGAAGTCGCGCGCGAGCTTTTCCGCCTCGGCGGCAAGATACGCCGGGGTGCAGATGTTGGGCGGCAGGTTGCCCAGCGTCTTTGCCAGCGCGACGCCATCGGCCGTGGCCATCGCCTCCTTTAGAGCGTCTTTCAGCTCGGCCTTGGGGCTGAGGGGCAGGATCGCCTCGGCGAGCGCCGGCGGCGAAGATTTCTTGTCGGTCTTGAGCTGGTCGAAGCGGTAGAAGCTGTCGCGCACACCGAGCACGGCATGGCGCACGTTCCACGAGAGGGGCCGCGAACCGACTTTCATGTCGACCAGGAACAGCGCCGCGTCCTTCGCGCCGAGCTCCTTCAGTGCCTGGGCGGCGGCGCGCACCGCGTCGCGGTACGCGCCTTCGGCCGCTTTCTCGCCCAGGCCGACCAGCAGCACGCGCTCGGCGGCGATGCCCGGCAGGCTGCGAAGGAGGAGCGTGGAGCCGGTGCGGCCGGAGATGTCGCGCAGCGCTTTTTTCAACGCCCCTTTCGAGGCCTGATCGACGCGGCGCGCGGCCGGCGTGAGTTCCCCACCCTGGTGAACGCCGAGCACTACGCAGCCGACTTGCGCCGTCTCGGGCGACAGCGCCTTTATGCTAAATTCCACGGGCCGAAAGTATCACATCACATGATCTTCCACCGCGCGCTGCTGAGAGAGTTCGCAGGTCTCGCGGGCGCCGTATTCATGACGCTGTTTGCCATCGCGGTGACGACGCGGCTCATCCGGCTGCTCGGCCAGGCCGCGGGCGGCAAGTTCCCGTCCGACGCGGTGTTCGCGTTTCTCGGCTTCTTCGCCCTGGGCGCGCTGCCGGTGCTGCTTTCGCTCACCATGTTCATCTCCGTGCTGCTCACCATGACGCGCAGCTGGCGCGACTCCGAGATGGTGATCTGGTTCGGCGCCGGCCAGCCGCTCACCGCCTGGCTGAAGCCCGTGATGCTGTTCGCGCTGCCGCAGATCGCGGTGATCGCGGCGCTGTCGCTTTTCATCTCGCCATGGGCGGCGCAGATGGCCGGCCAGTACGCCACCAAGCTCGAGTCGCGCGACGACGTGTCGCGCGTCAGCCCGGGCGTATTCGGCGAAACCGCCAACCGGCAGCGCGTGTTCTTCGTCGAGTCGGTGTCGGGCGACTCGAGCGCGGTGCAGAACATCTTCGTCAGCTCGGTGCACCAGAACCGCAGCGGCGTGAGCATGAGCCGCAGCGGCAAGACCGAAACCGCGCCGAACGGCGACCGCTTCATCGTGCTGGAGCAGGGCCGCCGCTACGAGGGCGCCCCCGGCGACCCCGAGTACCGCCTCACCGAGTTCGATCAATACGCCGCGCGCATCGAGACCCGGGAAAGCAAGGAGGTCGTGCCGACGCACAAGAACCTGCCGACCTGGGCGCTGATCACCACGCCGACCAATCCGAACCGCGGCGAGCTGCTGTGGCGTGTCGGCATCCCGATCTCGGCGCTGGTGCTGGTGCTGCTCGCCATTCCGATGAGCTTCGTCAATCCGCGCGCCGGGCGCTCGGTGAACCTGCTGTTCGCGCTGCTCACCTACATCGTCTATTCCAACCTGCTCAGCGTGAGCCAGGCGCGCGTCGCGCAGGGCCGCATGGATTTCGGCGTCGGCTGGTGGCTGGTGCACGCCGGCATGATCGTCCTGCTGGTGGTGATGTTCGCCCAGCGCATGCAGCTTATCCGCCTGCGGTTGGGTAAATGAGTCGGCAGATGAGCGGGCGATAAGGTGGCCGCCCGCACCCTCGAGCGCTATCTCGCGCGCCAGATCTACGCCGCGGTCGGCTTCGTGCTGTTCGGCTTCCTCGCGCTGTTCGCGTTCTTCGATCTGATCCGCGAGCTGGCCGATCTGGGCAAGGTCGACTACCACCTGCGCCAGGTGTTCACTTTTGTGCTGCTGTCGATGCCGACGCACGCGTACGAGCTATTCCCGGTGGTGGTGTTGATCGGCACCCTCTACGTGATGGCGCACCTCGCGAGCAACTCCGAGTACACCGTGATGCGCGCCTCGGGTCTCTCGCCGCGCCGCGCCGGACTGATCCTGGCGAAGGTCGGCATCGCGTTCGTCGTGCTCACCTTCCTCATCGGCGAGTGGGTGGCGCCGTGGTCCGAAGAGCAGGCGCAGAAGGTCAAGCTGCGCGCCATGAGCTCGATGATCGGCCAGGACCTCGAGTCGGGCTTGTGGTTCAAGGACGAGGGCTCGTTCATCAACGTGCGCGAAGCGCGCCAGACCCACCAGCTCGGCGGCATCCGCATCTACGACTTCGACGCCGAGTACCGTTTGCGGCAAATCACGCTCGCGGAGCGCGCCGAGTACGCCGGCAAGGGCATGTGGCGGCTGCAGGAAACGGTGCAGACGCAGTTCACGCCGGAGGGCCCGCGCACCCAGCGCTATCCCGAGTCGGATTGGCGCTCGCGCGTGACCCCCGACATGCTCGACGCGCTCATCGTGCGGCCCGAGCGCATGTCGGCGTGGGCGCTGCACAAGTACACCGAGCACCTGCAGGGCAACCGCCAGCGCACCGAACGCTACGAAATCGCGCTCTGGAAGAAGCTCTTCTACCCGATCGCGGCGCTGGTGATGATGGCGCTCGCGCTGCCGTTCGCCTACATGCAGGCGCGCGCCGGCATGGTCGGCGTCAAGGTCTTCCTCGGCATCATGCTCGGCATCTTCTTCCACATGATGAACAGCCTGTTCGCGCACATCGGCCTGCTGCAGAACTGGCCGCCGCTCTCCGCCGCGATCGTGCCGAGCGCCGCCTTCCTCGCCGCGGCGGTGCTCCTGATGTGGTGGGTCGAGCGCCGCTAGGCGTTGATTAGGCGGGTGCCCGCCAGGCGGTCGTGCAGGAATTGGCGATCGCGGTCGAACAGCGCCCAGATGATCGAGATCGGCAGGAGGAGCCCCGCCAGCAGCAGGCGGATCAATGCTCGCAGCGGCGTCACATCAACCAGGCGTACATGCCACGCCTTCATCGCCAGCGTCTGCCCGCCGCGCAGCCAGCACCAGAGGAAGTAGGCGGCGAACACGGTGCCGATGAAGAGCTGGAGCGCGTGCCGGCGCCAGCCGGACGTTGCGTCCTCGGCGCCGCTTACGAAGAAGAAGATCCAGGCGGCGAAGAAGGCGACGGCGAAGAGCAGGACCGCCTCGTACGCCATGGAAGCGAGCCGCCGGGCTAGCCCGGGCGTGCTCCCTTCACTTCTTACGACGCGGCTCCGGGGCGATTTCTTCGCGCTCGCGCGGCGGCAGCGACTGGTATTCGGCCCACTGGTCGCGCAGCTTGCCGCGCTTCTCCGGCGGCACTTTGACGATCTGCTTGTAAGTCTCGCGCGCCTGGCGGCGCTGCTCGGGCGAGAGCGCGGCCCAACGCTGCATGCGCCGCTGCACGCGTTCCTGCTCTTCGGCTTTCATCGTCGGGTAGCGCTTGGCGATGCCGATCCACTTGCGTCGGCGCTCGGTCTCGATGCTTTCCCATTCGGCCTTGAGCGGCGCGAGGATCTTCTGCTGCTCCGCGGTGAGCTCGGCCCAGGCCGGGCGCGCTTTCGCCTTGGGCTGCGCCGCCGGCTTGGCCGCGGGCTTCTTGGCGGCCACTTTGGGCGCGACGTCGACCGGAGGCTCGGCGAACGCCGCGCCGCCGGTCAGGAGGAGGGCCAGGATCAGCCACACCTGCCGCATCACTGCTCCGCGTCCCGCTTTTTCAGCCAGTTCTGGAACCCGCGGTCAAGGTAGGCATCGATCGGCAGGTCGTCGGTGAGGAGCAGCGCGTCGACTTCCTCGATTTCCGCGGCGCGCTGGTTCTGCTGCCAGGTGTAGAGCGCCCCGGCGAAGGCGATCAGCAGGGCGAGCGGCAACAGCACGCGCAGCGCGATGCCGGCCCAGTTGGTGCTGCCGGTGACGTTGTCCGCCCATGCGACCGCCGGCTCGGCGCGGTGGCGCTCAAGCGCACGGTTGCGCGCCTGCGCCAGGCGCTGGGCGACATCGGGCTTGACGGGGATCCCCTGATTCAGGATTTGACGGATCCTGTGGGCGAATTGCATTTCGTTCATCATTTTGTCTCGAGCGTGATGCCGCGCGCCCTAAGCGCTTCTGCCAATGCGTGTGCCGCCCGGGAGCAGTGCGTTTTCACACTGCCCTCGGAGCAATCCATCGCCCTGGCGGTTTCGGCCACGTCCAGTTCCTCCCAATAACGCAGGATGAAAGCCTCTCGTTGACGTGCTGGCAAGCGAGAAATCTCTTGTCTAATGATTTCAAGCACTTGGGCCTGCTCCAAGTGCGCCGCAGGCCCCTCATCCGTCTCTGACCCGCCGGCGGCCTGCAGGGTTTCCAGCGGGTCCTGGTCGTCGTCCTCGCGCCCCGGCCCCAGCGAGGACAGCAAGGTGGTCCACAGCGAGCGCACTTTCTGGCGGCGGAACCAGTCGCGGATCGCGTTCTGCACGATGCGGTGGAAGAGGGCCGGCAGCTCGCCGGCGGGCAGGTGTCCGTACTTCTCCGCCAGCCGCAGCATCGCGTCCTGCACGATGTCGAGCGCGGCATCCTGATCGCGCACGGCGAACATCGCCTGCTTGAAGGCCCGCTTTTCGACGCCCACCAGGAATGCGGAAAGCTCGCTTCGCGAGGCCAGGGGAATCCTCTGTTGTTGGCGGCGATGGTATCAAAAGGCGGCGCCGCGGCACCTGGGCGCGGCTTGACCGCACCGCACCAAGCACCTATTCTTCAAAGCTTTTCCGCCACTTGGGCCCAATTCGATGGATCGCGCGAAGACCACCACGCTGACCGGCGCCGAGATCGTCGTGCGCTGCCTCCAGGAGGAGGGCGTCGAGTTCGTCTTCGGCTACCCCGGCGGCGCGGTGCTGTTCATCTACGACGAGCTGTTCAAGCAGGACAAGGTGAAGCACGTGCTGGTGCGCCACGAGCAGGGGGCGGTGCACGCGGCCGACGGCTTTTCGCGCTCGTCGAAAAAGGTCGGCGTGGCGCTCGTCACTTCCGGCCCCGGGGTGACCAACGCCGTCACCGGCATTGCGACCGCCTACATGGACTCGATCCCGCTGGTGGTGCTCACCGGCCAGGTGCCGACGCACGCCATCGGCCTGGACGCGTTCCAGGAGTGCGACACCGTCGGCATCACGCGCCCGATCGTCAAGCACAACATGCTGGTGAAGGACGTGAAGGACCTCGCCTCCACCATCAAGAAGGCTTTCCACATCGCCACCACGGGGCGGCCGGGCCCGGTGGTGGTGGACATCCCCAAGGACGTCACCGCGCAAACCTGCGAGTTCGTCTATCCCGAGCGCGTCGAGATGCGCTCGTACAACCCGGTGCGCAAGGGCCACGCCGGCCAGATCAAGAAGGCGGTGCAGCTCCTGCAGGAGGCCGAGCGGCCGATGGTGTACACCGGCGGCGGCGTGGTGCTGTCCGATGCTTCTTCGCAGCTGAGGGAATTGGTGAGGCAGCTCGGCTTTCCGATCACCAACACGCTGATGGGCCTGGGCGCGTATCCGGCCACCGACCCGCAATTCCTCGGCATGCTCGGCATGCACGGCACCTACGAATCCAACATGGCGATGCAGCACTGCGACGTGCTGCTCGCGATCGGCGCGCGCTTCGACGACCGGGTGATCGGCAACCCGGCACACTTCGCGCAGAACCCGCGCAAGATCATCCACATCGACATCGACCCGTCGTCGATCTCCAAGCGAGTGAAAGTGGATGTGCCGATCGTCGGCAACATTCCGGACGTTCTCGACGATTTGTTGAAATTGCTCAAGGGCGCCCGTACGCAGGATCTGAAACCCTGGTGGAAGCAGATCGGCGAATGGCGCGCGAAGGACTGCCTGCGCTACGACCGCAAGTCGGCGATCATCAAGCCGCAGTTCGTGCTGGAGAAGCTCTACGAAGTGACCAAGGGCCAGGCGTTCGTGACCTCGGATGTCGGCCAGCACCAGATGTGGGCGGCGCAGTTCTACAAGTTCGACGAGCCGCGGCGCTGGATCAATTCCGGCGGCCTGGGCACCATGGGCTTCGGCCTGCCGGCGGCGATGGGCGCGCAGATGGCGAACCCGGGCGCGACGGTGGCTTGCGTCACCGGCGAGTCGTCGATCCAGATGTGCCTGCAGGAGCTCTCGACCTGCAAGCAGTACCGCCTGCCGATCAAGATCATCAACCTGAACAACAAGTACATGGGCATGGTGCGCCAGTGGCAGCAGTTCTTCCACGGCAACCGCTACTCCGAGTCCTACATGGACGCGCTGCCCGACTTCGTGAAGCTCGCCGAAGGCTACGGCCACCGCGGCGTGCTCATCGACAAGCCCGCCGACGTGGAGCCCGCGCTGCGCGAGGCGTTCGCGGCGAAGAACGAGCTGGTGTTCCTCGACTTCATCACGGACCAGAAAGAAAACGTCTACCCGATGATCCCCGGCGGCAAGGGCATCACGGAGATGATCCTCTACGAGGATCTGTGAGCAGGCACATCATCTCCGTCCTCGTGGAGAACGAGGCCGGAGCGCTCTCGCAGGATCGCCGGGCTGTTCTCCGCGCGCGGCTACAACATCGAGACCCTGACCGTGGCGCCGACCGAGGACGCCTCGATGTCGCGCATGACCATCGTCACCAGCGGCTCCGAGGACGTGGTCGAGCAGATCACCAAGCAGCTCAACAAGCTGATCGAAGTGGTCAAGGTGATCGACCTGTCGGAGGCCGAGCACATCGAGCGCGAGCTGATGCTGATCAAGGTGCGCGCCGGCCTGAAGGAGCGCGAGGACATGAAGCGCATGGCCGACATCTTCCGCGGCCGCATCATCGACGTCTCCGACAACACCTACACCATCGAGCTCACCGGCGACACGCGCAAGCTCGACGCGTTCATCAAGTCGCTCGACCAGGGCACCATCCTCGAGACGGTGCGCACCGGGGCTAGTGGGATCGGACGCGGTAACCGCGTCCTTCGCGTTTAGTTTTTCAGGGGAAAAAATCAAATGAAGGTCTATTACGACAAGGACGCCGATCTTTCTTTGGTGAAGGGGAAGAAGGTCACCATCCTGGGCTACGGCTCCCAGGGCCATGCGCACGCGCAGAACCTGCAGGACTCCGGCGTCAAGGTCACGGTCGGCGTGCGCAAGGATGGCGCTTCGTGGGACAAGGCGAAGAAGAGCGGGGTGAAGGTCGCCGACCTGGCCGACGCGATCAAGGGCGCGGACATCGTCATGGTGCTGATGCCCGACGAGCACCACGCCCAGATCTACAAGGACTTCATCGAGCCGAACATCAAGAAGGGGGCGTCGCTCGCCTTCGCGCACGGCTTCAACATCCACTACGGGCTGATCCAGCCGCGCGCCGACCTCGACGTGTGGATGGTGGCGCCCAAGGCGCCGGGCCACACCGTGCGCTCGACCTACGCCGGCGGCGGCGGCGTGCCGATGCTGATCGCCGTTCACCGTAATCCGTCGAAGAAAGCGCGCGAGATGGCGCTCTCCTACGCCGCGGCGATCGGCGGCGGCAAGGCCGGGATCATCGAGACCGATTTCAAGGAAGAGACCGAGACCGATCTCTTCGGCGAGCAGACCGTGCTGTGCGGCGGCTGCGTCGAGCTGGTCAAGGCGGGCTTCGACACGCTGGTCGAGGCCGGCTACGCGCCGGAGATGGCGTATTTCGAGTGCCTGCATGAGCTCAAGCTGATCGTCGACCTCATGTACGAGGGCGGCATCGGCACCATGAACTACTCGATCTCCAACAACGCGGAGTACGGCGAGTACACCTCGGGACCGAAGATCATCGACGAGGGCACGCGCAAGCGCATGAAGGAGGTCCTGCACCGCATCCAGACCGGCGACTACGCGAAGGAATTCGTGCTCGAGAACCGCGCCGGCGCGCCGACGCTGCTCTCGCGCCGGCGCATGACCGCCGAGCTGCCGATCGAGAAGGTCGGCGCGCGGCTGCGCGAGATGATGCCCTGGATCCGCAAGAACCGCCTTGTCGACACGAGCAAAAACTAGCTACCCGCATCCGTTCATCGCGCGCGAGGGCTGGCCGTTCCTCGGCATCGCCGTGGCGGTCTGCCTGCTGGTGACATGGCTCATCGGATGGTGGTCGCTGCCGTTCTGGCTGCTCGCGATCTTCATCCTGCAGTTCTTCCGCGACCCGCCGCGCGTGATGCCGGCTGACGCGGGGGCGGTGCTCTCCGCCGCCGACGGGCGCGTGGTCGAGGTGAGCCGGGTGCAGGACCCGTACGTGAAGCGCGAGGCGCTCAAGGTGAGCGTGTTCATGAACGTGTTCAACGTGCATTCGAACCGCTCGCCGGTCGATGGCACGGTGAAGGAGCGCTGGTACTTTCCCGGCGGCTTCCTCAACGCGGCGCTCGACAAGGCCTCGCTCGACAACGAGCGCAACGCGCTGTGGCTGCAGACGCCCGAGGGCCACGACGTGACCTGCGTGCAGGTCGCCGGGCTGATCGCGCGGCGCATCCTGTGCTATGTGGGCGCAGGCGCCGAGCTCGCGCGCGGCCAGCGTTTCGGCTTTATCCGCTTCGGCTCGCGCGTCGACCATTACCTGCCGCTCGACGCCGAGGTCAAGGCGGCGATCGGCGACAAGGTGTACGCCGCGGAAACGGTGCTCGCATGGCTGAAGCCCCGGACGACGAACCGGAAGTAAGCGAGCTCGAGGCCGACGAGGCGCGGCCGGGCGCGCGGCCCGGCCTGCGCCGCCGCGGCATCTATCTGCTGCCCAATCTCTTCACCACCGGCGTGCTGTTCTGCGGTTTCTTCGCCATCGTGCAGGCGATGCAGGGGCGCTTCGATGTCGGCTGCATCGCGATCTTCGTCGCCATGGTGCTCGACGGCATGGACGGGCGCGTGGCGCGCTGGACCAACACGCAGAGCGAGTTCGGCGCGCAGTACGACTCGATCGCCGACATGGTCGCGTTCGGCGCAGCGCCCGCGCTGATGGCCTACACCTGGGTACTCAAGGACCTCGGCACCGCCGGCTGGATCGGCGCCTTCATCTACTGCGCCGGCGCCGGCATCCGGCTCGCGCGCTTCAACGCCAACATCGCGGTCGTCGACAAGCGCTACTTCCAGGGCCTGCCCAGCCCCTCCGGCGCGGCGGTGATGGCCGGCTTCATCTGGGTGCTGGTCGATTTCTTCAACATCGCGCCGCGCGACTACCAGTGGCTCGCGCCGCTCACCTGGGGCGTGGCGGTGTTCGCCGGGGTGACGATGGTGTCCAACGTGCCGTTCTGGAGCTTCAAGGAAGTGAACTGGAAAAAGCGCGTGCCGCTATGGGTGATCCTGGCCCTCGTGGTCGGCTTCTCCATCGTCGCCTCGAGCCCGTCGCTCGTGCTCTTCGGCGTCTTCATGGCGTACGGCTTCTCCGGCTACGTCATGTGGGCAATGGGCCACCGCGCCCGGCCGATACTGCCCGACGATGACTCCGATGGCTAACGTTCCTTTGCGGCGGTCCCTCTACGACCGCGCCTAGACGGTCTTCGTAATCGGCGCACTGGGGCGCCGAAGGCGGAACCTGCGATGAAGAAGGTTTTTTATCGCGTACTCTAGAATCCGGCCGTAGGACAGACCGAACTTGCGAGCAATGAGGAAAGGAAGCGGGTCGTCCCAGGCGAATAACGCGAAGACCCTCGCTCCCCACAAGGACTTCAACCAGTCCTTGAATGTCAGCTCACCGCGCTCGTGATACTGCTTGAACGCCTGGAAGTCGGCGATGGATTCCAGCCACTTGACCCCTTGCGTAGTTTCGCGCCGTGGCGCCGGCGTCTGGCCGGTGAGGTCCAGGTACTGGATTAGCGGCAGGTTGATTCCGCAGAAGGCAGTCAGCCCGTCGGAAAGCATCAGCCTCGGATTGAAATCCAGCAGCTTGTATTGGTTATCTTCCGCATCGCGCTTGTATTCCAGTCCTGCAATGCCTCGATAGCCGATGGATTGGCAAAAGTGTGCGCCGTTTGCGACCAGCCCGGCGTTGTGTTCGCTGATTGCGAGCGTAACCGTTCCGGAATTGGGCGGATATTGGCGCACCTGCCTGCGCGGAAAGGCGGCGAGAACTTCGCCGGCTTCGCTTACGTACAAAGAGAGGCTGAACAGGTTGTCATCAGGACTCGTGATGTAGGACTGGACCAGGGCCGAGTGACCCGACGCCAGGACCTCCTGGAATCTGCTGAGGAACTCGTCGGGCGACTGTACCTTGAAGCCCTTGTGCAGTCCGCCGAAGTGCCGCCTCCACTGATAGCCCCAGTACGGCTTGATGAAGGCCGGATAGCGTAACGCGTCTTTTACGGCGAGCGCCTCTTCGTAGCTGCCGGGAAAGTAGGAGTTCGGAAACGGCGTGTCATTGGCGGCCGAGAGCTCATAGAGCGCGCGTTTATTGACCACGCTTTCGGCCACATCTTCGGCAGGCAAGCTCATCATGAACTTGTCCGCCAGTTGCGCGCGATGCCGGGAAAGAAAAAGGAAAAACAGGTCCGAGGTTGGCAACAAGACGACTTTCTGCGCCCGATCCCTGACCTGGTGCTTCAGGAATCGAACCAGGTCGTCCGGCTGCTCGAGGGGATCCGGGCACACCTCCGCCGTGCAATAGCGCGACCGGAACCCCGCACGTCTGGCGCCGATATCGAACCCTCTTACCGAGATCCCTTCCCTGCCCAGGCAGCGGGCTGCGGTCAGGCCGGTCTCGTTCATTCCCAATACAAAAGCTCCGATCCGGGTCTCGAATGCTTCTCTATCAGTTCTCGTCTGCATGAACATCGAACCTCGCTTTCTGGACAGTCGCACCGCTCCTTGTCGGAGTCTTACTTACGCCTCTCGAACTACAGGTGGTGCAGCGGGCGCATGGTCCGGCTGGTTGGCCCATCGCAATGGAACCGCGCTGGAAGAACTATGGTCGTGCATCAAGCACATACGTGCGCTCGGCCCGGATCGTGCGTGCTGCGATCGAGGCTTAGATGCGAATCGTGCGAATGCTGCTGCGAGCACCACCGGCCGTCATGTATTGGCTCGGCGTCGGCCAAACGCGCGCGATGGAGCAGGGCGAGAACGCCATCCTTCTTTGCCACGGTACGCCGCTTCGCAGCGCCGCGCCGTTCGAGCGGCAGCTCCGCTACCTGCGGCGCGTCTTCAACCTCGTCCCGTTCGCGGAACTCGCCGCTTCGACCGGCGCCGCGCGCGCGCCAGCCCGGCGCCGGGCAGCCATCATGTTCGACGACGGGTTGCGCAGCAACGTGCGTCTGGCCTATCCGATGCTGCGGGCGCTCGGCATTCCCGCGACGTTCTTCGTCTGTCCGGGGCTCATCGAGGAGCGCCGCTGGCTCTGGACCCACGAGGCGCGCCGCCGCCTGCAATTCGCCCGGCCGCAGGTGCGACACGAGCTCGCGCGCGAGCTCGGCGTGTCGGCCGAGGTCGAGAACTTCGTGCAGTGGATGAAACAACTGGACTTCCCGCGCCGCACGCGGGTGGAGGCGATGCTGAGATACGCCACGCCCGCCTTCGTGGCGTCCGAGGCGGACCGTGAAGCGTTCGACCTCGCGGACTGGGACGAGCTGCGCCTGCTCGATCCATCGATCGTCACGGTCGGCTCGCACTCGATGACGCATCCGGTATTGCCGAGCATGAGCGCGGGCGAGATCGAGTCCGAACTCGCCGAGAGCCGTCGCCTGATCGAAGCGAAGCTGGGCCGGCCGGCCGAATTCTTCTCTTACCCCAATGGCGACGTCGATGAGCGCACGCCTCGCCGGCGTGCGCCGCCACTATCGGGCGGCGGTCAACTCAGCTCCACGACCCTCCGCGATCCTCATCTGATGCCGAACCGGCATTTGCAGCGCGGCGTACTGCCCTTGGCGTGGCAACTGAATCATCCGCCAGCGCCTTGGCGAAGCAGCGCGGCACTGAGCGCTTAAGGGCGGCTGCGCTTCTGGTTGCTTCTTTCCGTCGGGCGTTTCGACGCGCGGGGGACGTTGACGCGCTGCGTCTCCTCGCGCACGTCCGCGCGCTTGGTTTTCGCCGAAGGCGAGTTGCGTCCGGGCTTTCTGGACTTTTTCATTTGAAGACGTCTTTCACGAGAAGGTTGGGCAGCCAGGTGGCGAGCTCCGGGAAGAAGATCACCAGCAGCAGGATGATGCCGTCGCCGATGAAGAACGGAATCGTCCCCTTGATCACGTCCTGCAGCGGGATTCGGGAGGTGCCGCTCACGGCGAACAGGTTGAGGCCGACCGGCGGCGTCACCACGCCCATCTCGATGTTCAGCGTCAGCATGATTCCCAAGCGCGATGGGGTCGATCTTCATCGCGTAGGCCACCGGGAAGATCACCGGCACGGTGAGCAGGATCATCGCCACGCCGTCGACGAACATGCCGAGGATCAGCAGCACGCCCATGTAGGCGAAGATGAAGCCGAGCGGGGTCAGTCCCCAGCCGACGATGGTGTCGGTGATCTTCTGCGGCCAGTACATGTTGGCGGCCAGGAACTGGAACACGCCGACGCTGCCGATCAGGAACATGATGACGCCGGTGAGGTTCATCGCGCGCATCGCGGTGGGCAGGAGCTGGCGGATGAACTCGCCGCGGCCGACGATGAGCCCGTAGAGCATGGCGTAGCCGCACGCCGCCGCGGCCGCCTCGGTGGGCGTGAACAGACCGCCGTACAGTCCGCCGAGGATCGACCACCGGCATGCCGAGCGCGGCCAGCGCGGCCTTCGATTCCCGCCACACCCGGGCGGGCTCGAATTTGCCGCCGCGCGGCAGCTTGAGCCACAGCGCGATGGCGATGATGGTGATGATGTTTCCCAGCGCCAGCAGCAACCCGGGGATCACGCCGGCGAAGAAAAGCCGCACCACCGAGGTCTCGGTGACGATGCCGTAGATCAGCAACGGAATGCTCGGCGGTATGAGGATCGCGATGCCACCGGCCGTCGCCACCAGCCCTCCCGAGAGCCAGTCGGGGTAGCCGCGTTTCCGCATTTCCGGGATGGCGATGACCGACATGGCCGCCGCCATCGCCACGCTCGAGCCGGAGATCGCGCCGAACAGCACGCAGGCGAGCACCGTCGCCACGCCGAAGCCGCCGGGCAGGTGGCCGACGAGGGAATCCGCGAAGGCGAACAGCTGCTTGATGAGGCCGGTCTTCTCCATCAGGAAGCCGGCGAAGATGAACAGCGGAATCGCGGTCAGGGAGTAGCGCGCGATGAAGCTGAAGAACTGCCGGAAGATGACCGTCGTCTCGAGCAGCGGGTCGCCGATGATGAAGGCTGCCGCGGCCGAGCTGAGCGCGATGCCGATCGGCACCGCGAGCAGCAGGAGCGCGAACAGGACGATGCCGACGATGGCCATCAGTGCGTCCCGTCCATTTTCTCGGCAGGCTCCTCGAGCACCGTGCGCCCGCGCATCGCCTGCACCGCGCGATAGATCTGGAACGCCATGGTGATCGCCATGCAGGCGAACGAGAACAGCAGGATCGCGAGGAACGGCCACATCGGGAACGCCAGGCTCTCGGTGCGCGACTCGTACTTGATGCTGTCTTCGACTTCCGGCAGCCCCCACCAGACCACCGCGATCATGAACGCGCAGGAGTAGGCGAGGGCGATCAGCTTCACCACGACGGCCGCGGCGCGCCAGCGCCCGCCGAACACGTTGAACAACTCCGGGATCAGCGTGACGGTGAGGTGCGCTTCACGGCGCTGCGAGATGCTGAAATAGAGAAAGACGCCGCTGAGGATGAAAAACGTCACCGCGTCGGCCTGCCACTCGAACGAGCGGCCGAGGACGTAGCGCCGCCCTACCTCGAGCAGCGCGAGCAGAGTCGAGCCGACGAAGAGGACCGCCGCGACGGGCGCCAGGATGCGCTCCTGGAACGCCCGCCAGGCGGCGTACGCCTTTTCGATCGGCACTACCTAATAACGATCTTGGAGGCGTGCTTGGAGCAATCGATCTTCTCGATCCACGAGGAACCCGGTGGGTTCGCGCGCGAGAGCTCCTGACCTTCCTTCTTGAAGTTGTCCACCAGCTGCTGCGCCGGCGGCGGCATCTTGCTCTTGATCCAGCGCGAAGGCCCGTCGCCGAGGGCGCCGGTGAGCGCGGAGACTTCCTGCGCCGTCATCCAGTACACGCCCGGCTTGGATGGATCCTTGGTCCCGTACTTCTCGTAGGTCAGGCGGTCGACGCACCAGTTGAACTCCTTCTGCAGCTGGATGGTCTCGGCGACCAGTCCCTCGAGCGCTTTCTGCGTCGCCGGGGTGAGCCGGTCCCACCAGCGGCGGCTGGCGCTCACCATGTAGTAGTCGCCGGTGAACACGCCGGCCCCGCCGGTCGTGTAGTAGGGAGACTGCTCGCGCACGCCGAGCCAGCCGCCGATGCTGGTCATCAGGCCGTCGATGACGCCCGGACTCGAGCGCGGTCGGTACTTCGCCGAAGGCCATCACCACCGGGTTGGCCTTCCACGCCTCGAGCACCGGGTTCTCGGCCGGGCCCATGCTGCGCACCTTGCGGCCGTTGAAGTCCTCGGGCTTGAGGTAGCGCTTCTTCGCGCCCACGCCCATGCCGAAGCTCATGTGGCCGGCGCCGAACACCTTGATCGCCTGCTGCTTCTGCAGCCGGTCGACCAGCGTCTGGTAGGTCTTGGTCTTCTCGAAGTTGTCGACCGCGCCCACCGTGGTGAGGATGCCAGGCCCGACTACCGCCATCATGTACGGATCCACCGGCGCGGCCTTGCCCATCTGCATCCAGGTCATCTCGAGGTTGCCCTGGCGCATGGCCTCGAAGGCCTCGGGGATGGTGTACAGCGCGCCGGCGTAGTACAGGCGCGCCTCGCTGCCCGGGATGACCTGCGGCAGACGGTCGCCGAAATGCTTCATCGCCATCCCGGCGGGATGCGGCGGCCCGGCGAAGTCCGACACGAAGCGCAGGACGACGGGCTTGGTCTGGGCTTGGACGACAAACGGCGCCGCGCCGAGCGCACAGGCAAAGCCGATCCACAGCATCTGTTTTGCTTTCATCACTGATCCTCCTCCAAAGAATCGAGTAGATTCTAGCCGCGAGGAGGCTTATGAAAAACTTAATTCCGCTAGCCGCCGCGGCGCTGGTCGCCGGGTGTCAATCCATGTCCACCCCCGAGGAGCCGCTGCGCGCGACTGCTGCACTGCAGCCAACCAAGGGGAACAAGACCATTGGCGAGGCCACCTTCGAGCAGGTCGGCAACAAGGTGCGCGTGATCGTGTTCGCCCAGGGCCTGCAGCCCGAGCGCGAGCACGGCTTCCACATCCACGAGGCTGGCGACTGCAGCTCGGGCGACGGCATGAGCGCCAAGGGGCATTTCAATCCGCATGGCAAGCCGCATGGCGACCCGAAGTCGGCCGAGCGCCATGCCGGCGACCTGCCCGCGCTCAAGGCCGGCAAGGACGGCCGCGCCAAGATCGACGTCGAAATGGATGTAATCACACTGACGTCCGGGCCCGCCAACGTCGTCGGCAAGGGGCTCATCATTCATGCCGACCCGGACGACTACAAGACCCAGCCCACCGGAAATGCCGGGGCGCGCCTTGCCTGCGGCGTGATCAAGCCCGGCTAAGGCGCAGGCTCCTCGCCGAGTCCCCGCCGCACCCACTGTGCGAAGCGGTGGCAGTCGAATTCCTGCGGCACGTAGTGCCCGTGGCGGAATTCGCGCGAGCGCATGCCCTCCTGCTGCCACTCGCAGTTGCGCGCATCCTGCCGGTTGGTGATGTCCCACAACGCCACGTAGTGCGCGAGATCGTCGGCCGATAGCGGCAGGTGCCGCGGCTCGAACAGCCAGTCGTAGACGATGCGCACGCTCTGCGGCCCGGTGGGGAACATGAGGTGCGAGTTCACGTAGTCGGGCTGGATGTTGAGGAAGAGGTTCGGCAGGACCATCTCCGGGATGTACAAAGTTTGTTTTTCTTCTTCGTTCAAACCGGCAAAAGGCTCGAGACGCGAAGACCCATCCAGCGTCAATGTCGCGGCGCCCGCCTGGTACTCGGCGCGTGCCGAGGGCTTCAGTCCCCACGCGCCGGCGTCCTGGTAGGCGGTCACCACGCGGCAAAGCTCCGGGTGCACCGGCGGGCAGTGGAAGCACTCGGAAAAGTTTTCCGCCAGCAGTTTCCAATTCGCCTGCACGTCGCTGACGATGCGCTTGCCGATGCGCAGCTTGTCGAAAGCATAGCGGCCGTAGCGAGTGGGCGGCTCGAACGCCGGCGGATTGCGCTCGAGGCACGCGAACACGAACCCGCCCCACGTCTTCACCGCGACCTCGTACAGCGGGAAGCGCTGCGGGTCGAAGTCCGGCGTTTCCATGCGCCGCGGCGTCGCGATCAGCTTGCCGCCAAGGTCGTAGGTCCAGGCGTGGTACGGACAAACGATGCGCTTGCGCGCGAAGTTACCCTGCTCCTCGGTGCACAGGATCGACCCGCGGTGCCGGCAGGTGTTGTGGAACGCCTTTACCTGCAGATCCTCGGCGCGCAGCACGATGAGCGACTGGGTGCCGATGCGCGCCATGCGCCAGTCGCCGGGCGCGGCGATCTCCTCCTCGCGCGCGACCGCGACCCAGCCTGCGTACCAGAACGCGTTGAGCTCGCGCTCGTAGTGCGCCGGGTCGGAATACCAGGCGGCGGGTAGTCCCGCTTCGAGCTGCTCGAGGGCCTTTCTCGTCATCTCGGCGTAGGGGTGGATCTCAGGGATTTGAGCAACGAAACGCCTTCCGCTTCCTCGAGCATGCGCAGCGCCAGGTCGAGGGCGCCCACATCGAGTTCGACGTAATAGGTCTTGCCGGCCGCAACCTCGAAGGCGGCATCGATGTACTGGTTGAAGCTGGAGCTGGCGAAATAGCTGCCGGTGTAGAGGCGCCTGTCGACGCCGCGATCTTTGGTAGTGAGCGTGGCGTCTACGCCGGCGCCCCCGTACTTGCGCAGGAAGTAGACCGTGGCGCTCGGCGCCGGCTGTGCCGAAACCTCCGCCGCCGGGGCGCGCGGTTCTCCGCCCGCGCATGCCGCGGCGAGAAGCGCCGGAAGAATCGGCAGCCCTTTCATTCTGATCGTCTAGACGCGTCGCTGGTGTCGATCGAAGAACTCGCAGATTAGCGCGGTCGCGTCGGGATAGCGATCGTCGCAGTATTCGAATGACGCATCGCCTCCGCTCCAGGCGTGGCCGAGGCCGGGCATGGTCAGCAGCCGCGCCGCCAGCCGGCGCCCGGCGTAGTACTCGCTCATGACGTAGCCGAAGGCGCGCGGATGGACCGCGCGCGTGAGGCTTGGAGTCAGCGCTGCGCCCGGCTGCAGCTCCCCTCCATTGAACAGAACGAACTGGCGCACCAGGTAATCGGCGTTCACCGGCGCGACCATTGCATCCGCCGATCCTTGGAGGATCAGCGCCGGGACCCGGGCCTTCGGCCCGGCCGCGGCCCGCGCCTCAGCGGCGAGCACATCAGTGCGGCCGTCATGCGGGCCCTCGGCCATGACGCGTCCGGCATCGTGGGCGTCGAACGCCGCGCCGCAGGGCACGCCGGAATGCAGCGCCGCGGCGGCGAACAGTCCGGGCATGCGCAGCGCGACGGTCGCCGCCAGCGAGGCGCCGGAGGACAGGCCGGCGACGTAGACGCGGCCGGGATCGATGCCGAGCTTTTCCATCACCTCCTTCGTTTGCGCAGCGATGATCGCCGTCTCGCCGTTGCCGCCGGCGGTGCGGCGGTCGAACCAGTTCCAGCAGCGTTCGGAGTTGGCCATGCGCGTCTGCCGCGGCAGCAGCGCCACGAAGCCGCGCTCGTCGGCGTAACGTGCGATGCGCGTGCCGCCCGCGAACGCTTCAGGCTCCTGCCGGCAGCCGTGGATCCAGACCACAAGGGAGGGGCGCTTGATGGACTCGAAGTTGCGCGGCAGGTAGAGCAGGTATTCGCGCCAGGGCGGCGCCAGCGAGAAGCTCAACACGCCGTGCAGGGCGGATTTGCGGCCGAGCGAGAAGCGTCCGGGCGCGGGCGGCCGGCGCCGCAGCAGCGCGGCGAGCCGGGAAAAAAGTTTCTTCACCGAAGGCTGAGGCTGCGCCAGCCGCGCTGGCGGGCGATTTCCGCGAGGCGGGGGTCAGGGTCGACCGCGACCGGGTGCGTTACGCGCTCGAGCAACGGCAGGTCGTTGATCGAGTCACTGTAGAACCAGCTCTCCGGGAAATCGCGCAGCGACTGGCCGCGCCCCGCCAGCCAATTGTTCAAATGCTCGATTTTTCCTTCGCGCATGCACGGCGCGCCGACGATGTCGCCGGTGAAGCGGCCGTCGACGATCTGCGGCTCGGTGGCGATCAGGTGCTCGATGCCGAATGCCGCAGCGATCGGCTCGGTGAGGAAGCGATTGGTTGCGGTGATGATGGCCACCAGGTTTTGCTTGTTCTCTTGGACAAGAGCGCGCGCCGCCGGCAGCATGCGCGGCTCGATGCGCGTTGCAATGAACTTTTCGCGCAAAGAAAGAAGAGAGGCCATGCTGTGCGGCGGATAAAACCGCAGGTAGAAGCGCACGTATTCGAGCGCGTTGGCCTGGCCGGAGCGGTAGCGCCGGTCCATCTCGAGGTTGTTCTGCTGGGCGGACGGCGGGAGGATGCCTTCGCTCGATCAGGAACTCCAGCCACTCGACATCGGTGTCGCCGCTAAGAAGCGTGTTGTCGAGATCGAACAGGACCAGATTCATGGAGCCGGATGTTTTGCTCGGCGACGGTGTCGGCGATGGCGTGGATCGCGGCGCGCACGACGTGCTCGTCGATCGCGCCGATGCAGCCGACGCGCAGGGTGTCGACCTGGGTGAGCTTGCCCGGATAGAGCACGAAGCCCTTCTCGCGCACGCGGTCGTAGAACTTCTGGAAGTCGTAATGCGGGTCGCTCGGCGCGTGGAAGGTGACGATCACCGGCGCCTGGTGGCGCGGCTCGAGGAACAGCTTGAAACCCAGGCGCGTCATGCCGTCGATCAGCACGTCGCAGTTGCGCCGATAGCGGGCGCCGCGCGCCGGCTGGCCCCCCTCGGCGACGAACTGCTCGAGTGCGGCGTGCAGCGCCGCCACCACCACCGTCGGCGGCGTGAAGCGCCACTGCGCGGTCTTCTCCATGTTGACCCACTGGTCGTGCAGGTCGAGGACCAGCGACGGGGAGTTGCCGGCGCATTCTTCCAAAGCGGCTTTGCGGATTAGCGCGAAGCCCATTCCCGGCGGCCCTTCGAGGCATTTGCCGGAAGCGGCCACCAGCGCATCAAACGGACCGTCAACCGGGATTGCGGCGAATGAGCTCATCGCATCGACCAGCAGGCCACGCTTGTGCTTCGCGACGATCGCCGCCACTTCGGCGAGCGGGTTAAGGACCCCGGTGCTGGTCTCGCAGTGCACCAGCGCCACGTGGGTAATGGAAGGATCGCGCGCAAGAGCGGCGTCGATGTCGCGCCGCTTTGACAGGCTGGCGCTCCTCGTAGTCGATCGCCGTGAAGCCCGCCGGCCGAGGATGGAGCAGATTTTCGCGATGCGCTTGCAATAGGCGCCGTTCTGCGGCACCAGCACATGGCCGTTCTTCGGCACCATGGTGCCGAGCATCGCCTCCACCACGAAGGTCCCGCTGCCCTGCAGCGGGACGCAGACATGGGTTTGCTTTACGCCAGCGATGATCCAAACAGCATTTCACGCACCCGCCGATTGATCTCGATGAAGCCGCTGTCGCGCGAGCCCCAGTCGCGCACCATGGCGAGTTTGGTCGCGGTCGACGTGGTGAGCGGGCCGGGGGTGAGGAGGATGGGCTCTTTCATGACTTCTCCGCGGTGAGGCGCCAGCGCTGCGATCTCGAAAGCAGGACGCCGCTGATCAGAGCGTACAGGAAGCAGACCAGCGCCGACGCCAGCACCGTAAGGGTGCCGAGCGCGGAAGCGGGCCCGATGTCGCCGGCTTCGTCCATGTTCATGATCGCCACCGCCGCGAGGATGGTATGCGGCGCGTACAGGAACACCACGCAGGAAAGCGTGGAGATCGAAACCACGAAGTAGTAGCGCGCGATCTCGAGAATCGCCGGCAGGCAAACCGGCACCGTGACGCGCCAGAACGTCTTGTAGAACGGCACCTTGAGCGAGGCGGAAACCGCTTCGTACTCGTCATCGAGCGCTTTCAGCGCGGTGACAGCGGTGAGGTGGCCCGAAGTGTAGTAGTGCACCACGGTCGAGATCGCGAGGATCGCCATCGTCTGGTACAGGAAGTTGAGCGGGTTCTGCGGATGGTTGAAGAACATGATGTAACCCAGGCCGAGCACCAGTCCGGGCACCGCCATCGACAGCAGCGCGAGCAGGCGCAGCGCCGGGCGCACCGGCCCGAGGCCCCGCGTCTTCTCCAGGAGATACGCGGTGCAGAACACGAACAGCGTGCCGATGACCGCGGTCCACGCGCCCATCTTCAGGCTGTTCCAGAACGCGGGCGCATAGTCGCCGTCGATCAGCGCATAGCGATAGTGCTTGAGCGTGAACGTCAGGTTGTACGGCCAAAGATTGATGAGCGAGGTGTAGACCGCCATGCCCAGTACCGCCAGCAGAGCAAGGCAGACTAACGCGCAGTACCCGAGCATCAGGGCGTCAAACGCCCCGCGCGGGCGCGGCACGAACGGTACCGAGCGCGCGGTCAGGTTGGCGGTCAGGCGCCGGCGCACCACCCAGTCGATGGCGAAGGCGGCGACCGAGGGCACCAGCAACAGCAGGCCGACCACGGCACCGATGGAAAAATTGTGCTGGCCGATGACCTGCTTGAAGACGTCGACCGCGAGCACGTTGAAATTGCCGCCGATCACCTTCGGCGCGCCGAAGTCGCTGATGGTGTAGGTGAATACCACCGTGACGGCAGACAGCAGCCCGTACTTGCAGCCGGGCAGGGTAATGGTGAAGAAGCGCCGCAGGCGCCGCGTGCCGAGCGCGTCCGCGGCTTCATAGAGGCGTCCGTCGGCAAGCGCGAGCGCCGCGATCAGGATCATCAGCGCATGCGGAAAGCAGTTGAAGACCTCGGACATGATGATGCCCGGTGCGCCGTAGACCGAGCCGCCGAACATCAGGCTCTTCAGTACGCCCTGGTTGCCGAACCACTGGATGAAGGCGATGGCCGGCAGGAGCGAGGGCGCAAGCAGCGGGATGAGCGCAATCAGGCGCAACGTGCCCTTGAATGGCATGCAGCTTCGCGTCAGTGCATAGGCGAAGACAAAGGCGATCGGCACCGTGATCAGCGCCACGGCGAGCGACACCCACACCGAGTTCCAGACCGAGCGCGCCAGCGCGGGCGTGGCGAAGTAGGCGGCGAAGTGCTGCAGGCCGACGAACTCGCCCTCGCGTCCCTGCACCGCGCGCATGAAGATCGCCGCCATGGGCGCCAGCAGGAAGATGGCGAGTCCCAAGCCTGCCAGCAGGAGAAGAAGTCTGACCACGCAAGGCGGAAACGTCGACGCTGCGTCGCCGCAGGCGCCGGAAGAACCGCGCTCATGCCTGGAAGACGCGGATGCGGTCGGGACGAAGCGCGAGCTCCAGGGCGGCGCCTTCGCGGATGCCGAGCTCGCGCACCTGGTTGAGCGAGAAGAACACCGCGAGCGGCTGGCCCTCGAGCTCGGGCACCTGCAGCTCGGCGAGGCAATGGCCGCCGAGGAACTCGACCTTGGCGATCTGGCCGCGCACCCGGTTCGCCTCGCCATCGAGCGAGCCTTCGACCACGCGGTCCTCGGGCCGCAGATACAGGCGCACCGGCTTGCCCGCTTCACAAGGAGAGCCATTCGCAGCCAACGCGAGCCGCCCCGACCGATAGCGGCCGGCCCCGAGTGAAACCGCGTTCAGCACGTTCACCCGGCCGACGAAGTCGGCGACGAACGGGCTGGCGGGCTGCTCGTAGATTTCGCGCGGCGTGCCGACCTGCTCGAGCTCGCCCTTGTTCATCACCACCACGCGGTCGGCCATCGACAGCGCTTCCTCCTGGTCGTGGGTGACCATGATGGTGGTGACGCCGACCTTCTTCTGCAGGCCGCGAATCTCGCCGCGTAGCCGGACCCGCTCCAGCGCATCCAGGGCCGACAGGGGTTCGTCCAATAAAAGTAAACCAGGAGACGTGGCCAAGGCTCTCGCGAGAGCGATGCGCTGCTGCTGACCGCCGGAAAGCTGGCTCGGATACTTCGCCTCGCTGCCCGGAAGTCCGACCAGCTTGAGCAGCTCGGTCACCCGGGCCTGAATTTCTTTTCTGGAGAGTCGCCGGTTGACCAGGCCGTAGCCGACATTGCCGGTCACCGTGAGGTTCGGAAACAGGGCGTACGACTGGAAAACGATGCCGTAGTCGCGCTGCGCCGGAGGCAGCGCCGAGATGTCGCGGCCGCCTTGCACGATACGCCCGGCGCTCTGCGTCTCGAGGCCGGCGATGATGCGCAGCAGCGTGGTCTTGCCGCAGCCCGAGGGCCCGAGGAGGCAGACGAACTCGCCCTGGCTCACCGCCAGGCTGACGTCGCGCAGCGCGGCGAAGCTGCCGAAGTGCTTGGAAACCCCCTCGACTGCTAGAGCCTCACTTCGGTTCGGCTTTGGCGTTATAGCGTTTTTCCCATTCGGCGAGGATGCGCTCGCGGTTCTTCGCCGCCCAGCCGAAGTCGTTCTTCACCAGCATCTGCTCGTAGTTCGCCGGCACGTTGGGAAGCGGCTTGGCGACGCCCGGCATGGCGACGATCGCGTAGCCCTTGGCGTAGAGCTCGTTCGCTTCGCGCGTCACGCCCCAGTCCATCAGCTTGCGCACCGCTTCCTGCTTCTTGCTCGCCTTCATGATCGCGGAGGCTTCCATGTCCCAGCCCACGCCTTCCTTGGGGAAGATGAGATCGATCGGCGCCCCGGAGGCCTTGGTCGCGTTCGCCCGGTACTCGAAGGAGATGCCCATCACGAACTCGCCGGCGCCGGCCTGGCGGCAGGGCTTGGACCCCGAGTGCACGTACTGCGCGATGTTCTCGTGCAGCGCGTCCATGTATTTCCAGCCTTCGGCCTCGCCGAAGAGCTGCAGCCAGGCGGTGACGTCGAGGAAGCCGGTGCCGCTCGAGGCCGGATGCGGCATGGTGATCTGGCCCTTGTAGACCGGCTTGAGCAGGTCCTTCCACGATTCGGGCTTCGGCAGGTTGCGCTTCTTCGCTTCCACCGTGTTGAAGCAGATGGTCGCGCCCCACACGTCCATGCCGACCCACATCGGCGGCTTCTTGGTGTCGACGAAGCGCGGGTTGAGCGCCTCCACGCCTTTGGGCGCGTACGGCGTCAGCATGCCTTCCTGCTCGAGCACCAGCAGGCTGGTGGCGGCGAGGGCGAACACGGCATCGGCCTGCGGATTGTTTTTCTCGGCGAGCAGCTTGGCGGTGATCACGCCGGTCGAGTCGCGCACCCAGCGGATCTCGACGTCCTTGACCGTTTTCTCGAACGTGTCCTTGTAGGACTTGAGCTGGTCGGTCTCGAGCGCGGTGTAGACCAGGATCGGAGTGCGCTGCGCCAGCGCGGCCGAAGCGCTCAGGGCCAGGCTGGCCAGTGCGAGGAGTTGCAGCAGACGCTTCAACATGGCTTAGTCTCCCAAATAACTTTGGACGATTATTCGTCCGGGTTCTATTCTTATTGTCTGGGGGCATTGTTACCGGATGAAGCAGGGCTTGCAAGGGGAACTCGCGCACCATCTGGCGGCGTACCGGCCGGGCTGGACGCTGCCGCGCCCGTTCCATCGCGACGAGGCGATCTACCGGGCTGATATCGAGCAGATCTGGCGCCGGGGCTGGCTGTTCGCCGGCCACGCCTGCGAGCTCCGCAATCCGGGCGACTGGCTCACGCTGCAGGTCGACACCGATTCGATCATCGTGATCCGCGGCGAGGACGGCGCGGTGCGCGCGCTGCACAACGTCTGCCGCCACCGCGGCTCGCAGCTCGTCGCGCCGGGCCGCGGCTCCAGCAAGCGAATCGTCTGCCCTTACCATCAATGGACTTACGACACCGCCGGCGCGCTGACCTTCTGTCGCGGCATGCAGGAGCTGGATAAGTCGCAGTTCGGGCTGAGGCGTGTCCACACGGAGCTCGTCGAAGGCCTGGTGTTCATATCGCTCGCCGATCAGCCGCCGCCGTTCGAGCCGGCGCGCGAGCTGATGGCGCCGTTCCTGCGGCCGCAGGGCTTCGAGCGCGCGAAAGTGGCGAAGCAGGTCGATTACGAGATCGCCGCCAACTGGAAGCTGGTGTGGGAGAACAACCGCGAGTGCTTCCACTGCAACGTCAACCACCCGCAATACATCAAGGCGAACTGGGACCACTACAACGCGGATGACACTTCGACGGAAGTGAAGACGGCGATCAATAGGGCGGTCAAGAAAAGCGAAGCAAAGTGGGCCGCCGCAGGCCTCGCCGTGTCGCATCGCGAAACCGGAATGACGCAGTTCCCCGACGCCGAGCGCGGCATCTGGTATTCGGCCAACCGCACGGCGTTGGTCGATGGCTGGGTGAGCGAATCGATGGATGGCAAACAGGTGTCGACGCTGATGGGGGACTATCGCGACGCCGATGTCGGCACGGTGCGCGCGCGTACGCTGCCGAACTTCTGGAACCATTCCAGCTGCGACCACGGCGTCAGCACGCTGCTCCTGCCGGCCGGCCCGCGCAAGACGCTGGCGCGGGTGACATGGCTGGTGCATGAAAACGCGGTCGAAGGCCGCGACTACCAGCTCGACAAGCTGATGCCCTTCTGGCAGCTCACCTCCGAACAGGACTGGGCGATCTGCGAGCGCCAGCAGAAAGGCGTCGAGTCCAGCGCCTACGAGCCCGGGCCTTACTCGACCTACAAGGAATACAACGTCGACGCGTTCGTCCGCTGGTACATCAAGACGCTGGCGGCCGGGGCGAGCGCCTGAACGCCAAAATCGTCATCATCGGCGGCGGGGCGATCGGCTGTTCGATTGCCTACCATTTAGCGAAAGCAGGTCAGCGCGACGTCCTCATCGTTGAAAAAGCGCAGCTGACGCACGGCTCCACTTGGCACGCAGCCGGCCTGGTCGGCCAATTGCGCAGCAAGCGCAACCTCACTCGCCTGATGCAGAACAGCGTCGCGCTCTACCGGACGCTGGAGCGGGAGACCGGGCAGGCGATCGACTGGCACGAGGTCGGCAGCGTGCGCCTTGCCTCGTCGCAGGAGCGCTGGTCGGAGCTCAAGCGCGCCGCGACGACCGCGCGCGGCTTCGGCTTCGAGATGGAGCTGATCTCGCCGAAGCAGGCGCAGGAACGGTTTCCGTACATCACCCTCGACAAGATCGCCGGCGCGGCCTGGGTGCCGAGCGACGGCTATGTCGATCCGTCGAGCCTGACGCAGGCACTCGCGAAGGGCGCTAGGGCCGGCGGCGTGAAGATCATGCAGGACACGCTGGTGACGGGATTCGAGTCCAGCAAAAAACGAATTACCCGAGTGGTAACGAATAACGGCCCGATCGATTGCGAAACCGTGGTCATCGCCGCGGGCATCTGGTCGCGCGCGGTCGGCAAGCTGATGGGCGTGCGCATCCCGGCGGCGGCGCTCGAGCACCAGTACGTGGTGACCGAGCCGATGAAGGGGGATCGCAACCCGAAGCTGCCGACGCTGCGCGATCCGGACCTCAATTTCTACCTCAAGCCGGAGGTCGGCGGCTTCGCGGTGGGCGGATGGGAGATGGGCACGCCGTCGTTCCATCCGGGTGGCGTGCCGTTCGATTTCGCCCAGGAGCTGCTGCCGCCGAACATGGAGCGCTTCGAGGAAATCGCCGTCGCCACCGCCGAGCGCATTCCAACGTTCGGCGAGCTCGGCCTCAAGCAGCTGATCAACGGTCCCATCCCGGTATCGCCCGACGGCGAGCCGATCATGGGGCCGGCGATCGAGCGCGACAACGTGTTCGTCGCCTGCGGCTTCACCTCCGGAATCGCCGCGGCCGGTGGCGCTGGTCGCGCGATGGCGGAGTGGATCGTGCAGGGCCATCCGGAGATGGACCTCTGGCCGTTCGACCTGCGCCGCTTCGGCGACTTCCATTCCGGCACGCGAGCATTGCACGAGCGTGCGGTGCACGCCTACGGCGCCTACTACCACCTGCACTATCCCGGCGAAGAGCTGACGGTGGCGCGTGACGCGCGCCGCAGCCCCCTGTGGCAGATCCTGAAGGACCGTGGCGCGGTCTATGGATCGAAGTTCGGCTGGGAAAGGCCCAACTGGTTTGGCTCGCCGGGAGCGCAGGACGAACCCAGTTTCGAAGGCAAGCCGAACTGGTTCGACCACGTCGCCGCCGAGCATCGCGCCACCCGGGAGCGCGTGGCGCTCTTCGACCTGAGCTCGTTTACCAAGTTTGAACTGACCGGCAAGGGCTCCCTTGAAGCACTTCAGCGCGTGGCGGCGAACGACCTGAACAAGCCCGACGGCTCGGTGATCTATACGCAGCTGTGCAACGAGCGCGGCGGCATCGAGGCCGATCTCACCATCGTGCGGCTCGCCGGCGACCATTTTTATGTAGTCACCGGCTCCGGCTTTTCCGTTCGCGACGGCGGCTGGCTGCGTCGGCAGGGCGTCGAGATCAAGGACGTGACCTCGTCGCGCGCGGTGATCAACGTACAGGGGCCGCGCTCGCGCGAGCTGCTATCCAGGATTTCCGAGGAAGATTTTTCCAATGCGGCGTTTCCATATCTGGCCGCGCGCGAGGTTCGGCTCGGCTTTGCGCCGGTTCGGGCGTTGCGCGTCACTTACGCCGGCGAGCTCGGCTGGGAGCTGCATGTTCCGACCGAGTACGCGCTGCATCTCTATGAAGCGCTGTGGGACGCGGGCCGGGACCTCGGCGTGGCCAACGCCGGCTACCGCGCGCTCGATTCGCTGCGGCTGGAGAAGGGCTACCGGTATTGGAGCAGCGAGCTTTCGCCGGATACCAATCCCTACGAAGTGGGCCTCGGCTTCGCCGTCGCCCTTGAAAAGGGCGACTTCATCGGCCGCGACGCCCTGCGCAAGGCCAAGGGATCGGTCAAGAGAAAGCTAGCCTGCTTCCTGATGGACGGCTTCGTGCCGCTGCACGGCGGCGAGGCGATCCTGCACGAAGGCAAGGTAATCGACACGGTGACGAGCGGCGGCTATGGCCATACCGTCGGCAAGTCGATCGCGTACGGCTTCATCCCCTTGGGCCTTACCAAGGGTTTCGAGGTCGAGAGCTTCGGCAAGCGCTATCCGGCGCAGGTCAGCGACCGCGCGCCCTACGACTCCGAGCGGCGCAAGATCCTTTTGTAGATTGTTGACAATCTACCGCCAAGCGATTCCAATCGGGGTCCGCATGGCGGCCCACACCCAGCTGGAGATCCTCCAGCAGAACTCGCTCACCTCGCTGGTGCAGCGCGAGCTCGAGCGGCGCATCGTCAGCGGCGAGCTGGCGCCGGGCGCCAAGCTGAACGAAGCAGACCTGGCCGGCGAGCTGCGCGTATCGCGCGGGCCGGTGCGCGAAGCTTTTCGCGCCCTGGAGCAGGCCGGCCTGGTGCGCACCGAGAAGAATCGCGGCGTATTCGTGCGTCAGCTCTCGCTCGAGGAAGCGAACGAGATCTACGAGGTGCGTGCTGCTCTCGAGGCGCAGATCGGCCGCCTGGCGGCGGCGCGCGCCAAGCCGGGGCAGATCGAGCGAATGCGCGGGGTCGTCAAGCGCATGCGTTCCGCCGCACGCGACCCCGACACCTATTTCGCGCTCAACATCGAATTCCACGAGGTGCTGGCCGAGACGGCCGGGAACCAGGCGCTCACCGCGCACTACCGTCGAGTGGTGAACGAGCTGAACCTGTACCGGCGCGAGGCGATCCGGCGCAATGTCGATGTCATCCCGCACTCCACGAAGGAGCACGAAGCGATCGTCGACGCGGTGAGCAAGGGCAATGCGGACGCCGCCGCGCGCTTGCTGTTCCAGCACGTCATCAGCAGCCGTTCGCGGCTGCAGCAGAACACCCGAGAGGCCGCCTGACCCATGAGTCAGAACAGACACCCCGTCACCCTCAACGGCGCTCGCTACCGCTGGCCCGACAAGCCGCTCGTCGTGGTCTGCGTCGACGGCAGCGAGCCGGCCTACATACCGGAGGCCATTCGCGCCGGCGTCGCTCCGTTCCTCGCGCGCCTGGCGGCGAACGGCACGGTGCTCGACGCCGACTGCGTGATTCCTTCCTTCACCAATCCGAACAACCTGTCGATCGTCACCGGCGCGCCGCCTGCGGTGCATGGCATCTGCGGCAATTACTTCTTTGACCGCGACGCCGGCACCGAGGTGATGATGAACGACCCGAAGTACCTGCGCTGCGGCACGCTGCTGGCGGCGTTTGCGGACGCGGGCGCGAAGGTGGCGGTCGTCACGGCGAAGGACAAGCTGCGCACGCTTCTCGGGCACAAGCTGAAGGGCACCTGCTTCTCCGCGGAGAAGGCGGATGCCGCGACCGTTGTCCTCGTCGGCATGCCGGTGCCGTCGGTATACAGCGCGGAGCTGTCGGAATTCGTGTTTGCCGCGGGCGTGAAACTGATGGAGCGCGATCGCCCGGATCTGATGTATCTCTCGACCACCGACTACGTGCAGCACAAGGCGGCGCCGGGCGCCCCGGCGGCCAATGCGTTCTACGCCATGATGGACCGCTATCTCGCGCGCCTGGACGCGCTCGGCTGCACCATCGCGCTCACCGCGGACCACGGCATGAACGCCAAGCATCGCGCCGACGGTTCCCCCGACGTCATCTACCTGCAGGACGTGCTCGACGGCTGGCTCGGCGCCGGCAAGGCGCGCGTGATCCTGCCGATCACCGATCCCTACGTCGTGCACCACGGGGCCTTGGGTTCTTTTGCCACCGTTTATGTCGACGCGGACGTGCGCAAGAAAATCGCGGACCTGCAGGGCATCGAAGTGGTGCTGACGCGAGAAGAGGCGGCGAAGCGCTTCGAGCTGCCGCCCGAGCGCATCGGCGACCTGGTGGTGGTGAGCACGCGCCATGTCGTCATCGGCACCAGCAAGGCGCGCCACGATCTTTCCGGCCTCACCGAGCCGCTGCGCTCGCACGGCGGCATCTCGGAGCAAAAGGTGCCGCTGCTCTTCAATCGCAAGCTGCGCGGGCTGCCGGCCCAGCGCCGCCTGCGCAACTTCGACATCTTCGACCTGGCGCTGAACCACGTTGAAGAGAAGGTGGCCGCATGAGCGCCGTGCTGAAGACCTCCGTAAGGCACGAAGCCCTGAGGATCGCCGGCGAGCAGGTGCGCCGCGACCGGGTGATCGAAGTGCGCTTTCCCTACACCGGCGAAGTCGTTGCCACGGTGCCGAAGGCGACGGTGGAGGACGTGAGGCGCGCCTTCCGTATCGCGCGCGAATACAAGCCGAAGCTCACGCGCTACGAGCGCTACCGCATCCTCATGCGCGCCGGCGAGATCATCGCCGGCCGGCGCGACGAGATCGCGCGCCTGATCACGCTGGAGTCCGGGCTGTGCCTGAAGGACTCGACCTATGAAGTCGGGCGGGCGAGCGATGTGCTGCTGTTCGCCGCCAACCATGCGCTGGTCGACGACGGCCAGGTGTTCTCCTGCGACCTCACGCACCACGGCAAGAGCCGCAAGGTCTATACGCTGCGCGAGCCGCTGCTCGGCGCGATCTCGGCCATCACGCCGTTCAACCACCCGCTCAACCAGGTGATCCACAAGGTCGCCCCCGCGGTCGCCACCAACAACCGCATGGTGGTGAAGCCCGCCGAAAAAACGCCGCTCGCCGCGCTGGTGCTCGCCGACGTGCTGTACGAGGCCGGCCTGCCGCCGCAAATGCTGTCGGTGATTACCGGCGACCCGAAAGAGATCGCCGACGAGATGATCCTCAATGCGGATGCGGACTTGATTACCTTTACCGGTGGAGTGCAAGTCGGCAAAACCATTGCGTCCAAGGCCGGTTACAAGCGCATGGTGCTCGAGCTCGGCGGCAACGATCCGATCGTGGTGATGGAGGACGCCGATCCGGCCAAGGCCGCGGCGCTGGCGGCGGCAGGGTCGTACAAGAATTCAGGGCAACGCTGTACCGCCGTGAAGCGCATCCTGGTCCATGAGAAAGTCGCCGATGCCTTCACCGAGGCATTGGTCGAGATAACCAAAAAATGGTCCTACGGCGACCCGTTGGATCCGAACGTGGAAATGGGCACGGTGATCAGCGAAGACGCCGCCAAGCTGTTCGAGCGGCGCGTCAACGACGCGTGCGCCAAAGGTGCCAAGCTGCTGGTCGGCAACAAGCGCAGCGGCGCCTCCTACTCGCCGACCGTCGTCGACCGCGTGACGCCGGACATGGAGCTGGTGCGCGAGGAAACCTTTGGGCCCGTCTCTCCCGTGTTGAGGTTCAAGGATGCCGACGAGGCGATCCGCATGGTGAACGGCACCGCCTACGGCCTTTCCTCGGGCGTGTGCACCAACCGCCTGGATTACGTAACCAGGTTCGTGTCGGAATTGAATGTCGGTACCGTCAACATCTGGGAAGTCCCGGGCTACCGCCTGGAGAGCACGCCGTTCGGCGGCATCAAGGATTCGGGTCTCGGCATCAAGGAGGGTGTGGTCGAGGCGATGAAAAGCTTCACTAACGTGAAGACCTACTCCATGCCCTGGTGATGAACCGCTGACATGCAAACGTTAGTCACCGTCCTGTCGGGAATCGCGCTGCTGGTCTGGGGCACGCACATCGTGCGCTCCGGCGTGCTGCGCGTGCTCGGCGGCAGCCTGCGACGGGTGCTGGCGAGCAGCGTGTCGAATCCGTTCACCGCCTTCCTGGCGGGCCTCGGTGTCACCGGGCTGGTGCAGTCGTCGAGCGCGACCGCGCTCCTCACCGGCTCGTTCGTCAACCAGAAGCTGATGGCGCTCGCGCCGGCGCTCGCCATCATGCTCGGCGCCGATGTCGGCACCAGCCTGGTGGTGCAGCTGTTCTCGTTGGATCTCTCGTGGCTGTCGCCCTTGCTCATCGGCTTCGGCGTGCTGTTCCACCTCTCGCGCAAAGCCACGCGCGCCGGGCAGATCGGGCGCATCGCGATCGGGCTGGGGCTGATCATCCTGGCGCTGCAGATCATCCTGCAGGCGGCGAAGCCGTTTACCGGCGCGGCCGGGGTCAAGGTGATCTTCGGCTCGCTCTCGGGCGACCCGCTGCTCGACATTCTGATCGGCGCCGTGTTTACGCTGATGGCATGGTCGAGCCTGGCCGTGGTGCTGCTCACCGCGGCCTTTGTCGGCAGCGGGCTCATCGGCCTCAAGGTGGGCTTGTTCCTGGTGATCGGCGCCAACCTGGGCAGCGGCATCGTCGCGGTGGTCGCCACCGCCGGCTCCGGCACCGCCGGCCGCCGCGTCGCGCTCGGCAACCTGCTGTTCAAGCTCTTCGGCTGCGTGCTCGCGGTGGCGCTCATGCCCTGGATGGAGGCTGGCCTGGTCGCGCTCGACCCCGAGCCGCAGCGCCTGGTGGTCAACTTTCACGCCGCCTTCAACCTGCTGCTCGCGGGGACGCTGATCTGGTTCACCGGGCCGGTGGCGCGCCTCGCCGAGCGCCTGCTTCCGGATGAAGCCGAGAAAGACCCGCGCGTCGCCGCGCGCCACCTCGACCCGGCCGCGCTCGACACGCCGGCGCTCGCCACCTCCAACGCGGTGCGCGAAGTGCTGCGCATCGGCGACATCATCGAGGCGATGCTGAACGGGCTGCTCACGGTGATCCGCACCAACGACGCGCAGCTCGCGCGCCAGATCCGGCGCATGGACGACGACGTCGACCACCTCTATACCGCGATCAAGCTCTACCTCACGCAGATCGGCCGCGAAGCGCTCGACGAGCGCGACGCGCAGCGCTGGGCCGACATCATCTCCTTTACCATCAACATGGAGCACGTCGGCGACATCATCGAGCGCATCCTCGACGACCTGGTGGAGAAAAAGATCGCGCAGCGCCTGGAGTTCAGCGACGCGGGCATGGCCGAGATCTGCGACATGCATACCCGCGTGCTCGCCAACCTGCGCCTCGGCATGAACGTGTTCCTGAACGGCGACCTGAAGAGCGCGCAGCGCCTGCTCGCCACCAAGGTCGAGCTGAGGAAGCTGCAGCAGCAGTACGCCGATACGCACCTGCGGCGCCTGGCCGGCCAGACTCTGCAGTCGATCGAGACCAGCTCGCTGCACCTGGACATCATCAACGACTTCAAGCGCATCAACTCGCACATCTGCTCGGTCGCCTACGCGATCCTCGAGCAGGCCGGCGCGCTGCAGCCAACCCGGCTGCGCGAGAGCTTCGCGGACGGGGCGGACGCCAAGCAGAAACATGCATGATTGAAAAGATCGTTGGCCTGTACCAGGCCAAGGGCGGCAGAGCATACGAAGGCGAAGGGGTCACGCAGCTGGAGCACGCTCTGCAGAGCGCCCATGCCGCCGAGCGTGCCGGTGCGCCGCCGGAGCTGGTCTGCGCCGCGCTGCTGCACGACATCGGCCACCTGCTGAACGACCGCGGCGAGACGCCGACGCTGCGCGGCGTGGATGACCAGCACCAGTACGTGGCGCTGCCTTTCCTGCGCAAGCTGTTTCCGGAGGCGGTGTTCGGGCCGATCGGGCTGCACGTCGACGCGAAGCGCTACCTGTGCGCCACCCGGCCGGGTTACCGCGAGGCATTGTCGGAAGACTCCAAGCGCAGCCTCGAGCTTCAGGGCGGCGTGTTCTCGCCGCAAGACGCGGAGCGCTTCATCCGCCAGCCTTACGCCGCCGAAGCGGTGAGCGTGCGCCTGTGGGACGACGCCGCCAAGGTGCCCGGCGCGGCGACGCCCGGCCTCGGCCATTTCGAAACCATCCTGCGCGCGGTCTCCGGCCGTGCCGCTTGAGGTCACTCTAGCCGTCCTCGGCGCCGCGCTCGCGCACGCCACCTGGAACGCCATGATCAAGTCGAGCCGCGAAGTGCTGTTCGACATGACGCTGGTCGTGTTCACGGCCGGCCTGGTGACCGCGCCGTTCCTGTTCGTGGTCGAGATGCCGGCGCCGGCGGTATGGCCTTACATCATCGCCTCGATGGTGCTGCACATGGCCTATTACACCGCGCTGGTCGGCGCGTATCGCGCCGGCGACCTGTCGCACGGCTACCCGATCATGCGCGGCATCGCGCCGCTCATCGTCAGCCTGTGCGCGCTCGCCTGGCTGGGCGAGGCGCCGACGCCGACCGTCTGGCTCGGCGTGCTGCTGATCTGCGGCGGCGTGCTGTCGCTCGGCTTCGTCGGCTTCCACTGGCGCGAGTCGCGCGTCGCGCTGGGCTGGGCGCTCACCAACGCATGCATCATCGCCTCGTATACCCTGGTCGACGCGGCCGGCGTGCGCGTCGCCGGCAAGGCCGAGGTCTACGTGGTCTGGCTTTTCACGCTGGACGCGTTGCCATTCTCGCTCCTCATTTTCTGGTGGAAGCGCGATCAGCTGGTGTCCTATGCCCGCCAGTTCTGGCTGCGCGGATTTGTCGGCGGGGCCCTGTCCGCCGGCGCCTATGGCATCGTCCTTTGGGCGATGACGCGCGCGCCGGTGGCCGCGGTCGCCGCGCTGCGCGAGACTTCGGTGATCTTCGCCGCGCTGATCGGCGTCTGGCTACTGAAGGAAGGCCACATCGGACGCCGCATCGCCGGCGCCGCGACCGTCGCGGCCGGCGTCATCGCTCTGAAGATATGAATGCGCAGATCGTCATTGCCGGCGGCGGCATCGTCGGCGCGAGCGTCGCCTATCACCTCGCGAAGCTCGGCCGACGCGACATCGTGCTGCTCGAGCAGGGGCGCCTGACCTGCGGCACGACCTGGCACGCGGCCGGCCTGGTCGGCCAGATGCGACCCAACCGCTCCATGACGCGCATGAGCCAATACGGCATCGAGCTCTATTCGACGCTCGAGCGCGAGACCGGGCTCGCCACCGGCTGGAAGCAATGCGGCAGCGTGAACGTCGCGCGCACCCCCGAGCGCTGGATCGTGTACCAGCGCCAGGCGGCGATGGCGCGCAGCTTCGGCATCGAAGTCGAGCTGCTCACGCCGCGCCAGGCGCTGGAGAAATGGCCGCTGCTGCGCATCGAGGACCTGCAGGGCGCGCTCTGGTTTCCGGCCGACGGCAAGGCCAACCCGGCCGACCTGGCGCAGAGCCTCGCCAAAGGTGCGCGCAATCTCGGCGTAAAGGTCCAGGAAGGCGTTCAGGTCTCCTCGGTGACGAAGACCAACGGTTTCGTGACTGGTGTGGAGACCTCTGCCGGCCCCATCGGCTGCGAGATCTTCGTCAACTGCACCGGCCAATGGGCGCGCACGCTCGGCGCCCGGAGCGGCGTGAGCATCCCGCTCCATTCGGCCGAGCACTTCTACATCGTCACCGAGCCGGTCGCCGGCGTGCATCCGATGCTGCCGGTGATGCGCGATCCCGACGGCTTCATCTATTTCAAGGAGGAGGTCGGCGGCCTGCTGATGGGCGGCTTCGAGCCGGTGGCGAAGCCCTGGGGCATGGACGGCATCCCGGACAAGTTCGAATTTCAGCTCCTGCCCGAGGATTGGGACCAGTTCCAGCCGCTGATGGAGGCGGCGATGCACCGCGTGCCGGCGCTCGAGACTGCCGGCGTCAAGATCCTGCTGAACGGCCCGGAGAGCTTCACGCCGGACGGCAACTTCATCCTCGGCGAGGCGCCCGAGGTGCGCAATTATTTCGTCGCCGCCGGCTTCAACTCGGCCGGCATCGCCAACGCCGGCGGCGCCGGCAAGCTGCTCGCGGAGTGGATCGCGGGCGGCGAAGCGCCGATGGATCTGTTCGAAGTCGACATCCGGCGTTACGGCGCGTTCGCCGCCGATGCCAAATGGCTCCGCGAGCGCACGGTCGAGTCGCTCGGCCTGCATTACGCCATGCGCTGGCCGCGCCACGAGCTGGAATCCGGGCGCCCGCAACGTGTTTCTCCCCTTTTTGAAAGACTCAAAAGCAAAGGCGCCCAGTTCGGTTCGAAGTTCGGCTGGGAGCGGCCGAATTACTTCGGCCCGAAGATGGAATACACGCTCGGCCGTCCGAACTGGCTCGAAGCCTGCGTTGCCGAGCAACTGGCCGTGCGGCAGGGGGTCGGAATTTTCGATCAGACCTCTTTCGGCAAGCTGCGGGTGCGCGGGCGCGACGCCGCGAAATTGCTCGATCGCGTGTGCGCCAACACGATCGGCAAGCTCACCTACACCGCGATGCTCAATCGCAAGGGCGGCTTCGAGAGCGACGTCACGGTGCAGCGCTGGAGCGACGAGGAGTTCTTCGTCATCACGGGCTCGGCCCAGCCGGTGCGTGATCTGGCGTGGCTCAATCGTCACATCCGGGATGGCGAAGACGTGCGTATCGACGACGTCAGCGCCGGGTGGTCGGTGCTTTCCGTGCTCGGCCCTGATTCGAAGAAGGTGCTGGATAAGACGGACATGGGAAGTGCCAAGCCGGTGCCCGCGTCGTACGTCGGCGGGCCGGGAACCGAGATCTACGTGCGCATCGAGGACGCGCCCGCGCTCTACGATCGGCTATGCGCCGCCGGCAAGGCGTTCGGCCTGAAGGACTGCGGCTACTACGCGCTCGACGCGCTGCGCATCGAAGCCGGCCGGCGCGCCTTCGGCGCCGAGCTCTCGCCCGACTGCACGCCATACGAGGCAGGGCTCGCTTTCGCGGTGCGCCCCGAGCGGCGCAAGCCGCCCGCCAAACTGGCGAAGCGCCTTCTGATGTTTACTTTCCCGGCGACCGAGCTCTTTGCGTGGGGCGGGGAGCCCATCCTGCGCAATGGCAAGCCGGCGGGTGAGCTGTCTTCGGTCGGTTACAGCGCGACGCTGAGCTGCATGGTCGGCATGGGTTTCGTCTATTCGGAAAACGTCGACGGTTCCTACGAGATCGAGATCTCGGGGACGAAGGTGCCGGCCAAAGCCTCGCTCAAGGCCCCTTGGCCAAAGTAGCGCGTCGATTGAAATAGTCCCGGGCCACCAGGCCCGCTTCATAGGTCAGCGTCTCGCGTTTCACCGACTCGAACGCGAGCAGCAGAAATTCCGATACTTCGCCGTCCTGGTTCCGCGGCTGGAAGTCCTCAGGCAGCTCTAAATCGTAGATGCTGATGATCTCGGACTGCACACCCTCCGGGACTTCCCGCAACACGCTCATCGTCCCGCCCGGCGTCGCTTTTTGCGCCAGCGTTGCGGAAATGCCGGCTTCCTCCCACGCTTCCTTCACCAATACCTGGATTTGCGTAAGCCCGGCGGTGACACCGCCGCCCACGAGGTTGTCCAGCATTCCGGGGTCGATGGGCTTGGTGGCGCTGCGCCGGGCGAGCCACATGCGCTCGCCGACGATGCCGTTGAGGTGCACCGCCTGCGTGGTCAGGCCGAACGGGCGCGCCGCGGCGCGCTCGATGTCGAAGAGATCGGCGATCCGGTAGCGCTCATTACGCCAGCCCGGAATGAAGCCTTCTTCGGCCAGCTGTTCCACCGCCGCCGCGAGTCCATCGGGGTCGAGCAGGGCGACGCGGTCTGGGCTGGTGGCGAAGACCTTCGGCCAGGAAGCCAGGTGCGCGGCAAGCTCGGGGCGCACCCAGCCGATGCGCTTTCCCCCCAGGCTGAGGGGCACGAAGCGCTCAGGCCGGAACGTGGGCTTCACCAAATCATTTTAGGTGTTGTATAGTCGTGTCCATGCAACAGGCGATTACCGCTCTCCTCTCGCTCGCGCTCCTCGCGCTGGGCGGCCTGCTGCTGCGCCCCGCGCGCTAAACACTCCTGCCTACAATCCGTGTTGTGACCAGGCCTGAAAAGGCCAAGGGACCATTCCATGCGTACTGCCGACAATTTGATCATCTTCGACACCACCATGCGCGACGGCGAGCAGAGCCCGGGCGCCTCGATGACGCGCGACGAAAAGCTGCGCATCGCGCGCGCGCTGGAGCGGATGCGCGTCGACGTGATCGAGGCCGGATTCCCGGCCTCCTCCAACGGCGATTTCGAGGCGGTGCGCGCGATCGCCAACACGGTGAAGGACTCGACCGTGTGCGGCCTGTGCCGCGCCAACGACCGCGACATCCAGCGCGGCATCGACGCGCTGACCGGCGCCAGGTCCTGGCGCATCCATACCTTCATCGCCACCAGCGCGCTGCACATGGAGAAGAAGCTGCGCATGACGCCCGAGCAGGTGCTCGAGCAGGCGAAGCTGTCGGTGCGCTTCGCGCGCAAGCATTGCCCCGACGTCGAGTTCTCGCCCGAGGACGGCTCGCGCTCCGATCTCGATTTCCTCTGCCGCGTGCTGGAGGCGGTGATCAAGGAGGGCGCGAGCACCATCAACATTCCCGATACCGTGGGGTACGCGGTGCCGCAGCAGTTTGGCGAGCTGATCAGGAACATCCGCGAAAAGATTCCGAACTCGGACAAGGCGGTGTGGAGCGTGCATTGCCACAACGACCTCGGCATGGCGGTGGCCAACTCGCTCGCCGCGGTGCAGATCGGCGGCGCGCGCCAGATCGAGTGCACCATCAACGGCCTCGGCGAGCGCGCGGGCAACACCTCGCTCGAAGAGGTGGTGATGGCCGTGAAAACACGAGCAGACTTCTTCAATCTCCAGGTCGGGATTGACGCCACCCACATCGTCCCCACGTCCAGGCTGGTGTCGCAGATCACCGGCTTCGTGGTGCAGCCGAACAAGGCCGTGGTGGGCGCCAACGCCTTTGCGCACGCGTCCGGTATCCACCAGGACGGGGTGCTCAAGGCGCGCAACACCTACGAAATCATGCGCGCCGAGGACGTGGGCTGGAGCACCAACAAGATCGTGCTCGGCAAGCTCTCGGGCCGCAACGCCTTCAAGCAGCGCATGAAGGAAATCGGCATCGAGCTCGACGGCGAAGAGGCCTACAACAAGGCGTTCCAGCGCTTCAAGGACCTCGCCGACAAGAAGGCCGATATCTTCGACGAGGATTTGCAGGCGTTGGTGAGCCAGGAGGCGGGCAAGTCATCCGAGGACCATTGGCGGCTGGTCACCATGAACCAGGCGAGCGGCATGGGAGAACGGCCGTTCGCAAGGATTACGGTGATGGAAGCCGGGAGCGAGAAGAAAGCGGAATCACAAGGCGATGGCCCCGTCGACGCCACCTTCAAGGCGATCGAAAGCCTGGCGAAGAGCGGCGCGGAGCTGCTGCTCTATTCGGTGAACGCCGTCACCACCGGCACCGAGTCGCAGGGCGAGGTGACGGTGCGGCTGTCGAAGGGCGGACGCATCGTCAACGGTGTGGGCGCCGATACCGACATTGTGGTGGCTTCGGCCAAGGCCTACATCAGCGCGCTCAACAAGCTCGAGAGCAAGATGGAGCGGCTCAACCCCCAGCACCAGCTATGAAATGGCTCGCGCTTGGCGCGCTGCTGATCGCGCTCCCGGCCAGCGCGCAGATGTACAAGTGCGTGGACGAGCGCGGCGTGGTGCATTACACCGACAAGCCGACCCCCGGCTGCAAAGGCGGGCCGGTGGACATCCAGCCGATTCCGCCGCTCTCCGGCCAGGCCGCCAAGCCGCAGTCGCCCAACACCGCGCAGCAGGACGCGGACTTCAATCGGCGCCAGATCGAGCGCGAGCGCCAGGAATCGCTCGGCAAGGCAGCGCAGCAGGAGCGTTGTGCGCGGGTGCGGCAGGAGCTCGCCTGGCTTTCGGCCGGCACCCGGGTTTCGCGCATCAACGACGCCGGCGAGCGCGTCTACATGGACGACGCCACGCGCGAGACGCGCATGGCGCAACTCAAGCAGCAGATCCGCGGTTGCCCTTGAGGAGATCCTGGCTCTTCGTGCCCGGCGCCGACCCGGCCGCGCACGAGGCCGCGGCGCGCAGCGGCGCGGACGTCATCATCCTCGAGCTGGAGGACTTCACTCCGCCCGAGCTGCGCCCCAAAGCGCGCGCGCTCGCGCGCGATGTGCTCGACCGCTGGCGCGCGGCCGGCGCGATCGCCGCAGTGCGCATCAACCCGCTCGAGAGCTGCGGCAACGAGGACCTCATCGGGGTGCTCGCCGGCCGTCCCGACGTGATCCTCATGTCGAAAGTCGTGTCCGCGGAGCAGGTCGTCGCCCTCGAGAAGGCGACCGGCGGCACAGTCGACCTGGTGCCCAACGTCGAGACCGCCGCGGGACTGGTCAACGCATTCGCCATCGCCCGGGCCAGCCGGCGCGTGAGTGCCATGCTGGTCGCGAGCGAAGATATGGTTGCCGACCTCGGCACCGCTCGCAGCCGCCGCGGCGAGGAGCTTGCCTACGTGCGTGCCCGTTTCCTCGTCGAGTGCCGGGCCGCCGGCGTCGAAGCCATCGACTGCCCTTACACCTTCAGCGACGTCAAGGGTGCCGTGGCCGACGCGAAGACCGCGAAACGCCTCGGCTACCGGATGAAGAGCCTGGTCGATCCGTCGCACGCCAAGGCGATCAATGCAGTCTTTTCGCCGGGGAAGGCCGAGCTCGCCAAAGCAAGAAAAATTGTCGCGGCCTTCGAGAAAGCGCGCGCCGCCGGCAAGGAGCGCGCGAAGGTCGACGGCGCGCTGATCGAAGTGCCGATCTACGCCGCCGCTAAGCGGCTGCTCGAGTCCAGCGCGCGTAGCTGACGGCGGCGGCGAAGAAGGCCAGAGACAAGAAGATTTCGATGAAGGCGAGAATCTGCGATGTCCCTCGCTCCGCCCAGCCGCGCGTGACGCCCTCGGCGAAGTAAGCGAGGATCAGCATGCTCGACCACTGATAGGTGTATCGCTTTCCGGAAAACACCCCCGGAATGGAAAGCGCCAGCGGCAGCGCCTTCAGCGCGAGCAGCGAGCCGCCGGGCCGCAGCGGCGCCAGCCACAGCTCCCACGCGACACAAAGCAGGATCAGCGCGCCGAGCGTCGCGCTGGCGATTACTTGCGCGGTTTTGGCCACGAAGCCGGCTTCGCCGGCTCACCCGGCTCGTCGGGCGTCTGCTTCATGATCCGATCCGCGATCGCCACGCACTCGTTGCAGATGAACGCCTTGGCTCCGGCGACCAGCTTCTTCACGTCGTCCTGGTCCTTACCGCAGAAGGAACAGCGCAGCTTTTTGCCGATCATCCTTGGGACCGTTCTCGATCAATCCGCGGCCAGACCTCGTTCGCCATCAGCTCCATCGAGCGCCGGGCGAGCGCGGCATCGCTCCAATCGTGGCCAGTATAGAGGAGGGTGCCGAACGCGCCGACGTCGTGCCGGAATTCGAGAATCTGGTCCGCGACGCTCTGTGGGGTTCCGGCGATCACCAGGCGCTCGAGGCAGCGCCCGATCGAGAGCTCGCTATCGGGCTGGCCGGGAAAGTCTCGCATCACGTCGAGCGCGCCTGCCCTGGCGAGCTTGGTCCTCATGACGTGAAAATAGAAGCCGTGCGCGCCGTCCTCGCGATGCGCATAGCGGCGCGCCGTCGCCTCGTCATCGGCCACGAAGACGCTGCGCGCGACGCGCCACCCGGTGGCATCGCTGGAGAGTCCCGCTGAGCGCCGGCCTTCCAGGAAGCTCCGAATGTGGGCTTGGACAACGTACGCTCCCACGTACGCGGCTGAGATTCCGCTCCAGCTGCGGGCGCCCGCCGCGTGCGGTCCTTTTCCGTCCGGCCGGATCGAGGTAATGGCGATCGGGGGATGCGGCCGTTGCAGCGGAGGGCGTGCGACGCCCACGCCGATGCCTGGATCCAGCGAGCGCTCCGTGGTCGTCCGATAGAACTCGCCTTCGATCCGGTAGGGCGGCGCTTCGCTCCAGATCCGGCACATGTGATCGAGCGCCTCCTGGGCCTTGCGGTGGCGGTCCGCGTCAACGTCGCCGATCGCCTCCGCATCACCCGGAACCCCGGGGCCAACACCCAGCACGAGCCTGCCCTGCACCAGGTGGTCGACCATCGCAACCTGCGCCGCCGCCATCGCCGGATGGTAGTTGGCAAGCGGCAGCACGCCAGTGCCGAAAGTGATGGAAGGGCAGGCATCGGCCAGGCTGGCGATGAACGCGAGGCTCGAGGTGATGGTCTCGGCAGCGTCGACCAGATGCTCGCCGATGAAGGCTTCGCGGTAACCGAGTCGATCGGCGAGCACCACCGCCTCGCGGTCCTCGCGCAGAACGTCTGCGTACGAACGCGACGGCGGGTGGACGGGCTGGATGAAGAATCCGAGCTTTAGAGCATTCTGCATGGCGGGTCTCCTCGTTGGCCGGCATCGCCGGTGGAGGCCCAGAAACGACAAGCCCCCGCCGGCTCGCCGACAGGGGCTTGGGTGAGATCTGTTCCAAGCGTTAGCCGGCGCGGTCCTCCGGGACGACGACTACGACAACGCTGCGCTGAACAGTTCTCATGCCACGCACGCTAGCACGTCTGACGTACGGCATGCTGAGGCAGGTCATCCGTAATCTGAAACCAGGGTGCCTTGGAGGCAACGAAGATATGCAACGATGCTTGAACGCCCGGATCGTCGTCCAGGGTTCCGAGCGCGAGCGCGAATGTGCTCGGCCGCTTATCGCTGATGAACTGAAGGTTCGAACCGCACCGCTTGCAGAATGTGCGGATCACTTCCGGTGACGACCGATACGAGGCAATGTCTTCCGCGCCGGCTACCACGGCGAAATCACTGCGCTCGACTCGGCCATAAGTAGCGAAGGCGGCGCCATGCGCTTTTCGACACATCGCGCAGTGACAATGGGTCACGCGGCTGACGGGACCACGAATCTCATAGCGGACGGTGCCGCAAAGGCAGCTGCCTCGGAGCATCAATGCCTCTCTGATGACGGGAGTCAAATGCCCAGCTTAAGCGCCAGCTCGGCGAGGCGCTTGCCCTGCGCGATGCACAGCGTGCGCTCGGCATCGCTGATCGGCTGGTCGTCGGCGACACCGGCGAAATGGCTGGCGCCGTAAGGCGTGCCGCCGGTGCGCGTGGCATTGAGCTCGGCCTGCGTGTAGGGCAGGCCCATGACGAGCATGCCGTGGTGCAGGAGCGGCAGCATCATGGAGAGCAGGGTGGTTTCCTGCCCGCCGTGCAGGCTGGCGGTGGAGGTAAAGACGCACGCCGGCTTACCGGCGAGGGCGCCGCGCTGCCAGAGGAGCGAGGTGCCGTCGAGGAAATGCTTGAGCGGCGCCGCCATGTTGCCGAAGCGCGTCGGGCTGCCGAGCGCGAGCCCGGCGCATTCTTCGAGGTCGCGGTGCTCGGCGTAGGGAGCGCCAGAATCCGGAATGGGATCCTGTCTTTCTATTCCGGTGGAAACCCGCGGAACGGTGCGCAGCCGCGCAACGACCCCGGGAACGCGCTCGATCCCAGACGCGATGAGGTCCGCCATGCGCTTCACCGAGCCGCCGACGCTGTAGTACAAGACGAGGATCTCGGCCACGGCGGTATCATAAGAAGGAATGGAGAAGAGCGCCTGGCGAGGATTCGCCGATTTCTGCCTCGCGGTGTTCTGGCGCTTCTACGAGGAGCGTGGGCTGCAGACCGCCGGCAGCCTGACCTACACCACCCTGCTGTCGCTGGTACCGCTCATCACCGTGGCGCTCGCGGTGGCGACCGCATTCCCTGTGTTCGACGAGACCATCGGCGCGCTGCAGCTTTTCCTGCTGGAGAATTTCCTGCCGGACGCGCAGGGCATCGATACCATCGCCGACCAGATCACCGCGTTCACCAGCAACGCCGGGCGCCTCACCGCCATTGGCCTGGTGTTCTTCTTCGTCACCGCAGTGATGCTGATGATGACCATCGACACCTCGCTCAACCGCCTGTTTCGCGTGCAGCGCTCGCGGCCGATGCTGCAGCAGGTGCTGATGTACTGGGCGGTGATCACGCTCGGCCCGGTGCTGATCGGCTTGAGCCTGTCGATGACCTCGTTCGCGGTCGGCGCCTCGTTCGGCTGGCTGCGCCTCAGCATCGTGGCCGACGCGGTGCTCGGCGTGCTGCCGTTCCTCTTCACCTGCGCGGCGCTCACGCTGCTGTACGCGATCGTCCCTTACCGCCACGTGCGCGCGCGCGACGCGCTGATCGGCGGTGTGCTCGCCGGCATCGCTTTCGAGCTCGCCAAGCGCGGCTTCGCCATCTATCTCGCGCGCTTTCCCACCTACACGCTGATCTACGGCGCCTTCGCCACCATCCCGATCTTCCTCGTCTGGCTCTACATGTCGTGGGTGGTGGTGCTCGCCGGCGCGACGCTCACCGCGATGCTGCCGGCCTACCGCTATGCCGAAGCCAAGCCGATCGCCGGGCGCGATTTCGTCGACGCGCTGCTGGTGCTGTCGGTGCTCGCGCGCGCGCAGGGCGAAGGCCCGGTGCGCCTGCGCCAGATCAGCAAGCAGCTGCGCCTCATGCCGCACCGTTGCGAGGCGGTGCTGGAGCGAGCCGCGCGTCTGGGCTGGACCGCGCGCACCGACAAGGACGGCTGGGTGCTGGTGCGCGACTCCGATCAGTTGCCGGTGTCCGAGGTCTACAAGGCGTTCGCGTTCGACGCCGAAACCTGGCAGATCGGGCCGGCCGACCTGACGGTCAACCTGCGCGAATACTCTACGAAAGAAAAAACATGATTCCGCGTGCCGAGCGCCTGATCGTCGCCCTGGATGTGCCGACGGCAAAGGAGGCGCGCGCGCTGGTCGAGAAGCTCGGCGATGCCGTGCGCTTCTACAAGATCGGCCTGGAGCTCTTCACCGCCGATGGCTACTTCGACCTGCTGGGCTGGCTGACCGCGCGCGGCAACAAGGTGTTCGCCGACCTCAAGCTCTACGACATCCCCGAGACCGTGCGCCGCGCAGCTGCCAACCTGCGTGGCCACGGCGCCACCTTCCTGACCGTGCATGGACATCGTTCGGTGATGGAAGCGGCAGCGCGCGAGAAGGGCGCGATGAAGATCCTGGCGGTGACGGTGCTGACGAGCTTCGACCAGCGTGACCTTGAAGAGATGGGAAGCACGCGCACCGTAGAGCAGCTGGTGCTCTCGAGGGCGCGGGGCGCGGCCGAGAGCGGCTGCGACGGCGTGATCTCCTCCGGGCTGGAGGCGAAGGCGCTGAAAAGCGAGTTCAAGGAGCGCCTGCTGGTGGTGGCGCCGGGCATTCGGCCGGTGAGCAGCGGTGGCGATGATCAAAAGCGCACGGTAGACGTGGCCCAGGCTTTCGCCAACGGCGCCGATTACATCGTCGTCGGCCGGCCGATCCGGGACGCGGCCGACCCGCGCGCGGCGGCGGCGGCGATCCAGAGCACGATCGAAAAAATCTTCAGGACATAAGCTTTTCGAGCAGGCGCTGCAGGTGCTCGTGGTGCGGAAGCATCACGCCTTCGAACAGCGTCTCGCGGCCGCGCTTCACCAGGATGGTGGGAAAGTTCTCCACCTCGATGTCTTCGGCCGCCTCGGCATCGTCTTCGATATCGACCCAGCGGAAGTCGGCGCGCGGAAAGCGCTCGGCCATGGCGAGGAAGCCCGGGCGGTAGGCGACGCAGGTGTCGCACCACTCGGCGCAAAGGCAGGCTACCAGGAATTCGCGATTAGACTCCACGCGTGGCCGATTCTATGCATGCGCTGGCCGGAATGGCAGGGCTGCTCGCGCTCGCGTGGGCGATGAGCGAGAACCGGCGCGCGATCCCGTGGCGGGCGGTCATCGCGGGGATGGCGTTGCTCCTGATCCTCACGCTGGTGTTTCTGAAAATTCCGCTGGTGAAGAGCCTGTTCATGCAGCTGAACGACGTGCTGCTGGTGCTGGAGCGCGCCACGCTCGCCGGCACCAGCCTCGTCTTCGGCTACCTCGGGGGCGGCCCGGCGCCGTTCCAGGTTTCCGACGTGAATTCCAATTTCGTGCTCGCGTTCCGCGCGCTGCCGATCGTGCTGCTGATCAGCGCGCTATCCGCGCTGCTCTTCTACTGGCGGATCGTGCCGGCGATCGTGCGCGGTCTGTCGTTCGTGCTGGAGAAAGCGATGCTCGTCGGCGGGGTGGTCGGGCTCTCGACCGCGGCCAACGTGTTCGTCGGCATGGTCGAGGCGCCGCTCCTGGTGCGGCCTTATCTCGCCCGCCTGTCGCGCGGCGAGCTGTTCGCCATCATGGCGGGCGGCATGGCGTCGATCGCCGGCACGGTGCTCTTTCTCTACGGCAGCATCCTGGGTCGCGTGATGCCGGACGCCGTGGCGCATCTCCTCATCGCCTCCATCCTCTCGGCACCGGCGGCCCTGGTGATCGCGTTCCTGATGGTTCCGCCCGGATTGACCGCCGGTGAGACGCTGACGCTCAAGTCCGACGCCGCCGGCAGCATGGACGCCCTGACGCGCGGCACGCTCGAGGGCGCGCAGCTCCTGCTCAATATCGTCGCCATGCTGGTGGTGTTCGTGGCGCTGGTGGCGCTGGTCAACTTGATCATCGCCCCCTACACGCTGCAAGGCGCGCTCGGCTGGCTGCTCGCGCCGCTCGCCTGGCTCGCGGGTATTCCGTGGCATGAAGCGCGCACCGCCGGCGCGCTGCTGGGAACCAAGACCGTCATCAACGAGCTGGTGGCCTACCTCGATCTTGCGAACGCCAAAGATTTATCCGACCGCAGCCGCATGCTGCTGACCTACGCGCTTTGCGGCTTCGCCAACCTCGGCAGCCTGGGCATCATGATCGGCGGCATGGGCACCATGGCGCCCGAGCGGCGGCCGGAGATCGTGGATCTGGGGATAAAGTCGATCATTGCCGGCACGCTCGCCACCTGCATGACCTCCGCCAGCGTCGCGCTTTTTCTGTAGCGGCTGTACTACACTAGGTTCATGCGTTTTGGGATAGGCGGGCCGACGACCCCGCAATAGCATTTCCTCGCGATGAAACCGGAAGTGACCGACAAGCTAGGCGAAGCGGACGATTTTTACTCCCTGACCAAGGCGGTGCTCGCCCTGTGCGAGCCCTACGGTCCGGTGCACGCTTTCCGCCTGGTCCACAACCGCGGCGCGGCGCGTGTCGCGTGCCTGATCGAGATGGAATCGCCCAAGCAGCAGGGCGTGCTCGCCCGCGCGCTCGGCGCCCGCGAGCTGAACGGCGCCACCTGCCTGGACATTCCGGTGCGCAAGGACTTCGGCGCGCCGATCAAGGTCGCCGTCCTCAAGCCGCACCTGGCCTCAGAGGCAAGAGCAGCGACGACCTAGACCGCAGGCGTTTCCCCTGCGCGTCCTTTTCGCCACTTCCGAATGCACGCCTTACGCCAAGGCGGGCGGGCTGGGCGACGTCAGCGCCGCGCTGCCGGCCGCGCTGCGCAGTCTCGGGATGGAAGTCGACGTCCTGCTCCCGGGTTATCCTAGCGTGCTCGGCCAGCTGCCCGACGCGACGGAGCAGGAACGCTTCAGCGAGCTGGGCCTCGACTGCCGGCTATTGCGCAGCGGCGCGCTGCTGATCATGGATTGCCCGGCGCTCTACCAACGTAGCGGCAGCCCCTACCAGGATCCCGGCGGGCAGGACTGGCCCGACAACCCACTGCGCTTCGGCGTGCTCTCGCGCGTTGCGGCACGGTTGCCGGGCTACGAAGTGATCCATTGCAACGACTGGCCCACGGCGCTTACGCCCGTCTTCACCAGGGTGCCGACGCTGCTCACCATCCACAACCTCGCGTTCCAGGGCAACTTCCCGCGTGCATGGCTTGACCGGCTGGGCATCGGCCAGGAGTCCTTCTCCATGGAGCAGCTCGAATTCCATGGGCAGATGTCGTTCCTCAAGGGCGGCCTGGTCAATGCGGGCGCGCTCACCACGGTCAGTCCGACGTATGCACGGGAAATCCAGACCGAGGAATACGGCTGCGGGATGGACGGCCTGCTGCGGCAGCGGCGCGGCGCGCTGACCGGCATCCTCAATGGCATCGATACGGCGCAGTGGAACCCGGCCGCCGATGCGCACCTCGCGTCGACCTACGATGCTTCGTCGCTGGAGAAAAAAGCGCTCAACAAGAAGGCGCTGCAGCAGCGCCTGAACCTCGAGCCCGACAGCGGCAGCCCGCTCATCGGCTTCGTCGGCCGCCTGACGCACCAGAAGGGCGTCGATCTCATCGCCGCGGCGATCGCGGAGCTCGCCGCCTTGCCCGCGCAGTTCGCGCTATTGGGAAAAGGAGAAGCGCGTCTCGAGAGCGCGCTGGCCACCGCCGCCTCCCGCCATCCCGGGCGGGTGGCGATGGCGACCGCCTTCGACGAGGGCCTGGCCCACCAGATCGAAGCCGGGGCCGACCTTTTCCTGATGCCGTCGCGCTTCGAGCCGTGCGGCCTCAACCAGATGTACAGCCAGCGCTACGGCACGCCGCCGATCGCGCGCGCCACCGGCGGGCTGGCCGACACCATCCTGGACGGGGAAACCGGATTTCTCTTCGAGCGCGCCGAGACTTCGGCACTGACCGCGGCGGTACGGCGGGCAGTTGCGGCCTGGCGCGAGCCAGGCCGCTGGCGTGAGATACAAGGCGCCGCAATGCGGCGCGACTTCAGCTGGGCTGCAGCCGCTCGTCGCTACGCCGATCTTTATTCGCGGCTTGCCACGGCGCGGCCTTGACCTCGGCCAGCGCTTCTTCGCGCCAGCCGCGGATGCGGTTGAGCAGGGCAGCGTCGAACTCGCCGCGGATCGGCCAGCGGCGGTTCCACAAGTTGAAGCGCGGCGGGCTGCTTATCGCGTCCTGCTGCGCGGCGGCCAGCGCGGTCAAGCGTGCCGACGTCGCGCCAGTAGCCGGGCTCTTCGTTGTCTTGCAGGCCGGGGACCCGGTTCTCGGCAAAATCGTAGGCGTACACGCGCCGGCTCGAGCAGAGCTTGGGCAGCACGTCGCGGCCGAAGTCGGTGTCGCCGCGGCGGCGCGCGTCGAGCAGCGCTTCCTCCAGGACTTCGGGATCAAACAGGTAATTGCCCATCGAGGCGTAGGCGCGGGTCGGGTCCGACGGCATCGCCGGGGCGCGCTGCGGTTTTTCGCGGAACTCGCTGATCCGCCCGTCCGGCGCGGTGCCGAGGACGCCGAAGTGCGACGCCTCGGCCAGCGGCACGCCGACCGCGGCGACCGTGACGTCGGCGCGCCGCTCGCGATGGAACGCCACCATCTGCCGCACGTCCATGCGGTAGACGTGGTCGGCGGCGAATACGGCCACCAGGTCCGGGGAGTGCGCCTGGAGGATACCCAGGTACTGGTACACCGCGTCCGCGGTGCCCTTGAATTGTCCGCCCAGCGTGTTGGAGCGCGGCAGCAGGGTCTTGATCGTGCCCTCGCCGTCGGCGAACCACGGCGCCCAAGCGCTCTGCACATGCTTCACCAGTGCCTCGGGCTTGTACTGGGCGAGGACGTAGATCGTCGAGATGCGCGAATTCACCAGGTTGCTGAGCACGAAGTCGACCAGCCGGTAGCCGTTGGCGAACGGCACCGCGGGTTTTGGTTGCTCCGCAGTGAGGGGTTGTAGCCGCGTGCCTTCACCGCCTGCCAGAACCATCGCGACAATATTCATGCTTGTAGACCCTCGTTGGTGGACGAATTTGTTTCGGCGAACAACGCAGGCATGATATGGACCGGTAGCGAAAACCACTATCGCCTGCACTCGTATCCGGCTGTAGATTTTGGGAGCGCGCGTGTAGTCGCTGATCGACAGGAGATTCCGGCGGCGGCGATAGTGCGGCTCGAAAACGCGCCCTATCATCTGGGCTCCTCAAGCGGGGTGAGCTCATGGCTGTCCCGATCTCCAAGAAGATTTTGCTGCCCGTCGTCGTCATTGCCGGAGCGCTGCTCATCGCAGCCGCGCCGCCGAGCGCGATCGCGCCCGACAGCGTCGCGGTTTGCACGCCAGCCGAAGTCTCGGCGTCGGCCGCGCCGGCCGCCGGCGTGCCGGATGCCGTCCAGCAGGCGCTGGTCGACCACGTTTCGCGGCGTTTCCTGGTCGCCGCGGCGATCACCGAGCGCATGGTGGCGGCGGCGCATCGCGCGGCCGACGAAGTCGGCCTCGACCCGCTGCTCGTCCTGGCGGTGATCGCGGTCGAATCCCGCTTCAACCCGATTGCCGAAAGTGGCATGGGCGCCAAGGGGTTGATGCAGATCATCCCGCGCTTCCACCTGGACAAGCTGCGCGCCGCCGGCGGCGAGGACGCGGTGTTCGACCCGGAGAGCAACATCCTGGTCGGCGCGCGCATCCTGCAGGAGTACGTCTATCGCACCGGCACCCTGGTCGCCGGGTTGCAGCAGTACAACGGCGCCTCGCGCGATGCCAATGCCTATTACGCGCAACGGGTGATGGCCGAGCGGGAGCGGCTGGAGCAGGTAGTGCGCACTCGCGGACTGCTGACCATTGCGGCGACCGGGCAGGGCACCTAGCTTGTTGAAAGCGCTGTTCTTCTTTTTCGCGGTGCTGCTGCCCGGCGTCTCTGCGGCCAATAGCGGGGTCAGCGCCTCGGACATGAACGAGATCCGCGGTGTTATCCACAGGCAGATCGACGCGTTCCGGCGTGACGACGCGCCTGGCGCCTTCGCGCTGGTGTCGCCGGGGGTGCAGCAAACCTTTGGCACGCCCGAGCGCTTCCTCGACACCGTGCGCACCGCCTACCGCGCGGTGTACCGTCCCTCGGCGGTATCGTTCCTCGAGCTCGTGGTCATGGGCGGCGACGTCGTGCAGCCGATCCAGGTGACCGACCACACCGGCATCGTCTGGGTCGCCTACTACGCCATGCAGCGACAGAAGGACGGCAGCTGGCGCACCAACGGCTGCCACCTGGTCCAGCCAAGCCGAATTATTTCTGCATAATCCAGGCGCTGTGGAGGCGCCTGTTCGAACCGTGGTCGCGCCGAGCGCCGTCTGGCGCGGGCGTCCCTATCCCCTTGGCGCGACCTGGGACGGCGCCGGGGTCAATTTCGCCCTGTTCTCCAAGCACGCCGAGCAGGTCGAGCTCTGCCTGTTCGATCCGCGCGGCCGGCGCGAGATCGAGCGCGTCGAAGTGCGCGAGCGGACCGACTACGTCTGGCACTGCTACCTGCCCGAGGGCCGGCCCGGCCTGATCTACGGCTATCGGGTGCATGGTCCGCACGAACCCGACCGGGGTCATCGCTTCGACCACAACAAGGTGCTGCTCGACCCCTACGCCCGGATGATCCAGCGCGGCCGCAGCCAGGTGATCGATCCCGCCTTCACCTGGGGCGACGACCGCCCGCCGCGCACCGCGTGGCGCGACACGGTGATCTACGAGCTGCACGCGAAAGGCTTCACCCAGCGCCATCCCGACGTTCCGGAGCAGCTGCGCGGCACGTATGCAGGCCTTTGTACCTCTCCAGTGCTGGAATACCTGAAGAAGCTCGGGGTGACGGCCGTCGAGCTGCTGCCGGTGCACAGCATCGCGGACGAGCGCCGCCTTCTGCACCACGGCCTGCGCAACTACTGGGGCTACAACACCATCGGCTTCTTCGCGCCCGAGATGCGCTATTCGGCCAGCGGCACGCTGGGTGAATTCAAGACCATGGTGAAGACGCTGCACGAGGCCGGGCTGGAAGTGATCCTCGACGTGGTCTACAACCACACCGCGGAAGGCGACCACACCGGGCCGACGCTCAGTTTCCGCGGCATCGATAACGCGATTTACTACCGGCTCGATCCCGCGCACCCGCGGCGCTATCTCAATTTCACCGGCACCGGCAACAGCCTCAACACCGCGCACCGCGTGGTGCTCGCGCTCGTCATGGACAGCCTGCGCTACTGGGTGCAGGAGATGCACGTCGACGGCTTCCGCTTCGACCTCGCCGCCACGCTGGCGCGCAACGCGCAGGGCGCATTCGACCGCAACGTCGCCTTCCTCGCCGCCGTGCGCCAGGACCCCGTGCTGTCGCAGGTAAAGCTGATAGCAGAGCCGTGGGACCTGGGCGAAGGCGGCTACCAGCTCGGCAACTTCCCGCCGGGCTGGACCGAGTGGAACGACAAATACCGCGACGCGGCGCGCGCCTACTGGCGCGGCGACGACAACACCATCGGCCACCTCGCCGCACGCCTCTCCGGCTCGCACGACATCTTTGCGCCCTCCGGCCGCGCGCCGCGCGCCGGCATCAACTTCGTCACGACGCATGACGGCTTCACGCTGCAGGATCTCGTGAGCTACGAGCGCAAGCACAACGAGGCCAACCACGAGGGCAACCGCGACGGCTCGGACCACAACCGCAGCTGGAATAGCGGGGAAGAAGGCCCGAGTGAGAAGCCCGAGGTGAATGCCTTGCGTGAAAAGCAAAAGCGCAACCTGCTTGCCACGCTCTTCTTCTCGCAAGGCGTCCCCATGCTCGTCGCCGGCGACGAGCTCGGGCGCACGCAGCGCGGCAACAACAACGCCTACTGCCAGGACAACGAGACCTCGTGGCTCGACTGGGAAGGCGCCGACCGCGAGCTCATGCAGTTCGTAATTGGATTAGTGGAGCTCAGAAAGCGCCATCCCTCGTTTCGCCGGCGCACCTACCCGAAGCCTGAAGACACCGCCTGGCTCGCGCCCGAAGGCCGCGAGATGGTCGAGCAGGACTGGAAGCTGCCGTACGCGCGCTGCTTCGGCATGCTGATGGTCGGCCAACGCCTCGCCGAGCGCGACGAGCACGGCAACGCGATGGTGGACGACGACCTGCTATTGCTGCTGAACGCGCACCACGAGGCAATCGAGTTCAAGCTGCCCGGAGAAGGATGGACCGCGGTGCTCGATACCGCAATCGGCCCGCCCGCATCCGCGGCACCCTATCCGCTGCAACCCCGATCGCTGGCGCTTCTCGTAAGGTCCCAACATTTGTCGTCCAACTCTGGTTAGGCATCCATGTCGACCGTGGTGCGCATTTTCGTGGCTTCGAAAAGAGGTGCTCCAATGTTCGCCCAACAACTTGTGGAAGCGCTTGCCGAAGCCGGGCTGACGGGCGATCGTTACTCCGAAAAGAAGAACCGCCGATCTCCAGACTACCAAGTCACTTTCATCGAGCTGGAGAACATTGAAGCATTTACCCGGGCGAGTGGACTGCCGCTGACACCCGACATGCCTCGCCGAAACATTGTCACAAGCGGAATCCGCTTGAACGAACTCTGTGGCAAACGCTTTAGAGTCGGCCGCGCACGATTCGAGGGCTTGGAGCTTTGTGAACCTTGCAGCCTGTTCGCAAAGCGGACGCACCGCGAAGTTTTGCAGTTCTTCGTTGGAAAGGGCGGCCTTCGAGCGCGGATTGTCTCAGGCGGGGAGATACGTGTTGGCGACACAATTGAAGAAGATGCCTAACAGGCGTCGCTGACCGACGCTCAGGAGAAGTCACATGAATAAGCAAGCCAAGAATACGATTTGCCTTTGGTACGACGGCGATGCCGAGGATGCGGCGCGCTTCTATGCCAAGACCTTTCCCGATTCATCCGTTGGTGCGGTGCACCGCGCGCCAGGGGACTTTCCGTCCGGGAAAAAGGGAAATGTACTGACGGTCGATTTCACGGTGATGGGAATTCCCTGCCTTGGGCTCAATGGCGGCCCCGCGTTCAAGCACAGCGAAGCATTCTCGTTTCAGGTCGCAACCGCTGACCAGGCCGAAACCGATCGTTACTGGAACGCGATCGTCGGCAACGGCGGCGAAGAAAGTGCATGCGGGTGGTGCAAGGACAAATGGGGCTTGTCCTGGCAAATTACGCCGGTCGCTCTGACAAAAGCGATAACTGATCCCGACCGCGCTGCCGCCAAGCGTGCGTTCGATGCGATGATGGAGATGAGAAAGATCGACATCGCCGCAATCGAGGCCGCGCGCCGCGGTTGAAGTCATGAAACCTCACGAGCTTGTAGCAAGGTTCGCGGCCGCAGCCAATCGCACCGAGCCTATGGCCGCGGCACGAGCTGAGCTCGAGCAGCTGAAGGGCAATGTCGCTGAGGTCGACGAGGCACTGCGCTACATCTCCGGCGTTGGCGGCAACGCGCGGCAAGTGTTCTATCGTTCGCCCGACCTCACGCTGCTCAAGGTGTGCTTTCCCGCCGGGCGGCGCACGCCACCGCATGACCACGGGACGTGGGCAACGATTCTGCTTCTTTCCGGCGAAGAGAAGAACACGCTCTACCGCGTCCAGAATGGACAGCTGCGCAAGGCAAGCGAGGTCACTATCAAGCCCGGCTTGATCCTAGGGATGCGCGCCGACACCCCGCACGTCGTCGAATGCGCCGGCAATGCGCCCACTATAGGACTGCACGTCTATGGCGGCGACATCTTCGAACTCCCGCGCCGCATGTGGCATCCGCAAACGCTTCAGGAGCACCCGCTCGACTGGCCACTCTACGAAAGCTTCGCGCGTATTGCATCCGAAGCACCCGCGGCGCCGGCGCCGTAGCGGGATTCGGCCGTGCCATGATGTTACGGTCGAAGACGGAAGACTAATGCCAGGATTGCGCCGGTGGACCGGATTGCTGGCTGCCTTGGGCGCGCTGGCGGCTGGCGGCTGCGGTGGTGGCGACGAGGGATCGTCGCCGCCCGTCGGCGTGCCGCAAGTCACGCTTACGGTGCAGCGCGTATTCCCCGCGCTGTCGTTCACTTTCCCGGTGGCAATGCTTCAGGCACCGAACGACGCGTCGCGCTGGTTCGTGGTCGAGCAGGGCGGAGTGGTGCGCGTGTTCGATAACAACCCGAACGTCGCGACGACCACCACGTTCATCGACATTTCGGCTCGCGTCACCTTTCCCGCCGACAGCGAGCTGGGCCTGCTCGGCATGGCGTTTCATCCGCAGTTTTCGACCAATCGGGCCGTGTATCTTTTTTATTCGCACGTTGACGCGACCCTCGGCCTGGTATCGCGGCTTTCGGAGTTCACCGCCACGACCCAGGGGCTTACCCTGGATCCGGGCTCGGAGCGCGTGCTCATCACGATCCCCAAGCCGAACGGAGAGACCAACCACAACGGGGGCAATCTTGCGTTCGGTCTGGATGGCTTGCTCTACGCCGGGCCCGGTGACGGCGGCGGCGGCAACGACCAGCACGGGACCATCGGCAATGCGCAATCGACGAATACCCTGCTCGGCAAGATGCTGCGCATCAACGTTGTGCCGGGCATCGGCTACAGCATTCCGCTGAGCAATCCGTTCGCCAGCAATCCACTGTGCAGCACCGACGATCCCGTGAGCCGCCCGGCCACGCAGCCTTGCCCGGAGATCTTCGCGCTGGGTTTTCGCAACCCCTTTCGCTGGAGCTTCGACCGTGGCACCGGGCAGCTCTGGGTCGGCGACGTCGGCCAGACTGCGGTCGAGGAAGTCAACCGGGTGGGCCTCGGCGAAAATTTCGGCTGGCGCTGCTTTGAGGGCACCCGCAATACCGGACTCGGCTGCGGAGCCCCCGGGCCCACGCAAGTCCCAGTGGCCCAGTACGGCCGCGACGTAGGCACCACGGTCATCGGCGGCTTCGTATACCGCGGCTCTAGGTTTCCGGGGCTCGTCGGCCGCTACATCTTCGGCGATTTCGGCTCCGGGCGAATCTTCAATATCGATGCCCGCGCCCAGCCCGTGCTCGAAATGACGACCGGCTTCTCTTCAGGCCTCAACATTTCGTCGTTCGGCGAAGGCGTCGACGGCGAGCTCTTCGTCGTGCACTACGGCGGGCAGCTTTTCCAGGTCAGGCAGTAG
>CAWENY010000012.1:0-18540 GCA_963810475.1 uncultured beta proteobacterium | reverse complement strand
TCGAGAACGGAGAGCGGGGTCACGGCGTAGCGGGCATTGGCGGGGGGGCCGCAATCAATTCGCCGTCAGCGCGTGATTCTATCGATGGCGGCCACGCCGTTGAAGGCTCATTTCCAGGCGTATTCCATGGTCAGCGCCACGAATGCCGCGGTCGGCTTGCCATAGCTGAATGCGATCGATTCAAGCGAGGCATCCAGGGCATGGACGGGCGGCAGGTGTTCATACCGCCGCACGAGCGTCCGCGGCGCGTCATTGTGGCCAATCAAGCGATCCGGAAGCAGGGTGAGCCCGCGGCGTGTAACAACCGGCTCATTCGACGCAGCCACTGCGAGTGCCTCCGTACGTCGGGTCCGCCCGTAAGCGTCTGCGACGAGCGCGACCCGGATCTCATCGATGTCGCGGCGCACTTCGACGCCCAACGCCTCATGGCGCCAGAACATCGCCTTGTTGCTCAGAAAGGTGAGCAGGTGCTGTGAAGTAAGGCTGAACTGCTCACTGTCGTGCATCGGGCTCCACTGGGTCACGCCGAGCCGCTGGCCAACCTCTTCCGCATGAGCTCGACCGGCGATGGCCTCGATCAGCGCCATGGAAATCGGGATGGAGGCGGATACGCCTGAGGTCGTAATGATCTTGCCGTCCGCGACGTAGCGTCGGTTCTTCACCCATTGCGTGCCCGGATACTTGCGCCCAAGCCGATCAATCGTGCGCCAATGCGTTGTCGCGCGCCGGCCCTGGAGCAGACCGGCGTTGGCCAATGTCGGAACGCCATCACAGATACCGACGATGGTGGCGCCTTTGGCGGCCTGGGATCGCAACCACTCGAGGAGCGCGGGGTCGTTCTCTCCTTCATACACGTTCGGTACCACGACGTAATCCGCGCCCTCCGGGTAACGCGTGTTGAAAACCTTGATGGTGGCGTGAGGCTCGAAGCGCAAAGCCGGTTTCATCTGGATGGGTCCGTCGCTTGTGCCCAGGGCCCACACGTCTGCCACTCCAGATTCTGCGAGCACGCCGTAAGGGACAACGTAGTCGGTGACTTCCGTCGCAGCATTGAAGCCAACCACGGCAATGACCGGGCGCTCCCGGCCAAACCGAGCCTCATATCGTGGAATGGCCATGTCCGGCGTGTCTTGGGTCGTTGCTTTCTGCTGCGCACTCACAGGTACGCCGGACGCGGCGCTAACGAGTGCCAGCATCGCCGCCATGGTGCGGAAGGATGATTTGAACATCGAACACCTCTTGGCTTTGAAATTCAGGGTTAGGCGGGCCTGGGCGTGTAGCCCGCCTCGCGAATGGCTTGGGCGATCTCGTCTGACGCTGCGCTGCTGCGGACGTTGACGCGCTTGTCTCGTAGCGAGACGTCAACCTCTGCGTGGGTATCGACCGCCTTAACGGCCTTCGTTACGCTGCTCACGCAGTGGCCGCACGTCATGTCTTCGACATTGAACTGATACATGGTTGTCTCCGTTGCACCCGAAAGTGGGGTAGGCGGCCAGGTTCTTCCTTCCCATGATGGGAGAGTCAAGCGCTTGACTCTCCCATTGGGTGAGGGTTGAGAGTGTCGCCATGAACACCTCCAACATCATCAAGCTGCCCATCGAGGGCATGACCTGCGCCTCGTGCGCCACGCGGGTGGAAAAGGCCCTAAGCGGGTTCCTGGGGTTGCCACGGCTGAAGTGAACCTCGCGACAGAAACTGCAACCGTCAGCATGGCCGAGGGCGCTGCGCCTCAGTCGCTGGTGGATGCCGTGCGGGGCGCGGGTTACGAGGCGCGGCTTTCGCCTGCTGCGCCGCCAGCCAAAGACCGGTCCTGGTGGCCGGTGGCCTTCGCAACGGCGCTGACGCTGCCGATGATCGTTCCGATGCTGGCCGGGTTCGTCGACGTCGATTGGATGCTGCCCGGCTGGCTCCAGCTCCTGCTCGCGACGCCGGTCCAGTTCTGGCTGGGTGCGCGCTTCTACCGGGCCGGATGGAAGGCGGTGATGGCGCGGGCCGGCAACATGGATTTGCTTGTCGCTCTCGGCACCTCAGCGGCGTATGGACTGTCCGTGTACATGCTGGTCGAGCATTGGGAACACGAGCCGCACCTTTACTTCGAGGCCTCGGCTGCGGTCATTACGTTGGTGCTCCTTGGTAAATGGCTCGAGAGTCGGGCCAAGCGCCAAACGACCGCTGCCATCCGGGCCCTCCAGGCATTGCGCCCCGACAAGGCCCGCGTACTGCGGGATGGCGTCGAGGCCGAAGTGCCGCTGGAAGACCTGCGGATTGGGGACGTCATCGTCATCCGAGCGGGAGAGCGGGTTCCCGCGGACGGGAAGGTGCTCGAGGGCGAGAGCCATGCTGACGAATCGATGCTCACGGGAGAACCCCTGCCGATCGCCAAAGCGCCGGGGGATCGAGTGACCGGCGGTTCTGTGAACGCCGAAGGCGTGCTGAACGTTGCGGTGCAGGCCCTGGGTGCTCAATCGACCTTGGCGAAAATCATCGAGCTGGTAGAGAACGCGCAGGCCAGGAAGGCGCCAATCCAGCGCCTGGTGGACCGCGTGAGCGCAGTCTTCGTCCCTGTAGTGCTTGGCATCGCGGTGCTGACCCTGATCGGCTGGGGGTTGAGCACCGGCCATTGGGAGCAGGCGATCCTCAATGCGGTTGCCGTGCTCGTCATTGCCTGTCCGTGTGCGCTCGGTCTGGCAACGCCGACGGCAATCATGGCGGGGACGGGCGTGGCCGCGAAGAACGGAATTCTCATCAAGGACGCGGACGCGTTGGAGAGCGCGCACGCGGTCGAAGCAGTCGCATTCGACAAGACCGGAACCCTGACCGTCGGCAAGCCGGCAATGGTGGCGTTCGAGGCGCACGACGCTGATCGGGATTCCATGCTCGCGCTGGCGGCCGCCGTGCAGGCGGGCAGCGAGCATCCCTTGGCCAAAGCGGTCGTCGACGCCGCCAACGGAATGCAGACCGTGCGGGCGACAAACGTGAAAGCCGTCGCGGGTCGCGGTGTGCACGCCACCGTGAACGGCAGACGCCTCGCCCTGGGTTCCGATCGCTGGATGGGCGAGCTCGGCGTCAATCTGACGCCTCTCCTGGCCAAGGCTGCGGCGCTGCAGGCGAACGGCCTTACGGTTTCCTGGCTTGCGGATGTGACCGAAACGCCCGCGCTGCTCGCAGCGATGGGATTCGGCGATCAGGCGCGACCGGAAGCAGCGGAGGCAGTGAGGCAGCTGCACGCGCGGGGTGTGCGCACGGTGATGGTGACGGGCGATAACGCAGCTGCGGCCGCCGCGATGGCACGCAGCCTCGGAATCGAGGATGTGCGCTCGCAAGTGCTGCCGGAGGACAAGGCCAATGTCATCGCGGAGCTACGGGGCCGCGGCCACCGCGTGGCGATGGTCGGCGACGGAGTCAATGACGCGCCGGCGCTGGCGGCTGCGGATCTCGGCATCGCCATGGGCAGCGGCACGGACGTCGCCATGCACGCGGCCGGGGTCACCCTCATGCGTCCGGACCCGCGGCTGGTTCCGGCGGCAATCGAAATCTCGCGCCGCACTTACGCGAAAATCCGCCAGAACCTGTTCTGGGCTTTCGCTTATAACGTCGTCGGCATTCCGCTCGCGGCCTTGGGCGTGCTGAGCCCCGTGATCGCCGGCGCGGCGATGGCGCTATCGAGCGTGAGCGTCGTCGCGAACACCCTTATGCTTAAGCGCTGGAACCCGGAGATCGCGAATGGGAAAGAGCGAAATGCTTGAGCGCGCGGATGCCTTGGAGCGTGGCCTGATGGACATCGGCCGCGCCTCCAAGGCGAGTGGCGTGTCCGTCAAGATGATCCGCCATTACGAGGCGATCGGGCTGCTGCCGAAGGTCGCGCGCACCTTCGCCAACTACCGGGTGTATCGGGAGGCCGACGTTCACACGCTGCGCTTCATCCGGCGGGCTCGCGCGCTCGGTTTCTCCATGAACGATATTCAGGAGCTGCTCGGTCTCTGGCAGAACAAGTCCCGTTCCAGCGCGTCGGTGAAGAAGATTGCCGGCAAGCATGTCGACGAGCTGAACCGCAAGATCGCCGAGCTCAAGGCAATGGTGGACACGCTCCAGCATCTGACGAAGCATTGCCACGGCGATCATCGGCCGGATTGTCCGATCCTCGACGACTTGTCGAGCCGGGCGTAAGTCGGTCATGGATCACGCTCACCACGCTCATCATGCGCCGCATCCGGCTCAATCCGGCCCATCGCTGAACCGTACCGCGTGGTCGGCCACACTGCATTGCCTCACCGGCTGTGCGATCGGCGAGGTGCTCGGGATGGTGATCGGCACCGCGCTCGGCTGGGGCAACGGCGCGACCATTGCGCTCGCCGTGGTGCTCGCGTTCTTCTTCGGTTACCTGCTCACTTTGCGCCCGCTGCTGCGGTCGATGAGCTTCGCCAGCGCCGCGAAGCTGGCGCTCGCCGCCGACACGGCGTCGATCACGATCATGGAGATCGTGGACAACGCCATCATGCTGGCGATTCCCGGCGCGATGGACGCCGGCCTTGGATCACTGCTGTTCTGGGGCAGTCTGGCATTTGCCCTCGCCGTGGCCGCGGTCGCCGCCTTTCCGGTGAATCGCTGGCTGATCGCGCGCGGCAAAGGGCATGCCGTGGTCCACGCGCATCACCTTTGAAATGTTTCACGAGAACCACCGGGACGGGCAGGAAATGCGCCGGATGGGGGAACCCCCGCTGCGGGTCTCGCTCAAAGCAACTGGCGTTACAATGCCTGCCGATGCCTAGAGCGATCTTCCGTTTTCTTGCGATTCTCCTGCTGGCGTTGGCCATTCCGGCCCAAGGCATGGCGTCGGTCGCAGCAGGGCAATGCATGGCATTCGGGCATCACCAGGACGGCGCTGTTCCGCAGAGCCACGAGCACGGGCCGCAGCACGCCGATGGCGACGAGCACGCTGCGCATTCGCACGATGATGCGGCGACCACCCAGGGCGACGAAAGCAGCAGCAATTCGCATTGCGGTCCTTGCACGGCGTGCTGCGCCTCCGCTTCGATCGCGGGCCCGGTCGGGCATTCGATCCTTTCTTCCCCTTCGAACACGAAGTACGTCTTTTTTCAGTCGCTGCCACCCGGCGTCCAGCCGGATGGCCTCGATCGACCTCCTCTCGCTCTCTGACGTCTGACTGAGCGCGGCGCGCGCGTTTCGCGCGCCGTTTCCGCGCACGCGCGCGTGCGCGCATGTCGATGTTGTCGAGAGAATCATGCGAACAATGCTGGGAGCAGTACCGGCGCTGCTATTCGCCGGCATGGCCGTGGCGCAGAGCGACGGCCGGTCTGATCCGAGGGACGCGAAGGCGAAGGCGCCGCCGGTCGAGTTCCGCTCAGCCTTCGAGGGCTACCGGCCTTATGCCGAGCAGGATTTGCGCGACTGGCGCAAATCGAACGAGGAGGTCGGCGCCGCCGGCGGCCATGCCGGCCACCGACCCGGACAGGGCCCGGGGCAGCCGACCTCCAAGCCCCAGCCGGGCAAGCCGGAAAGCTCGAAATGAGACCACTCATCGGGCTGTTGGCCTTTCTCGCTCTCGCCGGGTGCGCGAGCCTCAGCGACGACGCGCGATTCTCGCCGGTCGAGCAGGCGGTCAAAGAGCGCACGGGCGCTGATACGAAATGGACCCGCACCGACGACGAGGCGAACACGGTTCGCGGCCGCGTCAAGGAGCTGCTCGCGAAACCGCTCGGGCCGACCGAAGCAGTGCAGATCGCGCTGCTGAACAACCCCGGCCTGCAGGCGAGCTACGCCGAGGTGGGGATCGCCGAAGCGGACCTGGTGCAGGCCAGCCGCTGGCGCGGGCCGACCTTCTCGTTCGCGCGGCTGCGCCGCGGCGACGAGGTTGAAACCGAGCGCGGCGTTTTCTTCGATGTGCTGGGCCTGCTGACTATCCCCCTCTCGACGCGGGCGAGCGAAAGCCGCCTGCAGGCGACCCAGAATCGGGCCGCGGGGGAGGCGCTGCGTCTTGCGCTCGATGCGCGCAAGGCGTGGTTCCAGGCCGTCGCCGCGCAGGAAGGCGCCAGGTACATGGCGCAGGTCAAGGAATCGGCGGAGACCAGCGCCGAGCTGGCGCGTCGCATGGCCGAAGTCGGCAACTTTCCCAAGTTGACCCAGGCGCGCGAGCAAGCTTTCTATGCCGAAGCGACGGCGCAGCTTGCGCGAGCGCAGCACAACGCCACCGCGGCGCGGGAACGCCTGGCGCGGCTGATGGGCCTCTGGGGCGAGGACCTCGCCTTCCAGCTGCCCGATCGCCTGCCCGACCTGCCGAAGTCCCCGCGCGAAGGCGGCGACCTCGAAGCGCAGGCCATCGCCCAGCGCCTCGATGTGCAGGGCGCGCGCAGCGATGCGGATGCGCTCGCGAAGTCGCTGGGCCTCACCAAGGTGACGCGCTTCGTCAACCTGCTCGAAGTCGGCGTGCTTAGCAACACCGAGACCGGGCAGCCGCGGCAGCGTGGATTCGAGCTCGAGATCGGCCTGCCGATCTTCGATTTCGGCGGAGCAAGGGTGGCACGGGCGGAGCGGCTGTACATGCAGGCGGTCAACCGCACCGTGGAAACCGCCATCGAGGCGCGCTCCGAGGTGCGGGAAGCCTATAGCTCCTATCGCACCGCCTTCGACGTGTCGAAGCATTACCGCGACGAGATCGTGCCGCTGCGCAAGCGCATCTCCGAGGAGGTGCTGCTGCGCTACAACGGGATGCTGATGAGCGTGTTCGAGCTGCTCGCCGATTCGCGCGAGCAGGTGGCGGCGGTGAACGGCTACATCGAAGCGCTGCGCGACTTCTGGATCGCCGAATCCGACCTGCAGATGGCGCTGACCGGGCGCTCGCCCGGCGGCATGCAAGCGATGCGCAGCGCGGCGCCCGCCGGCGCGGCTTCCGGTGGAGGACATTGAATGAATTCCCGAAGAAAGTTCCTGGCCGGAAGCGCGGCCGGATTGTTCGGCGCGGCGATGGTGTCACGCGTCGGCGCGGCCTCGCTGCCCGAGGCGCCGCTGCGCGACAACGCGGAGATGGCGCCGCCGCTGTTCCCGAAGACCGGGCCGCAATACAACCCGGTCGTCACGCTGAACGGCTGGTCGCTTCCGTGGCGCATGAACAACGGCTGGAAGGAGTTCCATCTCGTCGCCGAGCCGGTGCGCCGCCAGCTCGCGCCCGGCATGACCGCGAACCTGTGGGGCTACAACGGCCAGTCGCCGGGGCCGACGATCGAGTGCGTCGAGGGCGACAGGGTGCGCATCTTCGTCACCAACAAGCTGCCCGAGCACACCACGATCCACTGGCACGGCATCCTGCTGCCGAACGGCATGGACGGGGTCGGCGGACTGACGCAGCCGCAGATCCCGGTCGGCAAGACCTACGTCTACGAGTTCCAGATGAAGCACTCGGGCACCTTCATGTACCACCCGCACGCCGACGAGATGGTGCAGATGGCGATGGGCATGATGGGCTCGCTGGTGGTGCATCCGCGCGATCCGAACTTCAACCGCGTGGAGCGCGACTTCGCCTTCATCCTGGCCGCGTACGACATCGAGCCCGGCGCGGCGACCCCCAAGGTCGCCGAGATGACGGACTTCAACCTCTGGACCTGGAACAGCCGCGTGTTCCCGGGCATCGATTCGCTGGTCGTGCGCCGCAACGACCGGGTGCGCGTGCGCATCGCCAACCTGACGATGACCAACCATCCGATCCATATCCACGGCCACAACTTCACCGTCGGCTGTACCGACGGTGGCTGGGTGCCGAAGAGCGCGCGCTGGCCGGAAACCAGCGCCGATATCCCGGTGGGCGCGATCCGCGCGATCGAGTTCGTCGCCGACAACCCGGGCGACTGGGCGTTCCACTGCCACAAGTCGCACCACGTGATGAACGCGATGGGCCACGACGTGCCGACGATGATCGGCGTCGACCACCGCGGTGTCGCCGAGCGCATCAACAAGCTCATCCCGGATTACATGCTGATGGGCGAGCGCGGGATGGCCGACATGGGCGAGATGGAGATGCCTTTGCCGGACAACACGCTGCCGATGATGAGCGGCAGCGGTCCGTTCGGCGCGATCGAGATGGGCGGCATGTTCACCGTGGTGAAAGTGCGCGACGGCCTCGCGCGCAACGACTACAAGGACCCGGGCTGGTACCAGCATCCCGCCGGCACGGTTGCTTACGAATGGAAGGGCGAACCGCCGGCGGCGGTGCGCAACACCTGCGGCGGCGGGCGAGAAAGGCCCGGCGCTGCGAGTGAAAAAACCGGCAGGCCATGCCGGCCATTGATCGAATCGAGCGCATTTCCCTGATGTTCAACCCTGAAGAGGGAGTTAGTGCCATGCACCATGCAAGACCTGTCCTGGCGGCCTTGGCGGCCGCCGTCCTGATGTCGTCGCTTCCCGCCGCCTTCGGGCATGGCGACAGCGGGCACGGCAAACCCAAGGCCGTCGACTACTCGAAGGCCGAGGAAATGCCGTTCGGCCGCGCCGGCAATCCGAAGAATGCCGTGCGCACCGTGCGCATCGCGATGGACGACCAGATGCGGTTCGTGGCCGCGCCGCATCAAAACGCACGCAAGACCGATGTCGGCCCGGGCAGCGCACCGCACACCATGCCGGGAGACATCGAAGTGAAGAGAGGCGAAACGGTCCGCTTTATCGTGCGCAACGACGGCAAGGTCATGCACGAGATGGTGATCGGCCGCATGAAGGAGCTGAAGGAGCACGCCGAGCTGATGCGCAAGTTCCCGGGAATGGAGCACGACGAGCCCTACATGGCGCATGTGGCGCCCGGCAAGCAAGGCGAGATCGTGTGGCAATTCACCCGGGCGGGAGAATTTCATTACGCCTGCCTGATCCCGGGCCACATGGAGGCCGGCATGATCGCGAAGATCACGGTCAAGTGAGAGGCGTCAAACCAAGAGGAGCAAGATCATGAGCAAAGTGTTTTTCGCTGCAGTGGTGGCCGGCGCGCTGCTCGCACCAGCCGCTTACGCCGAGGACGCGCACCACAAGGGTAGAGCGGGCGCCGCGCAGTCGGGCGCCGCGCTGAGCGACGGTGAAGTGCGCAAAGTGGACAAGGACGCGAAGAAGATCACCATCAAGCACGGGCCGCTGCACAAGCTCGACATGCCGGCGATGACCATGGTGTTCCAGGTCAAGGACCCGGCGATGCTCGAGCGCGTGAAGGCGGGCGACAAGGTGAAGTTCGACGCCGAGAAGATCGGCGGCGCTTTCACCGTGACCAGAATCGAGCCGGCCAACTGATGTTCGCGACCATCACCAGGCGGCTGCTGCGCCGGCTCCGGCTTTAAGCGCCGGCTTGACCTGCATCAAAATCGGCGCGCTGCGTTATGCCATGCTGCAATCCATGACTACGCGCCTCGCGCGCTTCGTGTTCCTTGTGTTCGGGCTCATCGCCGTATCGGCGCTGCTCGCTCAGCCGATCTGCGAAGCCGCGGAACGAGAGGCTGCGCTGGCGAGCGATACCTCGCATGTCGCCGCGTCGGGCGGCGATGAAGGCGATCCGTATTGTTGCCCGGTGGCCGCTCCCGAAGCGCTGGTCGCGGCATCGCTCCTCACGGGCGGGCCGAGCATTCCAGCAGTCGTACCGGCCGTCGCCTCGCCCGTCGTGCGGGCCCCGATCGTCATTTCCGATGCGTTGCCGGCCTCGGCCTTAGCGCCCCCCTTCGTCTCCGGCTACTACGTCCGTACAGCGCGCATCCAGCGCTGAAATCTCCCGAAGGTTCCGGCCGCGAACGTCCCGACGCACGGGCTCGCGGGTCGCTTCCGATCGACCAACTTTGGGAAGGAGCTGAAGATGAACCATGCTGTCAGATTTGGCGCGGCGCTCGCCGCCACCGTGGCGATCGGATACGCGGCATGCAGCGTCGTCTTCTGGCTGTGGCCGGAAGCCGCCGCAACCTTCATGAACTCGCTGTTCCACGGGCTGGATTTCCGCAAGCTGCAGAGCGGGCCGGCACTTTTCGACTTCGGGTCGTTCGTCTACGCGCTGGTGGGCATCACGATCTGGGCTTTCGGGCTCGGCGCGGTGTTCGGCTGGCTGTCCGCAAGGAGCCGCAGTTGAAAGGCCGCTACGTGTTCTGGGGCTTCTTGCTGATCTCGGGCTTCTTTCTGATCACCGAGCACCGGGCGCACGTGTTCCAGTACCTGCCGTTCCTGCTGCTGGCGGCGTGCCCGCTCATGCACTTCCTCCACCGGCACGCAAGCCATGGAGGCGGCAAGGATTCCGAGGCGGCCAGCAAGCACTCGGTCGGCTGCCATTAAGGGAGATCCCATGGAACACGCATCCGACGCGCCGGCCTATGGCCTCTGGTCGCTGGTGGTCATCAACTCGCTGGTCTTCGTCATCTTTGCCTTCAGTTTCTCGCGGCCGAAGACCAGCCGCGACTGGCGCTCGTTCGGCGCGTTCTCGGCTTTTCTGGTGGCGCTGTTTGCCGAGATGTACGGCTATCCGCTGACCATCTACCTGCTCTCCGGGTGGCTCAGCAGCAGATTCCCCGGGGTCGATTTCCTTTCGCACGACGCCGGGCATCTGCTCGAGATGATGTTCGGCTGGAAGGCGAATCCCCATCTCGGGCCGTTTCATTTCCTCAGCTTCGTGCTGATCGGCGCGGGATTCTGGCTGCTCGCCGTGTCGTGGAAACATCTCTACGAAGCGCAACGCACGCACCGGCTCGCCACTTCCGGCCCGTACGCGCGGCTTCGGCATCCCCAGTACATCGGCTTCGTTCTGATCATGACCGGCTTTCTCGTGCAGTGGCCGACGATCGTCACGCTGGCGATGTATCCGGTCCTTGTGTTCATGTACGCGCGCCTCGCCAGGCGCGAGGAGGCCGAGATGCTCGAGCAGTTCGGCGACGCGTACCGCCAATACAAGGATCGCGTTCCGGCTTTTTTCCCCAAGCTCGGCGCCGACGGCGCCGTTTCTCAACCATGAAGGAGACGTCATGAAAAGGTTCTTGATCGCCGCGCTCGCAGGAATAACGCTCGCCTTGCCGCTGTCCGGCATCGGCGCGCCCGACGAAAGCCAGAAGCAGCTCATCCAGCGCGCGCAGGAAGCGAAGAAGAAGCTCGCCGCGGCGCAAGCCGCTCAGGGCCCGGAGCGGCAGAAGATGATGCAGGAGCACATGAAGATGATGCAGGACATGATGGCGCAGATGCAGAAGGCGAAGCCGGGCGCCGGCATGAAGCCTGAGCAGATGCGGGAGTGGATCGACGAGCACATGAAGCTTATGCGCGAGATGATGGGCCAGATGATGGACGAGCATCACATGATGATGCAGGGCATGGGTGGCATGGGCGGCATGGGCAAGAAGTAGCGGCCCGCCATGTGGCATGGAGGAGAGTGTCGTGCTGCCTGAGTGTTGACGTCGATCAACATCCTCGGGTAACGGGCCACCATCGGCTGGGTGTCTGGAGTGAACGGAGACCATCATGGAAAACTACAGTCCGATTTCAGCCTCGACAGGCGTGGTTCTGCTCCGGGGCCATGTATGCCAAGCGGCAGATCGAGATCAAGACCATTCCGGTCATGTCCTGCGAAGGGCCGTGCATCCGCGGCGATCGCAGGCTGGCGGTCAACTACATCACGGAAAGTCCGCCTCGCGCGCGCCTGTCAGCGAGCCTTCCTGGTCCCGATTCGACATGGCGCTCTCGGTGAAGGGGCCGAAAAAACGCTCATGATCGACGGGCTTAAGGCCACGGCGAGTCTTGAAAAAGCTCGTTGTGGGAAAGTGATTCATATTGACGCTCTGCCGCTAGAAGAAGTACACCGAATCTTCCTTGGAGACGGGGAATTGGAACGAAAGCCGAGCGCGACCTTGCGAGATCGATGAAGCGAAAAAGATACTTGCGAAAGCTGCGGCAAGGTGGCGGGCCGGACTTCAAGATCATGGGACTGCGCAATGGCGCTGGCCGGCTTCGGCCAGTTGATCCATGTCAAGCGCTCCGGGCCAAGGGGAAGTACCATGATTCGGTGTCAGCCATGGCCATCCGGTTCATGAGCAGGCGGCGAGCGCGCCGCCTCGCGGCTGTTCTGGGCCTCGCGGCGGTGCTGTTTACCCAGGCTGCTTTGGCGCTCGTCGCCTGCAAGCTGGACGGCGGCACTCCATCGCGCGGTGCTGGCGTCAGCCATGGCCGTGGCGGAAACGCCGGCCCCGTGTCACGAGCAAGCCCCCGCGAACGACGAGTTGTGTATCGCCCATTGCCAGGCGAGCGATCAAACGCTCGACAAGTACCAGGCGAAATTGCCCGTCCTGCCGGTCGGCGTGCTTCGCGTTGGCCAGGTCGTGACGTCAACCCGCATCCGCCGGTCTTCCTTCCTCCCGCCCGCGTGCCCGTGGTATCGCCGCCGGCGCGCATCCTTTTCCAGTCCCTCCTGATCTGATCCGCTGCCGCGCCCAGGCGCGGCCGTAACACATGGATCGGTCGCGGCCGCGTAGCTCGGCCGCCCATAGCTACAACTGGAGGCGACATGAAACGAACAGCACAATGGATGGCGAGCGGCCTCACGGCCGCCGCGCTGGGGCTTTGCTTGAGCATGCCTGCGACGGCGCAGGAAGATCCGGATCTCGCGCTTCTGCTCAAGGAGGCCGGCGAGCGCAACCCCGAGCTCAGCGCCGCGCGCAGGGAAGCCGAGGCAGCGGCGAGCCGCGTCGAGCCCGCGGCCGCACTGGACGACCCGATGCTCGAGGCCGGCTTGCTCAACGTTCCTGCGCAGTCGCTCGATCTGCGGCAGGAGGACATGACGATGAAGATGATCGGCATCTCCCAGCGGCTGCCTTACCCGGGAAAGCGCGCGCTGCGCCGCGGCGCCGCGCAAAAGGAGGCCGAGGCCGTCGCGCTCGGCGTGCAGGAGGCGGCGAACCGGGTGCGGCGCGACGTCAAGGCGGCCTACCTCGACCTGTGGCTTGCCGATGAATCGCTGCGCCTGACCGAAAGCAACCTGCGCGTGCTGGAGCAGTTCCTGTCGATCGCGGAATCCCGCTATGCGGTCGGACAGAGCACCCAGGCCGATGTTTTCAAGGCGCAGACGCAGCTCTCGCGGATGCAGCAGGAGCGAATCAGGCTGGGACGCGAGCGTCCGATGCTGGAAGCGGAGCTGAACCGGTCCGTCGGCCGCGGCGACGCCGCCAGCGTAACGCCCCGCGCGCCCGCGCTGCGCGAAGCGGACTTGCACCTCGAGGCGCTGCGCGCGTCGGCGAGGGCAAGCCGGCCGCAGCTTCTGGCGCAGCAGCGCGCCGTCGAGCGCAGCGCGGCGCAGTCGGAAATTGCGAGGAAGGACTCTTACCCGGACTTCGACGTGCGGTTCTCCTACGGGCAGCGCGACAACTTTCAGGGCATGCGCCGGGAAGACCTGATCAGCCTCACCGTGGCGATCAATCTTCCGCTCTGGGGCGAGAAGAAGCGCGAACCGCGCGTCGCCGAGGCGGAATCGATGCGCGGCCAGGCGTCCTCGATGTACCAGGCGCGGCTCAACGAGATCGATTCGATGCTGCGCCAGCAGGTCGCCGCCGCGGGCCAGGCGCTGCGCTCCGTGCGGCTGTATGAAGGCGCTCTCATCCCTCAGGCACGCCTGACCTCGGACGCATCGCTTTCGGCCTACCGGGTCGGGCGCGTCGATTTCTTCACTTTGCTCGACAGCCGGATGACGGTGTTCAACGCCGAGATCGACCGTGCCGCGAGCATGGTTGCCTACAACAAAGCCCTTGCCGAGATCGAATTCCTGACCGGCGCGCCCGGAGACGCGCGATGACCAGGCGAATGGCATGGGCCGTAGTCATCGCGCTCGGCTTAGCGGCAGCCATCGGCGCGGGTTACTGGCTGGGCGCGCGCGGCACGGCAACGGGGGAAGCCCCGCAGGTGGCCGCGGGCGCGGGCAAGGATCAGCGCAGGATCCTGTATTACCGCAATCCCATGGGTCTGCCCGACACGTCGCCCGTGCCCAAGAAGGACCCGATGGGGATGGACTACATCGCCGTCTATGAAGGCGAAGCCGCTCCAGCCGCGGCGCCGCCCGGCACGGTGAGCATCGCGCCCGAGAAGCAGCAGCTGATGGGCGTGCGCACGGAAGCCGTGAGCGCGCGCGATCTGCGGCGAATCGTGCGCGCCGTGGGGACGATCCAGCCGAACGAGAGGCTCATCTACCGGGTCTCGCCCCGCTTCGAGGGATGGATCGAGAAGCTGCACGTGAATACGACCGGACAAGCCGTGGTCCGCGGCCAGCCCCTCATGGAGGTGTACAGCCCGGAGCTGGTCTCCGCCCAGGAGGAGTACCTCATCGCGCTGCGCGCGGTCGAGCAGACGGCGGCGAGCGGAGAGGAGGCGCAGGCCGTGATGCGACGCCTCGCCGAGAGCGCCCTGCGACGCATGCGCAATTTCGGCGTGTCGGAGGCGGAGCTCGACCTGCTGCGCAAGGAAGGCAAAGCCCGGCAGACGCTCGCCTATCGCTCACCCGCGGCCGGCGTGGTCACGCAGAAGCCGAGCGTTCAGGGCATGCGCTTCATGCCCGGGGAGCTGCTCTACGAAATCGCCGACCTCTCCACGGTCTGGATGGTTGCCGATGTTTCGGAGCGAGACCTCGGCCTGGCGAAGGTGGGGCAGGCGGCGACCCTCAAGATCACCGCTTACCCGGAACAGGCGTTCGCAGGGAAGGTGGTTTTCATTCAGCCGACGCTCGATGCCGATACGCGCACCGCCCGGGTGCGCGTCGAGCTGCGCAACCCCGCGGGCTTGCTGAAGCCGGCCATGTACGGCGAAGTCGAGCTTTCCGCAGGTGACCTGCGCGGCAAGGTGCTTGCGGTTCCCGACTCCGCGGTGCTCGACAGCGGCGCAAGACAGGCGGTCCTGGTGCAGCGCGGCGCCGGTCTTTTCGAGCCGCGAGAGGTCAAGCTCGGCGTGCGCGCCGACGGCTATGCACAGGTGCTGGAAGGCCTCCAGGCCGGCGAAGAAGTCGTGGTGCGCGCGAACTTCCTGATCGACGCGGAAAGCAATCTCAAGGCGGCGCTGCAGACCTTCGGCGCCCGGGCGGCCCATCGGGGCAGCGGCAGGATCGCCGCGCTCGATGCGCAGGCGGGAACCATCGAGCTCGAGCACGAAGCGATGCCGAGCCTCGGCTGGCCGGCGATGACGATGGAATTCGGCGTCGCCGACCGCAGCCTGCTGCGCGGCCTGAAGCCGGGCGATCGAGTCGAGTTTGAACTGTCGACCAAAGCAGCGGGGGAATACGTGATCGAGCAGATCGCGCCGCCGGCAAAGCCGAAGCCGCCGGCCGCTGCCAAGCACCAGGGGCACTGACGTGCTCGCCCGCCTCATCGAATGGTCGGCGCGCAATGCTTTCATCGTGCTGCTCGCCAGCGCTTTCACAGCCGCGTGGGGCGTCTACGCGCTGGTGAAGACGCCGGTCGACGCGATTCCCGATCTGTCCGACGTGCAGGTCATCGTGTACACGGAGTATCCGGGCCAGGCGCCGCAGGTGGTGGAGGACCAGGTGACCTATCCCCTCACTACGGCCATGCTCGCGGTGCCGAAGTCGAAGGTGGTGCGGGGGCTGTCGGTGTTCGGGGCCTCATTCGTCTACATCATCTTCGAGGACGGCACGGACATCTATTGGGCGCGCTCGCGCGTACTGGAGTATCTGAATTACGTTTCCGGGCGCCTGCCGCGCGGCGTGAGCGCTTCGCTCGGCCCCGATGCCACCGGCGTGGGCTGGGTCTACCAGTACGCGCTGCTCGCGAAGAACCGGACGCTGGAGGAGCTGCGCACGATCCAGGACTGGTTCGTGCGCTACCAGCTCACCAAGGCGCAGGGCGTTGCCGAGGTTGCCAGCGTAGGGGGGTTCGTCAAGCAGTACCAGGTGACGGTCAACCCGCGGCTGCTGCAGGCCTACGGCGTGCCGCTGTCGCAGGTGATGCAGGTGATCCGCGAAAGCAACCGCGACGTCGGCGGCCGCGTGGTCGAGCTGACCGAGACCGAGTACGTGGTGCGCGGCCGCGGGTACCTGCGCGGCATGGCGGATCTCGAGACTCTCGTCCTGAAGGCGCAGGGCGGCACCCCGGTGCTAGTGCGCGATGTGGCGCGCGTCGAAGCGGTTCCCGAGGAGCGCCGGGGCATTGCCGAGCTGAACGGCGAGGGCGAGGTAGTCGGCGGCATCGCGGTCGCCCGCTACGGGCAAAACGCGCAGGACGTCATCCACAACCTGAAGACGCGCATCGGCGAGATCTCGAGCGGCCTGCCGGAGGGCGTTTCCATCCAGGCGGTGTACGACCGCTCCGACCTGATCCACCGCGCGATTGCGACGCTGAAGCGCACGCTGATCGAGGAGAGCCTCGTGGTCGCCGCCGTGTGCATCGTGTTCCTGTTCCACGCGCGCAGCGCGCTGGTGGCCATCGTCATGCTCCCGGTGGGCGTGCTGATCGCGTTCATCGTGATGCGCTGGCTGGGGCTGAACTCGAACATCATGAGCCTCGGCGGCATCGCCATCGCCATCGGCGCGATGGTCGACGCCGCGATCGTGATGATCGAGAACGCGCACAAGCACCTGGAGCGCCTCGAGCCGGGCGGCTCGAGACTCGAGGCGATCATCGCGGCGTGCAAGGAGGTGGGCCCGGCGCTTTTCTTCAGCCTGCTCATCATCACGGTCTCGTTCCTGCCGGTGTTCACGCTCGAGGCGCAGGAAGGGCGCCTCTTCAGCCCGCTCGCCTATACCAAGACTTTCGCCATGGCGGGCGCGGCGCTTCTTTCGGTCACCCTGGTGCCGGTGCTGATGTGGCTCTTCATCCGCGGCCGCATTCCCGCCGAGCAGCGCAACCCGATCGTGCGCCTGCTCATCTGGGGGTACCGGCCGGTGATCGCGTGGGTGCTGCGCTGGCGCAAGCTCACCCTGGTCGCGGCGGCCGTGGCGCTCGCCGTGAGCGCAATCCCGGCGATGAAGCTCGGCACGGAGTTCATGCCGGCGCTGAACGAAGGCACGCTTCTCTATATGCCGTCGACGCTGCCCTCGCTCTCGATCACCAAGGCGGCCGAAATCCTGCAGACGCAGGACCGCATCATCAAGAGCTTTCCGGAAGTGGCCTCGGTCTTCGGCAAGGCGGGTCGCGCGAACACCGCCACCGATCCGGCGCCGACCGAGATGTTCGAGACGGTGATCAACCTCAAGCCGGAAAGCGAGTGGCGGCCGGGCATGACCACGGACAAGCTGATCGCGGAGCTCGACCAGGCGCTTCAGTTCCCCGGCATCGCCAACGCCTGGACCATGCCGATCCGCGCCCGCATCGACATGCTTTCCACGGGGATCCGCACGCCGATCGGCATCAAGGTCTATGGCAAGGACCTGGCGGGCATCGAGGCCGTGGCGAAGCAGGTCGAGGCGGTGGTCAAGACCGTCGCCGGTACGACCAGCGCGTATGCCGAGCGCCTCACCGGCGGCTACTACGTGGAGATCGAGCCCGATCGCATGGCGCTCGCGCGCTACGGCCTCGCCGTGGGCGACCTGCAGGACGTCATTGCGGCCGCGCTTGGCGGGGAGACGGTCACGACGACCGTCGAGGGCCTGGAGCGCTACAGCGTGGCGGTGCGCTACCCGCGGGATTTCCGCAGCGACCCGGAGGCGATCGCCTCCCAGGTGCTGGTGCCGGTGATGGGCTCCAGTAACGCGGCCACGCCCGCCGCGATGGGGGCGGCGGCGGCCGGCGCGAATCGGCCGGCAAGGACCGTGAGCGGTGTCATGGTTCCGCTCGGCCAGCTTGCCAAGGTGAAGCTCGCCAAGGGGCCGCCCAACATCCGCACCGAGAATGCCCTGCTTGCCGCTTACATCTACGTGGACATCCGGGATCGCGACATCGGCAGCTACGTCGCCGACGCGCAGAAGGCGGTGCAGGAGCAGGTCAGGTTTCCGCCGGGGTACTTCGTGACGTGGAGCGGACAGTTCGAGTACATGGAGCGCGCCAAGGAGAAGCTGAAGCTCGTGGTGCCGCTCACGCTGGTCATCATCTTCCTGCTGCTGTACCTGAATTTCCGGCGCGTGAGCGACGCCCTGATCGTGATGCTTTCCGTGCCGTTCGCTCTGATCGGCGGCATCTGGCTCATGCATCTGCTGGGCTACAACGCGAGCGTCGCCGTGGCAGTGGGATTCATCGCGCTGGCGGGCGTGGCGGCGGAGACGGGCGTGGTGATGATCATCTATCTGAACAGCGCCTGGGAAGCCATCAAGCAAAAGCGCGCGGCGGAAGGCGCCCGGCTTTCGGCGTCGGATCTTCGTCAGGCCATCATGGAGGGCGCGGTGGAGCGCGTGCGACCCAAGATGATGACCGTTGTTGCCATCATGGCCGGCCTGCTTCCCATCATGTGGGGGACGGGCACGGGCTCCGAAGTCATGCGGCGAATCGCCGCGCCGATGGTCGGCGGCATGGTTTCTTCCACGGTGCTGACGCTGATCGTCATTCCGGTGCTGTTCGCGCTGGTCAGGGGCTATCGGCTCGAGCGCCCGTCAACCCAAAGAAAGGAATC
>CAWENY010000011.1:0-155370 GCA_963810475.1 uncultured beta proteobacterium | reverse complement strand
GCGACGCGCTGGATGCTGGTGACCTTGCTGAACGCGCCTTCGCTGGCGACCGACTTCGTGCCGAGCAGCAGCCAGGGAATGTTCCCGGCGCCCGGCGCGTCGGCGCGCTGCTTCACGGCGCCGACGATCTTGCTGCCATCGGCCGATTCCCAGTGCGGGCCGGCGTAATGGCTGCCGATCTGCTTGCCCGCCCGGTCGAACAGCGCGGCCTCGGGCGCCACGAACGCCCACTTGCCTTCGCGGCATTCGTAAATCTGCACGCCCTTCGCCGGCACGATGAGCGCGAGCGATTCGTTCCCAGCCGGTTTCAGGTTGTCCGGAACCGGTACGGTGCTCGCGCAGCCGGCGGCCAGAGCCACCATCACGATGCTTGTGCGTTTCATGCAGCCACCCTGAAGAGAGGTGCGCACGCCGCGGCGATGCGTTGCACGTGGCGGTGATCGGTACCGCAGCAGCCGCCGACCACGTTGAGGTTCGGTAGCGAAGCGCGCTTCAGCGCGGCGTAATGCACGCCCAGCTCGGCGGGATTGCCGATGTCGAGCTCGGTCGATTCGTTGAGCTCGGCGTGACTCTTGCGCGAGGCGTTCGCGCGCAGGCCGCGGATGCGGCGAGCCCAGGGCTGCTCGAGGACTTTCTCGAAGTGCTCGGGGTGCGCGCAGTTCAGCATGTAATAGGCCGGATAAGCGCCGGTCGCCTCGTCCACCTGCTGCATCGCGTCCGGTAACGGCTGTCCGGTTGGCAGACGCCCGTCGGTCTCGACGGTGAAGGAGATCGCCGCCGGCATGCCGGCTTCCTGTGCCGCACGCGCGACGCCGATCGCTTCCTCTGCGTAGTTCATCGTGATCGCGCTCACCATGTCCGCCGCGGTATCGCTGAAGATGGCGATCTGCTCGCGGTGGTACGCCTGCGCTTCGTCGGCCGACATGACGTTCGTGGGGTTGTAGCCGTCGCCGCGCGGGCCGACGCAGCCGCTGATCACCATCGCGAGCTCGCGATGCTCTCGGCGGATGTCCTCGAGCAGGCGGATCGCCTGCCGGTTGGCATCGGCGAGCTGCGCGGGCCGGTAGCCGAGCTTGCGGCCCCAGTCGGCGCTCGCACGCCAGGTGGCGCTCTCCAGCACCATGCCGGCGCGGAATTGCATCGCGATGCGCACGTATGCCGCGTAGTAGCGACGCAGCGCGGCCTCGCCGCCTGGGCGGCGGAACAGATCGAACGCCGCGAAATCCGGCAGCTCGATGCCCTCGTTGAAGATGAGCACGGTCTCGATGCCGCCGTCGGTGACGAACAGCGCGTCGCCGAGCTGCGGCAGGGAATTGCGGTACAGGGTCATGAGATCTCCTGGGAAGCGGTGGCTTGCTGCATGGTGGTGGAAAGCACGCCATAGACGGTGCGCCAGGCCTGCTCGACCTCGGCGGTGAACGCCTTGCCAAGCTGCTGCTGCAGCGTCCAGACGAGGGCGGCGCCGACCACGCTGTAATGACGTTGTTCGACACCGTAGCGCGCATGGCGCCGGCCGAGGTCCTGCACGGCCGGCACGATGCTCTCGAGGCGGCTCAGCGCGCCGACCGCGACCGAAATCATCGACATGAGCTTGGTGCCCTGCTCCTTGAGATCGGTCCGGAAGAGCTTGCGCACCGACGGGTCGAGCGCGAACAGGCGGCTGTAGAACAGCTCGGCGGCCTGCGGCGCCGACGGTTGGAGCTGCCTCCAGCTTTCCTGCACCAGGCGGATCTGCTCAGGGCTCATAGCGCCGCCGTCGTCGGACGCGCGCCGGGCACGAACCAGCTTTTCCAGGCGCGCATCAGGCGCGCTTGCAGCCGCGCGCGCCTGCTCGCACGCGAGCTCAGGGAGATCGAGCTGCGGCTGAGCGCCGAGACCAGCGTGACGCCGCTCGAGACGATGCGGACATGCCGTCCGGCGGTGACGAAGCGGTCGCGGGGATCGCCTTCCTCGGTGATCCACACCTCCCCGCTCACCACGCGCACCATCAGTCCCCGGCCGTCCTTGATACGCACCATGTTGCCGCGCACCAGGTCGAGATGGGCCTGCACTACGTATTCATGCCGATCCATGGCCGCCTCTCAGTACAGGTTGAAGCGCACGTCGATGCGCCGGGCGCGGTCGCGGGCGTGGTTGGCCTCGAAATCCAGGCCGATGTCGCGCAGCGTGCGCTCGTCGAGGTGCTGGAACAGGCGGGCCTGCGAGCGCTTGCGCTGCGCCTCGGCGAAGGCGTCGAGCATCAGGTTGAGGATCTTGATCATGGCTGCTCCCGTGTAGGCGTTGCGATGTGGGGCAGCGTAGGGCGCGCCGGTATCGCGGCGATTTCCGCCGGGAAACAGTTTGTTTCCGGCTTGTATACTTGGCCCATGACCGCAACGCGCGTGCTGGTAGTCGATGACGACCCGGCGATCCGGAACATGCTGGCCGAGTACCTGGGCGCGCACGGCTACGAGGTGGCGCTGGCGGCCAGCGGGGCGGCGATGCGCGCCGAGATCGAGCGCGCGTCGCCGGCGGTCGTGCTGCTCGACATCGGCCTGCCCGGCGAGGATGGGCTCACGCTGGCGCGCTACCTGCGCGAGCGCCACCGGGTGGGCATCATCATGGTGACCGGCGCGGGCGACGTGGTGGACCGCGTCGCCGGGCTGGAGGTCGGTGCCGACGACTACATCGCCAAGCCCTTCGATCCCGCGTGAGCTGCGCGCGCGGCTGAAAAGCGTTCTGCGCAGGCTCGAGAAAACCGAGTCTGTAAAACCACAAACCGCACTACGCGTGAGCATCGGCCGCTGCTTCCTCGACATGAAGGCGCGCAGCCTTGCCGACGCCAAGGGCCGCGAGATCCCCATCACCTCGATGGAATTCGATCTGCTCAAGGCCCTGATCGAGCATCCGAACCAGGTGCTGTCGCGCGACCAGCTGCTCAGCATGACGCGCAACCGCGAATGGGAGCCGTTCGACCGCTCGATCGACATCCGCATCACGCGCCTGCGGCGCAAGGTCGAGGAAGACCCGGCGCACCCCCGCGCCATCCGTACCGTGCGCGGCGCCGGGTACATGTTCATCCCCGCCGGGAAGTAATTTGGTTTCAGTCGTGTAACAGGCTACCGGCCCCGGCGCGTGAAGAATTACACTGCGCGCGGATGGGATCCGAGCTTCACCAACAGGACGCGCTCAGCCGCGCGGCGCTCGCGGTATCAGCCGCCGAGGGCAGCGGCGTGTTCGAGCGCCTGGCGAGCGAGCTGGCCGAGATCCTGCGCGTCGACGTGGGCTTCATCGCGGTGTTCGCCGATGAATCGCGCACGCAGATGCGCATGCTCGCGTTCTGCCTCGATGGGCGCATGCGAGCTTCCGTTCAGCTATCCGCTGCCGGGTACACCGTGCGACCGGGTGGTCGGCCGCCAGTTCGTGCGTGTGCCGCAGGGCGCGCGGCGCGAATTTCCCGCACAACGATCTCCTCGGCCGCCTCGGCCTGGACAGCTACGCCGCGTACCCGCTGACCAACGGCGCAGGGCATGCGCTCGGCCTGATCGGCGCGATGCACCGCCAGCCGCTCGACAACGTCGGGCTGTGCGAAGCGGTGCTGAAGATCCTCGGCGTGCGCGCGGTGACGGAAATCGAGCGCACCGAGGAGCAGTACCGCGCGATCTTCAATGCCGCCGCCGACTCGATGGTGCTGCGCGACGCCGACTTCCGCGTGGTCGACGTCAACCCGGCCTACGAGGCGATGAGTGGCCGCAAGCGCGAAGAGGTGCTCGGCACGCAACAACCTCACCATGAGCCCGATCGCGCTCAACGAGCACGTGCGCGGCCTGCACGCGCGCGCGCTCGCCGGCGAGAAAGTGGTGTTCGAGGCGCGCGCGCGGCGCAAGAGCGGCGAGCGCTTCGACATCGAGACGCGCGGCGTGCCGATCCTGCGCCAGGGCCGGCCGCACGTGCTCTACATCGGGCGCGACATCACCGCGCGCAAGTCCGACGAGAAGGCGCTGCGCGCGAGCGAGGAGCAGTACCGCGCCATCTTCAACGCCGCCGCCGACGCGCTGGTGCTGCGCGACGCCGAGTTCCGCATCGTCGACGTCAACCCGGCCTACGTTTCGCTCAGCGGCTTCTCGCGCGACGAGGTGATCGGCAAGCAGCACGTGGTCGCCAACCCGCCCGAGACGGAAGCGCGTATCCGCGCGCTGCACGCCAAGGCGCTCGCCGGCGAGCCGGTGATGCTCGAGACCGTGCGCATCTCCAAGGACAGCACGCGGCGCGACGTAGAGCTGCGCGGTGTGCCGATCCTGCACCGCGGCGAGCCCCACGTGCTCTACGTCGGACGCGACATCAGCGAGCGCAAGCGCAACGAGGAGCGGCTGCGCGCGAGCGAAGAGCAGTACCGCTCGATCTTCAACGCCGCCACCGACGCCCTGGTGCTGCGCGACGACCAGGCGCGCGTGGTCGACGTCAACCCGGCTTTCCTCGAGATGAGCGGCTTTACCCGCGAGGAGGTCATCGCCGGCCAGCGCTGGTTCTTCGCCGGCCCCGAGCAGGCGGCGCTGGCCAAGGAAATGCACAGCCGCGTGATCGCCGGCGAATCGGTCGACTTCGAGGTGCAGGGCGTGCGCAAGGACGGCACGCCGCTCGAGGTGGAGATGCGCGCGGTGCCGATCCTGTACCGCGGCCGCCCGCACGCGCTGGGCATGGCGCGCGACATCACCGAGAAGAAGCGCGCCGAAGCCGAGCGCGCGCAGCTCGAAGCGCAGCTGCGCCAGGCGCAGCGCATGGAGGCCATCGGCCACCTGACCGGCGGTATCGCGCACGACTTCAACAACCTTCTGGCGAGCATCATGGGCTACATCGTGCTCGCCTCGGAGCGCGAATCCGCCGCCGGCGACCCGAAGCTCGGCAGCTATCTCGACCAGGCGCTCGCCTCCTCGCGCGGCGCCCGCGATCTGATCCAGCAGATGCTCACCTTCAGCCGGGGGCAGCGCGGCGCGCCGCGCGCTCTGGACCTCGGCGCCGCAGTGGACGAGTCGCTGAAGCTCTTGCGCTCGACCCTGCCATCCACCCTGGAAATCAAGATCCAGATCGAAGCCACGCCAGCGGTGATGCTCGATCCGGTACAGCTCGACCAGGTGCTCCTCAACCTGTCGATCAACGCGCGCGATGCCATGGCGGGCAGCGGCCGCGTGGCGATCGCGGTCCACCCGCAGACGCTGCAGGCGGCGGTTTGCTCGAGCTGCCGCAAGCGCTTCGCCGGCGAATACGTGGAGCTGGCGGTGGCCGACAGCGGGCCGGGCATCCCCCCCGCGGTGCTCGAGCGCATGTTCGAGCCTTTCTTCACCACCAAGGAAGTCGGGCGCGGCGCCGGCATGGGCCTCGCCACGGTCCACGGCATCGTCCACGAGCACGGCGGCCACGTAGTGGTGGAAACGGCACCTGGCGCCGGCACCCGCTTCAGGCTGCTATGGCCGATGGCGTCCGGGAAGGCGCTTCCCTCCACACGGCTCGAGCGCAAATCCCGGCAGGTCAAAACCCCGCTCAAGGGCCGGGTGCTCGTCGTCGATGACGAATCCGCGGTCGGCGGCTTCATGCGCGAGCTGCTGGAGAGCTGGGGGCTGGAAGCCGCGAGCGTCACCAGCCCGGCGCTCGCCAAGGAAGCCTTCGAGCGCTACGACCTGGTGATCACCGACCACACCATGCCGGGCACCACCGGGTTCGAGCTGGCGCGCGAGATGATCGCGCGCCGCCCCGGGCTGCCGGTGATCCTGTACACCGGCCATGGCGAGCGCATCACCCAGCGCGACGTCGAGGCGGCCGGGATACGGGCGCTGCTGCACAAGCCGGTCGAACCCGACCTGCTCTACGAAATGCTGAAGAGCGAGCTCCCCTAGAATGCCGGCCTGAGCCGAACTCTTCCCGCGCTGCTCGCCTGGTACTTCATCGCCGTCTGGGGCAGCGGCTATGTCTTCACCAAGGCCGGGTTGCAATACGCCCCGCCGTTCACCTTTCTCACGCTGCGCTTCGGCTTCGGCCTGCTTTGCCTCATTCCCGTCGTGCTGCTGTGGAAGCCGCGCTGGCCCAGCACGCGCGCGGGATGGGTGCACCTGGCCGTGGTCGGCCTCTTCATGCATGTGGTCCAGCTCGGCGGCAGCCACTACGCGCAATACCTCGGCATGTCGGCTGGCGTGTCGGCGCTCATCCTCTCGTGCCAGCCCCTGCTCACGGCGTTCTTCGCATCGCGCTTCCTGGGTGAACGGCTGAAACCCGGCCAGTGGCTGGGGGTGTTCGTCGGCCTCGCCGGCGTGGCCCTGGTCGTCTGGCACAAGCTCGACATCCGCGAGCTGCGTCTTGGCAGCCTGCTCGGCTCGCTGATCGCCCTGGCGAGCGTCACGCTGGCGACGCTGTACCAGCGCCGCTTCGCGCCGCAGGCCGACCTCAAGGCCGCGGCCGTGATCCAGTTTGCGACCGCGGCTGCCGTGGTGGCGCCGCTGGCGCTCGCCATTGAAGGGTTCCAGTTCACCAGCAGCCGGGTGCTATGGGGCTCGATCGTCGTCCTGGTGATCTTCACTTCGCTGCTCGGATTGAGCGCGTTCTACTACCTGCTGCGCCACGGCGGCGCGACCCGCGTGACCAGCATGATGTACCTTCCGCCGGTGTTCGCCGTGGTGCTGGAAGCCGCCTGGTTCGGCGTGGTGCCGAGCGCGCTGGCGCTGGCCGGCATCGCGGTCACCTGCGCCGGCGTTGCCATGACCGTCTGGAGACCGAGCTGGAAATCGTCACCTTCGTAGTCCTGAATGCGCTCGGCCACCTCGCCTTCGTCGGCGCGAGGATGACCACCACGCTGTTCGCGCTCGAGCTCGGCGCCTCGGAGTTCACCACCGGCGTGCTGATGTCGCTGTTCGCGCTGCTGCCGGCGGTGCTGTCGGTGAGCGCCGGGCGCCTGATCGACCGCGCCGGCCCGCGGCGCCCGCTCCTGCTGTCGTTCGGCGCGCTCGCCTTCGCCGCCGCCCTGCCCTTCGCTTTTCCCTTCCTGGAAATCCTTTACCTCTCCACCACGCTGCTCGGCGTGGCCTTCATGTACGTGCACATCGCGATGAACAGCGTATTCGGCGCCGCCGGCTCGCTCGAGCAGCGCGCGCTGAATTTCAGCTGGCTGGCGCTCGGCTTCTCGATCTCGAACTCCATCGGGCCGCTGGTGGCCGGCTATGCCATCGACGGGCTCGGGCATGCCGCGGCGTTCTTGGTACTAGCCTTGTTTCCGCTCATCGCCGCAGTGCTGCTGTGGCTGCGCAAGCGCCCGCTGCCGCGTCCTGAGCACGTGCCGCTCGCGAAGAACGCGCGGGTGCTCGATCTCCTGCGCATCCCGGGGCTGCAGCAGACCTTCTGGGTGAGCCTGCTGCTCGCCACCGGGTGGGACCTCTACACCTTCCTCATCCCGCTCTATGGCGCGCGCATCGGCCTTTCGGCCGCTTCGATCGGCGTGATCCTTTCGACGTTCGCCGTCGCCACGCTGACCGTGCGCCTGGTGATGCCGCTCATCATCCGCAAGGTCAGGCAATGGGCGGTGATCTTCGCCGCCCTCAGCATCTCCGGGGCCTGCTACCTGCTGTTTCCCTGGGCGCAGAGCGTGCCGCCGCTGCTGGTGCTGTCGTTCGTCCTCGGCCTGGGCCTGGGCAGCGCCCAGCCGGTCATCATGTCGCTCCTGTACGCGGCATCGCCGCCCGGTCGCCAGGGCGAAGCCGTGGGCCTGCGCACCTCGCTCTTGAACGGCAGCCATACGATGATCCCGCTCGCTTCGGGCGCGGCGTCCACCGCGGTGGGGATGGCCCCGGTGTTCTGGGTGCTCGCCGCCTGCCTGCTCGGCGGCGCGTGGTTCGCGCGCAAACAGATCAAGAGTTAGGGCTCCGTCCCCGAAGTAGAATCGCGCACCATGAGACGCGTAACCCTTTCCCAGTTCCTGGTTTCGCGCCAGCGCGAGCGCAACCTGATCAACGCCGACCTGCGCCTGTTGATCGAGACCATCGCCCGCGCCTGCAAGGCGATCAGCACGCGGGTGAACAAGGGCGCGCTCGCCGACGGGCTGGGCAGCGCGGCCACCAAGAACGTGCACGGCGAGGCGCAGAAGACCCTCGACGTGCTGTCGAACGAGATCCTGCTCGAGGCCAACGAATGGGGCGGCAACCTCGCCGCGCTGGCCTCCGAGGAGATGGACGAGCCGCGGCCGATCCCGACGCACTACCCGCGCGGGGAGTACCTGCTGCTGTTCGACCCCCTCGACGGCTCGTCGAACATCGACGTCAACGTCTCGGTCGGCACCATCTTCTCGATCCTGCGCTGCCCGAAGCTGGCCGACGGCAAGATGTGCGAGCCGAACGAGGCCGCCTTCCTGCAATCGGGCCGCAACCAGGTGGCGGCGGGCTTCGCGGTGTACGGCCCGACCACGGTGTTCGTGCTGACCGTCGGCGACGGCGTCTACGGCTTCACCCTGGATCGCGAGACCTACACCTTCGTGCAGACGCACCCCGAGATCCGCATTCCCGAGGACACGCAGGAGTTCGCGATCAACGCCTCCAACATGCGGCGCTGGGAGCCGCCGGTGAAGCGCTACATCGACGAATGCCTGGCGGGGAAGGACGGCCCGCGCGGCAAGGACTTCAACATGCGCTGGGTGGCGTCGATGGTGGCCGACGTGTTCCGCGTGCTGTCGCGCGGCGGCATCTTCATGTACCCGCGCGACGCCAAGAACAAGGAAGGAAGGCTGCGCCTGATGTACGAGGCCAACCCGATGGCGTTCATCGTCGAGCAGGCGGGCGGCGCGGCGACCGACGGCCACACGCCGATCCTCGACCTCAAGCCCAAGGGCCTGCACCAGCGCTGCGCGGTGGTGCTCGGCTCGAAGAACGAAGTCGAGCGCGTCGCGGCGTATTACAAATAGAAGACCCCTCGCGGGGCTACAAATAGAAAGGGCCCCTTGCGGGGCCCTTTCCGGTGCTCCTCCCGAAACCTTATTTCAGGTGCTTGCTGACCAGTTTGGTCATCTCGAACATCGACACCTGGCTCTTGCCGCTGAACACGGTCTTCAGCTTGTCGTCGGCGTTGATCATGCGGCGGTTCTTCTTGTCCTGAAGGCCGTTGCGCTTGATGTAGCCCCAGATCTTCTTGGTCACCTCGGTGCGCGGCATCGCGCCCGAACCGACCACGGCCGCGAGCGAGGCGCTCGGGGTCATCGCCTTCATGAAGGCGGCATTTGGCTTACGCTTTTTGCCCGCCTTCTTTGCTTTTTTCTTCGCCATCTCGGTTTCTCCTCTGAAACTTTTGAACTGCTGAAATTGAAATTAGGAAGATTCGATCCCGGTTCCCCCGCCGCGAGAAGCAGCGGTGACGTGAAGATGCCGAAGAAGCTATCCCATGTCAACGATTTTCAGAGGGAGATTGGCTGCGTTTCCCTCGGCAGTCGGCTTTCCGCCACGCCGCCGACGGTAGAATCGCCGAATGAACATCGCGGATCTGCGGCAGGAATACATGCGCGCGGGGCTCTCGGAAGCGCAGGCCGATGCCGATCCGATCCGGCAATTCGAGCGCTGGTTCGAAGACGCGCTGCGCGCCAAGTTGCCGCTGCCGAACGCGATGACGCTCGCGACGGTGACGCCGGAAGGCGCGCCATCGGCGCGCATCGTGCTCCTGAAAGGCGTCGAGCAAGGCGCTTTCCTCTTTTATACCAACTACCTCAGCCGCAAAGGGCGCGAGCTCGAGCAGCGCGCGCAGGCCTGCCTGGTGCTGCTCTGGTCCGACCTCGAGCGGCAGGTGCGCATCGATGGCGTTGTGCAAAAAGTCACTGCGGCGGACTCCGACGCCTACTATGCGACGCGCCCGCTCGGCGCCCGGCTCTCCGCCTGGGCATCGGCGCAGAGCGCAACCGTCGCCACCAGGAAAATCCTCGAAGACTCGATGGAACAGGCGCGTCGCCAACATGGGAACCAACCGCCACGGCCTGCGAACTGGGGCGGGTATCGCGTCGTGCCGCAGGCGATCGAGTTCTGGCAGGGCCGCGCCGATCGCCTGCATGACCGCCTGCGCTACCGTCGTAAAGACAGCTCGCAAGCAGCCACGGCAAGCTGGACCATTGAGCGACTCTCTCCCTGAGGCGGCGATTCGCCTGCTGCGCGGCGCCGGACTCGAAACCAGCCCGGTCGAAGCGCTGAGCGGCGGCGTGTCCTCGGAGATCTGGAAGGTCGGCAACGTCTGCGTCAAGCGCGCGCTTCCGCGCCTGCGCGTCTCCCAGCGCTGGGAAGCGCCGATCGAGCGCAACCGGTACGAGCGACTCTGGCTCGAGACGGCCGGCGAAGCGGCGCCGGGCGCTGCACCTCGAGTTCTTGCGAGCGACGATCGCGCCGGCTTGTTCGCGATGCAATACCTGCCGTTGCCGGTGTGGAAAGAGCGCCTGCGGCAAGGCGATGCCCGGCCGACGTTCGCCGCGCAAGTCGGCGCCACGCTCGCCGCCATCCACTCCGCGACCGCCGGCCGTGCGGAGATTGCCGAGCGCTTTGCCACCGACGCGATCTTCCATTCCATCCGTCTCGAGCCCTACCTGGTCGCCACCGGCCTCGCCCATCGCGACCTTGAACCGCAATTCCAGGCGCTCGCGCAGCGCACGGCAAGCACCAGACTGTGCCTCGTGCACGGCGACGTCAGCCCGAAGAACATCCTCGTCGGCCCGCGTGGACCGGTGTTTCTCGATGCGGAATGCGCTTGGTACGGCGATCCGGCCTTCGACCTCGCGTTCTGCCTGAACCATCTGCTGCTGAAATGCCTTTGGACGCCGGCGGCGCGCGGCGCTTTTCTCGAGTGCTTCGATGCGCTATCGGCGGCCTATCTGGCGCGGGTTCCCTTTGAAAAGGTGGAACGTCGCACCGCCACCCTGCTGCCGGCGCTGCTTCTCGCCCGCGTGGACGGCAAGTCACCTGTCGAGTATCTGACGGATGCTCAGCGCCAGTTGGTCCGCGGAATCGCACGCGAGCTGATTCCGGCTGCAGCTTCGCTAGAGCACATTCGCCACGCATGGCAAAAATCCTCGACGTAAAAGGCCGCCAGGTCTGGGATTCGCGCGGGCGACCGACGGTCGAAGCCGAGGTTATCGTCGGGCGCGGCACCACGCCGCTGGCGATGGGACGAGCCATCGCGCCGGCCGGTGCGTCCACCGGCGCGGGCGAGGCGAAGACGGTGGAGCCGCGCACGGCGGTGCACAACATCCAGACCCGGATCCGCGACGGCCTGCGGGCGCTCAGCGTCTCCGACCAGGCGAAGATCGACGAGCGGCTGATCGAGCTCGATGGGACTGCGGACAGAAGCCGCCTCGGCGCCAATGCCATGGTCGCCGTTTCGTTGGCTTGCGCTCATGCAGCTGCTTTGGCTTCCAAGAAGCCTCTTTGGCAACACCTCGCCGGCGAACGGCGCGTGGCGCTGCCCGTGCCGCAGATCCAGATCTTCGGCGGCGGCGCGCACGCGCGTGGGCGCTGCGACCTGCAGGACTACATGATCATCTGCATCGGCGCGGGCAGCTTCGCCGAGGCGCTGGAGTGGACCTCGCAGGTCTACGCCGCCGCCGGCAAGCGGCTGGCGAAGCGCGGCGCGCTGCAGGGCGTCGCCGACGAGGGCGGCTACTGGCCGGCGTTCAAGACCAACGAGGAAGGGCTCGCCGAGCTGGTGGGCGCTATCGCCGATGCCGGCCTCGAGCCCGGCGTCGACGTGGCGATCGCCCTCGACATCGCCGCGAGCCAGCTCTACCGCGGCGGCAGCTACCACCTGGCGCTCGAGCAGCGCTCGCTCTCCGCCGAGCAGCTGCACGCCATGCTGCTGCGCTGGATCGAGCGTTATCCCATCGTCTCGATCGAGGATCCGTTCGCGGAAACCGACGCCGCCGCCATGCGCGCATTCACCAAGGCGACCTCGATCCAGGTCGTGGGAGACGACTTCTTCGTCACCGATGCGGAAAGGGTGAGAACCGCGCATGGCGCCTGCAACACGGTGTTACTGAAGCCAAATCAGGTCGGCACGGTCACCGAGACCCTGGCGTGCTGGGATGCGGCGCGCGTTCGGCCGGCTATCGCGCCATCGTGTCCGCGCGCTCCGGCGAAACCGAGGACGTTTCCATCGTGCACCTCGCCGTGGGCTGGGGCGTGCCGCAGCTCAAGGTAGGCAGCTTCGCGCGCTCCGAACGCATGGCCAAGTGGAACGAGGCCCTGCGCATCGAGGAGGCCCTCGGCGCCAAGGCGCTTCCCTTTCCGGCCCGCAAACTGTTCAAATAGCGTAGTCGAAACAATGAATGTTGGGCTGCCACGACGGCGACGTGGCCGTCGGGAATTCTCTGTCATCGGGTAGAATCGCCCCTCTCCCGATTTGCCAACAAACGCACCGCAAAAATGAAGATGGAACGCCCGGCGCAGGCGCACTCTCTTCCCAAGGCGCCGACCGGTATCCCCGGTCTGGATGAAATCACCGAAGGCGGCCTGCCGCGCGGCCGGCCGACGCTGATCTGCGGCGGCCCGGGTTGCGGCAAGACGCTGCTCGCGGCCGAGTTCCTGATCCGCGGCGCCACCGAGTTCGACGAGCCCGGCGCGCTGATCACCTTCGAGGAAACCGGCGAGGAGCTGGCGCAGAACGTGCGCTCGCTCGGCTTCGACCTCAACGCGCTGGCGGCAGAGAACAAGATCGCGATCGATTACATCCGCGTCGAGCGCTCGGAGATCGCCGAGACCGGCGAGTACGACCTCGAGGGCCTGTTCCTGCGTCTCGGGCTCGCGATCGACACGGTTGGTGCCAAGCGCATCGTGCTCGACACCATCGAATCGCTGTTCGCCGGCTTCGAAAATCAGGCGGTGCTGCGCTCCGAGCTGCGCCGCCTGTTCCGCTTCCTCAAGGACCGCGGCGTGACCGCGGTCATCACCGGCGAGCGCGGCGAAGGCTCGCTCACCCGCCAGGGCCTGGAAGAGTACGTTTCCGACTGCGTGATCCTGCTCGACCACCGCGTCACCGAGCAGACCTCGACGCGGCGCATGCGCATCGTCAAGTACCGCGGCACCACCCATGGCACCAACGAGTACCCGTTCCTGATCGACGCGGAGGGTTTCTCGGTGCTGCCGCTAAGCGGCCTGCAGCTCGACCACGCGGTGAGCAACGAGCGCGTCTCGAGCGGCGTGCCGGCGCTCGATGAAATGCTCGACGGCAAGGGTTACTACCGCGGCTCGTCTATTCTGGTGAGCGGCACCGCGGGCACCGGTAAGACCAGCCTGGCGGCGCACTTCGCACACGAGACTGCGCGGCGTGGCGAGCGTTGCCTCTACCTCGCCTTCGAGGAGTCCCCGCAGCAGCTGATGCGCAACCTGCGCAGTATCGGCATTGACCTGGAGCCTTACGTCAAGAAAGGTACTTTGCGGCTGCATTCCTCGCGCCCCACGCTGCACGGCCTGGAGCAGCACCTGGTGCAGGTGCACAAGATGGTCTCCGAGTTCAAGCCGGCGGCGGTGCTCATCGACCCGGTCAGCAATTTCATCAGCACGTCGACTGCGGTCGAGACGCAGGCGATGCTGCTGCGGCTGGTCGATTTTCTGAAGGAGAAGCAGATCACCGCGTTGTTCACCCACCTGACGAGTGGCGGCAGCGCCACGGAGGCCACCGACGTCGGCATCTCGTCGCTCGTCGACACCTGGCTGCTGGTGCGCAACATCGAAATCGACGATGCGCGCACGCGCGGACTCTACGTGCTCAAGTCGCGCGGCATGCCGCACTCGCACGAGATTCGCGAATTCGTCCTCACCCCCAAGGGGATCGAGCTCAAACAATTTGCCGGCAAAGCCGGAAAGGGCAAGACAAAGAAATGACTCCCGCGAACGGCACTGCCGGCGAGAAGTGGAACCTGCGGCTCTATACCGCCGGCCAGAGCCCCAAATCGCTGGCAGCGCTGGACAACCTGAAGCGCGTATGCGAGGAGCACCTCCCCGGGCGCTACTCGATCGAGGTCGTCGACCTGCTGAAGAACCCGCGCCTCGCCAAGGACGACCAGATCGTCGCCATCCCGACCCTGGTGCGCAAGCTGCCCGAGCCGCTGCGGCGCATCGTCGGCGACCTCTCCGATACCGAGCGCACGCTGGTGGGGCTGCAGCTGCGCCAGATCAAGTGAATACCGCAGGAGAAACAAGCATGGAACCGGTCTCCGCCGACTTCGAGAAAGAACTGGCGCTGCTGCGCGAGAAGCTGGAGGAAGCCGAGGACGTACGCCGCGCCATCACGCACGGCGAGGTCGACGCCTTCGTCGTCGGCCCGGGCGGCAGCGGCCGCGTGCTGCTGCTGGCCAACGCCTATCAGCGCTACCGGCAGCTGGTCGAGCGCATGCAGCAGGGCGCGGTCACCGCCACCGCCAACGGCCACATCCTGTTCGCCAACCAGCGTTTCTCGGACATGATCGGCGTGCCGCTCGCCCAGCTCTATACCGCTCCGCTCGAGAGCTACGTCGGCGTGAGCGACCGCGCGCGGCTGAGCGCCTTCCTGATGGTCAGCGCGCGCGAGTCGCAGGTCGAGGTCGAGCTCTCCCGGCGCGACGGCTCCACGATCCCTGTGCGCATGTCGCTGGCTTCGTTCGCCGACGGCTATGCCTCGCTGCTGGTCACCGACATGCGGCCGCTGCAGTGGCCCACCATGGCGCTGGACGCCCTGGACTCCATCCGCAGCTCGCTCGAGAAGCTGAACCAGGACCTCGCCGCGGACGCCGCGGCGCGCGGCTCGCTGCGCAACATCAGCGAGGAAATCAACGGCCTGGCGCGCATGATCGACGAGATGATCGACGTGGAAGGTCGCCGGGACGCCGACCGGAAGGGGTAGGTTCACACGTCACCAAGGGTGCCGGCTAGGTAAGTACGGCAGCGCACAGAGCCGCTCGCGCTCTTCCGCTAACGTCATGCAGTGTCAATTTTCCCGACGCTTTCGAGGGGTCAATACGCATGAGGTTGGCGCAATTCATCACCCAGAATCTCGAGCAGATTCTGGTCGAGTGGGAAGCATTCGCCTCGTCGCTGCTGGCGCCGGGACAGACGATGACATCGCTTGCCTTGCGCGACCACGCGAGGCAGATCCTGCAGGCGGTGGCGGAGGATATCGAGACCAACCAGACCGACCTCGAGCAGGCCTACAAGTCGCAAGGCTTCGTGCCGATCGCCGAGGCCACGCGCACGGCGGCGATGACGCACGGCGCCCTGCGCCACCTCGCCGGGTTCGACTTGCGCCAGCTCGCTGCCGAATTCCGCGCGTTGCGGGCGAGCGTTCTTCGGCTGTGGCTCAAGCGCGGCGCGCAGGACGCGACCGCGTTCTACCAGATGACGCGGTTCAACGAATCGATCGACCAGGCGCTGGCCGAGTCGATCGCCAACTACTCGGATGAAGTGGCGCGCTCGCGGGACACCTTCCTGGCGATTTTGGGGCACGACTTGCGCGACCCCCTTTCGGCGATCGGCAACTCCAGCCTGTACCTCGGGGCACCGGGACTGCTGCCCGGCGGAGCACCGCTCGAAGCGGTCAGGCGCATCACCCGCAGCGCGGCAAAGATGAGCGCCATGATCAGAGACCTGCTCGAGTACACGAGGACGCGCCTCGGCAGGGCGATCCCGATCTCGCCGAAGGCGGCAAGCATGGAGGAGATCTGCAGCCTCGCTCTGGACGAGATACGCGCCGCGTACCCGGAGCGGGTTTTCCGGCTGGAGACCTCCGGCAACCTGAACGGGCGGTTCGACAGCGAGCGCCTGCAGCAGGTGCTGTCGAACCTGCTGAGCAACGCGGTCCGCCACGGCGAGCCGAGTCAGCCGATCACACTTGCCGCCAGTGGCGCACCGGACCACGTCACGGTGCAGGTGAAAAACCGCGGCCACCCCATCCCTGCGGATCAGCTGCAGGTGATCTTCAATCCGCTGGTGCAGATCCCGTCTGGGCTGGTCGGCGCGGACGGCAGTGCCTCCAACAGCCTGGGCCTCGGCCTTTACATCGCCCACGAGATCGTCGCCATGCACGGCGGCACCATCGTCGCCGAGTCGTCGCAGCAGAACGGCACGGTATTCAGCGCGCGCCTGCCCCGCGCTCAGGCCGACCGCAGGCCGTCGGCGGCCAGCCGGTAGCGCCGGTCGCAACCGGCAGCCGCGGCTTCGGAATGCGTGGCCAGGATCGCCGCCGCGCCCCGTTCCTTCACCTGAGCCCGGAAGAGGTCCAGAACCTGCTTCGCCCTCTCCGGATCGAGGTTGCCCGTAGGCTCATCGGCCAGCACCAGCTTCGGCTCCCCCACCAGCGCACGCGCGATCGCCACGCGCTGCAGCTCGCCTCCGGACAACTCGCGCGGCGGGCTGGCCTCTCTGCCGGCGAGGCCCACGGAGGCAATGGCGCTTCTTGTTCTTTCCGGGCTGGAAATTCCTCTGAGCAGCAACGGAAGCGCGACGTTCTGTTCGACGGAAAGCTGCGGCAGGACGTGGAACGCCTGGAATATGAAGCCGAAGTGGTCGCGGCGAAGGAGCGTGAGGGCGTCGTCGTCCAGAGAGCCGAGGTCATTTCCTTCGAAGGCGATGGTGCCCTGATCCGCCGGTTCGAGCCCCGCGATCACGTTGAGCAGCGTGGACTTCCCGACCCCGGAGTCGCCGATGATGGCGATGTACTCCCCGGCGGCAAGCTCCAGGGAAACGCCGTTGAGGACGATTCTTTCGCCGAAGCGCTTGGTGACCCCCTTCAGGCTCAGCACGCTTAGAATCGTACTAGCAATGACGCAACTGGCGACCGGCGCCCAGCGCGGCGCGTTCGACGAATGGGTGGACGCGATGCGGGCGTGGCAGCGTGAGATCGACGTCACGCCCGATGCCGACGTGGTGCTCACCACCCGGTTCTCCGACCTGCTCGAACCAGAAATCCGCTACGGCCGCTACGCCGGCGAACGGCGCTGGGAAGGTCCCGGCGACATTCCGGCGCCGCGGATCAAGGACGAGCTGCTGCAGCTCATCGTCTGGCAAGGCGACTCGGAGGTGCGCGCGGTCGAGCAGGCGCGCGAGCTGCTCGACAGCGCGCCGAGCGACCACGACCGAAGGCGGCTGGTGCGCCACATGACCGAGGAGACGCGCCACGGCTGGCAGATGGCGTACCTCCTGGTGACTTATTTCGGCGGCGAAGGCCGGCAGGCGGCGCGCGAGCTGCTCGAGCGCCGCGCGACCAAGGGCGAGGCGTTGCTCGAGATGTTCAACGTCAAGCTGAACTGGGTCGACGTGTTCTCGTGGCACAACTGGGGTGACCGCGTCGGCAAGTACCAGCTCACCATGTTCGCCGGCTCCGGCTTCGCGCCCTTCGCCCGCAGCATCGGGCCGATGCTGCGCGAGGAGAGCTTTCACCTGGCGATGGGCCACCAGGGAATGCAGCGCATTGTCGCCGCGGGTCACGTGCCGGTCGAGATCCACCAGCGCTACATCGAGCGCATGATGTGGATCTGCTACGACGCCTTCGGCGCTGAAGTATCGAGCCGGGCACAGCGCATTTACGACTGGGGCTTGAAGGCGCCATGGGGCGGCGCGCAGATCGACCCGGCGCGCGCGAACGCAGTAGCGCGCTCGGCGTTCGTCGAGGAAGTGCGCAAGCTGATGGACCAGCTAAACCGCCACGCGCCGCCCGGGCAGGCGCCGCTGCGCGTTCCGGACCCGCGCGCGCCGCGCGGCGAGATGCCGGGCGCGGAGGACGAGCGGCGCCTTCAGGAGATCTTCAAGAACCCCGCCTGGATCGCGCCAGCTCGCGCAGCTTGAAGCGCTGCACCTTGCCGGTCGGCGTGCGCGGCAGCTGGTCCATGAAGTGGATGCGCTTGGGCTGCTTGAAGCGCGGCAGGCTTTCGGCTGCTTTCGCGATGATCTCCGTGCGCAGTTTCTCATCCGGCTCGTTTCCAGCGCGCAGCAGCACGTAGGCGGCGGGAATGGTGGCGCCGGTGTCATCGGCCTCCGCGATCACCGCGGCCTCCATCACGGCCGCATGCCGCACTAGCGCATCCTCCACTTCGGCGGGGGAAACCCACATTCCAGAGCACTTGAAAAGATCGTCGCTGCGCCCTTCGAACCAGAAGAAGCCCTCTCCGTCGCGGCGGTAGACGTCGCCGGTGCGTACCCATCCATCGCGGATGGATTCCGCCGTCTTCTCGGGCTTGTTCAGGTAGTACGGAATCGCCGAGCCGCCGCGCACGTGCAGATGTCCGCGCCCGGCGCCTTCCACCACGTTGCCGGCATCGTCGGTCAGCCTGCATTCGTAGCCGTCGAGCACCACGCCCGAGCTGCCGGGCCGATTGCGATCGCGATAGTTGTGGATGAACGCATGCAGGAGCTCGGTTGTGCCGAGGGTCTCGATGATCTCGGTGCCGGTGAGGGCCTTCCACTCGTTCCAGGTGGCGAGCGGCAGCACCTCCCCGGCCGAGACCGCGAAGCGCAGCGAGCTCGTATCCAGCTTGTTCCCCTGCCGCACGTGCTCGAGCAGCATGCGGAACACCGTCGGCACGCCGAAGAAGATGGTCGGCCGGTACTTCGCGAACACCTCGCTGATCAGCGCCGGCGAAGGCCGCTCGCTCAGCAGGATGGTCGAAGCGCCGCCGCCGAGCGGAATCGACAGGCTGTTGCCCAGGCCGTAGGCGAAGAAGAGCCGCGGCACCGAGAACAGGCGATCGTCCGGCTCGAGCTGGTAGACCTTGCGCGCCACGCTTTCCACGGTCCACGGCATGTGGCCGTGGCGATGCACGGCGCCTTTCGGCTGGCCGGTGCTGCCGGAGGTGTAGAGCACGAGGCACGGCGTGTCGCGGTCGAATTCACCAAGCGGCGCCGGCTTTGCATCGCGCAACAGATCCTCCGCGAGAATGCTTTTTACCGGCTGAGCGGCCATGACGTTGGCCTGGTGCTCCGGAGACATCACCACCAGCTTGGCCTCGCTGTCCTTGAAGACATAGGCCAGCCCCTCGGCCGGGAGGAGCGTGCTGCAGGGCGCCGCGATCGCGCCTAGGCCCATGATGCCGAGGAAGGCGACGATCATTTCCGGTGAGTCGCTCATCACCAGCGCGACGCGGTCGCCGGCCCTGATGCCGTGCGCCGCGAGCGCGCCGCGGCAGCGCGCGGCGGCTTCCTCGAGCTCGTGGTACGTCAATGTCCGGTCGCGGAAATAGATCGCCACCCGGTCCGGGTTTCTCCGCGCGTGCTCGGCGATGTAATCGACTATGCTGCGTTTCATATGAAGGAAAATCTGCGCGAACAGTACGAGAAAGCGCAGGAGCTTGGCAAGCCAGCCTTCCTCGAGCGCCCCTACTTCGGCTCGCCCGGCGCGCCGGCGCAGGCCGAGACCAACGCGAGCCAGATCTGGGGACACATCAACGCCGGCTACCTGATCGCGTACGAGTACACGCGCTGGTGGAAGGAATCCGCCGCCCTGCGAAATAGTGCAGTTCTCGGCGACTGGAGCTGGCTCAACAAGACGCGCATCACCGGCAGGGATGCCGGCGCTTTCATGAACTATGCGACGGTGAAGGAGCTGGAGAAGCAGGCGGTCGGCCAGGTCATGTACACGCCGATGCTGAGCGCCGAGGGAAAGGTGGCGATCGAGGGCCTGACGCTCAAGCTCGCGGCGGACGAATACCTCTTCACCCAGTCCGCCGGGTTGAAATGGCTCGAATTCCTGCGCGCGAAGACCGGCATGAAAGTCGAGCTGCAGGATGTCACGCCAGACTACACGTGCTACGCCCTGCAGGGGCCGCGCTCCACCGAGGTCCTGGAAGCGCTCACCGGCGAGAGCTGGAAGGATTTGCGCTTTTCCCGTTTTCGCCAAACGTCATTCGAGAACATCGAGACCATCGTTTCGCGCCAGGGCGTCACCGGCGAGATCGGCTACGAGTTCCTGATGCGCACCGACACCGGCCGCGCGCACGAGCTCTGGCGGAAGATCCGCGAGGTCGGGCGCGACTTCGGCCTGCGCGAGCTCGGCTTCAAGGCGCAGCTAGTCGGCCATACGGAGACGGGCATTGCGACGGTGATCCGCGACTTCATTCCGGCGCGCGGCACGCCCGACCAGCTGCGGCGCATGCTGCGCCACTGGATGTCGGCCGAAGAGCATGCCGCGCTGGACTGGGACGTGTCCGAGCACCTGTGCTCGCCGGCCGAGCTCGGCTGGGGGCACACCATCGACCTGCGGAAGAAAGAATTCCATGGTCGGGAAAGATTGGTCAACGAACACCCTCGTCGCCGCCTGGTGGGCCTGGAATGGTCGAGCGAGGACATGGCGAAGCTCTACGCCGCGCAGTTCGACGACACGCCGGCCGCGCCGCCGCCCGACCTGCCGTATGGGCAATTTCGCGTTTCGTTCCTGAAGATCGTCGAGGGCGGCTGGGCCTCCGGCTACGCGTACAGCCCGACGCTGCGGCGCATGATTTCGCTCGCCCGGGTCGACCGCGGCATCGCCGACGGCGCGCAGGTGCGGGTGCGCTGGGGCGGCTTTTCCGACGAGCCCGTCGCCCTCATCCGGGCGAAGGTGGTGCCGCTGCCGTTCATAGGGCGTAACCGAGAGAAGGTTCTTGCGTTATCCTAGTGTTTTCCTGAGGAGGAAATTCGTGCGCAAATCCATTCTCACGGCCATCGCCGCCGCCGTCACCGTATCGCTTACGGCGGCCCCGGCGCTGGCGCAGCAGCAGAAACTCAAGATCGGCTTCATCAGCACCTTCTCCGGCCCGCAGGGCGTGATGGGCGAGTTCATGAAGGAGGCGGTGGAGGTCGCGCTCGACCACGTCGGCCGCAAGGTCGGCGGGCTCGAGACCGAAGTGATCTACGGCGACGACCAGTTCAAGCCCGACGTCGGCCTGCAGGTGGCCGAAGAGATGCTGAAGAAGCACCAGGTCGACTTCGTCTCCGGAATCATCTGGTCCAACGTGATGATGGCGGTGGTGCCGGTCGTCACCGGCGCGGGCAAGATCATGGTCGGCACCAACGCCGGCGCCAGCCCGCTCGCCGGCTCGCAGTGCAACGAGCTCTACTTCAGCACCTCGTGGAACAACGACCAGACGCCCGAGGCGATGGGCAAGTTCCTGCAGGACTCCGGCATCAACGACATCTACGTGCTGGCGCCGAACTACCAGGCCGGCAAGGACATGGTGGCGGGTCTCAAGCGCTATTACAAAGGCAAGATCGTCGAAGAGATCTACACCAAGATGGGCCAGCAGGATTACCAGGCCGAGATCACCCAGCTGCGCTCGAAGAACCCGAAGGCCGTGTTCGCGTTCTATCCCGGCGGCATGGGGATCCAGTTCCTGCGCCAGTACGACCAGGCCGGCCTGCGCGGCAAGATCCCGCTCTACACCGTCTACACGGTCGACGAGATCTCGATCCCGGCGGTGAAGGACGCGGCGGTCGGCATCTACGAGACGCGCTACTGGAGCCCGGACCTGAAGAACCCGGCGAACGAGAAGTTCGTCAACGACTACAAGAAGAAGTACAAGAAGCTGCCGGTGTTCTACGGCGCGCAGAGCTACGACGGCATCATGCTGATCGACTCGGCGGTGCGCGCGGTCAAGGGCAACCTGAAGGACACCAAGGGCATGGTCGCGGCGATGCGCAAGGCGGATTTCAAATCGCTGCGCGGGCCGTTCCAGTACAACGTCAATCACCACCCGATCCAGAACTTCTACCTGCTCAAGACCGAGAAGCTGAAGAACGGCGAGATCGAGATGCGCATTCAGAAGACGGTGTTCGAGAAGCACAAGGACTCGTACTACCAAGACTGCAAGATGAAGTGGTGAGCCGCTAGGTCACTTTCGGAAAGGGCGCGACCAGCGCCCTTTTTTATTCATGAGCTTCGCCCTCCTCTTCGAGCAGCTGCTGAACGGCCTGCAGTTCGGCGTGACGCTGTTCCTGATGGCCGCGGGGCTGACGCTGGTCTTCGGCATCATGAACTTCATCAATCTGGCGCACGGCTCGCTTTACATGGTCGGCGCCTATCTCGCGCTCGCCGCGGCGCAATGGACCGGCTCCTACCTGCTCGGCGTGCTGCTCGGGCTTTGCGGCACGCTGGTCGTCGGCATAGCCGTGGAGCTAATTGCGCTGCGCACGCTCTACGAGCGCGATCACCTCGACCAGGTGCTCGCCACCTTCGGGCTGATCCTTTTCTTCAACGAGCTGGTCGCCATCTTCTGGGGCCGTGCCGCCCAGTTCGCCTCGGTGCCTTCGTTCCTCTCCGGCCACATCGAGCTCTTCACCGGCTCGAGCTATCCGCTGTACCGGGCGGCGATCATCGTGGTCGGCTTCGTCACCGCCGTCGTCCTCTGGTATGTCGTCACGCGCACCCGCATCGGCATGCTGATCCGCGCCGGCGCGACCAACCGCACGATGGTCGCGGCGCTCGGCATCAACATCCGCCTGCTCTATACCCTGGTGTTCGGCTTCGGCGCCGCGCTCGCCGGGCTGGCCGGGGTGATGGCCGGGCCGATCTACAACGTCCAGCCCGGCATGGGCGAGCTGATCCTGATCCAGGTGTTCGTGGTCATCGTCATCGGCGGCATCGGCTCGATCCGCGGCGCGCTGATCGGCGCGATCATCGTCGGCGTCGTCGACACCATCGGCCGCGCGTTCCTCAAGCCGGCGCTCAGCGCCTTCATCTCGCCCACCGCAGGCGAAGCCGCCGGGCCGGCGCTCGCCTCGATCCTCATCTACCTGCTGATGGCCGGCGTGCTGACCTTCCGGCCGCAGGGCCTGTTCCCCGCCCGAGGATGAGGCAGCGACTCTTCCTGTGGAGCGTGGCCGTGCTGCTGCTGATCGCGCTGCCGCCGTTCGTCATCGCCATCGGCCAGCCGTTCTATCTGGACGTCGCGCGGCGCATCCTGATCCTCGCCATCGCGGCGGTAAGCCTGAACCTGATTCTCGGCTACGGCGGCCTGGTCTCCTTCGGCCATGCCGCTTACCTGGGCATCGGCGCCTACGCCGTAGGCATCCTGGGGTTCTACGGCATCACCAGCGGCTGGCTGCAGTGGCCGGTCGCGATCGTGGCGTCCGCGGTGGTGGCGCTCGCCATCGGCGCGGTGTCGATCCGCACCAGCGGCATCTACTTCATCATGATCACGCTCGCTTTCACGCAGATGCTCTATTACCTCGGCATCTCGCTGGAGGAGTACGGCGGCGACGACGGCATGCGGCTCAAGGCGAAAAGCCAGTTCAGCGGTCTCATCGACCTGCGCGACCCGGTGGCGTTCTACTACCTTTGCCTTGCGCTGATGCTGCTCGCCGTCTTCATCACCTACAGGATCGTGAACTCCAGATTCGGCATGGTGCTGCGCGCGAGCAAGTCCAACGACGCGCGCACGCGCGCCATCGGCTTCTCGCCCTACCCGTACCGCCTCGCCGCGTTCGTCATCGCCGGCGCAATGTGCGGCCTGTCCGGGGCGCTGTACGCGAACCATACGAACTACATCACGCCCGGCCTGATGAGCTGGCAGCAGTCGGGCGACATCATGTTCATGGTGATCCTCGGCGGCATGGCGACCACCGCCGGGCCGGTCCTCGGCACGTTCGCGCTTCTCATGGTGGAGGAGCTGCTCAAAGGGTGGACGCAGCACTGGCAGGTGATCCTCGGCCCGCTCCTCATCCTGTCGGTGATCTTCTTTCGGCGCGGCCTCGCCGGCATCTTCTACAAGCCCGATGCTTGAAGTCAGAGCACTGACCAAGAGCTTCGGCGCGCTGCGCGCCACCGACGGCATCGACTTCGACGTTGCCGAAGGCGAGACCCACGCGGTGATCGGTCCCAACGGCGCCGGCAAGACCACCTTCATCAGCCAGCTGGCCGGCAACCTGCGGCCCGATTCCGGCAGCGTACGATTTGCCGGCGCCGACATCACGAACCTGTCCGCGCCGCGGCGCGCGCGCATGGGCCTTGCGCGCTCCTTCCAGATCACCAGCGTCTATCCCGAGTTCAGCGCGCTGGACAACGTCATGCTCTCGGTGCTGGCGCGTTCAGGACGCACGGGCTTCTGGCGCACCGCGCGCGGCGACCCGGCGCTGGTCGAGCCCGCGGAACACGTGCTGGAAGAAGTCGGCCTTCTTCCTCGAAAAAGCATCCTGGCGGCGAACCTCGCCCACGGCGAGCAGCGTCAGCTCGAGGTGGCGATGGCGCTCGCCACTGGTCCGCGCCTCCTGCTCCTCGACGAGCCGATGGCCGGCATGGGCACCGACGAATCGCAGCGCATGATCGCGCTGCTGCAGAAGCTGAAGCAGACGAAGACCATCATCCTGGTCGAGCACGACATGGATGCGGTGTTCCGCCTCGCCGACCGCATCTCGGTGCTGGTTTACGGCCGCGTCATCGCCACGGACGTGCCCGGCAAGATAAAAATGAACGAAGAGGTGCGCAAGGCCTACCTGGGCGAGGAGGCGTGATGCGGGGCGGTTCATGCTAGCGGTTCGCGACCTGCAGACCTCGTACGGACGCAGCCAGGTCCTGTTCGGCATTTCGCTCGACGTGCCCGCGTCGCAGGTCGTGAGCCTTCTCGGCCGCAACGGCATGGGCAAGACCACCACCGTGCGCTCGATCATGGGGATCACGCGGCCGCGCTCCGGCACCATTTCCTTCGAGCGCAGGACATTGAACGGCCTACCTTCCTATCGCATCGCACAAGCTGGGCTCGGACTCGTGCCCGAAGGACGGCAGGTCTTTCCGAACCTCACCGTGCGCGAGAACCTCGTCGCGACCGCACGCAAGGGGCCCTGGACGCAGGAACGGGTCTACAGGCTTTTCCCGCACCTCGAAGCGCGCACCGGAAATTACGGCAACCAGCTTTCCGGCGGCGAGCAGCAGATGCTCGCCATCGGCCGCGCACTGATGACCAATCCGCGTCTCCTGATCCTCGACGAGGCGACCGAGGGCCTAGCGCCCGCTGATTCGCGCGGAAATTTATCGCTCCATCGAGACCCTGAAAGCGGAAGGCCTCTCCATCCTGGTCATCGACAAGGACGTCAAGGCGTTAACCAGAGTTGCGGACCGGCATTACGTTCTTGAAAAAGGGCGCGTGGTCTGGAGCGGGAGCTCGAGCGAGCTGGCGGCGGATGCGAACGTACAACACCGATACCTTGGGGTGTAGAAAAGACCGCCGCGGCAGCATCCGCTACTTCACCGCCTCCGGCGAGCAGCCGAAAAGCGGCTTCCCGGTGGAAATCTCGCTGCCGCCGCCGATCAAATGAAGCGCGAAAGCACCATTGGCGATGCTGCGAATGAACGCCCAATGGAACGAGATGCCGGCCAGCACGGCTAGGTGAAATACCTCGTGCGGGCCGACGACGCCCGCCACGAGCACCGGCCAGTTCGCAAAGTCCACCAACGCCCCGAGCGTATAAGCCAGCGCTCCCCACACCAGCGGCAGGACGAAGCGCACGCCGGAGCGCAGCGCGAGTGCGGTCGTGGAAATCAAGCCAAGCCAGCCCAGGCCCAGGTACATCAGCAGCCCGAGCCAGGCGGGCATGGCGTCGAAATACACCGTCTTGAGCACGAGCCCGGCGATGGCGGCAATCCAGATCCACGCCAGCAGGTGCCATTGCCACCGGTCGCGCAGCAGGATGACGTGGACCGGCGTGAAGCTGCCGGCGATCAGCACGAAGATCGCGGCGTGGTCCAGGCGAAGCAGCACGCTGCGCCCGACCGTTCCCGGCGACAGCAGGTGGTAGACCCCGCTCAGCGACAGCAGCAACACGCAGGAAAAGGCGAATACGGCGAGCGCAACAATCCGTTGCGCTTCGCCGCGGCCCCGGGCAATCAGGGAGACGCTCAGGACAGCGAAGACCACCGCCGCCGCGAGGTGACTCAGCGAGCTGACCGGCTCGCTGAACCCCGGAATGCCGATCAAACCCGAGCTGATCTCCTTACTGCTTCTCGAAAACAGACACGTTATGGATCGGCGCCCCCTTGGGGGTCGTCCCCTTGGTGGTTACGGTCATGCTCTTACCGTCCTTTGCCATCACCCGCGTCAGAACCTGCACGACCCCCCCTTCCCCCACTATCATCGACTTCCGACACCACTGAGAGCCGACCATCGGGTAGTCCTTGCCGTCATAGTTTGCGGTGTAGCCGCCGCTCATCGGCTTGCCGTCGGCTGTGACACCTTCCGATGTCAACCTCACCCCTTGGCCTGCGGCTTCCCATTTCACGGTCAGGCTTTTCGGCGCTGGACCGGGGCTGTATTTCGATTTGGCGACGTTGAGCTTCCACGTGCCGTAGGACCGGGCGTCGGTTTGTGCCGACGCCGCCGCCATGAACCAGGCGGTACCTGCGAGAGCAAGCGCCAGAACCACGCTGCGGCGGAACGAATGCATGTTGATCTCCCTCCTCGGCGGCCCTGGTTGATGAGCTGGGCCGTGGCTCCCTTGCCAGAGACACGCTACGCCGTGGCGCGCCGAGAAGCTATACTTTTCTCATAGATGAGACGCGAGAACGTCATTGGGCGCGCCAACGTCGAGGACACGCCGGAGCTCGAAGCCTACTATCGCGCCCTCGAGGGCGAGGAGCTCGGCGCGCTCTGGAACGTCGCCAACGAGATCGAGCCCTGGTACCCGCAGCCGAAATCCGTGCCCACGCTGTGGGCCTGGAAACGAATTGAACCTTATGTAAGAAAAGCCGCGGACTTGGTCTCGGCCGAGAAGGCGGCGCGCCGCGTGGTGATGCTGGTCAATCCCGGCCGCAAGGAGTGGAGCGCCGCGGCCGGCCTGCTCTACACCGGCGTGCAGGTGATGAATCCCGGCGAATTCACCTCGGCCCACCGCCACCAGGCGAGCGCGCTGCGCTTCGTCATGGACGGCAAGGGCGCCTACACCGTGGTCGACGGCGAGCGCATGACGCTCGGCGCGCGCGACTTCGTGCTCACACCGAACGGCACCTGGCACGACCACGGCGTCGAAGCCGACGGCACGCAGTGTACGTGGCAGGACGGCTTGGACATTCCGCTGATGAACTCGCTCGACGCGAATTTCTACGAGGTGCATCCGCAGGTGGTGCAAACGCCCGCGCATCTTTCGCGCGACAACTGGCAAAAGCCATACTCACCGGTGTTCCTCTACAAATGGGATGAAAGCTATTCGCGGGTAAAGCGCGAAGGAACCTACGAGTACAGCAATCCACTGACGGGTGGCCCGGTGATGCCGACGATGGGCGCGCGCCTCGAGCTGATCAGGGAAACGAAGCGCAAGCGCCATACCGGCAGCCTGATCTACCAGGTCGCGACCGGGCGCGGCTGGTCCGAGGTTGGCGGCCAGCACTTCGAATGGGAAGAGAAGGACATCTTCTGCGTGCCTTCCTGGGCGCCGTACCGCCACGGCGCCTACGGCGAAGCGGTGCTGTTCTGCTTCAACGACATTCCCGCCATGAAGGCGCTCAGCCTCTACCGCGAAGAAAAATGATCAGCGCCGAGCAGAACGAGCTGATGACGCGCATCGGGCCGGGCACACCGGCCGGCAAGCTGCTGCGGCGCTACTGGCAGCCGGTAGCGCTGGTGGACGAAATGCAGGGCGAGCGCCCGGTGAAGGCGGTTCGCGTCTTCGGCGAGGAATTGGTCTTATATAAAGTTAATTCTTCTTATGGTCTGATACAGCGCCACTGCCCCCACCGCGGCGCCGACCTCGCCTTTGGCCGCATCGAGCCCGATGGCCTGCGCTGCTCGTTCCACGGCTGGAAGTTCGACGCCACGGGCAAGTGCGTCGAGACGCCGGCCGAGCCCGAGGGCAGCCGGCTGTGCGAGCACATCAAGACGGTGGCCTATCCCGTGGTGGAGAAGAGCGGCATCCTGTTCGGATATCTGGGAAATGATGCCGCTCCCGCGTTTCCCAATTTCGACTGCTTCGTCGCGCCGGACGCCTACACGTTCGCGTTCAAGGGCTACTGGGACTGCAACTGGCTGCAGGCGCTCGAGGTCGGCATCGATCCGGCGCACGCCTCCTGGCTGCACAAGTACTTCGAGGATGAGGACCCGGCGGCAAGCTACGGCAAGCAGTTCCGCGGCCAGCCGGCGGATTCGGACCTGCCCATCAGCAAGGTGCTGCGCGAATACGACCGCCCCGAGATCCGCGTCGAGCGCACCGAGTACGGCATGCGCCTGCATACGCTGCGCAAGATCAGCGAAGCGCAGACGCACATCCGCGTCACCAATATCCTTTTCCCGCAGGCCTTCGTCATTCCGATGAACGCGGAAATGACGATCACGCAGTTCCATGTTCCGGTCGACGATACCGGCTGCTACTGGTACTCCATTTTCACCAGCTTCGGCGCTCCGGTGGACAAGGACACGATGCGAAGCCAGCGCCTGAAGACCTACCCGGCGCCCGATTACAAGCCGATCTATTCGAGAGCCAACGCCTGGGGTTTCAACGCCGAGGAGCAGAAATTCAAGACCTTCACCGGCATGGGCTTCGATATCAACATCCATGACCAGTTCGCCTGCGAGTCCCCCGGCGTGATCGCCGACCGCACCAAGGAGAATCTTGGCACCACCGACAAGGGCATCGTGCTCTACCGCCGGCTGCTGATGGATGCGATCAAGAGGAGCGAGGCGGGAGAGTTCGTTGTCGGCGTCAACGGCTCCGGACCTCCCGCCATTGATGGAATCGGTCCGACTGCCCGGATCGACGAGTACTGGAAGGAATCCGACGAAACGCGGCGTAGGCGCTCGGCCTGGGCCGCATGAAATTTCCCGAGGGCATCAAGGCGGTCCGCTTTTCGTTCGCCGATCAGCACGGCGTGCTGCGCGGCAAGACGCTGTCGGCATCCGCGGCGGGTGCTGCCATGGAGCGCGGCGTGACGGTCACCAGCACCCTGCTCCTCAAGGACACGGCGCACAAGACCGTGTTTCCGGCGTTCACGCCGGGCGGTGGCCTCGGCATCGCGGAGATGCAAGGCGCAGCCGACATCCTGATGGTGCCCGACCAATCCACGTTCCGGGTCCTGCCCTGGGCGCCGGACACGGGCTGGTTCCTCTGCGACCTGCAGTTCCCCGACGGCCGGCCGGTGCCGTTCAGCACCCGCGGCCAGCTGCGCAAGGCGCTGGATCGCCTCGAGAGCGTTGGTTATGAGTTCGTCGCCGGGCTGGAAGTGGAATTCCACGTCTTCAGGATCCGCGACGCGCACCTTCGGCCCGAGGATGCCGGGCAGCCGGGCAACCCGCCGGAGGTCGAGCTCCTCACCACCGGCTACCAGCTGCTCACCGAGCACAAATACGACCAGCTCGATGGCGTGATCAAGGTGCTGCGCGACGGCCTGGCGGCGCTCGAGCTCCCGCTGCGCTCGTTCGAGCTCGAATTCGGCCCGAGCCAGCTCGAATTCACCCTTGCGCCGCGCGTCGGCATGGCGGCCGCCGATGCCATGGTCCTGCTGCGCAGCGCGGTCAAGCAGATCGCGCGGCGCCACGGCTACCACGCGACCTTCATGTGCCGTCCCAAGCTGCCGAACGTGATGTCGAGCGGCTGGCACCTGCACCAGTCGCTCACGCGCAACGGCCTCAACGCGTTCACCTCCGACAAGGAGGACCTCTCCGACGCCGGCAAGTACTACCTCGCCGGGCTGCTCGCCCATGCGCGCGGCGCGACCGCTTTCGCCACGCCGACCATCAACGGCTACAAGCGTTATCGGCCCTATTCGCTCGCCCCCGACCGCGTCATCTGGGGCAAGGAGAACCGCGGCGCCATGCTGCGCGTGATCGGCGGGCCGCGCGATCCCGATACCCGCATCGAGAACCGCATCGGCGAGCCTGCGGCGAACCCGTATCTCTACTTCGCCTCGCAGATCTACAGCGGGCTCGACGGCATCGAGCGGCGCATGCCCATGGTGCGCCCGGCCGACACCCCCTACGAAGCGAAGGCCGACATGTTGCCGCGCACCCTGGAAGAAGCGCTGCAGCATCTCAAGTTCAACAAGGCGCTGCGCGACGGATTCGGCAGCGCCTTCATCGACTACTACTGCAGGATCAAGGAAGCCGAGCTCGCCCGCTTCAACCTCGAAGTGAGCGACTGGGAGCACCGCGAGTACTTCGATTTGTTTTAGGAGACGTATTCATGCAAGAGCGCGAGTTGGGCCGTAGCGGAATCAAGGTGTCGGCGATCGGCCTGGGGTTGATGTCGATGTCCGGTGTTTATGGCAACGCGAACGATGACGAGTCGATCGCCGTGATCCGCCTTGCCATCGGCAAGGGCGTCACCTTCCTCGACTCCGCCGACATGTACGGCTGGGGACATAACGAGACCCTGCTCGGCAAGGCGCTCAAGGACGGATGGCGCGGCAAGGCGATCGTCGCCACCAAGTTCGGCCAGGTGAAGCACCCCGACGGCAAGCAAGGCGTGGACGGGCGACCGCAATACGTGGTGCAGGCGTGCGAGGCGAGCCTGAAGCGCCTCGGCATCGACGTCATCGACCTCTATTACCAGCACCGCGTCGATCCGAACACGCCGATCGAGGAGACCGTCGGCGCGATGAAGCGCCTGATCGAGCAGGGCAAGGTGCGCGCGCTCGGCCTGTCGGAAGCCAATCCGCAGACCATCCGCCGCGCGCACAAGGTGCATCCGATTGCGGCAGTTCAGAACGAGTACTCCCTGCTCTACCGCAAGGAGGGCGAGGAAACCCTCAAGGCGTGCCGCGAGCTCGGCATCTCGCTCGTGCCGTATGCGCCGCTCGGCCGCAGCATGCTGACCGGGACGGTGCGCGGAAAAGCCGACCTGCCGGAAGGCGATCGCCGCCTGGCACACCCGCGATTCCAGGGCGAGGCGCTCGACAAGAACGTCGCGCTGGTGCAGCGGCTGGAAACCATCGCGCGCGAGAAGCGCTGCACCGTGCCGCAGCTCGCCCTCGCCTGGGTGCTTGCGCAGGGCAAGGACATCGTGCCGATTCCCGGCACCAAGCGCCGCGAGCGCATCGACGAGAACCTGAAGGCGCTCGAGGTCAAGCTCTCCGCCGACGACCTCAAGCGCATCTCGGAGGCGGCGCCGCCGGGAGCGGGCGCCGGCACGCGCTATCCCGCGGACGGAATGAAACGCGTGTACCTCTGACCAGCTCCGCCGCCGCACGGTGGCTGGCGCTGGCCACCATGTGGTCGCTGCAGTACATCTTCATGCGCATGGCGGTGCCGGTGTTCGGCATCGCGGCGGTGGCCGAGGGGCGCGCCCTGTCTGCCGCGCTGTTCCTGCTGCCCTGGGTGGCGTGGTTCGCACGCGAGCGCATCGGCTTGCGCGAGCACTGGCGCGACCACCTCGTCATCGCGCTGGTCAACAACGTGCTGCCGTTCGTCTGTTTCGCCTGGGCGGCCACCCAGCTGCCCGCCGGCTACCTTGCGATCATCAACGGCATGGTGCCGCTGTGGACCGCGCTCATCGCCGTTCCGGTACTGAAGGAGCCGCTCGGCGCGAAGCGCATCGCCGGCTTCGCGCTCGGCGTGGCGGGGGTCGCGCTCATCGTCAACCTCGGCCCGGTCGAGCTCGGCTGGAAGACCGCCCTCGCCGCCGTCGTCGGAATCGCGGGCGCGGCGTTCTGGGGCTGGGCCGGCATCCTGATCAAGCAGCGCTCCGACCGCGTGCCGCCGATGGGGCTCGCCGCCGGCTCCATTACGCTTCTCCGCTTTGCTGATGATGCCGTTGTGGACCCAGGCGCCGGCCGCCGCATCGTGGACCTGGCAAGGCGCCGCCGCGCTGGTCGCGCTCGGCGCGGTGTGCAGCGGGATTGCGTACTTGCCCTTCTTTACGCTGATCCGCGACATCGGGCCGTCGCGCACGCTGACCGTCGGGCTCGCGGTTCCCGTGCTCGGCGTGTTCTGGGGCTGGCTGCTGCTGGGCGAAGCCGTGACGCTCACGGTGCTGGCCGGTACCGCGCTCGTCTTGGTTGCGCTGTCGCTCGTGCTGCGCCGCTGAAATCAGCCGCTCAACGGGCTGGAACCTCGTAAGTCCCCATCAGGTCGTCCACCACTTTGTGGAAGCCCTCCCAGGGCGCCTCCCGGAAGGAGTGGTTGCGCACGATGAACGAGGCGCCGGCGTAGAACTTCTCGTACTGAAGGTGGCGGCCGGCGAACTCGGAGCCGATCAGGTCCCAGGCGAGCTTGTAGAGCTTCATGCGCTCCAGCGCGCCGAGCTGCGGCGTCTGCCAGTAGGTCTCGAACATCTTCCTCAGCTTCGCGTCGTGCATCACCGTCACGTCGGCCGGCATCTGGAACACGCCGCCGCCGCACAGCTCGCGCAGCGCGTCGATGATCTGCGAATGGCTCTCGGTGCACCAGTTGAGCGCCGCGTACATGTAGCGGCGGTTGAACGTCTTGAAGCCCGCCGGCCAATCCTCCGCGTCCTGGATCTGGCCGGCAATCATGCCGCCGAGCGCAGCTTCGAGCGCGGCGAAGCGCCCCAGCACCTCGCGCACTGCAGGCACCTCGTTCGCGCCGGAGGCGTGCGCGATCTTGCTCGCCAGGCCGACGATGAGCTGCATCTTGGCGTGGAAGCGCACGTTCGACTGGTGGTTGCCGTAGCAATGGCCCGGCGTCTTGATATAGACCTCGCGCGCCAGCACCGCGTCCATGTGCACGAACACCCGCTCCCACGGCACCTTCACGTTCTCGCACATCACCATCGAGTCGGTCTCGTCGAAGCGCCAGGTCAGCGGGTTCTCGAACTCGCTGGGCGCGTGCCGCTCGTACGCCTTGCGCGACCACAACGTCACGCCCGGCGCGTTGACCGCAATCGCGCACGTGATGGACTCGGCTAACTGGTTCGGCGCCAGCGGGATCAGGTTGCCGATCCAGATCTCGTTCGCGAACACCGCGCCGGTGGCGAGCATCTTCATCCCGGAGATCACCACGCCGTCGTCGTCCTCCCGCACCACGCGTAGCGTGGGCACCGGGATGTTCTGCTTGACGTAGAACTCGGGGTTGCGCGCCGCCTGCGGCGGAATGACGGCGTAGACGCTGTAGACATCCTCGCGCCGCATATGCTCGTAGTAGTTCAGCAGGTTCTTCTCAAAGCCCTTAAACACCGCAGGGTTCATCGCCATGCCGGTCACAAAGCTCGAGACGTGGTCGGGCGACCGGCCGAGCAGGCCGTGGCTCATCAATGCGATCGCGCGATGAAGCTTGGTCCGTTTCTCGAGATCTTCTTTCGACCTGCTTCTCAAGAAGTAGGTGCTGAAGCGCTCACCGCCCTCCTCGAAGCTGAAGGCCGGGTCCGAGCGCTTCAGGTCGTAGATCGCCGCCATCGAGCGCGCGCCGTTGCGGAACGCCGGGTGCGTGGTGACGTCGTCGACCTTCTCCGCGCCGATGTAGACGACGCGGCCGTCGCGCAGCGACTCGAGGTGCTCAGCTCCGGTCTTGAGCATAGTAATGAATCTCATGCAGGATGCAGCCGGTGCGCGAGGTGAACGGGCCGTGGTGCACGCCCGGCGGCCGGCAGGCATAAGTCGGCGCGAAGCATTGCTGCCCGCCCCTGCCCTGCTTGTCGTTGCCGACCACCAGGTCGCCCTGCACCACGTACACCTCTTCCCAGTGGTCGTGCACGAAGGGCTCGGTGGAGAACGCGCCGGGCTCGATCTTCAGCAGGCGCGTGCGGCTGCCGCGCTTGTTCTTCTCGTCGAGGTCCGAGGCCAGGATCTTCTGGTAGAAGCCCGCCGGATAGCCCGCCGGCACTTCCCAGCCGCTTTTCAGATCGACGTTAACGAATTCCAGGTGCTGTTTGGGTTTCATCAGGCCTGCTCCTCGTTGCCGTCCAGCCAGGGCGAGCGCCAGACGTCCTCGCTCGCCATCGCCTGGTGGATCACGGTTCCTTCGAAAGTCATGAAGCGCTTGAAGTCCTCGCGCGCGGCGGCGCGCTCGGGTGAGGCGAAGGCCTCGTTCATGGAGCGCTCGCTGTCGAACTCGAGCTGCGCCATCAGCACGGCCTTGCCGCGGTTGACCGGCGCCGGGTCGCTCCACTCGAGCGGCGTGTGCAGCACCATGCGCTGCAGCCCGGGCCAGGTCGTCACCATCGGCACATGGAGCTTGCGGTAGCGCTCGAGGAACGCCGGCAGGTCGGGCACCGCAATGTCGTAGCGCACAAAATACGAGACGCTCACGCGGCTTCCGCTTCGTGCACCAGAACGGCGGTCATCGCCACCGCGCGGTCACCGCACGCCACGAGCTTTGCCGCCAGCGCGCGCAGCTCGCCAAAGCGCTTCTCGTCGAGGAATTCGAACAGCACGTCGTTGATGCGCCGCTGGTAAGGCGCCAGGCGCTCCAGCAGCTGCAGGCTATTGGAATTCAGCTTGAGCAGCACCCGGCGGCCGTCGGCGGGATCGGATGTCTTGTCGAGGACGCCGCGTTCGGCGAGCTTATTCGCCTCGATGGTGATGAACGCGCCGGAGCGATGCAGGCGCGCCGCCACCTCGCCGATCGAAAGGCCGTCGGCGCGGCTCACCAGCATCAGGATCTCGTACTGCGCGCCCGAGATCCCGGCGATCGCGGCAAAGGCGTCGCGGCAGGCGTCGAGCTTGTGGCCATAGGCGATGAGATCGTGGACCAGGCCACGGAACTCGGTGTCCGAGCCTTGTGCGAGCAGCGCCGGGCGCGATACTGTCAGCGGAGCCGTTCTTTTTCGCGCGCGGGCCATGGAGCGCCAAATTCTCAACCCGGCAATTACCTTTGTCAATTAGCTTTCTAGATGGCTGAAAAAGACCTGCGGCAGGCGCTGTCGCTGCTCGAGCAAGGCGACTGGCGGGCCGCGCACCTGATCGTGCAGGAGGACGAGGAGTCGCGCCTCGCCTGCTGGGCGCACGGCATCGTGCACCTCATGGAAGGCGATGTGCCGAACGCGCGCTACTGGTACCGGCGCGCCGGCCGCGTTTTACAGCAGAATTTTTCTATTGATGCTGAAATTGCGGCGTTGAGGGACACGCTCAAGGAATGATGCCGGGCTCGAGCCGGTAGCAGAAGTCGGCCACGTCGCGCGGCCGCGTCCACCATACGCCCGCCGCCTTGGCGTGCCCCCGGCAATGCATCAACGCGGTGCGCAGGCGCTTGAGCCGGAACGGATGGCCGAAGACGTAGGTATGCACCGAGACGTTCATCACCAGCGGGTGGCGCTCGCACTGCTCGATCATCTCGTCGAACTGGTCGACGACCATGTCGCAGAAGTCCGACGCGTCCTGCTTGCGATGGATGATCACCTGCGCGTCGTTGAGCTCGATCGGGTACGGCATGGAGAGCAGCGGCCCGGCGCGCGTGCGCAGCCAGACGGGCTGGTCGTCCATCGGCCAGTCCATCAGGTACTTGTAGCCGATCTCTTTCAGAAGATCAGGCGTATGCGCGTTCTCGTAGGCGCCCGAGCCCATCCAGCCGGCCGGCGGCGCACCCTCGTGGCGCGCGATGGTCTCGGTGACCTCGCGCAGCAGGCGCTCTTCATCGGGCTGCCACAGTCCGCGCAGGTTCTCCGCGTTGGTGCGGCCGTGCGCGACGACCTCGTCGCCGCGCTTGCGGATCGCCGCCATGATTTGCGGCGCGTATTCGTACAGCAGGCTGTTGGTGTTGTGCGCCGCCGGGAGCTTCAGCTCATCGAATAGCTCGAGCAGGCGCCACACGCCGATGCGGTTGCCGTAGTCGCGCCAGGAATAGTTGCGGTGCGTCTGCGGCTCGCCGAGCTTCGCCGGATCGTGTCCGAGGCCGGCGCCGAAGGCGAACCATTCCACGTTGGTGGTGAGCAGGAAGGCGAGCCGCTTGCCGTCCGGCCAGCTGTAGTCCTTGCGCTCCGGCAGCGGAACGAAGTCATAGCGGTTGTGCTGCGGAAGGAGCGGCTTGCTGCTCACGGCACGTACCCCCACAAGTCAAGCGTCGATCCGCCTTGCACCTCGAGCGCGCTGTACGGAAACCCCGGGTCGGCCGGCGCCGCGCCCCGGGCGTGGAAAAAAAGCGCGCGCACCACCTTGCTAAGGTCGCTTCCGGCGGCAGAGAAAATCTCTGCGGCCTGTGCCAGCGCGCCCGGGCCGCTCAACGCGCCGACGAACAGCAATCGGTCCAGTATCCGCGCGTTGACTTCGCACGGGATGTCGCGCACCCGCGCGCGCGCCGAAGCGTGGGCAGCGATGAGGTTCACTTCGACGGTGGCCGCGCGGGTCAGGAATGCAGGGTGGTGCACCGGCACGACGGTCGTCGGCGGCAGCCGCTTGCCGAAAGCGCCTTTCCACACCTCCCAGAACGCCGGAATATCCGCCGGCTGGCTGACATAGACCTGGGCCTTCAACACCAGATCGAGCGCCGATTGCGCCGCTTGCAAGGCAGGAAGGAGGCGATGCTGCACCAGATGCTCCGTCTCGGCTCTGACGCCGTGCGCCGCGAGCTCGCCCGCGGCGTCGCGCGCCAGCTGCCCGGCGACGAAGATGAGGTCGCCGACGCGCAGGCAGGGTGCGTAGCCGGATGAGTCCGGCCGGTTGAGGCCGGTGTGCACTTCGGTCGGCACGTAGCCGCTGGCGGACGTCGCCGCCATCACCTGCACATCCACCTGGCTCGCCGGGTCCTGCAGCTTGCTTACCAGCACCGAAGTGCTGGGCGCCACCTGCCGGTGCTCGAACGCCTTCTTGCGCGCCGCCTGGTAGGGGGCGACGCACGAGAGGTCGGGATAGTACTGATCGACCCGTGCCACGCGCGACATCGAGCTTCCCGCGGCTTCCAACCCCGCCTCCATGCGGCGAAAAAGATCCGGCGCAGCGGCGCCGCGCAGCCCGGTGCCGAAAACCCAGTTCCCCGCGCGCACGAACTCAGTCGATGCGCGCACCGGTCTCCTTGATGGTCTTCGCCCAACGCGCCTTCTCTTCGCGAAAGAAAGTCGCGAACTGCGCCGGCGTCGAACCCACCGCCTCGATCGCGGCGCTGTCCATGAACGTCTTCACCGCGGGCGCGCGCAACGCCGTGGTGAACTCGCGGTGCAGGCGCTCGATCACGGCGGACGGCGTGCCCTTCGGGGCGAGGATGCCCATCCAAACGTAGAGCTCGTAATCCTTGAGGCCCTGCTCGATCATGGTCGGGATCTCGGGCGCGGCCGAGGCGCGCTTGGCGCCGGTGACGGCGAGCGCGCGTGCCCGGCCCTCGCGGATGTGGCCGCGCATGGCGGCCAAGCCCGGCATCGCCGCCGACACCTGCCCGCCGAGCAGGTCGGTCACGGCCTGAGCGCTACCCTTGTACGGGATGTGATTCAGCTGGATGCCGGCCATCGAGGCGAACATCGCCATGAAGAGATGCTGCGCGCTGCCGTTGCCCGACGACGAGTAGTCGACTTTGCCCGGCCGTTCCTTGGCGTAGGCGATGAATTCGCGCACGGTCTTGGCTGGCAGCGAAGGGTTCACCAGAAGCACCGCCTGCTCGCTCGCGAGCAGCGAGATCGGCGCGAAATCCTCCACCGGGTCGTGGGTGAGCTTCGAGTACAGCGAGGCGCTGATCGCGTTAGGGTTGGACGCCAGCAGCAGGGTGTAGCCGTCGGGCGTGGCCTTCACGACTTCGGCGCTGCCGAGCATCGCGCCCTGGCCCGGCTTGTTCTCGACCACCATCTGATGGCCGAGCTGCTTCGACATCTCCTGCGCGATCACGCGCATGGGCCCGTCGGATGAGCCGCCCGCGGAATAGGGCACCACGACGCGGATCGGACGCGACGGGTAGTCCTGTGCGGCCACCGCGCCCGCCGCCAGGCAGGCAAGGAAAAGAATGGTCTTTTTCATTGGATCGCGTCTCCGTTGGAATAGCAGTAGTCGGCAATCTCGCGCGGCCGGCAATACCACACGGCCGACCGGCCGGCGCAATGCCGTAGCGCACGGCGCAGCTGGCGCACGCGGAATGGCTGGCCGAAGACGTAAGGATGCACCGACACGTTCATCACCAGCGGATGCGTTTCGCACTGTCGCGCCATTTCGTCGAACTGGTCGACCACCGCATCGGCAAACGCGGCGGCGGACCACCGGCGGTGAATCACGCCCTGCGCGTCATCGGTCTCGACCGGGTACGGGATCGAGAGTATCCGTCCGGCTGCGGTCCGCATCCACACCGGCTGGTCGTCCATCGGCCAGTCCATGACGTAGCGATAGCCGAGCGCCTTCAGCAGATCCGGCGTGTGCGACGTCTCATAGGCGCCGGCGCCGAACCACCCGGCGGGCGGACGGCCTTCGTGGCGCGCGATCGTGTCGGTGACTTCGCGCAGGATGCGTTCCTCGTCGGGCTGCCATAGCCCACGCAGATTCTCCGCGTTGCTGCGACCATGCGCGATCACCTCGTCGCCACGCTTGCGGATCGCATCGGTGATCTGCGGCGCATAGTCGTAGATCAAGCTGTTGGTGCAGTGTCCGGCCGGAAGGCGCAGCTCGTCCAGCAGGTCGAAAAGGCGCCAGATGCCGATGCGGTTGCCGTAGTCGCGCCAGGCGTAGTTGCGGTGCGTCTGCGGCTCGCCGACTTTGGCCGGGTCGTGCCCGAGGCCCGCTCCGTAGGCGAACCACTCGATGTTCGTGGTGACGAGGAACGCGAGGCGCTTGCCGCCCGCCCATTGGTAATCCTTGCGCTCGACTAGCGGAACGAAATCATAGCGGCCGTGCTCCGCTAACAGCTTCAATCGACCTTGGCGCCCGAAGCCTTGACCACCGGGCCGAACTTGGCGATCTCGTCGACCGTGCGTTTCTGGAATTCCTGTGGAGTCATGGCGAGCGGATCGGCGCCGATGTTGTCGTAGACCGTCTTGATCTCCGGCGCCTGCACCACCTTCGCGAACTCGGCGTTCAGCCGGCGCACCAGCGCGCCGTCCATGCCTTTCGGTCCCATGATCCCCGAGTACAGCACGATCTCGAACTTCGGCAGGCCGGCCTCGATCATGGTCGGGATCTCTGGCGCCGCAGCAACGCGAGCCGCGGTCGTCACCGCGAGCGCGCGCAGCTTATTGGCTTTGGCGTTCGAGATCGCCGGCGGCATGGTGGAGAACACGAACGTCACCTCGCCGCCGAGGATCGCGATCGTCGCCGGGTTGCTGCCCTTGTAGGGAACGTGCAGCGCGTCGACCCCGGCCGTCTGCTTCAGCATTTCCGAGGCCAGATGGACGATCGTGCCGGTCCCCGATGAGCCGTAGGAATACTTGCCGGGATTGGCCTTGAGCAGCGCGATCAGCTCGCGAACGTTGCCGGCCGGCGTCGATGGATGCACGACCAGCATGAGCGGCGTGGAGGCCACCATCGCGATGTAGGTGAAGTCCTTGACCGAGTCGTACGGCAGCTTGCTATAGAGATTGACGTTGATCGCGTGGGTGGTGATGTCCTGCAACCAGATGGTGTATCCATCCGGCGCGGCTTTCGCGATGTAGTCGCCGGCGATGCTGGTGCCGGCGCCGGGCTTGTTGTCGACGATTACCTGCTGGCCCAGCTGGCGGCTGAGCGGAATCGCGAGCGCGCGTGCCAGCACATCGGAGATCCCGCCGGCGGCGAAGCTCACCACCAGCCGGACCGGCTTGTTCGGATAGTCGGACTGCGCAAATGCCGATGCGCCCCAACCCAGCACCAACGCCAGCAGAAGTTTCTTCATGAGCGGGATAGTAGCTTGACGAACTCCTCGCGCGGCATCGGCTTGGCGAAAAGATAGCCCTGTGCCTGCTCGCAGCGCAGCAGCCGCAGGAAGGTCGCCTGCTCCTCGGTTTCGACGCCTTCCGCGACCACGGTGAAGCTCAGGGAATGCGCCATCTCGATGATGGTGCGCACGATGGTGGCGTCGTCCTTGTTCTTCGCCATGTCCTTGACGAAGGATCGGTCGATCTTTAGCGAGCTCACCGGGAAGCGGTTGAGGTACGCGAGGCTGGAGTAGCCGGTGCCGAAGTCGTCGATGGCGATGCGCATGCCGGCGTCGCGCAATGCGCGCATCATGCGGATGGCGTGCGGCGGATCGAGCATCAGCTGGCTCTCGGTGATCTCGAGCTCGATCAGGCCGGGATCGACGCCGACGCGGGCGACCAGCGCCTTGAAGTGCGAGTCGAGGTCGGTGCGCCGGAACTGGCGTGCCGACAGGTTCACCGCCACCGGCGCCACCGCGAGCCCCGCCGCCTGCCAGGCCTTCAGGTCCTCGCAGGCGCGCCGCAGCACCCAGTCGCCCACGGCGACGATGAGCCCGGTCTCCTCGAGCACCGGGATGAATTCGACCGGCGATACCACGCCGCGCCCCGGATGGTTCCAGCGCAGCAGCGCCTCGGCGCCGGTGACGCCGCGCGTGTTGAGGTCGACTTTCGGCTGGTAGACGAGGGCGAACTCCTCGCGCTCGAGCGCGCGGCGCAGCTCGGCGCCCATGCGCGCGTGGGCGCGCGAGCGCTGGTTGATCTCGGCGGTGAAGAACTGGAAAGTGTTGCGCCCCGACTGCTTGGCGCGGTACATGGCCGCATCGGCCGCGCCGATCAGCGTGTCGGCGTCGGTGCCGTCGCCCGGGAATACGGCAATGCCGACGCTGGCGGTGACGAAAACCTCCTTGCCCGCCACCTTGAAGGTGGCAGCGAGGCGGTCGATCACCTTCTGCGCGACCAGCGCCGCATCCTCCAGGTGCGCCATGTCGGCGAGCACGATGGCGAACTCGTCGCCGCTGATGCGCGCCACCGTGTCGCCGTCGCGCACCGTCTGCTGCAGCCGCAGCGCCACCTCCTTCAACAGCTCGTCGCCGCCGGCGTGGCCGAGGGTGTCGTTGACCGTCTTGAAGCCGTCGAGGTCGATGAACAGCGTCGCGAGCGGCACATCGCGGCGCTTGGCCTGCACGATGATCTGCGAAAAGCGGTCGGCGAGCAGCGTGCGGTTGGCCAGCCCGGTCAGCGGGTCGAACTGGGCGAGGTAGGCAAGGCGGTTCTCGCTGTCGATGCGCTGCAGCGCGGTGGACAGCACGCTCGCCACCGCCTCGGCGAAGTTCAGCTCCTCGGCGGCAAACGCGTTCGGCGTCTTGTACGCGGCGCACAGCAGGCCGCGCACGCCGCTTTCTCCGCGCACCGGCAGCAGCGCCGTGCTGCGCAGGCGCTTCGCCCACGGGAACGGCAGCCCGGCGCCGTCGACCACGGTGCGCGAACCCGAATGCATGGCCTCCATCACGGGCGAGCCGGATGGACACGGCACCGTGGCCGGCTGGGCGGCCGCGTCGGCGACGCCGACCAGCGCGCGGCTGACGAGCGCGGCCTCGCCCGGCTCGGGCTCGAAGTAGGCTACCGCCTCGGCGCCGAGCGCCTCGAGCACCGCCTGTACCGCGCGCTCGATGAGCTCGGCGGGCTGCCGCTGCGCGAGCGCGAGCTGGCCGAAGCGCGCGACGCGCTCCTGGTATTTCAGCACTTGCGCCTGCCGCTGGTCGGCGCGCAGCCGCTCGGTAAGGTCGCGCGCGGACGCGACGACGATCGGCCCCTCGCCGGTCTCGACCAGTCGCCGGGTGAATTCCACCGGGAAAACCGAGCCGTCCCTGCGACGGCAGGCGCTGATTTCCATGTCGTCGCCGCCGCCAGGCTCGCCTTCCAGGCGCTTGTAATCCTGCAGGATGCGCTCGCGCGGGCGGTCGACGCGGATATCGCCGACGGTAAGCTTCAGCAGCTCTTCGCGCGAATATCCGAACGTACGGCACGCGGCCTCGTTGAAATCGATGTACGCGCCGGTGCGCGCGTCGACCAGCAGGACCGGCTCGGCAGCGGCATCGAGCGCTGCGCGAAAGCGCTGTAGGTCTTGCGAGCGGCGCTGCTCCTTGCGCTCGGCCTTCCTGCGCATCAGGAACTGCCCGACCTGGCTGCCGATCACGCCGACCGCCTTCAGCAGGCGCGCATCAGGGTCGCGCACGTCGGCGCTCGAGAAGCTCATCACGCCGATGGTGCGGCCGCCGGTCGTGATCGGAAAGACGAATGCTCCTCCGTGCAGTGCGCCCTGCGAGGAATGCGATGCGCGCGTGTCCTTGCTCACGTCCTTCACCCAGAGCGGTTCACCGGACTGCCAGACCACTCCGGACAGACCTTGGCCGCGCCGATAGACCACGGTGCGCGAACGCGCGATGTATTCTTCCGCCCCCGGCACCGGCATACCCCAGGCCTGGCTGAAGCGCAGCACCCCGGCGTCCTCATCGGCGGCGAAGTAACGCCCGACCGGCCAGCCCTGCGACTCGCACATGCTGCGCAGCACCGCCTCCAGTCCTGCAGCGGCCGTCGTGGCCTGCGCCAGGCATAGCGTGACGGCATGTTCCAGGGCCAGCACCGCCTCTTCGCGCTTGCGGGCGGTGATGTCCTTGCCCACGCCACGATAGCCGGCGAAGTGACCGGCGTCGTCGTACATCGGCTCGCCGCTGACCGTCACCCAGGACACGGCGCCATCTCCGGTGATGCGGCCGAGCTCGAGGTCGCGGAACGGGCGGCGCGCCTCCAGGTCGGCGCGATGCGCGGCCCAGGCAGCCTCGGTCATGTTGAAATAATGCTGTTCCCAGCGCCGCTTGCCGACCATCTCCATACGCCTGGAATCCACGCGCGGCCCGGTGCCGGAGACCGCGGTGAAGCGGAACTCGGCGTCCTGCTCCCAATAGAGATCGGAGGACAGCCCCGCGAGGCTGCGGAAGCGCGCTTCGCTTTCCCGCAGCGCCAGCTCGGCAGCGATACGCATCGTGACGTCCTTCGCCACGCCGCGATAGCCGGTAAACGCGCCGCTCGCGTCGAAGATCGGAAGGCCGTCCACGCTCACGTAGGAGACCTCGCCATCCGCCCCCCGGCGGCGCAGCAGCAGGTCGTGGAACGGCTCGCGCGCGTCGAGCACTTTGCGGTGCTCGTCCCAGGTCTGGCCGACGATTTCGGTGCGCGGCAGCTCCCAGCGGCGAAGGCCGATGTGCGCTTCGGCGGTGATCCCGGCGCGGTTGCTGCTCTGCCCGCTGGTGGCGACGAAGCGCAGCTCGGCATCCTGTTCCCAGTACCAGTCGGAAGACAGCTCGGTAAGCGCGCGGAAACGCGCTTCGCTTTCGCGCAGCGAGTGGAAGGTGCGCGCCTGCATCGCCGCCAGCCGCACCAGCCGCGACAGCGTTTCTTCGGTGAGGTCGCTCTTATGGAGGAAGTCGTACGCGCCGCAGGCGAGCGTGGCGTCGCGCAGCCGCGGATTCAGGTCCGAAGTGATCGCAATCACCGGGCAGCCGACCACGCGCACCAGATCGCCGACGGTGATCGCGCCGGCGGAATCCGGCACGTGCAGGTCCGCGATGACCAGGTCCACTTCCGATTTGGCAAGGAAGGCCAGGGCTTCGGCCAGCGTGCCCGCGGTATGGAATTCCGGCTGCGGGGACTCGATGCGCCGCAGATAGGTGCCGACGATTTCCACGCTGATCAGGTCATCCTCGAGCAGCAGGATGTGGACCGTCTGCCACCCCTCCTGATTCCTGAATTCCGGCTCTCTGATCACCCCCGGGCCCCCTGCACTGGAGCATGCCCGGCCGGCGCCGGCCGCGCTATGGGAAATTCCCTACAAAACAGCCAAATGCGGACAGATCTGCAAGGGTTTTGTCAGGACAAGCCCTTCATCGCAACCCATAGCGCCTGGACTTCGCGCTTCTCCACCCCGTTCGTGATGAAAACCAGCGCCGGCTCGCCGCTCGCCACCGCGCGCAGGCGGTCGAAAACGTGCCGCACCCCCTGCACCGCCACCAGCCCGTCCTCCACCGGCACGAAGCCCTTCACTCGCAGCAGGTCGGCGCCACGCAGGTCGACCAGGGTCGAAAGGAAACGCTGCAACAGCTCACGCCGGGTCGGCTGGTCGAAGCGCAGCGCGAAGCTGCGGATCGCGCTGTTATGGACCGGGCTCGAGATCGGCCCATCGTGCTTGCCTGGCGTCACCTGCAGGAGCGTCTCGGGGTCCACATCGCCGAATTGCGCACGCAGGCAGTTGACGCCCGCGTTGAGCTCGCGTACTTCCGCCTCGGCGCTCGAGGTATCGGCGGCACGATCGACCTTCGACAGCACGACGAGGTCCGCCGCCACGATCTGCGCCCGCGCGATTTCGCTGGAGAATTTCCTGGATCCGGGATCGGCCGCATCCACCACGGTCACGATCGGGCCGAGCTTGAAATCGCGCGCGAGCGCCGGGTCGGCGTAAAGCGTCTGCGCGATCGGCCCGGGATCGGCCAGGCCGCTGGTCTCGACGATGACACGATCGAAGCCGGCGATGTCGCCGCGGCGCCGCCGCATCGCCGCGCCGATCAGGGTTTCCTCGAGGTCTCCGCGCAGGTGGCAGCACAGGCAGCCGTTGGGCAGCGCCACGGTCCGCTCCGTGGAGCCTTCCACCAGGAGATGGTCGACCGGAACCTCGCCGAATTCGTTCACCACGACGAGCGAGTGAGGAACGGCGGCAACCAGCCTGTTCAGCAGCGTGGTCTTCCCGCTGCCGAGAAAACCGGTGACCACGACGACCGGCGTGCGGCCGTCGGGGGTCACACGTTCATTTCGAGCACGTACAAGCCGCCGCCGCCGCGATCCACGGTGAAGACGATGCCGCGGTCGTCGACGAAGACGTCGTTCAGCTGGATCTGGCCGGTCTTCGACTTCTCCGGCGAAGGCGGCACGTAGTACGCGATCTCGCGCGGCGCATACGGGTCGCTCACGTCGTAGGCGCGCACGCCGGCATTGAAGAAGGTGCCGAGCACGATGTCCTCCGAGCGCCAGGCGCCCGGCACCGGCGGGTTCTCGTGCAGGTTATGGGCGCCGAAGCGGCCGCCCTTGGTCTTGAACGCATCGACCGGCGGCGCCGGCAGCGTGGACACGCTGACGAGGTTGGTCTCGTCGCGCCCGTCGAGAATCCAGACCAGCTTCGGCCAGTCGGCGCCGTTGTCCTGCACGCATTCGTCGCTCACCACCAGCAGCCCGCGCCCGAAGAGCGGCAGCACGGTGTGGTTGAAGCCGTTGTACGGCGGCGAGTTGGTCCAGTGCGAGAGCAGCTTCGGCCGCGCGCGATCGCTGATGTCGAGCACCATCACGCCGCCGTCGATGTAGGCGAGGTAGCAGCGGTCGGGGCGCTCGGGATAGACGTTGGTGTTGTGCGCGCGAAAGCCGGCGTCGAACTTGGCCGGCAGGCGCCTGGGCGGCGGCGCATCGTCGCCGTCCATGGTGCCCGGCAGGTGCCAGCGCCCGACCGCCACCGGCTTCGACGGATTCGCCACGTCGACGATGCGGTAGACCTGGTCGTCCTTCGGGTTGCGCGGCTTGAGCGCCGGGTCGGCGCAGGCCATGTGCACCGTCTTGCCGTCGACGAACCACAGCTGGTGGCAGCCGCGCGAATGGGGGCCGGACGCGTCGAAGGTGGCGATCGATCTTGGCTTTTCAGGCGTGCTGATATCGAACAGCTCGAAGCCCGCCGGCTTGAGGCCGAACTTGGTCACCTGGTAGGCCACCGCCATCAGGTCGCCCGCCACTTCGAGGGAATTGGAGCGCATCTGGGCGTGCGGCAAGTCGGTCTGCACGATCACCTTGGGCGCGCGCGGATCGCTGACGTCGACCGCGGTGAAGTTCTTGGGCGCGCTCTCGTGCGCGAGCCACAGCACGCGGCGGCCGTCGCGCGCGAGCTGCATCGACATGCCCTCGCCCATGCCGCCGAAGCCGTTGAGCGTGTGCTGCGCGAGCAGTTTCATGTTGAGGAACATGGGCCCTAAGATATCATTTGGCGCCATGCGACTTGCGCTCATCGCTCTTTTCTCCGCGTGGTGTTTCGCTGCCCAGGCATGGCCGACCAAGCCGGTTCGCATCGTGGTCGCGTACCCGCCGGGCGGCGGCATCGACGTGATGGCGCGGCAGATCGCCGAGAAGCTCACGCCGGCGTGGGGCCAGCCCGTCGTGGTGGAAAACAAGCCCGGCGCCAACACCATTCTGGCGACGGACTCGGTGGCGAAATCGCCCGCCGATGGCCACACCATCCTGATGACCACCGACGCCACCTTCTCGATCAATCCGCACCTGTACGCGAAGCTGCCGTTCGATACGCAGCGCGACTTCATCCCGGTGACCATGCTGGTGCTGCTGCAGCAGCTGCTGGTCGCGCATCCTTCGTTGCCGGCAAACACGCTGGAAGAATTAATCAAACTGGCAAAGGCGAAGCCGGGCTCGATCAACTACGCCTCCTACGGCAGCGGCAGCCAGCCGCACCTGTCCGGCGAGATGCTGAAGAACAAGGCCGGCATCGACCTGGTTCACGTGCCGTACAAGGGCATCTCGCTCGCCGTGCCGGCCGTGATGGCGGGCGAAGTGCAGCTCACCTTCGCCGGCATCGCGACCTCGATGCCGCAGCTGAAGGCCGGCCGCATCAAGCCGATCGCCATCGGTGGAGCGCAGCGCTCGCCGCTGCTGCCGCAGGTGCCGACCTTCCGCGAGCTCGGCTATCCCGAGGTCGAGACGCACGCGTGGTTCGGCTTCTTCCTGCCCGCGGGCTCGCCGAAGGAAGCTGTTACCAAAATTCACTCAGATACCAAACGCATCCTGGACGACGCCGAGTTCCGCCAGAAGCAGCTGATCGAGAAAGGCTACGAAGTCGTCGGCAGCTCGCCCGAGGAGTTCGTCGCCTACATCCGCAAGGACAGCGAGAGCCGCGGCCGCGCGGTGAAGATCTCGGGCGCGAAGGCGGAGTAGCCTGGACACGATCCATGTCGCGCCTGCGCCGCGCCTCGCTGTATCCGTCGCCGGTCAAGGCACGCTGCTCCTCTTCCTGCACGGCATCCGCGGCAGCCGCCGCCACTGGGCGCGGCAGATCGAGTTCTTCTCCCGTCGATTCCGAGCCGCAGCCTGGGATGCGCGTGGCTATGGCGATTCCGAAGACGATGAAGGCGCGCTGCAGTTCGATGAGCACTTCACCGCGGACGTGCTTCGCGTCGCCGACTACTTCGGCGCGCGCAAGATGCACCTGGTCGGTCTCTCCATGGGCGGACGCATCGCGCGCAACTTTGCCCTGCGCCACCCGGATCGCCTGCGCTCGCTGGTGCTGGCGGGAACCAGTCCGGGGTTCGACGCGCTCTCCGCCGACGAAGTAAAGCGCTTCGTCGCCGAGCGGCGCAACGCGACGCCGGAAAGCGTGCGCCGGCTGCTCGGCAGCCGCGCGGTGGCCGGGGCCTACGAGCAATTGCTCGACAGCGTGCAGCGTGTGCACCAGGCCTCGTACGAGAAAACGCTCGAAGCGTCGGTCGCGCAGGACCGCGCGGCGCCGATCGAACAGATCAAGGTGCCGACGCTGGTGATCACCGGCGACGAAGACAAGGTCTACCCGCCCGCGATGGCGAAAGACATCGCGCGGCGCATCCCCGGCGCCGAGCTGGTCACGATGCAGGGCGTCGGCCACCTCAGCAACCTCGAGCAGCCGGACGAATTCAATCAGGCAGTGCTGGATTTCCTCATCCGACAGGAGAAGCATTCATGACGCAGAAAAGAGTCGCCCTCGTCACCGGCGCGGGCTCGGGCATCGGCAAATCCGCGGCGCTCGCGCTGCTGAAGGACGGCTACTACGTGGGCCTGGTCGGCCGGCGCAAGGACGTGCTGGAGAAAACCGCGGCCGAGTCCGGCGCCAAGGAACGCGCCATGGTGCTGCCCGCGGATATCACCAAGGATGCCGAGGTGAAACAGATATTTTCCGAGGTGAAAGGAAAATGGGGGCGCCTCGACGTCCTGTTCAATAACGCCGGCATCGGCGCGCCCGCCGTGCCGATGGAAGACCTGCCGATCGAGAAATTCCGCGAGGTGGTGAACATCAACCTGGTGGCGATGTTCATGTGCACGCAGGAGGCGATCCGCATCATGAAGGCGCAGAGCCCGAAGGGCGGCCGCATCATCAACAACGGCTCCATCTCGGCGCACGCGCCGCGGCCGATGTCGGTCGCCTACACCTCCACCAAGCACGCCGTCACCGGCCTCACCAAGTGCATCTCGCTCGATGGCCGCAAGAACGACATCACCGCCAGCCAGATCGACATCGGCAACGCCTTGACCGAGCTGGCGGCGCGCATGGCCAACGGCGTGCCGCAGGCCGACGGCTCGATCAAGCCCGAGCCGCTGATGGACGTGAAGCACGTCGGCGACGCGGTGCTGCACATGGCCAACCTGCCGCTCGACGTGAACGTGCAGTTCATGACCATCATGGCGACGAAGATGCCCTTCGTCGGGCGGGGCTAGAAGCTACTTAGCAGGCAGGCTCGCGCACTTGTAGTAAGCGACCTGCGCGTCCTTGAACGTGTTGATGTTGACGCCGCCGATGCTGGTGTCGGACGGCGGCATGACATGGGCGTAGTTGGCTCCCCGGCCCGGCGCCGCCTCGACTGCCGCCGCGGTCACGCGCTGCGTCGCGCCGGCTTTATCCATGTTGCCTTTCATTCCCCAGTCGTGGCGTTCCTGCGCCAGCTTCTGGCACTGGTAGTCCGCTTTGGGTTCGGCCTGGCCAGCCATCACGCGCTGGCCGGACCTTGCCTGGTAATCCTTGACCGTCAGCTGGCCGATGGTTGAGCAAGCCGTCAGCATCCCGGTAACAACAACGATGGTCATACGTTTTTTAGACATTGCTACCTCCCGTAACGCCAGCGTATCAGCGAGCCGGGAGCCGGCCCTATGCCTTACGTCACGTCAGACCAGCTCGCGGATCCAGGAGGCGGTGCGAACGGCGCCGCCGAAGCTGTAGATGTGAACGCCGACCACGTTGCTCGGCTCGCGCTGCAGGCTGTAGCGCGCGAGGTTGACGAGCTGCTCCATCGGATCGGAATGCGTGACGAGCTGGGCGATGCCGCTGCCGAGGTTGCGCAACGCGCGCAATGAAGCGCTGACGCCGCAGCGCTGGGCGTAGCGCGCGAGCGCGACCGGGTCGGTGGGGCCGGCAACGCCGACGTAGATCGAGACCTGCGGGGCGCTGCGCGCGAGTTGCGCGCAGTACTCGACCACACGGTTCGGAGCAAAGGAGAACTGGGTGACCACGTACATGCCCAGGCCCTGCTCTGCCGTGAGTTTCTGCTTTCGTTCAAAGGCGGCAGTAATCCCATTTGGCGGGATTCGCGGATGGCCTTCGGGATACCCGGCGACGCCGATCTCGCGGATGCCCGAGTCGGCGAGCAGGCCGGACTCGAGGATCTGCAGGCTGTCGTTGAACGGGCCTTTGGCCTTCGGCTCGTCGCCGCCGAGGAGCAGCACGCGGTGCACGCCGTGCTTCGTGACGGCTTCCCGCAGGAACGCGCGGAATTCGTCCGCGTTGAGGATCCTTCTGGCCGAAACGTGCGGCACCGGGTCCAGGCCGGCGGCGCGGATCGCCGCCACGGCCTGGAGCGTGCGCGCGAGCGGCAGGCCGGGGAGCGAAGGCACGTAGACGCAAGTGTCCTTGGGCAGCAGCGCGGCGATGTCTGTTGCGCGGTGCATGTCGCGCGGCATGAGCTCGAGCGAGCCGCCGATCAGCAGCTCGGACAGGCGCGCCTGCACGCCCTGCTCAATCGCGCTTGCGGGAGACGACATACGATTCGTCAAGGAACCAAAGGCTGCCATGTTTTTGTAGAACCTCTCGAGTGGCGTCAAGGTAGCGGGTGTCGCGCAGCACTTCGGAGAGCCGCGCATCGTCGATCTGGGCGACATAGATGGCGGCGTTCCAGGCGGCGAACAGCGTGGAGGTGCCGATGCTCGCCGAGATCTCGCTCGGCAAGGTATGCATCTCGTAGCGGAAGGCGGCGCGTGCGTCGGCGTACGCATTGAAGTTATAGCGCCGCGACTCCTTGCCGAGCTCCGCCTTGGTGGCGCGCAGGATGTCGTGGCGGCTCTGGGTATACGGGTTTTCGCCCGGCCAGACCTTCTGGATGATCTCGAGGCCCGGATCCTGCCCGTGAGAATGGATACCGAGCAGGCGTCCGCCCTTGCCGAGGGCGCGCACCAGTGGCGCCTACCACCCTCTGCGCCTTGAATTCGAGCGGCGCGCGCAGCCGGTACGGCTGGGAGGCGATCACCATGTCGTACTCGGCCTTGCCCTCGCCGCGTTTGGGGATCACATCGTTCAGCAGGAAGCGGTAGTCGTCACGGTAGATGACGAGCGCGGTGGGATGGTCGTAGATCGGGTTGCCGGTCTTCGGGCTGTGCCGCGCCTGCCAGTTCTTGCCGAGGAACGGCTCGAGCTCCGAAATCTGCTCGGCGAAATCGTGCGCGGTGGTGCCGGTGAGCGCGAGCTCCTCCCAGACCATGGAAGTCGCCGCCGGCACCGAGCGCGGCGTCAGCCACGGCGCCTCGGTGTAGTACATGTTCGTGACCACCAGCACGGTCGCCGGATGCTCATAGAAGCGGTCGACCATCTTGCGCAGCGAAAGGCGAACGTCCTCGAGGCTGATCTCCTTGCCGACGATGTAGAACGGCACGATCGGGAAGCGGCGGTGCATCTCGCGCATCACGCGCGCGAGCACCGTGCCGTCGCCCATGCCGGCGTCGAACACGCGCAGCGCCGGTGGGCGCGGATGGATATGGCCGAGCTCCAGCCCGACGCGCTTCGCCACCACGTCCTTCTCGCTGCAGGTGTTGACGAACAGCAGATACTTCTGCCGGTTGTCGAAGAAGCGGAAGTTCTTTTCGGGCGGCGCGTCGCGCGGCGCCGCCGCCGGCTGGATGGGGCGAGCGCCGCCGGTTCCACTGATGAGCGGCAGCAGCTCGGGCGGCGATTCGCCCGCGCCCGCCGCGCCGTGCTTCACCATGAACTGATTGACCCGCTGCAGGGTCTCAGGGGTAACCCGCGCACCGTCCCGCAGCCGCGCGACGAACTTGCCGTCGTTCACGGCGCGGCGGCCGAACGTAGACTCGGCCATGCCCGTGCGCCGGCAGAATTCCGAGATGCTGCCCAGCAGGCTGCCGCCTACGGCGACTTCCATCACTCCTCCTCTCCGCATAGTGGGCACAGGCGCTGTGGGATGACAACCACAGGTAACCATGGGAAGTATCCCACCATGACGAAACAACAGGTTGGCGTCTTGGGGCTGATCGGCCATACCCCGCTGGTGGAGGTGCGCCGGCTGGACACCGGCCCTTGCCGGCTGTTCCTGAAGCTGGAAAACCAGAATCCGGGCGGCTCCATCAAGGACCGCGTCGCGCTCGCCATGATCGAGGCCGCGGAACGGGACGGGCAGCTGCAGAAGGATTCGTTGATCGTGGAGGCCACGGCGGGAAATACCGGCCTGGGCCTCGCACTGGTGGCTGGGCAGAAGGGCTATCGCCTGCTCATCGTCGTGCCGGACAAGATGAGCCAGGAAAAAATCTTCCACCTTAAAGCGATGGGCGCCGAGGTAGTGCTAACGCGCTCGGATGTGACCAAGGGCCACCCCGAGTACTACCAGGACCTGGCCGCGCGGCTAGCGCGCGAACAGGGCGCGTTTTATGTCAACCAGTTCGCCAACGCCGCGAATCCGAAGGTGCACGAAGAGACGACCGGCCCGGAAATTTTCGAGCAGATGGACGAGAAGGTCGATGCAGTCGTTGCTGCGGTGGGCACGGGAGGAACGATCACCGGCCTGTCGCGCTATTTTGCGCGAGTGTCGCCGCACACCGAGATGGTGGTTGCCGACCCCGCGGGTTCGATCGTCGCGGATTTTGTTTCTACAGGCAAAATTCCAAACAAGGTGGGAACCTGGCTCGTGGAAGGCATCGGCGAGGATTTCATTCCGCCGGTGTGCGATCTCTCGCGCGTGAAGAAGGCCTACACCATCCCGGATGCCGAAGCGTTCAGCATGTGCCGCGAGCTGCTGAAGCAGGAAGGAATCTTCGCCGGCACCTCCTCGGGCACGCTGATCGCTGGCGCGCTGCGCTACTGCCGCGAGCAGAAGAGCGCGAAGCGCGTGGTCACGCTGGTCTGCGACAGCGGCAACAAGTACCTGTCGAAGGTGTACAACGATTACTGGATGCTGGACCAGGGCTTCATCAAGCGCGAGACCTACGGCGATCTGCGCGACCTCATCTCGCGCCGCCATGAGGAGCACGCCGTCGCCACCGTCAGCGCCGACGAAACAGTGCTGGCGGCCCACCAGCGCATGAAGCTCTACGACGTCTCGCAGCTCCCCGTGCTCGAGGGCGGCAAGGTGGTCGGCATCGTCGACGAGCAGGATATCCTGATCGAAGTCATCGATAACCCGGCGCATTTCCGCGAGCCGGTCACCGAGGCAATGGAAAGCCACATCGTCACCGTAGCGCCGGAAGCTTCCGTGGCGCAGCTGATGGAGATCTTCCGGCGCGGCATGGTGGCCATCGTGGTCGACGGCGATCAGTTCCTGGGCCTCATCACCCGCATCGATGTGTTGAACTGGCTGAGAAGAAGGACTCAACAATGAAGTTCGAAACCAAGGTCATCCACGCCGGGCAGGCACCCGACCCGCGCACCGGAGCGGTGATGACGCCGATCTACGCCACCTCGACCTACGCCCAGTCGAGCCCGGGCGAGCACAAGGGCTACGACTATGCACGCACGCGCAACCCGACGCGCGACGCGCTCGAAGCCTGCCTCGCCGAGCTGGAGGGCGGGCATACGGGCTTCGCCTTCGCTTCCGGCATGGCGGCGATCGGCACGGTGCTGGAGCTGCTCGACTCCGGCGCGCACGTCGTCGCGATGGACGATCTCTACGGCGGCAGCTACCGCATTCTCGAGCGCGTGCGCAAGCGATCGGCGGGTCTCAAGGCGACATTTGTGGATCTGAGTGTCGCGGGCAACCTGGAGAAGGCGATCACGCCGCAAACGCGCATGGTCTGGGTCGAGACGCCGACCAATCCGCTGCTGAAGATCGTCGACCTGGCGGCGATCGCCGCCATCGCGAAGAAGCACAAGCTGATCTCGGTGTGCGACAACACCTTCGCCTCGCCGTGGATCCAGCGTCCGCTGGAGCGCGGCTTCGACATCGTCGTGCACTCGACCACCAAGTACCTCAACGGCCATTCGGACGTGATCGGCGGCGCCGCCATCCTGCGCGACGATTCGCTGAAGGAAAAGCTGGCTTTCCTGCAGAACGCGGTGGGGGCCGTGCCGAGCCCGTTCGACGCCTTCCTCACGCTGCGCGGCATCAAGACCCTCGCGGTGCGCATGGAGCGGCACTGCGGCAACGCGATGCACGTCGCGGCGTTCCTCTCCAAGCACGCCAAGGTCGAGCGCGTGATCTACCCGGGGCTGCCGAGCCATCCGCAGCACACGCTCGCCGCGCAGCAGATGAACGCACGCTACGGCGGCATGGTGACCGCGGTGCTCAAAGGAGGCCTGACCGCCTCGCGCCGCTTCCTCGAGCGCTGCCACCTGTTCACCCTCGCCGAAAGCCTGGGCGGGGTGGAGAGCCTGATCGAGCATCCGGCGATCATGACCCACGCCTCCCTGCCGGAGGACGTGCGTGCCGGCCTCGGCATCGACGAAGGCCTGGTGCGCCTCTCCGTCGGCATCGAGAGCATCGACGACCTGATCGCCGAGCTGAACCAGGCGCTCGAATGAAGATCGGCGAACTGCAGATCAATCGCCTCGGCTTCGGCGCGATGCGCGTGATCGACAACGACAACATCTGGGGCGAACCGAGCGACCGCAAGCGCGCTCACAAGGTATTGCGGCGCGCGCTCGAGCTCGGCGTGAACTTCCTCGACACGGCGGAAAGCTACGGACCGCAAACCGACGAGACGCTGATCGCCGAGGCGCTGCATCCGTATCCGAAAGGCCTGGTCATCGCCACCAAGTGCGGCCTGGCGCGCCCGAGCCCGGGACGCTGGGACGCCGACGGACGGCCGGAGAAGATCCGCAAGGACCTCGAGGGCAGCCTGAAGCGGCTGCGGGTCGAGCGCATCGACCTATGGCAGCTGCACACCATCGACCCGAAGGTGCCGCTGGAGGAATCGCTCGGCGTGATGGCCGACGCGCAGCGCGCCGGCAAGGTGCGGCACATCGGCGTGTCGAACTTCAACGTGAAGCAGCTCGAGCGCGCGCGCAAGGTCGCCACCATCGTCTCGGTGCAGAACCGCTACAGCATGGACTACCGGAGCTCCGAGGACGTGCTCGCGTATTGCGAGAAACATGGCATTGCTTTTCTGCCTTGGTACCCGCTTAGGGGACGGTTCCGCCCTGAAGCTTTCAAGGGTGAAAAAGGTTTCAGAAAAACTGAAAGCCACACCTGCGCAAGTCGCCATCGCCTGGCTGCTCGCCAAATCGCCGGTCATGGTGCCGATTCCGGGTACCGGGTCGATTGCCCACCTCGAAGAGAACGTGGCGGCGGCGAAGCTCAAGCTGTCGAAGGAAGACCTCGCCGCTCTCGCATGACGCAGTCCTGGCTGCCCTGGCTGCTGCTTTTGCAAGGCGTCCTCGCCGGGGTCGACACGCTGCTCAACCACGAGCTGATCGCGCGGCTGCCGCAGCGCCAGCAGGCGCGCACCGAAGTCGGCATCCACGTGTTTCGCGAGGTGATCTGGACCATCCTGCTCTTCGGCCTGGCCTGGTTTGCCTGGCACGGCGCCGCTGCGGCGCTCATCGCGGCGCTGCTCGCGGCCGAGGTGCTGGTCACGGCGTGGGACGAGTTTGTGGAGAACCGCAGCCGCGTGCTGCCGCAGAACGAGCGGGTGCTGCACGTCTTCCTCACGCTCAACCTCGGCGCCATCATCCTGGTGCTCGCGCCTCTGCTGGCCGAGTGGGGTGCGCGTCCCACTGCTCTGGTGCCCGCGGGACATGGCATCGTTTCCTGGATCATCTCGGTATTTGCGCTGTGCGCCGGAGCCTGGGCGGTTCGCGACACCCTCGCTTGGCTGCGCTTGCGCCGTGGTAGTGTTATCGCAGGAGGAATGACTCAATGATTCGTCTGCTCATCGCGCTGTCCGCCCTGGTCTTGCATCTCCCGCTGGCCGCGCAGGAAGCGTATCCAAACAAGCCGATCCGCATCCTCGTCGGCTATGCCGCGGGCGGCGGCAACGACATCATCGTGCGCGTGATGCAGCCCGAATTGCAGAAGGGCCTGGGCCAGACGGTGATCGTCGACAACAAGCCCGGCGCACAGTCGATCATCGCCGCCGAGCTGGCGGCGCGCGCGGCGCCCGACGGCTACACCCTCTTCATGGGGCCGAGCGGGCCGATGACCATCAACCCGGCGACCTACTCCAAGCTGCCCTATTCGCCGACGCGCGATTTCGCGCCGATCTCGATGATCTGCTCGTTCCCGCTGCTGGTGACGGTCGACGCCAAGCTGCCGATCAAGGACGTGAAGGAGCTGATCGCCTACGCCAAGGCCAATCCCGGCAAGTCGAACTACGCCTCGAGCGCCGGCATCTTCCAGATCGCCACCGAGATGTTCAAGCAGCGCACCGGCTCCGCGATCGAGATGATTCCCTATAAGAGCAGCGGCGAATCGGTACAGGCGGTGATCGCCGGCCAGGTGATGATGACCATCGTCGATCCGCCACCGGCCACCGGCGCGCTCAAGGCCGGCACGCTGCGCGGGCTGGCGGTCACGTCGCCGAAGCGCCATCCGTCGTGGCCCGACCTGCCGACGATGGCCGAGGCCGGCGTGCCCGACATGGAAGTCCCGGTGTGGACCGCGTTCTTCGCGCCGGCGAAGACGCCGCCGGCAATCGTCGCGCGCCTGCAGAAGGAAGTGGCGCGCGTGGTGCAGACCGAGGAAGTACGCACTCGTTTCGCCCAGATGGGCCTCGACCCGGTCGGCGGCAGCCCCGAAGACCTGGGCCGGCAGGTCGAGCGCGACATCGCGAAGTGGACCGCCGTCGCCAAGGCGGCCAACATCAAGAACGACTAGAGCACAAACCTCGCGATCCTGAGGCGGATTTCGCGCATGTCATCACCTCGAAGCTCCCTGAGCGCGTAGCGCGCAAAGTCGGCCGCGACGTCCTTGCGCCAGTAGAGATCCAGGTCGGCGTTGTCCATCGGCTTCGCGCGCGAGGCGACGAGCTTCGCCGCTTCGTCGATCACCTCGTCGGTCAGCTTCTTGCCTTTCAAGAACTCGCTCGCTTTCTCCACCAGAAACGGGCGTGACGCGACCGCTCCCAGAGCAATTTTCGTATTTCCATCGGCATCGGTCGCCGCGGCGACGCCCAACACAGGGAAGTCGAACGCCCCGCGCCGGCGCAGCTTCCAGTAGGTACTGCGGGAAGTGTCCGGGATGCGTACCGAGGTCAGGATCTCATCCGGCTGCCGCTTGAGGTAATCGATGCCGTCGTTGTTGTAGAAGTCCTCCACTGAGACTTCTCTTTCGCTTTTCGTCGAAATGAGGCTGAGGCGCGCCCCGAGCGCGATCAAGGCTGGCGCGCAGTCCGTGGACGAAGCGGCGACGCAGCGCTTGCTCGCGGTCGCCACCCAGCAGATGTCGCCGTCCTTCTTCAGGCAGAAGTCGATGGCTTTGCGCCACTCGTAGTTCTGGTTGTAGTAGTTGCAGCGCGTGTCGAGGCAGAGGTTGCCGCCGAGCGTGCCCATGTTGCGCAGGTGCACGGTGGCGACCTGGTGCGCGGCCTGGCGCAGCGCGGTCGGCGCTTTCGAATTGACGATTTGCGTGAGCGTCAGGCCCGCGCCATACGCCGATCCGTTGTTTCTCAATTCCGCAATCCCGGCGAGCGAAACCAGGACCTTCGGCGCCATCTGGCGGCGCTTCATGTTCGGCAGCAGGTCGGTGCCGCCGGCGATCAGCATCGCGTTCGGCTCCTTCGCCGGCGAGGATGCGCGTCGCCTCGGCGAGCGTCTTCGGCGCGCGATACTCGAACCAAGGGAGCCGCATCATGCGGAGGCCTTGATCTTCGGTCGTTGAGCACCGGGCATCGCATTGCCATCGCCGCCCTCCCAGGGCGGCGCCACGATGACCGGCTCCGGATACGGCACGCTCGGGAAAACCGTCGGCCCGACGCGCGGATCCTTGCCCGCGCGCTTCAATTCCAATGCGCGCAGCACCTTGTCCGGCGTGATCGGCAGCTCGTCGATGCGCACGCCCACGGCGTCGTAGATCGCGTTGGCGACCGCCGGCATCACCGGCAGCAGCGGCCCCTGCCCGACCTCCTTGGCGCCGAACGGACAGTTCGGGTCCCGCATTCCCTCCTCTTGTTCGATCAGCACGGTGTCGACTTCCGGCATGTCGAGCGAAGTCAGGCTCTTGTACTCGAGCAGCGACGGGATCTTGTGCACCAGCGCGCCCGAGAGCTTCGGCGGCAGCCGGCGGAACACCTGCTCCTCCATCAGCGCTTCCGAAAGTCCCATGTACACGCTGCCTTCGACCTGGCCGCGCGCAAGCACCGGATTGATCGTCCTGCCGATGTCGTGCGCGATCCAGATCTTCGGCACCGTGATCCAGCCGGTGCTGGGGTCGACTTCGGCTTCCACCACGCAGGCGGTGTACGAGTAAGCCGGCGACGGTCCCACGCCCGCGCCCTTGTAGCGCCCGGGTGCGCGCGGCGGCTTGTAGGAACCCACCGCGCCGAGGGTGCCGAACTTCTCTTCGGCGAGGCCGGCGGCGTGGGCGAAGCTCATGCTTTTGCCGTTGAACGATACTGCCCCATCCGCGAATACGAGTTTGTCGGGGGAAACTTCCAATTGCTCGGAAGCCGCGAGCGCGATCTGGTCCTTCACTTTCTGCGCGGCCTGGATGGCGGCGTTGCCCATCATCACCGTGACGCGGCTCGAATAGGAGCCGAGGTCGACCGGTGTCATGCCGGTATCCCCGGTAACGCAGCGGATGTCGAACGGGTCGATGCCGAGCACCTCGGCGATGATCGCCGCCAGCACGTCGTCGGAGCCCTGCCCGATCTCGGTCGCGCCGCAGAACGCGGTGACCTGGCCGCTGCGGTCGACGAGGAGCTGCACGCCGGACTGCGGCATCTTGTTGAAGTAGATCGGCAGGCCCGCGCCGCAGAGGTACGAGCCGCAGGCCAGGCCAACGCCTTTTCCGTTGGGCAGCTTTCGATGTCGACTCTCGAACTGCGAGCGGCGCACCACTTCACGGATGCATTGCTCGAGGCCGATGGTTCCCACCTTCAGCCAGTTCGCGGTGAGCGAATTGGGCTTCACCACCATGCCCAGCCGCAGTTCGGCCGGCGACACGGCGAGCTTCTCGGCGATCTTGTCGAGCTGCACTTCCTGGCCGAAGCGCGGCTGCGGCGTGCCGTGGCCGCGCTTGGGGCCGCACGGCGGCTTGTTGGTGAATACGCGCGCCGCCTCGAACTTGTAGCGCGGCACTTCGTAGGTGACCGTCTGCAGCGCACCGGTATAGAAGGTGCTGGCCGCACCGTAGCTGCCGTAGCCGCCGCCATCGACGAGCGTCTGCAGGTGCATCCCGGTGAGCTTGCCGTCCTTCGTCACGCCGGTGCGGAACTTCATCAGCACCGGATGACGCCCGCGGTGCATGTAGAACACTTCCTCGCGGTTGAGGCACACCTTCACCGGCCGGCCGAGCATCAGCGCGGCCTTCGCCACCACCATCTCGTGATTGCATACGTCGCACTTGCCGCCGAACCCGCCGCCATTGGGGCAGGCAATGACACGAATGTGCGACGCTCGCATCTGCAGCACGCGGGCGAGAGCGCGGTGCACATAGTGCGGCACCTGGGTCGAGGACCACAGGGTGAGCTTGCCCTCGCCGTCCACCGCCGCCACCGCCGCGTGCTGCTCGATCGGCAGATGGGTGTTGCCCTCGTAGAAGAAGAGATCCTCAAAAACCAGATGAGAATTTTTTAGGGATTCTTCTACATCGCCGAACTCGAACGCCTGCAGGCGATGGATATTGCCAAGCTCGCTGTAGGCGTGGATGCGCGGCTCGGGGTTCTGCAGCGCCTCCACCGGATCCGAAATGGTCTTCAACGGCTCGTACTGCACCTCGATCAGGTCGAGGGCTTCGCCGGCGGTCTGCTCGTCCTTCGCCACCACCGCCGCCACCGGATCGCCGACGTAACGGACGTGCTCGGGCGCGAGCGGATACTCGTCCTGGCTGACCGGCAGGATGCCGAAGGTCAGCGGGAAGTCTTTGCCGGTCAGGACCAGATGCACGCCCGGATAGAGCTTTTGCTTTTGCAAAATCGATGGAAACAACCTTGGCATGCGGATGAGGACTGCGCAGCAGCCGCATGTGCAGCATGCGCGGCAGCACGATGTCGTCGGCGAACCGGGTCTGGCCGGTGACCTTGGCGCGCCCGTCGACGCGGCGGCGCGGCTTACCGAGGACTTTCATCGCTCATGCCTTCATTCATCTTCGCCGCTTCTTCGATTGCCTCAAAAATTTGCTGGTAGCCGGTACAGCGGCACAGGTTGCCCGAGATCGCTTCCTTGATGCGCTCGCGCGACGGATTGGGCTCGTGCTCGAGCAGGGCCTTCGCGGTCATCAGAATTCCCGGCGTGCAGTAGCCGCATTGCGCGGCGCCCAGGTCGGCGAAGGCGGTTTGCAGCGGATGGAGCGCGGCGCCGTCGGCCAGCCCTTCCACCGTCTCGATCGCCTTGCCCTGGCATTCGAGCGCGAGCACCAGGCAGGAGAGCCGCGGCTCGCCGTCGACCAGCACCGCGCACGCGCCGCACTCGCCGAGCTCGCAGCCGTGCTTGGTGCCGGTGAGCGCCAGGTCTTCGCGCAGCACCTCGAGCAGGGTCTTATACGGCGCGACGAGCGCGTCGACGGCCTCACCGTTCAGCGCCATCGCCAGCTGCACCGGCCGCATGCCTGCCATTTGTTGGGCCCCCAAACTAATGGCGCTACTGTACTGCCGGCCGGCCGGGAGGGCAACGACGGCAGGCTCGCTGGCGATGTCGCTGTTTGCACGACTGCAAAACCGCGGACCGGCGCGATATAGTTGGCTTCCTCAAGGAGCACTCCCATGGCATTGCGTATCGGCGACACCGCCCCGAATTTCCAGGCCGAAACCACCGAAGGCCCGATCGACTTCCACCGCTGGATCGGCGACGGCTGGGCCATCCTGTTTTCCCACCCGAAGGACTTCACGCCGGTGTGCACCACCGAGCTTGGCACCATGGCGAAGATGAAGAACGAGTTCGCGAAGCGCAACGCCAAGATCATCGGCCTGTCGGCCGATCCCGTGGACGACCACAAGCGCTGGGCGAAGGACATCGAGGAAACGCAGGGCGCCGCCGTGGACTATCCGATGATCGGTGACCCGGACCTGAAGGTCGCCAAGCTCTACGACATGCTCCCCGCCGAAGCGGTGCCGGGCAAGCGCACCGCGGCCGACAATGCGACCGTGCGCACCGTGTTCATGATCGGCCCCGACAAGAAAATCAAGCTGATGCTGTTCTACCCGATGACCACCGGCCGCAATTTCGACGAAGTGCTGCGCGTGCTCGACTCGATGCAGCTGACCGCGAAGCACAAGGTCGCTACGCCCGGCGAACTGGAAGCAGGGCCAGGATGTAATTATTGCCGGCTCGGTCAACGACGAAGACGCGAAAAAGCTGTTTCCGCAGGGCTGGAAGGCACCCAAGCCGTATCTGCGCATTACCCCGCAGCCAAAGTAACAATCGGTTACGAATTCCGGGTTTATCCCGGTGTAGCCTAACGCCATGCGTACCGCCGCTTTCATCGCCGCGCTTTTCGCTGTGGCCGCTGTCGTGGCCAGCGACCCCGCGCTCGCCTCGCATGGGCGCACGCGGGTTACGGTCGGCGTCGGTTTCGGCTTTGGTTATCCGTACTGGGGCAGTCCCTGGGGGCCATGGGGTCCGTGGGGGCCTTGGGGTTACTACCCTTACCCCTACTCCTATCCCGTCGTCGTGCAGCAGCAGCCGGTGACCTACATCGAGCAGAACCCCGGCGCCACTTCTTCGCCGGCAGCGGAGAGCGGCTGGTGGTTCTACTGCGACCAGTCGAGGGGTTACTACCCGTACGTGCGCGAGTGCCCCACCGGCTGGCAGCGCGTGCCACCCGCGCCGGTCAAATGAAGCGGCTTGCCGTAATTCTGGGGGCCGCGCTGTTGTCGGCGTGCAGCTCCGCACCAACGACCTACGGTCCCAGCATGCTGGTTCTTCCCGGCACCGGCAAAAGCTTCGATCAGTTTCGCTTCGACGAGCACGAGTGTCGCGCGCACGCGCAATCGCAGATCACCAAATCCGGCGCGGAGCAGGACTCGGCCGGTTCGCCGCAGCAACGTTTCGACCGCGCGTTCATGCAATGCATGTACGCCAAGGGCCATAAGGTGCCCCTCACCGGCCGGGGCACGGACTACATCGACTCCACGCAGTCGGCGACGCGTTCCTCGGCTCCGCCTTCGGCGCCGCCGCGCAACTCACCGCCGCCACCACCGGCGGGACAACCGCCCGCAGAAGCGCCGCCGGACTACCGCCCGACGAAATGAAAAAAGCCGCTGCACTCGGCGCGCTGCTGCTCGCAGCGTGCGCCACTCCTGCGCCCACGCGGCCCTGCGATTCTGGTCCTTCCCGGAACCGGCAAGACGTTCGACCAGTTCCGCGCGGATGACCACGGCTGCCGCGACTTCGCCTACCACTCGATCGGCGGCCAGAAGGCCGAAGAAGCGTCGAGAGACAGCGCGCTGAATAGCGCGGTCATCGGGACCGCGATCGGTACCGCGGCCGGCGCATTGATCGGCGGTGGCGAAGGGGCCGCCGTCGGCGCCGGTGTGGGTCTTGCCGGCGGCGCGATGGTCGGCGCGGACGCGTCGCGCGCCACTTCCGGATCGGCGCAGCAGCGTTACGACCACGCGTTCACGCAATGCATGTATGCCAAAGGCCACAAGGTTCCGGTTGCCGGGCGCCACGCTTCCTACGCGTCGCGCGGCAGCAGCAATACTCAGGCCGCACGCACGCCCCCGCCTCCACCGCCGCCGGGCAAGCCGCCGGCCGAAGTGCCGCCCGACTATAGGCAGCAGTAAGCAGTAATCGGAGAGACAATGCGGAGCATGCAGGAGCTCCGCAGCCATGTCGGCGGAAGCTGGGCAGCCGGAACCGGCGCCCAGCAAACGCTGCTCAATCCCACGACGGAAGAGCCGCTCGCCCAGGCGAGCAGCGAAGGCGTCGATCTCAAAGCCGCGCTCGATTACGCCCGCACCATCGGCGGCCCCGCGTTGCGCGCCATGAGCTTCGCCGAGCGCGGCGCCGCGCTCAAGTCCATCGCCGATGCGATGCAAGGCGAGCGCGATGTTTTGCTCGAGCTCGGCATCACCAATGGCGGCAATACCCGCTCGGATGCAAAGTTCGATGTCGATGGAGCGATTGCGACGTTACTCGCCTACTCCGACTACGGAACCTCTTTGGGTGAGAAGAAGTTCCTGCCGGACGGCGAAGGAATCCAGCTCGGACGCTCGGCGCGCTTCCATGGCCAGCACATCTCGGTACCGCGCCACGGTGTGGCGGTGCACATCAACGCGTTCAATTTCCCGGCCTGGGGGTTCGCGGAGAAGGCGGCGGTCGCGCTGCTCGCCGGCATGCCGGTGCTCAGCAAGCCGGCCACCAGCTCGGCGATGGTCGCGCACCGCATCATGCAGCTCATCGTCGAGAAAAAGCTGCTGCCCGAAGGCGCCCTTTCATTCCTGGTCGGCGCGGCGCGCGATCTCGTCGCCCACCTCGGCCCGCAGGACGTGGTGGCGTTCACCGGCTCGGGGGAAACGGGCATGCAAATCCGCGCCGCGCCCAGCGTGGTGCGTCATTCCGTAAGAATCAATATCGAAGCCGACAGCCTGAACGCCGCGGTGCTCGGCCCGGACGTCGAGCCGCGCAGCGACATGTACGAGCTGTTCCTCAAGGACGTGGTGCGCGACATGACGCAGAAGGCGGGCCAGAAATGCACTGCCATCCGCCGCGTGCTCGTGCCGCAGGAATGGTATTCGTCGGTGAAGCAGGACCTGGCCGAGCTGCTCGGCGCGATCCGCGTCGGCGACCCGCGCTTCGAGGACACGCGCATGGGGCCGCTCGCGAGCGCGGCGCAGCTCGCCGATGTGCGCGAGGGAGTCGGCCGGCTTGGCGGGCGACACGCGTTCGGCAGCCTCGCGCCCGCGGCGTCCAAGGGATACTTCCTGTCGCCCATCCTCATCGAAGACGCGGGCGAGGTGGTGCACGAGCGCGAGGTGTTCGGGCCGGTCGCGTGCCTGCTGCGCTACAAGGACAACCCGGCGGACGTCGTGGCGCGCGGCAACGGCGGCCTTGTCTGCTCGATCTACTCCGACGACCAGGAATTCATCGAGCGCATGGTGATCGCCCTGGCGCCGCACCACGGGCGCCTTTTCCTCGGACATCCCAAGATCGAGCTCTCGCCCGGCCCGGGAACCGTGCTGCCGCAACTCGTGCACGGCGGCCCCGGGCGCGCCGGCGGCGGCGAGGAGCTCGGCGGGCTGCGCGGTCTTTCGTTCTACCTGCAGCGCGTGGCGCTGGAAGGCTCGCGGCCGGTAATCCAGAAGCTGCTGGGCTAGGAACGCTCGAGGAGCGACGCCCGCATCAGGAACGCCTTATGGCGCTTGGGGTCGTCCGCCATGGCGCGCAGCTCGTCGAAGCGCTTTTCCCGCTGCGCCGGCTCGCGCTCCTCCAGGCGCTTCTTGTTGGCCACGGTCTGCTCCTGTACGTACTTGATGTTCAGCGGACGTCTTGTTCTCTCGTACTCGTCGAGCACTTCGGAGTTTTCTCCACGCAGCACCCGGTCCAGAAGCCCGCTCAGATGCCAGGCCTCATGGATCCCGCAATTCAGGCCGAGGCCGCCGATGGGATTGTTCACGTGCGCGGCATCGCCGCAGAGGAACACGCGCCCCTTCCGAAAACTCTTCGCCACGCGCTGGTGCACCGCGTACAGATTGAGATGCAGGTAATCGCGCTCACCCTCGGGCACGTAGATGCGCGACAGGCGCGCGCGCACTGACGCATCCGATAACGCCTCCTCGTCCTTCTCGTCCTCGCGTGTATTGAATACCGCGCGCCAGCGTCCCTTGAGGTCGTCGCCGGCCACCTTGAAGAGATTGGTCCACTCCGCGGGGTCCGCCATGTACGTGCGCAGGCAGCAGCCGAGCGCCGCCTGGAAGTCGAACTTCGTGGTGATCACCAGGAAGCGCTCGGGCCAGGTATAGCCCTCGAACTCGATGTCGAGCGCCTTGCGGATCGTGCTGCGGCCGCCGTCGGCGGCGATGACGTAGTCGGCGGAAATAGGTTCGCCGTTTTCGCAGGAGACCTGCACTGAATCGGACTCCTGGGTGAGGCCCGTCACTCGCACACCCATGCGCACTTCGGCGTTCGCCATGGCGCGCAGCCGGGCGATCGCCATGTTGGCGAGCTTGTGCTGCTCGGTCTGCACCACGAACGGGTAAGCGGTCTCGCCGGCGAGGCGCGCGAAGTCGAACTCCGCGATCATGCGGCGCGTCGGCCGGTCCCAGAACTGGAAGGTGCGCGAAACCAGGCCGACGCGAAGGTACTCGTCGATCAGGCCGAGCTCGGCCAGCATCTCGAGCGTCGGCGGCTGGGTGGTGGAAGCGCGCGGGCTGTCGTCGATGCGCTGCTGCGCCTCGAGCAGCGTCACGGTGTGGCCGGCGGATTCTCCCTTCTTCGCGCAGGCCAGAGCGGCCACCGTGCCGACCGGGCCCGCGCCGACGACGATGATGTTTCGCCGCTGCATTTTTCGCTGCGATTATACTGAGGCGGATGAAAAAGCTCGCCCTGCTGTTGTTGTTTCTCTCGACCAACGCGCTCGCCCAACAATGGCCGCAAAAGCCGGTGAGGGTGATCGTCCCCTTCCCGCCCGGCGGCGTGACCGATTCGCTCGCGCGCATCACTGCCGACTGGCTGACGCCGCGTCTCGGCCAGCCGGTCATTGCCGAGAACCGGCCCGGCGCCAGCGGCGCGATCGCGGCCGAGTTCGTGGCGCGCGCCGACGCCGACGGCTACACGCTGTTCTCCGCCGCGACGCCGCAGCTCGCGATCGTGCCGTTCGTGCAGAAGGTGTCGTACGACCCGCTCAAGGACTTCGCGCCAATCTCGATCGTCGGCACCAATCCTTTCGCCCTTGGCTGCAACGAGAAGCTACCGCCGAAGAACCTCTCCGAATTCGTCGCCTACGCAAAGGAGCGGCCTGGGCAGCTTAGCTTCGCTTCGCCGGGGTCGGGCTCGGTCGGGCACCTGACGATGGCGCTGTTCCTCGCCCGCGCCGGGCTGAAGATGGAAGCCGTGCTCTACAAGGGCGGCGGCCCGGCGATGGCCGATGTCGTTGCCGGCCACGTTCCCTGCTATTTCGGCAATCTGAACGAGATCATTCCGCACGCCGGCGGCGGCCGCATCAAGGTGTTCGCCGTTTCCGGCGCGCAGCGTGCGCCGCAGCTGCCGCAGGTGCCGACCGTCGCCGAGCAGGGCTATCCCGGCTTCCGCACCCTCACCTGGAACGGCTACGTGGCGCCGGCCGCCACGCCGCGGGAGGTCGTCGAGCGCATCGCGCGCGAGATCGCCGCCGGCTGCAAGGACGCTGCGTTCGTCGAACGGCTGAACAAGATCGGCGTCGACCCGGCGTGCAGCACGCCGGCCGAGTTCACGCAGGCGATCAAGGAAGACCAGGCGACATGGAAAGAAGCCGTCCAGGCGGCGGGAATCAAATGAAAGTCGCGATCCCGGACCTGATCTCGCCTTCGTACTTCCCGGCGATCGCGGCGGTCGAGCTCGGCTTCTTCAAGAAGGAAGGCATCGATGCGACGCTCGAGCTGCTCTACCCGGTGACCAAGACCTACGAGGACCTGCGCGACGGCAAGCTCGACTTCGTCGGCGGCGCCTCGCACGCGGTGCTCTATGCGTTCAAGGACTGGGAGGGTGCAAAGCTTCTGTGCGCGCTCGCGCAGCATATGTACTGGTTCTTAGTCGTTCGTTCAGATTTGAAGGCGAAGAAGGGTGACCTCAACGTCGTCAAGGGAAGAAAAATTGGCGCCGCCCCGGGCCCGGTAGACGGCCTGAAGCAATTGCTCAAGCGCGCGGGCATCGATCCGGCGAAGGATGTGCAGATCGGCCCGGTGCCCGGGTTCGCGGTCGGCCAGACCGCGTCGTTCGGCCTGCTCGCCGCCAAAGCGTTGGAGGAAGGCAAGATCGACGGCTTCTGGGCCAACGGCATGGGCGCCGAGGTGGCGGTGCGCAGCGGCATCGGCACCCTGGTGCTCGACGCGCGGCGAGAGGGTAGCGAGGAAGCGAAGGGCTATACCTTTCCCGCGCTGGTGGCGACGCAGAAACTGATCGACGAAAACCCGGCCGCCGCCGCCGGTGCGGTGCGCGCCATCATGAACGCCCAGCAAGCGCTGAAGGACGATCCCGAGAAGGCCACCGCGGTGGGTCGCAAGCTCTTCCCGCCGACCGAGGCGTCCATGATCGCCGAGCTGATCCGGCGCGACCTGCCGTTCTACGATGCATCGATCTCCAAGCAGACCGTCGATTCGATGAACCGCTTCGCGCAGGACATGGGCCTGCTCTCCAAGCCGGTGCACTACCGCCAGGTGGTGTGGACTTGAGGCTGAGCGGCAAGGTCGCCATCGTCACCGGCGCGGGCAGCGGCATCGGCAAGGCGCTTGCCACCCGGCTCGCGGCCGACGGTGCTTCGGTCGTCGTTGCAGACGTTGCGAAATTCGACCTTGCGGCGGCGGAGATCGCCAAGGCGACGGGCGCGCGCACGCTGGGTTTGCAGATCGACGTTTCCTCCGAGGGAGATGTCGCACGGCTCGCCACTGAAACCGTCAAGGCCTTCGGCCGCATCGACATCCTGGTCAACAACGCCGCGATCTTCAGCTCGATCAAGTTGAAGCCCTTCGAGCAGATCGAGGTCGCGGAGTGGCGCAAGGTGATGGACGTCAACATCCTCGGCGTCGCGCTGTGCTGCCGCGCCTGCGTGCCCCACATGCGCAAGGCCGGCGGCGGCCGCATCATCAACCTCGCCTCCGGCGCGCCGATCAAAGGCGTGCCGCTATTCCTGCACTACATCTCGAGCAAGGGCGCGGTGATCGCCATGACGCGCGGCCTCGCGCGCGAGCTCGGCAAGGACGGCATCACGGTCAACACCCTCGCGCCGGGCTTCACCCTCTCCGAGAACGTGGCGAAGGATCCCACGCACGTGAAGCAAGGCGAGGTCACGCGCATGACGCGCGCCATCCAGCGCGACGAAACGCCCGAGGACCTGGTCGGCACGGTGAGCTTCCTCGCCAGCGCCGATGCCGCCTTCATGACCGGCCAGACGCTGGTCGTGGACGGCGGCTCGGCCATGCTTTAACAAGCCAAAACAGGGACAGACCACGTTTTATGACCGAATGCATCGACATCCACACCCACATCGTCCCGGAGAATTTTCCGCCGTACGCCGGTAAAGGCAAGGACGTGCCCTGGCCGTCGATGGCGCCGGCGCACGCCTGCCATCGCCACGTGATGATCTCCGGCAAGCTCTACCGCACGGTAGCCGATGGCAGCTGGAGCGTGCCGCGCCGCATCGAGGAAATGGGCGCGATGCGCGTCACGCGCCAGGCGATCTCGCCCATGCCCGAGCTGCTGTCCTACTGGCTGCCGCTCGACGACGCCAAGGTGATGATCCGCTTCCTCAACGACGAGATCGCGCGCATGATCGCCGCGGCGCCGGAGCGCTTCATCGGCCTGGGGTGTATTCCCCTCCAAGACGTGAACGCCGCCATCCGCGAACTGGAGCACGTCGTCCAGAAGCTGAAATTCGCCGGTGTCGAAATCGCGAGCCACGTCAACGGCGTGTCGATCGGCGACGCGCGCTTCGAGCCCTTCTTCGCCGAGGCGGAGCGCCTCGGCGCTTCGATCTTCGTGCACGCGCTGCGCCCGGCGGGCCAGGATCGGATCGTCGGCGCCTTTGCCGAGCAGGCGGTGTGCTTCCCCGGCGACGTCGCCCTCGCCTGTGCGTCGATGATCACCGGCGGCATCGCCTCGCGCCATCCGAAGCTGCGCATCGCGTTCAGCCACGGCGGCGGGACGATGGCGATCCTCATGCCGCGACTGGTGCACGCCTGGAACGTGTTCCCGAAGGCGAAGGAATCGCTCCCGGAATCGCCCGCGACCATCGCGCGGCGCTTCTTCTACGACGAGCTCGTATTCGATCCGGAAGCGGTGAAATTCCTGGTCAAGCAGTTCGGCGCTTCGCAGATCGTGCTCGGCACCGATTATCCGTTTGCGCTAGGAGACTTTCATCCGATGAAGACCCTGGAAAGCGCAAACCTCGATGCCGCCACCATCACGGGCATCACATCGTCGAACGCGCGCCGCTTCCTAGGATTGCCGGCAGGATCGCGCTGATCGAGCCGGGCAGCACCGCGTCGGCGACATCATCGAACGCCGTGGGCTGCGCGTTGACGATGATGACCTTGGCGCCCGCGTCGCGCGCAATCTCCACCGCCCCGGCCACCGGATAGACCTGCAGCGTGCTGCCGATGGCGACGAACACGTCCGCCTCGGCCGCCACCCTCATTGCCCGATCGATCACGTCGGGCACCAGCTGCTGCCCGAAGGAGATGGTGTCGCTCTTCAGGATCCCGCCGCAGTCGCGGCACGCAGGATCTTCCTCACCGGCGCGCACGCGATCGAGCACCCGCTGCATCGGTCCGCGCATCCCGCAGCCCCAGCACATGAAGCGCCGCATCGAGCCGTGCACCTCGATCACCTTGTCCGGTGAATTTCCCGCCTGCTGATGCAGCTCGTCGATGTTCTGCGTGATGAGGGCATGGAGCTTGTTTCTTTTCTCCAGCTCGACGATGGCCAGGTGCCCGGCGTTCGGCTGCGCGGTCCAGGCCGGGCTCGCCATGCGGTTCTGCCAGGAGAGCTTCCGCACCTCGGGGTCTGCGAGGTAGTAGTGGATGTTGGACATCTTTTCGGCGAGCGGATTCTTGGTCCACAAGCCCTGCGGGCCGCGGAAATCCGGAATGCCGGAGTCGGTGGAGATGCCGGCGCCGGTAAGGACTACGACGCGCTTGGCCGCGTCAACCCACGAACGCGCGTGCTGGATCAAGGCATCTGAATCTTGCCGCCGCCCGGCCCGCCCATCGGCGGCAGCGGACCCTGCGGCACGACGATCGACGAGGCAGCCTGGCGCCGCAGCTCCTGCAGCTCCTTCACCGTGCGCTCGATCGCTTCCTTCGCGAGCTGGCCGAACTTCTCGGCGGCTTCCTCCAGCGAACCGGCGCCGATCTCGAAGGCGATCGGCAGCGCGCCCGCCGGCGTCAGCACCTGCGTCTCGCCGACGTAGAGCACCGCGCGCGACTGGTCACGCTCGCCGTTCTTGCCCACGGGCGTAAGGCGGCGGATGGTGCCGACACGCCGGTCGGTGAAGATCTCCTCGAGGTACAGCTGCTTCGGGTCGATCTTGATGTCGTTCGTGGTCTCGGGTTTGGTTGCCATGGCCCAATTTTACCGCTGCGCCACCAGCTTCCCGGCCTGATAGTCCATAAAGGCCTGCTGGATCTCCTGCTTGGTGTTCATTACGAAGGGCCCGTACGCCACCGCCGGCTCGTGGATCGGCTCGCCGCTGAACAGCAGCCCGCGGAAATCCTCCAGCGCGTGGATGGAGAGCTCATCGCCTTCGCCCGGCTCGAACCAGGCGACTTCATTCCGGGAGGCGTCCATACCGCCAATAGTTGCCTGCCCCTCGAGCACGTAGACAAAACCGCGATCCTTTGTCGACACCTCCTGCTTAAGCTCGCTGCCGGCCGACAGCCGGATGTCCAGCAGGGACATCGGATAGTCGCTGCCGTGACCGTGCCGCACGTCGCCCGAGCGCCCGGCATAGACCCGCACCTCACCATGCGGAAGTTTCCGCGTGGGTACATCGGCTAGCCGCTGGTCCTGGTACCGAGCCGGGATCATCTTCATCTTGCGCGGCAGATTGAGCCAGAGCTGCAGCGTGTGCGCGGTTTCGTTGCCGTGCGGCATCTCGCTATGGAGCACGCCATGGCCGGCCGTCATCCACTGCACGTCGCCCGCTCTCAGGATGCCGTGCGCGCCGGTATGGTCGCGATGCTCGAGCGCGCCCTCCAGCACCACGGTCACCGTCTGCATTCCTCGATGCGGATGCTCTTCGAACCCCTTCGGCGCGCCGAACCAGTCCTCGCTCAGGAAGAGGAAAGGCGTGGTCTTCTCCCAGCCTTCCGCGCCGACGACGAGCTGCTTGTTCTCGACCTGCGAGCTGCCGCCCTGAGGGATGACGTGGGAGATGCGGCTGATGTTCCTCATCGAAGCTTGAACCTCTGGATTTTGCCGGTTGCGGTCTTGGGCAGCTCGCCGAGGAATTCGATCCACCGCGGGTACTTGTAGGGCGCGAGCTTGTCCTTGACGTGCTGTTGAAGCGCAGTTTTCAGGCTTTCACTTGGAGACGTTCCGGGTTTCAAAACCACATAAGCCTTGGGCTTGATCAGCTCCTGCTCGTCCGCGGCGCCGACCACCGCTGCCTCGAGCACGGCCTGGTGGGACACCAGCGCCGCCTCCACCTCTGCAGGCGATACGTAAATACCGCTCACCTTCAGCATGTCGTCGGATCGACCGCCGTAGGCGTAGTAACCGTCCTTGTCGAGGCTGTACTTGTCGCCGCTGCGGGTCCACGGACCCTGGAATGTGTTCTTCGTTTTCTCGCGCTGGCTCCAGTACATGATCGCGGAGGTCGGACCGCTGATCTGCAATTCACCGAGCTCGCCGGGCTTGGTGATGACGTTGCCCTGCTCGTCGACCAGCCGTAACTCGTAGCCGGGAACTGCCTTGCCGGTAGTCCCGGGACGCACATCCCCGGGCCGATTCGAAAGGAAGATATGGAGCATCTCGGTGGAGCCGATGCCGTCGAGCAGCTCGGTGCCGGTGCGCTCGGTCCAGCGCTTGCCGATTTCAGGTGGCAACGCTTCGCCCGCGGACGTACAAACTCTCAGGTTGAGTTTTGAACGATCGGGAAAACCGGCGTTCACGAGCAAGGCGGCATAAAGCGTCGGCACGCCATAAAAGATGGTCGGCTTGTGCTCGACCAGGCGCTTGAAGACCGCATCCGGCGTCGGCCGCTCGGCCATGAGAATGGTCGTGGCACCAACGGCGAGCGGGAAGGTCAGCGCATTGCCCAACCCGTAGGCGAAGAAAAGTTTCGCCGCCGAGAACACGACGTCGGACTCCCGGATGCCGAGCACCGGAACGGCGTAGAGCTCGGCGGTGAGGATGAGGTGCGAATGCAGGTGCACCGTGCCCTTCGGCGCTCCGGTCGAGCCCGACGAGTACAGCCAGAAGCACATGTCGTCGCGCAGGGTTGGGGCCGCGTCGGCTTTTGGTTTTGCCTGCTGTAAGAACTCCTTCAACTGCGAATGCGGGATGACTTTGGTGAAACCGAAGCCGTCGAAGTTCTTCAGTATCTGCTCGGACACGAATACCGCTTTCGCGCGGCTGTCCTTGATCTGGTACTCGTAGTCCGCCGGCGTGAGCAGCGTGTTCAGCGCCACGGGGACGATGCCGGCCTTGATCGCGCCGAGGAATAGCGCCGCCCAGTCGACGCTGTCGACCATGGCGATGGCGATGCGATCCTCGCGGCGGATGCCCATCGAAAGCAGGGCATTGGCGGCGCGGTCGACGCGCTCGGCCAGCTGCGCGTAGGTGCAGGAGCCGGTGTCGTCGATATACGCGACCTTGGCGCCCCGGCCCGCGGCCAGGTTGCGGCCGATCAGGTCGACGGCGGCGTTGTATTCCCGCGGGAGTTCCATGGCCCCTGTTCCTCTTCCTCGGTTGGCGGGGCATTGTTGGCGCGGCCGCTGCCAGCGTCAAGGCGCAGCGCCTCGCGGAGAAATAGTGCAGCCGCCGGCGGCAGGCTGCGTCCCCTGGGATGCGCGAGGCTGAAGCGCTGCTCGGCGGGCAGGCCTTCGACGTCGAGCGTGAACAGGTAGACGTCATCGGTGCCGGCGGCGAGCCGGGTGAGGAGCTCGTCGCGCTCGCCGATGTGCAGGCCGCCCTGCACGCCCGGGTGACGCGAGCAGAACGCGGCGAGGAGCCGCGCCGCGACCGCGCGCGATTCCGGCTCGGCGGCGAGCAGCAGCGTCTCCTTCTTCGGCTGGCGCCAGGTCGCAAGCTTTTCCTCGGCGCGCGCGAGACAGTGCATCAGCTCGGTGCAGGTCGCGCGCAATTCCTGTCCGGCGCCGGTGAGGTGCAGGCGCCGTCCACGCTGCTCGAAGAGCGCAACCTCGAGCGTCTCGGCGAGCTTCTTCAGCTGGAGGGAAACGGTGGGCTGGGCGAGGTGCAGCTCCTCGGCGGCGCGGGTCACGCTGCCCAGGCGTGCTACAGCCTCGAACACTAGGAGCTGCGGAAGCAGCCCATGACGAAAGAAACGGCGCGCAGCGGCACGAGACATCTCGGCTCCTTGTCGGTAACCGAGGTCTGGCTTGCAGCTCTGGATGGGCTGCCGGAGCGACCGGGGATCTTTTCCGGAGTGACGGCCGCTCCGCTAGGAAGCTACTCCCCTGCGGAAACTGCATTCTAGGTGCCAACGGCCGCTGCGCGCAAACGTCCGGAGGAACTATTCATTGCGAAAGGCAATGAATCCCATCGCAACTCGTCAATTTTCATCGACGCCCGGGGCGCACACACTCGGCGCATGGTCATCACGCCCGGAATTCTGGTCCGCGCTCGCCGCCATCATCGTCATCGACCTCGTGCTCGCGGGCGACAACGCGATCGTGATCGCGCTTGCCGCCCGCAATCTGCCGAAGGACCTCCAGCGCCGCGCCATCATCTGGGGCACCGGTGGCGCGGTGGTGGTGCGCGCGAGCCTCACCGTCGCGGTGCTGTGGCTGCTGGAGATCCCCGGCCTGATGCTCGCCGGCGGCATCCTGCTCGCCTGGATCGGCTACCGCCTGCTTGCGGGCAACGAGAGCGGAAGCGAGCACGACGTCGCGCCGGCGAAGAGTTTCTGGGGCGCGATGCGAACCATCGTCATCGCGGACGCGGTGATGGGCCTCGACAACGTGCTCGCGGTAGCGGGCGCGGCGCACGGCAGCGTGCTGCTGGTGGTCGCCGGCCTGGTCATCAGCATCCCGATCGTGGTGTGGGGATCGACGCTGATCCTGCACTGGATCGAGCGCTTCCCCGCCCTGCTCTATATCGGCGGCGCGGTGCTCGCCTGGACCGCGGCGAAGATGATCGCCGACGAGCCGCTCTACCAGGAATGGCTCGACGACCGGCCGGGCGTGAAATCACTGCTGTTCGTCGGCATCACGGGCGGCGTGCTCGCCGCGGCGTGGTTGCGCAATCGCAAGGCAAAGGAGGTTTTGCAATATGAAGATTCTCGTACCCGTTGACGCATCCGAGGCGGCGCTCGCGCCGATTTCCTACCTCGAGAGCCTGGCGCGCTCCGGCGTGCCGCTCGAAGTGCTGGTGATGAACGTCCAGCCGCGCTTCCACCGCCACGTCGCCCGCTTCACCAGCCGCGCCGCGCGCGACAGCGTGCGCGCCGAGCGCAGCCGAGCCGCCATGGCGGCCGCCATCGAAGCCCTGTCGTTGCGCAATATCCCGTTCCGCGCGGTGGCCGAGGTCGGCACCCCGGCGGAGCGCATCGCGGCGGTGGCCGAGCGCGAGCAGGTGGATGAAGTCATGATGGGGGTCGGCCGCCATCCGGCGTGGCTGCGTTGGGTCAACCCATCGATCGCGCATGGCGTGATGGAGCGCACCGACATCCCCGTCACCGTGCTCGCCCGCGGCCACGCCGGTGCCTTCGAGCGCTACGCCGTCCCCGCCGGCGTCGCCGGGCTCGCCGCGCTCCTGCTCGCGGGAGAATAACCATGCGCTCCCTGATACCGGTTCTCGATTCGGTGAATGCGTTGCCGGCGGTGCGTCACGTGATCCGCGAGTCCCTGCACGGTGAGCGCTGCGACGTGCAGCTCGTGGACGTGCGCTCGCCGCTCGGCCATGCCCTGAAAGGTTGGCTCACCGTGGACTCCTTGAAGCCTGCGAGCGAGCTTCTCGACCGGTTCCGCGTCCGGCACACCGTGCGGCGCCTTGAGACACGCGACAGGGCCGGCGCGATCGCCGCCGCCGCCAGGCGCCACGGTGCCGATACGATCGTCCTGGGTGCCGCGCGTTACCGCTCGGCCACGCGGATGAGCGAGGACGTCGTGATCCAGAAGCTGCTCGAGGTCGCGCCCGTGCCGGTCCTGGTAGTGACCGGGAAGGAAGTCAGCCGGATCGAGCGCTACGGCGTCGCCGCAGGTCTAGGTGCAACGCTCGGGCTGATCTTGTTCGGCTAGCTCCCGCCCGCCGACCGTCGCAGGAGAGCCGAACCCGGCCGCGCGGTCTGCCGGTCATACAAGTTATGATCGCCGCCCATGACCTGGTCGATCATCGCGCGCGATGCGAGCGGCGCCTTCGGCGTCGCCATCGCGACGCGCTTCTTCGCCGTCGGCGCGCTCTGCCCGCACGCGCAAAGCGGCGTGGGCGCGCTCTCGACCCAGGCGCTGGTGAATCCGCACTACGGCGCGCAGGCTCTCGAACTTCTAGGTAAAGGCTTAACTGCACCCGAGGTGGTGCAGCGCCTCATTGCGCCGGACGAGGGGCGCGAACATCGGCAGCTCCACGTCATCGACGCCGCGGGGCGTATTGGCCAACACACGGGCGCGCAGTGCGTCGGCTGGGCCGGCGCGGTCGCTGGCGAAGGCTTCTCGGTTGCGGGCAACATGCTGGCCAACGAGCAGGTGATCCAGCAGACGGCGCGGGCTTTCCATGAATCCAAAAAACCTTTCGCCGAGCGCCTGATCTCCGCGCTCCGGGCGGGAGAAGCCGTCGGCGGCGACAAGCGCGGGAAACAGTCGGCAGCCCTGCTCATATGCTCCACCGAGGACTACCCGGAGCTGAACCTCCGCGTCGACGACCACGCCGACCCGCTCGCCGAGCTCAGCCGCCTCTACGAAAAGGCGCACGAGCGCTTCGTCCCCTACCTCAAGTGCAGCCCGAGCAAAGCGCGGCCTTGGGGCGTGCTCGACCGCGCGGTCATCGAGCAAGAGATTGCAAGGCACAAGAAGCCTTCTTGAAGTAAACGGCCTGCGAACGCACTTCGCCTCGGAACGCGGTGAAGTGCGGGCGGTGGACGGGGTCGACCTCAGGCTCGAAAAGGGACGCACGCTCGGCATCGTCGGCGAGTCGGGCTGCGGCAAGAGCGTCACGGCGCTCTCGATCATGGGGCTGGTGCCGCAGCCGCCCGGTCGCATCGCCGGCGGCGAAGTGCTGTTCGAGGGCGAAGACCTTCTAAAGCTGCCCCCGGCGCGGCTGCGTGACTTGCGCGGCGACAAGCTGGCGATGATCTTCCAGGAGCCGATGACTTCGCTCAACCCGGCATTCCAGGTAGGGGACCAGATCGCGGAGGTGCTGCTTCGGCATCGAAAAATCAGTAATGGTGAAGCGCAGAAGCAGGCGGTGGACATGCTTCGCCGTGTACGCATCCCCTCGCCCGAGCGCCGCGCGCTCGAGTATCCGCACCAGCTCTCCGGCGGCATGCGCCAGCGCGTGATGATCGCCATGGCGCTCGCCTGCAACCCGCAGCTGCTGATCGCCGACGAGCCGACTACCGCGCTCGACGTCACCATCCAGGCGCAGATCCTGGAGCTGATGCGCACGCTGCGCGCCGAGCTCGGCACCGCCATCATCCTCATCACGCACGACCTCGGCGTGATCGCCGAGCTCGCGGACGAGGTCATCGTCATGTACGCGGGCCAGGTGGTCGAGCGCTGCGATGTCCAGCGCCTGTTCGCCGAGCCGCAGCATCCCTACACCATCGGCCTGCTGGGCTCGATCCCGCGCCTGCACCTCGAGCAGGAGCGGCTGTCGGCGATCGAGGGCGTGGTCCCGGACGCCGCGGCGTTCCCGCAAGGCTGCCGCTTCCACCCGCGCTGCCCGTTCGCGGTCGAGCAATGCCGCCGTGAAATTCCGGCGTTGCGAGAGATAACCCCTAACCACTACGCCGCCTGCTGGCGTGCGCCTTTGTGAACCAGCCGCTGCTTCGCGCCGAAGGGCTGGTCAAGCACTTCAAGAAGGTCCAGGCCGTGGACGGCATCAGCTTCGAGCTGCAGGCGGGCGAAACGCTAGCCCTGGTGGGCGAATCGGGCTGCGGCAAGTCGACCGCGGGCCGGCTGCTGCTGCGGCTGATCGAGCCAACCTCGGGGAAGGTGTGGTTCCGCGATCGCGATCTGGACACCCTCTCTCAAAAAGAGATCCGGTCGTTGCGCCGCGAGATGCAGATCATTTTCCAGGACCCTTACGGCTCGCTCAATCCGCGCATGACGGTCGGCGCAATGCTAGAAGAGCCATTGCGTTTGCATGGTTTGCATTCAGGCAGCGAGAAACGGCGAATCCATGAACTTCTCGGCCTGGTCGGCCTGGCACCGGAGCATGCACAGCGTTATCCGCACGAGTTCTCCGGCGGACAGCGCCAGCGCATCGGGATTGCGCGCGCGCTTGCCGTCGAGCCGCAACTGATCGTCTGCGACGAGCCGGTCTCTGCCCTCGACGTCTCGATCCAGGCGCAGGTCATCAACCTGCTGCAGGACCTGCAGCGGCGCTTCGGCCTGGCCTACGTCTTCATCGCCCACGACCTGGCGGTGGTGAAGCACATCGCGACGCGCGTGGCGGTGATGTACCTCGGCAAGATCGTCGAAATGGCGGACAAGCGCGCGCTGTTTGCGGCACCGCGGCATCCGTATACAAGAGCTCTGCTCGCGGCGATCCCGGTTCCGGACCCCTTATTGAAGAGAACCCGGGTCGTGCTCCAGGGTGACGTACCCAGCCCGTACAACCCGCCGTCGGGCTGCCGCTTCCGCACGCGCTGCCCTTATGCCCAGGCCCTTTGCAGTACCCATGAGCCAATCCTCGAGCACGGCGTCGCGTGCCACTTCTGGAAAGAGATCGAACCCTACGCCGCGCCCTCGCAATTGACGGCCGTCAATGAGAGACTTCTGCGGCTTCAGGCAGCGTTCCAAACGGGAGGTTCATCATGAAAATCGTTTTCGCATCTGCCCTGGTTGCGGTTTCGTTTGCAACCCAAGCCCAGACCCTTCGAGTCGGCCTGGCCGAGGATCCGGACGTCCTCGACCCGTCGATGGCGCGCACCTTCGTCGGCCGCATCGTGTTCGCCGGCCTGTGCGACAAGCTGTTCGACCTCGACGAGAAGCTCAACGTGGTGCCGCAACTCGCGACTTCGTACGAGTGGTCGAAGGACAACAAGTCGCTGATCGATCAAGCTGCGCAACGGCGTGACCTTCCACGACGGCGAGAAGTTCGACGCGCAGCGCGGTGAAGTACAACCTCGAGCGCCACAAGGACATGAAGGGCTCGAACCGCCGCGGCGAGCTCGCCGTGGTGTCGAGCGTCGACGCGGTCGATGCGTCTACCGTGCGCATCAACCTGGCGGCGCCGTTCGCGCCCCTGCTCGCGGTGCTCACCGACCGCGCCGGGATGATGGTGTCGCCCAAGGCCGCGGAGGCGGCGGGCGACAAGTTCGGCGCCAGGCCGGTGTGCTCCGGACCGTTCAAGTTCGTCGAGCGCATCGCGCAGGACCGCATCGTGCTCGAGCGCTTTCCCAACTACTGGAACAAGGGCCAGATCCACTTCGAGCGCATCGTCTACCAGCCGATCGTCGACGCCACGGTGCGCCTCGCCAACCTGCGCTCGGGCCAGCTCGACTTCATCGAGCGCATGGCGCCTTCCGACGTGCCGCAGCTCAGGAACGACAGCCGCTTCAAGATCGCCAAGATCGTCGAGATCGGCTACCAGGGCATCACCATCAACGTCGGCAAGAGCGACATCGCGCAGAAGAACCCGCTCGGCAAGGATGCGCGCGTGCGCGAGGCGTTCGAGCTCTCGCTCGATCGCGACGCGCATCGTCAAGGTGGCGATGGAGGGCGAAGCGCAGCCCGGCAACCAGTGGGTGGCGCCGAGCAACCGGTACTACGGAAAGAGCGCGCCGATCCCGAAGCGCAACGTCGAGCGCGCGAAGCAGCTGCTCAAGGAGGCCGGCGTGCCCAACCCAAGCTTCACGCTAATGACGCCGACCGACGTCGGATGCGCAACGCATCGCGCAGATCGTGCAGGCGATGGCCAAGGATGCCGGCTTCGACATCAAGATCCAGTCCACCGAGTTCGCCACCTCGCTCAACCTCGCGGACAAGGGCCAGTTCGAGGCCTACGTGCTCGCGTGGAGCGGCCGCGCCGATCCGGACGGCAACCTGCACACCATGCTCGCCTGCAAAGGTCCGACGAACTACGCCGGCTACTGCAAGGACGATGTCGAGGCGCTGATCAACGAGTCTCGCACCTCGCTCGATCCCGCGCGCCGCGCCGCGGCCTACGACAAGATCGCCCAGGCCGTGGCGAAGGACCGGCCGATCGTCTACCTGTATCCACCGCAACTGGCTGTGGGCGCACAACGCGAAGCTCAGCGGCCTGCGTACCGTGCCGGACGGCATGGTGCGGGTGCAGGGCTTGAAGATGAACTGAGGATGTTGCGCCGGATGCTGAAGTTCCTGCTGCGGCGCCTGGCGACGATCGTGCCGACGCTGTTCTTCGTCTCGATCCTGATCTTCGGGCTGCAGCAGCTCCTTCCCGGCGACCCGGCGATCGCCCTCGCCGGAGAAGAGCGCGATCCGGAAACCATCCAGCTATCTAAGGGAGAAATTCCACCTGGATGAGCCGCTCCCGATGCGCTACTGGTATTGGGCGTCCGGCGTCCTGCGCGGCGACCTCGGCGACTCGGTGCGCATCCAGAAGCCGGTCACCGAGCTGATCCTCGAGAAGCTGCCGGTCACCATCCAGCTCGCGACGATGGCGATGCTGATCGCGCTCATCATCGGCATCACGGCGGGCGTGGTATCGGCGGTGAAGAAGGGCACCTGGTGGGACTACGGCGCCAACGTGTTCGCGCTGTGGGGCCTGTCGACGCCGAACTTCTGGCTCGGCATCCTGCTGATCCTGCTGTTCGCGGTGCAGCTCGGCTGGCTGCCGGCGTCGGGCTACGTCAGCCCGTTCGAGGACCTGAAGGCCAATCTGTCGGCGATGATCATGCCGGCGTTCGTGCTCGGCAACGCGATCGCCGCCGTGCTGATGAGGCATACGCGCAGCGCCATGTTGCAAGTGCTGTCTTCCGACTATGTGAGGACCGCACGAGCGAAAGGGCTGGACGAGCGCGTCGTTGTCCTCAAGCACGCGCTGCGCAATGCGCTGATCCCGATCATCACCCTCGGCGCGCTGGAATTCGGCACGCTGCTCTCCGGCGCGGTGCTCACCGAGCAGGTGTTCACGATCCCGGGCTTCGGCAAGCTGATCGTCGACGCGGTGTTCAACCGCGACTATTCCGTGGTGCAGGGCGTGGTGCTGTTCACCGCCACGGTCTACATCACGCTCAACCTGCTCGCCGACCTCGCGTACTTCCTGGTCAACCCGAGAATGAGGGTCCAATAAGAGCGCCTGCTGCGCCGAACCGGAGCCGTGCTGCGGCTTGCTGGTGGTCGCGTTCTTCGTGCTGCTCGCGCTGTTCGCGCCGTGGATCGCGCCTTACGACCCGCTGGCGACGAGCTGGAGCGCGGTGCGCGCCGCGCCGACCACCGCGCACTGGTTCGGTGCCGACGAGCTCGGGCGCGACGTGCTGTCGCGCATCGTCTGGGGCGCGCGCGCCTCCATCCTCGCCGGCCTGGTATCGGTGTCGATCTCGCTCGCCCTCGGCGTGCCGATCGGCATGGCGGCGGGCTATCTCGGCCGCTGGATCGACGCGCTGATTTCGCGCATTACCGACGCGATGCTCGCCTGCCCGTTCCTGATCCTCGCGATCGCGCTCGCCGCCTTCCTCGGCCCCAGCCTCACCAACGCGATGATCGCCATCGGCATTTCGGCGACGCCGGTCTTCATCCGCCTGACGCGCGCCCAGGTGCTCGCGGCGAAATCCGAGGACTATGTGGAAGCCGCGCGCGCGCTCGGCAACCCGCACCTGCGCATCGCGCTGCGCCACATCTTCCCCAACATCGTCGCGCCGCTCATCGTGCAGGCGACGCTCGCCATCGCCGCCGCGGTGATTGCCGAGGCGAGCCTGTCGTTCCTCGGACTGGGACAGCAGCCGCCGGCGCCGAGCTGGGGCAGCATGCTCAACACCGCGCGCAACTACGTCGACCAGGCGCCGTGGATGGCGATCTGGCCCGGCGTCTCGATCTTCCTGCTGGTGCTGTCCTTCAACCTGCTCGGCGACGGCTTGCGCGACGCGCTGGATCCGCGCCACAAGTAAGTCGATTCAGCGGTCGATGCGCTCCGCCGAGATTTCGCGCCGCTCCTGCAGGTTGAAGCGATCGTCGTAGATCGGCCGGCCGCCGGTCGTCGGCCCCGGATACTGCACGATCAGGATCTCGCCGCCGGTCTCGGTGCGGAATTCGTCCTCGTAGTGCGGATCCGGATGGAAAATCATCGTGCCCGGGCCGCATTCGCGCCCGCCGATGTGGAAGGTCCCTTGCAGGACGTACCAGACCTGCGCGAAGTCGTGATAGTGCAGCGGGTGATGCGCGCCGGGCTCGAGCCGCAGGATTCCGGCGTTCGGCTCGGTGGGACGTTCCTTGCGCGGATGGAACAGCATCTTTCCGGTCTCGCCCGGCCAGCGGATGGTTTCCCATTCGAGCTCGTCGCGATGACGCACCTCCATCGGCTGGTGCTTGGCAAGTTTCGGATCAGCGGCCATGGATGTCCTTTATGTTCAAAGTTGTTGCCGCATCGAATCCCGCACTTTGCGCAATTTGTCGATGCGCTCCTCGCAGGGCGTCAGCGCGTGCGACACCGCGAGCAGCGCGATACCGGCAAACAGCAGCACGACGGGATAGAGATGCTCAGGGAGCAGCGCTGCCAGGACGAGAAAGATCACCCCGGCGGTCGAACACGCGGTCGATAGGGTGACGCGTTTGGGCGGCGGCGCGGGCGCGACCTGCGCGGCCACCGTCGCGCCCTCGACGCTCGGTTGGCTGCGGAACAGGCGCCAGCCCATGAACACGCAGAACGATCCAAAGATCGCGAACACGCTCATGAATATGACATCGCCCGGGTCCAGCGTCCGGTCGAGTCCCATCCCCGTGCGCGATGCCCAGGCGAGCACGCCGAAGGAAGCGAGGCCCAGGCACAGGATGACCAGGCCGGCGACTCTTTCGGGCGAGCTCATGGCGCGGCCTTCATAAGGTCGGACGCCATCAGCTCCGGCGCGATGCCCTCGGCTTCCGCGGCGGCGTAATTCAGCTCGATCTTGATGCCGTTGGGATCGAAGAAGAAAAGCTGGAACAGCGCCTGGCCGTTCGCGCGCCGTTGAGTGAACTGGATCTTTTCTTTCCTGAGGTGCTCTAGCATTGCCCGCAAGCCGGTGGCACGGAAAGCGATGTGGTCGATGGCGCCGGTGCCGGTCGCGCCGCCCTGAGAAGTCCGGCCGAGGTACTTCTTCTGGTTCTCGCCGGCCATCTTCGCGCTCGGGCCGATGTGCACGATGTCGACGTCACCGAGGTACATCCAGTGCACCGGGAAGCCGAAGTCCGGGTGCGGCCCGCTCGTCATGCCGAGGATGCGGGCGTACCAGTCGCGCGTCGCATCGATGTCGTCGGCAGCGACGAGGAAGTGCTCGATGTGCGAAAAGGGCATGCACTAATATATAACGATGTATATCTCGGACGCAAACGGCTCAACGCGGCGGGCGCGCGCAAGATCATGGAGACCGCGACCCGGCTCGCCAGGGAAGCCAAGCTGGCGGTGACCATCGCGATTGTCGACGCCGGCGGCCACTTGATGCTGCTCGAGCGCATGGAAGGCGGCAAGTTCCATACCGTGCATTCGGCCACCACCAAGGCGGTATGCGCGGCGTCGAACAAGCGCGGCACCGGATCGCAGGGTGCCGTGGGACAGGCGCTCGACACCGCGCATGCGCTCGGTCTCGCCCTCGCCGCCGGCCCGGAGCGCTGGACCGCGATGGAAGGCGGCTGGCCGATCATGGCGGGCGAAGAATGCATCGGCGGCGTCGGCGTCGCGGGCGGCAACTGGGAATTCGACGAACGCGTGGCGCGGGAAGCTGCCGAATCCATCCGATGAATGTGGCGTGCATAGGGATGGGATGGTGGTCGGATGTATTGGCCGACGCCATCGTGCGCTCCGGCCGGATGAAGATCGTCTCGTGCTACAGCCGCTCGCGCGACAAGCGCGAAGCCTTTGCGCGCAAATACGCCTGCACCGCCGCCGCGTCCTACGAGGAAATCCTCGGCGACCGCCGCATCGAAGCGATCATCAACACCACGCCGAACTCCGCGCACCTCGAGACCACGTATGCCGCGGCGGCTGCCGGCAAGCATGTGTTCCTCGACAAGCCGATCGCCAACACCATCGACGACGCGCGCGCCATCACCGCGGCGTGCCGCCAGGCGAAGGTCGTGCTGGCGCTCGGCTACCAGCGCCGGCGCGAGTCGCATTTCCGCTGGGTCAGGGAAAAGATCCAGGCCGGCGTGTTCGGCAAGCTGGTCAACGCGGAAGCCAACATCAGCCGCGACCGGCTGGGCAAGATCGACCTCAACTCCTGGCGCTATACCGCCGAGGGCATGCCCGGCGGGGTGATGCTGCAGATCGGCATCCACTACACGGATGTCCTCGAATACCTGATCGGCCCGGTCAAGGCAGTGAGCGGGCGCTTCGTGCGCCTGGTGCTGCCCGGCGACAACCCCGACGTGGCGAGCCTGGTGCTCGAGCACGAGAACGGCGCGCTCTCCACGCTGAACGCCAGCTACGCCTCCGCCTCCGAGTACTACCTGATGAACATCTACGGCAAGGAAGCGAGCGCGTATTACGACATGCACCAAGGGTTAAGGTTTTTGAAAAGGGGCACCACCACCGCTGACGTGGTCCCATGCAGCAAAAACGACCCGATCGTCGAGGAGCTGGAAGAGTTCGCCAACGCGGTGCGCGGCGACGGCGAGCCCGAGATGGATGGCGAGCGCAGCACGCGCTCGCTCGCCGTGCTGCTGGCCGGCATCCGGTCGGCGCGCGAAGGACGGCGCGTGGAAATCGAGGAGGTGCTCAAATGAGGATGCTTCTGGCTTTGCTCGGCGCGCTCGCTGCGCTAATCGTTCATGCGCAAGAACCCGCCTTCCCGCAGCGCGCCCCGCTGGAAATCACCGTGCTCTTCCCCGCCGGCTCCTCCGCCGACGTCACCGCACGCATGCTCGCCGATGGAATGTCCCGCTCCCTCAACCAGCGCGTGCTGGTGGTGAACCGCCCGGGCGCGGGCGGCGCCATCGGCTACAAGTACGTCGCCGCGCAGAAGCCTGACGGCTATTCCCTGGTGTGGAACTCGAACTCGATCTCCACCACCTACCATTCCGGCCAGCTCGGCTTCGACTACCAGACGTTCGACGCGGTGGCGCGCGTGCTGGTCGAGTCGGTGGTGCTGGCCGTGCGCTCCGATTCGCGCTGGCGCACGCTGCAGGACTTCGTGAACGAAGGAAAGGCGAAACCGAAGGGCATCAACGTCGGGCACTCGGGCATCGGCAGCCATACGCACATCTCGCTCGCCGCGCTGACCAGCAAGGCCGGCATCGAGGTCAACGAAGTCCCTTACGGTGCCGCGCAAGTAGTGCCGAACCTGGTGGGCGGGCACGTCGATGCGGTGGTGCAGCTACCGGCGGCGCTCGCCGCGCCGGTGAAGCAGGGTCAGGTGCGCCTGATCGCGGCACTCATTCCGAATCGCGATCCCGCGCTGCCCGAGGTTGCGACGGCGCGCGAGCAAGGCGTCGATGTGTCGCTCGAAGCCTGGCGCGGCATCGCCGTGCCGCGCGGCACCCCGCGCGCCGTGATCGCGCAGATCGAAAGCGCGATCCGCAATACCGTGGGCTCGGCGGAGTTCGTAAAAGCCAGCGAGAACCTCGGTGTGCGCCCGGCTTTCATGCCGGCCGACGAATTCGGCGCCTTGATCGCGAAGGAAGACGCCGAGCTCGCGCGCCTGATGCAGGGCATCGGGCTGAAGAAATAGCCAAGCGCTAAGCTCTAGCGCCTGATGCGGCCGAGGCGCTTGGCGTTCGCGACCGCGCGACGCCGCAGCGGAGCCATTCCCTTGCCAAGCACGTCCAGGGCGGCGTTGCTCAGCTGCATCGCAGCGGACTGGCGCTGGGCCCACGGAAACCAGAGCGATTGCATGAAGGAAAGCGCCAGCTTCTGATTTTCCAGCACTGTCTGGATCGCCATCGCGTTCCAGGCTTCGTTCGCGGCGAGGATTTTCTCGGTGCCCATGCGATGGAGCTCCCGGCGATCACGCGCGGATGGCGATCCACCGGCGATCATCATTCGCGCGACCCGATGCGCGATGACCTGGGGAACGGCGAATCCCAGGTCGACGGTCTGCGCCGCGAGCGACTTCGTCCTGCGAATACGACGCATAGCCATGGTGCTCCCTCATTACGGAGAAAGTTATTTGTCGGCTGGCGCGCCGCGGTCGCCCCGGCGGCGGCCGATTCCTTTGTAGAAGCGGCCGGCGCTGGTTTTTGCTCTTTTTGCTGCGCGACGGCAGGCGCGCCCGGTTTTTTCTTCGAAGAAGCGTTCGCCTGGGCAATGAGCGCGCCGCAATTGCTGTCTTTCCCCTTGCCTTCCTCGAGCAGCGGCAGGATGGCGAGGAGCGGGTTGAGGATGCCCATCGCGAGGGTGCCGGCGCCGCGGGCAACGAGCTTGCCCATGTCCGGGCCGATGTCCGGCTGGCCGAAGGTGCCCTTGATGTGCAGCGGCGTGCGCAACGAGCCGATGCCGCGGTCCTTGGGCTCCGGCTTGAGCTTCATGTCCATCTCCTCGGTCTTGAGGTTGATGGTGCCGCTGCCGCCGATATTGACCACCGAGGTATCGAAGACGAAGGCGTTGGTGTGCGCTACGCCGCCCTTCACGCCGAAGTCGGCGATCACGCAGCGGATGTCGATCTCCTCGTCGCCCTTCAGCTTCACGCGTACCGCGTCCCAGAGCTGCAGCGCCATCAGCTCCATCAGGAAACGGCTGATCTTGCCCTCGTCCATGTAGATGCCGATCTTGCCTTGGGAACTGCCGAGCAGCTTGCCGACGGAGTCGCCGGTGCCGGAGAGCTCGACCAGGCCGTTCAGGTCGCCGATCGAGCCCTGCGCCTGCTTGACGGTTGGGAAGAGCTTGGCGAGCTGCAGGCCGCGCACGCGCATGTTGATTTCACCGCGCACCGGCTCCTTGTTGCCGTCGACCTTGATCGGCCCCGTCAGCTTGCCACCGGCGATGCCGAACTCGAGCGGGTCGAGCGTGACCACCTTGTCGCGCAATTGCCAGCGGGTGCTCAGGTTCTCGATCGGCAGCGCTTTCGGACGCTTGATCGTGCCGGCTTTCAGCCGGATGTCGGAGTCCAGGCTTTCCCAGCGCTCAACGTTGAACGGTGCGTCGGGGAGGACGCCGCCATCCTCGCGCGGCTGGTTGGTGCCGACGAGGGGCCCGAGGTCCGCCAAGTTCAGGACCTTGGAGACGAGGTCGCCGTGCATGTATGGTCGCTTGCCGCCGGTGTCGACCTGCAGCGTGCCGGCGAGGTCGCTCTCACCCACCTTGCCGGCGAAATTCTCGAACTTCCACATGCCGTCGGCGCGGATCAGGCGGCCGGACAGCTTGTAGGGGCTGCTATCGGGCAGGGCGAGCCCGATGATCCAGTAAAGGTCCTCCATCGTCTTGCCGGAGAGCTGCTTGAAATTGAGGTCGATGCCCTTGAAGCCGACCAGGCCGGTGAGCGTGCCTTCGAGCGTCGCCGCGGTGTCGCCGATCTTGATCTCGCCGTTGATCGGGAACGGCGTGCTTTCGTCGCGGATGGCGAGCACGTGACCAGCGTGTCCCTTCGCTTTCAGCGGCATGCCGCTGTAGGTGCCTTCGCCGGTGAACTGGATGCCGGTCTCGTCGGTGGAGAGGTCGGCGACGAAGCTGTGCTCGCGCCAGGCGTCTTCCCAGCGCAGCCGCCCTTCGTCCACGGTGAGGAGCTTGATGAAAAGCCGCGATTCGTCCTTCTGCTCCTCCGGGTCCTGCTTCAGGATCCAGTTCTTGCGGCCGTCGGCGTCCTGTTCGAGCGACAGCTCGGCGCCCTGCAGGTGCACCTCGGGCAGCACGACCCGGCCGGTGAACAGCGGGAACACGCTGATCGACGCCTCGATCGCATCAGCGCTCAGCAGGTAATCGGCCTTGCCCCAGTCGGCATTGGCGAAGGTGACGCCTTCGGCGCGCAGGCGCGGGTGCACCCAAGACCACACCGGACCAAGACGGCCTTCGATGACGAGCTCGCGGCCGGTGGCGTCGCTGACCGCGCGGGTGATCGGACCTTTGAGAAGGTTGAGCCCGAATGTAAAAAATAGCGTGATGAGAACGAAGAGGATGAGGACTGTGCCGCCAACCCACTTCAGAGCACGCATATTGCTCATCGAGCAAAGCGCATGCCTGTCGGGCGTACACCTACAGCGACACCGCGCGACTCAAGCCGCGGCCGTTTCCTTGACCTTTCCGAGCCAGGCCTGGCACCACTCGAGCGCAGTCTCTTCCGGCATGATGCCGGACGAGGCGTCGTGCATGTGGCGCTCGCCGACACGCCGCGCGCCGAGCTCCGACAGGATCTCGTCGAAGCGCTTGCCGCCGAAGTTGAAGGTTTCCGCGTAGGTCCGATCGCCGAGGCCAAACACGCCGTAGCGCACTCGCGACAGATCTGGCCGAGCGGATTTCAGGTGCTCATACAACGCCCTGGCGTTGTCCGGGACGTCGCCCTGGCCGTAGGTCGAGGTGCAAATCAGGAACACTCCTTCGCGCTTGAACACGGAGCTGTCGAGCCCGTCCATCAACAGCGTCGCGACCTCGGTCTCGCCGTCGTCGAGGGCGAGCTCCATTTCCTGCGCGCACAGCTGCGCCGTGCCGGTCATCGTGCCGACCAGGATGGTGACTTTCATTGACAGTCAATATATTGCAGCCATAGAATCGCCGTCAAGCACTATAGTTCATGACCGAAACCCTCTATCTTTCGCGGCTGGGAGATCGGGTGCGCGCCTGGCGCACCGAGCACGGCATGACGCGCAAGACGCTGTCGCAGGCGAGCGGCGTTTCCGAGCGCTACCTCGCGCAGCTCGAGGCCGGCGAAGGAAACATCTCCGTGCTCCTGCTGCGCAAAGTGGCCAGGGCGATGGGCGTGCCGGTCGAGACTCTGGTGCGGGACCGCAGGACGAGAAGCGCCCCGCAAAGCCTATTGCCCTCCTCGGCCTGCGCGGCGCCGGCAAGTCGACGCTCGGGCGGAAGCTGAGCGAATCGCTCAAGCTGCCGTTCGTCGAGCTCGACCGCGAGGTGGAGAAGGAAGCCGGCGCGGAGCTCGGCGAGGTGTTCGCGATGTACGGCCAGGACGGCTATCGCCGCTTCGAGCGCCGCGCGCTCGAGCGCGTGCTGGCGCAGAACGCACAAGCGGTGATCGCCACCGGCGGCAGCCTGGTGAACGATCCCGGCACCTACAAGCTGCTGCTCGAGCGCTGCACCTGCATCTGGCTGAAAGCCTCGCCGGAAGAGCACATGGCCCGCGTCATCGCACAGGGCGACATGCGCCCTTTCAAGGGCCGCTCCGCCGCGCTGGATGAAATAAAGAGATTATTGGAAGACCGGCATCGACTTTATTCCCGCGCCGATGCCACCATCGACACCTCAGGCAAGACTCTGAAGCAGAGCCTTAGCGAACTCAGGAACGCCCTCCCATGATCTCCTTCGAGACCCAGCCGGACCGCTATCACCATTGGAAATTGAGCTTCGACGGCCCGGTGGCCACCCTCACGCTCGACATCGCCGAGGACAAGCCGCTGGTCCCGGGCTACAAGCTGAAGCTCAACAGCTACGACCTCGGCGTCGACATCGAGCTCGCCGATGCGCTCAATCGCATCCGCTTCGAGCATCCCGAGGTGAAGAGCGTCGTGATCACCAGCGGCAAGAGCCGCATGTTCTGCTCCGGCGCGAACATCTACATGCTCGGCCACTCGAGCCACGCGTGGAAGGTGAACTTCTGCAAGTACACCAACGAGACGCGCAACTCGATCGAGGAAGCTTCGGCGGGCTCCGGCCTCAAGTTCATCGCCGCGCTGAACGGCACCACGGCGGGCGGCGGCTACGAGCTCGCGCTCGCCTGCGACGAGATCGCGATGATCGACGACCGCTCGTCCACGGTGAGCCTGCCGGAGGTGCCGCTGCTCGGCGTGCTGCCGGGAACCGGCGGGCTCACCCGCCTGGTCGACAAGCGCAAAGTGCGCCGCGACCTGGCCGATGTGTTCTGCACCACCGCCGAAGGCGTGCGCGCCGACCGCGCGAAGCAATGGCGCCTGGTCGACCACATGGCGAAGCCGCAGCAATTCGCCGAGATGGTGAAGGCCCGGGCCCTGGAGCTCGCCAAGCTCTCGGACCGCCCTGGCGGACAAGGCGTTGCCCTGACCCCGCTCGGCGACAATCGCCTGATCGACGTCAAGATCGACCGGGAGACTCGCACCGCCAACCTGACCGTGAAGGGCCCCGAGGCGGTCAAGCTCGAGCGAAGCGCCGACTGGTATCCGCTGCGCCTCGCGCGCGAGCTCGATCGCGCGGTGCTGGACCTGCGGCAGAACCAGCTCGATATCGGGCTTTGGGTGCTGAAATCGAAGGGTAACTTGCAGGCGGTGCTGGAAATGGACGCGGTTCTGGAAAAGAACAAGGGCGACTGGTTCGTGCGCGAGGTGATCGCGTTTCTCGGCCGCTCGTTCTCGCGCCTCGATCTGTCCTCGCGCTCCATGTTCGCCATCATCGACAAGGGATCGTGCTTCGCCGGCACGCTGCTCGAGCTGGTCTTTGCCGCCGATCGCAGCTACATGCTGGACGTCGAGGACGGGCCGCAGATCGCGCTATCGCCGCTCAACGCCGGCACCTATCGCATGGTGAACGGCCTCTCGCGCCTGGAAACGCACTACTGTGGAGAACTCCCCGATCTACCGGTCGGAGAGCCCCTTGATACTGCAAAGGCACGAGATCTCGGCCTGGTCACTGCCACCCCGGACGACATCGACTGGGAGGACGAAGTGCGCATCGCCATCGAGGAGCGCGCGAGCCTGTCGCCCGATGCGCTCACCGGCATGGAGGCGAGCCTGCGCTTCGCCGGCCCGGAGACCATGCTGACGCGCGTGTTCGGCCGACTGACGGCGTGGCAGAACTGGATTTTCAACCGGCCCAACGCCGTCGGCGAACAGGGCGCGCTCAAGGTTTACGGCACCGGCGCGAAAGCGAAATTCAACTGGGAAAGAGTGTAATGAGCAGCGTAAATTACTCCGAGAAGATCCCGAACAACGTCAACCTGGTCAGCGACCGCACGCTGCAGCGCGCGCTCGAGCACTGGCAGCCGCATTTCATCGAATGGTGGAAGGGGATGGGGCCGAGCGATTTCCAGTCGGCCGACGTCTACCTGCGCACCGCGACTTCGGTCGACGCGCAGGGCTGGGCGACTTACGGCACGGTGAAGATGCCCGATTACCGCTGGGGCATCTTCCTGGCCGATCAGCAGGCCGAGCGCAAGATCGGCTTCGGCGACCAGATGGGCCAGCCGGTGTGGCAGCAGGTACCGGGCGAATACCGCTCGACGTTGCGCCGCCTCATCGTCACGCAGGGCGACACCGAGCCCGCGTCGGTCGAGCAGCAGCGCCTGCTCGGGCACACCTGCCCTTCCCTATATGACCTGAGGAATCTCTTCCAGATCAACGTCGAGGAAGGCCGCCACCTGTGGGCGATGGTCTACCTGCTGCACGCCTACTTCGGCCGCGACGGCCGCGAGGAGGCCGAGGAGCTGCTGGCGCGGCACTCGGGCGACGCCGACAAGCCGCGCATCCTCACCACGTTCAACGAGCCGATCTCGGACTGGCTGTCGCTGTACTGCTTTACCTACTTCACCGACCGCGACGGCAAGTACCAGCTGAAGAGCCTGGCCGAGAGCGCGTTCGACCCGCTGTCGCGCACCTGCCGCTTCATGCTCACCGAGGAAGCGCACCACATGTTCGTCGGCGAGACCGGCATCGGCCGTGTGGTGAAGCGCACGCTCGAAGTGATGAAGGAGATCGGCACCGACGACCCGGCCAAGGTGCGCGCCGCTGGCGCGGTCGACCTGCCCACGCTGCAGAAGTACCTCAACTTCTGGTGCTCGAGCTCGCTCGATCTCTTCGGCTCGGAGATCTCGTCCAACTCGGCGGCGAACTTCGCCAACGGGCTGAAGGGCCGCCCCGATGAGACCCAGTATGAGGATCATGTACTGCGTGCATCGAGCTTCAAGATGATGACGCCCGCGGGAGCTGAGGAAGTTCCGATGCTGAATGCCCTCAACGAGGTCATGCGCGAGTCCTACCTCAAAGACTGCGAAATCGGCCTCAAGCGCTGGAACCGCCAGATCGAGCGCGCCGGCTTTTCACTGCGCCTCACCCTGCCCTCATCCCGGTTTCGCCGCACCATCGGCGCCTGGGCCGGGCAGCCGGTGGACCCCGAGGGCCACATGCTGTCGAAAGAGGACTATGAAAGGAAGCTCGGCCAGTGGATCCCCACGGAGGCGGACCGCGCTTTCGTCCATTCGCTCATGCAGAAGGTGACCGAGCCGGGCAAAATGGCGGCCTGGATCGCGCCGCCCGAGCGCGGCATCAACAACCTGCCGGTGGAGTACGAGTACGTCAAACTTCACTGATAAAGAGCTGATCCAGTTCCTCAACCGCATGCTCGAAGCCGAACGCGCGGGAGCCAAGGCGCTGGTGGCGTTCATGGACGACTGGCCGCGCCACAGCAAGGAATGGGAGGCGCTGCGCAAGGTGCAGGCCGACGAGGCGCACAACTGCGCGATGGTGGGCGAGATGCTCAAGCGCTCGGGCGCGACCTACAGCCACGCCACCGGCGAGTTCTACGACAAGGCCGTGGCCGTAAAGGAGCCGCGCGAGCGCATTTCGTTCCTGATCAAGGGACTGAATTGGGCGCTGCGCGAGTTCGAGAACGCCCTGCCGCGCATCGGGCGCGAGGATGTGCGCTCGCTCTTCGAAGGGATGCACAAGCGTCATCGCCGCAGCATCGCCGCGTGCGAAGCGCTGCTCGACAGTAAGTAGGCATGAGACTCGCCCCTGCGAAAGTCGAGGTCGAAAAGCGCGTCGACGGCAGCATGCTGCTGCGCTCGCCGCAGAAGCTGGCGCCTTACGCACGCTGCGTCACCGAGTGGCTGGTGCAGTGGTCGGATCACGCGCCCGAGCGGGTGTTTCTCGCCGAGCGGGGCAAAAACGATTCCTGGCGGAAGCTGACGTACCGCGAAGCCTACGGCTCGGTGCGCCGCATCGCGCAGGCGCTGCTCGAACGCGGCTTGAACGCGCAAAAGCCCGTCGCCATCCTCTCCGACAACAGCATCGACCATGCCCTGCTCGCGCTCGCCGCCATGCATGTCGGCATTCCGGCGGCGCCGATTTCGCCGGCGTACTCGCTGATGTCGAAAGACTTCGGCAAGCTGAAATACATCTTCGACCTGGTGAAGCCGGGACTGGTGTACGCCGCCGAGCCGCAGAAGTTCGGGCCCGCGCTCGAGGCGGTGGGCGCAAGATCGGTGTCGGTGGCCGAGTTGCTCGAGACCAACCCCGGCTCCCTGCTCGAGCGCGAGTTCTTACAGCTGAAGCCCGCGGCGATCGCCAAGATTCTCTTCACCTCGGGGTCGACCGGGACGCCGAAGGGCGTAATCAACACGCACGCCATGCTGTGCGCAAACCAGCAGATGCTGGCGCAGGCGTGGCCGTTCGTCGAGGACCGGCCGCCGGTGATCGTCGACTGGCTGCCGTGGAACCACACCTTCGGCGGCAACCACAACTTCAACCTGGTGCTGCGCAACGGCGGCACGCTGTACATCGACGGTGGCAAGCCGGTGCCCATCCTGGTCGAGAACACGGTCAAGAACCTGAAGGAAATCGCTTCGACGATGTACTTCAACGTGCCGCGCGGCTATGACCTGCTGCTGCCGTATCTGGAGCAGGACGCGGCGCTGCGCAAGAATTTCTTCAAGGACCTCGACGTGCTGTTCTACGCCGCGGCGTCGTTGCCGCAGAACCTGTGGGACCGCCTCCGGAACCTGGCGAAGAAGGAAAACAACACGCGGCTGGCGATGCTTTCGGCGTGGGGCTCGACCGAGACCTCGCCGCTCGCCACGTCGGTTCACTTTCCCATGGAGCGCCCCGGCGTCATCGGCCTGCCCGTCGCCGGATGCGAGCTCAAGCTGGTACCGGACGCTGGCAAGCTGGAAGTACGCGTGCGCGGGCCGCACGTCACACCCGGCTACTACGCACGCCCTGACCTGACCCAGGCCGCGTTCGACGAGGAAGGCTTCTACCGCATCGGCGACGCGGTGAAGCTCGCCAAGCCGGACGATCCGTCCGCGGGCGTGGTATTCGATGGCCGCGTCGCCGAGGACTTCAAGCTCTCCACCGGCACCTGGGTCAGCGCGGGCGCGGTGCGCGTGCGGCTGATCGCGGCCGCCGACCCGCTGATCCAGGACGCGGTGATCACCGGCCATGACCGCGACCAGGTCGGCGCGCTCGTGTTCCTCAGCCCGGCGACCAAGGACATGTCGCTGGCGGCGGTACGCTCGCGCCTGGCCGGTGTGCTCGAGAAGCTGGCGCAGGAAGGCGGCAGCTCTACTTACCCGGCGCGCCTGCTGGTGATGAACGAGCCGCCGTCGATCGACGCCAACGAGATCACGGACAAGGGCTACATGAACCAGCGCGCGGTGCTCGAACGCCGCGCGGCGCTGGTCGCGAAGCTGTACAGCGACGACCCCGACGTCATTTCTTAGCCATGCCGAGCCAAGCGATGGCGCCGACGGTGAGGAAGGCGCCGGCGATCTGCAGCGGCGTGACCGCCTGGCCGAGGACGATCCAAGCCAAGGCAAGCAGCGCGATCGGCTCGAAGTTGAGAGCCGCGGTGCTGGCGGCGGGCACTTTGGGCAGGACCGTAAACGTGGTGGTCATCGCGATGCAGTAGAACACGGTGAGCAGCGCAAGGCCGAGCCAGCCGGTGGCATCGCGCGGCGCCACCAAGGCATCCGTCGCCGCGCCGCCGACGAGCACCACGACTGCCGTTACAGCGGTCATGCAAAACGTGCGCAGCCTGCCATCGAGCGCTTTCAGCGCGTTGGCGTTGAGGTAGTAAACGAAAGCGAAGCTCACTGCGCCAGCGAACGCCCAGCACACGCCGGCGCCGATCTCGCGCCAGCGCGCCGCCAGCTCATCCGGGCGGATGTCGAGGACGAGCGCCAGTCCCGCGAGTGCGAGCAGCATCGGCGCGAGCGCCGCGGCGTGGGGCTTTTCCTTGCCGAGCGCCCAGGACAGCAGCAGGTACAGCATCGCGGAAGTCTGGAACACGAGCAGCGCCAACGCGGCCGGGATGAGCGCCACCGCGGAGTACAGGCAATAGCTCTGCACCGCGACGAGCACCCCGGCGCCGGCGAGACGCGGCATCAACGCGCGCGGCACCGCGATGACGACACCCTGCACCTTCATCAGCAACAGCAGCACCAGCGCGGTACCGGTCGCGCGCGTCAGCACGCCCGCCGCGACGCTGGCGCCGTGATCGAACGCGACGCGCGCCGAGACGTGGTTCGCCGCGAACGAGGTCGCGGCCACCATCAGGATGACGATGCCGGCGGCGGGTGTTAGCTTCCCTTGCATGAAGGTCGCGATTATGGGGTGCCTGCTGGCGGCCGCGCTGCCCGGTTTCGCCTGCGAAGTTCCCGACGAAGGCAACATGCCGATGCGCCGCGCGGTGACCAAAGTGCAGATGCTGAAGGAAGTGGATGCCTGGGCCGAGGCCATGCGGCGCAGCCAGGCGAGCGTGCAGTACCTGGTGCGGCTCGACGCGCCCGTGCACCAGGCGGGCCGATGCTATTGGCCGGTCGAGGTGCGGGCCGACGGCAAGCTGTGGCGCCGCTTCCTCGTTTCACCCGACGGCAAGAGCGTCCTTACCCCTTCGGAATGAACTGCGGGTCGACGTCGATGCGCAGGCCGTTGGCCAGCCGGTTGGTCTGGTTGGCCAGTCCCACCACCGCCATCAGCTCCATGAACATCGCGTCCGTCATGCCTCTCTTGCGCGCCGCGGCGGTGTGCGAGAACGTGCAGTACTCGCAGCCGTTGGTCGCGCTCACGGCGACGTAGACCATCTCCTTCACCAGCGGGTCGAGCGCGCCGGGCGCCATCACCTGCTTCACTTGCGCCCACACGCGGGCGAGCTGCGCCGGATCGTTGGCCAGCACCTTCCAGAAATTGTTGATCCAGTCGACGCCCCGGGTCTTCATGATGTCGTCGTAGACAACTTTGACCTCCGGGCTGGCGTCGGCGTACTCGATAATGCGCACTAAGGACACGGTATTCTCCTTTGGACCCTATGGTAGACCGGCTCGCACAGTTGGACCCGCGCGTCCTGATGATCGCCATCGGCGTGGTCGGCGTGCTGCTGGCCTTCCCGTTCGAGCTTGCCGCCATCCGCCGCCTGCGGCGACTGCAGCTGGTGCGCGGCACGCTATTCTTCCTCAGCGGCGCGACCGTGCTGCTGGTGGCCGCGAGTGGCGGTGCTGGTCGCAGCGAATCTGTACACCTACGCGCGCCTTACCCACGAGCAGGAGGCGGCGCGCGTGTCGATGCGCCAGCTCGGCGAGCGCCATTACGTCCTCAGCGTGCAGCCGAAAGGCGAGCCGCCCCGTCACTTCGAGCTGCGCGGCGACGAATGGCAGATGGACGCCCGGGTGCTGAAGTGGCGCGCGATGGGCAACCTGCTCGGCTTCGATACCCTCTACCGCCTCGAGCGCCTGTCGGGCCGCTACGGCAGCGTGGCCGCCGAGCGCGCGGGCCCGCGCACGGTCCACGACCTGTCCGAGGAAACCAGCCTCGACCTCTGGTCGCTGGTGCGGCGGCACCACGCCTATGTCCCCTTCGCCGACGCGCTTTACGGCAGCGCGGTTTACGTGCCGATGTCCGAAGGCGCCGAGTACACCGTGAGCGTCTCGGCAAGCGGCCTGCTGGTGCGGCCGGTTAACGATACGGCTCGAAAAGCCGTGGGCGGCTGGAAATGAGGGTGGCGTAAGGCTGGTAAACTCTCACCGCTAAATGAAGTTCCTGTTCGACCTCTTCCCGGTCATCCTCTTCTTCATCGCCTTCAAGGTCGCCGATATCTACACGGCGACCGCGGTGGCGATCGCCGCGACGTTCGTGCAGGTCGGCTGGCTCAAGCTGCGCGGCAAGCGCGTCGAGCCGATGCTGTGGGCGAGCCTCGCCATCATCGGCGTGTTCGGCGGCGCCACGCTGCTGCTGCAGGACGAGACGTTCATCAAGTGGAAGCCCACGGTGCTCTACTGGCTATTCGGCGCGGTGCTCGCCGGCGCTCTCGTGCTGCGCCGGAACCTGGTGCGCGCCATGCTGTCCGAGCAGGTTCAGCTGCCCGACCCGGTCTGGTCGCGCCTGAACTGGAGCTGGATCGGCTTCTTCGTGTTCATGGGCGGCCTGAACCTGTACGTGGCCTACAACTACTCGACCGACAACTGGGTCAATTTCAAGCTGTTCGGCGGCATGGGGCTGATGCTCCTCTTTGTCCTCGCCCAGGCGCTGGTGCTTTCCAAATACGTAGACGAAAAGAATGAGCGTCGCAGCGAGAATCCGTGAGCGCCTGGCCGCGCTCGAGCCGCTCGACCTCGATCTGGTGGACGAGAGCGAGCAGCACGTCGGCCACGCCGGCCACCGGCCCGGTGGCGGCACGCACTGGCGGCTGTCGATCACCTCGCCGCGCTTTTCCGGCCAGCCCACCGTCGCGCGCCACCGCATGGTCTACCAGGCGCTCGGCGAGCTGATGCAGGATCCCATCCACGCGCTCGCCATCAGCGCGCGCAGTCCCGAAGAAACGAAAGGAAGAGTGTGAACATTCGAATTCTTGCCGGCGCGGTCCTTCTGGTCCCCGCCCTCGCGACGGCTCAGCAGATCCTGGAAAAGAAGGAGAAAGCCGCCGAAAAAGCCGAAGTCGGAAAAAGCGGCCAAGCCCGCCGCGAAACCCGCGGCCGGCAAGCCGATCGCGACCGTCAACGGCGTCGCGGTGCCGCAGGCGCGCGCCGACTTCCTGATGCAGCAGCAGGCGCAGCGCGGCGCCCCCGACACCGAACAGATGCGCGGCGCCGTGCGCGAGGAGCTCATCAACCGCGAGGTACTGGCCCAGGAGGCACGCAAGGCCGGCGCCGAGAAGGCTCCCGAAGTGCAGACCCAGCTCGACATGGTGCGCCAGGAGATCGTGGTGAGCTATTACCTGCGGGAGTTCGCGCGCAAGAATCCGGTCACCGAGGCCGAGATCCAGAAGGAATACGACCGCGCCAAATCGCAGCACGGCGACAAGGAATACAAGGCGCGCCATATCCTGGTCGAGACCGAGGACCAGGCGAAAGGCCTGATCGCCGACCTGAAGAAGGGCGCCAAGTTCGACGAGCTCGCCACCAAGAACTCCAAGGACACCGGCAGCGCGCAGCGCGGCGGCGACCTCGACTGGAACGTGCCGGGCACCTTCGACAAGCAGTTCTCGGAGGCGATGGTGAAGCTCGAGAAAGGCAAGTATTCCGAGGCGCCGGTGAAAACGCGCTTCGGCTTCCACATCATCCAGCTCGACGACGTGCGCCCGGCGAAGTTCGCCGCGATCGGCGAAGTGCGGCCGCGCATCCAGCAGATGCTGGTGCAGAACAAGATCGAGCAGCTGATCAAGGGGCTAAGGGCGAAAGCGAAGATCGAGTAGGAGTTTTTCTATGGCCCGCAAGTACGGCAAGAAGGCCCAGCGCAAAGTCCGGCAGGTGATGCGCGAACGCAAGCGCGGCACCCTGAGGAGCGGCGGCTCCGGCAAGAAGGTGACCAGCCGCAAACAGGCCATCGCCATCGGCCTGTCCGAGGCGCGCCGCGCCGGCGCGAAAGTCCCACGCAAGCGCAAATCCTCACGCAGGAAGAAGTAGAGGGACGTTCCTGGCTCGTCGTGCGGGGCAACCTGCTCGACGAGCCGGTCGACGCCATCGTCAACGCCGCCAACGGGCACCTCGCTCATGGCGGCGGCGTTGCCGGCATCATTTCGCGCGCCGCAGGGCCCGAGTTGCAGGCCGAGTCCGACCGCCTGGTGCACGAGCAGGGCCCCTTCCCTACGGGGTCCGCCGTAATTACGACCCCTGGCAGACTCCCGTTCAAAGGCGTGATCCATGCCGTCGGCCCACGTCAAGGCGAAGGGGACGAGGAAGCGAAGCTCTACCGCGCCCTGGTCGCGGCATTTGCCTGCGCCAAGGAGCGCGGCTGGTCCTCCGTATCCTTTCCGGCGGTCTCCAGCGGCATTTTCGCGGTGCCGCTCGACGTCTGCGCCCGCGCCTACCTGAAAGCGATGCGGGCCTCGCCGCTGAGTAAGGTCAGGCTATGCTTGCGCGACCAACCGGTCATCGACGCCGTTCTCAAGGAGTGGGGAAAATGAAAGCACTGCTTTTCGTCGCGGGGTTGATGCTGGCCCTGCCGCTGCACGCCCAGAAGACCGAAAAGGCCACCTTCGCGGCCGGCTGCTTCTGGTGCACGGAAGAGGCGTTCGAGAAGGTGCCGGGCGTCGTGTCGGCGGTCTCGGGCTACATGGGTGGCAGCGTGAAGAACCCGAGCTATGACCAGGTCTCGACCGGCCGTACCGGCCACACCGAAGTGGTCGAGGTCACGTACGACCCCGCCAAGGTGACCTACGAAAAGCTGCTCGACACGTTCTGGGTCAACCACGACCCGACGGTGAAGGACCGGCAGTTCTGCGACTCGGGCTCGCAGTACCGGCCGGAGATCTTCTACCACTCGGAAGAGCAGAAGCGCCTGGCCGAGGCTTCCAAGGCGAAGTGGGAGAAGCAGAAGCCCTTCCGCCAGCCGATCGTGACGCCGATCACCAAGGCGAGCGCGTTCTACCCGGCGGAGGACTACCACCAGGACTACTACAAGAAGAACGCCCTTCAGTACAAGTTCTACGTCACCGGCTGCGGCCGGTACGCGCGCCTCGACTCCCTCTGGGGATCGCTGAGGAAGTAGCGCTTTATTTCTTGGCGCGCTGCTTGCCGATGCGCTCGGCCTTCTGCATCGCGTGCTTCTCTTCCTCGGACTTCGGCTCGGCGTCTTGCGCGGCCTGCTCCACCTTGCCCGAGTCGATGAATTTCTTCGTGCGGGCGTTGTAGTCCTTGCTGCCCTTGTAGCTGCCTTCGCCTTCTACGCCTTCGTTGCTTTCGCGTTCTTTCGCCATGAGTGGCTCCTTGTCCGGATTCAAGCTTCCCGGAGCAAGGCCCGTGCCGGCTAGAACTTGCGCACGCGCTCGATGTGGTTGACGCGCCCGCCGATCACCGTGATGGTGGTGGTGAAGGGGTCGCCGCTGGTCGGCAGGTAGGTGTAGTTCTTGGAAGCGAACACGTCCGAGAACAGCAGGTCGGGCGCCCCGGCGACGGTGAGCAGCTCGCCCTCGCTCATGCCGCGGTAGAGCGAGATGTACTGGCGAAAGTCCAGCCCCCTGGGGCGTGGCGGCGTCGCCGCGGCGCGCTCTGCCGCATAACGCGCGTCGCTGGCTTCGCGCCTTGCCAGCCGCTGCTCGAGGCGCTCGCCCTGGCAGCGCACCGTGTGGCACTCCGCGCTGTCGGGCGACGGCGGGCCGGCCTTGGCATCGCGATCGATGATGGTGAACTTCGCGCCGGCGGGCGGCGTGGAGTTCGAGTAGTGCACCGTGCCCTTCTCGTCCACCCAGCGATACACCTGCGCCATCACCGGCGTGGCGACGAGCAGGATACTGGCAAGGACAAGAAACCTAGTCATAACGGCCCAAGCGAACCATTGTAGTCCCCGGCTTGAGATGCACGAGGGAAGGCATCACGAGCACGCAGTTGTCGTATGGCGTGCGCCAGGTCTTGTCGCCATCGGTCGCGACCACGCTGCCCGCCTTCTCGATCACTTCCAGCCCCTTCCACGGGCGCGCGAACTTGAAGTCCATGGTCTTTGCCACGATCGGCTCGGTGACGCGCACGACGCGCTGTTGCGCGGGCGGCTTCAGCTTCAGCCGCGAATCCACCCACGCCGGCTCCACGACTTCGGTTGCTTTCAAAAAGCGCAAAGTGGTGTCGATCGCCACGTCGACCGAGCTTTTTTCCCAATGCTGTCCGCACTCGATGAGCAGCGCGTTTTTCGGGCTGTTCGGGTCGCCGAAGCCGCCGCGGTCGCGCATGCGCAGCCCGGCGGGATGCCCGGTGTCGATGAGAAGGTCCGCCGGCACGCCGACGCGGCGCGCGAACTCGGCGCCCTTGTCGAGCATGCCGCACACCATGATCGGCCGGCAGGGCTCGTGCATCGAGTGCAGGTCGAGCAGGTAATCGGCGGCATCGACGAACGGCCGCAGCTCGCGCGCGCGGCGCAGCTCGGCCGAGTCGCGGCTGCCGCCGATCACCGCGTCGGCCCAGACGCGGTTGTAGTCCTCGTCGATATAGCGCGAGCGGTCGGGGTCGTTGAAATCGAAGCGCGCAAACGCGGCCACGTTGGCAAACGCGAGCGTGAGCTTGCCCTTGACCGGCTTGACCTTCTCCGCGAACAGAGTAGTCGATGGCGATGGCGCCGCAGAACTCGTTGCCGTGGGTCAGCGCCTGCACCATGACATGCGGCCCGGGCGTCTTCGAATCCAGCGTGCGCACGTAGTCGACACCCGCGTTGCCGTTGCGGTAGGGCTTGATGTTGGGCGGCTGGATCTCAATCCGATATTTCATCGACCACCGCCTTCAGGAGCTCGCCCAGGTTTCGTTGCAGGCGGGAAAACCCCGCGCCTTTTTTCAAGCTGTTCCCTTCCATGTAAAGCCGCTTGTTGATCTCGATCTGCAGGCTGTGCCGCCCGCGCTTCGGGTCCGAGAACGCGCGCACCAGCTCGACTCCCTTGTACGGGTCGTTCACCTTCACGCTGTAGCCCATTCCCGCCAGGGTTTCGCGCACGAACTCCGTGAACGCCGCCGCGCAGGTGGTGCCGTCGCGATCGCCGAGCACGAAATCCGCGCGTACCGCGCCTTCTCCTTCGTCGCTCTGCTTGCCGGCCACCGCGCGCATCGAATGGCAGTTGATGTGATAGACCTTGCCGAACCGCTGGCGGGCCGCGTCCAGCTGCTCCTTCAGCTTCCGGTGGTAGGGCGTATGAAAACGCTCGATGCGGCCGCGCACGGTCTCCGGCGTGAGCCTGCGCGCATAGATCGGCCGGCCGTCCTCCAATGTGCGCCAGATCAGCGATTTGCCGATGCGCGCCTTGCCGCTGGGCCGGTATTCCCACGGCCAGGCACCCTCAATGAGGTCGAGGTCCACGTCCCCGGCGTGGCGATTGGGATCCAGGTAGGTGCGCGGAAAGGACGCCGTCAGGAGGGGAGCACCGACTTCGTGGGCTCCGGCATAGAGCTCGTCGACGTAGCAGTCCTCGGATTCGCGCAGCTCGGCCTCGCTGACGATGGCGTCGAAGTCGGCCGGGAAGTCGTGGCCAGAATGGGGCGAATCGAGAACCAGGGGCACCGCCGCATGCATCGCGGTAGGATAAACTGAATGGAAAGCCTCGAGACTTACTATGCCCGGCGGGCAGCGGAATACGAGAAAATTTATCACAAGCCCGAGCGCCAATCAGACCTCGCGCGGCTGCGCGCGGACCTGCCGGCGCTCTTCGACGGCGAGCGGGTGCTCGAGCTCGCATGCGGCACCGGGTACTGGACGCCGCTGATCGCGGCGCGGGCGCAATCGGTCGTGGCGCTCGACCTCAACGAGGAAACGCTGCAGCTCGCGCGCACCAAGCCGTATCCGAAGAAGAACGTCACCTTCCAGCAGGGCGATGCCTACGCCCTGCCCGCCTGGCCGGAAAAATTCTCGGCCTGCTTTGCCGGTTTCTGGTGGTCGCACATCCCACTTTCCCGCCTGGATGGCTTCCTTGAAGGACTGAGTGCCAAGCTTGCTACTGGCGCCCGCGTTGCCTTCCTCGACAACCGCTACGTCGCCGGCAGCAGCACGCCGATCTCGCGCCGGGACGCCGAGGGCAATGGCTACCAGCAACGGCAGCTGGCCGACGGCACTACCCACGAAGTGCTGAAGAACTTTCCAACCGCAGGGCAGATGGAGAAGCGGCTGGGCCGCCACGGCGGCGACGTGCGCTTCACCAACTACCAGTATTACTGGGTCGCGACCTATCGCATAATGTCCGCAGGGAGGACGTAACCATGAATTTCATCCGGTGCATCGTTGTCGCCGCCTTTGCCTTTTTCGTCGGCAGTGCGGCGGCGCAGGAATTGCGGATCGGCCTGGCCTCCGAGCCAACGGCGATGGATCCTCACTACCACAACCTGTCGCCCAACAACTCGCTGCTGTCCCACATCTTCGAGAGCCTGGTTGGGCAGGACGAGCGTCAGCGCCTGACGCCTGACCTCGCCGAATCCTGGAAGGCGATCGATGCCACGACCTGGGAATTCAAGCTGCGCCGCAACGTGCGCTTCCACGACGGCACGCCGTTCACCGCCGACGACGTCATCTTCAGCTTCGAGCGCGCGCCGAACGTCGAGGGCAGCCCGTCGAGCTTCGGCATCTACGCGCGCGGCAAGACGTTCGTGAAAGTCGACGACCACACGTTGCACGTGAAGACGAAAGAGCCCTACCCGCTGATGCCGAACGACGTCTCGCAGGTGTTCATCGTTTCGCGCAAGCACGGCCAGGGCGCGAAGACGCCGGACTACAACTCGGGCAAGGCGGCCGTCGGCACCGGGCCCTACCGCTTCGCCGAGTACACGCCGGGCAATCGCATCGTCGTGCAGCGAAACGAGCAGTACTGGGGCGAGAAATCGGCCTGGCAGCGGGTCGTGTTCCGCGGCATCAAGTCCGATCCGTCGCGCGTGGCGGCGCTTCTCGCCGGCGACGTCGATTTCATCGACCAGGTCCCCACGACGGACCTGGAGCGTCTGAAGAAAGACCCGAAGCTGACGATTGCGCAGGTGGTGTCGAACCGCATCATCTACCTGCACATGGACCACTTCCGCGACGATTCGCCGTTCGTTCAGGGCAAGGACGGCAAGCCGATCAAGAACCCGCTGCGCGACCTGCGCGTGCGCAGGGCGATCTCGATGGCGATTGACCGCGACGCGATCGTGAAGCAGGTCATGGAAGGCGATGCGATCAAGGCCGGGCAGCTACTGCCCGAAGGCTTCTTCGGCGTGAGCAAGAAGCTGAAGCCCGTGGCCTTCGACGCGAACGGGGCGAAGAAACTCCTCGCCGAGGCCGGGTTGCCGAACGGCTTTCGCCTGACGATCCATTCGCCGAACGACCGCTACCCGAACGACGCCAGGATCGCCGAGGCGGTCGGGCAGATGCTCTCGCGCATCGGCATCGACACGCAGGTGGTGACGATGACGCAGGGCGTGTTCTTCCGCGACGCCTCGACCGGCGGCCCGGACAAGACGCCGAAATTCAGCTTCGTCCTGGTCGGCTGGGGCTCGGGCACCGGCGAAGCGTCATCGCCCCTTAAGTCGCTGCTCGCCACCTTTGACCGCGACAAGGGCATGGGCGCCTCGAACCGCGGGCGCTATTCGAACCCGCAGGTCGACAAGCTCCTCAACGAGGCGCTCGCCACGGTCGATGATACGAAGCGCGCCGATCTGCTCGCGCGCGCAACCGAGGCGGCGATCGAGGACGTGGGCATCATTCCGCTGCATTACCAGGTGAATACCTGGGCGATGCGCCGCGGCTTCAGCTACAAGCCGCGCACGGACGAGTACACCCTGGCGACGGGAGTCACGAAAGCCAACTAGATGGTTTTCGTCATCCGGCGAATTCTCCAGAGCGTCGTCGTGGTTCTGGTGATGTCGCTGGTGGTGTTCGTGGGCGTGCACCTGGTCGGCGACCCGGTGCACATCCTGATCTCGGACGACATGACGCAGGCCGAGATCGACGCCTTCATCCAGCGGCTCGGGCTCGACCGGCCGGTGTACGAGCAGTACTTCCACTTCCTCGCCAACGCGGCGCGCGGCGACCTCGGCAACTCCTTCGTGTTCGGCGAGCCCGCGCTCAAGCTCATCCTGCAGCGCATGCCGGCGACCCTCGAGCTCGCCTTCGCCGCTTTCATCCTCGCGATCGTGTTCGGCATCCCGCTCGGCATGTACGCCGGCCTCAAGCCCGATTCGCCGGCGAGCCGCGCCATCATGGCGGGCTCGATCCTCGGCTTCTCGCTGCCCACGTTCTGGGTCGGCCTGATGCTGATCATGGTGTTCGCCGTGATGCTCGGCTGGCTGCCGTCGACCGGGCGCGGCGACTTCATGACCTGGGACGGCCTGCGCCATCTGGCGCTGCCGGCGCTGAACCTCGCGCTCTTCAAGATGGCGCTTGGTCACCCGCCTCGCCCGCGCCGGCACGCGCGAGGCGGCTTTGCAGGACTACGTGAAATTCGCGCGCGCCAAGGGACTTTCGTCCCGGCGCGTGGTGCTGGTGCATGTGCTGAAAAACATCCTGATTCCGGTGGTCACCGTGCTCGGCCTCGAGCTCGGCGGCCTGATCGCCTTCTCGGTGGTCACCGAGACGGTGTTCGCCTGGCCCGGGCATGGGCAAGCTCCTCATCGAATCCATCCAGCGCCTCGACCGGCCGGTGATCGTCGCTTATCTCGTGATCACGGTACTGATGTTCGTGGTGATCAACTTGGTGGTGGATCTTTTGTATTCCGCTCTCGACCCTCGGGTCCGGCTCAAAGAGGCAAAGGCATGATCACCGAACTCGAATTCGGGGTCAGGGTCGCAATTCGGTTTTCACGTACGCAAAAACGAGTTGCGACCCTGCCCGAATTCGGAATCATGAGCGCGCAAGTCCAGGATCTCGCCATCCCCCTCCCGGCGCCGGAAACGCCGTTCCGGCGCCTGGCGCGCGAGTTCTTCTCCAGCCCGGTGGCGACGGGCGCCTTTGCGGCCCTGATGGTCATCGTTGCCTTGGCTCTGTTCGCGCCGCTGCTCTCGCCGCAGAACCCCTACGATTTGTCGAAGGTCACGGTGATGGATGCGCGCCTGGCGCCGGGCGAGACGGGATCGGCGGGCTTCCTGATGTGGCTCGGCGCCGACGGCGCCGGACGCGATATGTGGAGCGCGATCCTGTACGGGCTGCGCATCAGCCTCGGCGTCGGCGTCGCTTCCGGCGTAGTGGCGCTCGCGATCGGCACCGCGGTCGGCCTGCTCGCGGCCTATCGCGGCGGCTGGCTGGACGCGCTGGTCATGCGCCTGGTCGACCTGCAGCTTTCCTTCCCCGCCATCCTGGTCGCATTGATCCTGGTCGCGATCCTGGGGCGCGGCGCCGACAAGGTGATGATCGCGCTGATCCTGGTGCAATGGGCGTACTACGCGCGCACGGTGCGCGGCTCGGCGCTGGTCGAGCGGCGCAAGGAATACATCGAGGCCGCGCAGTGCCTGGACTTGCCGCCGCGGCGCATCGTCTTCCGCCACCTGCTGCCCAACGTCATCGCGCCGATGATCGTGGTCGGCACGCTGCAGACCGCGCACGCCATTTCGCTCGAGGCCACGCTCTCCTTCCTCGGCGTCGGCCTGCCGCTCACCGAGCCCTCCCTCGGCCTGCTGATCGCCAACGGCTTCGAATACATGCTGTCGGGCAAGTACTGGATCAGCTTCTATCCCGGCCTTGCGCTGCTCGCCACCATCATGAGCATCAACCTGGTGGGCGACCGGCTGCGCGACGTGCTGAATCCCCGCCTTGAACGGTAATACCTTAGTTGTCGAAGATCTAAAAACGCATTTCTTCACGCGCGCCGGCGTCGCCAAGGCGGTCGACGGCGTGAGCTTCGCGGTGAAGCCGGGCGAAGTGCTCGGCCTGGTCGGCGAGTCGGGCTGCGGCAAGACGGTGACCGGCTTCTCCATTCTCGGCCTGGTCGATCCGCCAGGACGCATCGTCGGCGGGCGCATCCTCTTCGGCGGCAAAGACCTCGTCACGCTGCCTGACGACGAGATGCGCAAGGTGCGCGGCGCGCAGATCTCGATGGTGTTCCAGGACCCGATGATGACGCTCAACCCGGTGCTGCGCATCGACACGCAGATGATCGAGGCCGTGCGGGCCCACCAGAACGTCGATTCCAGAGCGGCATTGAAGATCGCGCGCGAGGCGCTCGAGCGCGTCGGCATTCCGTCGCCCGAGTCGCGCCTGCGCTCGTATCCGCACCAGTTCTCCGGCGGGATGCGCCAGCGCGTGGCTATCGCCATCGCGCTCCTCAACAAGCCGCAGCTCATCATCGCCGACGAGCCCACCACGGCGCTCGACGTCACCATCCAGGCGCAGATCCTGTACGAGGCGCAGAAGCTGTGCCGCGAGTCGGGGACCGCGCTCATCTGGATCACCCACGACTTGTCGGTGGTGGCCGGGCTCGCCGATCGCATCTGCGTGATGTACGCGGGGCGCATCGTCGAGCAGGGATCGGTGGATGAAGTGCTCGACCAGCCGCTGCATCCTTATACCCAGGGCCTGATCGGCTCGGTACCGAGCCGCAACCGGCGCGGCTCGCCGCTCGCGCAGATTCCCGGCATGACGCCGGCGCTGCTCCACCTGCCACCGGGGTGCGCTTTCCGCAGCCGTTGTCCGCGAGCGGCCCCTAGATGTGTCAATGAGACAACGTTGGAGCCGTCAGGAAACAACGGCCGGTTGGTGCGCTGCTTCTACCCCTTGCACCCATGAAAGCGCTGCTCGAGCTCGAGCACGTCTCCAAGCGCTTCGTGCAGCCGCTCGATGTGGCGGGGAAGATCGCGCGCGCGCTCGGCGCCGACGTTTCCGACGAAGTCGTGCACGCCGTGGACGACGTCTCCTTCAGCGTGAGTCGAAGGCGAGGTGGTCGGCCTGGTCGGCGAATCCGGCTGCGGCAAGTCGACCCTAGGGCGCATGGTCGCCGGCATCCTGCCGCCGAGCGCCGGCGCCATCCGCTACCGCGGGCAGGACCGCATCGGCCTTCAGGTGCAGATGATTTTCCAGGATCCGTTCGCATCCCTCAATCCGCGCATGCGCGTCCAGGACATCGTCGGCGAAGCGCCGGTAGTCCATGGTCTCGTGAAGAAAGAGGCGCTCGGCGACTACCTCGACCAGCTATTCGCGCGCTGCGGGCTCGACCCGAGCTACAAGAAGCGCTTCCCGCACCAGTTTTCCGGCGGGCAGCGCAGCCGCATCGGCATCGCGCGCGCGCTGGCGGTGAAGCCGGAGTTCCTGGTGTGCGACGAGGCGGTCGCGGCGCTCGACGTCTCCATCCAGGCGCAGATCCTCAACCTGTTCATGAAGCTGCGCGAGGACCTGGCGCTCACCTACCTCTTCATCAGCCACGACCTCGGGGTGGTCGAGCACCTCTCCGACCGCGTGGTCATCATGTACCTCGGCCGCGTGGTCGAGTCCGCGGCTACACGATGAAATCTTCCGCGCGCCCGAACCACCCCTATACGCAGGCGCTGCTGAAGCAGGTGCCGCGCCTCGACACGCGCAAGACCCAGTTCAAGCCGATCGTCGGCGAGATCCCTTCGCCGCTGTCCCCGCCGACCGGCTGCCACTTCCACCCGCGCTGCCCGCACGCCATGGCGCGCTGCAAGGAAGCCGGCGCCGCCGCTGAAGGAAGTCGGCTCCGGCCACCTCTCGGCCTGCCACCTCAACGATCGCTAGTTCTTCTTCTTCTCGCGCAGCTTGGCGATTCTTTTTTGCGCGATGACCACGAACGCGCCGTGCGGGAATTGCTCGACGTAAAGCGCCAGGTCATCGGGGTCTTCGCTTTCCCGCACCTCGTTCCAGAACTCGCGTTCGGCTTCGGTGGGCTCGGCGGCCTTGGCCGCCCCGGCCGCTTGCGACTTGGTGAACGCGTCCTCGTGACCTTCCAGCGGCTTGCCCTGCGCGATGCGCTGGATCGCTTCGGCGAACTTCTGCGCCGTCTCGTAGCGCCGCTCGCGCTGCTTGGCCATGGCGCGGGCCACGATGCGGTCGATGTCCGCCGGGATGTCGACCAGCTTCGACGGCCACGGCGGATCATCCTCGATGATCTTCTTCGCCAGCTCCCACTGCGTGCCCTGGAACGGCTTCTGCCAGGTCAGCAGCTGGTAGAAGATGATGCCGGCCGAAAAGATGTCGGAGCGCCGGTCGATCGGCTGCCCCTGGACCTGCTCCGGCGACATGTACGACGGCGTGCCGATAATGGTGCCGACGCGCGTCGCATCGATCTGGTCGCCCTGCGGCTCGGTGAAGCGCGCCACGCCGAAGTCGGTGAGCTTGGCGTGGCCCCCGGCGTCGATCATGATGTTCGCGGGCTTGACGTCGCGGTGGATGATCCCCGCCTCGTGCGCAAAGTGCAGCGCGTCCAGCAGCTCGGTCATGATGCGGAAAATGGTCTTGAGGTCGAGCCGCTCCTTGGCGTCGAAGTAGTCCTTGAGCTCGCGGCCCTGGATGTACTCCATCACGATGTAGGCGAGCTCGCCTTCGGTGCCGAAGTCGTAGACCTGGACGACGTTGCCATGGTTGAGCCGCGCCACCGCGCGCACCTCGCGCTCGAAGCGCACGGTTGCCATGCGCGCCGCCTCCGCGGACAGCTTGCCGGTCAGGATGGTCTTGATCGCGACGCGGCGGTTGAGCTTCGGGTCGAGCCCGTCGTACACCAGGCCCATCGCGCCCTTGCCGAGCACGCCGTTGATCTCGTAGCGGCCGAGGGACCTGAGCTCGTCACTCATACACGGCGGCCCTTGGCGTCCACTTCGCATCCGCGTCGAGCGGGAACACCGGCCGCGGCAGCCCCTTGAAGTCGAGTCGCTCGAGCACCGGCGAAGTAAGCCCGGGGGTATCGACCTCGATCACTCGGTCCGGGGTGAAAAATTCGTCAAAGCCGCCGCGGAAGTGGCCGCGCGACTTCACCACCACCGTGCGCGCCGCGGCGATGTCGAGGCCGTGCATCTCGAAGAACACCGGGTCGGCGCACTGCTTGCGCTTGCTCACGCAAACCGCGGTGATGCCGCCGATCTGCAGCGCCGCCGTCGGGCCGAGCTCCAGCGCACGCCCGGCCCAGATGCCGCGGCGCCCGATGCATTTGCCGTCGGTGGTTTTCAGGACTTTGGCCGGGACCGTGAAGCCCTCGGTGAACCGTGCGGTGATCTCACGCTGGCCTTGCGCAGCCGCGGCAATCTGCGGCTCGAAGAAATTGCCATAAAGCACGTTGTCCGCCTTCGCCTCGTAGAGCTTCTTCAACAGGGTGGTGGTTTGCCCGGTGCCACCGCCGCCCGGATTATCGCCGGCGTCCGACCAGATGGTCTTGCCATCGATGCGCAGCGCATCCTCGATCGAGGTCAGGCGCTTCACGAAGCGCTTGCGGTCTTCCCAGATGCGCGTGGCGACGTCGAGCGCGGTGCCGCGCACGTCGGCGCCCTGCTCGCCATTGATGACGATGGCGACGCCGTTCTTGGGCGAGTCGCTGAACACGAAGCCGCCGATGATCGAGACGTCGAGCACGCCGTTGCCGAGTTTGCTCTGGCCGTATTTGATGGCGTCGGCATACGGGCCCTCGCGTGTCAGCAGCGTGACCGAGGCAGGAGTGAGGGGCAGCCGCACGAACGCTCGTTGCGGCTTCTTTCCGTTGGCGAACCCTAACAAGAGCCGCGCCGCATCGCGCGCCCGCTCGGCCTGGTCCATGTGGGGATTGGTTCGGTAGGACACGAGCGCGTCGACGTTCTGCACCATGCGCTCGGAGATGTTGGCGTGGAGGTCGACCGTAGCCACCACCGCAACTTTGGGCCCGACGACGCCGCGCACCATCGCGTACAGCTCTCCGTCGGGATCCGGGCCGGCGGTCGACACCATGCCACCGTGATTGCTGATGTAGACCGCGTCGAGCTTGCCAGCGCTGCTCAGTCGCTGCCGCATCGCCGCCAGCGTCGCCTGGAAAAAGCGCTCGTCCACCGGCCCGCCGGGTTCGCACGCGGTGACGACGATGGGAACCGGCGTCCACTTCCCGAGCGCGTCCATCTCGCGATAGAAGGCAGGAACTTCGGCGGGCAGCGCGGGCGCCTGCCTTGCGAGCCTCGCGCGCGATGTCCTCGCCTTCGAAGTAGCACAGCGAGCGGAAGTGGCGCTCCTCGCTGACCGGCGCGAACGCGTTGCTCTCGAGATGGAAGCCGAGGATCGCGACTCGCGTCATTCAGCTTCGTCGATCCAGGACTGCTGAATGGCCTCGAGAATTCGTTCGCCGCAGCGCTTCGGGTCGTCGCTGAATTCCGGCAGCGCCAGCACCCACTTGTAGAGGTCGACGAAGTTCACCGCCTTCGGATCCTTGTCCGGGTGCGCCTCCACGAGCGCGATGGCGATGTCCTGGGTGTCGGTCCACTTCACTTCTTTCCTCCGCCTTCGCGCTCGTAGTTGATGGTGTATTTCGGGATCTCGATGACCAGGTCCTCCTCCGCGACCTTCGCCTGGCAGGAAAGGCGCGAGGTGGCTTCCAGGCCCCACGCCTTGTCCAGCATGTCCTCTTCCTTTTCCGTGGGGTCCTCGAGCGAATCGTAGCCCTGGCGCACGATCACGTGGCAGGTGGTGCACGCCGCCTGCTTCTCGCACGCGTGCTCGATGTCGATGTGGTTCTCGAGCAGCGTGTCGCAGATCGACACGCCAGGCTGCGCCTGGATCTCGGCGCCTTTCGGGGCGAGGGCGTGCCCGGGCAGCACCCTGATCTTCGGCATCAAAGACTGCCGATCTTGCGGCCGGAGAGTGCGCGCTTGATGCCCGCGTCCATGCGGCGGGCGGCAAAATCGTCGGTGGCGCGGTTCAGTCGCCTCGATCGCCTGCTTGATCTTTCGGTGATCGGCCGTCGAGACAAGCTTTTCGAGATTTGCCAGGCTGGACTCGATCTTTGCCTTCTCGTCGCCTGAAAGCAGGGCGGCGTCCGCTGCCAGCGCCGCCCGGGTGGCCTCGATCAGCCGCTGCCCATCCACCCGCTGCTCGGCGAGCGCGCGCGAATGCATGTCCTCGCGGGCGTGCTCGAACGAATCGCGCAGCATGCGCTCGACGTCGGCATCGCCCAGGCCGTAGGACGGCTTTACCGTGATCGAAGCTTCGACCCCGCTGGTGCTCTCTTTCGCCGAAACCGAAAGCAGGCCGTCGGCGTCGACCTGGAACGCGACGCGGATGCGCGCCGCGCCGGCGACCATCGGCGGAATGCCCTTGAGCTCGAAGCGGGCGAGCGAGCGGCAGTCGGACACCAGCTCGCGCTCGCCCTGCACCACGTGGATGCTCATGCCGGTCTGGCCATCCTTGAAGGTGGTGAACTCCTGCGCGCGGCCGGCGGGGATGGTGGTGTTGCGCGGGATGATCTTCTCGGTCAGGCCGCCCATGGTCTCGATGCCGAGCGAGAGCGGGATCACGTCGAGCAGCAGCCAGTCCTCGCCCTGCGGCTTGTTGCCGGCGAGGACATTCGCTTGCATCGCGGCACCGAGCGCCACCACCTTGTCCGGATCCAGGTTGTTGAGCGGATCGCGGCGGAAGAACTCGCCGACCGCGCGCTGGATCTGCGGCATGCGCGTCGCGCCGCCGACCATCACCACGCCTTTGACGTCTTCCACCGTAAGGCCGGCGTCGCGCAACGCCTTGCGCACCGGGCCGAGCGTCTTCTGCACCAGCGTCTGCGTGATGCGGCAGAAGGTCTCGGTGTCGAGCACGACGTCGACGAATTCGCCGCTCGAGAGCCTGGCGGTGATGCGCGCCTCGCCGTGGAAAGTCAGGTACTCCTTCGCCTCGCGCGCCTTGACGAGCAGCAAGCGCATGTCCTTTGTGGACAGCGGCGCGAGCTTCGCCTGCTCCACCACCCAGCAGAAAACGCGCTGGTCGAAGTCGTCGCCGCCCAGCATCGAGTCGCCGCTCGTCGCGACGACTTCGAACACGCCTTTCGATAATTTCAGGATGGAGAGGTCGAAGGTGCCGCCGCCCAGGTCGTAGACCGCATAGGTGCCTTCGGCCGCGTTTTCCAGGCCATAGGCGATCGCCGCCGCGGTCGGCTCGTTCAGCAGTCTGAGGACGTTCAGGCCCGCGATGCGGCCTGCGTCTTTGGTCGCCTGGCGCTGCGCGTCGTCGAAGTACGCGGGGACCGTGATGACGGCCCCGAAGATATTGCCTTGCAGGGAGAGCTCCGCACGCTCCCTGAGCACACGCAATATCTCCGAGGAGATTTCCACCGGACTCTTCACCCCGGCGACGGTGCGGATCTGCAGCATGCCGGGCGCGTCGACGAAGTCGTACGGCGCATTCTCGATGTGCGCGGCGTCTTTCACGCCGCGGCCCATGAAGCGTTTCACGGAGACGATGGTGTTCTTCGGATCGTCCGACTGGCGCGCCTGCGCCGCGTAGCCGACTTCGATTCTTTGAGGATCTACATATCTGACAATCGACGGCAGCAGAGCGCGGCCGTGCGCATCGGGGAGCACCGCGGGCACGCCGCTGCGCACCGTGGCGACCAGCGAGTTGGTGGTGCCCAGATCGATGCCGACCGCCAGCCGCGCCTGGTGCGGCTCAGGCGACATCCCCGGCTCGGAGATCTGCATCAGGGCCACTACTCAACCCTTTCGTAGGCGGAATCGATTTCTTCGTCGAGCCTGTCGAGGAATTGCAGCTTCCTCACCAGGCCGGCTGCGCCGGCATAGTCTTTCCGCGTATCGAGGGCTTCGGCGATCTGTTTCTGCAGTTCCGTCTTGTTTTGCCGAAGCCGCTTGCGCATTTCATCCAGGGATGCGGGCGTCTTGGCCTCTTCCAGCGATTCCCGCAATTCCATCTGCTGCATCAGGAACTCCGGCGGCATCGCGGTGTTGGTCTCGAACGCGACGTCGACGCCGTGCAGCTCGAGCAGGTGCTTGGCGCGCTGCACCGGGTCCTTGAGGGTGCGGTAGGCCTCGTTCACGCGCGTGGTCCACTGCAGCGAGGCGCGACGCTCGGCGTCGCCGGCGTGCGCGAAGCGGTCGGGATGGACCTTGGACTGGATTTCGCGGTACGAGCGCTCCAAGGCCTCCCCTTCAATTGAATAGATGGGGGAAAGGCCGAAGAGGTCGAAATGATTCTGCATCATTGCATCGACGCGTCACGCGCCTCCGCACACGTATACCGTGTGTCGGCCGGTCGCGCGAGCGTCGTGCAATCAGTTAAGCGACGTTAAAGGATTCCCCGCACCCGCATTCGTCCTTGACCTTCGGGTTCCTGAACTTGAAGCCCTCGTTCAGGCCCTCGCGGGTGTAGTCGAGCTCGGTGCCGTCGATGTATTGCAGGCTCTTCGGGTCGACGAGCACTTTCACGCCGTGGCTCTCGAACTCGAGATCCTCGGGGTGCGCCTGGTCGGCGAATTCGAGCTTGTACGCCAGGCCGGAGCAGCCGGAGGTGCGCACGCCGACGCGCAGGCCGAGGCCCTTGCCGCGCTTGGAAAGCGAGCGCTGCACGTGGCCGGCTGCGCTTTCGGTCAGGGTGATCGCCATCAAGCTACCTTTTTCTGTTCCTCGGGTTCCACCGCGTGCTTTTTCTTGTAATCGGCCACGGCGGCCTTGATCGCGTCCTCGGCCAGGATCGAGCAGTGGATCTTCACCGGCGGGAGCGACAGCTCCTGCGCGATGTGCGTGTTCTTGATCTCGGTCGCCTGGTCGAGCGTCTTGCCCTTGACCCACTCGGTGACGAGCGAGCTCGAAGCGATGGCCGAGCCGCAGCCGTAGGTCTTGAAGCGCGCGTCCTCGATGCGGCCGTCGGCGCCGACCTTGATCTGCAGCTTCATCACGTCGCCGCAGGCGGGCGCGCCCACCATGCCGGTGCCTACTGCGTCGTCGCCCTTGTCGAACGAGCCGACGTTGCGCGGGTTTTCGTAATGGTCGATGACTTTGTCGCTGTATGCCATATCAGACTCCTAGTGTGCAGCCCATTGCACGGTACTGAGGTCGATACCTTCTTTGTGCATCTCCCACAGGGGGGAGAGCTCCCTTAGCTTCGCCACTTTCCGCTTGATCAAGTCTATCGCGAAGTCGATCTCTTCCTCGGTGGTGAAGCGCCCGAGGGTGAAGCGGATCGAGCTGTGCGCGAGCTCGTCCGAGCGCCCGAGCGCGCGCAGCACGTAGGACGGCTCGAGCGAGGCCGAGGTGCACGCCGAGCCGGACGACACGGCGAGGTCCTTCACCGCCATGATCAGCGACTCGCCCTCGACGAAGTTGAACGAGACGTTGAGGTTGTGCGGGATGCGCTGGTCGAGGTCACCGTTGACGTAAGCCTCCTCGATGTCCTGGATGCCTTTCAGCAGCCGGTCGCGCAGGCTGCGCACGCGCTCGTTCTCGCTCGCCATCTCGGCTTTCGCCAGGCGCGCCGCTTCGCCGAAGCCGACGATCTGGTGCGTGGCGAGAGTGCCGGAGCGGAAGCCGCGCTCGTGGCCGCCGCCGTGGATCTGCGCCTCGATGCGCACCCGCGGCTTGCGCCGCACGTAGAGCGCGCCGATGCCCTTCGGGCCGTAGATCTTGTGCGCGGTGATGGTGAGCAGGTCGACCTTGAACTTCTGCACGTCGATTTCGAGGCGCCCGGCGCCCTGCACCGCGTCGCAGTGGAAGATGATGCCCTTCGAGCGGCACAGGTCGGCGATTTCCCAGACCGGCTGCACTACGCCAATCTCGTTGTTCACCATCATGATGGAGACCAGGATGGTGTCCGCTCGAATCGCCTTCTTGAGCTGGTCGAGACTGATGAGGCCGTTCGCATCCACTTCGAGGTAGGTGGCCTCGAATCCCTGGCGCTCGAGCTCGCGGAAGGTGTCGAGCACGGCCTTGTGCTCGGTCTTCTGCGTGATGATGTGCTTGCCCTTGGTCTTGTAGAAGTTCGCCGCGCCCTTGATGGCGAGGTTGTTGCCTTCGGTCGCTCCCGAGGTCCAGACGATCTCCTTCGGATCGGCGTTGAGCAGCGCGGCGACGTGCGCGCGCGCCTCCTCCACCGCCTCCTCGGCCTTCCAGCCGAACGCATGCGAGCGGCTCGCCGCGTTGCCGAAATGCTCGGTGAGGAAAGGAATCATCTTCTCCGCCACGCGGCGGTCCACCGGCGTAGTGGCGGAATAGTCGAGATAGACCGGCAGCCTCATTTCATCACCCCTAGGCCGCGACCTTTTCTTTTTCAGAGCCGCGGAAATCCTTGATCACGGAGACCGGCTTGCCGGCCTGGTGCGCGACCAGGTCCGCCAGCGTCACGGACGACAGGTATTCCTGCATCTTCTCGTTCAGCGTGGCCCACAGGTCGTGGGTCATGCAGCGCTTGTCGTCGTGGCAGTTCTCCTTGCCGCCGCACTGCGTCGCATCGATGGGTTCATCCACCGCGCTGACGATGTCGGCCACCGAGATGGAAGCCGGGGGCTGTGCCAGGTTGTAGCCGCCGCCGGGTCCGCGCACGCTGGACACCAGCGCCGCGCGACGCAGCTTGCCGAACAGCTGCTCGAGGTAGGAAAGCGAAATGTGCTGGCGTTCGCTGATGGCAGCGAGCGTTACCGGGCCGCGGTTCTGGCGCAACGCCAGATCGACCATTGCGGTGACCGCAAACCTTCCCTTCGTTGTGAGTCTCATTGTGTTTCCTCTGCCGTTGCCGTCTATATCTAATACCTGATCAATGTAGTCAAGTATACCCTAAAGCCGACTGATTTTGTCGGACAAAACAACTTTTGGATACAACGAGTTACTGCTGTTTTATTTGACCGCGCGAAGCTGCTCGCGTTCCGACTTTTCGAGGCGGGAAAGCTTTTCCTGAAGCGCGGCCAAGGTGCGCTCCAGCTCCTGGGAGTGCTCGACCAGCTGCTGGATGGCCTTGGCGTACGGGTCGTCGTGCTCGAGGACGACGGCGTATGCATTGAAGCGCTCGGACCTGGCGCCTTGCTCCTCGACGATGCGGCCCGGAATGCCGACCACCGTTGCGCCAGCCGGGACTTCCTTCACCACCACCGCATTCGAGCCGACGCGCGCGCCCTCGCCAACGGTGAAGCCGCCAAGCACCTTCGCGCCCGCGCCGACCACCACGCCGGCGCCGAGGGTCGGGTGCCGCTTGGTCCCGCGATAGAGCGAGGTGCCGCCCAGGGTCACGCCCTGATAGATGGTGCAGCCGTCGCCGACTTCCGCGGTCTCGCCGATCACCACGCCCATGCCGTGGTCGATGAACACGCACGAGCCGATCCGGGCGCCGGGGTGGATCTCGATGCCGGTGAGGAAACGGCCGAGGTGCGAGGTGAACCGACCGAGCCAGTAAAGCCGGCGCAGCCAGAACCAGCGCGCGAGCTTGTGGATGTAGATGGCGTGAAGCCCTGGATAGCAGAACAGCACTTCGAGCGTGCCGCGCGCCGCCGGGTCGCGTTCGAGGATGCAGGCGATGTCGCTTCGAAGGGTCCGGAACATGAGCTGGATTCTATTCTTTCCCGACTAAATCGTTCAACTATTCCATTTACTCAGCAGCGCCTTGAGCAGGCCGCGCACGATGTTGACCTCTTCGCGCTCGATCGCCGGCACTCGCGAGAAGAGCCGCCGCCACCGCTCGCGCAGGCGAGACGAAGGAGCCATGAACCCGCTCTTCAGCGCCGCCTCTTCTAAGTGTGCATAAAGGCCCTCGAGATCTGCAACCGTCGCGCGCTTCTCCGTTCGGGCGAAGGGCATCGCCGGATCCACGGCCATGTGTAGCTCGTAAGCGACGACCTGCACGGCCTGCGCCAGGTTGAGAGAGCTGAACTCCTTGCTCGCCGGGATGTGCACCAGGTACTGGCAGGCGAACATCTCGTCGTTGGTGAGCCCCGCGGTCTCGTTACCGAAGACGAAAGCCACCGCACCGTCGACCTGCGTCGCCTGCTCGGCGGCACTGCGCACGTCGAGCACCTGAGGCGACCATTCCCGCCCGCGCGCCGAGAGCGCAAAGGTGGCGGTGCAATCCTGGATGGAAGCGACCAGATTGTCGTAAACCACGGCTTTTTCCAGGACGTCGCCCGCGTTCGTCGCCATCCACTGCGCCTCCTTCGCCGGATAGCGCTCCGGCGCGACCAGGCGCAGGTCGGTGAGTCCCATCGTCTTCATCGCGCGCGCCGCCGAGCCGATGTTTCCGGGATGGCTCGGGCGGCACAACACGATGCGGATCTGCGGCATGATGCAGAGGGTTTTACCATGATCGAAATCGTCATCAGCCAGCGCCGCCGCGACCTGGGCGGCTTCGAGGTCGGCAGGGTGCTGCCGTTCGCCAAGCGCCGCATGGTCGGCCCGTTCGTGTTTTTCGATCACATGGGGCCGGTGGATTTCCCGGCCGGATTGCCGCGCACGGTGGACGTGCGGCCCCATCCGCACATCGGCCTGGCCACCCTCACCTATCTGTTCGACGGCGAGATCATGCATCGCGACAGCGTCGGTTCCGAGCAGCCGATCCGGCCGGGCGAAGTCAACTGGATGACCGCCGGCAGCGGCATCACGCACTCCGAGCGCTTCGAGCGCGCGCGCCGCGAAGGCGGCCGCATGGACGGCATCCAGGCCTGGGTGGCGCTGCCCCGCGCGCTCGAGGAGACCGCCCCGGCCTTCTCGCATCACCTGGCGGTTCCACTGGATGAAAAACTGCGGCTGATTGCGGGCGAGGCTTTCGGCAAGACGTCGCCGGTGCCGGTGCATTCGCCGCTCTTCTACCTCCACTGCGAGCTGCCGCAAGGCGCCAGCGTCGAACTGCCGGCGCAGTATGCGGAGCGCGCCGCTTATGTCGCGTCGGGCGCGGTCGAGGTCGAGGGCCAGCGCTTCGAAGCCGGCCAGATGGTGGTGTTCGGACCTGGGGCGGTATCGCCGGTGCGCGCCCTGACGAATGCGGTGGTCATGCTGCTTGGCGGGGAGCCGCTCGGCCCGCGTTTTATCGAGTGGAACTTCGTTTCCTCGTCGCGCGAGCGCATCGAGCAGGCGAAGGCGGACTGGCGCGCCGGCCGCATGAAACTGCCCGACCTCGACAACGACGAGTTCATCCCTCTGCCGGAGCCCACGCCGCCGCCGAATCCAATGTCCTGAGCGATGTCCTGAGCGGGCCGTCTAGAATACGCGCCCCATGCATCCCATGCTCAACATCGCCGTGCGCGCCGCGCGCAAGGCCGGCTCGGTCATCAACCGCGCATCGCTCGACGGCGCGGGCCTCGAGGTGCGCTCCAAGCACCAGAACGACTTCGTCACGCGGGTCGACACCGCGGCCGAAGAGGCGATCCTCGATGTCGTGCGCAAGGCCTATCCCGATCACGCCATCCTCGCCGAAGAATCGGGCGCTGCCGAGGGGCGCGCGGAGTACCAGTGGATCATCGATCCGCTCGACGGCACCACCAACTTCATCCACGGCTTCCCGCAGTACTGCGTCTCGATCGCGATCCGCCGCCGCGACGAGCTCGCGCACGGCGTGGTCTACGACCCGAACCGCAACGAGCTGTTCACCGCCTCGAAAGGCAGCGGCGCGTACCTGAACGACCGCCGCATCCGCGTCTCGAAGTGCCTGCGCCTGGGCGATGCCCTGGTCGGCACCGGCTTCCCGTTCCGCGAAGGCGCGCGCATCGATCTTTATTCGAACCAGCTGAAGAACATCATGCAGAAGTGCGCGGGCGTGCGCCGCGCGGGCGCCGCGGCGCTCGACCTTGCCTACGTGGCGTGCGGCCGGCTCGACGCTTTCTGGGAGCTTGGACTCTCGCCGTGGGACATGGCCGCCGGCGCGCTTCTCATCCAGGAAGCGGGCGGACTCGTCGGCGACCTGGGCGGCGAGTCCGGCTTCCTCGAATCGGGCGAAGTCGCCTGCGCCACGCCGAAAATTTTCCCGACGCTGCTCGAGGCGCTTCGCCCGTAGACGGCTAGTACTTGGGCTTGCTGCTGCTTTCCGCCGGTTTGCTGCTGCTGTCCGGCTTCTTGCTCTGAGCCGAGCTGCCCGAGCTATGGAGCTGCCGGACGCGGCGCCGGAATGCTCCGGCGCGGCGGCGTGCTCCTCCCGCGAAAGCTTGCCGTCGTTGTTCTTGTCGAGCTTGCTGAAGTCCTTGTCGTGCGGCGTGCCTTTGACTTCCTCTTTCGACATGAAGCCGTCGTTGTTCTTGTCGAGCGACTTGAACATCGCTTCGGCGCCGCCGTCGGACTTGGTCGCGCCGCTGGCGGCGGATTTATCGCTGCTCGAGGCGGCCTTGTCGGCCTTGTCGCCCGCTGCCGACGCCGAGAAAGGCAGGGCGAAAGCCGCGGCAACCGCTGCTGCAATTAGGGTTTTGAATGTCATGGCAAATCCTCCTAGGGTTGTGAGGGACTGCCTGACACGAGCAAGAACTGCGCCGACGCGGCGCCGCCCGATGCGCTATTCGGCGTAGCCGGGCATCTTCCGGTCGAGGATGCGCATCATCGCCTCGAAGAACAGGCGCTCGCGCTCGGCGCGCGGGTGCCGGTCGTTGACCGGCGGCGCCTGCACCTGGGCGACGATTTCCTCGGACAGCACTTCCAGCGGCTGCCCGCTCGACATCGCCAGGATCTGCGCGCGGCACACGCGCTCTAGCTTGTAGAGCCGGCGATACGCCTGCGCCACGGTCGCGCCTACGACCAGGACGCCGTGGTTCTTCATGAACACGATGTGCTTGTCGCCCATCAGACGGGCGAGGCGCTCGCCCTCTTCCGGGAAATCCGCGGTACCCATGTACGTGTCGTCGTAGGCAATGTGCCCGTGATAGAACGCCGCCGTCTGGCTCGCCGGCAGCAGCCGATTGTTCTTCAGCATGTTCAGCGCCAGCGCCCACGTCTGGTGCGTATGCAGCACGACGCGCGCGCCGCAGATGCGGTGGATCGGCGCGTGGATGCATTGCGCCGACAGCTCGACCACGCCGTCGCCTTCCAGCGTCGCGCCCGATTCGTCGAACACGATCATGTCGCTCGCGCGCGCCTCGGACCAGTGCAGGCCGAACGGCAGGATCAGGTAGCGATCCTCGTGGCCCGGCACGGTGACCGTGAAATGGTTGTCGATGCCTTCGTCGAGCTCGTGCAACACCGCGAGGCGGTGCGCGGCGGCGAGGTGGACTTTTGCTTCCCGGACGGGGTCGGCGGTCGGCGAGATCAGGGGATGGACGGACATGGTCCCGCTATTCTATCGAGACCAGAGCCTCGAGGTGGCGATGCGCGCGCCTTCCACCAGGGAAGCGAGCTTTGCCCAAGCCACGTCCGGATGCACCTCGTCCCCCGCACGCGACGTGGCGAAGCCACAGTCGGTGCCGGCGATGACCCGCTCGCGTCCGACGACAGCCGCGAACCTTTCGATGCGCTCCGCGACCAGCTCCGGATGCTCGACCTGGTAGACGCAGTGCGACACCACGCCGGGGATCAGGACCTTGTCGTCGGGCAGCTTGATGTCTTTCCAGATGCGCCACTCGTGCTCATGGCGCGGATTCGCCGCCTCGATCGAATACGCCTGAGCGCGGACCTTCAGCATGAGGTCGGTGTAGTGCTTCATCTCGAGATCGTGCACGCGCGGCGCGACGTTGATGCTGTAGCAGGTATGGAAGCGCACGCGCTCCTGCGGAATGCCCTCGAGCGCATGGTTCAACGCGTCGATGCGCAGCTCGATGAATTTTCGGTTTTGCTGCAAAGAAAGATCCGGGACGCGGTTCCAATGGGTGATGAGCCGCGGATCGTCGACCTGGAGCACGAAGCCGGCGTCGACAATCGCCTTGTACTCCTCCCGCATCGCGCCGGCGAGCGCGAAGAGGTACTCCTCCTCCGACTTGTAGTACCGGTTCTCGAAGTACATCTCGAGGTTGGTGGGCGAGATCGCGGTGACGAACCCCTCTTCCGCCGGCACCCCGGCGGCCGCGGCCTTGAGGTGCGCGATGTCCGCTTCGATCTCTTTGTGTCCAACGTATTTGATCGGCCCGGTGCAGACCAGCGAAACTGCATCTTCCGGACGCCCGGTCAGCTCCCGGCGCGCGGCGAACATTTTCTTCATTTCCGCGTAGACCGCCGGGAATTGGAGCGAGTCGCGCGTCGGCCGGCCGATGTGCGGCGGCGGATGGCGCTCGCGCTGCAGTCCGCCGATGCGCGTGTTCGCGTAGGTGGCGAAGCTCGCGCGGCCGTGCTCACCGTCGTTGAGGATGTCGATGCCGAGCTCGGCCTGGAGGCGCACCACGGCCGCGGTTGCTTCGGCGATCTTGCGCTCGAGGGCGGGTGCATCGTACGGATCGCCCGAGTCCCTGGCGTGCAGCGGCTGCAGCAGCTCGCGCGGGCGCGGGAGGCTTCCCACGTGGGTGGTGAGGATCCTGCGCTCGCTGCGCTTCATGTCCTATGATCATGGCATATGCGCATTCTTCTGCTCGCTCTCATTTCGCTCGTCTGCCCGCCGGCTTTCGCGCAGACGTTTCCGACCAAGCCGCTCCAGATCATCGTCCCCCTCGCGCCCGGCGGCGGCACCGACCTGCTCGCCCGCGTCATCGCCGACAAGCTGCGCGACAAGTTCGGCCAGCCGGTGACGGTGGAGAATCGGTCGGGCGCGGCGGGCAACATCGGCGCGGACGCGGTATTCAAGGCCGCACCGGACGGACACACGCTGCTCTTCACCCAGCCCGCGCCGCTGGTGGTGAACCAGGCGCTGTACGGCAAGCTCACGTTCGAGCCCGAGCAGTTCGTGCCGATCGCGCTGGTCTCGATCCAGGACATCATGCTGGCGGTAAATCCGAAGGTGCCCGCGAGCAGCCTGCCGGAGCTGATCGCCTACGCCAGGGCCAACCCGGGCAAGCTTAATTTCGGCTCGAGCGGCGCCGGCAGCGCGCCGCACCTCGCCGCCGAGCTGTTCGGCAGCATGGCGGGCGTAAAGATGGTGCACGTGCCCTACAAGGGCAGCGGCGAATCGCAGGCGGCCACGCTTGCGGGCCATGTGGACCTCACCTTCTTTGCGTTCAGTACCGCCCTGCGCCACACCAAGGCGGGCAAGCTGCGCGCGATCGCCGTCGGCGGCGCCAGGCGCAACCCGCAGGCGCCCGACGTGCCGTCGATTTCCGAGGTGCTGCCCGGCTATAGCGCGGCGTCGTGGACCGCGTTCGTCGCGCCGCCCAATACGCCCGCGCCGGTGGCGCAAACCCTCGCCAGTGCGATCTCCGAGATCGTAAAAATGCCCGACGTGCAGAAGCGCCTGGTCGACGCGGGCGACGAGCCCGCCGACATGACGCCGGCGCAAATGGCCGCGTTCCTGCGCGAGGAGCGCCAGCGCTGGGGCACGCTGATCAAGGACCTGGGGATCGAGGCGAAGTAAACGTCAGCAGTTCAACCGCCTTCGTCGTCAGCGTGAGCGCTTCCGCGACCTGCTGCGGACGATAGCCGCCGGCCTCGCGCAGGAAGTTGAGCGTGCCGAGCACGCGCTCACCGTCCTTCACCGGCAGGTTCATCACCGCACCGAGGCCGAGGCCGAGGATCTTCTCCGCATCCTCGAAGGCGAAGCGGATGCCGGCGGCGTCGTTCGCGTAGTACGGCTCGCCGCGCACCAGGACCTGGCGGCTCCACGGCGTGTCGCGGCGCGGCTTGCGGCCGGCGAGCGGGTACGCGTCCGCGTTGCTCGTGTGCACGCGCTCGACCTCGCCGCTCGGCAGGTAGCGCATCGCGGTGAAGAGCTTCCAGCCGAAGCGGCGCTGCGCTTCGTCGCCGATGAGGATGAAATTCAATCCAGCTTTCGCGGGCCGGGCGCGCCGAGCGGGATCTCCATCAGGTCCTCGCCGAAGAAGAGATTGCCTTTGAAGATCTCCGACATCTCGCGGATCAGGCGCTCGCGCACCCCCGGCACGTCCATCTGCTCGGTGATATGGCTCGCCACGAGGTTGCGCACGCCCGCGGCCTGTGCCAGGCGGGCGATCTCGAGGTGGCCGCCGTTTCGCTTCTCGAACTCCGCGTTGAGCGCGGTGCCGCTGATGAAGTGGCACATGTGCACCATCACGTCGGCGTTGCGCGCCAGGTCCTCCATCGCCTTGCACGGACCTGCGTCGCCCGAATAAGCGAAGCTCGCGCCCTCCGCTTCCAGCCGGTAGCCGAAGCATTCCAGGATCGGCTGCGCGTGGATCACCGAGTGGACTTTCACCGTGAATCCATCGCCCTCGACCACCTCCCCGCTATGCATTTCTTTTACGACAGGCCTTGGGCTTGGCCCGCGGCAGCGTGCCGCCGCGCGCCACGAATACCGCCTGGCTCATGGGAAGCTCGGTCCTCGCCTCCAGGTCGGGCGCGAACACGCCATTGACGATGAGATCGGTCATCTTCGCCGTGTGCACTGGCCCGTACACGTTGAGCTCCGGAATCTTTCCCGCGCCCTGGTCCCAGCGCGTCATCAGCAGGCGGATGTAGTCGAGGCAGTGGTCGTAGTGCAGGTGGGTGAAGAAGATGTCGGTGACCTGCACCGGCTTCACGCCCGCCTCGAGCAGGCGGTGGTAGGCGCCGGGGCCGAAGTCGAACAGGATCTTGCGCGCGCCGGTCTCGACCAGATAGCCCGAGCTCATGCGCTTGAGCGAAGGGGTCGGCGTGCCGGTGCCGAGCAGGCGGATGCGCATCAGATCTTCGGCCGTGCCGCGAGCGCGGCGTGGATCAGCCGCAGGGCTTCCTCGCGCTCGGCGCCGGCGAGCGGCAGGCGCGGGCCGCGCACGCGCTCATTGCCCATGCCGACCTCCTGCTGGATCAGCTTGAGGTACTGGACGAACTTCACCACGGTATCCATGCGCAGCAGCGGCAGCAGCCATTTGTAGAGCGTATCCGCCTTCTGCGCCTCGCCGCGCACCGCGGCGTGGAATAGCGCCATGCACTCCTTCGGCAGCGCGTTGGTGACGCCGCCGATCCAGCCGACCGCGCCGGCGCGCACGCCTTCCACCACCACGTCGTCCAGCCCCACGAACAGCGCCAGCCGGTCGCCGCACAAGGCCTTGAGCGCGGTGACGCGGCGCACGTCGCCGCTCGATTCCTTGACCGCGTGCAGGTTGGGGTGCTCCGCGGCGAGCTCCTGGATCTGCGCCGGCAGGAAGTCGGTCTTGTAGGCCGGCGGGTTGTTGTAGAGCATGCAGGTGAGCTTGGTTGCCCGCAGCACCGCCTGCACGTGCGCTTTCATCTCGCGCCAGTCGCTCGCGTAGACGTACGGCGGAAGCACCATGAGAGCGGCGCAGCCGGCCTGTTCGGCTGCTTTGGCGAGGGAAACGCCTTCCGCGGTGCCGAGCGAAGCAATCCCCGCGACCACCGGCTTGCCGCCCGCCGCCCCCACCAGCGTCTTGAGGAGCGCAACCTTCTCGTCGAAGGTGAGCGTCGCGCTCTCACCGAGCGAACCGGGCGCCACGATTCCGTCGCAGCCGTTCTCGAGCTGCCATTGCGCGTGCTTCGCCACGAAGGCGTGGTCGACCGCGTAATCGGGCTTGAACGCGGTCGTCATCGCGGAAATAACACCTTTCCAGTTCATCGGCTGCCTTTCAGTGGTAGCGATCGGGAGAGAGGAGAGTGAGATCCATTTCCGGCGGCTCGCGCTCGAGCAGGCCGGCGGCGAGGCGGCCGGTGATCGGCCCGAGGCTCACGCCCATCATGGCGTGGCCGGAAGCGACCAGCAGGTTGGCATAGCCGCCGGCGCGCCCGAGATAGGGCAGTCCGTCGGGCGTGCACGGACGCAGCCCGCGCCACGGCCGGATGCCGTCGAAATCCGCCGGCTTGATGTCCGGGTAGTAACGCGGCACCGCCTCGATGATGCCGCGCACCCGGATGGGATTGATGTCCTCGTTCAGGCCCGCAAGCTCCATCGTGCCGCCGAAGCGCACCGCGCCGCCGATGGGCGTCACCGACATGCGCGCCTCGGCGAAGATCGCGCCCATGCGCGGCGCGCCGTTTGCATGCGGCAGCGTCAGGCTGTAGCCCTTCCCCGCCTGCATCGGCAGCTTGACGCCGAGGCCGCGCGCCAGCTGCGGCGACCACGAGCCCGCGCTGAGGATGAATTCGTCCGCTTCGATTTCACCGCCGGAAGTCTTCACCGCCTGAATTCGATTCGACGCATGGATGAAACCGCTGACCGGCGTATCCCAGTGGAATTTCACCCCGGCGGCCTGCAACCGGCGCTGCAGGCTCGCCATCAGCCGATCGGGCGCGAGGCGGCAGTCGAGCTCGTAGTGCACCGCGCCGGCGACGTCCATGCGGATGGCCGGCTCGATCGCAGCCGTGCCGGCGGCATCGAGCACCTGTGCCGGGATGCCGAGCTCGGCGGCGTGCCGCGCGACGGCAGTTTCTTCTTCCAGCGCGTGCGGCGTCTTGCAAAGCACCAGCATCCCGCTTTTCACGAAGCCGAAATCGTCCTCGCGCGCGAGCTCCTCGAAGCACTCGCGGCTCGCCAGGGTGAGGTCGCGCAGCAGCGGCGCGGCGCGTCGCACATGCGCGACGTTGGAGGCCTGCCAGAATTTGAGCGCCCAGTCCGCCAGGCTCCACGACGCGCGCGGCTTGATATAGAACGGCGAGGACGGGTTCCACATCCACTTCAGGCCGAGCGCCACCATGCCGGGCGCCGCAAGCGGCACGAAATGGCTCGGCACCACCATGCCGCCGTTCTGGTACGAGCAACCGTCGCGCTCGGCGCCATGGCGCTCGACCACCGTGACGCGCCAGCCGCGGCGCGCGCAGTAGAGCGCGGTGCACAGCCCGATCACGCCGCCGCCGACCACCGCGACGTGTCCCGCCATCAGCGGATGCCCCAGCAGAACGGATCGCGCTCGTCGAGGAGCAGCGTGCTCTCCGCCGTGATGTAGGCGGTCCCCCGGATGGAAGGAATGACCTTGCCCGCCGCCCGATCGAGCCATTTGTACGAAGCGCTGAAGGTGCTGCCGATGATGCTTTCCTGCACCCAGGTCGCGCCCTCCGCGAGCTTGCCGTCGGCGGCGAGGCAGGCGAGCTTGGCGCTGGTGCCGGTGCCGCACGGCGAGCGGTCGTAGGCCTTGCCCGGACACAGCACGAAGCTGCGCGCGCTCGCGCCGGCTGCCTTGGACGGCCCGAACAGCTCCACATGGTCGATGTCGGGATGCCCTTGCGCGTTCAGCGCCCGGCGGATGCGCCACGCACGCTCGGTCAGCGCTTCGATCTCCGTCAGTTCTTCCTGCACCAGGAAAAACCAGTTGCCGCCCCAGGCGATATCGCCGCGTCACGACCTTGCCGTCGACATCGACGCCAACCGCCTTGTGCGAGCGCCAGCTCGGCACGTTCTGCGACCGTCACCTCGCCGTTCGCTTCCAGCGTCGCGATGACCGTGCCCACCGGCGTCTCGATGCGGTGCGCGCCCGGCTTGATGCGCCCCATGTGCGCGAGCGTGACCATCAGCCCGATGGTGCCGTGGCCGCACATGCCGATGGTGCCGACGTTGTTGAAGAAAATGACGCCGGCGCTCGCCGCCGGGTCCACCGGTTCGACCAGCAGCGCGCCGACGATGACGTCGGAGCCGCGCGGCTCGTTCACCGCGGCCGAGCGGTAGCGGTCGAACTCGCGCTGCAGGCGCTCGCGCCGGGCGGGCAGCGGCCCGCTGCCGAGGTCGGGACCACCCTCGACGATGATGCGGGTCGGCTCGCCGCCGGTGTGAGAATCGATGACCTTGATCTTCTGCATCTGGGAACGGAATCGTCGTCATCCCCGCGAAGGCGGGGATCCAATTTTTTGAATGGGGTCCCCGCCTTCGCGGGGACGACAGCTCGCGATCTCCTTTACTGTGGCTCGATGCCGAGTTCCTTGGCGAGCTTGCCGAACTGCTCGATCTCGGTGCGAATCACCTTGGTGAACTCCTCGGGCGTGTTGCCCACTGGTTGCAGTCCGGCCTTCACTAGGCGCTCGCTCACCTCCGGCAGCTTCAGCGCCTTCACCGTCTCGGCGTGCAGCCGGCGGATCGCTTCCGGCGGCGTGCCGCGCGGCGCAAGCAAGCCGAGCCATTGCGAGGATTCGAACCCCGGGTAGCCGGCCTCCACCACCGTCGGGATGTCCGGCAGCGGCGGGAAACGCTCCAGCGAGGTGAGTGCGAGGATCTTGATGCGCCCGGATTGGTGGTGCGGGATGAACGGCGTGGTGCCGGCGATGCCGACCTGGATCTGGCCGCCGATGAGGTCGGTGATCAGCTGCCCGCCGCCCTTGTACGGAATGCCGACCATGTCGATGCCGGCCATGCGCTTGAGGAGCTCGCCGGTCAGGTGCTGGCTGCCGCCCGCGCCGGAGTGTCCGTAGGACAGCTTGCCCGGGTTGGCCTTGGCATGCGCAACCAGCTCCTTGATGCTCGTCGCCGGCACCGACGGGTGCACTGCAAAGGTGTTCGGCTGCGTGGTGACCTGCGTGATGGCGGCGAAGTCGCGCAGCGTGTCGTAAGGCAGGTTCTTCACCGCCAGATGCAGGATGCTGACGGCGTTGGCGGCGAACAGGATGGTGTAGCCGTCGGGCGCGGTGCGCGCGACCTCGCCCGCGCCGACGGCGCCGCCGCCCCCGCCCCGGTTCTCGACCACCACCTGCTGGCCGAGCCCCACCGAGACCTTCTCGGCGAGCGCGCGCGCCGCGACGTCGGTGGAGCCGCCCGGCGGGAACGGCACCAGGAAGCGCACCGAGCGCTGCGGCCAGCCTTGCGCCGCAGCCAACCCGGAAACCAGCATAAGCACGACGAGCAGAATTCTGGCCAGCATGGGAACCTCCTCCTGAAGGCAAACTGTGCGCCGGCGCGCGCCGCGCGTCTTGTCGGAATGCCGAGCCGCGACTAGGATTTCTGCACAATGCTCGATGCCGCCCATCTCGAGGCACTCTTCGACAGCTTGCCGGATCTGGTGTTTTTCGTGAAGAACCGGAACGCCGAGTACGTGGTCGTGAGCCAGACGCTGGTCGAGCGCCTGCGCAAGCGCGGCAAGCACGAGCTCGTCGGCCGGCGCGCCGACGAAGTATTCCCGGCGCCGCTCGGCCGCAGCTACCGCGCCCAGGACGAACAGGTGCTCGAGGCCGGCGAGCCGATCCGCGATCAGCTCGAGCTGCACTTCTATCCCGGCGGCCGGCGCGGCTGGTGCGTGACGCAGAAACTGCCGCTGCGCGGACGCGACGGCGCGATCACCGGGCTGTACGGCTTCTCGCGCGACCTGCAGGCGGCCAACGAGCGCAGCGCGGACTTCTCGCAGGTGGCCGAGGCGGTGCACCGTATCCAGACGCGCTACGACGAGCGCCTGCGCGTGAGCGAGCTCGCGCGCCGCGCCGGGCTCTCGCAATACCAGTTCGAGCAGCGCATGCGCCGCATCTTCCGCATCACGGCCGGGCAGCTGATCCAGAAGGTGCGCATCGACGCCGCGCTGCACAAGCTGCGCGAGAGCGACGTCTCCGTGGCGCAGGTCGCCTCGGCCTGCGGCTATTCCGACCAGAGCGCGTTTACGCGCGCCTTCCGCCAGACCGTGGGCTATTCGCCGTCCGAATACCGCGAAGAGCCCAGGAGGCCCTCAAAAGAAGGCTAGCGCGCGCGCCTCGATGCTCTGCCGCGGCGGGGCGCCCAATGGCGTCGACGGATCGTCGAACGACGTGTGCGGAGTAAAGCGCGCGCGGCCGTCCGTTTCGCTGTCGAACACCTTGAATACCAGCGCCTCGTCGCGGCCCATCTGCGGAAAATAGAACCAGCGGTGCGTCGGGCTGTACTTCAGGCGATAGGTTTGGCCGATGCGGTGCGGATAGCGCCGCTCGGCGACGAGCAGGTCCTCCGGCGCGACGCTCTTCGCGTCCGCGAGCGCGAGCGGATTGCACTGGATCGGCTGGTTGATCGCGCGCCAGACCTGGATGATGGCGAAGCGGCGGCTAAGCAGCGTCTCGGCCTCGTCCCCCATCAGCTCGCGCACGCGGTTCGGCCCCGACCATTCGGTGTAGTCGTTGTGCGCCGCGTGCAGCGGCTCGCGGATGACGCGCGCCTCGCGCTCGGCCTTGTCGCCGGAGCGCAGGGTGTGGTCGAATACCACGGCTCGCGCGGCACCCGAGACGCTGCGGATGAGCTCCGACACCTCCGGGTAGTAGACGCGCTGCAGCTCGGCCTTGTCGAAGAAATCCCGCACCGCGGTCCTGTGTTGGACTAGCACGAAGCCATTATCGTCGAGCGAAAGCGCGGTGGCGGAACTGCGGCCATTGCGTATTTCCACCTCATGGACTTCTTCGGTGCCCGCGGTGCGGCGCCGGATGTTTTCCGGACCGAAGGTCACGTTAAGGAGCTTTTCGCCGGTGGCGGCGGTGTAGCGGATACGGACCAGCATCCCCCCGACTATAGCCTTGTTCCCGCCGCCGCTACGCGGGGCGCGGCATGGAGAACACCTGGTCGACCACGCTGTATTCGTCGTAGCCGCCGCGCGCGATCGGCCGCATCGCCGCGCTGTCGATCCGGCCCTGGCGCACGAAGCGCTGGTCGACGTGGATGCCGATCACGCGTCCGAGTACCAGGCGGCGCCCGCTGTCGCTGCCATCCACGTCCTTGAGCTTCACCACTTCAGTGACGCGGCACTCGAAGGCCGCCGGCGAGGCGGCGACGCGCGGCGGGCGCACCACGCGCGACGGCGCCGTATCGAGCTTGGCGTGGGTAAATTCGCTTTGCCCGCGCGGCAGCGAGGCGGCGCTCGCGTTCATCTGGTCGCGCAGGTCCCAGGTCGCCATGCTCCACACGAATTCGCCGGTCTCCATGGCAAAGGTCGACGAGTCCTTCTCGCCCTCGCTCGAGAAGCCGACGATCGGCGGATTGGAGGAAAAGGCGTTGAAGTAGCTGTAAGGCGCGAGGTTGAGCTCGCCCTTGGCGCTGAGGGTCGAGATCCAGCCGATCGGCCGCGGCGTGACCAGCGCCTTGAACGGATCGTGCGGAAACAGGGCCCGGTCGCGGCTGTGCGGCTCGAAGAAAATCATCGTCACCAGGCGAGCGCGTAGCCCGGGCGCCGCGGATCGGCGCCCGCGTGCAGCAGACCGGTGGCCGGGTCGCGCAGGATCGCGCACACCGAGCCCATGCTCCACGACCTCTCCGGCCAGAGCTCGACGTCGTGGCCGAGCTTCTCCAGCGCCGCGATGGTGTCGTCCGGGAAACGGTCCTCGATGCACAGCCGGCCCGGGAAGTACGCGTTCGGCGAAAACGAGTTCGGGAAGCTGAAGGGCGCGACGCGCGGCGCTTCGATCGCCTGCTGCACGCTCAGTCCCCACTCGGTCGCGTTGAGGAACACCTGCAGCATGGAGGCGCACTGCACGTCGCCGCCCGGCGTGCCCCACGCCATGGCGAACTCGCCGTCGCGCAACGCGAGCGCCGGGTTCGGCGTCAGGCGCGGACGCTTGCCGGGCTCGACGAACAGCGGATGGTCCGGTTCGAGGCGTCCCTGGGTCCCGCGCGCGGAGGGCGCGAAGCCCAGGCCCTCCACCATCGGCGTGTCGTACATCGTGTCGGACGGGGTTTCGGAATAGGCATTGCCGTATTTGTCGGCGACGGCGCAATAGATCGTGTCCGCGGCCAGCGGTACTTTTCCCTTCGACGGCTTTCCCGAGAAATTTCCATGAGAAAGACCTGGATCCGGCATCCGCCCAAAGGCCTTGCCGGCATCGATGCGCGCGCGCTGCTTTGCGGCGTACTCGGCCGACAGCAGCTCGCGGGTCGGCACGTTGACGAATTTCGGATCGCCGACATAAGCCTCGCGGTCGGCGAAGGCGAGGTTCATCGCCTCGGAGATCGTGTGCAGGTAGCGCACCGAGTTCCAGCCGAGCGCCTTGAGGTCCAGGCCCTCGAGCATCTTCAGCGTCTGGAGCAGGACGTGGCCCTGGCACCAGACGTCGCAGCTGTGGATCTCGAAGCCGCGGTAGCGCACCGAGATGCTGGGCTCCAACGGCGCTTCGAATCCCGCCAGGTCATCCTTGGTCATGAAGCCGTTGTGCTTGCGGTGGTAGGCCGCGATGTCGTCGGCGATCGAACCCTTGTAGAAACAGTCGTGCGCCGCACGAAGCTTCGCCGCGCGGTCGCCCGGCGCCTTGCGCTCGGCCTCGATGATGCGCTCTAGAGTGCGTGCGAGGTTAGCCTGCTTGAGCCGCGCGCCCACCGCTGGCGTGCGACCGCCCGGGCGGAAGATGGCGGCGTTCTCTTGATATCGATCGATCTCGCCGGCGTGGATCTCGAGCGAGTCGCGCAGCTCCGGATACACGTAGAACCCGTCGCGCGCCAGCTGGTACGCGGGCGTCACCGCCTGCTCGAAGCTGAGCGTGCCGAAGCGCCGCAGCGCCTCGATGTGCGTCGCCGGCGCGGCCGGAATCACCTGACGGAGAATCCCTTCGGGCACGCTCTTGCCGCCTTCGGCGCGCAGCCGTGCCACGTCGGTCGCGGCCGGCCAGTAGCCGAGGCCGGCGAGCGAGATCACGCGGTTCTCGGCCTTGAGGTACACCAGCGTGGGCGCAACGCCGGCGAAGGAAACCACGTCGGGTTGCAGCACGGAAAGCGCCATGGTTGCGGTCACCCCGGCATCGACTGCATTGCCGCCCGCGTCCAGCACACGCATCGCCGCGGCGGTCGCGAGGTAGTGCCCGCTGGAAACTGCGTAGTGGCTTCCCGCCACCGTCGGCCGCCATGAAACAGACGCGGCCTGCCGCTTCGTTATCTTCTTCGCCATGCCACACTATGCCATCTGATGACGAAGTACTCCATCCTCAGTCTCGTCCGTAATGCCTTCAGCACCCACCGCCATTGGCAACGGGCGTGGCGCAACCCCGAGCCCAAGGCGGCCTACGACGCGGTCATCGTCGGCGGCGGCGGCCACGGCCTTGCCACCGCGTACTACCTCGCCGCCGAGCACGGCATGCGCAACATCGCGGTGCTCGAGAAGGGCTGGATCGGCGGCGGCAATACCGGACGCAACACCACCATCATCCGCTCCAACTACCTGTACGACGAGAGCATTCAGCTGTATGACCACGCGGTAAAGCTGTGGGCAAGCCTCTCGCAGGTGCTGAATTACAACGTCATGTACTCGCCGCGCGGCGTGATGATGCTCGCCCACAACACGCACGACGTGCAGTCCTTCAAGCGCCACATCTACGCCAACCGGCTGCACGGCGTCGACAACGAGTGGCTCACGCCGCAAGAAGCGCGCGCGTTCTGCCCGCCGCTGTCCATCGACCCGGGCGCGCGCTACCCGATCGTCGGCGCGGCATTGCAACGGCGCGGCGGCGTGGCGCGGCACGACGCAGTGGCGTGGGGCTATGCGCGCGCCGCGGATGCGCTCGGCGTGGACATCATCCAGAACTGTGAGGTGCTCGACATCCGTACCGACAACTCCGGCGCCGTCGAGCGCGTGGAGACCACGCGCGGCACGATCCGCACGCAGAAAGTCGGCGTGGTGGCGGCCGGCCATACCAGCGTGGTGATGGGGCGCGCGGGCTTGCGCATGCCGCTCGAGAGCTTTCCCCTCCAGGCGCTGGTGTCCGAGCCGGTGAAGCCGATCCTGCCGTGCGTGGTGATGTCGAACACGGTGCACGCCTACATCAGCCAGTCGGATAAGGGCGAGCTGGTGATCGGCGCCGGAACCGACCAGTACGTCTCGTACAGCCAGACCGGCGGGCTGCACATCGCCACGCACACGCTCGAAGCCATTTGCGAACTGTTCCCGATGTTCACGCGCCTGCGCATGCTGCGAAACTGGGGCGGCATCGTCGACGTCACGCCCGACCGCTCGCCGATCATCGGCAAGACGCCGGTCAAGGGGCTCTACGTGAACTGCGGCTGGGGCACCGGCGGCTTCAAGGCCACACCGGGCTCGGGCCACGTCTTCGCGCACACCATGGCGCACGACAAGTGCCATCCCATCAATGCGCCGTTCACCCTCGAGCGCTTCGTATCGGGAAGGCTGATCGACGAAGCGGCCGCGGCCGCGGTTGCGCACTGATGCTCCTCATCCATTGCCCATACTGCGGCGCGCGCCCGGAAATCGAATTCCGCGGCGGCGGGGAGGCACACGTCGCGCGCGCTGCGGATCCTTCGCAGCTCACGGACGACCGCTGGGCCAGCTTTCTCTTCTTCCGCAATAACCCGAAGGGCCTGCACGCCGAGCGCTGGCTCCATGTCCATGGCTGCGGCCGCTGGTTCAACGCCGTGCGCGACACGGTCAGCGACCGGTTCCAGAAGACCTACAAGGTCGGCGAAAAACCCTAGATGCACCCTTATCGGCTCTCGGGCGGAAGTTGTCTGGACCGAAGCAAGCCGCTGCACTTCACTTTCAACGGTGAAGCACTTAGCGGCTACGCGGGCGACACGCTCGCCTCTGCGTTGCTCGCCAACGGACGCGTGCTGCTCGGACGCTCGTTCAAATACCACCGCCCGCGCGGCGTGCTGTCGCACGGATCCGAGGAGCCGAATGCGCTCGTGACGCTGCGCGCGGATGGCGGCAGGGTGGATCCGAACACGCGCGCCACCATGGAGCCGCTGCGCGACGGCCTGGTCGCGCAATCGCAGAACCACTGGCCGTCGCTCGGATTCGATGTGGGCGCGGTGGCGGATGCGCTCGCGCCCATCATCCCGGCCGGCTTCTATTACAAGACGTTCATGTGGCCGGCTTCTTTCTGGAAGAAGCTCTACGAGCCCGTAATCCGCGCCGCCGCCGGTCTGGGGCGCGCTCCGGAACTGCCGGATCCCGATCGCTACCAGCACCGCCATGCGCATTGCGAGGTGCTGATCGCGGGCGGCGGGCGCGCGGGCTTGGAGGCGGCGCTCGTGGCTTCGGCATCGGGAAAACGCGTCATCGTGGCGGACGAGAACGCGCAATGGGGCGGCCGCTCCCTGCCCCAGGATGTACACGACCTTCTTTTTCAACTGCAACAGAAGCCCAACGTCACCCTGCTCCTGCGCACCACGGTATTCGGCATCTTCGGCCACAACCACGTCGGCATGCTGCAGCACATCGATGGGGCGCCGCGCCAGCGGCTGTGGCAGGTGCGCGCGGGCGAGATCGTTTCCGCGGCCGGCGCGCACGAGCGTCCGCTCGTTTTCGCGGGCAACGACCGGCCCGGCGTCCTGCTCGCGGACAGCGCGCGGCAGTACGCGCTCAAGTACGGCGTCGCGCCGGGTCGCCAGGTGGTCGTCGCCACGTGCGGCGATGCCGCCTACGGCGCGGCGCGCGACATGTTGAAGGCCGGCGTGAAGGTGACCACGCTCATCGACCTGCGGCCCGACCCGCACGTCGGGTTGGTTCGCGACCTGCAGGCGCTCGGTATCGACGTGTTGACGGGCCAGACCATCCTCGGCACCAAGGGACGCAAGCGCATCTCCGCCGTGCGAGTCTCCGGGAAAACCATCGCGTGCGATGCGCTGGCGATGCACGGCGGCTGGACGCCGGCGGTGCACCTCTATTCGCAGGCGCGCGGCAAGCTGCGCTTCGAGGAATCGATCGATGCCTTCGTGCCCGGGAGCGACCTGCCGGGGTTCCGCAGCACGGGCGCGGCGCGCGGCGAGCGCCTGCCGCGTTTCGCGGGCATGCGGCGACTTCCGGCGCAGGGATTCGTCGACTTCCAGAACGACGTGACGGCGAAGGACATTGCTCTTGCCCTGCGCGAAGGCTTCGAGTCGATCGAGCACGTCAAGCGCTACACCACCACCGGCATGGCGACCGACCAGGGCAAGACGTCCAACATGTCCGCGCTCGGCATCGTCGCCCACACGCTGAAGCGTCCGGTCCCCCAGGTGGGCACGACTACTTTCCGCATGCCGTACACGCCGGTGACCTTCGGCGCGCTGATCGGCGCGCACCGCGGGCCGCTCTTCGACGTAGTGCGCGAAACGCCGTCGCACGCGTGGGCCGGCGCACGCGGTGCGCTGTTCGAGGACGTCGGCCAGTGGAAACGCGCGCTCGCGTTTCCGCAGGCCGGCGAAGACCTGCACGCCGCGGTGCGGCGCGAATGCCGCACCGTGCGCCAAGCGGGCGGCCTGTTCGACGCCTCGACGCTCGGCAAGATCGAGGTGGTCGGCCGCGACGCGCGCGAGTTCCTGAATCGCATGTACGTGAACGACTTCGCGCGCCTCGCGCCCGGGCGCAGCCGCTACGCGCTCATGCTGCGGGAGGACGGCTACGTCTACGACGACGGCATCGTTGCCTGCCTCGCGCCCGAGCGCTTTCACGTCACGACGACGACCGGCGGCGCGGCGCGCGTGCTCGCGTACATGGAGGATTACCTGCAGACCGAGTGGAGCGATCTGCAGGTGTACCTCACCTCGATTACCGAGCAGTACGCCGTGATCGCGGTGCAGGGGCCGAAGGCGGAGCTACTGGTCCCGGAAATCAACAATCTGAGCCACATGGGCGTTGCCGGCGGGACCTTCGAGGGCATTCCATGCCGGCTGTTTCGCGCCTCCTTCACCGGCGAAGTCGGCTGCGAGATCAATGTGCCATGGGGCGAAGGCGCCGCGCTGTGGGAGAAGCTTTGCGAGCGCGGCGCGGCGCTCGGCTTCACGGTCTACGGAACCGAGGCCATGCACGTGCTGCGCGCCGAGCGCGGCTTCATCATCGTCGGCCAGGAAACCGACGGCACGGTGACGCCGCACGACCTTGGCCTGGAGTCGATGATCGGCGCCGGCAAGCGCGATTTCGTCGGCAAGCGTTCGCTGGCACGGCCCGATCTGCGCGCGGCGAACCGCAAGCAGCTGGTCGGCCTCCTGACCGACGACGCGCGCCGCGCGCTCGACGAAGGCGCACAACTCGTCGCCGACCCGCGCGAACCGATACCGATGACCGCGCTCGGCCACGTCACCTCCAGCTACGACAGCGCGAATTGCGGGCGCTCGATCGCCATGGCGCTGGTCGCCGGCGGCCGGGCACGCCTCGGCGAAACCGTCTACGCGACCTCGCCAGGCGGCTTCGCTGCGGCCAAGATTGCCCCACTCCCATTTCTGAATGGATAACAGCGCCCGCTGGTCGCTGCGGCTGCCCGCACCACTGGCGCTGGCTGGCTTCGCGCTCGACATACCCTTGAACCGCGCCGCGAAAACCGGCGAGCGACTCGCAGCGCGCCTGGGCCCGGACGAATGGCTGCTGGTCGCGCCGGCGGGCGATTCGCCGGATTTCAGCGCGCTGGAAGGCCGGCACCATTCGCTGGTCGACGTCAGCCACCGCTATGTCGCGTTCGCCGTCGAGGGCGACAGCGCGCCGTTGATCCTGGCCGCCGGCTGTCCGCTCGACCTGCACCCCGACTTCTTCACCGCCGGCAGCGCGACGCGAACGCTGCTCGGCAAGGCCGAAATCATTTTGTGGCGCCTCGGTGAGGCGCCGTCGTATCGTGTCGAATGCGCGCGCTCGTTCGCCCCTTACGTCGAGCGCTTCCTGGACCAAGCAAGGAGCTCTTGCCCATGAAAAGTCTGATCTTTGCCATTGCCATCGCCTGCGCCGCCGGCGCCGCGCTCGCCCAGGACAGAACGATCCACGTCGTCGTGCCGCTGTTGGCCGGCTCCGGCACCGACGTGGTGACGCGCACTTTCGTCGCCGCGCTCTCGCAGCGCCTCGGTCAGCCGATCGTGGTGGAGAACAAGGCGGGCGGCGCCACCGCGCTCGGCGCCGGTTACGTTGCCAAGAGCACGCCCGACGGGCTGACGCTGCTCGCGGCCACCACCAGCACGCTGTCGCTTCTTCCGACCGTGCAAAAGCCGCCGTACGACACGCAGAAGGACCTCGCGCCGATCGCGGCGTTCTCGGTCTCGCCGCTGGTGTTCGGCACCTCGGCGGAGTCGAAGTACGCGAACCTCGCCGACTTCATCGCCGCGGCGAAGGCCAATCCGGGCAAGCTGACCTTCGGCTCGAGCGGCACGGGCACCCTGACCCACATGGCGGTCGAGCTGTTCGCGGTCGTCGCGCAGGTCAACTTCACGCACGTGCCGTACAAAGGCGCGAGCGGCGCCTATGCCGACGTGATCGGTGGCCGGGTGGATTTCCTCGCCGACGCGCCGGCGTCGATGCTGCCGCATGTTCGCGGCAACCGCATGCGCGCGCTGGTGGTGACCGCGCCGCAGCGCCTCGCGCAGCTGCCGAACGTGCCGACGGTCGCCGAGGCCGGCCTGGCGGCCGCGCAAGCGGACTTCACCACCGGACTGCTCGCGCCGGCGGGAACGCCGGCCGCCGTAATGGCGCGCTATGAAGCCGCCGCGCTGCAGGTCGCGCAGAGCCAGGCCTTCAAGGATTACCTCGCCTCGCAGGGCTACGAGGCGCTGGCCGCCAACGGCGCGCAATTCACGAAGATCATCCGCGAAGGCAGCGCGAAGTGGGAATCCGTCGTGCGCGAGCGCAACATCAAGGTCGAGTAAGGCGCTTGACCTCGGCGATGGCACCGGGCAGCCAGACGCGCACCATCATGGCGATGAGCTGGGGTAGCCGCCCGTACACGTTCATGTCGAAGATGTAGCTTCGCGTGTGCGGAAAGGCGATCGCGCCGTGCAGCATCTGCACCAGCTCGATTTCCTGCCTGCTCACCGGCCGCTTCGACTTGACGCCAGCCTCGTGCCTTAGCTCGCGAGCGACCGGCACGAGGATGCGCTGCTCCAGCGTGCGGCTGAACCGCGGCCCGTGCATCCCGAGCAGCCCGGCGCGCGTCCACAGGCGCGCTTCCGAGCGCTTGACCCTACCGCGGTACTCCGCGTAGAAGCGCGACAGCCTCTTTTCCAACGGGATGCTGCGGTCCACGAGCAGCGCGTCCCACTTGGGCTGCCAGCGGCCAGCGAACAGCTGCGCTGCTATGATCTTCTTACCTATGCGCTTACTTTCCCTCATCGCCGTCCTCTTCCTGCTCCCGTTTGCCACGCCGCAAGCTGCCGCGCAAGCCTATCCGACCAAACCGGTGCGCATGATCGTTCCCTGGGCACCGGGGGGCACCACCGACATCCTCGGGCGCGTGATCGCGCAGAAGATGGGCGAGAAGTGGGGTCAGCCGGTGCTGGTCGAAAACCGCGGCGGCGCAGCCGGCAACATCGGCACCGAGGCGGCAGCGCGCTCGCCCGCCGACGGCTACACCCTGGTGCTCGGCACGATGAGCTCGCACGCGATGAACCAGTTCCTGTACGAGAAGATGACCTTCGACCCGGTGGCCGATCTCGCGCCGATCTCGCTCGTCGCCAACGTCGCCACCGTGCTGGTGGTGAACCCGTCGCTGCCCGTCAAGAACGTGAACGAGCTCATCGCGCTCGCGCGCGCGAAGCCGGGCCAGCTCAATTTCGCCTCCGGCGGCATCGCCAGCTTCAACCAGCTGTGCGCCGAGCTGCTCAAGATGTCGACCAAGATCGACATCGTGCATGTGCCCTACAAGGGCGGCGGGCCGGCGGTCGCCGACCTGGTCGGCGGCAAGGTCGACATGCTGTTCACCGGCGCCCCGGTCACCATGTCGCACATCAAGTCCGGGCGCCTGAAGGTGCTGGCGGTGACCGATTCGCAGCGCTCCGCCGCCCTGCCCGACACGCCGACGATGGGCGAGTCGGTCCCCGGCTACGAGTTCAACAACTGGTACGGCATCATGGCGCCGGCCGGCACGCCGCGGCCGCTGATCGATCTGCTCAATGCCGAGGTGCACCGCATCCTCGCCCTGCCGGACGTGCGCGAACGCTTCTCGGGCCTGGGCGCCGACCCGACGCCGAGCACGCCGGAGAAGTTCGCCGCGGTGATGAAGACCGACGCCGAGAAGTGGGGCCGCATCATCAAGCAGGCCGGGGTGCGCGCCGAGTAGCCGGGTCCTCATTTCACGGCGTGAGAACTCATCACCTCTAGAACCCGGCGACCATCGCTGCGCGTGAGCTCGGTACGCACGACCGAAACGCGCCGGCCGTGGTGCACGACGTTCGCCTGCGCCTTGAGCGCCGCGCCGTCGCCGGGGCTGATGAAGGCCGCGGAAATCCCGCTCAAGGTCCAGGTATCCGGCAGCGCCGCTGATGCGGTGACCGCGGCGAGCCCGAGAAGGATGCCGCCCTGCACGAACCCCACGCGGTTGCCGACATGCGGGCCGATCGGCATCACGCAAGTGGCGGCGCCGCGCGCGGCCTGCGGCAGGAAACCCCAGAAGTGGCGGATGAAGGGTTGCCGGCTCTTTGCCGAGTGCTCGAGCGCCTCGTCGGCGTGCCGCAGGATGCGCAGCTCGTCGGGCGCGAGATCCCGCTCGGCGAGCGGCGGCGGCTCGGCGTCGCCGCGCTTGCGGTGCGGCACCGGATGCAGCGTGCGCTCGGGCGGCGGCTCGAGCACCATGAAGGTGCCGCTGCCGTAGCCGACCTCGCCGCCGGCATCGTCGAGCACCACGCGGCTGCGGCCGGTGCGGCCAGCACCCTTGCCGGCGAAGCCGTGGCAGCGGGATGCCGCGCGGACGATGCCGGCCCGCGGCGCGGCACCCAGCTCGAGGGTCATGCTGACGGTGGCGAGGCGTGTCGCGGGGTGGAGGTCGGCGCGCACCGCCGTGCCGAGCGCGAAATCGGCGAGCACCGCGAGCGAGCCGAGGTCGCTGCCGCCGTGCGCCTCCACGCAATGCGGACCGGTCTGGTACGACACCCGCGTGTCGCCGCTCGCGACCTGGTCGAACGACAGCTCGATGAAATTCCCGGGGAAATGAAGGCCCGGGGTGCGGTTGAGCGCAATCGCGCGCAGCACGCGCCGCCGTATTTGGTCGTCCGGGCTCATTCCTTAGGACAAGCTTACTAGAGCTCCTAAGGTTCTCCCCTATTGCCATCTAGGGGCGGGGCGGGTGAAATACCGCGGGGAGCTGTCCAAGAAACCAGCCGACGCGGATGAACCGGGGATTGGAATTCCTGAAGCGCACACCGCCGCTCGGCCCGGCGGTGCGCATCCTGCTGCTCGAAGACGATCCGATCAGCGTGGAGATCGTCGGCACCTATCTTCGGCGCATCATGTTCGCGGACGTCGAGTTGCACACCGCGGCGACGGTCGCCGATGCGCTCGCGCTTCTCGCGCAAGCCGACGTCGAGCTCGTGGTCGCGGACCTGCACTTGCCGGACTCGGCCGGCGCCGCCACGGTCGAGCGGCTGGTGCACGCCACGGACTGCCCGGTCATCGCGATTACCGCGGACCTCGATCCCAGGCTGCGGGATGCCACCCTCGCGTGCGGGGCGTTCGAATTCCTCCAGAAAGGCGATCTGACCGAAGCGACGCTCATGCGGCTCGTTCGCCTGGCGACGATGCAGGCGCGCACCTACCGCTCGCTGCGCGAAAGCAAGGAGGCGGAAACCGCGCTGCGCGAAAGCGAAGGCCGCTTCCGCAATCTCGCGCGCTTCGGCCAGTCCGCGGTCGTCAAGTCCGAGCCCGCCGAGCTGGTGGCGAGGGCGGCGAGCGCGATCTTCGATGCGCTTTCGCCCGACGCCGTGGCCTATGTCGACGCCGATCCCGGCACCAGCCAGCTGGTGGTGCGCACGGTCGTCGCCCGCGGCGCGTCCGAGCTGCAACCCGAATCGATACGCTGCGCCGACGACCACCCGATCATGCAGGTCATGCAATCGGGCCGGCTGATGCTGAGGGAGAGCGCAGAGCTGCCGTTCCCGTGGGCGCGCGATTTGCGCCGCGCTGCCCTGGTCCCGGTGCGCACCGACGACAAGGTATGCGGCGTGCTGTGCATTTGCTGCAAGCACATGGCGTCGTTCGGCGCCGAGGAGATCAATTTCCTCCAGGCGACCTCGAGCGTGCTGTCGACGGCGCTGCAGCGCATCGAAAGCGAGGCCCGGCTCGCCTACCTCGCGCAGTTCGACCCGCTCACCGATCTGCCCAATCGCGCGCTGCTCGCCGACCGCTTCTCGCAGATGATCGTGCAGGCGAAGCGCCGCGACTCACCCCTGGCCGTGCTGTTCATCGACCTGGACGAATTCAAGGCGGTGAACGACACGCTCGGCCACGCCGGCGGCGACGGGCTGCTGAAGCACATCGCCACGCGGCTGCAATCCGCGGTGCGCACCGGCGACACGGTGGCACGCATCAGCGGAGACGAGTTCGTCATCGTGCTGAACGAGCTGGTGCGCCCGGAAGATGCGGCGCTGATCGCGCAGAAGATCATCGATGGCCTGGGCACGCCGGTCGAAGTGGATGGCAAGGAGGTCTTCGTCACCGCGAGCGTAGGCATCGCCGCGTTTCCGACCGACGGCACCGACGCCGAGACCCTCATCGGCGCAGCGGATGCGGCGATGTACCGCGCGAAGCAAGCGGGCCGCAACGTCTACCAGTTCTTCACCGCGGAGATCAACCAGCGCTCGCGCGCCCGGGTGCAGCTCGGCTCGGAGCTCAGGCGCGCGCTGGAACGCGAAGAGTTCGCGCTTTCCTATCAGCCGAGATACCAGCTCGCGACGCGCCAGCCGAGCGGCGCGGAGGCGCTGTTGCGCTGGAACCATCCCGAGCGCGGCATGGTGCCGCCCAACGAGTTCATCCCGGTGCTCGAGGAAACCGGCCTCATCGTCCCGGTCGGCGACTGGGTGCTGCGCCGAGCCTGCGAGGACCTGAAAGCATGGCAGGCCGCCGGGCACGCGGTGGTGCCGATCGCGGTCAACCTCTCGGCGCGGCAATTCCGCCAGGGCGATCTCGATGTCCGCATCAAGGCGCTGGTGGCATCCGTCGGCATCGATCCCAGCCTGATCGAGCTCGAGATCACCGAAAGCCAGCTGATGCACGACCCGGACCATGCCATTCGCGTAATGCGCGCGCTGTGCGACGCCGGGATGAGCATCGCCATCGATGATTTCGGCACCGGCTACTCGAGCCTCGCGTCCCTGACGCGATTCCCGGTCACCGCGCTCAAGGTGGATCGCTCGTTCGTGAGCGACATGTCGCGCGACAAGACCGACGCCACGATCGTGCGCACCATCATCGAAATGGCTCACAGCCTGAGCTTCACCGTGATCGCCGAAGGCGTTGAAACCGAAGAGCAGGCAACCCTGCTGCACCTGCTGCGCTGCGAGCAGGCGCAGGGCTACCTGTTCGGGCGGCCCATGCCCGCCGATGAGTTTGCCGGCCTGTATCCGTTGCGCAGGAACAAGCGGCGGGCCAGAACCCGGCCGGTGCGCAACGGCGAGGCTGCGCCGAGCTAGGTCGCAACCGGAAAAACTTTTTTCGCATGGGTCGCCGCCAAGTCGCAGAAAGCCTTGGCGTACGCCGGAAGCGGACGGCGCTTGTCGTACAGCATGGTGAGCGGCTCGCTCAGCGGCTTTCCGCGATACAGGACCCGCAGCAGGCGCAGCGCATACCCGCGGATGCGCAGGGCCGACGGGATGATGGCCACCCCATGCCCCGCCTGCGCCATGGCTAAAAGCGCGTGCGGCGAGCGGCATTCGAGCACATAGTTCGGCGTGAATCCGGCGAGGCTGCACGCCGAATCGAAGCTGCGGCGCATGGCGAAATCCTCGGTCGCATGCAGCAGCGGATACGGCGCAAGCGCGCGGATCTCGATCGAGCCGTTCTTGCCGAGCGTGAGGCTCTCGTTGCAGGCCGCCAGCATCTCCATGGGCGCGAGCGGATAGGCGCCAAACCGGCGCTCGTCGGGCGTCAAGGCCCGTGCCACGGCCTGCGCGAGATGGATCTCGCCTCTTTCCAGCATCGCGAAAATCTGCGGGCCGATCGCCTCGACCAGCCTTACCTGCACGTTCGGGTAGCGCTTGGCGTATTCGCGCAGGAACTCGGGGAACAGGCCCTCGATCAGGTGCGGCGAGGACGACACGCGCAGCATGCCCGCCTCACCGCGCTTCAGCCCGTCGGCCTGCTCGCGAACCGCGTACGAATGACTCAGCAATCCGCGGCAATGCTGCAGCATTTGCGCGCCTTCGCTGGTGAGCAGCAGCCGCCGTCCGGTGCGATCGAACAGCTTGATGCCAAGCTCGCCCTCGAGGTTCGCGATCTGGCGCGACAACGCCGGCTGGGTGACGTGCAGGTGCTCGGCCGCCTTGGACACCGTGCCGAGGTCCGCCACCGCGACGAAGGTCCGCAATTCGCGCAAGTCCATGGGATCGCCTCTTCATGCCGAAGCGGCATAACGTACCAGAACAATTATCGATTGGACGCATGATCTGGCGCGGCGCACGATCGGCTGGTCGAGTCGCCAACCTGGGAGAAACGAGATGAAGCGCTTATTGCTGGTTGCTGCCCTCGCTGCCGCGCAGTCGGCTGCCCAGGCGCAGGCCTGGCCCGTCAAACCGTTGCGGGCGATCGTCCCCGTCGGCGCCGGAAGCTCGACCGATATCGTTCACCGGCTGGTCCTGGAGCAGCTCGCCGCGGGCCTGGGCCAGCCGATCGTGGTCGAGAATCGGACCGGGGCCGGCGGCACCATCGGCAGCGCCGCCGTGGCCAAGGCTGAACCGGACGGCTACACCCTGCTCGCCAACGGCTCGGCGCACACGATTGCGCCGGCGCTCTACAAGTCGCTGCCTTACGACGCGGCGCGCGATTTCGTTCCCGTGGTCGCCATCGGCAGCTCGCCAAGCGTGCTGGTCGTTTCGCCTTCCAAGGGGATCACCACGGCGCAAGCCCTGGTGGCGGCCGGGAAAGCGCGTCCCGGCGCGTTGAATTTCTCCTCCGTCGGCATCGGCACCGCCACGCACCTGAGCGCGGAGCGGTTCGTGTCGAGCGCGGGAATCAACGTGGTGCACATTCCGTTCAAGGGCGGCGCGGAGGCCATGCTCGATGTGATCGCGGGCCGGGTCGATTTCTTTTTCGGCCCGGTCGCCCTGGTCCTGCCGCATATCCGCGACGGCAAGCTCGCCGGACTGGCGGTCAACGGCCACAAGCGCTCGGCAACGCTGCCCGACGTACCGACGTTGCAGGAGGCGGGATTCCGCGATGCCGAGTACCCGATCTGGTTCGGTCTGTTCGCGCCGGCGAGGACGCCGGGCGCCGTGGTTGAGAAGCTCAACCACGAAACGCTGCGCGCCCTGCGCACGCCCGCGCTGCGCGAGAAGCTGTCCGGCCTCGGCGTGGATGCGATGGCCATGACGCCGCAGGAGTTCAAGGCGCATGTGGACAAGGAAATCGTGCTCAATGCGACGCTGGCGAACAAGGCGGGACTGAAGGCCGAATAGCATGGCGCAGGCCACCATCGGGTTCAGCGACGCCAGCGGTTATGAGCGCTTCATGGGGCGCTGGAGCCGGGCGGTGGCTGGGCGCTTCCTGCGGTGGATCGAGCCGGCGCGAGGCGCGAAGTGGCTCGATGTCGGTTGCGGCACTGGGATCCTGACCGAAGCCGTGCTCGACCTTTGCGAACCCGCGTCGGTGACCGGCATCGATCCGGCCGCGGCGCAAATCGAACACGCCTCCACGGGACCGGCCGGCACCCGGGCGAAATTCCAGCAGGCCGACGCCATGACCCTTCCCTTTGGCGCTCGCGCCTTCGACATCACCGCCTCGGCGCTGGTCATCAACTTCATCCCGAACCGGTTCCAGGCGCTCGCCGAAATGGTGCGCGTCACGAAGCCCAGCGGGTTGGTGGCGGGGTATGTGTGGGATTTCGGCCAGGAGCTCTCGCCAAGCGGACCGTTGCGTCGGGCGATGCGAACGTTGGGCGCCGAAGTTCCGGCTGTGCCGGGCACTCCGCACTCCAACCTGGAGGCGCTGCGGTCGCTGTTCGTAGATGCCGGACTGGACGCCATTCAATCGACGACCATCGACGTCACGCTGGCGTATTCCGACCTGGACGATTTCTGGACCGCCCAGACCCCGGGCTACAGCCCCACCACGAAGATCATCAACGCGATGACCGACAGCGAGCGCCGGCGCTTGAAGCGCGCAGTGCTCGAGGCCCTCCTCGTCGGTCCCAATGGGAAAATCGAATACACCGCGCGCGCCAACGTCATCCGGGCGACGGTCCGCGCCTAAAGAACGCCGGTGGTCAGGCGTTCTGGATCGCCACCGCGCGCGAATTGAGGTACGCCTCGAGCGCTTCCGGGCCGCCCTCCGAGCCGTAGCCTGAGTCCTTGACGCCGCCGAAGGGCATCTCGGCCGAAGGCAGCGCCGGCATGTTGATCCAGAGCATGCCGACCTCCAGCTTGCGCGCGAGCAGGTCGGAGTTCTTCAGCGACTTGGTGAACGCGTAGCCGGCGAGGCCGATGGGCAGGCGGTTGGACTCGGCGATCGCCGCCTCCAGCGTGTCGAACGGCTGGATCGCGGCCACCGGGCCGAACGGCTCGTCGTTGAAGATCTTCGCTTCCTTCGGCACGTCGGCGAGGATGGTCGGCTGCCAGAAATTGCCGCTATTGCCGATGCGCTGCCCGCCGGTGAGCAGCTTCGCGCCCTTCTTCACCGCGTCCTCGGTGAACGTAGTCATCGCGTCGATGCGGCGCGGGTTGGCGAGCGGACCCATCTGCGTGCCTTCGGCGAGGCCGTCGCCGACCTTCAGGCCCTTGGCGTGATCCGCGAGCGCCTGCGCGAAATCGCCGGCGATGGACTTGTGCACGAGGAATCGCGTGGGCGAGATGCATACCTGCCCCGCGTTGCGGAACTTCGCAGCGCCCGCCGCCTTCACGGCGAGCGCGATGTCCGCGTCCTCGCACACGATCACCGGCGCGTGGCCGCCGAGCTCCATGGTGACGCGCTTCATGTGCTGGCCGGCGAGCGCGGCGAGCTGCTTGCCCACCGGAATCGAGCCGGTGAAAGTGACCTTGCGGATCACGGGATGCGGAATCAGGTAGGCCGAGATCTCCGCGGGTGTGCCATAGACCAGGCCAAGAACACCCGGCGGCAGGCCAGCGTCGGCAAAAGCCTTGATCAGTGCCGCCGGCGCGGCGGGCGTCTCCTCCGGCGCCTTCACCAGGATCGAGCACCCCGCGGCGAGCGCGGCGCCGACCTTGCGCACGATCTGGTTGATCGGGAAGTTCCACGGCGTGAACGCCGCCACCGGACCGACCGGATCCTTGATCACCATCTGGCGGATGCTGACGCTCATGCGCGAGGGCACGATGCGCCCGTAGACGCGGAAGCCTTCCTCGGCGAACCACTCGATGATGTCGGCGGCGGCGAGGGTCTCGCCCTTGGCCTCCGCGAGCGGCTTGCCCTGCTCCTGCGTGAGGAGCGGCGCGATCTCGCCCGCGCGCTCGCGCACCAGCGCGGCGGCCTTGCGCATGATCTTGCTGCGCTCGGCGGGCACCATGTCGCGCCAGACCTCGAAGCCCTTCTTCGCCGCCTCCAGCGCGCGGTCGAGGTCGGGCCGCCCGGCGTGGGCCACGCGTCCGATCTCCTTGCCGGTCGCAGGGTTCACTACCGGCAGCGTCTTCCCTTCTACAGGTGGCTGCCATTTGCCGTCGATGAAAAGCTGCGTGTCGATGTATCCCATGGTGTCCTCGAGGAGTGTGCGCGCAAGAGAAAAGCTTGCGCGATGTTACCCCGTTTGTTACCCCCTTCTACTTCACATCGAGCAGCTCGACCTCGAAAACCAGCGTTGCGTTCGGCGGAATCACCCCGCCGGCGCCCCGCGCGCCATAGCCGAGCTCGGGCGGGATGACGAGCATGCGCTTGCCGCCGACCTTCATGCCGGCCACGCCCTCGTCCCAGCCCTTGATCACCCGGCCGCCACCCAGGGGAAACGAGAACGGCCCGCGCCCGCGCGAGCTGTCGAACTGCTTTCCGCGCATGTCCTTCGCCGCCGGATCATGCAGCCAGCCGGTGTAGTGGACCTCGACGGTCTTCCCGGGAACGGCTTCGTTGCCCTTGCCGACCACGGTGTCGGTCTTCACCAGCCCGGCCGCGCCTGCGGAGGCCGCCATGAACACCGTAGTTGCCAGCGCTACCAACCACCTCGACGTGCGTCTCATTGGCTCTCCTGTTTTCGCGTGAGAATATTAGGGCAGTTACCGGCCGCTTAAGAAAGGCAATTGAAAATCAACGCCCTTGAGCACACCCCGATGATGCAGCAGTACCTGCGCATCAAGGGCGAGCACCCCGACATCCTGGTGTTCTACCGGATGGGGGATTTCTACGAGCTGTTCTACGACGACGCCGAGAAAGCGTCGAGGCTCATCGATCTCACGCTCACCCAGCGCGGCAGCTCCGCCGGCGCGCCAGTGAAGATGGCCGGCGTGCCGGTGCATTCGGTCGAGCAGTACCTCGCCAAGCTGGTGAAGATGGGCGAGTCGGTGGCCATCGCCGAGCAGATCGGCGATCCGGCGACCGCCAAAGGTCCGGTCGACCGCCAGGTCACGCGCATCGTCACGCCGGGCACGCTCACCGATTCCGAGCTGCTCGATGACAAGTCCGACAATGTGTTGCTCAGCATTTCCCGGGATAAGTCCACGGTCGGGCTCGCGTGGCTGTCTCTGGCGAGCGGAGCGCTGCGCGTAGCGGAAGTTGCCCCGCAGGCTCTGGACAACGAGCTGCGGCGCATTGCTCCGGCCGAGGTGCTTTGCGCCTTTCCACTGGATGAGTTCTTCGTCACCAAGCTGCCCGAGTGGCACTTCGACATCGAAGCCGGCAAGAAGCGCCTGCTGAAGCAGCTCGGTGCCGCCTCGCTTGCCGGCTTCGGCTGCGAGGACATGACGCTCGCAATCGGCGCCTGCGGCGCGCTGCTCGACTATGCCGCCAAGACGCAAGGCCAGGCGCTGGCCCACGTCACCGCGGTGAGCGCCGAGCGCGCCGGCGAATACGTGCGGCTCGACGCCGCCACGCGCCGCAACCTCGAGCTCACCGAGACCCTGCGCGGCGAGCCGGCGCCGACCCTGTTCTCGCTACTCGACGAATGCGCGACCGGCATGGGCAGTCGCCTGCTGCGCCATTGGCTGCACCACCCCTTGCGCGACCGTACCGCGCTCGCCGCGCGGCATGACGCCGTGACGGCGTTACAGGATTCCCAGGTTCACAAAACTCTCCGGAAATTTTCCGACGTGGAGCGCATCACCGCGCGCCTTGCGCTGAAGAGCGTGCGCCCGCGCGAGCTTTCCGGGCTGCGCGATTCGCTCAAGCTGCTGCCCGAGTTGCGCGACGCTCTGCCGGACACCACGGCGCTGTTGAGAGATCTGGCAGAAGATCTGGCAACTCCAGGACCGGCGCTCGCCTTGCTGGACAAAGCAATTCATGCGGAGCCGGCGGCCCGCGTCATCGATGGCGGCGTAATCGCCGACGGCTACAACGCAGACCTGGACGAGCTGAGGCGGCTGCAGACCGACGCGGGAAGCTTTCTGGTCGAGCTGGAAAAGCGCGAGAAGGAGCGAACGCAGATCCCGAACCTGCGCGTGGCCTACAACTCGGTGCACGGCTACTACATCGAGGTCACCAATTCGCATACCGCGAAGGTGCCCGACGACTACCGGCGGCGGCAGACGCTGAAGAACGCCGAGCGCTATATCACCCCGGAGCTGAAGACGTTCGAGGACAAGGCGCTTTCCGCCCGCGACCGCGCGCTGGCGCTGGAGAAATCGCTGTACGAGAAAGTGATCGAGGAGCTGCAGGCGCATCTCGGCGCATTGCAGAAGATTGCCCGCGCCTTGGCGCAGACCGATGTGCTCGCGAATTTTTCTTCGCTCGCAGTCAAAAAGAACTTCGCCAGGCCGCATTTCAGCGACAACATCTGCATCGACATCGAAGGCGGCCGCCACCCGGTGGTGGAAGCGCAGATCGAGAATTTCATCGGCAACGATTGCCGGCTCTCGCCGCTGCGCCGCTTCCTGCTGATCACCGGCCCGAACATGGGCGGCAAGTCGACCTACATGCGCCAGGTCGCGCTCATCGTGCTGATGGCGCACATCGGCGCCTTCGTGCCGGCGAAGGCTGCACGCATCGGGCCGGTCGACCAGATTTTCACGCGCATCGGCGCGGCCGACGACCTCGCCGGCGGGCGCTCGACCTTCATGGTGGAGATGACCGAGAGCGCCTCGATCCTGCACAACGCCACCGAGAAGAGCCTGGTGCTGATGGACGAGGTCGGCCGCGGCACCTCGACCTTCGACGGCCTCGCGCTCGCCTGGGCGATCGCCAATCATCTGGTGCAAAAGAACCGAGCCCTGAGCCTGTTCGCCACGCACTATTTCGAAATGACCCGCCTGGCGCTCGAGTACAAGGAAGTCGCCAACGTGCACCTCGACGCGGTCGAGCACAAGGACACGGTGGTGTTCCTGCATGCGGTCGAGGAAGGCCCGGCGAGCCGCAGCTACGGCCTGCAGGTCGCCGCGCTTGCCGGCGTGCCGAAGCCGGTGATCCGGCAGGCCAACAAATACCTGCAGCTGCTCGAGGACTCGAGCCTGGCGCGCGGCAACCAGGACGATCTTTTTTCCCGAAAAGCTGCACCCGAGCCTGAGCAGGCAACGGATCCTCTGCGCGAAGAGATGCTGAAGGTGAACCCCGATGAACTCACGCCGCGCGAGGCGCTCGAGCTGCTCTACCGCCTGAAGAAACTATGAAGCTGAGAAGGCGTGAGGGTGATCGATCTCAGCTTGTTCCTGCCGGGGCCGTACCTGACGCTTGCGCTTGCCGACCATGGCGCGGAGGTGATCAAGGTCGAGCCCCCCGGCGAAGGCGACCCGACGCGCCACCTTGGGCTTTCCGACGGCGACAGCACGGTGTATTTCCGCAACCTGAACCGCGGCAAGAAGAGCGTGGTGATGGATCTCAAGAAGCCGGAGGAGCGCGAGGCGCTATTGCGGCTGTGCGAGAGCGCCGACGTGTTCGTCGAGTCGTTCCGCCCCGGCGTGGTCGAGCGCCTCGGCGTTAGCTACGACGCAGGTGAGCGCGCGCAATCCGCGCATCGTCTATTGCTCGATCAGCGCGTTCGGCCAGCAGGGCCCTCTGCGCGACCGGCCGGCGCACGACCTTGCGGTGGAATCGCTCAGCGGCGTGATCAGCCTGAACCTCGGACAGGACGGCAAGCCCACCATTCCTGCCCTGCCCGTCGCCGACCTGCTGTGCGCGCTGCAGGGACTTTCCGGCATCCTCATGGCCCTCCTCCGCCGCGAGCAGACCGGGAAGGGCGACTACCTGGACATGGCGATGTACGACGCCACGCTCGCCGGCAGCGCGAACCTCCTCGGGCCGACGCTCGCCGAGAACCGGCAGCCGGTCGCGAGGCACGAGCGCACTACCGGTGGTTCGGCGTTCTACCGCCTCTATGAGACCGCCGATGGCCGCTATCTCGCGCTCGGCGGCCAGGAGATGAAGTTCGTGCGCAACCTGCTCGGCGCGCTCGGCCGGCTGGACCTCGCCCCACTGTGTGAAAAGCCCGGCCCGCATCAGCAACCGGTGATGCATTTTCTCGAGGGTGTGTTTCGTGCCAAGTCTCTAGCGGAAAATCTCGAATTCCTTTCGAAACTCGACGTCTGTTACGCGCCGGTGCACACGCTGCCGGAAGCGCTCGACGCGGCCGCCGACAAGCTGCTCCGGGACGAGCATGGCCGGCGCCACCTCGCGCCGCCGATCCGCTTCCGCCACGAGCCGGCGCGGCCGAATCTCCGCGAGCCGAAGCTCGGCGAGCACGATGCGCTCAAAAAAGGCGAATCGACGTAATCTGGTCGCGGCGTCAGGCCGATGTCGTACAACTTGCTTCGCTCATCGCGTAAACGAGCTCGCGACGCGTCTGACCCCGAATGTAGGCCTTACGTAAGAAGTCGAAGATTCGTTTCATCGCATTCCGCGCCGACCAGCACCAGCCCGTCCCCGCAGACCTGGTAGCGTCCCCCGGCGGCGAGGAAGCGATCGCGCGGGTCGCCGTCCTCGGTGATCCACACCCGGCCGTCGACCACTTCGATCGCCGTGCCGCGCGCGCTGCGCAGGCGCAGGAAGCTTTTGTCCTTGAGCTTTAACACCATGGCGCCAGCGTAGGACGCGCCCGCGGGCCGCAACAGCATCACGTCCCGTAAACTGTGCCCCTCACAGCGCTCGCTGCGGACGACTGTTATGGTCGGTGCCGCGGGCAACTGTGTCTGGCTGCAGCACAGAGGCCTTGCGAGGATTGCCGAATGCTGGAAACCACGCCGCTCTACCACCAGCTCGCCGACCAGATCCACGAGCTGATCCGCGCCGGCACGCTGCGCGCCGGCGACCGGGTGCCGTCGGTGCGCCGGCTTTCGGACCAGCAGCGCGTCAGCGTGTCGACCGTGCTGCAGGCTTACCAGCGCCTGGAGGACATCGGGGTGATCGAGGCGCGCCCGCAATCGGGGTATTACGTGCGGCGACCCGCGGCGACGATGCGCGAGCCGGAGCCGTCGAAGCCGCCGCGCCGTGCCTTGGTCGTCGAGGTGAATGCGCTCACCGACGCGGTGCTCGCGCACGCCGCCGATCCGAACGTGGTCGCCTTCGGCTCGGCGTGCGCGGCGCCGGAGCTGTTCCAGCTCGAGCGTGTGCGCCGCGTGCTGTCCTCGGTGGCGCGCCGCGACCGCGGCGCGCTCGGCCGCTACGGCCTGCCCCCCGGCACCGAGCGCCTGCGCCGCGCAGTGGCGCGCCGCGCGCTCGACTGGGGCTGCCGCATCGACCATCGGGATCTCGTCACCACCACCGGCTGCATGGAGGCGATCAACATCTGCCTGCGCGCGGTCACCAAGCCCGGCGACCTGGTGGCGCTGGAATCGCCGACCTATTACGGCTTCCTGCAGATCCTGCAGACCCTCGGCCTGCGCGCGCTGGAAATCCCCACCCATCCCCGCACCGGCATCTCGCTCGAGGCGCTCGAGCTCGCGCTCGCCGAGCACCCGGTGAAGGCGGTACTGGTGATGCCCAACGTCTCCAATCCGATCGGCGCGACCATGTCCGACGTCGCCAAGAAGCGCCTGGTGGAGCTGCTCGCCTCGAAGAACGTGCCGCTGATCGAGGACCACATCTATGCCGAGCTGCAGTTCGAGTCGCCGGCGCCCAGGCCGGCGAAGGCGTTCGACCGCGCCGGCAACGTCATGCTGTGCAGCTCGTTCTCGAAGACGCTGTCCCCAGGCCTCAAGGCGGGCTGGATCGAGCCCGGCAAATGGGGCGAGCAGGTGCGCATGCTCAAGTGGGTGGCGAGCGGCGGGCAGAACGAGCTGGTCGAGCTGGCGGTCGCCGAGCTGATCGAGTCCGGCGGCTACGAGCGCTCGCTGCGCCAGCTGCGCCGGCGTTTCGAAGCGCAGGTCGATGCGGCGCGCGGCGTGATCGCCGATTCGTTCCCGCGCGGCACGCGCGTCACCCGTCCATCCGGCGCCTACATCGTCTGGGTGGAGCTGCCCAAAGGCTGCGACAGCGTCGCGCTGTTCGAGAAGCTGCTCGAGCGCGGCATCACCATCGCGCCCGGGCCGATGTTCTCGGCGTCACAGCGCTACCGCAACTGCATGCGCCTTTCCATCGGCCAGGTCTGGTCGGACCGTGTGGAGCGGGCGCTGCGCGAGATTGGTCGCCTCGCGCAGCAGCCCTGATACCCGCTAGTCAGCCCGCACCGGGCGCAGCGCGCGGTCGTAGGTCCAGGCGCCGATGAGATCGCCCTGCACGTAACCGGCGCGCACCGCGGTGGCGAAGTGAATCCCCGCGAGGATGCGCGAGGCGCCGTTTTCCTGCGCCGCCTCGGAAAAGCTCCAGAACCGGCGCGTGATGCCGGCGTAAGGCGCCCCGCTCGTCATGGAGAAGGACACCATGTCCGTGTCGAAGAACCGGGCCAGCACGGCCGCGGCGGCGGCGCCGAGCACGGTATGCGTCGACGGATAGTCAGGCACCGGCGGCGTGTCGAGGTCCGGCAGCCACGAGGCGTCGCCGCTTTCCCGGATCGCGGTCGCCGGCCGCCAGTAGTTGAAGTGGTACTTGGCTTCGAAGCCGCCGATGTAGCCCTCGGCCATGGCGAGGTTCACCAGCGCGAACAGGCGGGCGCTTTGCCATTCGTCGAGCCCACGGCTCGCTTCCACTTCGCGCGTGATGCGGTTCCAGCCCTGCGGCGAGCTCTCGTACCAGTAGCGCGAGATTTCGCTTTGCTCGGCGCTGCGCGACGCAGACGTCTTTCCACCAATGGCACGCACCTCCTCGATTTCGGCGCGCGCACGCGCGCTGGTCGGTGCCAGCGGTGCCGCCGGACGGAACTGGGAAGAAGACTTGAGCACGAACGGCTGCACCTTGCCCCAATGCGCGAACAGGGCGGGCGTGAAGTCGGGCGGCGTCGGGCGGTATTCGCCGGCCTTGGTTCCCGCCGGATGGGCGACCGGGCGGCTCGCGCCGTCGTCGCGGCGCAGGGCGAGCAGGCGAGCGGCGGCCTGGCGCCCGACTCGCATTCCGGCCGCGGCGGCGCGCTTGTCCTTGATCTGCGCGAGCGTCTCGGCGAACTGCAGGTCGAAGTCGGCCTTGCGCGCCGGCATCAGCTCGATCAGCGCCGCGTGCGCGGCGGCGGCGACGGCGGCCTCCGGCAACGCGCCCGGTGCCGCGGCGACGCCCTCGCGATAGGGCTCGTAGCGGCGATCGATCGCATTGAGCGCGTCGTGCATGGCGGCATGCGTGATCGCGAACACGCGCGACTCGGTGAGCGGGTCGGTCTGCTCGGCCACCGCCGCGTCGGTGGCGAGGCGGTTCCAGCGTACGACCTCGCCGGCGCGCAGCTGCGGCGCGATCAGCAAGAGAGAGAACAGAACTACAACGATGGCGTGGCGATTCATTTGGGCGCTCCCATGATTTTGGAGCGTGCAGACTAGACGCCGGGCGTTTCCGCCTGTTTTCAGAACGGCAACGCTTTGTTTCCGTCTCGTATACTCGCCCCATGAAGCTCGTGGACATCGGCGCAAACCTGACGCACGCCGCATTCGGCGCCGACCTCGACCAGGTCCTGGCGCGCGCACGGCAGGCCGGGGTCGAGACCATCGTCGTCACCGGCACCACGCCGCAAGATTCCCGCAGCGCCATCGACCTCGCCGATTCCCATCGCGGAATGTTCGCGACCGTGGGAGTCCATCCCCACCATGCCCGGGACTGCGGCCCGGACACGATTTCCCAGTTGAAGTCCATCGCCGGCCATCCACGCGTGGTCGCCATCGGCGAATGCGGCCTGGACTTCAACCGCAACTATTCGCCGCACCCCGACCAGGAAAAGTGGTTCGTCGCGCAGGCCGAGCTCGGCCTGGAGCTCGGCCTGCCGCTATTCCTGCATTCGCGGGATGCGCATCCGCGGTTTTCAGAAATACTCAAGAGCCTGAACATCCACAATGCCGTCGCTCACTGCTTCACCGGTGAGCGCGACGAATTGAAGGCCTACCTCGACCTCGGCCTGTACGTCGGCATCACCGGCTGGATCTGCGACGAGCGCCGCGGCAAGCACCTGCTCGAGCTGGTGCGCGAGATCCCGCGCGACCGGCTGCTGCTGGAAACGGACGCGCCTTACCTCACGCCGCGGGACCTCAAACCGCAGCCCAAGGCGCGCCGCAACGAGCCCGCGTTTCTGCCGCACATCCTGAAAGCCGTGGCGCGCGCGCTTGGACGTCCCGCCGAGGAGCTCGCCGCCGAGACCACCCGCAACGCCACCACCTTTTTCGGGCTGCATGAATCTGGTTCATCTGCTGCTGCGCAGCGCCCGCTGGCAGCCTGACCGTCCGGCGCTGGCCGTCGGCAAGCGCCCGGTGCGCACGTACCGGGAGATGGCGACGCCGCGTAGCGAAATTAGCATTTGGACTGAATCGAAAATTTCACTTGAAGGCGGGTGATCGCGTCGCCCTGGCGATGAGGAATTGCCCCGAGTTCTACGAAATCCTCTTCGCCTGCTGGCACGCCGGCATGACCGCGGTGCCGATGAACGCCAAGCTGCATGCGAAGGAATTCGCCTACATCCTGGAAAATTCTGGCGCCAAGCTGTGCTTCGTCACGCCGGATCTGCAATCGGCCGTGCCCACCGGTATTCCCGTGGATGAAGCTCTGGGGTCAGAGGAAGCAACTCCAGTCAACGTGGATCCTGACGACGTCGCCTGGCTGTTCTACACCAGCGGCACTACCGGCGTGCCGAAGGGCGCGATGCTGACCCATCGCAACATGATGTTCCAGACGCTGGCGTATTTCGCCGACATCGACAAGCTGGCGCCGGGCGATAGCGCCCTGCATCCGGCGCCGCTCTCGCATGGCTCCGGCCTCTACGGCCTGCCGCATTTCGCCGTGGGCGCGGTGAACGTCGTCCCGGAAAGCGGCCACTTCGAGCCGGCGGAGATCTTCGAGCTGCTCGACCATTGGCCGAACGCCTCGTTCTTCGCCGCGCCGACGATGCTGGTCCGGCTAATGGCGAGCCCGGCTGCGCGTACGCCGCGCAACCTGAAGACCATCACGTATGGCGGCGCGCCGATGTACGTCGCCGACTGCCTGCGCGCGATCGAGCTTTTCGGGCCGCGCCTGTTTCAGTTGTTAGGCCAGGGCGAAGCGCCCATGACGATCACCGGCCTTCCCCAGGAATTCCATCGCCTCAAGAAGAATCTCGAAACCTGCGGCTACGCGCGTACCGGTGTCGAAGTGAAGATCTTCGACGACCAGGACCGCGAGCTCCCGCCCGGCGAAGTTGGCGAGATCGTGACGCGCTCGGACTGCGTAATGAAGGGCTACTGGGAGAACCCGGAAGCTACCGCCAAGGCCAAGCGCGGCGGCTGGCTGCACACCGGCGATGTCGGCAGCCTGGACGCGGAAGGCTTCCTCACCATCAAGGACCGCTCGAAGGACATGATCATCTCCGGCGGCGCCAACATCTACCCGCGGGAGATCGAGGAAGTGCTGCTGCGCCATCCCGCGGTCGCCGAGTGTTCGGTCGTCGGCAGGCAGCATGCGGAATGGGGTGAAGAGGTGATTGCATTCATCGTCCAGAAATCCAGCGTGGACACCGCGGAGCTGGACGCCCTATGCCTGGACAACATCGCCCGTTTCAAGCGCCCGCGCGAATACCGCTTCGTCGAGGCGCTGCCGAAAAACAATTACGGCAAGGTGCTGAAGACCGAGCTGCGCAAGCTGCTCAGTGGGGACGCAGCGTGCCCGGGCGCGAATAGTTCGGGTCGTCGATGAAGTACTTCTCGGTGAGCACGCCTTCGGGCGAGATCTGCACCAGGAACCAGCGCGGCGTCGGATAGCCGGGGATGCGCATCGGATAGGTCCACAGGTCCTTGCCGCTCAACCTCTGGTGCATGGGCTCGAACGGCGGACCCAGCAGGTCGCGCACCTGCTCGGCGCGCGTGGCGCCGACCTTCAACTGCTCGGTGTTCTCCTCCGTCAGGCGCTGCTCGATCGCCACCAGCCGCCCATCGGGCGCGATGCGCGCCGCGTAGGTGGCGTACCCCCAAGGCAGCCGCGGGTAGTAGTAGACCGTTTCCCCGCCGGGCGCCGGGCGCTTCTCCGCCGCCGGGCCCATGCGCGCCTCCACGTCGGCGGCGGTCGACTGGCCCGGCACCAGGCCGCGGCCTTCTGTGGCGCAGCCGACGGCCAAGGCCGCGAGCGCCAATGCGATGATCTGCTTCATAGGACCTCAATCAGTCGGCGCGCTGGATCGACGCGCACCCAGTCACCGGTTTTGACCAGCGTGCGCGGATGCGGGTTCCAGCCCGCGGTGATCGGAA
>CAWENY010000010.1:0-9349 GCA_963810475.1 uncultured beta proteobacterium | reverse complement strand
CAAGCCATTGATTCAGCCTTAACCATTGCCAGGTTAATAGCTGGGTTATGGTCTCCCGTATGGTCCTAGCCCTTGCGTCCGGGGGTTTCGCGCCCGCAGATTCAACGCAAATCCCACCCGCCTATCGGAACCCCATGCCGCATGCGTAGCGCGTGCGCGAGGTGCTTTAGTCCGGAGCAGCAGCTTGTACTTGTGGTGGGACCGTCATCAGCGGTGTGGTGTAGCGCCTAAATGATAAATGTCAGCCAAAAGAGATGATTGACTATGTAGCCGACACACCGCCGGCTGTAGGTCAGCACCCGGGTTGAAACCCCGAGGGCGGCGCCTTTTACTCGGTAAGCCGGGGCGAGCGAAAGCCCCGGGACGTGCTGGCGTAGCAGTGAAGGCTTTTTCTCCGGTCATGCCAGCCCAGGGCGGTTTTCGTACTGTGGTTCATACCCGCAGGGTCAGTACGCCGATCCTCATAGCCGAGGGTGTTTGCAAGCACTGCGTCGATAGCGCAGCTCCTTGAGGCGCCCCCAAAGCTTGACGAAATCCGTGGAGAAGCCGCACGCGCCGCACGTCGCGTATCAGGGGAATTTCGCCCCGTTGATCGTCGCCACAGCGGCTCCTATCAGATCACCGCGATATCCGTCGCCGCAATTGTCGGATTGCCCGAGAACGTGGCGATGAGCTGCGCTGCGCCCGCACCGCTGCCATCGGCGTCGTAGTAGAGGCTTCCCGTCGAGGTGTTGTAGACCACCCGGTCGCTCGCATCGCGTCCCGACGTGAATCCCGCCCCGGCTGCGAAGCGCGCATCGCCCGTGGAGAAGTTGCCGCTCGCGCCGATCGCCGTGAACGCCGAATCGTCGAGCCCGATCTTGTCCACAGCCGAAGTGAAGTCGCTCACCCGGTCCGCGTTCGCACTACCCATCTCGCGGAAGATGAATGTATCGCCGGCCCCACCCCCGCCCCAGAGCGTGTCGTTCCCCGCGCCGCCGGTCAGCGTGTCGGCGCCCGCCTGCCCCGTGAGGGTCTGCGAGCCAACTGTGCCGCTGAGGCTGTCGTTGAAGTTTCCGCCCACCACGCGCTCGATGCCGGTGAACGTGATCGAACCGCCGACCGAGCCGCCGGTTATGGTGGCGGCATTGAAATTGACCACGATGCCGCTGCTCGCCGCGCCTTGAACTCAATCGAGTCGGAGCCCGTGCCGCCGTTGATCACGTCGGCACCGCCGGTGCTGCCGGCGAGGAAGAGGTCGTTCCCGCCGAACCCGCTGATCGTGTCGTTGCCGCTAGTGCCGGTGAGCGTGTCGTTGCCCGAGGTGCCGTTGATGACCTGCCCCCCGCTGCCGCTTCCATTGATGACTTCGATATCGGTCGCCGCAAGCGTTGGCGCGCCTTGCAGCGTGGCGATGAGTTGGGCGGCGCCGGCGCCGTTGCCATCGGCGTCGTACCAGAGCTGGCCGTTCGCGGTGTTGTAGATCACCCGGTCGTCGGCGTCGTGCGCCGCTCCCGTGCCGGAAGACCAGAAGCGCGCATCGCCGGCGGCGAATCTGCCTGACGGACCAGAATTCACATGCACCGTGCCGTCGAGCTGGAACGTGTCGCTCCCGAAATCGACGATGATGTCGGCGTTCGCAGCCCCGGGCGCTACCGAGTAGACGAGGAGGCTTTCGTCACCGGCGGCGGAGATCGTATCGTTGCCGTCGCCGCCGTCGAGCGTGTCATTGCCCGACCCGCCGAACATACTGTCGGCCCCCTCGCCGCCGACGAGCAAGTCATCATCGCTGCGGCCAAACAGCGTGTCGTTTCCGCCCATACCGAAGAGCGTGTCGTTGCCGCCGTCGCCGTCGATCCAATCATTGAAGTCTCCGCCGACGAGCGTCTCATTGCGGTTGTCGCCTCCTATTATCTGGCCCCGCGGTGCCGTAACGGTGTCCACGGCGATGTCAGACGCTGCAAGCGCTGCTGGTGCATCGTTAAGCTCCAACACGGTGGCAATCAGCTGCGTCGCGCCGGCGCCCGAGCCGTCCGCGTCGTACCAGAGGTTTCCGGTCGTCGTGTCGTAGATCACGCGGTCGTCGGTATCATGTCCGCTGCTCGCGCCATCCGCTGCATAGAAGCGGGTATCGCCCTCGGCGAAGCTGCCCGATGCGCCGAGGGCGGTCATGACGCTGGAGTCGAGCAGGATGCTGTCGAAGCCGGGGTGGAAAAAGGGTATGAAGTCGGCGTTCGCGCTGCCAGGGGCCACGCTGAATTGATAAACGTCGTTGTTGCCCGCGAGCCCGACAAAAGTGGTCAGAGTGTCGTTGCCCGCGCCGCCGTCGAGCGTGTCCTCGCCTTCGAAGCCGGCGATGGTGTCGTTGCCCGGACCGCCGACGAGCGAGTCGTTTCCGGAAGTGCCGATGATTGTCTGCCCGCCGCCACCGCCGCCGCCTTCGACCACGATGTCGGTGGCAGCGAGCGTCGCGCCGCTTTGCAGCGTGCCAATTAATACTCTTGCGCCCGAGCCGTTGCCGTCGGCGTCGTAGAAGACCTGCCGTGTCGTCGTGTTGTAGATAATCCGGTCGCTTGCGTCTGTGGCAGTACCCGTGGAATTGGCCTGGAAGCGCGCATCGCCCGCGGCGAAATTGCCCGCTGCGCCCAACGCGCTCATGACGCTGCCGTCGAGCACGAGCTTGTCCGCGCCGGACGCGAAATCGTTGATCGAGTCGGCGTTGGCGGTGCCGATTTCGCGGAACATGAAGCGGTCGGCGCCGCCGCCGCCCCAGAGCGTGTCGTTTCCGCCCGCGCCCCAGAGCGTGTCGGCTCCGGCCTGGCCGGTGAGGATCTGGCTCGAAGCGTTACCGCTCAGGCGGTCGTTGAAGTTGCCCGCGACCACGCGCTCGATGTTGGTGAAGCTGATCGTGCCCGAACTGCCGCCGCCGATCGTTCCGGCCGCGAAGTCGACCACCACGGCGCTCGTCGCGCGCTCCCGGAACTCGATCGAGTCGAAGCCTGCACCGCCGTCGATCACGTCGGCGCCGCCCGTGCTGCCGGCGAGGAAGAGGTCGTTGCCGCCGAGGCCGTTGAGGGTGTCGTTGCCGCTAGTGCCAGTGAGCGTGTCGTTGCCTGAACTCCCGTTGATAGTCGCCACGGCTACTCCTGCTGAAGATGATAAACAGTGGGACTGTGTAAGGACTTTCCCGGCGGATCAATAGTCCGCTGGGGATGTGGCCGGAAACCGACTGGCCTAGTCCATCTGCAGGTCGACGCTGCCCAGTTGCTCCAAGTCGAAGCGCACGCGATCGCCGGCCTTCACGAATTTGCTGGTGATGAGGCTCCCGGTTATCACTACATCGCTACGCAGCAGGCCGCGGCTGTCTTTGCCGAACCTGCGGAACTGGATGGCGCCAGCGGATAACAAGGTCCACCGGGAAATGCCCAAGACCGCAAAACTTCTGCTCGCCAGGATTCTGGAGGACTAGCCGATGCGGCTATTCGCCACTATCGTTGTGACCAATGCGCCATCGCCGCCTGACCATTGCTCTCCTCCACGCATCCGAGCTACGCCGAGCGATCGGTGCTTGCCAACGAGGCATCTAGGGAGGCCACCAGGAAGGGATGCGAGTGATGGACAACAAACGCCGACAATCCATAGTTCACACCATACCGGCGACAAGACGCCTTTCTTTCTTTAGTCATTTCAATGACTTATGCTGACATATGCGGTTACTGAGTTGGAACGTGCAGTGGTGTCGCGGCATGGATGGCCGCGTCGATCCGAAGCGCATCGCGGCCGAAGCCAGGAAAGCCGAGCCCGACGTGTTCTGCCTGCAGGAAATCGCACGCAACTTTCCCGAGATGGCGGGCAGCACGGGCGAAGACCAGGTGGAATTGCTTCAGCACGAAATGCCAGGCTATGAGGCCTTCTTCGTCCCCGCCATCGATCTCCCCGGCAAGAATGGCCGGCGCCGCTTCGGCAACCTGGTGCTCTCGCGCCTGCCGGCAGGACGCGTGTTGCGGCACATGCTGCCCTGGCCGGCGGCGCAGGTGCAGAGCATGCAGCGCGCGGCGCTCGAGGTGGTGGTCGAAGCGCCCTTCGGTCCGCTGCGAGTGATGACGACGCACCTCGAGTACTACTCCAAGGAGCATCGCGGCGCGCAGATCGACCGGCTGCACGCCTTGCACGCCGAGGCGTGCGCACCCCATCTACCCGTGACGGAGCCGGGAAGCTATGAATCGTTCGATCGAGCAAAGACGGCGCTTGTATGCGGCGACTTCAACCTGCCGCCCACCGACTCGCACCACCAGAAAATGCTCGATGGCGGATTCACCGACGCGTGGCAGGCGCTGAATCCGGGCAAACCCCGCCAGGCGACGTTCCATCTTTTCGACGGCGAGACGCCGTACTGCTGCGACTACATCTTCGTCACGCCCGACCTGGTGCCGCGGCTGAAATCCATCCGCATCGATACGCAGACGCAGGCCTCCGATCACCAGCCCGTGCTTCTTGAACTTGCTTAACGTCCAGAAAATCGGCGAAGCGCTGGGTGCTGAGATTACCGGTCTCGATCTCTCGCAGCCGATCGCCGCCGACGTGTTCGCGCAGATCCGCGCGGCGTGGCTCGAGCACCTGGTGCTGCGCTTTCGCGGTCAGAAGCTTTCCGACCCGCAGGTGCTCGCCTTCAGCCGCAATTTCGGCGAGCTCGATCCGCCCGGACCCAATCCGCTCGGGCGGCCGTTCCTTGCCGACCATCCGGAAATGAATGTGATTTCCAACATCAAGGAAGGCGGCGTGCCAATCGGCGGCCTGGGCGACGGCGAGGCGATCTGGCACGCCGACATGACCTACGTCGAGCGTCCGCCGATGGCGGCGATCCTTTACGCGATCGAGCTTCCGCCGGCCGGCGGCGATACCTATTGGGCGAACATGTATGCCGCGTACGAAAGCCTGCCCGCCGCGCTGAAGAAGCGCATCGAGGGTCGCGAAGCGGTGCACGACGCCACTTACAACAGCGCCGGCGTGATGCGCAAAGGCTACAAGGACGTGACCGACCCGCGCAGCGCGCCGGGCGCGCGCCATCCACTGGTGCGCACGCATCCCGAGACCGGGCGGCGCAGCCTTTTCCTCGGCCGGCGGCGCAACAGCTACGTGGTCGGCCTCGAGCTCGACGAAAGCGAAGCGCTGCTCGACGAGCTGTGGCGGCATGCAACGCAACCGCAATTCACCTTTCGCCAGCAATGGCGCGTCGGCGACGTGCTGGTGTGGGACAACCGCTGCACCCTGCACCGCCGCGACGCCTTCGATCCGCGCTCACGCCGGCTGCTCCACCGCACGCAGATCAGGGCGGCTGCATAGCGGAAGTCGCCGGCCGGCTTAGCAGCGTGCGCAGCCGCTCGACGCGGTTGCGGTTCACGCCAAAGTCGCGCCGCCCGAGCCGCGACGCCGAGCGCACCTGGATGGCGTTGCCGTCGTGGAAGAATTCGACGTCGTCGACGAAGCCAAGCAGCTTGCTGCGGAACTCCGCATACAAGTAGTTTTGCCTTTCTGAAACGATGGTCGCGCGCGGCAGGGATTCGACCGCCTTGCGCACCGCTTCCATGGTGCCTTTAAGCGCTGCAATGTAATGCTCGGGATCGGAAGGATCGGCTTGGGAAGAGACGCAGTTGGGAGTGCGTCTGCAGGGCGCCAGGCGTCCGTTGGTCACGCCGAGGTTGTCCGGACGACGCCAGTCGAACATGGCGAGGATGCTAACATCGCCGCAAATTCGGCAATGGGAGGATGCGATGGAAATCTCCGCACAACAGCTCGCTGAACTGCTGCTGGGCATCGCCCGCGCGCAGGCCGCCATCATCCAGGGCCTGGAGAACGAGATGGCCGGCGTGCGCAGCGGCCGCATCATTCCGGCTTTGCAGAACGTGGCGCACCTTCACGATCATCCCAATCCCACGCTGACCGATCTGCCGGTGCGCGTTCTCCTGGGGACGCTGGGGCGCCAGGTGCCCGATATCGCGGGCGTGGTGCGCGACCTGGAACGCCTCCTCGGCGCCAGCAAGCCTGCCTAGAAGTCCTTAGGCTCGCGCGGAAAGTTCGGCTGCCGCTTCTCGCGCAGCGAGGCGAGACCTTCCTTCACCTCCGGACCGGTGAAGCCCATGATCTCCATCGCAAGCGAGGCATCGAACGCCGGGCCGGCCATGCGCAGCCAGTTGTTGAGCGAGTACTTGGTCCAGCGCAGCGCCGTCTGCGGACCGGCGGCGAGCTTGCGCGCGACCTCCAGCGCCTTCGCCTGCAGTTCTGCGTCCTCACACGCGAGTGAGACCAGGCCGATGCGCTCCGCCTCCTCGCCACTCACGGTATCGCTGGTCAGCAGGTAGTACTTGGCCTTCGCCATGCCGCACAGCAGCGGCCAGATGATCGCCGCATGGTCGCCGGCGGCGACGCCGAGGCGCGTGTGTCCGTCGATCAGCCGGGCGCCCTTCGCCGCGATCGAGATATCGGCCATCAGTGCAGCCGCGAGGCCGGCCCCCACCGCCGGACCGTGGATCGCCGAAATGATGATCTTCGAGCAGTTGAGCATGTTGTAGACCAGGTCGCGCGCTTCGCGCCACACGCGGGCACGCGCCGAGAAATCGCGCGTCATCTCGTCCACCATCGCCATGTCGCCGCCGGCCGAGAAGCCCTTTCCGGCGCCGCGCAGGATGGCGACGCGGGTTTCGGCATCGCGATCGACATCGAGCCAGATGCGCGCCATCTCGCCGTGCGCGCGCGCGGTGGCGATCGCGAGCTTGCCCTCCTCGCCCATCACGATCTCGAGGATGCCCGGCTCGAGGCTGCGAACCTTCAGGTCCTGGTACGAGGAATAGTCCATGACTCATTCTACAATCGGCCCTTCCATGGTTTCCTTCGACGACATCACCCGCGCCCACGAGCGCATCAGGCCGCAGGCGAAGCGCACGCCGGTGATGACTTCCGCCACCGTGGACGCCCTCACCGGCGCCAGCGTGTTCTTCAAGTGCGAGAACTTCCAGCGCATGGGCGCGTTCAAGTTTCGTGGCGCCTACAACGCGCTTTCCCAGCTGGGAGACGACGCGAAAAAGCGTGGGGTGGTCGCGTTCTCGTCCGGAAACCATGCACAGGCGATCGCGCTGTCGGGCAAGCTGCTCGGCATCAAGACGGTGATCGTCATGCCGCACGACGCACCGAAGGTGAAGCTCGATGCGACGCGCGGCTACGGCGCCGAGGTGGTGCAATACATCAAGCATGAAGACCGGGAGACGCTCGCCACCAAGCTCGCCTCCGAGCGCGGTTTGACGCTGATCCCGCCGTTCGACCATCCGCACATCATTGCCGGCCAGGGCACGGCGGCGAAGGAGCTGATCGAGGACGCGGGCGCGCTCGACCTGCTCCTCGTGCCTTGCGGCGGCGGCGGCCTGCTCTCCGGCTCTTCGATCGCCGCCAAGCACCTGGCGCCCGAATGCCGCGTGATCGGCGTGGAGCCGGCGGCCGGAGACGATGCCACGCAGTCGTTCCTCAAGAAGCGCCTGGTCAGCATCGCCGTGCCCGACACCATCGCCGACGGCGCGCGCACGCCCTCGCTCGGCAAGCTCACCTTCCCGATCGTGCTGCGCTATGTGGACGGCATGCTCACGGTGACCGACGCCGAGCTCACGCGCGCCATGTTTTACCTATGGGAGCGGATGAAGATCCTGGTGGAGCCGACCGGGGCGTTGGCATTCACGGCGCTTTTCACAGGCAAAGTTCCTGTGAAGAACCTGCGTGTCGGGGTGATCCTGTCAGGCGGAAACGTCGACCTGCGTTGGGCGGCCGCGCAGATGAACAAAGCCTAGGATCGCGCTCCCGAGCAGCGTCGCCGCGAGCGTGATGTCGAAGCGCGGCGAAACCGTGGCAATGGCGCAGCCGAACAGCAGCAAGCGCAGCGGCCAGGCAATGCTGCGCAATCCCAGGTAGCCCTGCATCGCAAACGAGGCGAAGGTGCACATCGCGACCGCGAACACCAGGCATTCCAGGATGTAGAACGCGCTGCCCTGCATGTTCAGTCCCGGGTTGAACAGGAAGTAGAACGGCAGGATGAAGCCGCCGATGGCGAGCTTCACGGCATAGGGGCCGAGCGCCATGGGGTTGACGCCGGCGATCGCGCCGGCGGCGAAGTTCGCCACCGCGACCGGCGGCGTGATCGCCGACAGGCAGGCGAAGTACAGCATGAAGAGATGCACCTGCATCTCCGGCAGGCCGAACGCGCCGCGCAGCACCGGCGCGAGCAGCGCGGCACCCATGATGTACACCGCGGGCGTCGGCATGCCCATGCCGAGGAGCACGAGGAACACCGCCGACAGGAGCAGCGTCGGCACCAGCAGGCCGCCCGCCAGCAGGTTGATGAGCAATGTGAACTTGCCGGCGAGTGCGGCGATCTCGATCGCGCCGATCACCACGCCGGCGGCCGCGACCGCCCCCACCAGCGGCACGAGCTGCGTAATGGTGTCGGTGCAGCACTCGACGAAGCGGCGCGGTCCGATCGCGGTCGGCGGATGGAACCACGACAGCACGATGACCGCGGCGGTCGCGCCCGCAGCCACGTACACCGGCGTATAGCCGGCGACCAGCAGGCCGATGAGCGCGCCGAGCGGCAGGAGGTGGCGCCAGCCGCTGGCGAGCGCACGCCCGAGCGGCACGATCTGGTCCTCCGGCAGGCGCGGCTCGGCGTGGCGCACCGCCTCGTTGTGCACCAAAAGGTAGATCGAGTAGTAATAGATGAGCGCGGGCAGGATCGATGCCCAGCAAATGCTGGCGTACGAGATGCCGGTGATGTCCGACATGATGAACGCCACCGCGCCCATCACCGGCGGCAGCATCGCGCCGCCGCTCGACGCGGTGGCCTCGATGGCCCCGGCGCGCGCCGCGGGAACGCCCATCTTCTTCATGATCGGGATCGTCAGCGGCCCGGTGGTGGCGACATCCGCCGTGGGGCTGCCCGAAATGGAGCCGTAGAGGCCGCTGGCAGTGACGCAGGCTTTCGCCGCGCCGCCGCGCATGCGTCCGGTGACGGCGCTCGCGAGGTCGAAGAACAGCTGGCCGCCGCCCGCCTTTTCGTAGAAGCTGCCGAACAGCACGAAGAGGAAGGCGTACGTCGCGGCCACCTCGAGCGGCGCGCCGAACACGCCGTTTTCCATCACGGTCATCATTTCGATGAAGTACGGGACGCCGAAGTTGTCGTGGTGCAGTGCGCCCGGCAGCCAGGCGCCGAACACGGTGAGGCCGAGGAGCAGCACCACCAGCGCGGTGAGTCCCCAGCCGACCGAGCGGCGGCAAAGCTCGAGCACCAGCGCGACGAGCGCGAACCCGGCGACCAGGTCGGCGGTATTAGGTT
>CAWENY010000009.1:0-18422 GCA_963810475.1 uncultured beta proteobacterium | reverse complement strand
GGCTGTGGGGACTGATGACCGCCGTGGTCAAAAAAGAGGGCCGCTAAGCGGCCCCGGAGGAGGAATCGTGAATTTGGTCAGGCGTGGGTGCGCAAGTGCATCACGCTCATCTCGTCGACGCCGGGTTTCGTCGACAACGCTTTCTTGGGGGGAGGAGCCGCCGGGATGAGGAGTCGCGAGGCCGCCTGGCCGAGGATGAAGAGGAAGTCGAGCATCTTTGTTCTCCTGTGGGTCTGTTCGATACCGTGAGCCCACTGTACGCGGCAGCCGCCGGCGAGCGTTATCGCGTAGCGCACACGAGGCCTGTGCGATCTTCACTTATTCCGGGCCTACCACGGCTGCGCAGCTTTCGGTTTAGGGCTCCGTCCCCGAATTACCAGCGCGCGGGTGGCGCCTTGTTGATGGTGATGCGCCCGGCTTCGACGCTGACGTAGCCGCCGGTGGTGAGGTCGCGCAGGATGCGGTTGATCATCTCGCGCGAGGCGCCGACGCGGGCGGCGATGTCCTTCTGCGTCAGCTTCTCCGGGATCACGAGCTTGCCGCCCTGCTCGACCGCGAGCTCGAGCAGGATGCGCGCGACGCGGCCGTAGACGTCCAGCATGGCGAGGCTGCGCACGTTCTGGTTCAGCCCGCGCGCGACGCGGATCAGGTTCTCGATCAGCTGCAGCGCGACCTCGGCATGGCGCAGCAGGAAGGCCTTGAAATCCGCGCGCGACAGGATGGCGAACTGCGCGGGCTCGAGCGTCATCACCGAGGCCGAGCGCGGCTGGCTGTCGAGCACCATCTCGCCGAAATATTGCCCGGGACCCTTGATGGCGAGGATCAGCTCCTTGCCGGCCTCGTCGCTCAGGTACACCTTCACCCGGCCGCCCAGGATCAGGTAGAGCGAGTCGCTGTCGTCGCCCTCGCTGAGGATGATCGCCTGCTTCGGGTAGCTGCGCGTGACCGTGCGCTCGGCGAGCGCGCGCAGCTCGGCTTCGGCGACTCCCTCGAACAGCGGGATGTTTCTCAGGTCGGGCATCGGCGCGCCGGATGATAGGCGCGCCTCTGGCCACTCCACAAGCGTGAATGAATTTGCACTGCCCACCGCATAATGCGGCGATGGGTTCTGCACGGACCATTGCCGCGGCGCTTGCCCTCGCGGCCGGCTGCGCCTCGGTTCCACCACCCGGGGAGCGCCTGCCGGCCGAGGTCGGCGCATTCCTCGAGCGGCGCGGCCTGGGCCCCGACGCACTGCGCGTCATCGGCAACCTGATGCGCAACGGCCCGCCGCCGCCACTTGCCGCGCCCGCCTTGGTCGTGGATCTCCTCGCCCGGCCGCTGGATGCCCTCGACGCCGCAGAAATCTTCCGCAGAACGGTGCCGGCGCTGCTCGACTCCGTTGCCCGGCCGACGGAGCCGCGGCAGTTCGACGCGCTCCTTGGCGCCTACCTGGACGAGCTGGCACAAGCCCACCGGCTGCTCGGCATCGCCAGCAAGCCTTTCGACGAAGAGCTCGTCCTGCGGCAATTGGCGCAGGGATTGCCGCCAGCGCTGGTGGCTGTCGCGGACGCGGCTGACGTTGACGCGCTGCGTCGCGCCAATACGGCGTTCATGGATGCGACGGCGCGGTTCGCGCGCGACCTTCCGAATGCCCGCGCGATTCCGGAAGGACGGATCATCGAGACCACAAGCGCCACCATCCGGATCGGCACCCGGAGCAACGATGTGCATCAGGTTTCTCCAGCGCGCGCCGGCAAGATTGTCGTAACCATCGATCCAGGCGGCGACGATGAATACCGCGGCAGCGACCTCGCGCTGAACGGCTTTTCCGCGATCATCGATGTTTCGGGAAACGACCGTTACGTGATGGACGGCGCCGGCTTGGGCGCGGCGATCGCCGGGGCCGCGTTGCTGATCGACTTTGCGGGCGACGATTCCTACGAGGCCAGGTTTTTCGCGCAGGGGGCAGCCGCCTTCGGCATCGGCGCGCTCCTCGACCTGGGCGGTAACGATCGGTACCGCGTGGAAGCCTGGGGACAGGGCTTCGGCCTCGGCGACGGCGTCGGCCTGCTGTGGGATCGAAGCGGCAACGACGGCTACGCGGCCGGTGGCGTTCCCGATCCGTTCAAGCGCGCAGGCGGCTTGAGCGGCGCCCAGGGCACCGGCTACGGGCTGCGCGGGCGCGTCGGCGGCGGCTTCGGCATCCTGCGCGACGACGGCGGCGACGATACCTACGAAGCGCAGATGTTTGCGCAAGGCCTCGGCTACTACTACGGCTTCGGCCTGCTGTGGGACCGGGGCGGCAACGACCGCTACTGCGCGCTGCAGTACGCGCAGGGAAACGGCGTGCACCAGGCGATCGGCGTGCTGCGCGAGGAATCAGGCGACGATCACTATGAGCTATCGGTGCTCTACGGCCAGGGAATGGGCCTCGATGTAGCGTTCGGCGCGCTCGTCGACATCGCCGGCAATGATGAGTACCGGGCGCATGACGTTGCGCAGGGGGCGGGTACGGCGAACGGCTTCGGCCTGCTCGCCGATCAGCGCGGCGCTGACCGCTTCGCCACCGGACACGGCCTGCATAAGTGGGGCTATGCCGAGTGGATGCGCGGCCTGCCGACCGTTGGGGTGCTGCTACACGCCTCGGGTGCGCAATTCACGCATGCCGGCCAGCCAGCGGCCCCGTCAGAGAAACCGATCGCGGTCCAGGCGCCGGCCGCGACCGAGTGCCCGTCTTCGGATCCAGGCGAGGCGCTGCTCTGCCGGCTCCGGGAGGCGCCGGATTTGGATGCGATGTGGCGCGAATTGCGCGGCAAGGTTGACACCCCGCTGGCCGGCTGGGTGGCGATCGCGCTCGCGTTGCGCCCGCCGCCGGCGGCGCAGGCCGAGGAAATCGCAGCGCTCCTCGACCGCCGGGAAAGCTGCAACGTGCGCGCGCTGGCGCTGCGCGCCTGGCCTACACTGCCGGCCGCGCAGTCCGCCGTGCGCTCGAACTGCTACCGGCTGCAGGCGGCGGGGGCCGCGGCGCTCGCGCGGCTGGGAACGCCGTTACCGCCGGATAGCGCCCTGCCCTCATTCCTGAAAGGAATTCCGGTCCCCGACGACACCTATTAAAGCTTCGCGACGATCTGGACGCTGCTCGCCTGCGGGCCGTCGTCGCCGTCCTGAGGCGTGAAGCGCACCTCGGTGCCCACCGCAAGCCGCTCGAAGTCGTCGTGCAGCACGCTGTTGCGGTGGAAGTACACCTGGCGGTCGTCGCCGAGCTCGCGCAGGAAGCCGTAGCCCTCGCCGAACAGCTTCTCGACGATGCCATGCGATTCGCCGTTGTCGCGGCTCTTGGTCTCGCCGCGGCGCAGCTGCGCCGTCTTCTTCAGCTGGCGCTCGACCGCGCCGAACGCGAGGTTGATGAGCGCCGGAAGCTGCTGCGGCATGTCATGGATCACTTTCGCCTTCTTGGCCGCCAGGTCGTGGTTCGGCGGCATCCGGGTCTCCACCATCACGCTGTAGCGGTTACCTTTGTGGTGGGAGGCCTGTTCCTGGGTAAGGGTGACGCGACAGGAAGTGATCCCGTCTGCGAAACGCTCCAGCCGTTGGACACGCTCGAGGATGTAACTTTCGACCCAGGCGGAGCGATCGACGTCGTGGAAGATGAGTTCTGGCGCGGTTTGCATGATCATTCGAATCCCCGCAGGCAGCGCGAGTTCCCGGGAACAACGCTTGCACACCCATCCTGTTCAGCTCCTTGCTTTTGCCACCTCGTTCGCGATGGTCGGTATTTGCACCGCCCTCGCGCAGGGCGGCGGCGCCGACCCGCTGACCGTCGTCATGCTGCGCACGGTCGGCACCGTGGCGCTGTTTCTCGCCTGGTTTCAGTTGATGAACGTGCCGCTCAGGTTGCCGCCGCGCGAGCGCGCCATCGCCGCGGCCATCGGCATTCCGCTTTGCGTCAACAACTACCTGCTCAATCTGGCAATCGCGGAAATTCCCGTGCCGCTCGTGGTGCTCCTTTTCTACCTTTGGCCGGCGATCACCACCTCGGTCAGCTGGCTGGCGGGAAAGGAACGCTTCGGCTGGATGCGGCTCGCCGGCCTGGTCACCGCATTCGCCGGCGTGGCGCTGGCACTGAACGTCGACTTCACGGCGGCGCAGATGAAGGGCGTCTGGCTCGCGCTCGGCGCCTCGGTGGCGTGGTCGGCGACCTTTCTCCTCACCAGCCATTTCTTCCACGGCCGCGACACGCGGCCGGCGACGCTGCACATGACCGCCACCGCCGCAGTGGTGTTCGTCATCGGCAGTGTGTTGACCGGAGGCGTGAACCTGCCGCATGGCGCCGCGGGCTGGAGCGGAATTCTGGGGGTGCCGTTCTTCTACGCGTTTGCCATGATCGGCCTTTTCTCGGTCACGGCGCGCCTCGGGCCGATGCGCGTCGGCTTCTTCATGAACTTCGAGCCGATCGTGGCGGTGGTGCTCGCGGCGCTGATCCTCGGGCAGCGCCTCGAGCCGGTGCAACTCGCCGGCGGCGCGCTGGTGGTCGCCGCGCTCTTCCTGTTCCGGCCGCCGCCGGCTATTGCGGGGGTTGCACCCTCTGATGCCCCACGCCGTTCCGCAGCCGCAGAATCTTCCAGAACAGATTGACGCGCGACATCTTGACCTCGCCGTTGTGGCCGGCGGGCAGCATCTCGCGCAAGTTGAAGTCCGGGTGGAATCCGAGGGTGGAGGAAAATCCCGACAGCGCCTTCTCGATGCCGCCGAGAATCCGGTTGTCGGAATGGAAATGGTTGACGATGAAGATTTCGCCGTCGGGCTTGCACACCCGGTGCAGCTCCTCGAGCAGCTTGGCCGGGCGCTCGACCACCGACACCACGTACATCGCCACCACCTTGTCGAAGCTCGCGTCGGGGAAATCCATACGCTCCGCGTCCATCTCGAGCAGGCCCTCGACGTTTTCCAGCTTGCGGCGCGCGACGCGAACGCGCGCTTTGTCCAGCATCTCGCGCGACACGTCGATGCCGGTGATGCGCACGTCGCGCGGATAGAGCTGGAGGGACAGGCCGGTCCCGACCCCGACCTCGAGCACGCGCTCGCCCGGCTTCAGGTTCAGCGCATCGAGCACCGCCTTGCGCCCGGGCTGAAGCACCGGGCCGAAGACCGTGTCGTAAATTCGCGCATAGCGCCGGTAGGCTGCCTTGACGGCGTCAATTTGCATGAGTTGGCCGGATTCTGCCAGCAATCCGCATTCCCGGCACGCCGATTGCACCCCCATTTCGACCTGCATGAAGATCGCCCAAATCGCTCCCCTCGCGGAAAGCGTGCCGCCCCGGCTCTATGGGGGCACGGAAAGGGTCGTTTCCTATCTGACCGACGAGCTGGTCCGGCTGGGACACGACGTGACCCTGTTCGCCAGTGCCGACTCGCAGACATCGGCGCGCCTGGTCGCCTGCGCACCACGCGCGCTGCGCCTCGACGCGCGGGTGCACGATGCCCTGCCCCATCACCTGCTGATGCTCGAGCGTGTGCGCGCGCACGCCGCCGAATTCGACGTGCTGCATTTCCACGTCGAGCACCTGCATCTGCCGCTGTTTCGGCCGCTCGCAGCCAAGACGGTAACCACGTTGCATGGCCGCCTGGACCTGCCCGACCTCGTGCCGCTCTATAGCGAGTTCGACGACATGCCGCTGGTCTCGATCTCGGACAGCCAGCGCCGGCCGCTGCCCGATGCGCGCTGGATCGCGACCGTGTACCACGGCCTCGCGGCCGGCGTCTGCCCGTTCAACCCTGCGCCTCGCGGCAACTATCTCGCTTTCCTCGGGCGCGTGTCGCCCGAAAAAGGGCTCGACCGCGCCATCGCGATCGCGCGCCGCGCCGGCATGCGTCTGCGCATCGCCGCGAAGATCGAGCGCGGTCCCGACGAGCGCCACTGGCGCGAGCGCATCGCGCCGCTCATCGACGGCGAGGTCATCGAGTTCATCGGCGAGCTCGACGAGGCGCAAAAGCCGGCTTTCCTGGGCAACGCGACGGCGCTGCTGTTCCCGATCGACTGGCCCGAGCCCTTCGGCCTGGCGATGATCGAAGCCATGTCGTGCGGCACGCCGGTCATCGCCTGGCCGAATGGCTCGGTGCCCGAGGTCGTCGACCCTGGCGTGACCGGGCTGGTCGTCGGTTCGGTGGAGGAGGCGGCCGCGGCAGTGGCGCAGGCGGCGATCCTCGATCGCGAGCGTGTGCGCCTGCGTTTCGAGGAGCGATTCAGCGCCGCACGCATGGCGCGCGACTACCTATCGGTCTACCGGACATTAAGGACAAGGAAACAGGTGGCCGCGTGAACCGCGATGGCACCGTCGCGCAATCCGCGGTCCTGGTCCCGGGCGTCGTCTCGCTCGCCGCGTCGAGCCGGCGCACGCTCAAGCACGGCGACAGTTTCGCGATGTTCGACGAGTTCGGCGACGTGGTCGAAGTGGAGCACAGCCCGACGGGCCTGTTCCACCACGATACCCGCTTCCTGTCGCGCCTGTGCTTCACGCTCGAGGGCCACCGCCCGCTGATGCTGTCCTCGACGGTGCAGACCGACAACGTGACGCTCGACGTCGATCTCACCAATCCGGATATCTTCATCGACGGCGAGCTCGCCCTCGCCAAGGACACCTTCCACGTCGCGCGCGCCAAGTTCCTGTGGCAGGGCAGCTGCCACGAGCTCTTCACCGTGACGAGCTACGCGGAGCGCGCGCAGCGCCTGCGGCTCGCGCTCGCGTTCGACGCCGACTTCGCCGACTTGTTCGAGATCCGCGGCCACCAGCGCACGCGTCGCGGGGCGGTGCGCGCGGAAGTGCGCGGCCCGGCCGAGGTGGTGTTCACCTACGAGTCGGTCGACGGCATCGCCCGCGCCACGCGGATTTGCTTCTCGATGTCGCCGGTAGCGCTGAGCGCTTCCGGCGCGCAGTTCGAGATCGCCCTCGGCGCGCGCGAGCGCCGCTCGCTCGCGGTCACCATCCATTGCGAGCACGGCGCCGAGGCCGCGCGCGCCCCGGAGCAGCGCTTCTTCAGCGCGCTGCGGCGGGCGCGGCGCGCGCTCGCCGCCGGACGCGCCGGCGTGCCGGCGCTCGAGTCCTCGAACAGCGTATTCAACAGCGTGCTGTCGCGCTCCAGCGCCGACCTCGCGATGCTCACGACCGAGACCCCGCACGGCCCGTACCCGTATGCCGGCGTGCCTTGGTTCTCCACCGCCTTCGGGCGCGACGGGCTGATTACCGCGCTGGAGATGCTGTGGCTCGACCCCTCGATCGCGCGCGGCGTGCTGCGCTTCCTTGCCGCGCACCAGGCGACGAGCGAGGACGCCGCCGCCGACCGCGAGCCCGGCAAGATCCTGCACGAGGTGCGCGAATGCGAGCTCGCGCACCTAGGCGAAGTCCCCTTCGGCCGCTACTACGGCTCGGTCGACTCGACGCCGCTGTTCGTCGCGCTCGCCGGCCTGTACTGGCAGCGCACGCGCGACCGCCCGACGATCGAGGCACTCTGGCCGCACGTTCGTGCGGCGCTCGACTGGATCGAGCGTTTCGGCGACCGCAACGGCGACGGCTTCATCGACTACGGCCGGCGCATGCAGAGCGGGCTGCGCAACCAGGGCTGGAAGGATTCCGAGGACGCGGTGTTCCACGCCGACGGCAGGCTTGCGAGCGCGCCGATTGCGCTGTGCGAGGTGCAGGGCTATTGCTTCCTCGCCTACCGCGAGGCGGCGCTGCTCGCCTTCGACCTCGGCGAGAAGGCCCTGTCCGCCGACCTCGAGGAGAAGGCCGATCGCCTCGCCGCGCGCTTCGAGGCCACGTTCTGGTGCGAGGAGCTCGGCACCTACGCCCTCGCGCTCGACGGCGATGGCGAGCCCTGCCGCGTGCGAAGCTCGAACGCCGGCCAGCTCCTGTTCACCGGCATGGTGCGCCCCGAGCGAGCGGCGCGCGTCGCGCAGGGCCTGTTCGGCGCGGAGTTCTTCAGCGGCTGGGGCATCCGCACGGTCGGCTCGCGCGAGAAGCGCTTCAATCCGACCTCGTACCACAACGGCTCGGTGTGGCCGCACGATAACGCGCTCATCGCGCTCGGGCTCGCGCGCTACGGACGCAGCGCCGAAGCGCGCTCGCTGACCACCGCGCTGTTCGACGCCGCCGCGCACATGCACCTGCGCCGCCTGCCCGAGCTTTTCTGCGGCTTCGACCGCCGCCGCGGCAAGGCGCCGACGCTCTACCCGGTGGCCTGCGCGCCGCAGGCGTGGGCGGCGTGCACGCCCTTCGCCCTGGTGCAGGCCTGTCTCGGCCTCGAAGTCGACGCCGCGGGCGAAAGCGTGCGTCTGCGCCAGCCGTGCCTGCCCGCATTCCTCGACTGGCTGGTGGTGCGCCGCCTGCGCGTGGGCCACAGCCGGCTCGATCTGGTGCTGCGCCGGCACGATTCGAGCGTCGCGGTGAACCTGCTCGCGCGCGAAGGCCCGGCCGACGTCGAAGTGATGCTATCTCGACTGGATCCGACCCGCCTATCCGGAGGAGGTGGCGAGGTCCGCGCGGCTCACCGACATTCATCCCATGCCCGGACGCCACCTGCTGACCTTCGAGCTGTCCGAACAAGGCGACGAGCTTTCCATCCACGGCGATGCGGCGGGCCTCAGATTGCTCGCCGAGCGGCTGTCGGGCCTCGCGGCCAAAGCCGAAGCCGGCAGCCACGGCCGCCGACCAGCTGTCCACCAGCGTCTGGGGCGGCAACGAGCTTTCGCTCGAGCCGCAGGGCAGCAACACGCGCCTTATCTATCAGGTAAGGATAGTTGTGCTGTAATTCGCGCATGGGAGTGCATGAAGGCGGCTGCGCCTGCGGGGCGGTGCGTTACCGCGTCAAGAACGAGCCGTTTCGCACCAGCGTCTGCCATTGCCGCTCCTGCCAGTTGCGCACCGGCAGCGCCTTCGGCGTCGGCATCTATTTCAAGGCCGGCGACTTCGAGCTGCTGCGCGGCGAGCTCCAGACCTACGAGTACCGCTCGGACGAGAGCGGACGCTGGCTGCGCACCGAGTTCTGCACCCGCTGCGGAACCACCGTGACCTGGACCGCCGAAGTCTTTCCGGGCGGCCGCGCCGTGGCCGGCGGCACCTTCGACGACACGCGCTGGCTCAAGATCGACCGCCACGTGTGGACGCGCTCGGCGCACCACTGGATGGCGTTCCCGCCGGGGATCGAGCGCTTCGAAAAATCTTCTATGAAGTAGTCAGCGCGCGCCAGACTTTCTCCGGCGTGAGCGGCATGTCGATGTGCCGCACGCCGAGCGCGTTCGCCACCGCGTTCACCACCGCCGCCGGTGCGCCCACCGCCCCGGCCTCACCGGCGCCTTTCACCCCGAGCGGATTGGTCGTACACGGCACGTGGTGGAAGCCGCAGTCGAATGAAGGCATGTCGGCGGCGCGCGGCATCGCATAGTCCATGAACGACCCCGACACGAGCTGGCCGCTGTCCGGGTCGTACACCGCGTGCTCGAGCAGCGCCTGGCCGATTCCCTGCACCGTGCCGCCCTGCACCTGCCCCTCGAGGAGCTTCGGGTTCATGGCGCGGCCGAAATCGTCCACCACGGTGTAGCGCACGATCGTTACGCCGCCGGTCTGCGCGTCGACTTCCACTTCGCAGATGTGGCAACCGTTCGGGTAGGTGTAGTGCTCCGGCGCGCGGGTATGCGTGGCTTCCAGGTTGCCGAGCTCGAACAAGCCCATTCGCCGATCGGTGCCCGCGATGCGGTATTCGCCATCGCGGTACTCGATGTCCGCCGCCGCCGCCTCCAGCCGCCGTGCCGCCTCCTCACGCCCCTTCTCGATCACTTCGTCCGCCGCGCCGCCCGCCGCGACGCCGGCGATCGCGAGGAAGCGCGAGCCGCCGGTCAGACCGTCGCCCGGCACCAGATCGGTATCGCCCTGCACCACCTTGATCTTCGCCGCGTCGACGCCGAGCTTCTGCGAGAGCAGCTGCACGAAGGTCGTGGTGTGCCCCTGGCCGTTGTCCTGCATTCCCGAGTACAGGGTGACTTCGTCGCCGGCGACTTTCAGCCTCACCGTATCTCCCGGCCCGCCGCCGCAACGTTCGATGTACATCGCAAGCCCGAGTCCTCTTCGCTTGGTCTTCGAGGACTCCTTTCTCCTCGCGAACCCCTGCCAGTCCGCCTGCCGCATCGCCTTCTCCATCACCGCGGCGAAATCGCCCGAGTCATAGCGGCTCTCGACCGGGGTCTGGTAGGGCATGTCGGCAGGCTGGATGAAGTTGCGCCGGCGCAGCTCCTCGGGCGCAAGCCCGAGCTCGCGCGCGGCGACGTCGATGGTGCGCTCAAGCAGATAGATCGCCTCCGGGCGGCCCGCGCCGCGGTAGGCGTCGACCGGTACGGTGTGCGTAATGGTTCCCTTGATGCTCAGGTGGATCGCCGGAATGCGGTAGACCCCGGAGAGCATCGGCGCCGCGAGCTGCGGGATGAAGGGCCCGAAGTTCGACAGGTAGCCGCCCATCGCCGCCCAGGTGGTGACGCGCAAGGCGGTGAAGCGGCCGTCCTTGTCGGTCGCGAGCTCGGCGACGGAATAGTTGTCGCGCCCCTGCGCGTCCGAAAGGAAGCTTTCGCTGCGCTCGGCCGTCCAGCGCACCGTGCGCTTGAGCCGCCGCGCCGCCCACACCACCGCGGGCTGCTCGGGATACAGAAAGATCTTCATGCCGAACGCGCCGCCGACGTTGCCCGACACGACGCGAAGCTGCTCGCGCGGCGCCTTGACCACGGCGTCGGCAATCTGGCCGTAAAGGTGGTGCGGGCCCTGGCTCGGCGTATAGAGCGTGGTGCGCCCGCTCGCCGCGTCGTACTCGGCAAGCGCCGCGCGGGGCTCGATCGGGTTCGCCACCAGGCGGTTGTTGATGAGCTCGAGCCGCGTTACGTGCGCCGCCTTCGCGATCGCCGCATCGACTTTCGCCTTGCTCTCGCCCAGGCCGACTTCGAATGCCACCTCGCCGTCCTTGGCTTCGGTCACTGCCGCCAGCGGCTCGTAATCGACCTCCACCTTCTCCGCCGCATCCTTGGCCTGCTGCAACGTTTCCGCGACCACCATCGCCACCGGATCGCCGACGTGCTTCACGCTATCGAGCGCGAGGATCGGCCGCGGCGTCTCCTTCAAGCCGGGCACCGGGATCAGGCACGGGATATTGCCCAGGCCATCGGCCTTCGCATCCTTGCCGGTGAGCACCGCGATGACGCCAGGGCCCTTCATCGCTTCATCGATGGAGACTCGCCGGATCTTCGCGTGCGCATGCGGCGAGCGCACGAACACCACATGCGCGGCGCGCGCCAGCGCGAAGTCGTCGGTATAACGGCCGGCGCCACGCAACAGCGTGTCGTCCTCGAGCCTTGGTATCGATTGTCCGAGCGCGAATTTCATGGGGATTTGCGTTTGACCAGGGGAGCGTCGATCATAACGCCGCATGCTGCGGTCGTTGACGGTGTTTTCCATCGTAGGCACGCTGCACTTTCTCCTGAGCGTGCTCGGCCTGGCGTTCATCCTCCCCGCCGCATTCGAGACCCAGGGCGGTGCCGGGTTCTGGGCCGCGCCCGGCAAGTCGATGCTCGTCTGGATGTCCAACGTGCTGCTCGCGCCGCTATGGTTTTTGCCGACGGGCACCGATTTCGGCTTCCGTCACGTCGCCGCCGTCAGCGTGTTGTTCGGGCTGGCCGCCGCCGGGCTTTTCCATCTCCGGCGGAAACGGCGGATCTAGAGCAGGTCCTTCCACTTCGCGCGCGTTTTTTCCTGCAGTTCCTTCGAAGCCTCGGCGACCGCGGGAAAGTCATGCAAGTGCTCCCACGGCCGGCAGGCGTCGATGATGGCCTTGGAGCTGAACGGCGCGTCGTATGGGTAGGCGACGAACATCGGATCGTTCTTCGAGCCCATGCCGCGCTGGATGATATCGATGTCGATCGCCGGGTCGCTGCGCGTGGCCACGGCCCACATCACTTCCTGCAGGTTCGCCGGGTCGATGTCCTCGTCCACCACCACGGAGTAGCGCGACATGTACGCGCCCACGCCGCATTGACTGAGGATGTGGCCGGCCTGGCGCGCGTGGCCGGCGTAGCGCTGCTTGATGGACACCACGTTGAACATGCGCGCACCGCCGATCTCGTGCGCCCAGACCGCCTTCACGTCCGGCACGCCGGAAGCGACGAGCGCGTCGTGCAGCAGCGCCGAGCGCATCACGGCTTTCGAGTAGGAGTAATCGTTGGGCGGCTTGGCCGGCGGGCTGCCCACGAGGATTGGGTTCTCCCTATGGACAACTCTCTGGACCGTCACGACGGGCGCCACGCCCGCCTTCCCGGGGTAGTAGCCATGGAATTCGCCGAATGGCCCCTCGGTGCGTTCATCGTTCGGCTCGACGAAGCCTTCGAGCACGATCTCCGACGCAGCCGGGAATGGCAGCCCGGTCACCTCTCCGGCAACGACGGCAACGCGCTCGCCCAGAATCGCGCCGATGTAATTCCATTCGCACATGCCGAAGGGAATTTCGATGCCGGAGATCAGATAGCCGAGCGGATCGGCGCCGAGCACGATGGCCACCGGGAAGCGCTTGCCCGCCTTCTTGTGCTTCTCGTAATGGATGCGGCCGTGCTTGCCCGGCACCATGTCGAGCGCGACATGGTTGCGGTCGAGCACCTGCACGCGATAGGTGCCGACGTTCACCCAGTCGGAATCGAAGTCGCGCGTGACCACCGAGCAGCCGGTGCCGATGTAGCGTCCGCCATCCATCTCGTGCCAGAACGGCGAGGGAAAGGCCAGCACATCGGGTTGCTTTTGCACATTTTCCAGCACCGGCCCGGTGGCGGTGTTCACGGCGTCATACTTCGGCGCCGCGGCCTGCCATTGCGCGGGCTTGCCGCGCAATGCCTCGACCAGGCCTTGATGTGTCTTCTGGATCGGCAGACGCAGGATCGAGGACAGCCGCGCCGGGCTGCTCGTGCTGCAGGTGAGGACGCGAAAGCCCTTGGGGTAGTCCTTGATCCGGTCGAAGAGCAGCGCCGGCGGCAGCGCTTTCTTGACGTTGAGCTCGCTGATCGCGCCGAGCTCCAGGTTCCAGTCGGCGCCCTCGACGCTCCTCAGCTCGCCGAGCTTGTCGACCGTCGACAGCCAGGCTCTGAGGTCGAGAGGGTTACCGCCCATTTGCGGCCCATTATAAGATTCGACCACCCATGCGATCCCTCATTTCGCTGTTGATCCTGTTCTGGGTCGGGTTGGCTGATGCGCAAACCTACCCCGCGCGCCCGGTGCGCATGCTGGTCGGCTTCCCGCCCGGCGGGGGCACCGACATCATGGCGCGCTTCCTCGCGCCGCAGCTCGCCGACTACCTCAAGCAGCCGTTCGTCGTCGAGAACCGCCCCGGCGCCACCACCAACATCGCGACCGACATGGTGGCGAAGAGCGCGCCCGACGGCTACACGCTGCTCTTCACCACCTCGGCGCTGGCGATCAACATGTCGCTGTACAAGAACCTCACCTTCGACGCGCTGAAGGACTTCGCGCCGATCTCGGTGTTTGCCGAAAGCCCGAACCTGCTGGTCGCGCACCAGAGCGCCGGCGCCAACGTGCGCGAGCTGCTCGCGCAAGCCCGCGCCAAGCCGGACTCGATGAACTACTCGTCGGCCGGCGCCGGCACGTCGCAGCACCTGGCGGGCGAATTGTTCAAGGCGCGCACCGGAACCAAGATCGCGCACATTCCCTACAAGGGCACGGCAGCGTCGCTCACCGCGGTGATTTCCGGCGAAGTGCAGTTCAGCTTCGCCAACGTGCCCGCGATCCTCGGGCATGTACGCAGCGGCCGCATCCGCGCGCTCGCTGTCCTTGCCGACAAGCGCTCCGACCTGATGCCCGACGTGCCGACGATGAAGGAAGCCGGCGTCGACGGCGTGGTGGTGCCGGTCTGGTACGCCCTCCTCGCCCCGGCCGCGACGCCGCGCGAGATCGTCAAGCTGCTCGCCGACGCCACCGCCCGCGCGGCGCGCGCGCCGGATCTGAAGCAAAGGCTCATCGAGCAAGGCGCCGAGCCGGTCGGCAACACGCCGGAGGAATTCAGCAAGCTGCTGCGCGAGGAAGTGGTGCGCTGGGCTGAAGTGGTGCGCATCTCCGGGGCCAAGGCGGAATGAAGTTTCTTATACCGATATTTCTCTGGGCCGCGCTGAATGCCAATGCGCAGGAGTTCCCCACGAAACCGGTGCGCATCATCGTGCCGTGGCCGCCGAGCGGCAACGTCGACATTACCGCGCGTACCGTCGCGCCCGCATTCGGCGAAGCGCTCGGCCAGGGAGCGGTAGTCGAGAACCGCCCCGGCGCCGCGGGCGCCATCGGCAGCGCGGCGGTGGCGAAGTCAGCCGCCGACGGCTACACGCTACTCCTCGGCTCCAGCGGAACCATCACCGCCGGGCCGGCGGTGTGGAAGACGCGGCACTACGACCCGGTCAAGGACTTCGTCGCCATCGGCGCCATCCAGTCGGTGCCGATCGTCCTTACCGCCGCGCCGAAGACGCCGGTTTCGACCTATGCGGAATACGTGGCTTACGCAAAACAACGGCAAATGAGCGTGGCTTCAGCCGGAAGCGGCTCTTCGAACCACCTGGCGATCGAGCTCCTGATGCGGATGGGAAACCTCAACCTGCTGCACGTTCCTTACAAAGGCAGCGGACCGGCCCTCACCGACCTGCTCGGCAGCCAGGTGGAAAGCATGATGGACCAGCTCACCGCTTCCCACTGCCTCGGCCACATCCGCGAGGGCCGCATCAAGCCGATCGCCATCAGCTCGCTGAAGCGCTCGCCACTGCTGCCCAACGTGCCGACGCTCGACGAGGCCGGCGTCAAGGGCTACGAGGCCACGACCTTCACCGGCATCTTCGCGCCCGCCGCCACGCCGAAGCAAGTGGTCGACAAGCTGCATGGAGCGCTGCGCAAAGCGCTCACCCAAGACGCGGTGCGCACGCGCTACCGCGAGATGGGGGTCGAGATCATGGACATCGGCCGGACGGAGTTCGCCGATTACGTGCGCGCGGACTACGACAAGTGGCTGAAGGTGGCGCGCGAGGGCAACATCGTCGTCGAATGACTCAAGCGGTTCCGGGCTTGCCGCCGCCCGCCGCCCATCTTTGCCGGATGGAACGTAAGCCGTTAAGCATTAGCGTCGAATGCCATGCGGGTTACCGCGGCGAAGAAGAGCCGCGCGCCTTCACTCTCGGCGAGCGACGCTTCGCGGTCGAGGAGATCCTCGACCGCTGGCTCGATCCCCGCCACCGCTACTTCAAAGTGAAGGTCGACGACGGTCGCCGGTTCATCGTGCGGCACGACAGCGCGTCGGGTGAATGGGAGCTCGCGGCGCTCGTTCACGTTTAACCCGCCGGCCGGGTTCTGCCGTTTAACGCGTGGTGAGACCAACAATGGAGGTCACCATGCCAAGAAAATCACGTCTTCTCCCGCTCATCTTCGCTGCATTGCTGCCGGTCACAGCGGCAGCGACGGATTCGACTGCCCCGCGCAAGACCCTCAAGCCGTTCGCCAGCGAGCAGGAGCTCAAGGCGTTGCTCGACACGTGGGCGGAGGAAGGTCGCCGGCGCCAGGAGGCGCGGCGCAGCTACGGCGCGTCCGCCGACAGCCTTGCCAAGTCGGCAGCGCCGGCGTCCGCTGCGGCGGAATCCATCACCAATGTGCAGCACGCCGGGGTCGACGAGGGCGGGATCGTCAAGCTGCACGGCGAGCACCTCGTCATCCTGCGCCGGGGACGACTTTTTTCGATCGAGAGTTCGAGCTTGAAGCCGGTATCGGCCGTCGATGCCTTCGGCCCGGGGGTCGACCCGCGCGGCGCCTGGTACGACGAGATGCTGATCGCGGGCAGCACGATCGCGGTGATCGGCTACAGCTATGCGCGCGGCGGCACGGAGATCGGCCTGTTCGACATTTCGCGCTCGGGTGACCTGAGCTACCGCGCGACCTACCACCTGCGCTCGAACGACTATTACTCGTCGCGCAATTATGCGAGCCGCCTGATCGGCAGCAAGCTGGTGTTCTACACCCCGCTTTATCTCAACCCGTGGCGCGGTAACCCGTACGACCAGCTGCCGGCGATGCGCAAATGGGGCGCGGGCGAGTTCCGGCGCATTGCGCCGGCGACGCGCATCTACCGCAGCGACGAGCAGCTCGATCCGTGGCAGGGCATGGCATTGCACACGGTCACGGTGTGCGATGTCGCGAAGCGCGACCTCGATTGCGAGAGCACCGCGGTCCTCGGGCCCGCTGGCCGCGTGTTTTACGTTTCCCCGTCCTCGGTGTTCGTCTGGAACGTGAAGTCCGCGGTGTTCCGCATCCCGCTCGACGGCGGCGCGCCGAGCGCGCTCAAGGTCGCGGGCAGCCCGGTCGACCAGTTCTCGTTCCTCGAGGGCGGGGATGGTTTCCTCAACGTGCTGGTGCGCGCGCACGGCCGCGGCGAGGCGATGTGGTCGAGTGAGATGCGAGGTGGAGAACTGGCATTGCTTCGGGTCCATCTCGGCCGTTTCTCCGATGGCCGCGACAGCGCTGCGCCAGAAAGCTATCAACCTCTTCCTGGCCACGCATCGCAGAACCGGTTTGTCGGGCAATACCTGCTCTACGGTGGCCAGCGCCAGTTATTCGCGTTGCGCTACGTGGACGGATCGACTTTTGGACTTCCCATCAGTCATGCAGTGGAGCGGCTCGAGGCGCTGGGCGACGATGCCGTGGCGATCGGCAGCGACGGCCGCGACCTGCATTTCAGCAGCGTGCGGCTCGCGCCTTACCCGGTTGTCGCCGGACGCTACTCGCGGCCGAACGCCAACCAGGGCGAGTCGCGCAGCCACGGCTTTTTCTATAACGAGCGGCAGGGCCTGCTCGGCTTGCCGATCATCGGCGGCAACCACCGCACCATGCGCCACCAGCTCAGGCAGTCCTCGGCGTCGGTGCTCTACGTCAAGAACCAATCGCTGAGCTTCTCCGAGATCGGCACGCTCGACGCGAGCGCCGGCGCAAACACCAACGACGGCTGCCGCGCCTCGTGCGTCGACTGGTACGGAAACTCGCGGCCGCTCTTCATCCGCAGCCGCGTGCTCGCCCTGATGGGCTACGAGCTGGTCGAGGGGCGGCTGGACGGCGACGGGATCGTCGAGACCCGGCGGATCAACTTCTCTCCCGTTGGCGGATTTCGTCCAGGACCGGCCTGAGGTAGCCGAGGAAGGCCTCGGGGTTCTCGCTCATCGGGAAATGCCCGAGGCCTTTCATCACCGTGAACTTGGCGCCCGGAATGCGCGCCACCGCGGCTTCGGTATCACGTGGCGAGGCCGAGTAGTCGTATTCGCCGGTGAGGCAGTACAACGGGCACACCTTGGTGTCGATCTGGCCGATGCGAGAGCGGATGTCGCCCTCGACCTGATAGAAATAAAGGTCGCCGGTGAACACGCCAGGACCTCCCTGCATGTAGTGCCACACCGTCTCCCATACTTCGGGCGCCGGGCTCAGTGGCGACATCAGTCCATAGGCAACCGCGCCGCACGCCCGGCCGCCGTGCACCTCCGGATGGTCGAGCCACGCAGCGTCGTAGTAGCGCTCGACGTATGCACCCGTCTGCAGACCGATGAGCGCGCGCAGTTCCTTGGCATGCTTCAGAGCCAGGTCGAGCACGATGCGCCCGCCGATCGAGCAGCCCATCACCACCGGGCGCTCGAGGCCGAGCGCGCGCGCAAAGCCCATGATCATCTCGGTGTACGAGCCGGTGGTGAGCCGGTAGTCCTCCTTGTGCCATCCGGCCGGCGGCGACGACTTGCCGTGCCACGGCATGTCGAACGCAATGACGCGGAAATCCTTCGTCACCGCCGGATCATTGAGAACGCCGCGGTACTGCCGGCCGTCGGAGCCGGCCGTGTGCAGGCAGAGCAGCGGAATCCCCTGCCCGGCTTCCTCGAAATAGATGCGGTGGTTGTCGATGTGCGCGTAGCGCCCGACGATCGGCTCGATCTTCATGCGTTGCGTGGCGCTGCGAGGATCAGCTTCACATACAGCATGTACGCCATCAGCACGCGCTGATCGCCCTCGAACTTCACGTCGCCGCGCCGGAGCAGCGCGAACAGGTCGTGCCAGCCGGGCGCCGGCGGCTTCTGCCAGAACTTCGCCACGACTTTCCGCGCTCGCGCGGATCGCGAACCACCAGGACCGCTGGTGAAAGGGCCCTTTCGATCTTCTCGATGCGCCCGTCTTGAACCGTCAGCAGAAACTGAGTATTCCCACTTCCACCATGAAGGTCTCGTGCATGCCACGCCCCCAGCGCACGATCGCCGGTTCGCGGTTCACGAGTTGCGGCAGATTTTCGATCATGCGCTCATTCGTTGTCTCGTTTGGCTTGCGCGATCTCCGACGCGATGAACCAGCGCACGT
>CAWENY010000008.1:0-154998 GCA_963810475.1 uncultured beta proteobacterium | reverse complement strand
CCGACGATCATCGACATCCGGGTTTCACGGATGCGGGTCTTGATGGTCATGCGGTCCTCGTTTCGAGTTGGCGGGAATCGCCATCGGCGCGCGGAAGTCGGCGTCGGCGCCGATCTTGAGCGCCATCGGCAGCATGCCGGCGCCCATCGCGAGCGTCGTCATGACGATCGGTTGTGCGCGCGCTGCGCAAGCTGTGCTTGGAGTTGCGCGTCGTCGGCGCGCGCGAGGAGCTGGCCCTTCTGCACTCGCGAGCCCACGTCGACCATCACTTCGAGCAGGCGCACGCCCGAGGCGTCCGAGCCGATGATCAGCTCGTCGCGGGCGTTGACGGCGCCCGTGGCGGCGATGGTTCTTGCGAACGTGCTGTACTCGGGAACCAGCAGCTCGACGGTGACGCTCGCCACCGGAGCGGCCGGCTTCTGTGCCGCCTCAGGCTTGCCGATGTAGAAGCCGACGACGGCGCCGGTGGAGACGATCGCGGCGATGGAGACAACGAAGATTCGCTTGCTGAGGTGGCTATGTCGGTTTGTCATGCCGGCCATGATCGGCCGGCGGTTGCGGCGCGGTTGCGCCCCGGTTTCAATCGAAACCGGCGAGGGTCGCGGCGAAGCTCTTGAAGACCGGGGCGCTGTCGAGGATGTCGGAGTGGTCGGTCCTGAAGCCGAGCCAGCGCGCCGCCTTCGCGGCGCGCTGGCTGGCGACGCTGATCACGCCGTCGCTGTCGAAGTCGCCGCCGTCCTCGCGGTAACCGAAGAACACGTAGTGCCGGACGCGCTCCGGCAGGGGCTGGGCGCGCAGGGAGCGCAGGAACGCGCTGTCCGGCGCTAGGTCGTGCCAGCTCGGCACTGCGTAGGCGCCCAGTGTCAGGCCGAGCCTGGCAATCGGCACCCCACCGAACGGCGTGGAGAAGGTAGCGAGCAGCATGTCGAAGTCGCCGCCTTCGCCGGCGGCGTTCAAGGCGATGAAGCGCCGCGCAACCAGGCCGCCCATGCTGTGCGCGGCGACGGCCATCTGGCGGAAGCCGTACTGGTTGTGCAGCTGGGTAATGAAGTTGTTCAGCCACGCGGCGCTGAGGTCGATCGGCAGGCCGGTCGGGTAGTAGTACACCCACGGCTGGTACTTCTTGCGATCGAGCTGGCTGATGAAGTAGCGCCAGTCCTGCGGCGTGCCGCCGGCGCCGTGGATGAACAGCACCGGCACCTTCTTCGGGTCGTAGGCCTCGAGCAGGTAGACGCCGCCACGCTTCTCCTTCACGAAGCTCAGCGGCTGCCACAGGCCCTTGCGCCCGAAGGCGTCGGTCACGCCCGGAGCATCGAGCCCGTTGACCTGCAACGGTCCCGTGGCGATGACCTGTGCCGCGACGCCCGCCGGGTTAGCGTAGAACTCGCTCAGGTCCTCGCGCAGCTGCGTGAACGCACAGCCGTGGAGCAGGAGGATGAGAGCGATGAGGGCGGCGCGTTGCACGGTGGCTACTACACACGGTGCAAGTTGCGCGCCGTTGTCTTGAGCGCGACTACAGCGTTACGGTTGAAACGTCCTACCGGACTACGTCCACGCTGAACACGTAGCCGGCGCCGCGCTCGGTCTTGATGAACTGCGGCGCGGCAAGGAACGCGGCGAGGATGGAGATGGCGAAGCGGGTCAGCATCAGCGGGCTAGAATCCGGCGATGATCATCGACATTCATGGTCACTACACCACCGAGCCGCAGCCGCTGCTCGCGTTCCGCGACAAGCAGCTCGCCGGGCTGGCCGACCCGATGCGCAGGCCGGCGACCAGCGAGCTCAACATTTCCGATGAGGATCTGGTGCGCAGCGTCCAGCCCCAGCTCAAGCTGCAGAAGGAGCGCGGCTCGGACCTCACCATCTTCTCGCCGCGCGCCGCCGGCATGGCGCACCACGTCGGCACCGAGGCCACCGGCATCGAGTGGTCGCGGATGTCGAACGATCTCATCCACCGCATCTGCACATTGCTGCCGGACAACTTCGCGCCGGTCGGGCAGCTGCCGCAGCACCCCGGCGTGTCGCCGAAAAACTGCATCGCCGAGCTCGAGCGCCTGGCGCAGCTCGGCTTCGTCGGCGTGAACCTGAATCCCGATCCCGCGGGAGGCTACTGGACCGATCCGCCGCTCATCGACAAGTGGTGGTATCCGCTGTACGAGAAGCTGTGCGAGCTGGAGATGACGGCGATGATCCACGTCACCTCCTCGTGCAACCCGGCGTTCCACTACACCGGGGCGCATTACATCAACGGCGACACCACCGCGTTCATGCAGCTCATCCAGGGAAACCTGTTCAAGGATTTCCCGACGCTCAGGTTCGTCATCCCGCACGGCGGCGGCGCGGTGCCGTTCCACTGGGGCCGCTACCGCGGCCTGGCGCAGGAGATGAAGAAGCCGCTGCTCAAGGACCACCTGCTGGGCAACGTGTTCTTCGACACCTGCGTCTACCATCTGCCGGGCATCGAGCTGATGGCGAAGGTGATTCCGGTGGACAACATCCTGTTCGCCTCCGAAATGCTCGGCGCGGTGAAGGGCGTCGATCCCGAGACCGGCCACAACTTCGACGACACCAAGCGCTATATCGACAAGCTGGACTTGAGCGCTGCGCACAAGCAGAAGATCTTCGAAGGCAACGCGCGCCGCGTCTATCCCCGGCTGGATCGCCGATTAAAGCGAAAGTAGCCATCGCCATGGGCGATCCCGGCGGCATCGGCCCCGAGATCGCGGTCAAGGCGGCGCTCGACGAGCGCGTGCGCGCGATTTGTGAGCCGGTGATCGTCGGCAGCCGCGCGGTTTTTCAGTCTGTCGGCTTGTCCTTGAACAGCATCGCATTGGTCGAAACCGCGCCGCATGAGTTCCATGTGGGCGAAATTCACCCCGCGCACGGGCTGGCGGCGCTCGAGGCGGCGCGCACCGCGATCCGCGGTGCGATGAGCGGCGAGTACGCCGCGGTGGTGGCGGCGCCGCACAGCGAGACCGCGATCCATGCCGCCGGCATCGAGTTCGACGGCTATCCGTCGTTCGTCGCGCGCACCGCGGGCCTCGCGCCGGACGACGGCATCCTCATGCTGTGCTTCGAGCACGCAGGGCGCGAGGTGAGGATTGCGCACGTGACGCTGCATGCCAGCGTGCGCCAGGCGCTGGCGATGATTACGCGCGAGCGCGTACTGAGGACTATTCAAGCGGTGGACACCGCGCTGGCGAAAATGGGAGTGGAGAAAGCGAAGATCGCCGTCGGCGGGGTCAATCCCCATGCCGGCGAAGGCGGCCTCTTCGGCAGTGAGGAGCTGGAAGTGGTGATGCCGGCGATCGAGGCGGCGCGCGCGCAGGGCATCGCGGTGGACGGTCCGATCGGCACGGACCTGCTCATCCAGCGCGCGGGCTATGACGCCTGCATCGTGATGCTGCACGACCAGGGGCACGTCGCGGCCAAGGTGCTCGCGCCGCAGCGGGTGGCGGGCCTGGCCATCGGCACGCCGGTGCTCTTCTCCTCGGTGGCGCACGGCGCCGCGTTCGACATCGCCGGGCAGAATCGCGCCGACCCGGCAGCGATGGTGGAAGCAATTACTCGGTTAGTGGCTCGTCGACGTCGCGGCGCGCCGAATGTAATAGGGAAGTAATCTCAAGCACTTAACGTTTTTGCGCGCGCGCGCGGTCCTCGGGCCCGACGCGCGGACGCCGCGCCCCGCCGGCAGCCCTTCACGCAACCCCGTGTTCTGACTGGAATTTGGGAATCTGGCACGGCGCTTGCGAGGTGTCGCTACCAACATAAGTGCGAATTCCAAGGACGCCATGAGACAGAATCTTCGTCCGCAGCGAAACGTCTTCCTCCTCTTTCTCGGTGCGATCTTCGTCGCCCTGATGACGGCGTTACCGCTCGTCACAGCGCAGACGCAGCAATCGTCAGAACAAGAACGAGCGCCAGCGGCCGCGCAAACGCAACCCGCGCCGCAGACGGGGCAGCAGCCGCAGCAGCTCGACCATCCGGGATTCGAGCAGGCTGACCGCAACAAGGACGGTCACGTGGACAAGTCCGAAGCTGGCGTGGTGCCCGGCCTGTCGGCGAATTTCGAGCGCGCCGACCGCAATCGCGACGGCAAGCTCGACCGCGCCGAATTCGACAAAGGCCTCCAGATCCTGCAGGTCCGTCGCTAGATGCTGGAGCTTCGCCTGGTCAAGACCGCGACCGATGCTTCCGCTGCGAAGCGCCTCGCGCGCGAGGCGCTGTGGCTGCGCGAGCTTGGCGAGGTGCCGAGCCTCGAGGGCCAGTTGCCGCGCCTGCTCGAGGAAGGCATCGACGCGCAGGGCCGCCCGTATCTCACCCTCGGCATCCAGGAGGCGAGCGGCGAAACCCGCGCCTTTACCAACGACCATGCCCGCTTCCTGTCGAGCCTCGGCAAGGCGCGCTTCCGCGCCGCGGAGTTCGAGGTTTCCGGCAAATGCCAGTGGATGCAACGCGCCTTGGGCGAGCTGCCGCAGAAAAGCGCGCTGCTGGAAGAGGCGTACTACGATTGCGAGACCGCGCTCCTCTACTGGACCGGCCCCTACGTACTGTCGCAAGGCGACTTCGCGCCGTGGAACATCCGGCGCTTCGGCTCGCAGCTTTTCGTCTTCGACTGGGGCGATACGCATGCCGATGCCAGCCCGCTGGACGATGTCCTGCACTATCTGATGATCCAGCGGCGCCTGAAGACCGTGCCGCTGCTGCGACGCGCGATGGCGCGCGCGCACGACTTCGCGCGGGTCGCCTACCCGGAATGGTCGTGGCGGCCGCGCGTGATCGGCGCCCTCACGCTGGTCTACCTGCTCGGCGTGATCCTGCATCGCGGCGCGCGCCGCGCCGACCCGGTGGTCGACGCGTACTGGAAGCTTCTGGAAAAACGAACGGCATGGATGCCGGTATAGCAACGACAACCCTAGAGGGTACGGAGAACTAGACATGTCAGCAGCAGCCACTGCCGCGGGTTATCTCTATGCTTCGGGCCGCCTGCGCGGCCGCGGCGCGCGCGAGCAGGAGCAGCACGAGACTCAGCGGCGCGCCGACGACAAGCCGCCTCGTGACGAGAAGCAGCCGCGTGAAAAAAACATCCGCGTCGCGGTTTTGCCGGCGCCGGAGGACCGAATGAACGCGGAGAACCCCGCGCAGAAACCGCGCCGCACCCCGAAAATCGAGTACCGCACGCGCCGACGCTGGTCGGCGGCATGAGCGGTCTTTTCATCGGCCGTCTGGATATCGAGAGCGGGCTGGGCACGCTGATCGAGGCGGTGGACCTCTACCCGGGCGCGCGCATCGCGGTCATCGGCGCCGGCCCGGAGCAAGCGCGCATCGCCGGGCATCCACGCATCCGGCTGCTGGGCCCGGTCGGAGCGCTGGAGGTGCAGGATCGCATGGGCAAGGCGGCGTACCTCGTGCTGCCAAGCCTGTCGTACGAGGACATGCCGCGGCCCCTGGTCGAGGCCTTCGCCAACGGCTTGCCGGTGATCGCGAGCCGCATCGGCCGCCTGGCGGAAATGGTCGAGCCCGGTCGCAACGGGCTGCTGTTCGAAGCCGGATCGGCGCGCGATCTCGCGCGCCGCCTGGCCTGGGCGGACGCTTTTCCCGAGAAGATGCGCCAAATGGGGGAGTGCGCGAAGGCGGACTATCGCGCGCGGTTCCTAGCAAACTGGGATTATCAAACACTGTTCGGTGAGCGTCGGCGCGCAGCGCGCGTCTGAGCCCAGAAAGTCGTGATGCAACCTGTCATCCTGTGCGGCGGCTCGGGCACGCGGCTATGGCCGCTTTCGCGCGAGTACCATCCGAAGCCCCTTCATGCGGTGAACGGCGAGCGCACGCTGCTGCAGGAAACGGCGCTGCGCTGCCAGGGCGAGCCGCTGGTGATCTGCAACGAGACGCACCGCTTCCTGGTCCAGGAACAGCTGCGCCGCGCCGGCATCCGGCCGCGCGCCATCCTGCTTGAATCCAAGGGCCGCGGCACCGCAGCCGCGCTTACCCTCGCCGCGGTGCACGCCATCACCGCCGATGACCCGGTGCTGCTGGCGATGCCCTCCGACCACTTCATTCCGCAGCGCGATGCGTTCCACCAGGCGCTCGCGCGCGGCGCGGCGCTGGCGGAGCAGGGAAACATCGTCGCTTTCGGCGTGCCGCCGGTTTCGCCGGAGACCGGCTACGGCTACATCCGCGCGCGCGGCGACTATGTCGAGGCCTTCGTCGAGAAGCCGGACGCGGCCAAGGCGGCCGAATACGTCGCTTCCGGCCAGTACCTTTGGAACGCCGGCATCTTCGCGGTGCGCGCTTCGGTCTGGCTCGATGCCATCGGCGAATTCCGCCCCGACATCTTCAAGGCTTGCGAGCGCGCCTACCGCCAGGGCAAGCGCGACGGCAGCTTCTATCGGGTGGATCCGGCGACGTTCGCCGAGTGCCCGTCCGATTCGATCGACTACGCGGTGATGGAGAAGATCACCGACGCGATGGTGGTGCGCCTCGACGCCGGCTGGTCGGACGTCGGCGCGTGGGACGCGCTGTGGGATATCGAGACCAAGAACGCGGAGGGCAACGTGATCCACGGCGACGTGCATGCCGCCGACACGCGCAACGCACTGCTCATTGCCCAGCACCGGCTGCTCGCCTGCGTCGGCCTGGAGGACGTGGTAGTGATCGAGACCGCCGATGCGGTGATGGTGGCGCACAAGGACAAGGCGCAGGCGATCGGTCCGCTGGTCGCCAAGCTCAAGGCCGCCGGCCGCGCCGAGTGCTTCGCGCACCGCAAGGTGCACCGGCCCTGGGGCAGCTACGACGGCATCGAAAGCGGCGAGCGCTTCCAGGTGAAGCGCATCGTGGTCGACCCGGGTGCCTCGCTCTCTCTGCAGATGCACTACCACCGCGCCGAGCACTGGATCGTGGTGCGTGGCACCGCGCGCGTGACGCGCGGCGACGAGACCTTCCTGCTCACCGAGAACGAATCAACCTATATCCCGCCGGGCACGCGCCACCGCCTGGAGAACCCGGGCAAGATGCCGCTCGAGCTGATCGAGGTGCAGTCGGGCGCTTACCTGGGCGAGGATGACATCGTCAGGTTCGACGATGTCTACGGCAGAACCGCGTAGAACTGCGACCCTGACCCCGTATTTCGCTTAGTACGTCCACCTCAGGTTGGCCATGAACGCGGTGTAATCGTAGTCGCGGGCGAGCAGGTTCGAGGTGCGCGTGCCGAAGTCCAGCCCGGTGGAGAGCTGCCAGTGCCGCTCGGGCTCCCAGCCCAGGCCGAAGCGGATCACGCGCGTGGTTTCGTCGCGCGGCGGGAGGCCGGTACTCGCCGCCAGCACATCGCCCCGGTGGACGCGCCGCTCGCTCAAGCCGCGCGCCGAGAGCACGAGCTTGTAGGTCGGTGCCCAGTGGATGCCCATGCCGACACCGCGCTCGTCGACGTACAGCGCGTCGACGTCGATCACCGAGTCAGGGACGCGGTAGGCCACGAACGTGAGCAGCGTTTTGGCGCCCACCCGCCAGTCGATCGCGCCGCGGCCGGTGGGGCCGCTGAAATTGCTTGCCGGGAAATCGGTGTAGGTGCGCTCCGTGTACCCCAGCCGTCCGCGCAGGCGAAGCGTCTCGCCCAAGGCATAGGTCAGCGTGAACGCGGCCTCGTTCTCCTCGTATTCATTGTCCAGGAAGCTGCCGACGCCCGGACGGTCGATCGGCTCCTCGCCCTCCGCATGACGCAGCTCGATGCCGACGCTATTGCCGAGCGGCGATACGTAGGCAATACCGCCGCGCGTGCCGACGGCCCTCGTGGTGTCGACTGCGCGGCTCTCGTTCTCGACGCGGCTGCCGCCGATCCCCCCGGTGAGGCGCCAATCGGGGTGGAAGCGATAGGCGCCAGAAACGTCGAAGCGATCCGCGATGATCATCTCTTTGGTGGTCGACTCGGCCAGGTCTTCGAGGCGCTGGGTGCGCGACACGGTGGCGGTGCCGGCAAGCTGGTTGCCGAGCTCCCAGAGCCATTGGCCGCGCAGCCCGTAGGCGACATGGTTGAACTCGCCCAGCTCATCATAGGAGCGGTACTCGCCGTAGCCGTCGAGCGCGATCGACTGCCGGCCATAAACCCGCGCGGTGTAGCGCCCGCCGACGCCGATGCGCGAAATCCAGTCTGCCGTTTCGGCGGTACTGGTGCGCCGCACGTTGGAGTCGTACATCGCGCCGCCGTACGCAAAGATCGACCAGGGCATCAGCGGATCGCCGATGTAGGTTGGTGCAAACAGCCCTTCCGATGGCCAACGCAGCGTGTCCACGGTCTCGAACGCCAGCGTGGTAGCGGGCCCGAGGGCGAGCGCGGCAGGCAAAGCGGCAGCGCGAATCCAGCGTGAAATCATTGCGGCGCTTTCTTCTGTTGTTCGATTGGCGCCGATTTTAGGCACCGGCTTTCAGCCCTGTCTGCCGTGGCGTAACTACAAACGGACTATGCCCGACTGTCGTGATGGAGCGACGCTTGCCCAACTCATGCAAATAGGAAGCCGTTGATTTTTCGGCAGTGTTTCCGTGGCACGACGCTTGCTCATGATGGCGGCCCCCATGCGCATGGCTCGCTGGCAATTGATCGTGCTCGTCCTCGTCACGGGGGTCGCGCTTGCGTACGTGACGACACGGCTTTCGCCGGTGGCGGCGACGCTCATCCTAGCTGCCGTCGCCGGCCTTGCCGCTGGCGCAGCGTTCGTCCCCAGCCGCCGCGAAGAGGTCCGCTCCGAGAACCAGCTGGTCGCGGTGCTGGGAACTTCGCTCCTCGCCGCGCGGCCCTCGGCCCCGCAGGCGCTTGCGCAACAGCTTCTCGCTCACTGGTTTCGCCGCGGTCGTCGGCTGCTGCCGGTGGTCAGCGCGGAAAGCGGCACCGGTAGTACGCGCACCGTGGCTGAGCTCGCTCGCGCGCTCGCGGCGTTGGGCGAGCGCACCCTGGTGATCGACGCCGATTTCCGCTCGCCCCGGCTGCATGCCGAGTTTCGCCTGCCGAACCGCGGCGGCCTGGCCGATTTCCTCGAAGGCCGCAGCGCCTCGCTCGCCCACTGCGCCGACAACCTCTCGGTGCTGGTGGCCGGGCGCTCCGGCGCCGATCCGCTCGAGCTGCTCAGCGGCCCGCGCGTGCAGGCGCTGCTCGCCGCGGCCGCGCAGCGCTACAGCGTAGTGCTGGTCGATACCCCGGCGGCCGCTTGCGGTCCGGACCTGCAGCTTTTCGCCGCCTTCGGCGGCGGTGCGCTGGTGGTGGCGCGCCGTCCGGCGAGCCCCCACGGCCTGGAGCGCCTGCGCAAGCTCCTCGCGGGCTGCAAGGCGCAGGTCGTGGGCACCGTCATCGCCGCGAGCTGATGGACGATCGCGGCTACGTCGCCCAGGCGCTGTTCGACCGCTTGAGCGGCGACGGCGTGGCGTTCCGCATCCTCGGCGAAAGCGAAGGCTATCCGGAGCGCGCGCCCTCCGAAGTCCAGCTCGCGGTGCCGCGCGCGGCGCTCGACGGCATCCCGCGTGCGCTCGGCGCGTTCTGCCAGGAGCTCGACCTGCAGCTGGTTCACCTGGCGCCGGAAGACTCGCGCGCCTGGCGCTGCGTGCTCGCGTGGAGCGACGAGGTCGGCCGCCCGCGCTTCATGAGCGCACGGATCTGCAGCGACTATTGCCGCGGCCTGCGCTGCTACCTGCGCGCCGAGGAGCTGCTCGACGCGAGCGCCGAGACGCTGTTCAGCCACGCGCTGGTCGACGCGGTGGAGCGCGGCGAGCTCACGCCGGAGAACGCGGCCTGGCTGTGCTCACAATGGAATGAGGATCCGCGGGGCTCGATCGAGCGCGTGGCGCGCTTCTGGCCGGACGCCGCCAATGTGCGCCTCATCGCGCAGGCCGCGAAGCATGGCGAGTGGGGCCCGGTGCGCGCCGCGCTCGAACCGCTGCGCCGCGCGCTGCGGCGCGCGGTGCTGCCCGAGCCGGCGGACGCACTTGCGCGCCTGGCCGTGCTGGCGCGCAGCGTCGTGCAGCCGGCGCAGGCGGCGGTGGTGTTCATGGGCCGCGAGAGCGCGCTGCGCAGCGCGGTGCTCGCCGACGTGAAACGCGACCTCGCGCCGCTGGGGCTCAAGCTGTTCGAGGCGGGTGCGCAGGCTCCGCGCGCGCAGCTGCGCGTCGTTTTTGACCAGGGCAATCCCCACCCCGACGTGATCGCGGTCGACAGCCGCCAGGGCCTGGCGAGCGCGACGCTCGAAGTGGAGCGCGCCATCCTGCGCTGGCTGGAATGCCGCGTGGAGCGCCGCTACCCCGGCGCGCTGGTCGGCGATAACCCGGTCGCGGCGCGGGTATTGCAGTTCGCTGCACGGCACCGCATCCCTGGCATCCAGCTTTTCATGAATTGCGCGATTCGATGCCGGCTAGGATCCCCCGTCCTCATGCCGTATCCGTTCGGCATCGTGATCGAACAAGGGGTCGCGATCGGTAGTCGCGTGACGTTGATGCACCAGGTCAGTCTGCTGGGCGACGTAGTGATTGAGGACAACGTCACGATTGGCCCCGGCGCCAAGGTCGTAGGACCTCTACGCATTGGGCGCGGCGCAACCATCGGCCCCAATGCCGTTGTTACACAGGATGTCCCTTCACATGACACAGTCGTCGTGGAGAAGCGACGCAAGGATAGGCCGGCCGTCGTGAACGTGTGACATTGGCCCCGGTCCAATGTCGTGGAAAACTCACAGCATGGTTCCACGCCGCATGATGCTTTACCCGCGCTCCTTCCTCGGGCTGTTGCTCGCCGGCTTCACGCTGGTGATCCTGCCGCTGGTCGGCGCGCTCGCGTATTCGGCGTGGAACACCGAGCGTCTCGCGGGCAAAAGCCGCACCGCGGTGTTCAACGCGTCGCAGGCCGCGCGCGCCAGCCGCTCGCTGGTGGATCGTATCGCCGCGATCGAGCGCGTCGCGCAGCAGATGGCGCTGCTGAATGACCCCGAGCTCGCCGTGGACTACGCGCGCGTGCATCGCAGCTTCAAGCAGCTCGCCGCCGAGATCGCGCAGCTGCCGCTCGACGAGGCGCAGTCGCAGGCGCTCAACGTGACGGTTGGGCACGAGCAGCAGCTGTATGAGCTGCTGACGGACCGAACGCGGCCGCGGCTCGATGCGCAGGCCATCGGCAGCCGCATCGACGCGCTGATCGACAGCGCGCGCGACGTGCTCGCCATCAACAACCGCGTCGTCGACCGCGAGGTCGAGCGCCTGCGCGTGAGCGCGGAGCAGGTCCAGCGCAACATCATCCTGCTGCTCATCTTCAGCACCGCGACCGCGCTCGCCATCGCCCTCGCGCTCACTCGCGCCATCGCGCGCCCGATCGGCGAGATCGACGCCGCCATCCGCCAGCTCGGCGGCGCCGACTTTTCGCGGCCGATTGCCGTGCGCGGGCCGGAAGATTTGCGTTATCTGGGAAGGCGGCTGGACTGGCTGCGGCGCCGGCTGGAGGAGTTCGAGACCCAGAAGAACCGCTTCCTGCGCCACGTGTCGCACGAGCTGAAGACGCCGCTCACCGCGCTGCGCGAAGGCGCCGAGCTGCTGAAAGACGAGATTGGCGGTCCGCTCGCGCCGCCGCAGCGCCAGGTGGTCGGCATCATGCGCGACAACAGCGTCAAGCTGCAGCGCCTGATCGAGGAGTTGCTCGACTACCAGCGCGCGCTGCACGCCGCCGCCTCGCTCGAGGTGAAGTCGGTTTCGTTGAGCGCGCTGGTGCACGACGCGGCGCACGCGCACGAGCTCGCCGCGCAGGCCAAAGGGCTGCGCCTGGCGATCGACGCAGCGAATGCGACGGTCGAGGCAGACCCGGAGAAGCTGCGCTCGATCGTCGACAACCTGATCTCCAACGCGGTGAAGTTCACGCCCGCCGGCGGCACCATCTCGGTGTCGGCGCGCGAGGTGGCCGGCGAGGCCATCATCGAGGTGCTCGACACCGGCCCCGGCGTCCCGGTGGAGGATCGCGAGTCGGTGTTCAATCTCTTTTTCCGCGGCCAGACCAAGGCGGACGGCAGCACGGTCCGCGTCAAGGGTAGCGGCCTCGGCCTTGCCATCGCCCGCGAGCTGGTGGAGGCCCACGGTGGCCACATCGCGGTGGTGGGGGGAGGGGCTGGCGGTCATTTTCGTGTAACGCTTCCGCGCCGTTCGGCGCGTGCGTTGGCCGACGCTGCGTAAAGATGCAACGCAACAATCGGTGATTCCTGGAGAGAAGAGGTAAAGAGTCAATGGCGAACGAAAACCCACGGGTCCTGCTGGTCGACGACGACAAGGACCTGCTGCAGCTGATCGCGATGCGGCTCACCGCTGCCGGCTATGCGGTGACCGCGGTCGAATCCGGCGAGGCCGCGCTCGCCGCCCTGTCGGTTTCGCGCCCTCAGGTGGTGGTGACCGACCTTCGGATGGAAGGCATGGACGGCATGGCGCTGTTCGACGCCATTCACCGCGATTCGCCCTCGATGCCGGTATTGATATTGACCGCGCACGGGACCATCCCGGAAGCCGTCTCGGCCACCCGGCGCGGGGTGTTCTCGCTTCCTCACCAAGCCCTTCGAACCGAAAGTGCTGCTCGACACGGTGGCGGAAGCGATGCGCCTTTCCAGCCCGCCGGCCTCGGGCGAGCTCGAGTCCTGGCGCGCGGAGCTGATCACGCGCTCCTCGGGCATGGAAGACCTGCTTTCCCAGGCGCGCCGCGTCGCGGCCTCCGACGCGAGCGTCTGCATCTTCGGCGCGAGCGGAACCGGCAAGGAGCTGCTGGCGCGCGCGATCCATCGCGCGAGCCCGCGCGCGCAAGCGCCCTTCGTCGCGGTGAACTGCGGCGCCATCCCCGAGGGCCTGCTCGAGTCCGAGCTCTTCGGCCACAAGAAGGGCTCCTTCACCGGCGCGGTGGCCGACCGGCGCGGCCTGTTCCAGGCGGCGCAGGGCGGCACGCTGTTCCTCGACGAGATCGGCGACATGCCGCTGCCGCTGCAGGTGAAGCTGCTGCGCGCCCTCGAGGAGCGGAAAATCCGCCCGGTAGGCTCGCACGAATCCTTCGACGTGGACGTGCGCGTGATCGCGGCCACCCACCGCAAGCTCGAGGAGCGCATCGCCTCCGGCGAATTCCGCGAAGACCTCTACTACCGCTTGAACGTGGTGAAGCTCTACATCCCCACGCTCGCCGAGCGCCGCGAAGACATCCCGTTGCTCGCCAATCATTTCCTCACCCGCCTGGCCGAGCGCTATCGCCGCGGCCGCCTGGCGCTTTCGCCCGAGGCGACGCAGATCCTGGTGTCCGCCCCCTGGCCGGGCAACGTGCGCCAGCTGCTGAACGTGATCGAGCAGGCGGTCGCGCTGGCGGCGACCGAAGTGATCCCCGAGTCGCTCGTGCGCCAGGCGCTCGACGCCGGCGACACCATGCTCACGCCGCTCGACGAGGCGCGCCGCGCGTTCGAGCGCGACTACCTGGTGCGCATCCTGAAAATCACCGGCGGCAATGTCACCAAGGCGGCGCGGCTGGCCGGACGCAACCGCACCGAGTTCTACCGCCTGCTCGAGCGCCATTCCCTCGAGCCCGGGATGTTCAAGGGTAATATGAAGGACAAGGACCACAAGGAACGCGCCGCCGCATGACGCACGCATTTCGCTTTTTGATCGGATTGTTTTTCCCGCTGCTGGCGTTTGCCCAGGACGCCGGCCCCGAAGCCTTGGTCAAGAAGATGACCGAGGAGGTGCTCGCGGCGATCAAGAGCGACAAGCAGCTCGCCGCCGGCGACCGGGAAAAGGCGGTGAAGCTCGCGGAAGAGAAGATCCTGCCGCATGTCGACTTCGAGGAGGCGACGCGCCTCGCCGTCGGCCGCGGCTGGAAGGAAGCGACCCCCGAGCAGCGCAAGAAGCTGATCGCCGAGTTCCGCAACATGCTGGTGCGCACCTACTCCAACGCCATCGGCACCTACGAGGGGCAGACGATGAAGGTGCTGCCCTCGCGCGTGAAGCCGGGCGACGACGAAGCCACCGTGCGCAACCAGTTCCTGCGCCCCGGCGGCAAGCCGATCCTGATCGACTACTCGATGCGCAAGACCGACTCGGGCTGGAAGATCTACGACATCGTGGTCGAGGGCGTGAGCCTGGTGCTGACCTACCGCAGCGAGTTCGACGCGGTGGTGAAGCAGGAAGGCGTCGACGGCCTGATCAAGCGCCTCGGGCAGAAAAACACGCCGGCGCCCGCCATCGGCGGCACGTCGCCGAAATCTAAGTAACGTAACGCGCGCCGCGATCGGCGGTGCGGGCGACGAGCGCGTGCAGGCGGGCATCTTTGGTGATGCGCTCGATCGCCGGGTAGAGCTCGCGGCAGGACACCAGCAGGAAGCGCAGCGGCGCGCGCCCCGCGATCTCCAGCCGCGATGCGCCTCGGGTGAAGCGCCCGCGCGCGATGTCCGCACCCTCGAGCGCGCGCACCGCTCCGCTTTTCATGTCGCGTTGATAGAGCGGGATCAGGGCCGAGATCGCCAGGCCGAGCAGGTCGAGCGTCTTGACGTCCTTGGCGCTCTCCTGAGGAAAGAGCCGCGCATGCACCAATGCCGCGGCCCTCGCGAGGGGCAGGTACTCGGCGGCTTCCGCGTCGCGCACGCTGTCGTATCGCTCGACCATGGCCCATCATAAGAATCACCCGCGCCGCAACGACGGCCGCCGGATGCGCCGATCGGCTCATCTGCGCTCGCGGCTCAGCGAGTAGTAGGTGCCGGCGAAGATGATCGCCGCGCCGGCGATCACCAGCGGATCGAACGCCTCGCCGTAGGCCAGCGCGCCCACCACCGCGATCAGCGGCAGGCGGATGAAATCGATCGGCACCACCACCATCGCATCCACCAGCCGCATCGCCTGTGTCATGCAGTAGTGCGCGGTGAAGGCGCCCGCGCCGATGCCGGCGATCCAGGGCGCGTCAGCCAGCACCGGGGTCACCCAGTCCGGTATTGCGGCGACCAGCGAGATCGGCGTCTGTACCACGGACATCCAGAAGAGGACGGCAAGCGCGTTGTCGGTCGAGGTCAGGCGCTTGGTGAAAATGAACGAGGACGCATAGCACAGCGAGCCGAGGATCATGGCGAGCGCTGCGGGATGGAAGCTGCCCGCCCCGGGCCGCAGGATGATCAGCACGCCGACCAGCCCGAGGCCGAGCTGCACCAGCCGCGGCTGCGTCAGCCGCTCGCCGAGGAACAGCGCGGCCAGGATCGCGGTCCACACCGGCATGGTGAACTCGATCGCGAACACCGTCGCCAGCGCCAGCGCGCCGATCGAGTACACCCACAGCACCTGCCCCAGGAAGTGGATCAGATTCCTCCATAGGTGAAGCTGGAACCGGGTGGTGCGGATGGTGGCGACCCCGGCCCGCGGCAGCATGGCCAATGTGATGGCCAGCATGCCCAGGCTGCGCAGGAACACGATCTCGAACGAGCCCATGTGGCGCTGCAGCTCGCGCACCGCGATGGCCATCAACGCGAAGGAGAACACTGCGCCGAGCATCCACAGGGCACCGCGAACCGTAGGAGTGAGCTGGTTCATTCTTTCTGCTTGGGGACTGTCGCCATTTTGCTAGCATCGGCTACCCGATGGGGATGACATGATGAAAGCAGCCAAGAACCTCAAGCTCGACATCTTTCCGCACATCTTCCCGCTCGCGTACTTCGAGCGCATGAAGAAGATCGCCCAGGGCAACCCGTCGCTCGCGGCGCAGCTCAAGCGCTGGATGCACATTCCGGTGCTTTGGGACCTCGACAGGCGCATCAAGATGATGAAGCGCTTTCCGGGCTACCAGCAGGTGCTCACGCTGTCGATGCCGGCCGTGGAGTTTCTCGGCAGTCCCGACGAGACGCCGGAGCTGGCGAGGCTCGCCAACGACGGCATGGCGCAGATCGTGGCGCAGCATCCCGATCTCTTTCCCGCCTTCGTCGCCTCGCTGCCGATGAACAACGTGCCGGCCGCGCTGGAGGAGATGGACCGCGCGATCGCCAAGCTCGGCGCCAAGGGCGTGCAGATCTTCACCAACGTCAACGGCCGCCCGCTCGACGAGCCGGAGTTCTTCCGCATCTTCGAGCGCATGAGCAAGACCTACGACCTGCCGGTCTGGGTGCATCCGACGCGCACGGCGAAATTCGCCGATTATTCTTCCGAAGAAAAAAGCAAATACGAGATCTGGTGGCTATTCGGTTGGCCTTACGAGACCAGTGCGTTCATGGCGCGCCTGGTGTTCTCGGGCATGCTGGACAAGCTGCCCAAGCTGAAAATCATCACCCACCACCTGGGCGCGATGGCGCCTTACTTCGTCAACCGCATCGGCTACGGCATGGACCAGTTCGGCAGCCGCACTGCCGACGAAGACTACGCCGGGCTGCTGAAGCGCATGAAGAAGCGGCCGCTGGATTATTTCAAGATGTTCTACGGCGACACCTCGGTCAACGGCGCCAAGTCGGCGATCCAATGCGGCATCGATTTCTACGGCACCGGGCACGTCCTGTTCGGCACCGACTGCCCGTTCGACCCGCAGGGCGGGCCGCTCTTCATCCGCGAGACCATCAAGGCGCTCGACGGCCTGAAGCTAAAGCCGCAGGACCGTCGCCGCATCTACTTCGGCAACGCGCTGCAGATGCTCAAGATGAAGTAGGTCGAATTCAGGGTCAGGTTCGTAATTCGTTGCGCATGTAATCCCCCAAGCTTTCTCAGGTATGGGCTTTGCAGCATGAGGCGCATACCCCTTCAGGGGGAAATAAAGCTAGGAGAAATGCATGCGTAAGATCTTCCGTTACGCCCTCACGGGCCTTGTGGCCGCGTCGTTCAGCCAGATTGTGTTCGCGCAAAGCGTGGGCGTGAACCCGAAGACGGGTGACACCACCGTGTCGCCGAACGTCTCGCCGAACGTGCAGGCGAACCCGCAGGTCGGCACCGGCAATCAGAGCGGGCAGACCATCGGCAACGATAACCAGACCTCCAACACGCAGCAGTCGGGCGGTCAAAACCAGAACACGACGCAGCAGGGCGAGAACACCAGCAAGCAGGGGCAAAGCTCAGGCTCCGCAGCCGCCGGCGCGAGTGACGACAAGAACCCGGATGCCAAAGGCAAGGGCTGGGCGAAGGGCCACAGCAAAGGCAAGGGCCACGGCGCGAACGACGAGCGCCACGGTGGGCGTCACAGCAGCGGCTCTACGGCCGGTGCGGGTTCGACGTCGGGCGACAAGGCATCGTCGGGCAGCACGGGCTCATCGTCCGCCGGCGCGGGCTCGTCCAGTCAGAGCACCGGCGACACCGCGCAGACGAACAAGAGCTCGAGCGGCGCCGGCAGCGCGACCACGCAGTCGAACCAGAGCCAGAGCAATCAGCAGCTAGGCAGCGGTAATACCAGCTCGCAGAGCCAGAGCGCGGATCAGAGCGCGACTTCCGGCGCGAGCGCCGACAAGGAAAAGAAGTACTAGACGCGCGGTTTGGTGTCGAGAGAGGGCGGGCCTTTGGCCCGCTCTTTTTTTGTCGCCGCCATGTCCACGCTGCCGTCGGCGTCCAAGATGACGCCGTAGGCGCTGCGCGCGAGCTGGGCGCTGACGTAGCCCTGGCGCACGTCGTTCGCCACCACCTCGGCGGGCCGATCATGCGGCGGGCCGAAGCCGCCGCCGCCGCCGGTGCGCAGGATGAGAGCATCGCCGGCCTTCAGGCGCTGGTTGCGCAGCTTGGCGTTGGCGCGGTCCATGTCCTCCTTGCCGTCGATGCGCGTGGTGACGTGGTTGCCCTTGCCCTCCATCCCGCCCTCGATGCCCCAGGGTGCGCAGTGCATGCGCTCGGCCTGCACGTCGACGGTGATGGGCGCGAGCGCCCGCACCACCTGCTCGGTGCCCAGGCCGCCGCGATGCTTACCCGGGCCGCCGGAGTCGGTGCGCAGGCAGAAGCGCTCGAACAGGATCGGGTACTTGGCCTCGAGCTGCTCGCAGGGGCTGTTGTGCGTGTCGCCGTCGTTGGAGCACACCACGCCGCTCATGCCGTCGCCGTTGTAGCGCGCGCCCCAGCCGCCGCCGGCCGGGCCGCAGGCGGCGATGAAGAAGCGCCCGTCGCGCGGCGCGAGGCCGTGGATCAGGGCGAACACCAGGTCGGCGTGGTGCGCGGCGGCGGTGCGCTCCGGAATCGCCTTCGACACCGCCTTGATCACGGTGTCGACCACGGTCATCGGGAAGGTCATCCACCAGCGCATCGCGGCGGGCTTGATCGCGCTTACCACCGTGCCCTGCGGCACGATCACCTTGAGCGAGCGGAAGCTGCCGTCGTTGACCGGGTAGTCGGTGGGCGAGGTGAGGCACTTGTACGCGACCTGTGCGCACGATTGCCCGGTGCTCGGGCCGGAGTTGAAGAATCCCTGCACCTGCGGGCTGATCTCGGAAAGGTCGATGGTCATCTCGTCGCCTTTCTTGATCACGCGCACCTTGATCGGCACGCGCTCGCCCACGCTGTAGCCGTCGTCGTCCATGAAGGACTCGGCCTCGTAGGTGCCATCGGGAATCGTCCGGGTGCGCGCGCGCGCGGCGACCTCCGAGTTGTCCATGATGTTGTCGATCGCCGCGGCGACTTCGTCGCGTCCGTAGCGGCGCACCAGCTCGAGGAAGCGCCGCTCGCCGGTCTTCACCGCGATCACCTGCGCGCGCAGATCGCCCATCGCGCGCTCGGGGATGCGCACGTTCATGCGGATGATCTCGACCAGCTCCTGGTTCACCACCCCCGCCTTCTGGTACTTCATCAGCGGGATCTGGATACCCTCGGAGTAGATGTCCGTGGTGACGCCGCCGAGCGTGCCGCCGACGTCGGGCCAGTGCGCCATGCACGCCGCCCAGCCGCACAGCTTGCCGCGCTCGAAGATCGGCATGCTGAAGGTGAAGTGGTTGAGGTGGCTGCCGGTGGTGTAAGCGTCGTTGGTCACCAGGATGTCGCCCGGCTCGACGCCGTCCTCGCCGAAATGCTCGAGCTCCGCCTTCACCACGTTCGCCATGCCGCGGATGAAGCTCGGCAGCCCCATGCCGATCGACACCGTGCGGCCGTCGGCGGTGAACAGGCCCACGGTGAAGTCGAGCGCCTCGTAGATGATCATGTTGTACGCGGTGCGCATGAGGTTCGACTTCATCTCCTCGGTCACCGCGAGCACGCCGTTGCGCACGATCTCGGTGAGGACCGGGTCGGCTTTGGATTTCTTGCGCTTCATCGCTTCTTTCCCACCTCGATCAGCAGATTGCCGAAGCTGTCGACCTGCATACGGTCGCCCGGCAGCAGCACCGTGGTCGACGCGTGCTCTTCGATCAGTGCCGGGCCGGCGATGCGATTTCCTGCTTTCAGGCCGTCGCGGGCGTACGCCGGGGTTTTCAGTTTCTTGTCCAAAAAGAAAACAGTGCGCGTACCGCGTTGCGCCGCACGCGGGGCGGTTGGGCCTCCTCGGGATATCCGTTCAAGAGGCGGTTTCTTCATCCGGCCGGTCACCGTGGCGCGCAGGCTGACGATCTCGGCGCGCTCCTCGGGGGCGCTGGTGCCATAGCGCAGCTGGTGCACCTCGTCAAAGTGGTGCTTGATGGCGTCGCGGTTGCGCTTCTTGAACACCGCCGGCGAGAGGTCCACGGTGACCGGGTGCTCCTGGCCGACGTAGCGCATGTCGGCGGCATAGGTGATGGTGGTGCTCGAGAAGCGCACGCCGCTATCGGCGAGCGCCTTCTTCCCGTGGGCGATCAGCCGCTGGTAGATGCGCTCGATTTCGGCGAACGGCGCATCCTCCAGGCGCGTGAACCAGGTGCGCACGAAGTCGTAGCGCAGGTCCGAGTGCAGCATGCCGAAGGCGCAGAAGTGGCCGGGGGCGCGCGGCACGATGATGCGCGACATGCCGATCTCGCGCGCGATCTGCGTGGCGTGTAGCGGGCCGGCGCCGCCGTAGGCGATCAGCGAGAACGCCGCGGCGTCGAGGCCGCGCTCGGTGGACACGCCTTTCACTGCGTAGGACATCGAAGACACCGCGATGCGCAGGATGCCGTTGGCGGCGTCGGCGAGCGACAGGCCCAGTGGCTTGGCGACATGCTCGGTGATGGCGCGCTGCGCCGCCGCCTCGTCGAGCTTCATCTCCCCGCCGAGGAAACGGTCGGCGGCGAGCCGGCCAAGCACCAGGTTGGCATCGGTGACCGTAGGACGCGTGCCACCGAGGCCGTAGCACGCCGGGCCGGGCTCGGCCCCCGCGCTCTGCGGGCCGACACGCAGCGCACCGCTCGCATCGACCGCGGCGATGCTGCCGCCGCCGGTGCCGACTTCCGAGATATGCACCATGGGAATCTGGATCGGCAGCGCCTCGTTGTAGCCCCCGACCAGCGCACTCGAGGCGGTCAGCACCTCGCCGCCGTAGATCACGCCCGCCTTGGCGGTGGTGCCGCCCATGTCGAACGCCACCGCGTCGTCGAGCTTCAATTCCCGGCATAGCGCCTGGGCGCCCACCACGCCAGCCGCGGGCCCAGACTCCAGCATGCGTACGCATTCGGTCTGCGCCTGGCGCGACTGGTAGAGGCCGCCGGTCGACTGCACCAGCAGGAACGCACCCTTGAAGCTCTGATCCTTGATATGGGTATCGATCTCGGCGACGTAACGGCTTACCCGCGGCCCGATGTAGGCGTTGGCGACCGTGGTCGAGCAGCGCTCGAACTCGCGGTATTCCTGCGACAGCTCGTGTGAGGCGGTGACGAAGGCGCGCGGCAGACGCTGTTGCACGATGCGTTTCACCCGCTCCTCGTGCTTCGGATTCACATAGCAGTGCAGCAGCAGGATCGCGACGGCTTCGACCTTCGCCGCCTCGAGCTGGTCGCACAGGGCATCAACCTGCGCCTCGTCCAGCGGCACCAGCACCTCGCCGGTGGCAGTGACGCGCTCGCGCACTTCGAAACGTAGCGCGCGCTCGACCAGCGGAACGTGCTTGCGGAAGAACAGGTTGTAGGAGTCGGGGCGATTGATGCGGCCGATCTCGTAGCTGTCGCGGAAGCCCTCGGTGATGAGCAGCGCGGTGCGCGCGCCGGTGCGCTCCAGCATGGTGTTAATGGCGATAGTGGAGCCGTGTAGGAAGAGGCCCGCGTCGGCGAAGTCCGCGCCGGCCTTGTCCACGCCGTGCGAAATGCCCTCGACTAGGCGCCGCGGCGTCGACAGCGTCTTGCCGAGCAGCAGCTGCCCGCTGCGCTCGTCGAACGCGGCGACATCGGTGAAGGTACCGCCGATGTCGGCGGCGAGGCGGGTGCGGGCGCTCAAGCGCCCGATAGTATTACGCGTTGGAGCCCATGAAAGCGAAACAACCAGCCGTGGAAGCGGTGCGCCTCCTGGGTAAATGGCAGCGCGTCTCCGGCGGGCATGTTGCCTTCGGCGCCGGCTGTTCGTGCGGCGCAGCAGCGATCAGCGTGCGCGTGCAGGATTACGAGCAGGACATCCTCGCATTTCTCCACGGACGACACCGCACGCAAGCGGGCTCGATCGCCGGTTTGCTGACGGCTATTGCGCGTAAGAGTGCGAGCGCGGACCTGCCGATTCTCGAGGACCTGGAGCGCAGTCTCGACTCGTTCGAATCGCTGCACCGCGGCGGCGGCGGTTCGTAGTATTCTGGCCGCGAGGAGGAGTCACTCATGAGGAATGTGGTATTCGCCGTGGCGCTGTGCGCTGCGGGCACGGCCTACGCGCAGACCGAGCTGAAGTTCGCCGACGCGCTGCCCAAGACCTTTTCGTACTACCCGGCCGCGGTCGCCTTCAAGGAGGCGGTCGACAAGAGCGGCAAGCTGACGGTGCGCCTGTTCCCGGAAGGCGTGCTTGGCGACCAGAAGGCGCTGATGGAAGCGACCAAGGTCGGCTCGATCGACATCGCGGTGGTGGCTTCGCAGGTGAGCCAGCAGCTGGTCCCCGAGCACGGCGTGTTCGGCTTGCCGTTTGTCTGGATCAAGCACGAGGACTTCCTCAACTTCCTGCAGGGCCCGATCGCCGCCGAGCTCGGCAAGAAGATGGAGCCGCACGGGCTCAAGGTGCTGGTGTTCGCCGACGGCGGCTCGCTCGCGGTGCTCAACAGCAAGCGCCCGGTGCGCACACCGGAGGACATGAAGGGCCTCAAGCTGCGGGTGATGCAGGACCCGATGCAGGTGGACATGATCAAGGCAATGGGCGCGATTCCGGTGCCGATGGGCACCCCCGAGGTGTACAGCGCGATTCAACAGGGCCAGATCGACGGCAACGCGACCAGCGTGCAGCTGCTGTGGGGCCTGAAAAACCACGAGGTGGCGAAGCAGCTCACCGTCACCGGCCACGGTCGCGCTTCCGGAGTCGTGATCATGAACCTGAAGAAGTGGAACTCGCTCAACGCCGAGCAGAAGAAGGCGCTCGACGAGGGCTCGAAGGCTTTCTTCAAGGTCGATGCCGAGTACTACACCACCGCCGCGGCGACCGCCACGCCGCGAGTGGTGACGCAGATGAGCGGCACCGGGGTCACGGTCAGCGAGCCCGATATTGCCGCGTTCCGCAAGGCGACGCTGCCGGTGGTGCAGGCGTTCAAAACGCGGGTGAAGTCGCCGCTGGTCGACAAGGCTCTGAAGGAAGCCGGCATCCAGTAAGGCGTTGTTCTTCCGCGCTCTCGAGCAGGCGCTGCGCGCGGTGGTCGCGGCGCTGGTCGCGATCATCGCGGTAATGGTCGCGGCGCAGGTGGTGTTCCGTTACGCGGTGCAGGAGCCGATCGTCTGGTCGGAGGAATTCACCACCCTGTGCTACCAGTGGCTGTCCTACCTCGGCGCCGCGCTCGCGGTGCGCTACCGCGCCCACTACGGCGTTGACTTCGTCGTGCGTTTCCTCGGGCCGCGCTGGAAGCGGATGCTCGAGTGGCTCGAGCACGGCGTGGTGTGGTCGCTTGCGCTCTTCATGGTGGTGTACGGCTGGCACATCGTGGAGAACTCGGCGTTGCAGATGTACCCGACGCTGCCATTCTCCGTCGGCACCGGCTACCTTGTGCTGCCCATCAGCGGTGTGCTGTTCGTGCTGATGGACTGGCCGGTGCTGCACGAACGGTGGAAGGCATGATCCTTCTCGTCATCGTCTTCATCACGCTGCTGGTGCTCGGCATGCCGGTCGCGTTCAGCATGGCGCTCGCCACCATCGCCGGCTTCATCGCGCTCGAGATCCCGCTCGAGACCGTGGCCCACAAGATGATGTCGGGCATCGAGCCGTTCCCGTTCGTCGCCATCCCGCTGTTCGTGCTCGCCGGCGCGCTGATGGAGACCAGCGGCATCTCGCGCCGCCTGGTGGCGCTCGCCTCGGCGATCGTCGGACATATCCGCGGCGGGCTGGGCATCGTGGTGGTCGCCTCCGAAGTGCTGTTCTCCGGGATCTCGGGCTCGTCGGTGGCGGATGCCTCGGCGATCGGCTCGATCCTCATCCCGTCGCTGGTGAAGGCGGGGTACCCGCCCGAGCGCGCGGCGGCGATCGTCGCTGCCGCGTCCGGCATGGGAATGCTGATCCCGCCCTGCCTGGTGATGGTGATCCTCGGCGCGATGTCGGGCCTGTCGATCTCGGCGCTGTTCATCGCCGGCTTCCTGCCCGGCATCCTGATGGCGCTCACGCTCTCCATCGTCATCCACATCCAGGCCCGCCGCGGCACGCTGCCCGGCGCGCGCGGGCGCTTCTCGGGCGCGGCGCTGCGCCACGCATTTCGCGAAGCCATCCTGCCGCTAGGCATGCCGGTGGTTCTGTTCGGCGGGATCCTGGGCGGCGTCACCACGGCGACCGAGGCAGCGGTGCTCGCGGTGGTCTACGCCCTGGTGCTGGACGTGGTGATCTACCGCGAGATCAAGGCAAAGGACCTAGGCCGCATGCTGGTGCAGACCGGGATCACCACCGCCGCAGTCTCGGTGCTGGCCGGCGTCGCCACCGCCATGTCGTGGGCCTTCGCCACAACCGGGCTGCCGCAAACCATCGCCAGCGCGCTGCAGCAGGTGACCTCGTCGCCGTTCCTGCTGCTCGCGCTCGTCACCCTCACGCTGATCGTATTCGCCAGCCTGCTCGACGGCCTGCCGGCGCTGATCATCTTCTACCCGATCCTGTCGGTCACGGTGGCGAAGTACGGCATCGACCCGCTGCACTTCGGCCTGCTCGCGGTCGCCGCGCTCGGCATCGGCCTGGTGGTGCCACCGGTCGGATTGCTCCTGGTGGTGGTGGCGCAGATCGGGCGCGTCAGCTTGAGCTCGGTCACCCTGCCGATGTTGCCCTACATCGCCATCCTGGTCGCGACGCTGCTGCTTATCGCGTATGTGCCATGGGTGGTGCTTGTCCTACCGAGGCTGCTGCTTTAGCACGCGCGACACCGCGCATCTCGGCCGGTGGAAGCGGGAAACCGCTGCGGCTGCTGTAGTCGTAGTGCCGCCGCGGCGGCGCGTTTTCCTCGCGGCTCAGCTGCGCGGCGGTGGCGATGTCCACCGCAGTGACGCCGGCCAATGCCGCAATCCCGGTCGGGCTGCGCGAGGTGGCGATGTCGAGGGCGTCACCCGCGACGCGCGCCCAGACCCACGGCGCGCGCTTCCAGGCGAGGAGGATGCCGACGCCGTTGACGAGCTCTCGCGCTCCATAAAGGCGCACCATGCCATCGGAGCAGCGAAACCCCATCGCCTGCCGGACCAGCCGCGGTGCGACCAGCTCGGCCAGGCCGAGCCCGATGCTGAAGAACCCCAGACCTGCGGCTACGGTTTGAGCACGACTTTGATGCATCCGTCCTCCTTGTCACGAAAAGTCTTGTACAGGTCCGGTCCCTGCTCGAGCGAGGCGGTGTGCGTCACCACGAACGAGGGATCGATGTCGCCTTCGACGATGCGGCGCAGCAGGTCGTGCGCCCACTTGTTGACGTGCGTCTGCCCGGTGCGCACGGTGAGTCCTTTCTGCATCAGCGCGCCCATCGGGAACTTGTCGATCAGCCCGCCGTAGACGCCCGGCACGGAAAGCACGCCGGCGGGGCGGCACACGTAGATCATCTCGCGCAGCACGTGCGGCCGGTCGCTCTCCAGCATCAGCGTCTGCTTGGCGCGGTCGTAGAACGAGTCGAGGTGCTTCATGCCGACGTGCGCTTCGAGGCCGACCGCGTCGATGCATTTGTCGGGGCCCTTGCCGTGGGTGAGGTCCTGCAGGCGCTCGATTACGCTTTCTTCCTCGAAGTTGACCGGGATCGCGCCGCCGGCCTGCGCCATGCTCAGCCGCTCGGGCAGGCGATCGATGGCGATGACCTGCTTGGCGCCCAGCAGCACCGCGCTGCGGATGGTGAACTGGCCGACCGGCCCCGCGCCCCAGATCGCCACCGTGTCCTCGGGCTGGATGTCGCATTGCACCGCGGCCTGCCAGCCGGTAGGGAAAATGTCGCCGAGGAACAGCGCCTGGTCATCCGGCATGCCGGCTGGAATTTTTACCGGGCCGACATCGGCATAAGGCACGCGCACGTATTGCGCCTGTCCGCCCGCATAGCCGCCGGTGAGGTGCGTATAGCCGAACAGGCCGGCCGTGCTATGGCCGAACACCTTGTCGGCGATGGCGCGGTTGCGGTTGGTGCGCTCGCAAACCGAAAAGTTGCCGCGGCGGCACTGCTCGCATTCGCCGCAGATGATGGTAAAGGGAACCACGACCCGGTCTCCCGGTTTCAGCTTCTTGATATCCGAGCCGACCTCCATCACTTCGCCCATGAATTCATGGCCGACGATGTCGCCGCGCATCATGCCGGGGATGAAGCCGTTGAAGAGGTGCAGATCCGAGCCGCAGATCGCGCATGTCGTCACTTTGATGATGGCGTCGCGTGGATTCTCGATCTGCGGATCGGGAACCGTGTCGCAGCGGATGTCTTTCTTGCCGTGCCAGCAAAGTGCTTTCATACGAGCTCCGGTGTTGGAGCTCCGGGTGCGTGCAAGACCTGCGCCCGCTAGCCGACCTTCAGTCCGACCAGGCGCTCGAGCGTCGCAGAGTCGCGCGCAAGGTCCGCCGAGCGCGCGCGGTGCGCGATGCGTCCGCGTTCGATCAGCACCGCGTCCTGCGTGAGCTCGAGCGCGATGTCGGTGTGCTGCTCGACCAGCAGGATGGCGAGCGACTTGTCCGCGATCAGCCGCTTGAACGCTTGCGAGATGGCTTCGATGATGATCGGCGCCAGCCCCTCCAGCGGCTCGTCGAGCAGCAGCAGCGCCGGATTGGTCATCAGCGCGCGCGCGATCGCCAGCATCTGCTGCTCGCCGCCCGAGAGCTGGTTCCCCATGTTGATTCGTCTTTCCTTCAAGCGGGGAAAGAGCTCATAGACCGCCTCCAGGCCCCAGCGCCCGGGCCGCGCCGCCACGGTGAGGTTCTCTTCCACGCTGAGCGAAGGGAAAACCTCGCGCTCCTGCGCCACCCAGCCGATGCCGAGCTGCGCGCGCCGGTGCGGCGCTAGCGCGCTGATATCCGTGCCGTTGAACACGACGCTGCCCGCATGGAGGCGGGTGTAGCCCATCAGGGTCAGCAGCAAAGTGGATTTGCCGACGCCGTTGCGGCCGAGGACCGCGAGGCTGCCGTTGCGCGGCACCTCGAGCGAGACGTCGTCCAGCACCACGGCGTCGCCGTAGCCCGCGCGCACGCCCGTCAGTTCAAGCAGCGAGTCGCGCTTTGCCAAGGTAGACCTCGCGCACGCGCTCGTCGCGCGCGATCTCGTCGGGTGGGCCTTCGACCAGGATGCGTCCGCCCACCATTACGATGATGCGGCTGGCGAAGCGGAACACGACGTCCATGTCGTGCTCGATGAACAGGATGGTGAGGCTGCGCGAAAGGCCGTCGATGGCATCGAACAGCGCCGCGCTCTCGTCCTTCGGCACGCCGGCCGCGGGCTCGTCGAGCAGCAGCACCTTCGGGCGCGTGGCGAGCGCGAGCGCGATCTCGAGCAGGCGCTGCTGGCCGTAAGCCAGCTCCTTGGTCTCCCGGGTGGACGGAATGTGCAGCGAGTCGAGGATGGCCTGCGCTTCGTCGATCGCAGCACCAAAGCGCGGCAGCCCGCGCCACCAGTTGTGCGCCTGGCCTTCGCGCTCGAGCACCGCGAGGCTCACCGACTCGAGCGCGCTCAGCTGCGGGAAAAGGGTGTTGATCTGGAAGGTGCGCGCAAGCCCCTTCTTCACCCGCGCATCGGGCTTGTGGCCGGTGATCTCCTCGCCGTCGAGGAAAATCTGCCCGGAATCCGGCCTCAGCATTCCGGTCATCAGGTTCATCAGCGTGGTCTTGCCGGCGCCGTTCGGCCCGATCAGCGCGTAGCGCTCGCCGCGCGGCAGCTCGAGCGCGATGTCCTGCGCCACCACGAGCGAGCCGAAGCTCTTGTTCAGCTTCTTCGTGGAAAGAATTTGGCAAACCCTCCCAGGATTCCGTTGGGCAGGAGCATGACCACCGCCACCAGCAGCAGCCCGATCCAGAAGTACCAGTACTGCGGGTTGAGGCCCGAGAACTGGTCGCGCGCCACCATGTAGATGATCGCCCCGATGATGCCGCCATAGAGCCGGCCGGCGCCGCCCAGGATCAGGATCACCAGCACGTCGGCCGAGCGCCCGAAGGACAGCACCTCCAGCGACACCGTGGAGGTGGTCTGGGTGAGCAGCGCGCCGGCGATGCCCGCGATCACCGCGGCGATGGTGTAGGCCTTGCGCAGGTGCGCGCGGCTCGGCGCGCCGATCGCCGGCATGCGCGTCGCGTTCTCGCGGATGCCGCGCAGCGCCAGGCCAAAGGGGGAATGGATGATCCTTCGGCATACCAGGAAGCAGACGAACAGAACCAGCAATGAAAAACCGTATGCCGTGCGGCCGAACATGTCGAAACTTGAAGCCGAGCACCGAGGCCACCTTGAACCCCTGCAGGCCATCGGCGCCGCCGGTGAGGCCGCTCGCGCTGTTGGCCGCCTCGTGCAGCAGCAGTCCCAGCCCCATGGTGAGCATGATGAGCGCGAGGTGCCGGAAGCGCACGACGATGTGGCTGCTGGCGTAGCCGACCAGCCCGGCAACGATTGCGGCCAGGATCAATCCGGACAAGGGTTCAGACCAATAATGCTTGGCGAGGAGCCCCGCCGTGTACGCGCCGACGCCGAAAAATGCCGCGTGGCCGAGCGAGACGATGCCGGCGTAGCCGAGGATCAGGTCGAGCGACAGCGCGAAGAGGGCGGTGATCGCGATCTGGCTGGCGAGCGAAAGGTAGTTCGGCGTGAGGACGAACGGCAGCAAGCGTGCACAGCCAGAACACGATCTCCAGCGGGTGCCAGCGCACCTTCGCCGCAAAATGGATGTTAGCGCTTGCCAAAGAGACCTGCGGGCCGCCACATCAGAAGGGCGACCATGACGAGATAGATCAGGAAGGCGCCTAACCATGGAAAGTAATACTTGCCCGCCATGTCGCTGATGCCGAGCACGGCCGCGGCGGCGAAGGAGCCGCCGATCGAGCCCAGGCCGCCGACCGCGACCACGATCAGCACGTACACCAGGTAGGCGAGGGCGAAGGTGGGATCGAGGCCAACCACCTGGATGGCGAGCGCGCCGCCCAGGCCGGCAAGGCCGCCGCCGAGCGCGAAGGTGATCATGAAGGCGCGATCGACGTCGATGCCCAGGCCGCGCGCCATGCGCTGGTTGTCGACCGCCGCGCGTACTTGCGCGCCGAAGCGCGTGCGCTCGACCAGGAACACCAGCGCGCCGAGGATCAGCAGGCCGATGGCGATGAGAAAAAGCCGGTAGGCGGCGAAGCTCTGCGCGCCGACCTGCACCGAACCCTGGAGGTAGTCCGGCACGCGCACCGACTGCTGCTCGGTGCTGTAGAACCAGGCGAAGGCCGCCACCGAGATGAAGACGATGCCGATGGTGAGCAAGCACTGGTCGAGGTCGCTCGCCCGGTACAGCTTTCGATAGAGCGTTCGCTCCAGCACGACGGAAACCGCCGCTCCGGCGAGGAAAGCGGCGGGCAGCGTGGCGAGGAACGGCCAGCCAAGCTTGCCGGTCAGGCTGACGGTGGCGTAGCCGCCGACCATGGCGAAGCTGCAGTGCGCCAGGTTGACGAAATTCATCATCCCCAGCGTCACCGACAGCCCCACCGACAGCAGGAACAACAGCATCCCGTAGGCGAACCCGTCGAAGAGCACGCCTGCGGCGGACGAGAACATCAGAGGCGGGAAGCCGTCGCCCCCGCGAAGGCGGGGGCCCAGTTTTCTTTTCGAAAAACTTGGGTTCCCGCTTTCGCGGGAACGACGGTTGGCTGTTTCAGGATTTTCTGACTACTTCTTCGCCGCGCCCTGCTTCCTCCGCTCGCCAGCCGGGTCTTTCACCATCGGGATGGTGTCGAACGGCACGTTGACCAGCTCATTGCCGACTTTCTGCACGCGGCGGATGTACACGTTCTGCACCACGTCGCGCGTCTCGGGGTCGATCATCATCGGGCCGCGCGGGCTTTCCCACTTCAGGCCCTTGGCGGCGGCGATCATCGCCTCGGCGTCGGTCTTGCCCTTGGTCTTCTTCAGCGTCTCGTAGATCGCGTGCATGCCGTCGTAGCCGCCGATCGAGAAGAAGTCCGGGTTGCGGCCGTTCGCCACGCCCTGGTACTCCTTGACGAACTTCTGGTTGAGCGGGTTCTTGTCGGTGTAGTCGTAGTGCCAGGCGGTGATGATGTCGAGCGCGGTGTCGCCCATGCTCTTGAGCGCGGCTTCGGCGGTGGTCTCGCCCGAGCCGAGGATGCGCGTCTTCTTCTTGTCGATGCCGCGCTCGGCGAATGCCTTGCCCAGCGCCGCGGGCTGCGCGCCGCCCGGGATGAAGATGTAGATCGACTCCGGGCCGATGTCCTTCGCGCGCTGCACGAAGGCCGAGAAGTCGGGGTTCGCGACCGGGAAGCGCACCGAGCCGACGATGGTGCCGCCGGCGGCCTTGAACGCGCTCTGGAACGCGGCCTCGGCGTCGTGGCCCGGACCGTAGTCGGTGACCATGGTGTAGTTCTGCTTGATGCCCTGCTTGGCGGCCCAGGTGCCGAAGGTCTCCATCACCTGCGGCAGGGTCACCGAGGTGCGGATCATGTAAGGCGACTTGGTGATCACCACCGAGGTGGCGGCGTTCATCACCACCATGAACTTCTTCGCCTCGGCCGAAACGTCGCCGCCGGCCATGGCGTTGGGCGTGAGCACGTAGCCCGCGAGCAGGTCGACGTTGTCGCGCACCACCAGCTCCTGCGACAGGCGCTTGGCCACGTCGGGTGCCGGGCCGCCGACATCCTTGGTGATGAGCTCGATCTTGCGCCCGGCGACGGTGTCGCCGTGCATCTTCATGTAGGTCTTGGCGCCGTTCAGCATCTGGCTGGCGGCGTCGGCGAACTGCCCGGACAGGGTAAGCGGCATGCCGATCTTGACCGGCTGCTGCGCGCCCGCGCTGAGCGGAGCGGCGAGCGCCGCCGCGATGACTAGCTTTTTCATCTTTCTCCTCCTAGAGAGTGGTGGATTCTAACTCCAGACCTCGCGCGCCACCTGCACGGCGAGCTCGAGCTTTCGCTTCTGGTCGTCCTCGGTGAGCTGGTTTCCCACCTCGCTCGAGGCGAAGCCGCACTGCGGCGACAGGCACAGGTTTTCGAGCGGAATGTATTTCGCGGCCTCATCGATACGCCTTTTCAGGCTCTCTTTCTTTTCGAGAACCGGAGTTTTGGTCGAGATCAGTCCGAGCACGACCTTCTTACCCTTGGGCACGAAGCGCAGCGGCGCGAAGCCGCCGGCGCGCGCGGTGTCGTACTCGAGGAAGAAGCCGTCGACCCCGGTCTGGAACACCGCCTCGGCGACCGCATCGTAGCCGCCCTCGGCCATCCACATGCTGGCGTGGTTGCCGCGGCAGGTGTGCATGGTGACGGCCATGGTCTTGGGCCTGTCCTTCAATAGATCGGTGATCACCGCGGCGTACTTGGCCGGCAGCCGCGCCGGATCCTCGCCATCGCGCTTGACCTGCCCGCGGATGCCCTCGTCGCACAGGCAGGCGAACGACACATCGTCGATCTGCAGGTACTGCAGCCCAGCGGCGGCGAGCTCGGCGATTTCCTGACGATAGGCCAGTGTGATGTCGCTCCAGAATTCCTCAACGTCCGGATAGGCTTCGGCGTTGACCACGCGGCGCCCGCCGCGCATGTGCAGGTAGGTAGGGGCCGGGATGCAGAGCTTCGCCGTTTTCTTGGTAGTGGATTTGAGAAACCGGAAGTGCTCCACCATCACCGGCCGGCTGCGCTTCACCTTGCCGGTCACCACCATCATCGATTTGGTCTCGGACTCGGCGCCGCCCTCGCCATGGAACTTGAGCGCGTACTGCCCCTGCGTGGCGACGATGCCGTCGAAGCCGGTAAGGAAGTCCACATGCCAGAACGCGCGGCGGAATTCGCCGTCGGTGACCGATTGCAGCCCCGCGGCTTCCTGAAGGGCCACCGCTTTTCTGATGGAAGCGTTTTCGACTTCGGTAAGGCCTGCGCGCGACAGCTTTCCACCTTTGAACTCTTCGCGCGCGCGCTTCAACTCGGGCGGTCGAAGCAGGCTGCCGACATGGTCGGCGCGAAACGGGGGCCTCATGCGCCGGAGATTACAGTGGGAATCAACCCAAGCGGCTAGACCTCGCTGGTCGGGATGCGGCGGTCGCCGTGACCGTAGCGCCGCTCGCGCGGGACCGGTTGCGTTTTCTCACGGCGATCGGTCTTGTCATTGCCGCGGCGCTCGGCATCGGTCTGCCCGCGCCAGCCGAAGTAGGCGGCGATCAACGCCGTCCCGGCATGCAGCCAGACGTCGTGGCCGTGCAGGGGCACGAAGCCGAAGAGGGTGTTGGTGGCCGGGATCAGCCCGAGCACGGCGAGCAGGCCGTAGAGCAGGGCGAGCGCACGCGCGTATACGCGCGGACTGCGCACGCGGCGGCCGATGTGGTCGGCCTGCCAGGCGACGACGCCCCAGATACCGATGAGGATGTGCACGCCGCTATGCGCGGCATTGACCGCGAACAAGCCCAGCAGGGTGCCGTACAGCGCCATCAGGCGGGTCGGCGCCGGCGCGTCCGCCGGTGGCGGCCAAAGCGCCTCCGGCACCAGGCCGACCAGGCCCGCGCTGAGGTAGATGATGCCGGCGAACAACGCGAATGTTGCGGTTCTCATGACTCCTCCCTGGGCCCGAGTGTAGCCCGAGGCAGAGTCGTCCGGCGACTCCGGTTGCTAATCGTCCGGCGACCCCTGGTCGCTAGGCGGCGCTGTAGGCCAGGTGCCGGCGGTCGGCGAGGCCGAGGCGGCGCTCGCGCGCCACCGGCAGCATGCGCTGCCGCCGCTCATGCTGGCTGCGTCGTTCCATTGCGGGCTCCGTCGAGCGCCATCCGAAATAGGCCGCGATCGCCGCGCTGCCTGCGTGCAGCCAGACGTCGTGGCTGTGGATCGGCAGCATGCCGAACAGCGTGTTCATGCCGGGAATCAGGCCCATCACGGCGAGGGCGCCGTAGAACAGCGCAATCGAGCGGGCGTAGACCAGCGGATCGGACATGCCGCGCCAGGCGGCGATGCCCCAGGCGCCGATCGCCAGGTGGACGGCGCTGTGCAGCACGTTCACCGGGAACAGGCCGAGCAGGTAGCCGTACAGCATGGTGAATTGGGTCGGCGGTGCATCCGCCGGCGGCGGGCGCAGCGCGGCCGGGATCAGGCCGAGCAGGCCGGCCACCAGGTAGGCGATGCCGAAGATCAGTGCAAAAGTTGCGGTTTTCATGGTGCCTCCGCGTAGTCGTGGCTCAGTGCGACCGCGCCGCCGCGCTCCAGCACGGCGACCCGGCAGCGCCGCTTGGCCCGGGCGCTGCGCACCGCGTGCTTCAACGCTCCCCACTTGCTGGGGAAATAGGCGATCGCGACGCGCCCGGGTGCGCGCTCATTGACGCTCCAGACGCCGTCCCGGGTCTGCGTGACCGAGAGGAGCGGCGTGCCGGATTCGTCCATTGCTGCTTTCCTAGCTCTTCTTTTCGACCTTGAGCTCGTTCTTCACCGACTTCACGCCGCTGACCTTCTTGGCGACGTCGCCGGCTTTCTTCTTCATGTCGGCGGAGTCGACTTTGCCCTTGAGCGTCACCACGCCATCCTTGCTGTCGACGTCGATGTTGGTCATGGTGCTGAGCCCGGCGTCGGACGCGAGGGCGGTCTTGACCTTGGTGGTGAGCGCCGCGCCGGCGGTGCCGCTGCTCACGGTCTCGCGGTTCTTCGCGCGCTCCTCCGCGCTCGGCAGGCTCTGCGGCACGTCCTGCTTCTGCTGCGCGTACACGGGGAAGGCAATGGCGGTTGCTGCAATAACGATCAGTGCTTTCATTTCAGTTTCTCCTTCGGTTAAAAAAATCAGTCGGAGCCCGAGGGTGCGGCGGCGTGGATCACTTCGGGCTTGTCGATGGGGGGGCGGCGGATCTCCTGCTCCAGGCTCGGCCGCTCGCGCTTGGCGAAGGGCGCGAGGCGCACTGGCTGGCCGCTCTCCGCCGAGCGGTAGAGGGCGCGGATGATGCGCACGTCGGCCAGGCCCTCGTCGGGGCCGGGCTCGGGCGCGCGGTTCTGCAGGATGCAGTCGGAAAAGTAGAGCAGCTCCGGGGCGAACTGGTCGCGCTTGGCGAAGCGCCGCTCGCGCATCTCGCCGTCGATCGTCAGGCGATGGCGCAGCGGGCGCGCGTAGTCGTAGGCGGGCTCGACCGCGAGGTCGCCCTTGGTGCCGGCGAGCCGGTACTCGGAGACCTTGGCGGCGCCGAAGCTCGCGGTGAACGCGGCGATGCGGTCGTTCGAGAAGCGCAGGATGGCGCTCGCCGTCTCCTCCACCTCGTCGAGCGTGCCGGCGCAGGCCGCGCGCACCTCGACCGGCTCGTCGCCGAACAGATTGCGCGCAGCGTTGATGCAGTAGATGCCGATGTCGTAGAGCACGCCGCCGCCGCTGTCGCGGCGTACGCGGATGTTGCCCGGCACCACCGGGGTGCAGAAGGTGGAATTGAACAGGCGCGGCTCGCCGATGCGCCCCGAGCGGGCGATCTCGCCGGCCTCCAGGTTGGCGCGCTCGAAGTGCAGGCGATAGGCGACCATCAGCTTGACGTTGGCGTCGCGCGCGGCGCGCAGCATGCGCTCGCACTCGTCCTCGGTCACGGCCATCGGTTTCTCGACCAGCACGTGCTTGCCGGCGCGCGCCGCGCGCAGCGTGAACTCGCAGTGCTGGGTGTTCGGCAGCGCGATGTACACCGCGTCGATATCCGACTTCAGGCACTCGTCGTACTGCTCGTAGGAATAGGTGCGCGCCACGTCGTACTTCTTGCCGAGCTGCTCACGCTTCACCGGGTCGCCCGACACCAGCGCGACCAGCTTGGAGTTGCGCCGCGCGTTGCCGAACGCGGGCAGCACCGCGACCTGGGCGATGTGCCCGAGGCCGACGACGGCGTAGCGCATCAGCCGTTTGGGCATGTCAGGCGGCGCGGCGCCTGCGCGCCGGACGTTTTGCCTTGGCGGGCTTTTTCTCGACGCTCTTCTTCAACAGCGCCATCAGGTCGATCACGTCGGCCCCTTTCGCGGGGCGCGCGGCGTCCTTCTCGGGCTCGGTCAGCTCCTCGGTCTGCCCGGCCTTGACCTTCTCCTTGATGCGCTTGAGCAGGTCGTCGCGGTAGGTGTCCTTGTATTTGGCCGGCTGCCACTTGTCGGCCATGTCGTCGACCAGGCGCAACGCCATGTCGAGCTCCTTCGGCGTGACCTTGGCCTTCGGGACCTCGAGCTCCGAGGGCGCCTTGAGCTCCTCCGCATAGCGCAGGGTGTTCAGCACCAGCAGGTCGTCCTGCGCCACCAGCGCGGCGAGATACTGCTTGGTGCGGATCACCACGCTGGCGACGCCCGCCTTGCCGGCCTTCTGCAGGGTCTCGCGCAGCAGTGCGTAGGCCTTCTCGCCGCGCTTCTCGGGCTTGAGGTAGTAGGGGGTCTCGAAATACTGCGGCTCGATGTCCGCCAGCTCGACGAAGGCGAGAATGTCGACGGTACGGCTCGCTTCCGGGTTGGCGCGGCGGAAGTCCTCGTCCGAGAGCACGACGTACTTGTCGTCCTTGTACTCGTAGCCCTTGACCACGTCGCCCCAGGCGACCTCCTTGCCGGTCGACTTGTTGACGCGCTTGTAGCCCACCGGCGCGAGATCGCGCTTGTCGAGCATCGTCATGTCGAGCTCAGCGGCGCGCTTCTTCGCCGAATGGAGCTCCACCGGGACGTTGACCAGGCCGAAGCTGATCGCCCCTTTCCACAGGCTGCGTGCCATGGCTAATGATTCAGGTCTTCCCTGATGTGGCGCGGTACCCGGGAGTCACCGCGCCTTGCGTGGTGTGCTCCCGGGCCCTATTGCGCAACGTCTGGATGTCGGAGAGGAACGCTCCGGCCATCTACGGCTTTTGCTTCGGCTCGGCAGGCTTGCGCTCGGGCGCCGTGCCGCCGGTGGCCGCGCCCTGCTTATCCTGCTTCGCGTCCGCCGTCTTCTCGGCCTTGCCCTTGCTGCGGTCGCGCTCGACCTTCGCCTGCTTGATGCACGCGTCCTTGGCTTCGCCTTTCTGGTCGTCGCACTTCTGCGCGGCGACGTCGTAGGCGGCCTCGGCCTTGGCTTCGGCGACTTTCTGCTGCGCCTTGGCCTGGTCCTTCTCGCTCTTGGCATTGAGCTCGGCCTTGGCGACCTTCTCCTTGCCTTTCGCTTCCGCCATGCAGATGTCCTTGGCGTTGGCCTTGAGCGCGTCGCACTTCGCCTTGTCGGCTTTCGCCTGCTTCTCGATGGCGTCTTCCGCCGCGTTGTGCGCCTTGCGGTCGGGCTGTTGGGTGGTTTGCGCCTGCGCGGCGGTGCCGAAGGCGAACGCCAGCGCCAGCGCGATGCTGGAAAGTTTCATGTGCATTAGATAGGTCTCCTTTACGGCCTTCTCAACAGGCCCGCGACCAGCGAGACCAGGAAAAGGACCACGAACACTACGAACAGGATCTTGGCAATCTCGGCTGCGCCGGCAGCGATGCCGGTGAAGCCGAAAACCGCCGCGATGATGGCGATGATGAAAAACGCGAGCGCCCAGCTCAACATGACAGACTCCTCAAAATTGTAGGTTGCAGCGATCAGAGACCTGAGCAAACTCCATGCCCACGGCGCAGCTGCTCGCATGGCCTCGGCTTATGTAACGTTCGACCGCGGCGCGGTAAAAAATACGTGTCGAGCGCATGCGGCTGGCGTAGTGATTGCGCTACGGGCTACGCGCGGGCACGGCTCGTGCTGGAGCCGGGTCATGGCGGCACGAGTCACATGAAGCCCGACGAAACCATTCCACTTCTGACGTGGCGCGCGCGTCCGGACATGTCGTGCGAACAAGTCAGTCGCGCGTGGCTGGACTACACCGGTTACACGCCCGAGCAGGCGCTCGGCGAAGGCTGGACCCGCGCGCTGCATCCAGAAGACCTGACGCGCTGGCTCGATACCTGTGTGCGCGCCTTCGACGAGCGCCAGCCCTTCGAGATCGAGTACCGGCTGCGCCGGCGCGACGGCGAATGCCGCTGGATGCTCGAGCGCGCCGCGCCGCTGTACGCCGACGGCGTGTTCGTCGGCTACGCCGGCGCGCTGGTGGACATCGACGCGTACCGGCGGATGCAGTACGGCCTCGGGCGCGCGCTCGAGCGCGAGCGCCGCACGCGCATCGCGACCGAAGAGGCGAGCCGCCTGCGCCAAGATTTGATGGTGTCGGTGCTCGAGGAGTTGCGAGTCCCGGCCGAGGCCATCGCCGCGTGCGCCGCGCGCATGGAGGACAAGACGATGGAGCGCCACGCGCGCGCGCAGTGCCGGACGATCAGCAACCTGCTGCAGCTCGCGCGGCCGGATGGGCCGGCGGCGCACGAGCCGCTGCTTTCCGGCGTGCGCGTGCTGGTCGCCGGCGTGGACGGCGAAGGGCGCGAATTGCAAAGCATGCTCGCGATCGCCGGCGCCGAAGTGCGCCTCGCGGGCAGCGCTGAGGACGCCCTCGACGAGGTGGATTCCTGGCAGCCCGACGTGCTGCTCTCCGCGCTCGGCAAGGGCGGGGACTCTTTGATCCGCGAGCTGCGCTCGTTGCCGGCCGAGCGCGGCGGCTGCCTGCGCGCGGCGGCGCTTGGCACTGACGGCGGCGGCGGATACGACGCCCGGCTGGCGAAGCCCGTGGAGCCGGTCGCGCTGCTCGCCACGGTGGCGCGGCTCGCTGGCCCGTAATTTGCATAACTGAACGGCGCTTACTTAAGGAGACGGAAATGAACTGGGACACGATTCAAGGTAACTGGAAGCAGATGAAGGGCAAGGTCAAGGAGAAGTGGGGCAAGCTCACCGACGACGAATTCGACCAGGTGGCCGGCCATCGCGACCAGCTCGTGGGCAAGATCCAGGAGCGCTACGGCATGCAGAAGGACGAGGCCGAGAAGCAGGTCAAGGACTGGGAGTCCCGGCTGTAGTCATGGAGAAAGTAGTCGTGGAGAAAGAGCAGCCGCAACCGGCGAAGTGGCCGTTCGACCCGATGCAGCCGGGCGACCACGAGCCGGTGCGGATTCCGGAGAAGGACGAATCATGAACGCTTCCCGACGCCGGCTGCTCGGGCTGGCGGCAGCACTGGCGCTCAGCGCCTGCGCTTCAAAGCAAGAACCCGAGAGCAAGCGCACCACGGGCGAGTTCACCAACGACGCCGCGCTCACCGCCCGGGTGAAGAGCGCGATCGCCACCGACGTCGGCGCGCGCACCGCCGCCGCGATCAACATCGAGACTTACCGCGGCGTGGTGCAGCTCACCGGCTTCGCTGACTCGCGCGAGCAGGCCGCGCGCGCCGAGGAGGCGGCGAAGAAGGTGGACGGCGTGCGCTCGGTGAAGAACGACGTCCGCATCAAGTCGACCTCGTAGGAGGCACACCATGGCAAGCACAGTGGCCGCACCGGCCAGGCAGGTCCATTTCTCTCTTCCGCCGCTGCCGTACGCGGAGGACGCGCTCGCGCCGGTGATCTCGGCCGAGACGCTCAAGCTGCACCACGGCAAGCACCACAAGAAGTACGTCGATACCGCCAACCAGCTGCTCGAAAAGGAGCCGCTGCGCGCCTCGTCGGTGGAGGAGGTGGTGCGGCAGGCGAAGGGCAAGCTGTTCAACAATGCCGCGCAGGCGTGGAACCACGACTTCTACTGGAAGTCGCTTTCGCCCAAGCGGCAGCGCCCGTCCGGCGCGCTGCTGCACCGGCTGGAGAAGGATTTCGGCAGCTACGACAAGTTCGCCGACGCGTTTTCGCAGGCGGCGATCGGCCAGTTCGCGAGCGGCTGGGCGTGGCTGGTCGAGAAGGGCGGCAAGCTCGAGGTCACGACCACCGGAAACGCCGACACGCCCATGGCGCACGGCATCCGCTGCCTGCTCACGGTCGACGTCTGGGAGCACGCGTATTACGTCGACTACCGCAACGAGCGCGAGCGCTACGTCTCGGCGATCCTGAACTGCCTCAACTGGGATTTCGTCGAGAAGAATCTCGGCTAGGCAGCACCACGATCGCGGCGACGTCGAGCCGGTAGCGCAGCATGCGCGCGACGATGGCGATGTGCTGTACGCGGTCGCGCGTCAGCCCCGCCGGCAGGTCGTTGAGCGCCATGTTGGCCTGCTCCTCGATCTGCAGCAGCTTGGCCGCGAAGTCGTCGTGTTCTTCGTTGTTCATCGGGTGAGGGCAGCCGCGAAGCACGCGCAGCTTACCGGCAGCGACTGCCCATCGCTGTCGGGTAATTCCTGACGCGAGCGGCTTACTTCTTCTTACCGCCCTTGCGGCTGGCCGACTTGCCGGCGTTGGAAATGCGCGCGGCGCGCGTCTTGGACATGCCTTTGCGCTTCAGAGCGCTGTATTGCCGCTTGTTCTTGATGGATTTGCCGGCCATGCGGCTCTCCTGTCACAGAAAACCCTGGCCTTGCAGGATTCGTTCCGACGGCGAGGACCTGAGCTAGCGCCGGCCTCCGCCATGCGCAGGATGTCGTCCAGCGGGTTGCCATTGCCGTCGAGGTCCAGCATCGCGCCCAGGCCGCCCCGGCGCGGCGCGCTCCCGGGCATTCCGCCCAGCGCGCCCAGACCAGCAAGGCCGCCGCGCTGCTTGGCCATGTAGCCCGCCGCCATCATCGCGAGCATCGGCAACATCTTCTTCAGGAGCGATGGCTGGAGTCCCGAGCGTTCGGCGGCATTTTCGGCCACGGTGCGGCTCACGTCCTTCGAGCCGAAGATCTCGCCGAGCACATGATTGCCGCGGCTCAGGTCCGTTGGCTGCGGCGAGAGCACATTGTCGAGCAGCGAGCCACCGCCGAGCCGGCCGAGCAGGCCACCCAACGCCTCCTCGCCGCCTTGCTGTGGCTGCGCCTGCTTCTTGAACCCGCCCAGGATCGCCGGTAGGAGGGCGGCGGCCCCGCTTTGAGCCTTTTCCTCGGGCACGCCGAGCTCGCGGGCCATGCTTTGCAGCCCGCCGGTCTTGCCCAACAGTTCCATCATGTCCATGCCCGTCTCCTTAAGCGCTCAGGCACTTGCTCATGAAGGCCTTGCGCTCGTCGCCTTTCAGGTCCTTCTTGCCCGCCTGGGCGTTGCAGCTCTTCATTTTTTCCTGCTGAGCCGTCTGCTTCGCGCTGGCCTTGCCGCCGTCGGCACTCAGGCACTTGCTCATAAACGCCTGGCGCTCGTCGCCCTTCATGTCTTTCTTGCTCGCCTGCGCATTGCAGTCCTTCATCTTTTCCTGCTGAGCGGTCTGCTTTGCACTGCCCTTCTTGGCGGCGTCCGCACTCAGGCACTCGCTCATGAACGCCTGGCGCTCGTCGCCTTTGAGATCCTTCTTGCTGGCCTGCGCGTTGCAGGTCTTCATGCGCTCCTGCTGCGCGGTCTGTTTTTCCTGGGCGATGGCGCCGTTCGCCAGGAACAGCGCCGCCACGGTACAGATGAGGATGCGGATCATGGTGATCTCTCCTACTGAAATTGGGCAGGAGGCGGGCTTGCAAGTTGTGTACCGCTAACGCCGGTACGTAAATTGCACTTGTGGGTCGCATGGATCTCCGCGGGCAGCGCGCCAGCCACAACGTCGAGGACCGGCGCGGAATCGGCATGGTCGGCGGCGGCCTCGGCGTGGGCAGCATCGTCATCGCGCTCATCGCCTACTTCCTCGGCGTCGACCCCGGGGCAATCGTCAACACGACGGAGCAGGCGGGCGGGGGATCGTCCGCGCAGCACGCGCCGCAGGGCGCGCCGGCAGACGAGATGGGGCAGTTCGTCTCCAAGGTGCTCGGTAGCACTGAGGAAGTGTGGGGCCGCGTTTTCGAGCAATCGGGCGCGCGTTACCGCGCGCCGACACTCGTCCTTTACGAAGGGCAGGTGCGCTCCGCGTGCGGAATGGGCCAGGCGGCGATGGGGCCGTTCTACTGCCAGGGCGACGAAAAGCTGTACATCGACCTCGCCTTTTTCCGCGACCTGCAGGCGCGCTTCCGCGCGCCGGGCGATTTCGCCCAGGCCTACGTCATCGCGCACGAGGTGGCTCATCACGTGCAGAACGTCACCGGCGGCTTCCGCAAGATGGAAGCGGCGCGCGGCCGCGCCTCGAAGGCCGAACAGAACCGCCTGTCGGTACGCATGGAGCTGCAGGCCGATTGCTATGCCGGCGTCTGGGGGCACCACGCCGGCGCGATGAACCAGCTCGAGCCCGGCGACGTCGCCGAGGCGCTGGCCGCCGCGACCGCGATCGGCGACGACCGCCTGCAGAAGCAGACTCAGGGACGCGTGGTGCCGGAATCCTTCACGCACGGCACTTCCGAGCAGCGCATGCGCTGGTTCAAGCGCGGCCTCGACTCCGGCAACCCGCAGAGCTGCGATACGTTCTCGGCCGCCGCGCTTTAGCCGCGGTGCGTCGCGCAAACGCTCAGCGTTCGAATCCCGCCCTGACCGCCGCCTTCGCCTGGTCCCATAGCAGGCGCGATTGCCCGCGGTTCCAGTGGAAGTCGGACTGCAGGTCGCGCTCGGCCTGCTCGAAGCTCTTCCCGGGATATTTGCCGATGCCTTCCCAACCCGTGCGCCACGCGGGCAGATAGTCCTCGAACGCATAAGTGGCGTCGTAGTAGGGCTCGGCGGCGTAGTGCTCGCGCAGTGGCTCTCCTCGATCACCGGGTCCACCTTGCGTGGCTCCTTGCTGCCGGTAAGGGCAGCGGCAGCACCGGCGGCCACGCCGGCGGCCGTGCCCACTGGCGCCGGCGACGGCGCGTCCAGTGCTCTCAATAAGGTCGTTCAGCTCGTTTGCCATTTCAGACGCAGGGCAACATTCGTGCCCTTTTGCGTGTCATGCAAAGCACCACTGAACGGCGCTGATCGCAGCGACTGCCGATGGCTCGCGCCGCGGCGCTTCAACGCGCAACATGTGTGCATAACGACGGAGACACGATGAAGCCCACCCTGTTGGAAAACCGCGGCGTGCCACTGGACAAGCAGACATTCACCTGGCGCGACCTGGTGCAGAAGCCGATCAGCAAGCTCGACGACGACGCCTACACGCGCGTGCGCATCATCCTGATGAACGGCATCGAGCTCGAAGCCCACCGCTTTTCGCACAGCGCCGCGCGCATGAACAAGGCGCTGCAGCTGCCGCTGGCGCAGATTCGGCGCATCGAGCAGCACCAGGCGACGATGATCAACTGGCTGATCGGCGCCGACCACTCGCCGCTCGAGACCACCATCGCCTATGAGCAGGTGGCGATCGACGTCACCGCCGCGGTGGCGATGAACGAGCCCGACGATTACCTCGCGCAGGTCTACCGCTTCGGCCTGCTGGAGGACTTCGACCACATGTACCGCTATTCGGCACTGCTCGACCGGCTGGAGGGCAAGGACGCCAACAACATTCTGCAGAGCTACACCGACATCCTGCCGGGGCGGCCGACGGTGGACGAGCACCGCGCGCCGCAGGACGACCTGCGCAAGCCTTACGACCGCAAGAGCGCGGCGCCGCTTTCCAAGCTGCACGCGCTCACCATCATGTCGGCCGAGCAGCAGACGCACAATTTCTACATGAACATCGGACCGATGTACTCCGACCCGGTGGCGCGCCAGCTCTATGCCGAGATCGCTTCGATCGAGGAGCAGCACGTCACCCAGTACGAGTCGATCATCGACCCGGAGGAGAGCTGGCTCGAGAAGTGGGTGATGCACGAGCTCGCCGAGGTGTACAACTACCACGGCTGCATGCAGCAGGAGTCCAACCCGCGCATCAAGGCGATCTGGGAGCGCTTCCTCGACTACGAGCTCGGCCACCTGCAGATGGCTTGCGAGCTGTTCAAGCAGCACGAGCGCCGCGACATCGAGGAAATCCTGCCCGAGTCTCTGCCCGAGCCGATCCCGTTCGCCTCGCAGCGCGAGTTCGTGCGCGAGACCCTGGCGGGCGAAGTCGACCTGCGCACCAACGGCACCGAGATCGTGCCGAAGAGCCAGGAGAGCAAGGCCTCGCTCGCCTACCGCAAGCAGATGAACGCCGACGGCTCGCCGTCGGAAACCGTGTCGGCCGGCTACAAGTGGGCGCCCGGCTCCGAACTCAAACTCAAGGTGGCATGACCATGCAACTCACGACCGAAGTCGGAATGAACCACAGCGGCATGCTGGTCGCCGAGGACGGCGGCCAGAAGATGCTCGAGAACACCGAGCTCACCAAGGCCAGCGGCGACGAGCGCGAGCTCGCCAAGATCCGCATGCAGTACGCGAAGGAAGCCGAGCCCGTCGGTTCGCTGCCCGAGCCGCAGCAGACCGGCGTGGCGCGCGTGCTGATGGACAAGCTTGGCGAGCGCCTCGCCTTCGAGCGCGCCGGCACGCGCCTCTACGACGCGCTGATGGTCAAATGCGCCGCGGATGCCTCAAAGATCGTTTCGTTGAAGGAAATAAGACAGATCCGGGACGAGGAAGCCGTTCACTTCGCTCTCCTCGGCGCGGCGATCCAGTCGCTCGGCGGCGACCCCACCGCGCAGACACCGTGCGCCGACGTCACCGGCGTCGAAGGCGCGGGCCTGATGCAGGTGCTGAACGACCCGAAGACCACCGTGGCCCAGGCGCTGCACGCCATCCTCGTCGCCGAGATGGTGGACAACGCCGCTTGGGACGAGCTCATCGAGCTCACCGAGCAAGCCGGCAACGACGACCTGCTCGCGCGCTTCGTCAAGGCGCGCGACGAGGAGCAGGAGCACCTGGACAAGGTGCAGGCCTGGTACAAGGCCGCCACGCTGGCGACCGCCAAGGAATAATTCGGGGTCAGGTTCGCAATTCGCGCAGCGCCTGGTGTGTCACAAAAGACCGGGATTAAGCCTCCAGACGGTGAACGTCAACGCCGAGGCGAAGGTGACCCACGCCAAATATGGATACAGCAAGACCGCCGCGAGGGTGCTGATGCGCTGAAAGAAAGCGATCGTCGCGACGATCAGGCACCACAGCAGCACAACCTCGGCGAGCGCCAGGCCCCCTTGGCGCCAGGCAAAAAACAGCCAGCTCCACACCGCATTCGCGGCCAATTGCGCGATGAACAGAGCAAGCGCCATCCGGGCGCCGGCGAAACCGCGGTCTCGCCACACCAGCCAGGCGGACAGAGCCATCAAGGCATAGAGCGCGGACCAGACCGGGCCGAATAGCCAGCCCGGGGGTGCCCAGGACGGACGAGCGAGTTGCGCGTAGAACGCGGCCGCGTCCACGGACGCCAATGCGCCGAGAGCCGCGCCGGCGAACGTGAGCGACGCCCAACCAATAAGGCCGAGAGCCTGACGCGACTTCATCTGTGCTCTGCGATAGGCCTTGCGAGGCTGGGGCTTGACCTGAACGTAAAGCTCCTTCGGCGCCGCCTCAAAGACCCATCTCCGAGTCAGTGCGCGCGCCGGTAGTGCATGGCGACCGCGCCGCTGCGGAGTGGCTTCGCCGAGATCAACTCGAGCCGTCGCGTGCTGGGCAGCCCGCTCTCGTACAGGGTCGGGCCGTGGCCGGCGATCCTGGGGTGGACGAGTAACTTGTACTCGTCGATCAGATCCAGCCGGTCCAGCTCGGTCGCGAGCTTGCCGCTACCGAGGAGCACGCCATCCGGGGTCGCGTGCTTGAGCATCTGTACGCCCGTGCGCAGGTCGCCGGCGATATGGTGGCTGTTGGTCCATGGGAAGTCCTTTCGCGTCGAGGACACCACGTACTTCGGCTTGGCCTCCAACTTGACCGCCCACTCGCGCATCGCCGGCGGCGCCTCCGCGTCGCCGCGGGCGACCGCTGGCCAGTAGCTCTCCATCATCTCGTAGGTGACGCGGCCCCACAGCATCGCCCCGCCCTCGTCCATGAGGCGGGTGAAGAAGGCGTGTGTCTCGTCGTCGGCGATTCCTTCCTGGTGGTCGACGCAGCCGTCCAGGGTGACGTTGATACTGAAGGTCAAGAGTCCCATGGTGTCCTCCGTTCGAGGTCCTGCCTTGCCACCACACACCTCCGGGCTGTTAGCCCAGGGTGTCAACTAAATCGGGGGAGGATTGGCGTCGCACACGAACCGGCTGTTAGACGGCTTCAGCGACTGGCGTCCATCGCTGCTCGCGCCTGGACTGTCTTTGCTCACCCGACTCCCCTTCATATGAGACTGGTACCGCTTCTGACACCTCCAGCGGCGCTCGGATCGTGTTGATGTTCAGTGTAGCGAATTGCCCGTTGCTTGACGTGAGCAACGCCGCAACGTAAACGCCGCAATTGCCGCAAATAAGAAAGTCCGACGATTGGGTGCCGAAGCGATAACGCCTAAGCTTTGAAGCCTCGGTGATCTGAAATGTGACCGAGCCCTCTGGATCAGCGATCGTACGGGCGCCATGACCGCGGCAAAAGCTGCATTGACAGGCTCGCACGGCCCATCGGGCGGGCGGCTGCGACGTACGGAAGGTGAAGCCTATCGCGCCGCAATGGCAGCGACCTTCAAACGCGTGTGAGGCGACGGGCATGGACAAAGCCGTCTAACGAATGAAAGGGACTTCCCCGTGCCGGCGACGGCATCGAGGTGCCAAGATTGAGTTGTCGATATTCAATCTAAATAGCCGGAGGGGAAGTCGTGGAACAGATTACTACCGTGGGCATTGACCTGGCAAAGAACGTGTTCTCGCTGCATGGAGTGGACGCGGCCGGCAAGACGGTGTTGCGCCGTACCGTGCGCCGTGATCGGCTGGTGGAGACGGTGGCCCAATTGTCGCCGTGTTTAATCGGCATGGAGGCCTGCTCGGGGAAGCGGCCGAGGGGCTGCCGCAGCTCGCGCGGGGCGCGATCGATGATTTGCTTGAGCAGTTACGCCGGCTCGATGAGCGCATCGATGCCTACGACTGCCAGATCGGCGAGCAGGCGAAGCTCTCGGAGCCGGCCCGGCGCTTGATGGCAATCCGCGGCATCGGCCCAACGACGGCGGTTGCCATCGTCGCCACGGTGGGCAACGCACGGGAGTTCAAGAACGGGCGGCAGTTCGCGGCCTGGATCGGCCTCGTGCCGAACCAGTACTCCACCGGCGGCAAGTCACGCCTGGGGCATATCAGCAAGCGCGGCGATGCGTACCTTCGCAACCTGCTCGTGCAGGGGGCGCGCTCGGTGCTCCACAGTGCCCCTGGCCGCGAGGACCGGGTCTCCAGGTGGGTGTTGAAGCTCCAGGATCGTCGCGGTTACTACCGCACGCTCGTGGCAATTGCGAACAAGAATGCGAGGATCGCTTGGGCGCTGCTCGCTCGCGATCAGGAACTCGCCATCGCTTAACAAAACACCCCTTGCACTGCCAAGCTGATGACGTAACGGTCAGACCGACACCCGGAGATCCTGCAAAACGCGACGGCCGCCGTACTAAGGCCGACTAACGAAAGAGGTCCGGGCGTGCGGCTTTCATCGGGGCCAGAGCGCATAGATCGCTCGCAAACAGGCCGTTTATAGTGACGCAGTCAGACCTTCTTACGTCCTCAACACCGCCGTTGCAGTTACGGGGAAGTCCTTATAGTTCGCGTTTTGCCGCGCCGTATGCGCAGCGCAGCGAGCTGGCCGCGTCGGTCAACAACGCGCTGTTAGCCATCAATTGCTTGCCGCCTCGTTATGTTCGGTGATCTTTCCTATTTGAAGCCACATCTCCGACGCGAGATTTTCCACCTCATCGGCGAATTCCTTAGCCCCTGCCAAATCAATAAAGCGCCCGCCGCGGGCGGTGGCAATGCAGTTCTCAAGCGCCACGTCGCCCGATGCCTCGTGAACAAAGACATTAAGCATTACGGGGTTGTGCGCTATGTCATTCCGCGTTTGCGCCAGTTCCTTAGCGCGCCTCAGCTTTTTGACGAAGGTTGCTACATTAGCCGGCAGCGGCTCTCGGCCTTCCAATATTTCTACGATGAGATCGACGCGCCTAGCAAAGTTCAGGCGAGACGAAGTTTCAGAAATTCGATCTGAAGGAATGTGCGCCAAACATTTGTAGGTAATGAGCTCGAGTTCCCCGAAGCACACGATCGCTTTACCCACGACGGTCCGCCATGTTTCCAACTCCGCGCGGTGCTGGTCGGGCGTCATTGATGGCTAACTAGAAGTAGACGACAAATGTCGGTTTGTAAGGCACCTAGTTGTAAGCGGCATGTCATCCCTCCTTGGTTCCGGACGTTACCCCCACGTGCACGTTGCCGCAAATACTGGGGGAAAGAAATGGAGGATTCCTTACAGCCGCATACCGCTAGAGCACCGCGACTACTCGTGCAGGTGCGGGAGGCGATACGCAGGCGGAATTACAGCTATCGGACGGAGGAGGCGTACGTCCAGTGGATCCGGCGATTTATCTACTTCTCCGGCAAGCGGCACCCCTTAGAGCTCGGGGCCGCGGAGGTCACTGCATTCCTCAACCATCTGGCGAGCGAGCGCAACGTGGCGGCGGCGACGCAGAACCAGGCGCTGTCGGCGCTGTTGTTTCTCTATAAGGAGGTGCTGCAACAGCCGCTGCCGTGGCTGGATGCGCTCGACAGGGCCAAGCGGCCGGCGCGGCTGCCGACGGTGCTGACGCAGGCGGAAGTGCGGCGGCTGCTGGATGCGATGAAGGGAACCCGGTGGCTGATGGCGAGCCTGCGGTACGGCGCCGGGCTGCGGCTGACCGAGTGCCTGAAGCTGCGAGTGAAGGACATCGATTTCGGCTATCGGCAGATCATGGTGCGCGACGCCAAGGGGGCGAAGGACCGGGTGACGATGTTGCCGCGATCGACGGTCGAGCCGCTGAAGCGCCAGCTCGCCGTGGCGAAGGCGATGCACGAAGCGGATGTCGCCGCCGGAGTGGGGGAGGTGGGAACTGCCGCACGCGCTGGCGCGCAAGTATCCCCGCGCGCCCTTCCAGTGGGCGTGGAAGTTCGTGTTTCCGTCGCACAAGCTGTCCGCCGATCCGCGCAGCGGCGTGCTGCGCCGCCATCATCTATACGACAACTACCTCGCGCGCGCCGTGAAGGAGGCGGCGCGGGCGGCGCGCATCGACAAGCCGGTGAGCTGCCACACCCTGCGCCATTCTTTCGCCACGCACCTGATCGAGGCGGGTTATGACATCCGCACGGTGCAGGAGCTGCTCGGCCACGCGGATGTCTCGACCACCATGGCCTACACGCATGTCCTGAACCGCGGCGGGCGCGGGGTGGCGAGCCCGCTCGATCTAGCGACGAGCCGCGGCTGACTGGGTCGCGCGGGCTTTCGCCATCACGCGCCGCTCGAGGTATGGCGGGCGCGCAAGCGCTCCATGACTTCGGTCTCGGCCTGCAGCCAGTCGTCGGCTTCGAGGCCCGGCGTGAATCCGCGTTTCTCGGCGCGATAGTAGGCGGCCTGCGCGATCAGCTCGTAGATCTCCGCCGCGCTTGGCATCTCGACCGACGCTGCCGCCGCGTGCTCCTGGTCGGTCTGGTTCATGGCGCCATCATGCTCCCGAGCGGTGCGCGCTGCAGCATCGGCGCGTGTCGGCTTGCGCTGATTCGGTTGTCGGCTGCGCCGGGCAAGCTGTAGCGGGATAACTACCGCGGCGGTCCCGGAACAGCGCTTGCTCGCCTCTGAGCATTACATCGAGGAGGCAACATGGCGGACGATCTCAAGCAGACCGGCAGGCAGGACGATCAGCGCATCAATGTCGAGCAGGACCACGAGCTTAGCTACTGGTCGAAAGAGCTCGGCGTATCGCGCGACGGAGCTTCGCAGCGCAGTGCAACAGGCAGGATCGCTGGTCAAAGACGTGCGCCAGCACCTGAACCGGTAGCGGCGATGCAAGCCCTGATGAGAAAGGCCGGTCCGAGCGCGACCGACATGATCCGCGCCGACCACACCCGCGTGGTCGCCGCCTTCCACCGCTACAAGGCGGATTCGCGCCCGGGCCAGGAAGCAGGCGATCGCCGGCATGATTTGCGCGTCGCTGCTGGTCCACGCCCGGATCGAGGAAGAAATCTTCTACCCGGCGATGCGCCAGGCCGGCAGCACGCTGCTGGACGAGCTCGAGCCCGAGCACGAAGAGATGCGCACGCTGATCGCGCAGCTCAAAGGCATGGAGCCCACCGACCCGCAGTACGACCTTACCTTCATGGAGCTGATGCGCGACGTGATCCACCATGTCGCGGATGAAGAAACCATGCTGCTGACCAGCGCGGAAAGCGTGCTCGGCGATCGCCTCGGCGAGCTCGGCGCCCGCATGATGAAGCGCCGCCTGGAGCTGATGGCGCCGCAGGCGGGCGAGATGGCGGCGAACAAGGCGCGTGCGATGCCGGGCGGTTTGATGCTTGCCCTGGGCGCCTTGCTGGCGGGGTTCTTCCTGGTGCGGCGCCGCGCCTAGAGCATCTTCATTTCAGCGAGGCGGCGATGCGCTTGGCCTCGTCGAGGTGCTTCTGGATCACCGGCGCGGTCTTTTCCGCGTCGGCCTTCAGCTCCGCGTCCTTGGCGTTCTTCGCCGTGTCCTGGACCAGCTTCAGCGCGTCCTCGTGGTCCTTCACCATCTGCCTCATGAACAGCTTGTCGAATTCCGCGCCCGAGGCCGATTGCAGCTTCTTCATCGCCTCCTGGTGCTTCTTCGCCGGCGCCGAGGGCAGCTGCATGCCTTTGGTCTTCGCCATGGTGCGCAGCTCGCTCAGGTGCTTGCCGTGATCGTCGACCATGCTCTGCGCGAACTTCTTCACTTCGGGCGATGACGCCTTGCTCACGCCGAGCTTGCCCGCCTGCACTTCCGCCAGGTCGGACTGCGCGATCTGGTTCGCGCGCTTGTCGACGACGTTCTTCTTCGCGCTGGCCTCCTTCTTCGCCTCCTGGGCGACCGGCGCGGTCGCGAACGCGACCAGCGCGGCGGTGGCGACCGCGGCGAGGAAGACTTGCTTGTGAAGCGTGTTCATGGTGGCTTCTCCGAAAATAAAATGGCGATAGCGCATCAGATCAGGCGCGCGCGCCAGGCGCTGCCGGCCGTCTGTAGAGGAACACCGAAAATGCGGTAGCGTAGTCCCGAGGCGTCGCGTAGCCGCGCGCGCTAGGCGTGAGGGCGAACGGCGCGGCGCTCTTCGGCGCGTGGATCGAGGCGCTCGCCGGTGGCGCGCGCGATGTGCTGCAGGTCGCCATCGATGAGGATCAGGTAGTCGACGATGCGGCGCACGCGCGCGTTGCCTGGCTCGTCGTCGTTGAAGTGCAGGAGGTTGAGGAAGCCGTTTGCCATCAGCGCCTTCACCGCGTGGTCGAGCCCCTCGACGGCCACCTCGGACAGCAGGCGGCCCCAGGAACCCAGCACGCACAGCACCGGCACCTTGCGGTATTTGGCGTGCGCCCGGATGTCGCCCAGCAGCGAGAACATCTGCGACTCGTCGAAGTGCACGCCGAGGCAGACCAGCCCGAAGCGCTCGCGCTCGAGCTGGATGCGGGCCTCGTTGCCGGTCTCCACGAAGACCAGCTCGTGGCCCTCGAGTACGCGCGTCAGGCGGTCGCGGTTGTCTGGGCCGACGGCGACCAGGATCTTGGTGCGCGGCGCCGGCCCCATCGCCGTGCTAGACGGCGGCGAGCGGGGCGCGCGGGTCGAAGTCGCGCCAGGAGCCGTTCGCCCACTCGCCTTCGGCGCGGCGCACGTCGCGCGCGGCATGGCGCCGCAGGATCTCGATGGCTTTGCGTTCGGTATCGGGACGGTCGACGTTCACGGCGATCATGCGCCCGCCGCGCGGCTCGACCGGGTGCTCGACCGAGGCCGCGTCATAGCGGCCGGCGCGCACCTTCGCCATGGTGCCCGCGAACGAGCCGACGTAGGCGCCAAGGCCGGCGCCGAGCGGGATGACCACCATGCCGAGCTCGCCCGAAGCGATCCAGCCGATGGCGGCGCCGATGATCGCGCCGATCACCGCGCCGAGCCCGGCGCCGACGCCGGCGGTGCGCGAGCCTTCGCTCGAGTGCGGCGAATCGCCGCCGACCGGGCTCATCGCGTTCTGTCCCGGGGGCGAGACGTAGAACGCGTCGACTTCGCTGCGCTGGAAGCCGTCGCGCTTGAACTCTTCCAGCGCGGCGTCGGCGTGGACGGATTCGTCGAAGATCCCGCAGATGATTCGTGACATGGCGAAAATCCTTTACGCGTTTCTGTTTATCCGCCCTGCGTACGTCCACGCTCGGCATGCGCATCAGCGCGCGGTACTTGGTAATCGTGCGCCGCGCGACGCGCAGTCCCTGCTGCGCGAGCAGGCGGGCGAGCTCGGCGTCGGACAGCGGCGCACGCGGGTCCTCGGCCGCGATCAGTTCCTTCATCACCGCGCGCACCGCGGTGGCCGAAGCCGCGCCGCCGTTGTCGGTGGCGAGGCGGCGCGAGAAGAAGTGCTTGAACTCGAACAGGCCGCGCGGCGTCGCCATGTACTTGTTGTTGGTGACGCGGCACACGGTGGACTCGTGCAGGCCGAGCTCGCCGGCGATCAACTTGAGAGTCAATGGCTTCATTGCGACTTCGCCGTACTCGAAGAAGCCGCGCTGGCGCGCGACGATCGCATCGGCCACGCGCTGGATGGTGGCGAAGCGCTGCTCGATCGAGCGCAGCAGCCAACGCGCTTCCTGCAGGTGGCGCCCGATCGACTGGTTGGCGCCGTTGCGGGTGCCGCACGCATCCGCATAGGCGCGGTTCAGCCGCAGGCGCGGCAGCGAAGCCGGGTTGATGAGCGCCACCCAGCGATCGCGGTTGCGACGCACGATGACGTCGGGGATGACATAGCGAGCTTCGGAGGCGCCGAAACGATGGCCGGGCCGCGGATCGAGCGTGCGGATGAGCGTGCGCGCCGCGTGCAACATGGCCTCGTTGCAGCCCACGGCATGCTGCAGGCGCGCCCATTCGCGGTTGCCGAGCAGCGTCAGGTGGCCATTGGTAATGGCGATCGCGACGTCGCGCGCGCGCGTATCGGCGGGCAGGGACTCGAGCTGGATGCGCAAGCACTCTTCGAGCGTGCGCGCGGCGATCCCCGGCGGATCGAGGCTCTGCACCAGCTTCAGCGCCGCGGCGAACTCCTCCGGCAGCACGCCGTGCTCGCTCGGCAGCAGGGCGGCAAGCTCCTCGAAGCTCGCCTTGAAGTAACCGTCGTCGTCCAGGCTGTCGATCACCATCTCGGCGAGCGCGCGGTCGCGATCGCCCACGCGCGACATGCGCAGCTGCTCGCGCAGGTGTTCCTGCAGGCTGGGCTGCGCGTCGGACACGCCGCCCCAGTCGTCTTCCTGGTCGCGATCGGAGGAGCCGACGCCGGAGGACTGCTCCTGCGGCATCACGATCTCTTCGAGCGTTGTGGGGGCTTCGGGGCTGTCGGCGCCGTCGGCTTTGGTGCCCGCGGGCACCGGGGTTTCGGGGTTTTCCTCGAGGAAGGGATTCGCGGCGAGCGCCTGCTCCATCTCCTGCGCGAACTCCAGTGCCGACATCTGGAGCAGCCGCAACGCCTGTTGTACCTGCGGCGTCAGCGTAAGGTGCTGCCGCAGACGTAGTGCTATTGCCGGACCCATTGATTTCCTTTCCCCGGCTATTCTGCAAAGGCTATGCCAGCGACCCTGCGCAGGAAGAGGCAGGCGAGGCCGGCGAGATTCCGGTAAGACTTGCCCGGCGCCGGGTAGCAATTACCCGTCAGGTCCGCGCCTTGCAGGCCGCCGGCCATGGCCGATCACCTGGGGCGCTATCGCGAGATGCGCGACTTCTCCGTCACGCCCGAACCGAGGGGCGCGAGAGGCCGCGCCAAAGGCACGCGCGCATTGAACTACTACATCCAGCGCCATGACGCTACACGGCTGCACTACGACTTCCGGCTCGAGCTCGACGGCGTGCTGAAAAGCTGGGCGGTGCCGAAAGGCCCGAGCCTCGACCCGGCCGACAAGCGGCTCGCCGTGCAGACCGAGGACCATCCGCTCGATTACGGCGAGTTCGAAGGCGTAATCCCGGAGAAGCAGTACGGCGCCGGCGAGGTGCTGCTTTGGGACCGCGGCGAATGGACGCCCGAGGACCCCGACCCGCGCGCAGCGCTGCGCAAGGGGCGGCTGCATTTCCGCCTGGACGGCGAGAAGCTGCGCGGCAGCTGGACGCTGACGCGGCTGCGCGATGCCAAGAACTGGCTGCTCATCAAGCGAACCGACGAGAATGCGCGCAAGGATGTGGACATCGTCGAGCAACGCCCGGAGAGCGTGAAGCGCGCGCCGAAGAAATCGCGCCGTGCCGCCAAGGCCGAGCTGCCCGCGTTCATCACTCCGCAGCTCGCAACGCTCGTCACCGCGCCGCCGAAGAGCGGGGACTGGGTTTACGAGGTCAAGCATGATGGCTATCGCATGCTGGCGCGGCTTTCCCCCGATGGCGATTCGTCTCTTCACCCGTAGCGGAAATGAGTGGACCGCCAAGCTCCCGCACCTGGTCAAGGCGTTGGAGAAGATCGGCGTGGAAAACGCCTGGCTGGACGGCGAGATCGTGGTGCTGGCAGCCGATGGGCGCGCGAGCTTTCAGGCCTTGCAGAACGCGTTCGAGGCCGGCGCCGATTCGAAAATCGTCTACTACGTGTTCGACGCGCCTTTCCTCGACGGCCGCGACCAGCGCCAGCTCGGCTTGCGCGAGCGTAAGGCGCGCCTGAAGAAGGTGTTCAAGGGGAATAACGCTGTGCGCTTCAGCGAGGACCTGACCGGCAGCGCGGCCGAGGTGCTCGAGCACGCGTGCAAGCTCGGACTCGAAGGACTGATCGGCAAGCAGGCCGAGTCGGTCTACACCGCCGGCCGCACCAAGAGCTGGATCAAGCTCAAGTGCCGGCTGCGCCAGGACTTCGTCATTGCTGGCTACACCGCGCCGAAAGGCTCGCGCTCGGGCTTCGGCGCCATCGTACTGGGCGTCTACGAAAAGCCGCGCAAGCTCGTCTATGCCGGCAAGGTCGGCACCGGCTTCGACGACGAGCGCCTGTCAACGCTTTCGAGCAAGTTCGCTCAGCTGAAGAGCAAGGACAGTCCGCTGGAGAATCCGCCGCGCGAGAAGGGCATCACCTGGCTGCGGCCGAAGCTGGTGGCGCAGGTGGAATTCACCGAGCGCACCAACGAGGGCCTGATCCGGCAGGGCTCCTTCATGGGCTTGCGCGAGGACATTCCCGCCAAACAGGTGGGCGTCGAGCGTCCGCAGCAACCACCGGACGAGCCGAAAATCAAAATCACCCATCCGGATCGCCTGATCTGGCCGGCGCTCAAGATCAGCAAGGGCGACCTCGCGCGCTACTACGCCGAGATCGGCGACTGGATGCTGCCGCACGTCGCCAACCGGCCGCTCACGCTGGTGCGCTGTCCCGACGGGGCGGAGGCGAAGTGCTTCTATCAGCGCCACCTCGGCATGGGGGCGAGTCCGGGCGACCTGAAGGAGTTGGAGCGCCTGCGCTCCTCGAAGGGCAAGTACCTGTACCTCGATTCAGACATCGGGAATCCTCAGCGCGGTGCAGAACGGCGCGGTCGAGTTCCACACCTGGGGCGCGTCGGTGCCCGACATCAAGCACCCGGACCGCATCACCATGGACCTCGACCCGGGGCCGGACATCGACTGGGCGGATCTGGTTCGCGGCACGCGGCTCACGCGCACCCTGCTGGAGAAGCTCGGCCTCAAATGCTTTCTCAAGACCACGGGTGGCAAGGGCCTGCACGTGGTCGCGCCAATCGAGCGCAAGCTCGAGTGGGACCGGGTCAAGGAGTTCACCCGCCTGGTGGCGGAATTCCTGGTGCGCGCCGAGCCCGAGCTCTTCACCGCCAAGATCTCGAAAGGCAAGCGCACCGGGAAAATCTTCGTCGACTACCTGCGCAACTCGGAGACCGCGAGCGCCGTGTCGGCCTATTCCGCCCGCGCGCGCAAGGACGCCGGCGTCTCCACGCCGCTCGAATGGGACGAGCTCGGGCGTGCGGACATCCGCGATCGCTTCACGGTGCTCACCGTGCCGAAGCGGCTGGCGAAGCTGACGCTGGATCCCTGGGCCGAGTACGCGTCGACGCGCCAGTCGATTACCGAAGCAATGTGGAAGGCTTTGGGCTCGAAGTAATTCGGGGTCAGGTTCACAATTCTGTTTGCACGTACGTGCAATACGAATTGTGAACCTGACCCCGAATTACCGTTTGAGCACGCTGACGCTGCCGTCGCTCTCCATGTGAGCTTCGGCGACCTCGCTGTACTCCTTCACGCCCTTTTCGCGCAGCTTGGCCTTGAGCTCGTCCTCGGTGACGTACTCGTGGCGCAGGTTGCGGCGCAGGATGCGGCCGTTCTGGATCAGGAGCAGCGGCGGCGGCTCGAGCCACGGCCGCAGCGCGGGCACGCGGAAATTGAGCCAGTCGATCGCCATGTTCCAGACGACGATGGTGCCGACCAGGATCGCGCCCTCGGTGACGGATTTGTATTCGCCCGACATGGCGTTCTGCGCCGCGTCGGCGATGATGACCAGGATCAGGATGTCAGCCATGCCGATCGCGCCGACGCGCCGCCGCACCACGACACGGAAGAGCAGGAACAGGAACAGGTACATCGCCGTGCCGCGGATGATCAGCTCGAGCGGCGAGACGCTGATTCCGAATATCTCGCCCCAGTCGAGGCTCATGAGCGCTGGCCTCCGCGCACTTCGCCCTCATAGCGATAGATGGTGCCGTTGCTGCTCGCCGAGCGCAGCTTGTCGGGATCGAGCTCAAGGCACTCCTCGGGCACGAGCCGCCCGCCGTTGCGTCGCCAGCTGAAGACAAGCAACGGCCGGCCGTCGGAAAAGTAGAGATCCGCGCCCCTTACGTCCGTAAAGGAGCCGCCCTTCGAGTAGTAGACGCGCGCGAACTGCATCGCGCGGGGCGTTCCCGCAAATTACGGACCGCTTCGTGGAAGCGCCAGCTGACGTCGCCCGGCGACGCCGCAGGACGTTATGCTGGCCGAACTTGCGCTGCGGTCCGCGTCTGCGCGACCGGCACGGCGCCGCCTTCGCCTTCCCAGATTTCCAGCTTTTTCTCCTGCAGGCGGTTTTTATTCTTTTGGTTCATGAAGTTGAAAAAGTGGCGGGCGCCGCAGGCGAAGCCCGCGAACGCGGCGACGGTCAGGATCGATTTCATGGCGCGAGGGTGGTACGCAAGTTGCGTGCCGTTATTACACACCCCCTTGTAACCCTTTCCCAGAGATGCCCCATCTTCTACTCGTAGACGACGATCCCGAAGCGCTCGAATGGCTGTCGGAGCTCGCCAAAGCCGAAGGGTTCAGCGTCGCCCAGGCCGATTCACTGCGCGCCGCCCGCATTCACATGTCGCGCCTGCAGCCCGACATCCTGCTCACCGACCTGCAGCTGCCGGACGGCAAAGGCGTGGACCTGGTCGCCGACCTCGAGCAACGCGAGTCGACCGAGGTGGTGATGATCACCGGCCACGCCAGCGTGGAGAGCGCGGTCGAGGCCCTGCGCCTGGGCGCCACCGACTACATGGTGAAGCCCGTCGACGTCGAGCGCTTGAAAGCGATCCTGCGCCGCGTGCCGCGCACCGGCGAGCTGCGCCAGGAAATCGGCGAGCTGCGCGACGAGCTGCGCAAGCTCGGCCGCTTCGGCCACATCCTCGGCTCCTCCGCGCTGATGCAGAAGCTCTACGACGCGCTCGGCCGCGTCGCGCCGACTTCGGCCACGGTGCTGATCACCGGCGAGAGCGGCACCGGCAAGGAGCTCGCGGCGCAGACGATCCACGATCTTGAGTCGCCGGAAAAAATCGCCGTTCCTGCCGCTCAACTGCGGCGCGGTATCGCCCGCAGCTGATCGAAAGCGAGCTCTTCGGCCACGAGAAGGGCTCGTTCACCGGCGCCGACCGGCAGCACAAGGGGTACTTCGAGCGCGCCCACGGCGGCACGCTGTTCCTCGACGAGATCACCGAGATGCCGCAGGAGCTGCAGGTCAAGCTGCTGCGCGTGCTGGAGAGCGGCTCGTTCACGCGCGTGGGCACCACCACGCCGATCAGCGCCGACGTGCGCGTGCTCGCCGCCACCAACCGCAACCCGGAGGGCGCGGTCGCCGACGGCAAGCTGCGCGAGGACCTGTACCACCGCATCAACGTGTTCCCGATCGCCATGCCGCCGCTGCGCGACCGCGGCACCGACATCGAGCTCCTCGCGCAGCACTTCCTCGAGGTGCTGAACCGCCAGGAGAGCGCCGCCAAGTCGTTCGCGCCCGCCACCATCGCCGCGCTGTACGCGCACAGCTGGCCGGGCAACGTGCGCGAGCTGAAGAACTACGTGCAGCGCGCCTTCATCCTCGCCGACGACGTGATCGACGCCAACCTCGCGCCGGCGGCGGTCGCGGCGCCGGAGTCCGCGCCGCTGCTGTCGGTGCGCGTCGGCACCACGCTGGACGAAGTGAGCCGCCGCCTGATCGAGGCCACGCTCGCCGAGTGCGGCTCGAAGCGCAAGGCCGCCGACATGCTCGGCATCAGCCTGAAGACGCTCTACAACCGGCTCGCGGCTTACAAGTCGGATGCCGATGAAGACGAGGAAAGCGGCGAAGAGCGCGAGCGTCACGCGGCATAAGAAGAACGCGAAAGAGCCCGCGTGACGGCAAGGAAAAGAGAAGACCTGCGCACGAAGTCCAACTTCCTGCGCCGCCGCCGCATCGCCAAGGCGGCCGATGACGTTGCCAATGGCCGCAAGGACACCGAGCGCCGCGGCATTCCGAACGATGTGCCCTCGCCGCGCAAGGCGCGCGGCCGGGTATAGCAATTGCTCTGTTGACGTCCACCTTTCACCGGAGGAACCATGGCCACTCAAGGCAGCACCCAAGGCAGTACCGACAGAACCCTCGATCGCGCGAGCAGCACGGCGCATGAAACCGTCGATCGCGTGGCGCAAACCGCGTCCGCCTATGCCGAGCGCTTCGGCGAGAAGGCCGAGGAATGGCTCGAGATGAAGGACAACTGGGTCGAAGGCGCGCGCGAGTACGTGCGCGAGCACCCGGTCGCCGCGCTCGGCATCGCGGCCGCGGCGGGTTACATCCTCAGCATGCTGATGCGCTCGCGCGACTAGCGTGGGCGAAGCCGAAGCCGTGCGCGCGACAGCCCGCGCCTCGGCGCGGACTCCCTCGCTCGGCGAGGTGATCGGCCGGGTCCTCGCCGAGGCGAGGAGCCTGGTCGCTGACTACACCGAGCTCGCGGTCCTCGACGCGCGCCGCGCCGCCATCCGCCTCGCCTGGCTGCTCGGCGCGGTGCTGGTCGCGGCGGTGCTCATCGTCACGACCTGGATGGGGCTGGTGGCTGCCGCGGTGGTGTTCATGCTCGGCCACGGCGCGTCCTGGGTCACCGCGCTCATCGTCGCCGCGGTGGTGAACCTCGCCGGTGCCGGCGCGCTCGCGTGGTGGATGTTCGCGCTCATCAAGGAGCTTCCCTTTACCGCGCTGCTGCGCCAACTGCGCGGCAACGCCCCGGAAAAGCCGCAATGATTCCTCCCGACCAGGAAATCTTCGAAGTCGAGCAGCGCCTCGCGCTGCGGCGCACGCAGTTCAAGCGCCACGCCGGCGAGGCCGGCACTCGCGCGATGCAGGCCCTCGCCTCGCCGGTGGCGCTGATCGCCGCCGCCGGCCTCGGCTTTCTCGCGGCAAACTCGTTCGCGCGGCGGCGGCGCGAGCCGCCGCATCCGGAGCGGCGCAAGAGCGACCACACCAAGGCGGCGAAAGCCACCGGGCTGGCAGGATTGCTCACCACCGGCGCGATGTGGTTCATTCGCGCGCAGTACGGCTCGCCGGTCCGTGCAGTCCAGCAGCTGCTCACGAAATTCCAGGGTAGAAAAGCAGCGACGTCGCACCGAGGCGACAGCCGAGTCATTCCTCGCGACATCCGTTCGTAGCTGTTCGGGCGATAGTCCGCGCGCACCCGAGGCGTTAGTCTCGCGGGATCTATGGGCGGCAACCTTCTTTCGCGCCTGACGCGCGTCGCGTACGCCGCGTACGGGCTCGCCGCGATGCTCGCGGCGATGGCGCTGTGGGGCTGGGCGATCGACGTGCGGTGGCTGCGCGACCTCGGCGCGGATTTCGCGCCGATGTCGACCTCCGCGGGACTCGCTTTCATCCTGCTCGCCGCCGGCTTCGTCGCCGCGGATCGCGGCAGGCGGCGTGCCGCGGTCGCGGCCTGCGCGCTGAGCGCGATGATCGCCGGCGCGGCGCTGGCCGACGCGCTGCTCGGCTTGCCGATCGACATGGGGATCTCGCCCACGGCGAGCGTGGCTATTCTCCTGCTCGCGCTGGTGACGCCGCTGCCGAGCAGGGCGCGCGCGTTCGGCATCTCGTTGCACGGCACCGTGGCGGCGCTGGTCGGGGCGGCGGCGTTCTTCGCGCTCCTCGGCCTGAGCCTGCGGGTGCTGCGCTTCGACATCGCCGCGCCGCTGCTCGGATTCTCCGCGCCGGGCGCGCTCGCCACCATGCTCGCTGCCATCGCGCACGCGGCCGCGCGTCCGACGCCGTGGCTGATCGATACGCTCTACGGGCGGCGCACCGCCGCGGTGGTCACGCGCTGGCTGCTGCCGGCGGCGTTCATCGTGCCGCTGGCGGTCGGCTGGACGCGGCTCGCGGCGGAGCGCGAAGGCCTGTTCGGCGAAGCGGTCGGCATGACGCTGTTCACCACGGTGATGATCGTGGCGTTCGGCATCCTGATCCTCTGGGTGGCGAACACCCTCGAGCATCTCGAGCGCCGGCGCGCGCAGGCCGAGGTGCAGGCGGGCGAGAGCCGCGAATGGCTGCAGGTGACGCTGGCGGCGATCGGCGACGGCGTGATCGCCACCGACCGCGAGGGCCGGGTGCGGTTCCTGAACGCGGCGGCGCAGCGCCTGACCGGCTGGCGCGCCGCGGAGGCCGCCGGCCTGCCGATCGACGAGCTGCTGCGCCTGTTCGACGAGCGCAATGGCCAGGCGCTGTCCAATCCGCTCGGCACCAGCCTGAAGACGCGCACCTCGGCCACCGCGAGCGGCGAGCCTGCGGTGCGCGCGCGCGACGGCAAGGTGCATCCGGTGCACGCCAATGCCGCGCCGATCGTCGACGCCGACGACGCCATCGCCGGCGCGGTGCTGGTGCTGCGCGAGGCCGCCGCCCAGCGCCAGGCCGAGCGCGCGATGCGCGAGGCCTATACCGAGCTCGATGAGCGCGTCGTGCGCCGCACCGCGGCGCTCGAGCTGGCGAGCGCCGCGCTGCGCGAGCGCAACGCGCTGCTGAACGCGATCACCACCAGCACCCCGGACCTGATCTTCGCCAAGGACCGCGACGGCCGCATCCTGATGGCCAACCCGGCGTGGCAGAAAACCTTCGGCGCTGCGCAGGCCGACCGCCCGGGCCTGGACGACAACGAGCGCCTGGTGCTGGAGGCGGGCGAGACCATGATCCTCGAAGAAGCGGTGGCGGAGCGCACCTTCCTCGCCAGCAAGTCGCCGCTGCGCGACGAGCAGGGGCGCGTCATCGGCCTGATCGGCCTCGCCACCGACATCACCGAGCGCAAGCAGGCGCAGCGCGAGCTCGAGAAGCTGGTGGTGGCCGAGCAGCGCCTGCGCGCCGAGGCCGAGCGCGCCAACCGCGCCAAGGACGAGTTCCTCGCCATCGTCTCGCACGAGCTGCGCAGCCCGCTCAACGCGCTGCGCGGCTGGAGCCACCTGATGGCGACCTCGCGGCCGCTCGAGCCGCAGCTGGTCGAGCGCGCCGCCAAGGCGATCAAGCGCAACGTCGACCACCAGACGCGGCTGATCGACGACCTGCTCGATACCTCGCGCATCGTGAGCGGCAAGCTGACCATCGAGCGCCGCGCGGTGAACCTGGTGGAGGTCGTGCTGACCGCGCTCGACGCCGCGCGCCCCGGCGCCGCGGCGAAGGAGATCGACCTGCGCTTCACGCCGGACGACGCCAACATCGCGGTGGTCGGCGACAGCGGGCGGCTGCAGCAGCTCGCCTCGAACCTGCTCTCCAACGCGGTCAAGTTCACGCCCGAGCGCGGCTCGATCTCGGTCCTCCTGCTGAAGAACGCCGACCGCGTGCAGCTGCAGGTGAAGGACAACGGCATCGGCATCGCGCCGGAATTCCTGCCGCATGTCTTCGACCGCTTCACGCAGGCGGACACTTCCGCGGCGCGGCGCGCGGGCGGCCTGGGAATCGGCCTCGCGCTGGTGCGGCACATCGCGCTGCTGCACGGCGGGCAGGTGCGCGCCGACAGCCCCGGCGTCGGCCGCGGCTCCACCTTCACCGTCGAGCTGCCCGCGGCGCCGGCGAGCGCGACGCGTCCCGTGCCGGTGCCCGAGCGCTCGCAGGCGTACGAAGGCGCGCTCTCGGGCGTGCGCGTGTGGATGCTGGACGACGACACCGACGCGCACGAGGTCGTGGCGCTCACCCTGCGCCAGACCGGCGCCACCGTGGAAACCTCCACCTCCGCCGGCGAGCTCGCCGCCCAGCTCGAGCGCGTGCTGCCCGACCACGGACCGGACGTGTTCCTCGTCGACCTCGCGATGCCGGGCGAAGACGGCTTCGAGGCGCTGCGCCGCATCCGCTCGCTCGAGATGGCGAGCGGCGCCGAGCGCTACATCCCCGCCATCGCGCTCACCGCCTTCACCCAGGTGGAGCGCGAGAAGCTGCTCGCCGCCGGCTTCTTCGACCGCGTCGACAAGCCGGTCGACGCCGGCAAGCTCGTCGCCGCCATCCGCTCGGCGCTCGCCGAGCAGCGCCGCGGCGCCATGCGCGCGGCGTAATTCGGGGTCAGGGTCATAACTCGTATGGGGTTGAGATGCGCGCACTAGTTTCCGGCACGCTCGCCGCGGCCGCGGTCACGTTCGTCGCCTCGTTCGCCTCGCGGCGCGCGACCGGCTCGTATGCGTCGGCGTTGAACGCCACCAGCCATTTCCTCTGGGGCGACCGCGCCGCGCGCAAGCACGAATATTCGATGAAATACACCGGCGTGGGATTCCTCGCGAACTACGGCGCGTCGGTGTTGTGGGCGCTGGTCTACGAGGTGCTGGGTCGCCGCAAGCGCCGCAGTCGCGTGCGCGCGCTACGCGACGGCGCGCTCGTGTCCGCCATCGCCTATGCAGTCGACTACCACGTCGTGCCCAGGCGCTTTACGCCGGGGTTCGAGCTGCGTTTGCCCACGAAGGCGCTGGCCGCGGTCTATGCCTCGCTCGCGGTCGGCCTTGCCCTCAGGGATATGTACCGCGGCGCCGGCGCTTCATAGAACCCGCGTGCCCGTCGGCCGCTCCTCGGGCTCACAGCCGAGCGGCGCGCACACGTCTTCCAGCGGCTTGCGCTCGGCGTCGACGCCGAGGAACAGCGTGACCAGCGCCGCGACCAGCATCAGCACCGCGGCGAAGGCATAGGCGCCAAACAGCGCGCTGCGGCTGCCGCTCTCGATCATCGCGCCGTACAGCGGCGGCCCGAGGAAGCCGCCGAGCGCGGTACCCGCGGCGTAGAAGAGCGAGATGGAGATGGCGCGCATCTCCAGCGGGAACACCTCGCTCACCGTGAGGTAGGCGGAGCTCGCCGCCGCCGAGGCGACGAAGAAGATCGCCGACCAGGCAAGCGCCTGTGTGGTCGCGGTCAGCATTTCTTGCTGGAAGGCGTAGCCCGTGGCGAGCAGCCCGACGCCGGACACTGCATAAGTCGCCGCGATCATGAAGCGCCGGCCGACGGTATCGAAAAGATGCCCGAGCACCAGCGGGCCGAGGAAATTGCCGATCGCGAACGGGAAGATGTAATAGCCGACGCGATCGTCCGGTACGCCGTAGAAGCGCGCGAGCACCAGCGCATAGGTGAAGAAGATGGCGTTGTAGAAGAACGCCTGCGAAGCCATCAGCGTCAGGCCGAATACCGCCCTCGCGCGGTATTGCACCGTCAGCACGTGGATCACCTGGCCCCATGGCACCGAACGCAAGGGACGGATGGCCAGGTGCCGATCCACTTTGCCGGTGACGCCGATTTCTCTCTCGATCTGCCGCACCACGGCCTCAGCCTCCTCGAAGCGGCCGTGCATCATCAGCCAGCGCGGACTTTCCGGCACATGGCGCCGCACCAGCAGAATGGCGAATGCCAGGATGCCGCCCAGGCCGAACGCGATCCGCCAGCCCCATTCAGCGCCAATGAAGTCCGGATTGAGAAGAACGATGCTCAAGCCGGCCCCCATCGCCGCACCCACCCAGAACGTGCCGTTGATCGCAAGATCGACTCGCCCTCGCAGCCGCGCCGGGATCAGCTCGTCGATTGCCGAGTTGATCGCGGCGTACTCGCCGCCGATGCCGAAGCCGGTCAGGAAACGGCAGAAGGCGAAGGAGTAGATGTCCCAGGTGAGCGCCGTCAGGACGGTGGCGATGAGGTACACCACCAGCGTCACCAGGAACATGCGCTTGCGCCCGAGCTTGTCGGCGAGGCGCCCGAAGTAAAGCGCACCCAGCACCGCGCCGCCGATATACGCCGAAGCCGCCCAGCCGATCTGGCCGGCGCTCAAGCCGAGGGTTTCAGGCCGCTGCAGCGCCGGGCCGAGCGAGCCGACCACCGTGACCTCGAGGCCGTCGAGCAGCCAGCTCACGCCGAGCGCGATCACCACGCGCCAGTGCCATGCGGACCATGGCAGGCGGTCAAGCCGCGCCGGGATGTCGGTACGCAGGTCCGGGGAATGCGCGGCCATCGTGTAGTCTGAGATGGATGAACGAGCATTCCGTTCGTCTCTCGAGCGGGGAACTCACGTACTTTCGCGCCGGAAGCGGCCGTCCGCTGCTCTATCTTCATCCCGCCGGCGGCGTGCGGCGCAGCAAGGTGCTCGAGGGGCTGGCGCAATGGTTCGACCTGTACGTGCCGGTGATGCCGGGGTTCGAGGGCACGGGTTTCCACGCTGCCGTCGCTTCGCGCCAAGCGCTGGCAAACCTGGTCGCGGAATTTCACCACCTGGTTGTAAAAAAGCGCTGCGCGGTGATGGGCTGGTCGTTCGGCGGCGCGGTGGCACTATGGCTCGCGCTGGAGCATGCACCGCTCGTCGAGCGCCTGGTGCTCGAATGCCCGGCGGGCATGATCAGCATCGACCCGCGCGTCAAGCGCGTGAACCGCAAGCTACTCGAGCACTACGGCGCGCAGGACGGCAAAGACGCGGCGCTGCTCGCGCGCGTCGCCGAGATCGGACACGCCGCCTTGATCCTGCAGGGCACGGACGACGGCACCATCCCGCCGGCCAGCGCCGAGCTTCTCCAGCGAATCCTCAGGAACGCGTTGCTGATCACCATTGCGCAAGCCGGCCACGACCTCGAGGTCGACCAGCCGGCGCGCGTGCTCGCGGCGACGCGCGAGTTCCTCGGTCAACCGCGGTAACATCGGCGCATGGCCAAGGCAAAAGTGACCGACCTGCGCAAGGCGTATCCGGACCTGGCTCCGGACAAGGACTACCCGCCGCTGCGCTTCAAGTCCCTCAAGGGCAAGGTGAGCGCGGCGGAATGGGAAGCGCGGGTCGATTGCGCATGCGCTTACCGCCTGGTCAAGCACTTCGGGATGGACGACCTCATCTACAACCACATCTCGGCGCGCATTCCCGGCACCGAGGAGTTCCTGCTCAATCCCATGGGCCTGACCTACGACGAGATCTGCGCCTCTTCGCTGATCAAGGTCGACCTCGCCGGCAAGGTGCTATGGCAGCCGGAGTTTCCAAAAGGCCTGGCTTACCAGTTCAACCTCGCCGGCTACGTGATCCACGGCGCGATCCACGAGGCCAAGCCCGAGCTGCATTGCGTGGTGCACACCCATTCGCTCGCCGGCATGGCGGTGGCCTCGCTGAAGAAGGGCCTGCTGCCGATGACGCAGACTGCGATGCGCTTCGCCAAGGTCGCCTACCATGACTACGAGGGCGTGGTGCTCGACATGGAGGAGCGCGAGCGGCTGCTTAAGAACCTCGGCGACTGCGACGTGATGCTGCTGCGCAACCACGGCACGCTGGCCGTCGGCAGGACCGTCGCCGAGGGCTTCAATAACGCCTACCGCCTGGAGCGCGCGTGCCGCACCCAGCTCCTTGCCCAGGCCTGCAACGACGAAGTACTGCTTCCTTCGCAGGAAGTTTTTGAGAAGACCAGCCGCATGTATCGCCCGGAAGTGCGCCGTCCCATGGGCGTGCTGGAATGGCCGGCGATGCGCCGGCTTGCCGACCGCCTCGATCCTTCCTATAAGAACTGAGATATGAGATTTCTCATACTGTTGCTCGCACTGGTTGCCTTCCCGGCGGCGGCCCAGTACCCAAACAAGCCATTGCGTCTGGTCGTTCCCTTCGCGCCGGGCGGCTCGACCGACATCTTTGCGCGCCTGCTCGCCGAGCGCGCGCAAGGCCCGCTCGGCCAGCCGGTGGTGGTCGAGAACCGCGCGGGTGCGGCGGGAAATCTCGGCGCCAACGAGGTGGTCAAGGCCGCACCCGACGGCTACACGCTGCTGATGGCGACCACCGGCGTAATGGCGATCAACAATTCGCTTTACAAGAACATGACGTACGACGCGGCGAAGGACCTGGAGCCGGTGCTGTTCGTCGCCTCGATCACCAACGTGCTCATCGTGCCGCCCGATTCGCCGGCGAAGAACGTGGGCGACCTGGTCGCGATCGCGAAGAAGGAGCCGGGCAAGCTGTCGTTCGCGTCGTCGGGCGCGGGGAGTTCGACGCACATGTCGGCCGAGCTCTTCAAGAGCATGTCCGGCACCGACATCCTGCATATCCCGTACAAGGGCAGCGGCCAGGCGATGCCGGACCTGATGTCCGGCCGGGTGAACATGATGTTCGAGAACGCCCCAGGCGCGGTCTCGCACATCAAGGCTGGCAAGCTGCGCGCGCTGGCGCAGACCGGACTGAAGCGATCACCGGCGCTGCCAGACGTCCCGACGGTCCACGAGTCGGGCGTCAAGGGCTACGAGTCGCTCTCGTGGAGCGGCATCGCGGTGGCCGCGGGTACGCCCAAGCCCATCATCGAGCGGCTGAACAAGGATCTCAACGCGGTGCTGAACATGCCCGAGATTCGCCAGAAGATCGAAGAGCAGGGCGCCGAGGTGGTCGGCGGCTCGCCCGAGGCGTTCCGCAAGCATGTGGAAACCGAGCGCGCGAAGTGGTCGCGCCTAATCAAGCAGAACAACATCGTCGTCAACTAACGCAGTCGTCGTCCCCGCGAAGGCGGGGACCCCGTCATGGTCTCTTGTACGCGTTCTGATTCGGCAAAATGGATCCCCGCCTGCGCGGGGACGACAGCGGCAGGATTTCCCTGATGGGGTTTCTGCCTCGCGCACGGCGCGGATCAAGCCGTCGGCCTCGAGCGGCGCCGCGCAACGCGCGCGCGAGCTGCGCGCCGCGGGACGCGACATCGTCAACCTGGGGCAGGGCGAGCCCGATTTCCCTACCCCGGACCACATCATCGAAGCGGCGACGAAAGCGATGCGCGCCGGCGAGACGCGCTACACCGATACCGACGGCACGCCCCAGCTCAAGGAGGCAGTTGCCGCGAAGTTCCTCCGTGAGAATGGTCTTCGATATACAACAAAGGAAATAAGCATTGGCTCCGGCGGCAAGCAGGTCATCTTCAACGCCCTGATGGCCACGCTCGACGCCGGTGACGAAGTGGTGATCCCGGCGCCGCATTGGGTTTCCTATCCGGAAATGGTGGCGTTTGCGGACGGCACTCCGGTCGTGGTCCAGACGGAGAACTTCAAGCTGACGCCGGCAAGGCTGGAAGCAGCGATCACGCCACGCACGAAGTGGCTGATCCTCAATGCGCCGAGCAACCCCGCGGGCGCGGTGTACAGCGAAGCCGAGCTGCGCGCGCTCGCCGCGGTGCTCGAGCGCCATCGGCAGGTCTGGGTGCTGTCCGACGACATGTATGAGCACATCCTGTTCGACGGCCGGCGCTACGCGACCATGGCGCAGGCGGCGCCGCAGCTCGCCGAGCGCACGCTGACCGTCAACGGAGTGTCGAAGGCCTATGCCATGACCGGCTGGCGCATCGGCTACGGCGCCGGGCCGGCGCACCTGATCAAGGCGATGGCGGTGCTGCAGTCGCAAAGCACCGCCAATCCATCATCGATTGGGCAGGCCGCCGCAGTCGCCGCCCTCACCGGACCGCAGGATATCGTGCGCATGCGTTGCGCCGAGTTCGAGCGCCGGCGCGACGCCATCGGGCCGAAGCTCGGCGCGATTCCCGGCCTTGCATGCGAGATGCCGGCGGGCGCGTTCTACTTCTACGTGTCGTGCGCAGGTCTGATGGGCAAAAAGCTGAAGCAGGACACCGATGTTGCGCTGTATCTGCTCGATCAGGGCGTTGCGCTGGTCGCCGGCACGCCTTACGGCCTCTCGCCTTACTTCCGCGTCTCGTTCGCCACTTCTATGGAAAACCTCGATGAAGCGTGCCGCCGCATCGCCGGCGCGGTCGGAAAGCTTGCCTGATGCACTTGGTGCAGCGGTTCGCCGACTGGGCTGTTTCATTCAGAGAACAAAAACTGAGTGAAGCGGTGCGGCATCACGCGCGCCGTGCCGTCATCGACTGGCACGCGGCGCTGTATCCGGGAATGGTGGTTCCACCGGTCACGCTGCTGAAGAAGGCCTTTGCCGGCGAAAGCGAATCGCCGCGCCTGAAGGCGCTGCTCGAGGGCACGGCGGCGCACACGGTGGAGGTGGACGACATCTTCCGCGACGGCATCTATCACCCCGGCGCGCCGACCATTGCCGCCGCGCGTGCCCTTTCGGAGGAACTCAGACCCATCATCGTGGGCTATGAAATCTCCACGCGCATCGGCGCGGCGATGGGGAAGGCGCACTACCGGCACTGGCACAACACCGGCACCATCGGCTGCTTCGGCGCCGCCGCGGCGGCGGCCGAGGCGCTGAAACTCGACCGCCAGCAGTTCGCGCATGCGCTCGCCACGGTGACGACCTTCGCCGCCGGCTTGCAGCAGGCGTTCCGCATGGATTCGATGTCGAAGCCGCTGCACGCCGGGCGCGCCGCGGAAGCCGGTGTGACCGCCGCGCTGGCCGCGCGCGAGGGCGTCACCGGGTCGCTCGATGTCATGGTCGGCTTTGCCGCCGCGATGGGGGACAAGCCTGCTTTTGATACGAGCGTGGAAAGGGGCCTGGCCACGCTCGGCAAGGATTTCCACATCACGCAAATGACGTTCAAGAATCATGCATGCTGCGGCCATACCTTTGCCGCGATCGACGGCGCGCTGGAGCTCAAGAAGCGCATGCAGCTCAAAGCCGAGGACATCGAGCAGATCGACGTCGCCACCTACAAGGCCGGGGTCGAGGTCGCGGGCTACGAAAACCCGACCACGCCGGCCGAGGGCCGCTTCTCTTTGAAGTACGTCGTCGCAACCGCGCTGACGCATGGCAGCGTGCGCCTCGCGGCTTTTGAACCCGATCGCCTTTCCGATCCCGCCACCCGAAGCCTGCTGCAGAAAATCAAGACCTCGGTCGACCCTGAGCTCGAAGCCGCATTCCCGGCAAAACGCCAGGCGCGCGTGGCGATCCGCGCGCGCGGCAAGCGCGAAGAGTGGCTCCAGCCCACGCGCATCGGCGATCCCGACGCGCCGCTTTCCGATCGCATGCTGGAAGAGAAGTATTTTGAGTTGGTCACGCCGGTGCTCGGTGAAGCAAAGGCCCGGGAGGTGCTGGCGCGGCTTTGGAAACTCGAATGACGCCGTTTTGCCGCCCCCCTGACAAGGGGGGCGTGAGCCGCAGGCGAGCGGGGGGGTTGCCTTTCGAAAAATCAAACCCCCCCTTGTCACGGGGGCAATACCCCGATGAATCTCGCGCAAGCGCTGTTCTCGCCGAGAACGGTTGCCCTGATCGGAGCCTCCGGAGACGCCGCCAAGAACACCGCCCGGCCGCAGCGCTATCTCAAGAAGCATGGGTACGCCGGCAAGGTGTTCCCGGTGAATCCGGTGCGCAAGGAGGTGCTGGGCGAAAAGGCGTGGCCGCGGGTCACCGACCTGCCGGAGAAAATCGACCACGCCTACATCCTGATCGAGGACGTCGAGCAGGCGCTGGAGGATTGCGGCAAGGCGGGGGTCGCGGTCGCCAGCATCTTCAGCGGCGGCTTCGCGGACGTCGGCGCCGAGGGCATGCAGCGCCAGGCCCGGCTGCTGGAGCGCGCGCGCGTGCTCGGCGTGCGGCTCCTCGGGCCGAACAGCATGGGCGTGATCGACGTGCCGGGCAGGCTCACGCTCAGCGTGAATGCGGTGCTGGAGATGCCGGCGCTGCCGGCCGGCAGCACCAGCATCGTCTCGCAAAGCGGCACCATGCTCGGCACGCTGCTTTCGCGCGGCGCGGCGCGCGGCCTGGGCTTCGCCAAGCTGATCTCGGTCGGCAACGAGGCCGACATCGGCGTCGGCGAGCTGGTCGAGCTGCTCGCCGTCGACGCCGCCACGCGCGTGATCCTGCTGTTCCTCGAAACGGTGCGCGATCCTGCGCGCCTCGCCGCGGCGGCGCGCGCGGCCCACGCCGCCGGCAAGCCGATCGTGGCCTACAAGCTCGGCCGCTCGGCGCTTGGCGAAGCAGCGGCGCGCTCGCACACCGGCGCGCTCGCCGGCAGCGATGCGGCGCTCGATGCGTTCTTTCAGGATTGCGGCATTGTGCGTGTCGACATGCTGGAGACGCTGCTGGAGATTCCACCGCTTCTGATCGGGAGGAAACCAATGAGCCTGAAAAGGCCGGGCCGTGTGAGCGCCGTGACCACGACCGGCGGCGGCGCCGCGACGGTGGTCGACCGGCTCGGCCTGCGCGGCGTGGAGCTTTCCGCGCCGATCATGGATCTCACCATGGCGGGCAGCAACGCCACGTATGCGGCCGCGCTGGAAAAATGCCTGCAGTCCGATTGCGACGCGGTGCTCGCGGCGGTCGGCTCCTCGGCGCAATTCCACCCGGAGGTCGCGGTTGAGCCCATCGTCAACGCGCAGGCAGAGAAGCCAATCGTCACCTTCTTTACCCCGCAAGCTGACCGTTCGCTCGCGCTGGCGGCGGCCGCGGGCATCGCCGCATTTCGCACGCCCGAGGCTTGCGCGGATGCGCTGGCAGCATTCTTCGCCTGGCGTGCGCCGCGGCGGCAAGAGGAGGGCGAGCTCGATATCGGCGGATTGCAGGGATTCGATCTCTTCACCCGGCTGGGCGTGCCGGTGGCGGACTGGGCCATCGCCGAAGCGCCGGACTACCGGCATTCCATTTCCTACCCCGTGGCGGTCAAGCGCCTGGAAGCGCACAAGACCGACCGCGGCGGCGTGCTGCTCGGAATCCAGGATCAGCAGGATTTGCAGAAAAAGGCCGCCACGCTCGACGCAAAACGTGTCCTGGTGCAGAGAATGGAGTCCGGGCTGGCCGAAGCCCTCGTCGGCTATCGCGACGACCCGGTCGTCGGGCCGATCGTGGTGGTGGGCGCGGGCGGCGTGCTGGCCGAGGTGTACCGCGATGCCGAGGTGCGCATGGCGCCGGTGAGCGAAGGGGAGGCGGAAGAAATGATCGCCAGGGTGAAGGGGTTCGCCGCCATCCGCGGCTATCGAAACCTGCCGCGCGGGGACGTCGCCGCGCTGGCGAAGGCGGTGGCCGCGGTCTCGCGCCTCGCGCTCGCAAAAGGCAGGCCGGTGCTCGAGGCCGAGATCAACCCGCTGCTGGTGAAGGCGAGCGGCGTGGTCGCGCTTGACGCCCTGGTCGCGTTCAAGGGGGCGGCATGATCGGCTTCATCGGACTGGGCGTGATGGGCGAAGCCATGTGCCGCAACCTCGGCAGGAAGGCGAGCGAGGATGTGCTCGGCTTCGACCTCGATCCCGCACCGCTAGCGCGCCTGAAGGATGAAGGTGTCGACGCCGCCGGCTCGGTGCGCGAGATCGCGGAGCAATGCAACATCGTGTTTCTTTCGCTGCCCGGGGTGCCGGAGGTGAAGAACGTCTGCGCCGGCCCGAGCAGCCTGATGCTCCATCTGCGCTCCGGCAGCTACGTGGTCGACCTCAGTACCACCACGGTGGCGCTGGCGCAGGACCTGAATTCACGCTTTGCCGCACGCGGAATCCACTTCGCCGACGCTCCGGTGGCGCGCACGCGCGCGGCGGCGGCGGCGGGCACGCTCTCGGTGATGGTGGGCGCCACCGAGCCGGTGTTCAACCGGCTGAAGCCGACGCTCGAGCTCATCGGCAGCGACATCACGCACTGCGGCGCGCCGGGCGCCGGCCAGGCGATGAAGCTGATCAACAACATGGTGCTGTTCCAGAACGTGGTGGCGATTGCCGAAGCGCTGTCGCTCGCGCGCAAGGCAGGCCTGAGCGGCACCCGGGTGTTCGACGCGCTGAGCAAGGGATCGGCCGACAGCTTCGCGCTGCGCAACCACGGCATGAAGGCCATGCTGCCGGACAAGTTTCCCGAGCTCGCGTACTCGGTCGAGTACGCGCTCAAGGACATGGAATACCTGATGGAATTCGCGCGGCAGGCCCACGCCGAGCTCAGCGGCGCGAAGAACGCCATCGCCGCGCTCGAGCGCGCGGCCGACGCGGGCCACGGCAAGCAGTACTTCCCGGTGCTTGCCAAGACGGTCTGATGCCGCACGCCGCCCTGCGCGAGGTTCTGGCGGCGGCAGGGCTGGAGGGCGCGGCGCAGAGCGCGGTCGAGATTCGCGGCGATGATCCCGTACTGCCGATCCGCTATCGCGTTGCCGCCGCGGCCTCGGCCTCGCTGGCGGCGCTCGGGGTTGCTGCTGCACGGCTTCACCCCGAGCCGCAGCGCATAAGCATCGACGCGCGCGCCGCGGCCATCTCGCTGCGTAGCGCCACCTACTTGCGCGTGGACGGCAAGCCGCTGCCGCCGGTGTGGGACCTGCTGAGCGGCTTCTATCCGGTGAAGGACGGCTGGGTCAGCATCCACTGCAATTTTCCGAATCATCGCGAGGCGGCGCTGCGCGTACTGGGCACCGAGCCCGATCGCATGAAGGCCGAAGCCGCCAGCGCTTCGTGGTCGGGTGAGGCGCTGGAAGACGCCATCCACGCCGCGGGCGGCTGCGCGGGGTACGTGCGCAGCGAGGAGCAGTGGCTGGGCCATCCCCAGGCGCAGGCCGTGGCGAACCAGCCGCTGCTCGAGATCGTGCGCATCGGCGATGCGCCGCCATGGCAGCCGATCCCCGGCGCGCGGCCGCTTTCGCGCGTGCGCGTGCTCGATCTCACGCGCGTGCTCGCCGGCCCGACCTGCGCCAAGAGCCTCGCCGAGCATGGCGCCGACGTGCTCAAGATCAGCGCCGCCCACCTGCCGCATTCCGGACTGGTCGAGCTCGACACCGGAATCGGCAAGCGCTCCGCGTACGTGGATCTGAGAAACAACAAGGGCGTCGATACGCTTCGCACCCTGGTCGCCAGGGCGCATGTCTTTTCGCAGTCCTACCGCCCCGGCGCGCTCGACCGGCGCGGCTTCTCGCCCGAGGATCTCGCCGGGTTGCGTCCGGGCATCGTCTGCGCCTCGCTCAGCGCCTGGGGCGAGAGCGGTCCGTGGCGCGGCCGCCGCGGCTTCGACAGCATCGTGCAGGCCGTGAGCGGGATGGCGCAGGCCGAGCAAGGAGATTCGGGCTCCGGCGCCAGGCCGCGCCTGCTGCCGGTTTCGGCCATCGACTACGTCAGCGGCTATCTGATGGCGTTCGGCGTGTGCGTCGCGCTCGGCCGGCGCCGAGCCCAGGGCGGCAGCTGGCTGGTGCGCGTCGGCCTGGCGCGCGTCGGCAAATGGATCGTCGATCGCGGCGTGCTGCCGGAATCGGCGTGGCGCGGCGTGCCCGAAGACCTCCCGGAGCAGGAGCTGCAGCCGCTGCTCGGCGAGATCGCCGCGCCCGACGGCCGCATCCGCTACCTGAAACCCGTCGTCCAGCTGAGCGAGACGCCCGCGTTCTGGACGCGCCCGCCGGTGCCGCTCGGCTACCATCCGCCGGTATGGACTTTCGCCTGACGCCGGAGCAGCAGCAGTTCCGCGACTCGGTCCTCCGGTTTTCAACCGCCAATCTGGCCTCCGGAGCGCTGGCCAGGGCGCATAAACCCGAATACCCATGGGATGTCGCCAAGCTGATGGCGAAGCAAGGCCTGCTCGGCATCACCATCGGCGAGGCCGATGGCGGGCAGGGCGGCAACCTGATGGACGCCGTGCTGGCGATCGAGGCCGTCGCCTCCGTCTGCCCGCGCAGCGCTGATGTGATCCAGGCGGGCAACTTCGGGCCGATCCGGGTGCTCGCCGAGTATGCGTCGGCCTTTCAAAAGGACCGTTTTCTGAAGAAACTGCTGGCGGGAGAAACGGTCATCTCCGTGGGGATGACCGAGCCCGACGCCGGCTCGGCGGTCACCGATCTGAAAACCAGCGCGACACCCGAGGGTGATGGTTACCGCATCAACGGCTCGAAGATTTTCACCACGCATTCGGCGTATGCCGACGTGATCCTGACCTATGTGCGCTTCGGCCCCGGCGTCGGCGGCATCGGTTCCGTCCTCATACGCAACGAATGCGCCAGGCGTCCGGAGGGGTAAGCCTTCGACCTTCATGTCCGGCGAGGAGTGGGCCGAGCTGCACTTCGACAACGTGCACGTTCCCGCCGACATGGTGCTGCTCAAGGAAGGCGGCTTCAAGAAGCAGATCGGCGGCTTCAACGTCGAGCGCATCGGCAATGCCTCGCGCTCGCTCGCCCTCGGGCGCTACGCCTTCGAGCGCGCCCGGGCGTGGGCGCTCGAGCGCAAGCAGTTCGGCCGGCTGCTCGCCGAGTTCCAGGGCATCCAGTGGAAATTCGCCGACATGAAGATGCAGCTCGACGCGGCGCAGCTCCTGCTCTACCGCGCCGCCGCCAACGCCGACCGCGGCTTCCCGTCGCCCGACGAGACCGCGATCGCCAAGGCCTACTGCAACCGCGCCGGCTTCGACGTCGCCAACGAAGCGTTGCAGGTGATGGGCGGCCTGGGCTACAGCCAGGAGGAGCTGGTCGAGTACTGCGTGCGCCGGTGCCGCGGCTGGATGATCGCCGGCGGCTCGATCGAGATCCTCAAGAACCGCATCGCCGAGGGCATTTTCGGGCGCAGCTTTTCCCAGCGCGCTAGCTGATCCGCATGCGGGTCGGCAACTATCTGCGCTCTCTGCTGGCTCCCGATCGCAGCCGCTGGAAGCCGATGATGATGGGCCTCGCCCTGTTCGCCGCCGGCGTCGGCGCCGCCGTGAACCTGCAGCCGCCCGGGCCGGTCGCCGCAGTGCTGATCATGCTAGCGCTCGCCGCCTGGCTCACCGGCGCGTGCGCGATGGTGGGCTACGTGCGCTGGTTCATCGCGTCGGAGATCGCGCAAGCCAAACGAGACAATGAATGAGCGCATGATCGAGAACCTGCCGCAACTCGTGAACCGCGAACCGGCGATCGTGCGCTGGGGGCGCGGCATGCACGAGACCTTCATGGTGGAAGTGGGAGACACCCAGTTCCTGTTGACGGTTGACGACGGGCGCATCGAGAAGGTCGAGAAAGGCCCCTTTACGCAACGGCCCTGGCGGTTCGCGATCCGCGCGAGCGCCGAATGCTGGCACAAGTTCTGGCAGAAGCCGCCGGCGCCCGGCTGGCACGACCTTTTCGCGCTGCTGCGGCGCGGCGACGTGAAGTTCGAGGGCGATCAGCGCGTGCTAATGGCGTACATGCTCTATGTGAAGCTGCTCCTCGCAACGCCACGCAACGCATGAAGATCGAGCCGATCGTCGGGCGCTACGCGCACATCGACAACCACCGCATCTATTTCGAGGAAGCCGGGCAGGGGATTCCGCTGCTCTGCCTGCACACGGCCGGATCCGACGGCCGGCAGTACCGCGGTGTTCTGAATGATCCGGCGGTGACGAAGGACTTCCGCGTCATTGCGTTCGACATGCCGTGGCACGGCAAGTCGTCGCCGCCGGCCGGATGGCACAAGGAGGACTACCGGCTCACCACCGGCTCGTACACCGAGATGATCATGGGCTTTGCGCGCGCGCTCGGCCTCGAGCGCCCGGTGGTGATGGGCTGCTCGATCGGCGGGCGCATCGTGCTCGACCTGGCTCTGAAGCATGCCAAGGAACTGCGCGCGCTCATCGGTCTGCAGACGGGTGCATACGTCGAGCGCTACTACGACGCTGCGTGGCTCGACCATCCGGAGGTGCACGGCGGCCGGGCGTGCGGCGCGGTTGCCTATGGACTGATGTCGCCACTGAGCCCGGCGCCCGAAGTATGGGAGACGGTCTGGCACTACATGCAGGGAGGTCCTGGCGTGTTCACCGGCGACCTGTATTTCTATCAGGTCGAGGGCGACATCCGCTCTCGCATCGGCCAGATCGACACCAAGGTGTGCCCGCTGTACTGCCTCACCGGCGAATACGACTACTCGGCCTCGCCGCGTGATACCGAAGCCGCGGTGGCGCGCATTCCGGGCGCCAAGTTCACGGTGATGAAAGGCCTCGGGCATTTCCCGATGAGCGAGAACCCCGAGGCCTTCCTCGGCTACCTCAGGCCGGTCCTGGACGAAATCCGCCAACGGGAGAGAAGTTGATCCGCCGGGTCTCGACGATCCCGTCGCCGTCCAGCCGCCCCTCGACCAGCTCGTAGCCCATCAGGGCGAGCACGCGGCTGCGGATGAAGAGCGGCCGCGAGTTTCCGTACCAGTCGACGCACGAGGCGCGGCAGCCGTCGTTGGTGTTTGCGCCGGCGCTCGCGTCGAGCGTGCCGATCTCGGCGAAGCTCAGCGATTGGTTCTTGACGTAGAGCACCGACGCCGAGGACTGCCTGAGCTGGTGGCGCATGGTGCGGTGGTTGCCGCCGATGATCGGCAAACCGAGCAGGCCCTGCCGCTCGTTATAGAAAAAGCCGTGGCTGCGCGACTCGCCCTGGTTGGCGTTCGGCCGCGAGTAGCGTCCGGCGACAACCGGGTAGGGCGCGAGCCGCACGCTGCTGAAATGCAGGTCGCGGCCGTCGCTGCCGATCGCCACGGCATCGTCGCCCAGCGCCTCGAGCCGATCCACTGCATGACTTATGGGAAGTCCAAAAGTCGATCCGTCCACGTAGCGCAACGCGAATAACTGGCGCTGGCCACCGTAGAGCAGGTATTGCCCGACAAACCGGTTCTGCGATGCGTGGCCAGGAAGAGGTTGATAGCTTTCTCGCGCAGCGCTGTCGCGGCCATCGGAGAAACGGCCGAGATGGACCCGAAGCAATGCCAGTTCTCCACCCCGCATCTCACTCGACCACATCGCCTCGCCGCGGCCGTGCGCGCGCACCAGCACGTTGAGGAAACCGTCCCCGCCCTCGAGGAACGAGAACTGGTCGACCGGGCTGCCCGCGACCTTGAGCGCGCTCGGCGCGCCGCCATCGAGCGGGATGCGGAACACCGCGGACTTCACGTTCCAGACGAACACCGAGGACGGCGAAACGTAAAACACGCGGCCAGCGGGCCCCAGGACCGCGGTGCTCTCGCAATCGAGGTCGCGCTTCGCGAGATCGCACACCGTCACCGTGTGCAATGCCATGCCCTGCCACGGATCGAGCTGCTCGTCGCTGCGGTAGATGCGCGTCGCCGGCGCAATGCGCCGGAACTCGCCCGCGCCCCATTTGCGCATCGCCGGCAGCTGGTCGTACGGGTTACCGCGCCACGGGTTGAGATAAAGCGGGGTGTAGAACACCAGCTTGCTGCCGATCAGGCGGCTCGCATAGTTGCGCGACGAGTAATAGTCGTTCGAGCGCAGGTGGTAGGTCGCGCGGTAGCTCAAGTCACCCGAGCGCGAAATGTCGAACAGGCCGATCTCCGTGCCGCCGCGCGCGTAGCTGTAGCCGATCACCGCGATCGTGCTGCCCGAGATCAGCATCTCGTCGTACCAGGCGCCGCGCGGGTCGACGCCCGGGCCGAACGCATCGACGGCCGATACCGGCTTCAAGCTCGAACTCTCGATCGAAAAAAGCCGTCCGCGGCGCAGGATGACGAGGTGCTCGCCGTGCAGCTTGACGATCCCGCCCTCGTCGACCCCGGCGTGCTGCACATTGGTGATGGATTCCGCCGCAGCGGACGCCGGCGCTGCCGACTTGGCAAGGCTGTCGGCGGACGCTCCGTAGCTGCGCCGCGCCTCCTGGCGCCGGCGACCTTCCTCCGCCCATGTGTCGAGCAACGCCTTGAGCTCCTGCTCGCTGGCGAAGGGCTTCAGGGTCTTGCGCGGCGCGGTCGAATCCGCCGCGGCCGCCGTGATCGGCAGCAATGCAGCGAAGATGAGCGGGAGAAGACGTGATTTTCTTGGCATGGTGGCCTCCGTTGTTGGTCTCACCACGCGTTAAACGGCGAACCCGGCCGGGGGTTAAACGTGACCGGGCGCCGCGAGCTTCCATTCATCCGATCGCGCTGTCGATGCCAGCAGCGATGATACAGGCCCTTGGCACGTCGTCGACTTCATTTGAAGTACGCGGTGGCGGGCCGGAGCCAAGGCCCAGCGATCGATGATCGCCGTGCGCCCATGCGGAGCGTGCTTCTGCCGAAATGACGGGCGCGGCTCTTCTTCGCGCCGGTAACCCGCATGGCATTCGACGCTAATGCTTAACGGCTTACGTTCCATCCGGCAAAGATGGGCGCCGGGCGGCGGCAAGCCCGCGAACCACTGAGTCATTCGACGACGATGTTGCCCTCGCGCGCCACCTTCAGCCACTTGTCGTAGTCCGCGCGCACGATAGTCCGGCGAATTCCGTCCGGCCGATGTCCATGATCTCGACGCCCATATCGCGGTAGCGCGTGCGCACCGCCTCTTGGGTGAGCGCTTTGCGCAGCGCTCCATGCAGCCTGTCGACCACAGCTTCGCGCGTGCCGGCGAGACGCGATGTTGGTAGCCGCGCTCATTGCGATCACGGGCTCTATCGGAAGATCGTATAACCCGCTGTCACATCCATGGCGATCATGCCGGTGAAGGTAGTGGCCTCGTAGCCCTTGACGCCGGCCTCGTCGAGCGTCGGCACGTTGGGCAGCAGTGGCGAGCGCTTCAGCGAGCTGATGGCAATCGGCTTGATGCGGCCCTCGCGGATGTGGCCGATGGAAGCGGTGAGCTGGTCCATCATGCTTTCCACCTGGCTGCCGAGCAGGTCGGTGAGGGCCGGTCCGCTGCCTTTGTAAGGAACGTGCAGCAGGTTGAGGTTTCCCATCCGCATCAGGAGCTCGATCGCCAGGTGGTTCGAAGAGCCGCTTCCGGCTGAAGCCACGCTCATTTGCCGTTGTCTTGCGTGAGCCACGTATTCCGCATAAGTCGAAACCGGCGTTTTCGGCGCGGTGGTCAGCACGATCGGCACCGACTGGATGGCGCCGATGGCGACGAAGTCCTTGACCGGGTCGTAGTGCCGTGTCTTCCACACCGCCGGCCCGGCGGTGATGGTTCCGCTGGAGCCGAGGAGCAGCGTGTAGCCGTCGGCGGCTGACTTCGCCACCGCCGCGCTGCCGATGGCGCCCGCGGCGCCCGCGCGGTTCTCGACCACCGCTCCCTGGCCGAGCGCTTCGCCGAATGCGGGCGCGACGGTACGCGCGGTAATGTCGACGTTGCCGCTCGGCGGCCACGGCACGATGATGCGCACCGGTTTCGTGGGGAACTCCTGCGCATTGGCATTCAGCGCGGCCCAGAGAAATATCGGTATAAGAAACTTCATTCCGCCTTGGCCCCGGAGATGCGCACCACTTCAGCCCAGCGCACCACTTCCTCGCGCAGCAGCTTGCTGAATTCCTCCGGCGTGTTGCCGACCGGCTCGGCGCCTTGCTCGATCAGCCTCTGCTTCAGATCCGGCGCGCGCGCCGCGCGGGCGGTGGCGTCGGCGAGCAGCTTGACGATCTCGCGCGGCGTCGCGGCCGGGGCGAGGAGGGCGTACCAGACCGGCACCACCACGCCGTCGACGCCGGCTTCCTTCATCGTCGGCACGTCGGGCATCAGGTCGGAGCGCTTGTCGGCAAGGACCGCGAGCGCGCGGATGCGGCCGCTGCGAACATGCCCGAGGATCGCGGGCACGTTGGCGAAGCTGAACTGCACTTCGCCCGAAATCACGGCGGTGAGGGACGCTGCCGTGCCCTTATAGGGAATGTGCGCGATCTTGGTTCCGGTGCGCGCCTTGAACAGTTCGCCCGCCAGGTGCTGCGACGTGCCGGCGCCGGCCGACGAGTAGTTCATCGAGTCCGGCTTGGCGCGGGCTTGCGCGAGCAGCTCGCGCACGTTGGCGCCCGCGCTCTGGTGCGCGACCAGCAGGTTCGGGCTTTCGGCAAACACCGAGATCGGCGCGAAGTCCTTCAGCGCATCGAAGGTGAGGTTCTTGTACAGCGACATGTTGATCGCCAGCGCCGAGGTGGTGAAGAGCAGCGTGTAGCCGTCGGGCGCGCTCTTCGCCACCATGTCGGTCGCGATGTTGGTGGTGGCGCCGGGGCGGTTCTCCACGACGAACGGCTGCTTGAGGTAGTCGGCGAGCTGCGGCGCGAGGAAGCGCGCCATGATGTCGGTGCCCCCGCCGGGCGGGAAGCCGACCAGCATGCGCACCGGGCGCGCGGGGTAGGTTTGCGCATCAGCCAACCCGACCCAGAACAGGATCAACAGCGAAATGAGGGATCGCATGGGTGGTCGAATCTTATAATGGGCCGCAAATGGGCGGTAACCCTCTCGACCTCAGAGCCTGGCTGTCGACGGTCGACAAGCTCGGCGAGCTGAGGACCGTCGAGGGCGCCGACTGGAACCTGGAGCTCGGCGCGATCAGCGAGCTCAACGTCAAGAAAGCGCTGCCGCCGGCGCTGCTCTTCGACCGGATCAAGGACTACCCCAAGGGCTTTCGCGTCCTCACCTGCAGCACGAGCAGCCCGGCGCGGCTGTCCTCGATCCTGCGTCTGCCGATCCAGAAGACACATCAAGGCCTGGTCGAGGCATTGCGCGGCAAGCCCGCGCAATGGCAGGCCGCGGCGCCGAAGTATGACGCCGTGAACACCGCAACCGGGCCGGTGCTGGAAAACATGCAAAAGCAACCCGATGTGCTGGCCTTTCCTTCGCCGTTCTGGCACGAGATGGATGGCGGACGCTACATCGGCACCGGCTGCTCGGTGGTCACGCGCGACTTCGATTCCGACTGGGTGAACGTCGGCACCTATCGCGTGCAGGTGCTCGACCGCAACCATGTCGCGCTCGACATGGTGCCGGGCAAGCACGGCCGCATCCATTACGAGAAGCACAAGAAGGCGGGCAAGCGCTTCCCGGTGGCCATCGTGCTCGGCGCCGATCCGCTCGGCTATCTCATCTCCGGCATCGAAATTCCCTTCGGCATGTGCGAATGGAATTACATCGGCGCGATTCTGGGCGAGCGCGTTGCCGTGGTTGCCGGAGAAATCACGGGGCTGCCATTCCCGGCTGCGTCGGAGATCGTGCTCGAAGGCTTCGTCGAGCCGAACGATGAGCGCACCGAGGGGCCCTTCGGCGAGTTCCATGGCTACTACCCCGGGAAGGCGGGCGTAGCGCCCGTCGTGACGGTCCAGAGAGTTGTCCATAGAGAGAACCCGATCCTCGTGGGCAGCCCGCCGGCCAAGCCGCCCAACGACTACTCCTACTCGAAGGCGGTGATGCGCTCGGCCCTGCTGCACGACGCGCTGGTCGCCTCCGGCGTGCCGGACGTGAAGGCGGTTTGGGCGCACGAGATCGGCGGCGCGCGCATGTTCAACGTGGTGTCCATCAAGCAGCGCTACGCCGGCCACGCGCGCCAGGCCGGCCACATCCTCAGTCAATGCGGCGTGGGCGCGTACATGTCGCGCTACTCCGTGGTCGTGGACGACGACATCGACCCGGCGAACCTGCAGGAAGTGATGTGGGCGGTGGCCACGCGCAGCGACCCGGCGATCGACATCGACATCATCCAGCGCGGCATGGGCTCGAAGAACGATCCGATGTTCGTCGCCTACCCATACGACGCGCCGTTCAGCTCCAAGGCCATCATCGACGCCTGCCGGCCGTGGGACCACTTGCATGAGTTTCCCGCGGTTGCCGAGGCTTCGCAAGGAACTGCAGGAAAAAACGCGCGCGAAGTGGAAGGACCTGCTCTAGATCGCGCCGTTTCCGCCAGAGATGGAAAAGGCCGGCGGCGGCCAGCCCGAACAACACGCTGACCGCGGCGACATGGCGGAAGCCGAAATCTGCCGGTCGGGAAAAACCAAAGCGGCACGAGGAGCACGTTGGACATCCAGACGAGCATCGACTTGCCGGGCGCGGCCCAGAACCCGGCACCGCCCTGGGTCTCGAATGCGGCAGGGAGGATGAACGCCAGGCCGAGCACGCTCAGGAGAAAGTGCAGCGTGCCTGCGATGGAAAACACCGTCAACGACCGCAGCATGCGGCGTTATGATCGACGCTCCCCTGGTCAAACGCAAATCCCCATGAAATTCGCGCTCGGACAATCGATACCAAGGCTCGAGGACGACACGCTGTTGCGTGGCGCCGGCCGTTATACCGACGACTTCGCGCTGGCGCGCGCGGCGCATGTGGTGTTCGTGCGCTCGCCGCATGCACACGCGAAGATCCGGCGAGTCTCCATCGATGAAGCGATGGAGGGCCCTGGCGTCATCGCGGTGCTCACCGGCAAGGATGCGAAGGCCGATGGCCTGGGCAATATCCCGTGCCTGATCCCGGTGCCCGGCTTGAAGGAGACGCCGCGGCCGATCCTCGCGCTCGATAGCGTGAAGCACGTCGGCGATCCGGTGGCGATGGTGGTCGCGGAAACGTTGCAGCAGGCGAAGGATGCGGCGGAGAAGGTGGAGGTCGATTACGAGCCATTGGCCGCAGTGACCGAAGCTAAGGACGGCGAGGTGGCATTCGAAGTCGGCCTGGGCGAGAGCAAGGCGAAGGTGGATGCGGCCATCGCGAAGGCGGCGCACGTGACGCGGCTCGAGCTCATCAACAACCGCCTGGTGGCGAACCCGATCGAGCCGCGCGCGGCGCTTGCCGAGTACGACGCGGCGAGCGGGCGCACGACGCTCTATACGCCGAGTCAGGGGCCCGCACCACCTTTACGGCCAGATTGCCGACGCCGTGGTCAAGGCACCGCGCGAGCAGCTTCGCGTGGTGTCGGGCAATGTCGGCGGCGCGTTCGGCATGAAAATCTTTCTGTATCCCGAGCAGCCCGCGGTGGTGTGGGCGGCGCGGCGGCTCAAGCGCACGGTGCGCTGGACCGCCGAGCGCAGCGAAAGCTTCCTCTCGGACGCGCAGGGGCGCGACAACTATTCCGTCGCCGAGCTCGCGACCGACAAGGACGGCCGCTTCACCGCCTTGCGCGTCACCACGTGGGCGGCGATGGGCGGCTACCTGTCGAACTTCGGGCCCTTCATCCCGCAGCTCGCGGCGCCGATGCTCTCCGGGGTCTACCGCATTCCGGCAATCCACCTGAACATCAAGGGAACCATTACGCATACCGTACCGGTGGACGCCTACCGCGGCGCGGGCCGCCCGGAGGCGATCTATCTGCTGGAGCGCACCATCGACGTCGCCGCGCTCGAGCTCGGGCTCGCGCCCGAGGAGCTGCGCCGGCGCAACTTCATCCAGCCTGCCGACATGCCCTACCAGACGCCGGTCGAGAGCCGCTATGACTCGGGCGATTTCGCCGCGGTGATGGAGAAGGCGATGCGGCAGGCGGACTGGCAGGGGTTCGCGAGGAGAAAGGAGTCCTCGAAGACCAAACGAAGGGGACTTGGGCTTGCGATGTACATCGAACGTTGCGGCGGCGGGCCGGGAGATACGGTGAGGCTGAAAGTCGCCGGCAACGAAGTCACCCTGTACTCGGGCATGCAGGACAACGGCCAAGGGCACACCACGACCTTTGTGCAGCTGCTCTCGCAGAAGCTCGGCGTCGACGCGGCGAAGATCAAGGTGGTGCAGGGCGATACCGATCTGGTGCCGGGCGACGGTCTGACCGGCGGCTCGCGCTTCCTCGCGATCGCCGGCGTGGCGGCGGGCGGCGCGGCCGACGAAGTGATCGAGAAGGGGCGCGAGGAGGCGGCGCGGCGGCTGGAGGCGGCGGCGGCGGACATCGAGTACCGCGATGGCGAATACCGCATCGCGGGCACCGATCGGCGAATGGGCTTGTTCGAGCTCGGCAACCTGGAAGCCACTCATACCCGCGCGCCAGAGCACTACACCTACCCGAACGGCTGCCACATCTGCGAAGTGGAAGTCGACCCGCAGACCGGCGGCGTGACGATCGTGCGCTACACCGTGGTGGACGATTTCGGCCGCGCCATGAACCCGAAGCTCCTCGAGGGGCAGGTGCAGGGCGGCACGGTGCAGGGAATCGGCCAGGCGCTGCTCGAGCATGCGGTGTACGACCCGGACAGCGGCCAGCTGGTGTCGGGCTCGTTCATGGACTATGCGATGCCGCGCGCCGCCGACATGCCTTCGTTCGACTGCGGCTTCCACCACGTGCCGTGTACGACCAATCCGCTCGGGGTGAAAGGCGCCGGGGAGGCCGGCGCGGTGGGCGCACCGGCGGCGGTGGTAAACGCGGTGGCGAACGCGCTCGGCGTGCGGCACATCGACATGCCGCTCACGCCGGAGAAAGTCTGGCGCGCGCTGACTACTTCATAGAAGATTTTTCGAAGCGCTCGATCCCGGGCGGGAACGCCATCCAGTGGTGCGCCGAGCGCGTCCACACGTGGCGGTCGATCTTGAGCCAGCGAGTGTCGTCGAAGGTGCCGCCGGCCACGGCGCGGCCGCCGGGAAAGACTTCGGCGGTCCAGGTCACGGTGGTTCCGCAGCGGGTGCAGAACTCGGTGCGCAGCCAGCGTCCGCTCTCGTCCGAGCGGTACTCGTAGGTCTTGAGCTCGCCGCGCAGCAGCTCGAAGTCGCCGGCCTTGAAATAGATGCCGACGCCGAAGGCGCTGCCGGTGCGCAGCTGGCAGGAGCGGCAATGGCAGACGCTAGTGCGAAACGGCTCGTTCTGGACGCGGTAACGCACCGCCCCGCAGGCGCAGCCGCCTTCATGCACTCCCATGCGCGAATTACAGCACAACTATCCTCACCTGATAGATGAGGCGCGTGTTGCTGCCCTGCGGCTCGAGCGAAAGCTCGTTGCCGCCCCAGACGCTGGTGGAGAGCTGCTCGGCGGCCGCGCTGCCGGCTTCGGCTTTCGCCGCAAGGCCCGATAGCCGCTCGGCGAGCAATCTCAGGCCCGCCGCATCGCCGTGGATGGAAAGCTCGTCGCCTTGTTCGGACAGTTCGAAGGTCAGCAGGTGGCGTCCGGGCATGGGGAAAATGTCGGTGAGCCGCGCGGACCTCGCCATCCTCCTCCCGGATTAGGCGCTCGCCAAACATGTCAGGAAAACCCTCGAACCTATAGTCCTGACGGACTATCTAGAGCATTACCTCGACGTCGGCAGGGCCTTCGCGCGCGAGCAGGTTCACCGCGACGCTCGAATCGTGCCGGCGCAGCACCAGATCGAGCCGGCTGTGGCCCACGCGCAGGCGGCGCACCACCAGCCAGTCGAGGAATGCGGGCAGGCACGGCTGGCGCAGACGCACGCTTTCGCCCGCGGCGTCGACTTCGAGGCCGAGACAGGCCTGCACCAGGGCGAAGGGTGTGCACGCGGCCCACGCCTGCGGCGCGCAGGCCACCGGGTAGAGCGTCGGCGCCTTGCCGCGGCGGCGGTCGAAGCCGCAGAAAAGCTCGGGCAGGCGGCGCAGGTGCATGTGCGCGGCGGCGTCGAACAGCGCGGTGGTCAGCGAGCGCGCCTCGGCGCTGCGTCCGTAGCGCGCGAGACCGAGCGCGATGAGCGCGTTGTCGTGCGGCCACACCGAGCCGTTGTGGTACGAGGTCGGATTGAAGCGCTTCTCGCGCGAGCCGATCGTGCGGATGCCCCAGCCGCTGAAGAACTCCGCGCCGAACAGGCCCTGCGCGACGCGCGCTGCCCGCTCGGGGCGCACCATGCCGGTGAACAGGAGCTGGCCGGCGTTCGAGCTTCGCACGCGGCAGGGCTCGCCATCGCCGTCGAGCGCGAGGGCGTAGGTGCCGAGCTCCTCGCACCAGAACGTGGCCTCGAAGCGCGCGGCGAGGCGATCGGCCTTCTCCTCGAGGTCGGCGGACAGCGCCTTCTCCCCCAGGTCGAAGGCGAGCAGCGCCGCCTCACGGTAGGCGAGGAAGCAATAGCCCTGCACCTCGCACAGCGCGATCGGCGCGCTCGCGAGCCTGCCGTCGGCGTGGAACACCGCGTCCTCGGAGTCCTTCCAGCCCTGGTTGCGCAGCCCGCTCTGCATGCGCCGGCCGTAGTCGATGAAGCCGTCGCCGTTGCGGTCGCCGAAGCGCTCGATCCAGTCGAGCGCCGCGCGAACGTGCGGCCAGAGCGCCTCGATCGTCGGGCGGTCGCGCGTGCGCTGCCAGTACAGGCCGGCGAGCGCGACGAACAGCGGCGTCGAGTCGACCGAGCCGTAGTAGCGGCCGAAGGGCACTTCGCCGAGGTGTGCGAGCTCGCATTCGCGCACCTCGTGCAGGATCTTGCCGGGCTCGCGGTCGGCGGCGGCGTCCTCGCTCGTCGCCTGGTGCGCGGCAAGGAAGCGCAGCACGCCGCGCGCGATCGACGGGTCGAGCCACAGCATCTCCAGCGCGGTGATCAGCCCGTCGCGCCCGAAGGCGGTGGAGAACCAAGGCACGCCAGCGTACGGGTACGGGCCGTGCGGCGTCTCGGTCGTGAGCATCGCGAGGTCGGCGCTGGAGCGCGACAGCACGCTGTTGAATACGCTGTTCGAGGACTCGAGCGACGGCGACGCCGGCGCGTCCGGCGGCGAGCGCGCGCCGCGCGCGTCGCAGCGCGCTGAAGAAGCGCTGCTCCGGTGCGCGCGCGGCCTCGGCGCCGTGCTCGCAATGGATGGTGACCGCGAGCGAGCGGCGCTCGCGCGCGCCGAGGGCGATTTCGAACTGCGCGCCAGAAGCGCTCAGCGCGACCGGCGACATCGAGAAGCAAATCCGCGTGGCGCGGGCGATGCCGTCGACCGAGTCGTAGGTGAACACCACCTCGGCCGGGCCGCGCACTTCCGCGCGCACCGCCCCGCGCCGCGTGCGCTGGTGGCCGCGGATCTCGAACAAGTCGGCGAAGTCGGCGTCGAACGCGAGCGCGAGCCGCAGGCGCTGCGCGCGCTCCGCGTAGCTCGTCACGGTGAAGAGCTCGTGGCAGCTGCCCTGCCACAGGAACTTGGCGCGCGCGACGTGGAAGGTGTCCTTGGCGAGGGCGAGCTCGCCGTCGATGAAGATATCCGGATTGGTGAGATCGACGTCGAGCGTCACGTTGTCGGTCTGCACCGTCGAGGACAGCATCAGCGGGCGGTGGCCCTCGAGCGTGAAGCACAGGCGCGACAGGAAGCGGGTGTCGTGGTGGAACAGGCCCGTCGGGCTGTGCTCCACTTCGACCACGTCGCCGAACTCGTCGAACATCGCGAAGCTGTCGCCGTGCTTGAGCGTGCGCCGGCTCGACGCGGCGAGCGAGACGACGCCCGGGACCAGGACCGCGGACTGCGCGACGGTGCCATCGCGGTTCACGCGGCCACCTGTTTCCTTGTCCTTAATGTCCGGTAGACCGCATAGGTAGTCGCGCGCCATGCGTGCGGCGCTGAATCGCTCCTCGAAGCGCAGGCGCACGCGCTCGCGATCGAGGCTTGCCGCCTGCGCCACCGCCGCGGCCGCCTCCTCTACCGAACCGACGACCAGCCCGGTCACGCCAGGGTCGACGACCTCGGGCACCGAGCCATTCGGCCAGGCGATGACCGGCGTGCCGCACGACATCGCTTCGATCATCGCCAGGCCGAAGGGCTCGGGCCAGTCGATCGGGAACAGCAGCGCCGTCGCGTTGCCCAGGAAAGCCGGCTTTTGCGCCTCGTCGAGCTCGCCGATGAACTCGATGAGCTCGCCGTCGATGAGCGGCGCGATGCGCTCGCGCCAGTAACGCTCGTCGGGACCGCGCTCGATCTTCGCGGCGATGCGCAGGCGCATGCCGGCGCGCCGTGCGATCGCGATGGCGCGGTCGAGCCCTTTTTCCGGGCACACGCGCCCGAGGAAAGCGAGATAGTTGCCGCGAGGCGCCGGGTTGAACGGGCAGACGCCGGCCGCGAGGCCGTGGTACACGGTCGCGATCCAGCGCGCATCGGGCAGCGGCCGGCGCTGGCTGTCCGAGATCGAGACCAGCGGCATGTCGTCGAACTCGCTATAGAGCGGCACGAGGTCGGGCAGGTCCAGGCGGCCATGCAATGTGGTCACCGTCTTGGCTGCGAGCGGCCGAAACAGCGGCAGATGCAGGTGCTCGACGTGGAAATGCAGCACGTCGAATTCGGCGGCGTGCGCGCGCACACGCTCGAGCATCAGCAGGTGATGGGGCAGGGCATCGTGCACCCGCGCGTCGAGGCGCAGCGCGCGTGGCGCGCAGGCGACCAGGCGCGCGGATGTCTGCGAGTCGGCGCTGGCGAACAGGGTCACGTCGTGCCCTAGCCGGACCAACTCGTCGGTCAGATAGGAAACGACCCTTTCCGTGCCCCCATAGAGCCGGGGCGGCACGCTTTCCGCGAGGGGAGCGATTTGGGCGATCTTCATGCAGGTCGAAATGGGGGTGCAATCGGCGTGCCGGGAATGCGGATTGCTGGCAGAATCCGGCCAACTCATGCAAATCGACGCCGTCAAGGCAGCCTACCGGCGCTATGCGCGAATTTACGACACGGTCTTCGGCCCGGTGCTTCAGCCCGGGCGCAAGGCGGTGCTCGATGCGCTGAACCTGAAGCCGGGCGAGCGCGTGCTGGAGGTCGGGGTCGGCACCGGCCTGTCCCTCCAGCTCTATCCGCGCGACGTGCGCATCACCGGCATCGACGTATCGCGCGAGATGCTCGACAAAGCGCGCGTTCGCGTCGCGCGCCGCAAGCTGGAAAACGTCGAGGGCCTGCTCGAGATGGACGCGGAGCGCATGGATTTCCCCGATGCGAGCTTCGACAAGGTGGTGGCGATGTACGTGGTGTCGGTGGTCGAGCGCCCGGCCAAGCTGCTCGAGGAGCTGCACCGGGTGTGCAAGCCCGACGGCGAAATCTTCATCGTCAACCATTTCCATTCCGACAACCGGATTCTCGGCGGCATCGAGAAGGCGCTGTCGGGGTTTTCCTCCACCCTCGGATTCCATCCGGACTTCAACCTGCGCGAGATGCTGCCCGCCGGCCACAACGGCGAGGTCAAGATGTCGCGCGTCAATCTGTTCTGGAAGATCCTGCGCCTGCGGAACGGCGTGGGGCACCGGAAGGTCCAACCCCCGCCGCAATAGCCGGCGGCGGCCGGAACAGGAAGAGCGCAGCGACCACCAGCGCGCCGCCGGCGAGCTGCACCGGCTCGAGGCGCTGCCCGAGGATCAGCGCGGCGAGCACCACCGCCACGATCGGCTCGAAATTCATGAAGAAGCCGACGCGCATCGGCCCGAGGCGCGCGGTGACCGAGAACAGGCCGATCATGGCAAACGCGTAGAAGAACGGCACGCCCAGAATTCCGCTCCAGCCCGCGGCGCCATGCGGCAGGTTCACGCCTCCGGTAAAGGCACTGCCGATGACGAACACCACGGCGGCGGTGGCGGTCATGTGCAGCGTCGCCGGCCGCGTGTCGCGGCCGTGGAAGAAATGGCTGGTGAGGAGAAAGGTCGCCGACCACGCCACCGAGGCGCCGAGCGCGAGCCAGACGCCCTTCATCTGCGCCGCGGTGAAGTCGACGTTCAGTGCCAGTGCCACGCCGGCGAACGCGGTGACCAGGCCGGCGAGCCGCATCCAGCCGAAGCGTTCCTTTCCCGCCAGCCAGCTGACCGAGGTGGTGATCGCCGGCCAAAGGTAGAAAAGGAGCACCACGAGCGGCACGGGAATTTCCGCGATTGCCAGATTCAGGAGGTAATTGTTGACGCAGAGAGGAATGCCGATGGCCGCGGCGACGGCGCGCTCGCGCGGCGGCAACCCGAGCGGCACTTTCATCAACTGAAACCAGCCGAGAAACAGCGCCACGGTGCCGACGGTGCGCAGCATGACGACGGTCAGCGGGTCGGCGCCGCCGCCCTGCGCGAGGGCGGTGCAGATACCGACCATCGCGAACGAGGTGGCAAAAGCAAGGAGCTGAACAGGATGGGTATGCAATCGTTGTTCCCGGGAACTCGCGCTGCCTGCGGGGATTCGAATGATCATGCAAACCGCGCCAGAACTCATCTTCCACGACGTCGATCGCTCCGCCTGGGTCGAAAGTTACATCCTCGAGCGTGTCCAACGGCTGGAGCGTTTCGCAGACGGGATCACTTCCTGTCGCGTCACCCTCACCCAGGAACAGGCCTCCCACCACAAAGGTAACCGGTACAGCGTGATGGTGGAGACCCGGATGCCGCCGAACCACGACCTTGCGGCCAAGAAGGCGAAAGTGATCCATGACATGCCGCAGCAGCTTCCGGCGCTCATCAACCTCGCGTTCGGCGCGGTCGAGCGCCAGCTGAAGAAGACGGCGCAGCTGCGCCGCGGTGAAACCAAGAGCCGCGACAACGGCGAATCGCATGGCATCGTCGAGAAGCTGTTCGGCGAGGGCTACGGCTTCCTGCGCGAGCTCGGCGACGACCGCCAGGTGTACTTCCACCGCAACAGCGTGCTGCACGACGACTTCGAGCGGCTTGCGGTGGGCACCGAGGTGCGCTTCACGCCTCAGGACGGCGACGACGGCCCGCAGGCGAGCAGCGTCCAGATCGTCGCGAAGCTTTAATTGCTGTTCACATCCTTTCAATAACTTATCTTCTTTAACTTTCCCAGCCTCGCACGCCGCGCCCCCGCCGCCTGCAGCCGGTAGCAGTTCGAGCGCACTGCGTACTTCGCCGCCGGCAGTGTAGGCCAGGCGCGCAGCGCCAGCTCGCGCACTTTGCAGCTTTCCCGTCGGTCGAGGAGCGCTGCGATTTCTTCTGCCTGCGCCGCCTGCGGCGGGCGCTACGCTAGCGCGATCGCCACCCAGCCGGCCAGCGGCGTGTCTACCTTGCCGCGCAATTCGCGCCACATCGCATCCAAATCCGGCGCCTCCCTGAGCCGGCAGAGCAGCGCCTCGCCTCGATCCGAAGACGGGCACTCCGTCGCTGCCGGCGCCTGTACCGCTATCTGTTTCTCTGACGGGGCCGCTGGCTGGCCGGCATGCGTGAATTGCGCACCCGAGGCGTGTAGCAGCACCCCAACGGTCGGCAGGCCGCGCATCCACTCGGCATAGCCCCACTTATGCAGGCCGTGTCCTGTGGCGAAGCGGTCAGCGCCGCGCTGATCGGCGAGCAGGCCGAAGCCGTTCGCCGTACCCGCCCCCTGCGCAACGTCATGCGCCCGGTACTCATCATTGCCGGCGATGTCTACGAGCGCGCCGAACGCTACATCGAGGCCCATTCCCTGGCCGTAGAGCACCGCTAGCTCATAGTGATCGTCGCCTGATTCCTCGCGCAGCACGCCGATCGCCTCGTGCACGCCGTTTCCCTGCGCGTACTGCAGCGCGCAGTAGCGGTCGTTGCCGCCCCGGTCCCACAGCAGGCCGAAGCCGTAGTAGTAGCCGAGGCCTTGCGCAAACATCTGCGCTTCGTAGGTATCGTCGCCGCCGTCGTCGCGCAGGATGCCGAAGCCGCCGCCGACGCGCCCGCGCAGCCCGTAGCCGGTGCCCTGGGCGCCGCTCAAGCCGCCTGCGCGCTTGAACGGATCGGGAACGCCACCGGCCGCGTAGCCGTCGTTGCCGCTTCGATCCCACAGCAGGCCGACGCCGTCGCCGAGGCCGAAGCCCTGTCCCCAGGCTTCCACGCGGTACCGATCGTTACCGCCCAGGTCGAGGAGCGCGCCGATGCCGAAGGCGGCTGCCCCCTGCGCGAAAAACCTGGCCTCGTAGGAATCGTCGCCCGCAAAGTCGATCAGCAACGCGGCCCCGGCGATCTCCGCGCCCAAGCCGGCGCCGTCCATCACGTAACGGTCGTTTCCCGAAACATCGATGATCGCGGAAAAGCCGTTCAGCGCGAGGTCGCTGCCGCGGTATTCATCGTCGCCGCCTGGATCGATGGTTACGACAATCTTGCCGGCGCGCGCTGGAGAAACCTGATGCACATCGTTGCTCCGCGTGCCGATCCGGATCGTGGCGCTTGTAGTCTCGATGATCCGTCCTTCCGGAATCGCGCGAGCATTCGGAAGGTCGCGCGCGAACCGCGCCGTCGCATCCATGAACGCCGTATTGGCGCGACGCAGCGCGTCAACGTCAGCCGCGTCCGCGACAGCCACCAGCGCTGGCGGCAATCCCTGCGCCAATTGCCGCAGGACGAGCTCTTCGTCGAAAGGCTTGCTGGCGATGCCGAGCAGCCGGTGGGCTTGTGCCAGCTCGTCCAGGTAGGCGCCAAGGAGCGCGTCGAACTGCCGCGGCTCCGTCGGCCGGGCAACGGAGTCGAGCAGCGCCGGCACCGTTCTGCGGAAGATTTCTGCGGCGTCGAGCGCATCCAGCGGCCGCGCGAGGAGATCCACGACCAAGGCGGGCGCGGCAAGTGGCGGCGGCGGGCCGTTGCGCATCAGGTTGCCGATGACGCGCAGTGCGTCGGGGCCCAGGCCGCGCCGCTCGAGGAATGCGCCTACCTCGGCCGGCAGGCGCTCCCCGGGTGGTGGAACCGAGGCGCAGCCGCCGCGAGGGCAAGCGCCGCGGCAATGGTCCGTGCAGAACCCATCGCCGCATTATGCGGTGGGCAGTGCGAATTCATTCGCTTGCTTGTGGCGTGACCAGAGGCGCGCCTATCATCCGGCGCGCCGATGCCCGACCTGAGAAACATCCCGCTGTTCGAGGGAGTCGCCGAAGCCGAGCTGCGCGCGCTCGCCGAGCGCACGGTCACGCGCAGCTACCCGAAGCAGGCGATCATCGTCAGCGAGGGTGACGAAAGCGACTCGCTCTACCTGATCCTGGGCGGCCGGGTGAAGGTGTACCTGAGCGACGAGGCCGGCAAGGAGCTGATCCTCGCCATCAAGGGTCCCGGGCAATATTTCGGCGAGATGGTGCTCGACAGCCAGCCGCGCTCGGCCTCGGTGATGACGCTCGAGCCCGCGCAGTTCGCCATCCTTTCGCGCGCGGATTTCAAGGCCTTCCTGCTGCGCCATGCCGAGGTCGCGCTGCAGCTGATCGAGAACCTGATCCGCGTGGCGCGCGGGCTGAACCAGAACGTGCGCAGCCTCGCCATGCTGGACGTCTACGGCCGCGTCGCGCGCATCCTGCTCGAGCTCGCGGTCGAGCAGGGCGGCAAGCTCGTGATCCCGGAGAAGCTGACGCAGAAGGACATCGCCGCCCGCGTCGGCGCCTCGCGCGAGATGATCAACCGCATCCTGCGCGACCTCACCACCGGCGGCTACGTCAGCGTGGAAGCCGGGCGCATCACCATCAACAAGGCGCCACCCGCGCGCTGGTAATTCGGGGTGAACCGACTGCGCAGCACGCCTCGTGTGCGCTCTGCGATAACGCTCGCCGGTGCGCGCGTCGTCGCCTCGACATATCGAACAGCCCAGCTTCTCGTCGTAATGCTCGGCGGCCCTCGCGTACTCGGCTACCACTGGATCGGCCATGCCGGAGCTTCCCTGCTCGAGCCTTACTTGCCGGTCGCGGCCTTGTCGACGGTCTCGATCAGCGAGCGCGCTTCGGCGGCGGCGACGCCGTCGCGATCGGCCTCGCTCACCGCGAGCGCGCGCCCGTAGTAGGCGCGCGCGCCGTCGCGGTCGCCGGCGAGCGCGGCGGCGCGGCCGAGCGCCAGGAGGTCGAAGGCGATCTTGCGCGACGCGCCGATCTCGCGATCGAGCGCGAGCGCCTGCTCGAGCTGCGCGCGCGCGGCCGCCGCATCGCCCTGGCGCAGCGCGACGATGCCGAGGATGCGCAGGGCGTTCGCCAGCTCCGCGCGGTCGCCGGCCGAGCGGCTGGCGTCGTGCGCGGCGCGCGCGCTCGCCGCGGCGGCGTCGAGCCGGCCCGCCTGCAACGCCAGCTGCGCGCGCACGTTGTGGATGGCGCCGGTGAGCGGGCAGCGCTCGGCGCAATGGCCGCTCGCCTTCGCCACCCACTCCTCCGCCGCGCTGAACTTTCGCTCATCCAGCTCGAGCAGGGCGTGGCGCAGCGCGGCCTCGGTCTGGCGCAGCGGCGAGAAGCGCAGGTTGCCCTGGTCCGTCAGCGCCGCGAGCGCGGCGCGCGCATCGGCAAAGCGCCCCTGGCGCTGGCGCACGATGGAAAGGTTGATCGCGTTGGCCGCGATGCCCTCGGCGTCTTCGAGCGATTGCGACAGGCGCAGCGCCTCGGCATAGCTGCGCGCGGCGTTCTCCAGCTCGCCGTGGCGCACGTAGGTCTCGCCCTTGCGATTGGCTTCGAGCGCGGCGGCCTGGCGGGCAGCGGTGGTCGAGGCCTTCGGGGCCTGGGCGCACCCGGCGAGCGCGACCAGCGCCAGCGCGACGAGGATGCGGGACTGCGGCCGGATCATCGCTTGCCGAAGGACTCGAAGCTGTCGACCGGCAGCGTGCGCATCTCCGAGGGCTCGATGAAGTCGCGCAGCAGCCAGCTGCGGCGCGCGGCCGTGGCGATCTCCTGGCTGTCGCGCACCAGCTCGCCGCTGCCGCGCACCAGCTCGGGTGCCTGGTTGAGCACCTCGCGCAGCGCCTCGCCGTTGGTGCGCGTGGTCTCCTGCACCTGCTTGGCCGTGGCATTGAGCGAATCGAGGGTATCGCCGAGCTTCTCGGCGAGCGCCGGCAGCTGCTGCTCGGACTGCGCGCCGAGCCGCGCCAGCGTGTCGAGCGTGAGCTCGGTCTGGGTGCCGACCGATACCGCCTGCTTCTCCAGCACCTTCATCGTGCGGTCGGTGGTGGCGAGCAGCTGGCGCAGCTCGCGGTTCGCCGCCGGCAGGTCCTCGATCAGCTCGCGCAGCGCGGTGACCGAGCGCCGGAAATCGCTCGACGGGTCGCCCATCTCCGCCGCGGCGCGGCGCAGCTCCTGGAACGCGGGCGTCAATTGCTGGCGCACTTCGTCCAGCATGTCCGCCATGCCCTTCTGCGCGATGAAGCGGATTTCCTCGCCTTGGGCGACCGGCGTCGGGTCCGCGCCCGCCCCGCCGGTGAGGATCTGGATCGAGGCCACGCCCACATAGCCTTCGCGGCTCAGGCGTGCCTGCGAGCTGCGCGGCATGCGCGAGATGTAGTCGCTATTGATGCCGAGGCGCACGCGCACGCCGCGCTGGACGAGCTCGACCTCGCGCACCGCGCCGACCGGCACGCCGTGCAGGCGCACCGCCATGCCCGTATTGATGCCGTTCGCGTCGGGGGCGTGGAAGTAGACATCCGTGTGCTGCACGAACATGCCTTGCTTGTAGGCGACCAGCGCGACCAGGCCGATGAACCCGGCGAGCGCGGTCAGGAGGAACAGGTTGACCTGCTTGCGGATGCTGCGGAAACGCCGCAGGGCGATGTGCTTGTCGTTCATGACTCCCCCTTATTCTTCCAGTTGCACATACGTTCCGCCCGCGCAGCGCGCGTGGTAGGCCTCGGCGAAGCGCGCGGTGCGCCTGCGCTTGGTCGGCCCCAGACCGGCGGCCGCGGTCTCGACCAGCAGCAGCGCCGGCTTCTCGAGGAGCGCGCGCACATAGGCCACCAGCCGCTTCTCGTACAGCGTCATTTCCTCGGGCAGCTTGCGCAGCACGCTGTCGTCCACGCCGCCGAGATCCTCGAGCAGCTCCTGCACCTCGCCGAACAGCTCGGGAATGCGCTGCGGCGCGTGGTAGGCGACCGGCAAGGTGATGTTCTCCCACCCGTTCAGGCTGCTGATCAGTCCGCCATCCGCCGGCACGAAGCCAATCCTGGCGAGCAGCGCCTGGCGCTCCGGCTCGGCCAGCGCGCCGACCTCGGTGCGCAGCACGAAAAGGCGGGCGCCGCTGCGCGGCTGCAGATCGAGGACCGCGGCGACCAGCTCGGTCTTGCGCAGGGTGGCCACGCTGTGCGTTCCCGGCGCGTCCAGCCAGATGCGCTCCGCGCTCTCGCCGTCCGCCATCGGCACATAACCGAGCAGGGCGCTCATTGCTGCGCGGTCACCAGGCCGAAGAAGGCGCTGCCGTAAACCATGTACGCGAACACCACGTTCAGCAGCATGACGAGCAGCAAGCCCTCCGTCACCGCGCGGATCGTCGCGCGCGGCACGGCATTGATCGAGTGCCCGCCGGGATGCAGGCCGTGATAGCACGCCACCACGCCGATCGCCCCGCCGAACAGCAGGCTCTTGATGAAGGAGTAGATGAGGTCGAGCGGGCTCGCGAGCAGGAAGAAGTTGGTGAGCATTTCGCCCAGGGGCACGCCGACCACCAGCGAGCTCAGCACCATGCCGCCGCCGACCGCGATCACCTGCACGTAGAGGGTGAGCGCGGCGTTGGATAGCGCCATGCCAAGCACGCGCGGTACCACCAGGTAATCGTAGGGGTCGATGCGCATGCGCCGCAGGCTCGCGATTTCGCCGGAGATTTCGCGCAGCGCGAGCTCGGTGGCCACCGCCGTGCCGCTGCGCTGGATCACCAGCACGGCGGCGATCAGCGGCCCGACCTCGCGCAGCACGACCCAGAGCAGCATCTTGACCGCGAGCCCGGCGTCCGCGTTCAGCACCTCGATCACGTAGGCGATGATCAGCGTGCCGATGAACGCGCCGCGCAGGACGATGCCGCCGGTCGCGGAGGCGCCGGTGAAGTACACCTGGCGCAAGAACTCCTCCATCACCGGCGGCACGCGCAGCATGCCGAGCCGGCGGATGGCGTGGATCGCCAGGTAAGCGGTGCCCTCGAGCTCGCGATAGACGGCGAACATCTCCCCAGCCGCTCCTTTTTCCAGTTTGTAATTCTTACCGCGCTCTTAGCCGGCGCGTCGAAGCATCTTACCTTAGGACTCGCGCAAGTATCCCCACGCGTGCAGGCGATCGCTGTCCTCGGACCAGCGCTCGCCGATATCGTCGCGGTAGTACATGTACGGGATCATGACGTTTCGCACACGGTTGTAGGCCTGGCGCTGCGCCTGCTTCATCGTCGGCCCCGTACCGCAGACGATGAGCACCATGCCATAGGCGCCGGTGACTCTCCACTCGGGCACCCTGCGCGCCTTTGACCTGCTTCACTTCCTCGATGTGGATGCCCTCGCGGTTCGGCGTCTTGAACAGCACCACCGAATCCTTGGACGTGCTCTCGAAGGTTTGCTTGTCGCTGTAGGGAAAGGGCGGCACGACCACGCGCACGCCGATCTGGAACCCGCTTCTCGCCCTGACCTGCGTGAGCGACCCGTCGGCCAGCTTCTGCAGCACTTCGCCGATCGGCGTGATCAGCCCCTCCTGCTGGATGCTGATCGCCGGATAGCCGAAGCGCGATGTGAACTCGAGCGGATAGATGCCGTTCGAGTTCACGATGCAGTTGATATCGATGTAGCTCGAGAAGCGCGCCTGCGCGAGGCGCGACTCCATCTTCCTGAGCGTGGCGTTGAACAGGCGATTGGGCCCGGTCCAGAACATGGTGGTGCCCATCTCGCCGGTGGCGGGGCCGATGTCGCCGGGAAACAGCTTCTTGTGCTCGAAGTTGACGCAGACCGGCGTGACGAACTCCTGGCCGTTGAAGAACGCGCCGACCGCGACTTCGACGCCGACGATGCGCCGTTGCAGCTGGAACTCCTTCACCGTGGCGGCGAGGTGGCGCTTGTAGTCCTCGAGCACCTGGATCACGTCGCGCCCGTCCTCTTCCTCGCCCACGAACAGCAGGCGCTTGATGTTCTGCGCCTCGCCGCTCGGCTTGATCACGTAGCGGTTCGGATTGGCGCCGACGAACCCGATCGCCTCGTCGAACGAGGTGAAGTTCTCCTGCGGGATGATCGGCACGCCGGCGGCCTTCAGCTCCAGCTGGCCGAAGGCGCGGTCTTCCTCGAGGCGATCGCTGTAGGGCGAGCCGCCGACCACGCGCTTGCCCGCCTGGCGCAGCTCCTGCGCCATGGTGCCCATGGCACCCAGCACATCGTCGAACACCACCACGTCGGCCCAATCGACCTGCTTGCGCCAGTCGCTCACCTTGGGGACGAAGCCGTCGCCCATCTCCGTGACTTCGGCATCCTGGATCCAGAGCTTGGCCTCGTGGCCCTCCTTGATCACCTGCCAGGCGATGTCGGCGATCAACCCTTCGTACGAGACGAACAGGAACTTGGTCGCCATCTCAGAGCGCGGCGTCGTACACTTTGGCTTCATGGGGGGAAAGAGAAAATGATAAAGCTCATCGTTGGCATGGCGCTCGCGGCATGGTTGGGCATGGCCGCGGCGCAATCGTTCCCGACGCGGGCGGTCACGCTGATCTCGCCGTTTCCGCCTGGCGGCTCGACCGATACCACGGCGCGCGTGATTGCCGAGGCGATGCGTGGGCCGCTCGGCCAGCCGGTCATCATCGAGACCGTGGCTGGCGCCGGAGGCACGATTGGCGTCGGGCGCGTGGCGCGCGCCGCGCCCGATGGTTACACCATCGATATCGGCCAGTGGGACACCCACGTCGGCGCGATCATCTTTCCGATCAACTACGACCTGCAGAAGGATTTCACTCCCATCGGGCTGATGACCATCAATCCCCAGGTGGTGATCGCGCGCAAAGGATTTCCCGCCGACGACCTGAAGGGACTGGTGGCCTGGATGAAGGCCAACCCCGGCAAGGGCACGCTGGTGGAGCAGACCGCCGCCGCGAAGATTGCCGGCATCCAGATGATGCAGATGACCGGCACCAAGATCGAGTTCATTCCCTTCAAGGGCGCCGGACCGGCGATGCAGGCGATGCTCGGCGGCCAGGTGGACCTGATGATCCTTCAGGCCGCCGCGGCGCTGCCGCAGGCGCGCGCCGGCGCAGTGAAAATCCTCGCCAACCTCTCGCCGCAGCGCTCGCGCGTGATCCCCGACCTGCCGACCTCCGACGAAAGCGGTGTTCCGGGCCTTTACGCCGCCGGCTGGTTCGCCCTGTTCGGCCCGCGCGGCCTGCCGAAGGAAGTCGTCGCCAAGCTGAACGGCGCCATGGTGCAGGCGCTCGCCGACCCGAAGGTCCAGGCGCGCCTCGGTGAGCTCGGGCTCGATCTCGCCTCGCGCGAGCAGCAAACCCCGGAAGGCCTCGCCGCGTTCCACAAGGCCGAGACCGACAAGTGGTGGCCGGTGATCAAGGCCGCCAACATCAAAGTCGAGTAAGCAGCGGGAAGGCGCTGAAGGTATCCGGCACGTTCGCCGGCGGCGCCGCGACGAGGTGCGCCGGGGTTAGCTCAGCGTAGGACGTAACGCCGAGCAGGCCGAGGCAGATGCGGATTTCGTCTTCCAGCAGCTCGAGCGTGCGCACCAGTCCGGGGACGCCGGCGGCGCCGAGGCCCAGGCCGGTGAGGCGGCCGATGCCGACCGCCTTTGCGCCCAAAGCCATCGCCTTCACGATGTCGCTGCCGCGCATATAGCCGCCGTCGACCCACACTTCCGCTTTTTTTCCAATTGCTTCGATGATGCCGGGCAGCACCGCAGTGCTACCCAAGCCGTGATCGAGTTGCCGTCCACCGTGGTTTGAAACGTAAACCACCTCCACGCCGTGCTGCACGGCAATCTCGGCATCTTCTACGGTGGCGATTCCTTTGATGATCAGCGGCAGATCGTGCTTGTCCTTGTATCGCTTGACCTGGTCCCAGGAGAGGCCGGCCTGGAAGACCGCGCCTTCGATGGCTCGCGCACGCCATGGCTTCACGAAGCGTCCGACGATGTCGCGTTCGCGCCGGCTGTAGGCGGCGACGTCGACGGTGAAGCAGAAGGCGCGGTAGCCGTTGTCCTTCGCACGGCGCACCCAGTCGTCGGTCCACGCATCATCGCCGCGCACGTAGAGCTGGAATACGCGCACCGTGTCGGCGGCGGCGGCGGTCTGCTCGAGGCCGGGTTGGCAGACCGAGGAGAGCATCTGCGGCACGCCGAACTGCGCCGCCGCGCGCGCCGCGGAAGCCGCGCCGCCTTCGACGATCGATTCCAGGCCGCCGATCGGGGCGAGGAGCACCGGCAAGACGAGCTTTCTGCCGCAGAAAACAGCTGGAGCTATCAACGCGGCTCACATCCCGCAGTACGCGCGGGCGGAAGGCGAGCGAATCGAGCGCCATGCGGTTGCGCCGTACCGTGGTCTCGGTCTCGGCGCCGCCGATGAGGTAGCTCCACGGGCCGGGCGCGAGGTTGCTGCGCGCCGCGGCGACGATTTCCTGCAGGGTCTGGAACTGCTCGGTCAGCGGGGCATTCATCGCGATAGCTTAGCCGGTACCACGTGGCGCGGCGCGAACTCGCGCGTCTTGCCGCCGGCAAAGGTGACCGCGACGCGGTCGTCGTGAACGGCCGCGACGGTGCCGCGGCCGTACTTGGGCACGCGCACCGCGTCGCCCTTCTTCAGGCCCGGCGGTTGCGCCTTGATCCTGAGCGTCATCCCGGACGCGTCGCCTTTGCGCTGCACGCAGTTGTCGCACGCGCCGCACTCGTCGCCGAGTTCGACGTCTTCGTTGAAGTACTCGAGGATCATCTTCCAGCGGCATTGCGCGCTGCGCGCGTAGGCGGCGAGCAGCTCGACTTTGCTGCGCTTGCGCGCGAAGTAGAGCTGCACCCGGCGGTCGGCGTGGTCGTAGAGCAGGGTACAGCGGGCCTCCTTGCCGTCGCGGCCGGCGCGGCCGGCTTCCTGGTAGTAGGCCTCCAGGCTGCCCGGCAGCTGGTAGTGCGCGACGTAGCGGATGTCCTGCCGGTCGATGCCCATGCCGAAGGCGTTGGTCGCGACCATGGTGCGCGCCTTGCCGCTCATGAAGGCTTCCTGGCGCTGGGTGCGCTCTCGGCCGCCGAGGCGGCCGTGGTAGAGCTCGGCCTTCACGTCCTGCCCGGCTAGCCAGCCGTGCACCGCCTTCGCCTCCCGCACGGTGGCGCAATACACGATCCCGGCGCCGCCGGAGCGCACGACCTCGAGCAGCGCCTGCTTCTTTTCGGCCTCGTTGGTGACCTGCAGCACTTCGAAATACAGGTTCGGCCGGTACACCCCCGCGTTCAGGACGCGCATGCGCGGGCGTCCGAGCTGGCGCGCGATGTCCTCGATCACGTCAGGGGTCGCCGTGGCCGTGAGGGCGAGCAGGGTGGGGTTGCCGAGCGCGCGCAGCGCCTTGCCGAGCCCCGCGTAGGCGGGACGAAAGTCGTGGCCCCACTGCGTAATGCAATGGGCTTCGTCGACCACGAAGAGATCGATCGGGTTCGCCTTGAGCTTTTTCAGGAACGCGGGCGCGGCGAGCTGCTCCGGCGTGGTGAAGATGAAGTCGGCCTCGTTGGCGCGGATCAGCCGCTCGGCCTTGCGCCGCTCGGCCGCCGAGAGCGCGCTGTTGATGGCGGCCGCGTCGACCCCGTGGTCCTCGAGCTTGTCCGACTGGTCCTTCATCAGCGCGATGAGCGGCGACACCACGACCGTGGTGCCGCGCATCTGCAGCGCCGGCAGCTGGTAGCAGAGCGACTTGCCGGCGCCGGAGGGCATGATGGCGAGGGTGTCGCGCCCGGCGAGCACGCTGTCGATCACTTCCCGCTGTCCCGGGCGCAGGCGCTGCAGGCGAAAGGTCCGGCGCAGGAGATCGCGCAATTTCCGCACGCGGCGATGATACCTACCAAACCCGCGCCAGCACGCTCGAGCGGTCCGCAAGCGGTTCGCTTCGGGCATCCGCGCGCCAGCACAGGTCGACGAGGTCCAGCGCTTCGCATCCCTCGGGAATCTGACGTCCGGGCAACACCCAGGTGTGATGCTCGGGGCCGGCGTAGAGCTTGCCGCCGGCGGCGTTGCGCCAATGAGCGAGAACGGTGTCGGCGGACAGTGCGGGCGTCCCTGGCGAGCCGGCAATCCAGCGCGGCGAGCCAGCAAACCACGCAAAGGCGAGGCAGCCCGGCTCCGAGCATGAATCGGCACGCACACGGTTCGCTGCAAGCCAGGCATAGCCGCCACCCCGCCACGTCGCGGCGTTGAGACGCAGCTCGCCTTCCAGCACCAGGAACTCTTCGGCGACCGGATAGTGGCCTGCGCTCGGGCGCGACCAGCCAGCGGGAAAGCGCACGAACGCGCGGAACGCGCCGTCGGAGAGCTCGGGCAGCCGCGCGAGCTGCACCGGGAGGTTCGCGCCCGGCATCGGTACCGCGCGCCATTCGAGCGAAGCGAAGGCGACGCTAGGCAGGCAGGCGCACCTCGGTGGTGGCTTCGGCGACCAGCTTGCCGTCCTTCGTGAGCTGCTGGGAAAGCACGGCGATGTTTCCCTTCATTTCCGCGACGCTGCCGGAGGCGACCAGCCGATCGCCGGCGAAGGCCATCGATTTCATCTTGAACGAAAGCCTGCGGATGAAGCCGCGCGGGCCGGCCCAGGCCATCGCCGCGCGCGCGAAGACGGCGCCGTACATCTGCCCGTCGATCACCGCCGCCGGAAAGCCCTTGCTGCGCGCGAGCTCGACGTCATAGTGCATGCGATGCCAGTCCCACGTCGCCGCGCCGTAGGCGAAAAGGTCCACGGACGTGAATGTCTTCTCGAGCGGCGGGAGCTTGTCGCCGGCGTTCATGAAAGCGGCTGGTAGACGACGGTTTCGCGGTTGATGGCCACGACTTCGCCCTTGGCATCGCGGTAGCGCGCGACCGAGGTCACGAAAAGCTGCGTGCCGCCGCGCGAGGCGCTGCGCTCGACGATGTCCTCGAGCGTCCAGGTGACCGAGATGCGGTCGGTCGGCAGCACTGGCCGCATGAATTCGTAGTCGTTGCCGGCGCGGATCAGGCGCGAGTTGCGCACCGGCAGGTGCCATTCATGGCCGATGTACCCGTCCGCGTTGGGCGCCTGGTGCGCGTACTGCGAGGTCTCGCAGACCAGGGTCGGCGGCGCGATCACCGAGGGATAGCCCGCCTTCCTGGCATATTCGTCGTCGACGTAGAGCGGGTTGTCGTCGCCCATCGCGAGCGCGAAATAGCGGATCGACGCGCGGCCGAGCTCCTCGCGCGCGGCGTAGTGCGCCTCGCGCCCGATCCATGCCTTCAGCTCGTCAGTGAGGAGCGCCATTGCAGTGCACGCATCTAGTCCAAGATCGCGAACGGGTCGATCTCGATCTGCATTTCCGGGCGCAGCAGAGCCTCGCAGACCAGCCCGGTGGACGCGGGCCAGGGTTCGCGCAGGAGCTTCTCGCGCACCTTCGCCACGTCACGGTAGCGCGCGAGCGCGGCCGGCGTGACGTACTCGATGGTCTTCACCAGGTTGCTCGCGTTGCCGCCGGCGGCTTCCAGCACCTTGAGCACGTTCTGATAGGTGTACTCGGCCTGCGCGACGACGTCCCCGTCGTGCACGACGCGCTCGGTCGCGGGGTCGAGCGAGCCCTGGCCGGACATGAACAGCAGCTTCCCGGCGCGCACCGCCGGGCTGTAGGTGAGCTTCTGGTAGCGCGTCCAGCCGGGATTGACGGCGAGGGGCGTGTCGCGCGTGGCGATGAAGTCGTACTGGATCAGCGCCTCCGGGTGAATGAGCCGCGGCATCAGGATGCCTGCGGCGCCGGGATAGACCGGGCCGAGATGCTCGCGGCGCACGCGTCCGGTGCCCTTGTAGGCGGCGAGCGCCGCCGGGGTGATGTAGTCGAGCGTCTTCACCACGCGGTCGAAGCCCACGCCGAGCGCGCCGAGCATCTTGCCGGCGCGCTCGAAGATGGCGCGCGTCTGCGCGACCACGTCGCCCGCGCCGACGATGTTGCCCTGGTCGTCGACCGGCTGGACCGTCGGCAGGAACACGACTCCCGACGAGAGCTTCGCTCCCGGCGCGACGCTGGCGGTGACCTCGATCTCGATGAAGGCCTCGGGCCGCAGCAACGCCTTGACCGGCACCGTGTTCACCACCGGCTGATGCCCCTTGAACACCTCGCGGCGTACGGCATCCGCTTCGGCATAGCGCTCGATGCCTTCCGGCTTCACGTACTCGACGACGCGCACCACGTCGGCGTAGCCCAGCCCGCCGGACTCGAGGATCGCGCCGATCTTGGCCCAGGCGGTGCGCACCTGGTCGCTCATCGTGCCGCGCACCACGATGCGCTTCGCCGCGGCATCGTATTCCGAGCCGGTATGGCCGGAGAGGTAGGTCCCAACGGCGCTCTTCACCCCGAGCGAGAACGAATAGCGCGAGTAGTCGAACCAGGGAAATTTGGCCGGCTTGAGGGCGGTCAGCATCATTTGGTGAACATCGGGATCATCTCGCCGCCTTCCGCGGCCTTGAACACGAGTCGCACCGCATCGCCGATGCGCAGGCGGTCCAGGTCGCAGTCGACCATATTGGTGAGCATCGTGACCCCCTCGTCGAGCGTCACATAGGCGATGGCATACGGCTCGGCGACGCGGCGCATCACGCTATAGGAGTAGAGCGTGCCTTTGCCCTTCGCTTCCACCCATTGGATCTTCTCACTGGCGCAGAACGGGCAAACCGCACGCGGGTAGTAGTGCAGCGCCTTGCAAGCAGAACATTTTGCCAGCAGCAGCTTGCCTTCGCGCGCGGCATCGAAGAAAGCCTTGCTCTCGGGATTGACCGGCGGCGAAGGGATCTTCATGCGCGCTCCAGAATCAGCGTGGCGCTGCCGTGGCGCGAGCCGAGCTGGCCGCCGGTGCCGTTGGCAAGGGCGAGGCGGCAATTCTTCACCTGCACCGCGGGGTGTGCCTCGCCGCGCAACTGGCGCACTGCCTCGATGACCTTGGTCATGCCGCCGCGGTTCCCGGGATGGTTGTTGGAAAGCCCGCCGCCGTCGGTGTTGAACGGCAGGCGGCCGCTGCCCGAGATCAGGCCGCCGTCGGACACGAACCGTCCGCCCGCACCCTTGGCGCAAAAGCCCAGGTCCTCGAGCTGCATCAGCACCGTGATCGTGAAGCTGTCGTAGATCGACACGTACTGGATGTCGGCCGGCTTGATGCCGGCCTGCTCGAAGGCGGCCGCGCCGGACCATCTGGACGCCGACCAGCTGAGGTCGATCCTGCCGCCGTTCTGGCCCTTCATCGCCTCGCCGGCGCCGATCACCCGCACGACGGGACGCTTGAGATCCCGCGCGATCTCGGGCCGCGTCACCACCAGCGCGCCGCCGCCGTCGCTCACCACGCAGCAGTCGAGACGATGCAGCGGGTCGGCGATCATCGGCGAGTCGAGCACGTCCTGCACCGTCACCACCTCGCGCAGCATCGCGTTCGGGTTGTGCTGCGCGTGGTGGGAGGCGGCGACCTTGATCCACGCCAGCTGCTCGCTGGTCGTGCCGAACTCGTGCATGTGGCGCATCGCCACCATGGCGTACATGTTGACCGTGGCGCCGCCGTAGGGAACCTCGAATGCCGCATCGGGCGCCGAGGCGCCGTAGTTGCGCGGTTGCGTGCCGCTCGAGCCCTCCGAGCGCGGCCGCCCGGCGAGCGTGATCAGCGCGACGTTGCAGCGGCCCGCGGCGATGGCTTGCGCAGCATGCGCGACGTGCACGAGGTAGGAGGAGCCGCCGGTCTCCGTGGTGTCCATGTGGCGCACCTTGAGCCCCAGGTAGTCGAGCATCGACAGCGCACCCAGCCCCGGCGCGTCGCCGGCGCAGAAGTAGCCGTCGACCTCCTTGCGGTCGAGCCCGGCGTCGGCCAGCGCGCCGTTCGCGACCTCGGCGTGCAGCTGCGCGGTCGACTTGTCCGGCGCCTTGCGCGTCGGATGCTCGAACGCCCCGGCGATGCAGGCTTTTCCCTTGATCGTCATCGGATGGCGGCGGCCTTCGATCTGGCGTTGTCCTCGACCTTGATCGCCTCGGGCGAGAGATGCGCGAAAACGTCCTGCGGCGCGGAGATGGTGCGGATTTTCTTCTCCAGGCCCTTGATGCGTTCGCGCCAAGGGTAGCTCAGCGCGGCTTCCCACGCCGGCGCGTAGCTCGCGGGCTGCTTCATCGCCTCGCGCACGCGGGTGGTCAGCGCGTGCGGATCGATGCGATGGCCGCCCTTGGCTACGTTCTCGTGCCTGCGCTCGAACCACGGCCACCACAGCTCGGAGTCGCGCACGTGGTTCCAGGCGCGCAGCCAGTGGCTGCCGTCCCAGACCGGTTCGACCGGGGGCGCGTAGCGCGTCGCGATGGATTGGTCTTTCAGGAACGCGGGCGCGTCGAGGATGATTCCCGACGCGCGGTGTGCAAGCTCCAGCGCGACGGCGGCAGCGCTGTTGTGGGCATAGACGCGCAGGTCGCCGAGCTTCATTTTTTCAACAAGACTGAGTACGGCAAGAGCAAGGCTGCGTGGATCCTGGGGATTCCCGGGGAGCGGATCGGACTCGCCATGGCCCGGCAGGTCGACGGCGATCGCGTTGCCGGCTTCCAGCACCAGGTCGTCATAGAGGGCGGACGAGCCGGGTGCGTGGTGCAGGATGAGCAACGGATTTTTTCCGAGTTTTCCAAAACGAACAAAAAGTTGGCTGCCGCCGATGTCCGCGTAGTCGGTCGTCGTGCGGCCGGCAAGCGGGGTGGTGCGCGGGGCGGGCGGCGGCGCGCCGCGCGCCGGATGCTTGAGCAGGATCGCGCGCTCGGCGAGCGTCGCCGGCCCGAGCGCGCGCGGCATGACCTCCTGCCAGGCGCAAGCCGGGTAGAGCGGCCGCGTAAGAAACATGCTGTCGCCGGGGCGGTTGCCGAAGCACACCGGTACTTTCAGGTCGGCCAGGACGTCGAGCGCCCGGTGGCGGAATGGCGCGGCATAGCCGATGCGGTAGTCGTTGCCGGCTTCGAGCATCTCGACGACGCCGCGGTGCAGGAAGTCGGCGCCGGGGATGTCCGCGTCCGAGCGGCCCGCGGCGGTCTGGTTGTTCCACGGCCAGAAGGCGTGCTGGTCGCGGTAGCGCGCCCACAGGCGAAGCAGGTGGCCGCCGTCCCACACCGGAACGATCGGCTCCAGATAGGCATCGAGCTGCTCGTCGGTGTAGCGCTTCGCGAATACCGCGTATCCGTCGGCAAGCGCCATCGCGCTGCGCTCCGGATGACGCGCGGCGAACTCGACCGCGATCGAGGCGCCGGTGTGACGACCGTAGGTGGCTACGTGCTCGACGCCGAGCGCATTGAGCGTCTCCGCGAGCGCGTCGGCGAAGTCTTCGATACTCGGATTGGGTTTGGGCAGCAGGTCCGAAAGGCCGAACCCGGGCATGTCGAAGGCGAGGCAGGTGAAATTCTGGCCGAACACCGGCATCAGCGGCCGCATCACCTTCGCCGAGCAAGGGCAGGCGTGCAGCAGGGCGAGCGCCGGACCGGTGCCGGCGCGCAGGTAATGCACGCGCCGCGATCCCACCGTCACGAAATGCCGGGTAATGCGCATCAATAGGTGCGCGGGAGTCCCAGTCGCTCGCCGACGAAATTGCGCACCATCTCGTTCGAGATCGGGCTGAACGGGCCGAGGCGCGCGTCGCGGAACAGGCGCTCCATCGGCGTCTCCTCGACCAGGCCGAAGCCGCCGAGCACGCGCATGCAGCGGTCGGTCGCGCGGATCGCCGCCTCGGTCGCGGCGAGCTTGGCCATCGCCGCCTCCGTGGCGCATTCGCGCGCGTTGCTCTGCAGCCAGGCCGCCTTGGCGGTGAGCAGCCGGATCTGCTCGAGCTCGGTTGCGGTCTCGGCGAGCGGGTGCTGCACCGCCTGGAAGGCACCGATCGGCCGGCCGAAGGCGTTGCGATCACGCGCGTACTGCAGCGCCTGGTCGAGCGCGGCGCTGGTGATGCCGACGTACATCGCCGCGCACAGGATGCGCTCTTCGTCCAGCGAGGCGAGGAGCGTGCGCCAGCCGTTGCCTTGCCCGCCGACCAGCGCATCGGCGGGGGCGCGTGCATCGTCGAGGAACACCTCGCAGGTGCACGCGGCGCGCATGCCCATCAGCTCCAGGCGCCGCACCTGCACCGCGGGCTGGTGGCGCGGTGTCAGCACGAGCGACAGGCCGCGCGCGCGCTTTGCGCCTTCGGCCGGATCGGTGCGGCAAAGCACCAGGATCGCGTCGGCGTCGTCGGCGAACGAGGTGTAGAGCTTCTGGCCGCGCACGACCCACTCGTTGCCCTGCAGCGTGGCGCGCGTCTTGAGCGCGAGCACGTCGGTGCCGCCGCCGGGCTCGCTCATGCCGAAGCTCATCAGGAACTCGCCCGCGGCGAGGCGCGGCAGCAGCTCCTCCTTCTGCGCCGGGGTGCCGGACTCGCGCAGCACGCGGGCGGTCATCGAGACCAGCAGCCAGTCGGTGGCGAGCGAAGGGAAGCGGCGCGCCAGCTCCTCGCAGAACACGGCGGCGGTCGAGACGTCGGCGCCGCTGCCGCCGTATTCGGTCGGCACCGAGAGTCCCTGCCAGCCCATCGCGGCGAAGCGCTTCCAGAGCTCGCGCGGAATGCGCCGCGCGCGATCCATCTCGCGGATGCGCGCCTCGGGCAGCTCGCGGTCGAGGAATTCGCGCACGCTGTCGCGCAGGATCGCGTGCTCGGAAGCCGGCTCGAAGTTCATGCAGTTCCCGCCCCCAGATAGACCTGCTGCACCTCGGGCCGCGCCCGCACCTCGGCCGGCGTGCCCTCGGCGAGCACCTTGCCCTGGTGCATCACGGTGATGCGCGTGGCGACGGCGAACACCACCGCCATGTCGTGCTCCGTAAAGACGCACGAAACGCCGAGCTCGCGCGCGACCCGGTGCACCAGCGTGATCGACTCGATGCGCTCCTGCGCCGCCATGCCGGCGGTCGGCTCGTCGAGCAGCAGCAGGCGCGGCTCGCCGGCCAGCGCGATGGCGAGCTCGAGCCGCTTCTGATCGCCGTGCGAGAGCACACCCGCTGTGCGCGAGATGCTGGATTCAAGACCGACCAGCGCGAGCAGCTCCTTCGCGCGCGCTGCATGCAGCGCGCGCGCTTTCGGCCAGAGGCTCCACGCCTGCCGCGCGTGCGCGAGCAGCGACACCTGCACGTTCTCCAGCGCGGTGAGGTCGTGGAAGATGCTGGTGATCTGGAAAGTGCGGCCCACGCCCATGCGCGCAAGAAGGTGCGGCGTGCTGCCGGTGACGTCGCGCCCCTCGAATCGGACCCGGCCGGAATCGGCCGGCAGCAGGCCGGTCATGACATTGAAGAACGTGCTCTTGCCGGCGCCGTTCGGACCGATGATGGCGCGGAACTCGCCCGGCTCCACCGCCAGGTCGACGCCGTCGAGCGCCCGCAGGCCGCCGAAGCGCTTGGCGAGCCCCTGCACCTGCAGGATCACGCCGCTCTCCTTTTCGCCAGTCCGGTCAGGCCCTCGGGCATCAGCAGCACCAGGATCAGGATGATGATGCCCATCGCGAGCGGCCAATACTCGGTCTTGCCACTGATCAGGACCTCCAGCACCACGTACACCGCGGCGCCGAGCGCGGGGCCGAGGTAAGTGTGCACGCCGCCGAGCACCGCCATCACGATCGGTGTAGCGCTCGCCGTCCAGTTGAGCCAGCCGGGGAACACGTTGCCGCTCGAGAGCGCGAACAGGCCGCCGGCGAGCCCGGCAAAGGCGCCGGTGATGACGAAGGCGGCGAGCTGGTGCGTGCGCACGTCGACGCCGATGTACTGCACGCGCCGCGCATTGGCGCGCAGCGCGCGCAGGGTGTAACCGAAGGGCGAGTTGACCACGCGGTAGAGGACGTAAAGCGCGGGCGCCACCAGCGCGAGCGCGAAGTAGTAATAGGCGAGCGGTTTCGCCAGCACGCCGGGCGGCTTCAGGCCGGTCATGCCGTCGTCGCCGCCGGTGAGGCCGGTCGCCTTCAGCGCCAACGTGTAGAGCAGCATCTGGAAGGCGAAGGTGAGCATCGCGAAATAGATGCCCGAGCGGCGCACCGAGAAGAAGCCGATGAGCGCGGCGAATGCCGCGGAGGCGGCCATCGCGACTAGCGGCAGCAGCGCGAAGGCGGCGCCGGCGGAAAGCCCGGTCTTCTTGACCAGCAGCGCCGCGGCGTAGCCTCCCACGCCGAAGAAGGCGGCGTGGCCGAACGACAGCATGCCGCCGTAGCCGAGCAGCACGTTGAAGCTCACCGCGTAGAGCGCGAACGCCAGCACCTCGATGGCGATGAACAGCCAGAAGTCGGACAGGGCGAGCGGCAGCGCGAGGAGGGCGATGCCGCCCGCGAGCGGCCAGCGTGCGGCGCGGCTCATTCGGGCGCGCCGAACAGGCCCCAGGGACGCACGATGAGCACGATGGCCATCACGGCGAAGGTGAGCACCACCGCGAGCCCCGGAAAGGCGAGCACGCCGAAGGCGTTGACGATGCCGACCAGCAGCGAGGCCACCAGGGCGCCCAGCACGCTGCCCATGCCGCCGATCACCACCACGACGAAGGCGTCGATGATCACCTGCACGTGCAGTCCGGGACCCACCGCCACGACCGGCGCGGCGAGCGCGCCGCCGAGGCCGGCGAGCGCCGCGCCGGCTGCGAATACGCTCGTGAACAGGCGCCGCGTATTGACGCCGAGGGCGCTCAGCATGGCGCGATCCATGGTCGCCGCGCGCACCAGGATGCCCCAGCGCGTACGCTGCAGCACGGCCCACAGGCCGATCGCAACCGCCACGCCGACGACGATCAGGAACAGGCGGTAGTTCGGAAACGTGAGGCCGAGGGCGCGCATGCTGCCGTCGAGCGCCGCGGGCACCGCAACCGAGTGGTCCTCGCGGCCCCAGATCAGCTTCGCCGCGTCGCCGAGAACGAAGACCAGGGCGAAGGTGAGCAGCAGCTGGAACTCGTGCGGCGCGCGGTAGATGCGGCGCAGCAGCCCCGCCTCGACCAGGGCGCCGAGCACGGCGAGGCCGGCGGTGGCGCCGATCAGCGCGGCGACGAAGCTCGCGTTGGCGGCGGGCGCGAGGGCCGTCAGGCTCACGGCGATCAGCGCGCCGAGCATGAACAGCGCGCCGTGGGCGAAATTGATGATGCGCAGCACGCCGAAGATCAGCGACAGCCCGGCGCAGATGAGGAACAGCAGCATGCCGTTCGAGATGCCGGCGAGCAGCTGGCGGGCGACGACCACCGGGTTCTGCACCCACGCGAGCTGCTGCAGAAAAGAGTCGATCACGCCAATCGAGTATGCCGGAAGCGCCTTGACAACGGGAGAGCCATGTCCAGACAATTCGCCACACCCTAACCCGAGGCGAGCCATGCTCCGAACCCTTCTCATCCTGGCCCTGTGCGTTGCGCCCGCGGCCGCGCAGGCGCAGTCGCGCGAGCCGGTCAAGCTCGGCCTGATCGATATCTACAGCGGCGGCTTCGCGTTCATCGCCGACAGCATTCGCACCGGCTTCCAGATCGCGGTCGACGAGGCCAATGCCGCCGGCGGGCTGAACGGCCGTCAGTTCCAGCTCGTCACCGCCGACATGGGCGGCTCGGTGGAGAAAGCGGTGACCGAGGGCCGGCGCATGATCCTCGAGGAGAAGATCAAGTTCGTCACCGTCGGCATCCACAGCGGCGCGGCGGTGGCGGTGGGCAACCTCGGCAAGGAGCACAAGGTCCTGATCAACGGCGGCTTCGCGACCACCAAGCGCCTCACCGGCGAATCCGGCCACGACTACGTCGCGCGCGCCAACCTCTCGACGGTCGAGATCGGCCGCGTGATGGCCGAGTACCTGAAGTCGCTCTCCAGCATCAAGCGCGTCTCGGTGATCTCGCCCGACTACGAGTACGGGCAGCACTTCGCCGCGGACTTCATCGCCGGATTGAAAGTGGTGCGCCCGGACATCACCATCGTGCGCCAGGAGTGGCCGAAGCTTGGCGCCACCGATTTCGCGCCGCACGTCACCGCGCTGCAGTCGCAGCCGGTCGACCTGGTGGTGGCCGGCATGTTCGGCGCCGACATGGTCAACTTCCTGCGCTCGGCGAAGGATTTCGGCCTGTTCAGCGAAAAGACGCGCTTCATGGCGCACGGCCTCGACCTCGCCAAGATGGGCGCGCTCAAGGATTCGCTGCCGCCCAACACCATCGGCACGGTGTGGTACCCGTTCTATGCCATCAACACGCCGAAATCCAAGGCCTTCGCCGCCGAGGTCGAGAAGCGGATGAAGACCTACCCGACCGGATCCTCGCCGGTGGGCTATGTCGCCGGCAAGATGCTGGTCGAGGCGATCCGCAAGGCGGGCACCGACGACGTCGACGCCGTTCGCAAGGCGCTCGGCACGGTCGAGTTCGAGGGGCCCACCGGCCCCACCAAGGTGCGCGCCTGCGACAACATGGCGCTGTACAACTTCTATGTCGGCACCGTGAAGCGCGATGCGGCGCTGCCCGACGGCATCGGCATGGGCGACGTCAAGGCGGTCAACACCGAGTCCGTGGCGCGCAGCTGCGAGGACGTGAAGAAGGCCCGCGCCGGCGGCTGACCGGAGTGCCTCTCCTTGAAGTGCGAGGACTTGAGACCTCGTATGGCGAGAGTCAGGTCCTCTTCGGTCTCTCGATCAGCGTGGAGCGCGGCGAAGTCGTCGCGCTCCTCGGGCGCAACGGCGCCGGCAAGACCACGACGCTCGCCAGCGTCATGGGGCTGGTGCGGCCGCGCGCCGGCTCGATCCGCTTCGAGGGCGTCGAGATCCGCGGCCGGGAGCCGTTCGAGGCCTGCCGCATCGGCCTGGGCTTCGTGCCGGAGAACTGCCGCCTGTTCACCGGCCTGACGGTCGCCGAGAACTTCGAGACGGCGCGCCGCCCGGCGCGCTCGGGGCAGGGCCGCTGGAACCTCGATGAGGTCCTGGCACTCTTTCCCGATGTGAAGAGCTTTCTCGGCCAGCGCGCCGGCTCGCTCTCCGGCGGCCAGCAACGCATGGTCGCCATCGCACGCACGCTGCTCGGTAACCCCAGCCTCCTGCTGCTCGACGAGCCCTCCGAGGGCCTCGCGCCGCTGGTGGTCGACGCGATTCTGCAGCGCCTGAAGCGCCTCAAGGAAAGCGGCACCACGGTGCTGATCTCGGAGCAGAACCTGCGCTTCGCCACCGAGCTCGCGGACCGCGTGTCGATCATCGAGCGCGGCGAGATTCGCTACGAAGGAACGCCCAGAGAACTCGCCGAGCATCCCGAGGTCCGGGAAAAGTACTTAATGGTTTAGCGCGGGGAAGTCGTTGTAGCCGTCGGGGCCGCCGCCGTAGAAACGCCTGGTGATCGCCTTGGCGTAGGGCCCGCCGCGGCGGATGCGCTGCGGCAGGTCGGGGTTCGCCATCCACAGCCGCCCGAAGGAAACCGCGTCCACCTTGCCGTCGCCGATCAGCTCCTGCGCCGTCTGCGGGTCGATGCCGCCGTTGGCGATGATCCTGCCGTCGAACACCGGCTTCACGAGATCCAGCATGCGCGAGCGCTCGAACTTGCCATACCAGAAGCTGGTATCCGCGAGCTCCAGGAATCCGAGGCCTTTTCGATTTAGCTCATTTACTAGATGCCGATAGGCGGGTAGCGGATCCGGGTCGATCGCGCCGTTGTAGTCGCTGTACGGAGAGATGCGCATGCCGACGCGCGAAGGCGGGTAGTGCTCGGTCATCGCGTCGATCACCTCCAGCGCGAAGCGCGCGCGCTTCTCCGGCGTGCCGCCGTAGTTGTCGCTGCGGCGGTTCAGGAAGGGGGAGAGGAACTGGTGCGGCAGGTAGCCGTTCGCGCCATGCAGCTCGATCGCATCGAAGCCGATTTCCCTGCAGGCGCGCGCCGCGGCGCCGAACGCTTGGACGGTCGCCACGACCTCCTCGGTCGTCATCTCGCGCGAAGGCGTCGCCGCGAGCTTGACGAACTTCCCCTCCGGCCCGAGCCCCCAGACGGTAATCGCCTCGAGGTTCTCGTTCACGCCCGAGGGCGAGAGCGCCGGGCGGGGATGCGCTGAACGGTCGCAGGCCACGCGGCCGCCGTGCCAGAGCTGCAGCGCGATGCGTCCGCCGGCGGCATGCACCGCGGCGACGAGCGGCACGCCAAGCGTCGATCTGCTCGCCGGTGAAAATGCCGGGCGCGCAGTCCCAGGCGATCGATTGCGGCACGATGTTGGTCGCCTCGGCGATGATCAGCCCTGCCGAGGCGCGCTGCACGTAGTGCTCGATCATCATCGGCGTCGGCACGCGCTCGAGCGTGGCGCGCGAGCGGGTGAGCGGCGCCATGACGATGCGGTTCGGCAGCACCAGGTCGCCGATGGCAAGCGGCGAGAAGAGATCGCTCATCAGGCCATCACTCGAGCTCTGCAGGAAGGCCCGCCATCAGCTGGTCCTTCAGCTTGCCGCGCTCGACCTTGCCGGTCGGATTGGACGGGATCGCGTCGATGAAGAAGTAGTGGCGGGGACGCTTGAAGTCGGCGAGGTCGGGGCTCTTCAGGCAGAACTCGTCGAGCGCCGCCGCCGACAGCGCGGGATCGCGGCGCACGATCGCCGCGCACACGACCTGACCCCACTTGCGGCTCGGCAGTCCGACCGCGGCCGCGTTGGCGATGCCAGGATGCTTGAACAGCACGTTCTCGATCTCCGAAGGATGGATGTTCTCGGCGCCGCTCTTGATGGTGTGGTCCATGCGCCCCATCACCGTGATGAAGCCCTGGTCGTCAAGCACCGCGGCGTCGCCCGAGAGGAACCAGCCACTGGCGAAGGCCGCGGCAGTGCGGTCGGGCAGGCCGAAGTATTCGGTGAGCAGGCTCGGGCCGCGCGTGATGAGCTGGCCGATCTCGCCGGGCTTGCACCGGTCGTCGGGCTCGCGGCTGCCGGTGCGGATCACGCGCACTTCCATGTTGACCGAGGCCTTGCCCACGCTGCCGAGCTTGGCGGGATGCTTGCGGTAGTCGCAGCAGGTCACCATCAGCGCCTCGGTGGAGCCGTAGACGTTGGCGAAGTACTCCGGAAACCAGGCCATGACCTTGCGGGTGACGTCGTCGGCGAGCGTCTGGCCGCCGAAGAACCCGCGGCGCAGCGAGCGCAGGTCGTACTTCGACAGGTCGGCGCCGATCATCATCACCATCTGCGTCGGCACGCCGTGCAGCACGGTGATGCGCTCGCTTCCGACCAGCGACAGCGTCTCGTGCACGTCGAAGCCGCGCGTCAGCACGTTGGTGGCGCCGAGGTGCACGAACGGGATGAACTGCAGGTGCAGCTGCGCGATGTGGAACAGCGGCTTGTTGTTGAGGATGGTGTCGTCGGCGCGGAAGCCGCATTCGACCTGCATCGCGTGGCTGCCCATGATCTCGGCAAGATGCGAGCGCACGACGCCCTTCGGCCGCCCGGTGGTGCCGGAGGTGTACATGATGAAGGCGGGGTCGTGCCAGCCGACCTCGGCCTCGGGCTCGGCCTCGGAGCCCGGCGCGATGAACTTGTCGAAAGGCGTCTCCTTTCCTTCCGGCTTCGCCCCGACGTAGACCAACTTACTCCACCCCGAGGCTGGTCCTTGATCGCGGCGACCGGCGCGCGCAGCGCCTCCTCGAACACCAGGATGCGCGCTTTCGAATCGTCGACGATGTATTTCACCTCGTTGGCGGCGAGGCGGTAGTTGATGGGCACCGGCACCGCGCCGATCTTCATCAGTGCGTAGAACCCGGTGACCTGCTCGGGCAGGTTGTAGGTGAGGAAGGCGACGCGGTCGCCCTTGCCGATGCCGGCCGCGCGGAAGGCATGCGCCGCCTGGTTGACGGTGCGGTTCCACTGCGCGTAGGTCCAGCGCCGGCCTTCGAAGACCAGCGCCGTCTTGTCGGGCCAGTTCGACCGCCGACTGCGTAAGTGTTTGCGCGAGATTCATCCCGCGAATCTATCCCGAGATGACGTCCTCGGCGCGCAGCGCCGCGATGCGCTCGTCGGAATAGCCCGCGGCGCGGAGCTGCGCCACGGTGTCGGCGCCCATCGGCGGCGCGGCGCGGGTCGGCAGCTCGACGCCGGGAAACCGGATCGGCGCCGCGACCATGCGGGCGCTGCCGCCGTCGGGGTAGGTGAACGCCGCCACGCCGCCGCGCTCGGCGACGAACTCGCTCTCCAGCGCCTGCTTGACGTCGTACACCGGCGAAGCCGGCACCTTGCCGGCGAGGCGCTCGATCCATTCCGCGGTGGTGCGCGTCATCAGCGCGGCGTCGAGCATCTGCGTGACGCGCTCGCGGTTGGCGAGCCGCGCCTTGAACGTGGCGAAGTCGGGATCCGTCGCCCATTCCGCCTTGCCGAGCGTCTGCGCCAGCACGCCCCAGAACTTTTCCTTGTTGCACATGATGAAAATCCACCCGTCGCGCGTGCGGTAGAGCTGGCTCGGCGTCAGGCTCGGATGCCCCGAGCGCGGCGTGCGCCCGGTGACCGCGCCCGCGTTCAGGAACCATGTCCCCGGGTAGTTGAGATTGTGCAGAGCGACGTCGAATAGCGAGGTGTCGACATCCATGCCCTTGCCGGTGGCGCGCGCGCTGAGCACGCCCGAAAGCAGCCCGAACGCCGCGGCGAGGCCGGTCATCAGATCGACGATCGACAGCCCATAGCGCGTCGGCGGGCCGCCGGGCTCCCCGGTGAGCGACATGTGCCCGGCTTCCGCCTGCATCAGGTAGTCGTAGCCCGGCCATGCCTTGCGCGATCCGGTCCGCCCGTATGCCGACAGGTGCGCGCAGACGATGCGCGGGTTGGCGGCCTTCAGGTGCTCGTAGGTGATGCCGAGCTTCTCCGGCAGATCGCCGCGCAGGTTGTCGAGCACCGCGTCGGCCGTCTTCGCCAGCGCCTGGAAGGCGGCCTTGCCCTCCGGGTGCTTGAGGTCGAGCGTGATGCTCTTCTTGTTGCGGTTGAAGGTCTGGAAGAACTGGCTGTCGCCCGGGCCGAAGAAATGCGGTCCGACCTGGCGGCCGACGTCGCCGCCGTCCTTGTGGTTCTCGATCTTGATCACCTCGGCGCCGAGGTCGGCGAGGTACAGCGTGCCGGCCGGGCCGGCGCCGTACTGCTCGACGGCGAGGATGCGCAGTCCGGTGAGCGGCGGCGTCACGTCGTTGCCTCCATGGCGAAATCCGCGGCGATCAAGGCCTCGAATTCCCTGGCGTCCTCGATCGACTCGAGATCCAGCACCGCGTCGCGGATCCGGTGCGCGGCGCTTTCTTCGAGGGTCAGCGCGCAGTTCTCGAAATACTTCGCCTCGATCTCTGCGTTGGTGAGCGGACGGTCCGGGTTGCCGCGGTTCACCGCCACGCGGTTCCTCAGCGTGCGGCCGTCGTCCAGGGTCACCACCACTTCGCCGGTGTAGTGCCGCGGGAAAGTGGATTGCGCATCGACGGCGTACTCGACCTTGTCCATCAGCCGCTCGATGCGCGGCTCGACAAAGGCCGCGGGCGCGAACTCCGCCACGCCGAGGCGGCCGCGCGCGAGGCCGCTCGCGACGGCGTAGGGAATGCTGAATTTCGCGTCGTAGTCGCTCTGCGGCCGCCGCTTTGCCGCCACCGGCTCGCAGACCGCCTTGACCACGCCCTCGGGCACCAGCGCGCGGACCGAGCGCACGCGCTCGGCGTCGAGGCCGGCGCGGTGCAGGGCGATCGCCGCGTCGGCGCAGCCGTGCACGAAGTGGCACGCGGGGAAGGGCTTGACCGCGACGTTGTCGATCTCCCACACGCTTCCCAGGCCCGCCGTGGCGAGGGAGAGATCCGATTTATCCAGTAGATCCGGCGGCAGGTGGCTGCGATACAGGCCGAAGCGCCCTTCGTAGGCCTCGCGCGGCGCCGGGAAGCCGTCCGCGGCGAGCGCGGCGGCGGTAATGCCGCAAGCCGCGGCCCAGCCCGGATGGATGCGCTTGGTCCACGAGCCGTCTTCCAGGAACTGCAGGTTGCCGCTCGCGAAAGAAAGCGCGATGCCCTGCGCCTGCGCGAGGCGCTCCGGCGAAAGCGCCATCAGGCGGCCGGCGACCAGCGTCGAAGCGAACGCGCCCACGACGCCGGTCGGGTGGAAGCCAACCTGGTGGAGGCCGCCCTTCACCGCGGCTGCGATGCGTGCGCCGGTCTCGACGCCGGCGACATACGCCGTGAGCAACGCGGCGCCCGAGGCGCCGACGTGGGCGGCTGCCGCCAGGGCGGCGGGAAACGTGCTCACCGTGACGTGAACGATCCCGGCCGCGTGCGTATCGTCGTAGTCCAGGCCGTGCATCAGCATGCCGTTCACCATCGCCGCATCGCGCAGCGGCAGGCGAAGCGGCATGCCGATCACCCGGCGCGGGCCGGCGCCGGCGAGCCGGGCGATCGAGGCGGCGATGCGCTCGGCGAACTCCTCCCTGCGGGCAGCGAACGCGCAGCCAAGGGCGTCGAGCATCAGGTGCTTGGCGCGCAGCGGAACCGCCGCCGGCATTTCCTCGATCGACAGGCGCGCGGTAAAGTCAGCGAGCTGCTGCGAAATGACCGCCATCGCGCAATTGTCTGGACAAGACGGAACGGCGTCAAGCGCGCTAGCGGCGCAACTCCATGCGGTAGGCGAAGCGGTCGGCCGGGTGCACGGTGTCGGCCATTTCAACCAGGCGGCCGCCCTCGTCGAAATAGCGCCGGCGGATCGACAGCGCCGGCGCGCCGGCGCGCACGCCGAGGCTGGCCGCATCCTCCTCGTCCAGGGCGATCGCGGCGATCACCTGCTCGACGCGGCCAATGCGCACGCCGAAATCGCGCTCGATCAGCGAGTAGACCGCGCCGCTCCAGTTGCGCAGTGCCTTCTCGATGCCCTTGAGCGCCGGGTTGAGGAACAGGCGCGTCACCCCGAAAGGCTTCGCGCCGGCGGTTTCGCGGCGCAGCGCTACCGCATGGATCCATTCCTCGCCGGCCGCGGCCGACAGCGCGCGCGCCTGCGGCTTGGTGAGCCCGACGCGGCCGATGTAGAGATAATGGAAATGGGTGCTCTGCGCGTACTGGAAAAGGTCGCGCAGCGAGCTGATGCCGTGGCTGTAGCGGGTGTCGTCGGGCAGGGCGGCGACCAGCGTGCCCGCGCGCGGCTTGCGGCGCACCAGCCCGGCGTTCGACAGCACGCGGATCGCCTCCCGGATGGTGAAGCGCGACACGCCGAGCTGCCGGCATAGCTCGTGCTCGGTGGGCAGTTGCGCGCCCACCGGATAGCGCCCCTTGGCGATCGCCTGGCGCAGGTCGCGCGCGATTCTCTGGTAACGCGGCGCCGCTTCGGATTTCATTCGTCCTCTTTTGTCCATACAATTCTAACCCGAGCCGCCAATCGGCAACCTCCAGGAGAGCCCCATGTCAGGCGAAGCGAAACGCGTCGGCGAGCGCACCTACCGGGAGTCCTTCGGCCGCTACTTCGAGGACTTCCAGGTCGGCGACATCTACCAGCACCGTCCCGGGCGCACCATTACGCAGTACGACAATATTTCATTCACGCTGCTGACGATGAATACGCACCCGATGCACTTCGACGAGGAGTACGCCAAGCATAGCGAGTTCGGGCGCTGCATCGTGTGCAGCCCGCTCACCGTGGCGCTGATGGTGGGCATGAGCGTGACCGACGTGAGCCAGAAGGCGATCGCCAACCTGGGCTGGACCGACATCAAGCTGACGCACCCGCTGTTCGCCGGCGACACGCTCTACGCCGAATCGGAAGTTCTCGACAAGCGCGACTCGAAAAGCCGGCCCGGCGCCGGCATCGTCAGCGTGAAGACCGTCGGCCTCAACCAGGCCGGCGTCAAGGTGTGCGAGTTCAACCGGTACCATGCTGATCATGAAGCGCGCCGGCAACGACGTCGAAATCAAGGCGAACTACTGAGGAAGCCATGGGCCATTCCGATCCGACCGAAGAAGCGGCGCTGCTCGACGCCATCCAGCGCTGGCTGGAGAAGGAGGTGCGTCCGCAGGTGATGCGCCTCGAGCACGATGACATCTACCCGCGCGAGATGGTGGAGAGCATGAAGACGATGGGCCTGTTCGGCGCGGTGCTCGATCCGCAATGGGGTGGCCTGGGTTTGTCGGCCTCCACCTACGCCAAGATCGTGATGCAGATCTCCACGGTGTGGATGTCGCTCACCGGCATCTTCAACTCGCACCTGATGATGGCGATGCTGGTGCAGAAGTTCGGCACCGAGGAGCAGAAGAAGCGCTTCCTGCCGCGCATGGCGAGCGGCGAGCTGCGCGGCGGCCTGGCGCTGACCGAGCCCGACGCCGGCACCGACCTCGCGGCGATCCGCACGCGCGCCGTGCGCGACGGCGACCATTACGTGATCAATGGCACCAAGACCTGGATCAGCAACGGCATCGAAGGCGGCTGCTGCGCGGTGCTGGTGCGCACCGACCCGCAGGCGCAGCCGGCGCGCAAGGGTCTGTCGATGTTCATCATGGAGAAGGGGCCGGGATTCACCGCGTCGCGCAAGCTCGAGAAGCTCGGCTACAAGGGCATCGACTCGGCCGAGCTGGTGTTCGACAACTTCCGCGTGCCGGCGGCCAACCTGATCGGCGGCGAAAACCAGGGGTTCTACTGCGCGGTCAGCGGGCTCGAGCTCGGGCGCATCAACGTCGCGGCACGCGGCGCCGGGATCGCGAAGGCGGCGCTCGACGAATCGGTTCGTTACGCCCAGCTGCGCAAGACGTTCGGCAAGCCGATCGCGCAGCACCAGGCGATCCAGCTCAAGCTGGGCGAGATGGCGACGCGCGTCGAGGCGGCGCGCCTGCTGATCGAGCAGGCGGCGCGCGCCTACGACGCGGGCCAGCGCTGCGACATGGAGGCGGGCATGGCCAAGTACTTCGCCTCGGAAGCCGGCCTGGAGAACGCGCTCGAGGCGATGCGCATCCACGGCGCCTACGGCTATTCCAAGGAATACCCGATCGAGCGCCTGGTGCGCGACGCGCCCCTGATGTGCATCGGCGAGGGCACCAACGAGATGCAGCGCATCATCATTGCGCGCCAGCTGATCGAGCGAAACCCGGCCTAAGCCTACTTCGCCAGCAGCTTCATCGCCCGCTCGAGCCCGTTGAGCGTCGTCGGATACATGCGCCCGTTCATCAGCTCCTTGATCACGCCGATCGACTGGCGGTAGGACCAGATCTCTTCCGGCTCCGGGTTGAGCCACACGCACTTCGGGTAGATCTCCATGAAGCGCTTGATCCACACCGCGCCCGGCTCCTCGTTGAAATACTCGATCGAGCCGCCGGGCTGCAGGATCTCGTAGGGGCTCATGGTGGCGTCGCCGACGAAGATCACCTTGTAGTCGTGGCCATACTTGTGCAGCAGGTCCCAGGTGCGGGTGCGCTCGGAGTGGCGGCGGCGGTTGTCCTTCCACACGAAGTCGTACAGGCAGTTGTGGAAGTAGAAGAACTCGAGGTGCTTGAACTCCGTCTTCGCCGCGCTGAACAGCTCCTCGGCGAGCTTGATGTGGTCGTCCATCGTGCCGCCGATGTCCATCAGCATCAGCACCTTGATGGCGTTGCGGCGCTCGGGCCGCATGTGGATGTCGAGATAGGCCTTGCGCGCGGTGCTGGTGATGGTGTTTTCCAGGTCGAACTCGTCCGGCGCGCCCTGGCGGGCGAATTTTCTCAGGCGCCGCAATGCCACCTTGATGTTGCGCGTGCCGAGCTCGACCGAATCGTCGAGGTTGCGGTACTCGCGCTGGTCCCAGACCTTGACGGCACTCCGGTTCCTCGACTTCTCCTGGCCGATGCGCACGCCTTCCGGGTTGTAGCCGTAGGCGCCGAACGGGGAAGTACCGCCGGTGCCGATCCACTTATTGCCGCCCTGGTGGCGGCCCTTCTGCTCCTCCAGGCGCTGGCGCAGCGTTTCCATCAGCTTTTCCCAGCCGCCGAGCGCCTCGATCTCCTTCTTCTGCTCCTCCGTGAGGTGCAGCTCGACCTGCTTCAGCAGCCACTCGAGCGGAATCTCGGTCTCGATGCCGGGAATCGTCTCCACCCCCTGCCAGAACTCGCCGAAGGCGCGATCGAACTTGTCGAAATTCGCCTCGTCCTTCACCAGCGCGGTGCGCGAAAGGTAGTAGAACTCGTCGATCGACGGACCGATCACGTCCTTCCCCATCGCCTCGAGCAGCGTCAGGTACTCCTTGATGGAGACCGGCAGCTTGTGCGATTTCAGCTTCAGGAAAAAATCGATCAGCATGCGCGCTATTGTAAGTAAAATCGCCGCTTTTTCAGCGTGATCCGACTCTCCCAGCTCACCCTCAGGCGCGGCGCGAAGGCGCTGCTCGAAGGCGCCGACCTCACCCTGCACGCCGGCGACCGCGCGGGCCTGATCGGCGCGAACGGCTCCGGCAAGACCAGCCTGTTCGCCCTGCTGCGCGACGAGCTGCATGCCGACAAGGGCGACGTCGAGCTGCCGGCGCACTGGCGCATCGCGCACGTCGCGCAGGAGACGCCGGCGCTCGACCGGGTTGCGGTCGAGTACGTGATCGACGGCGATGCGACGTTGCGCAGGCTCGAGCAGGAAGTGGAATCCACTCAGGACGGCAACCGGCTTGGCGAGCTGCACGCCGCGCTTGGCGATGCCGATGCTTACACCGCGCGCTCCAGGGCCGAGACCCTGTTGCTCGGTCTGGGCTTCAAGACCGAAGAGCTGGAAAGCCCGGTGTCGACCTTTTCCGGCGGCTGGCGCATGCGCCTGAACCTGGCGCAGGCGTTGATGTGCCCCTCGGACCTGCTGCTGCTCGACGAGCCGACCAACCACCTCGACCTCGACGCCATCATCTGGCTCGAGGAGTGGCTGCTGCGCTACCCCGGCACGCTGCTCGTGATCTCGCACGACCGCGATTTCCTCGATGGCGTGGTGAAGTCCATCGTCCACATCGACCAGAAGAAGCTGCGGCGCTACAGCGGCGACTACTCGAGCTTCGAGGTGCAGCGCGCGCAGCAAGTCGTCCTCACTCAAAATCTGATTGAAAAGCAAACCCGGGAGCGTGCCCATCTGCAGTCGTTCATCGACCGCTTCCGCGCCAAGGCGACCAAGGCGCGCCAGGCGCAGAGCCGGATGAAGATGCTGGCGAAGATGGAGGACCTGGCGCCGCTGCACGTCGCCGCCCCGTTCTCCTTCGAGTTCAAGGAGCCCGAGCGCGCACCGAACCCGCTGCTCGTGCTGGAGGACGTGGTCGCGGGTTACCCAGACAAGACGGTTCTCAGCGCGGTGAAGCTTTCACTGCAATCGGAGCAACGCATCGGTCTGCTCGGCGTCAACGGCGCCGGCAAGTCCACGCTGATCAAGACCATCGCCGGCGTGCAGCCGGTGCTCTCCGGCAGCGCGGTGTTCAACAAGGGCCTGCAGATCGGCTATTTCGCCCAGCACCAGGTCGAGATGCTGCGCGACGACCAGTCGCCGCTGTGGCATTTGAAGAAGATTTCGGCGAGCAATATCCGCGAGCAGGACCTGCGCAACTATCTCGGCAGCTTCAATTTTCCCGGCGACATGGCGACCGACCCGGTCGAGCATTTCTCCGGCGGGGAAAAGGCCAGGCTCGCTCTCGCCCTGATCGTCTGGCAGAAGCCGAACCTGCTGCTGCTCGACGAGCCGACCAACCACCTCGACCTCGACACGCGCGAGGCGCTGGCGGTCGCGCTCGCGCAGTTCGAGGGCACGCTGATCCTCGTGTCGCACGACCGGCACCTGCTGCGCGCCACGACCGACCAGTTCCTGATTGTCGCCAACGGCACGGTGCAGGCCTTCGACGGCGACCTGGAGGATTACCGCGAGTGGCTGCTGAAGCGGAACATCGCACCGGCGCCTCCGGTCGAGAAGAAGTCCGCGCCGAACCCGGAAAAAGCCGAAGCCCGGCAAGCAGACCGCTCGAGGCGCGCATCAAGCGCCTGGAAGAGCTGATGGCGCGGCTGAACGCGCGCAAGGGCGAGATCGAGACGCGCCTGGGCGACCCGGCGGTCTATCAGGATGCGGAGGCGCTGAAGGGGCTGCTGCTCGACCAGGCCTACGTGGCCAAGGAGCTCGAGCAGGTCGAGACGGAGTGGCTCGAGCTGGCGAAATGACGCGGCTCTCGACTGATTGCGATCGACTGGGGCACCAGCAGCTTGCGGTGCTACCGGCTGGACGCTCAAGGGAACATCCTGGAGTCCCGCTCTTCGAACGACGGCATTCTCAACGTCGCGCCCGGGGATTTCCGCAAGCACTGGAGAGACAGATCGCCGGCTGGGACGAAGCGCCGATCGTGATGAGCGGCATGGTGGGGAGCCGGCAGGGCTGGGGCGAGGCGCCGTACGTACCGTGCCCGGCGGGATTCGACGAGATCGCCGCGCAGCTGCTCGAAGTCCGCTGGGGCACGCGCCGTGCCTGGATCGTGCCGGGCTCTCGTGCCGCGACGCGGCCGGCGTGCCCGACGTGATGCGCGGCGAAGAGGTGCAAGTGCTGGGGGCGGGCGGGACGGGCTCATCTGCCTGCCTGGAACGCACAGCAAATGGGTCGAGGTGAAGAAAGCGCGCATCGAGCGCTTCTCGACCTCCATGACCGGCGAGGTGTACGCGGTGCTCAAGCAGCACAGCATCCTCGGCCGCATGATGGAGGAGGGGACGCCCGATGCGGCCGCGTTCGCCGAGGGTGTCAAGCGCTCCGGCGAGGCGGGCGGCCTGTTGCACCACGTGTTCGGCGTGCGCACGCGCGGCCTGATGGGCGAGATCATGCCTGCGGCGTCTCCGTCCTACCTCTCCGGCATCCTCATCGGGCATGAAATCCGTAACGCCCGGGAGGCTTTTTCGCTGATTGGCGAGCCGAAGCTCGCCGCGCTGTACTGTCAAGCCGCCCGCATCCTCGGCGTCGAGGCGCGAACGCTGGACGCAACGGCCGGGGTGCGCAGTCTGTTCAGGCTCGGCCGGGGACTTCCATCCGCAGCCTGAAGAGTTTCGCCCCCGCGGTGACGAACAGGCTGCGGCGATCCTTCTCTCCCCAGGCAAAGTTGGCCGCGCCGCCCGGCACCTTGATCAGGCCGCGCGCGTTCCCTTCGCCGTCGAGCACGTGGATGCCGCCGGGCCCGCAGCAATACAGGCTGCCTGCGCTGTCGAGCTTCATGCCGTCGGGCGCGCCGGGGCCTTCGCCCGAGAGCGTCGCCCACACCTTGCCCCTGCCGAGGGTGCCGTCGGGCTGTACGTCGAACACGCGGATGTGCATGCGATCGGTATCGTTGACGAACAACTGTGTCTCGTCGGCGGAGAAGCACAGGCCGTTTGGCTGATTGAAGTCGTCGGCGAGCAGGCGCAGGCGGCGCCCATCGGACTCGGCGCGGTACACGCCACGAAAGCCGAGCTGAGGTTCGCGCTTGACGCCGTAGTAATCGAGGCGGCCGTAGGTCGGGTCGGTGAAGTAGATGCCGCCGTCGCTTTTCACCACGACGTCGTTCGGGCTGTTCAGCTCCTTGCCCTGGTAGGCGGAGGCGAGCACGGTGATCTTGCCGTCGGCCTCGGTGCGCGTCAGCCGGCTGGTCGCGTGCTCGCAGGCGAGCAGCCGCCCCTGGCGATCCCAGGCGAGGCCGTTCGCCTTGTTGCTCGGCGAGCGGAACACGGCCTTGCCGCTGGCGGCGCTCCATTGGGCGATGAGGTCGCCCGGGATGTCGGTGAACAGCAGCCGCTCCGCGCGCGGGTCCCACAGCGGACCCTCGGTGAAGAGGTAGCCGTCGGCCAGGACTTCCAGCTCCTTGGTGGCGAAGTTCACAGCTTTCCCGCTTTCTTCAGAGACGCGACGGTGGCGGCGCCGACATACCAGTCCTCGGCCTTGACATCCTCGAACACGACCCAGACGGCCTCCTTCGGCAGCTTGGCGAGCTCGGCAATCGCCTCGGTTACGCGGCGCGATATTTCGTCCTTGCGCTGCTGCGGATGGCCTTCGAGGATGCGGATGGTGACGAATGGCATGGTCTTCTCCCGTTGATCAAAGCGTAAGCAGGCGTTCGCGCAGTGCCGCGTCCTCACGCAGCGCCGCGGCCGGCCCTTGATGGACGACCGCGCCCTTCTCCAGCACGTAGACGCGGTCGGCAAGCGAAAGCGAAAACTCCACGCCCTGCTCGGCGAGGAGGATGGTGAGCCCGTCCTGCTTCAGGCGGCGCACCTGCTCGAGCAGGTTCTCGACCACCAGCGGCGCGAGGCCTTCGGAAGGCTCGTCGAGCAGCAGCAGCTCGGGGTTGCCCATCAGCGTGCGCGCGATGGTGAGCATCTGCTGCTCGCCGCCCGAGAGCAGGCCGGCGCGGCGGTCGCGCAGCTCGACCAGCTTCGGGAAGAGGTCGCACACGGCCTGCACCGTCCAGCGCCCCGGGCCGACCGGCGGCGCGGCGCGCGACGTCGAGGTTCTCCAGCACCGTGAGCTCGCCGAATACGCGCCGGTCCTCGGGCACGTAGCCGATGCCCGCGCGCGCCACGCGGTCAGCGGCGCCAGCCGGCGATCGGCTGGCCTTTCCACAGCACGCGTCCGCTCGCCGGCGGCGTGAGCCCCATGATCGAGCGCATCGTGGTGCTCTTGCCGACGCCGTTGCGCCCGAGCAGGCACACGCACTGGCCGGCCTCGACCTCGAGCGAGATGCCGAACAGCGCCTGCGACAGCCCGTAGTAGGTATGGATGTTCTCCACCTTCAGAGGTTCATCGGCGCTTGCCCAGGTAGATCCGCCTTACCTCTTCATGAGTCCTGATTTCTTCTGGTGTACCCGCCGCGATCAGCCGGCCCTGGTGCAGTACGGCGATGCGGCTGCGCGGTCGAGAACACCACCTCCATGTCGTGCTCGGTGAAGAGCAGCGTGAGGCCGCGCTCGGACGCGATGCGCCGGAGCAGCGCCATCGAGTCGCGCGTCTCGGCCGCCGACATGCCGGCGGTCGGCTCGTCGAGCAGCAGCAACGCGGGGCGGCCGGCGAGGGCGATGCCGAGCTCGAGCTGCTTCTGGTTGCCGTGCGACAGCGCGCCGCCGGCGAGCGTCGGCTTTGTCGAGCAGGTTGACGTCGCGCAGCAGGGCCTCGGCGTCGTCGCGGAACAGGCCTTCGGCGCGCGACCACAGATCGCGGCCGCGCCCGCGGTGGGCGATGATCGCCGCCTGCACGTTCTCGAGCACCGAAAGCTTGGGGAAGATGTTGGTGCGCTGGAACGAGCGGCCGACGCCGAGCGCGCACAGGCGGTGCGGCGCCAGCCCGGTGACGTCGCGCCCGCCGAGGCGCACGCTGCCGGCGTCCGGCCGCAGGTGGCCGGTGAGGAGGTTGAACAGCGTCGACTTCCCGGCGCCGTTCGGGCCGATGATCGGCGACGATCTCTCGTTGCGCGACGTCGAGGCTGACGCCGTCGATCGCGGTCACGCCGCCGAAGGTGCGGCGCAGGTCGCGCGCCTCAAGCACGGCGCTTGCGCCCGCCAATCCCCATGATCCCGCCCGGGAAGACGAATAGCAGCAGCAAGCAGGACCGAGCCCAGCACCAAGGGCCAGTATTGCGTCACCGCGTTGATCTGGTGGCTGAGGAGCGCCAGCGCGGCGGCGCCGACCGCCGGGCCCCAGAAGCTGCCCATGCCGCCGAGGATCACCATGATCAGCACCTCGGCCGATTTGGCCCAGTGCGCGAAATCCGGAAATACGCCTCGATTGAAGAGGCCGAACAAGGCGCCGGCGAAGCCCGCGAACGCGCCGGCGAGGGCGAATGCCGCCATCTGGTAGAGGCGCACGTTCAGGCCGACGAACTCGGCGCGCTCGGGGTTCTCGCGGATCGCGGTGAGCATGCGACCGAACGGCGAGTGCGCGATGCGGCGCAGCAGCGAGGAAACAGATCCCGGCCAGTACCATCACCACCAGGAAATAGTGGTCGGCGGTACGCAGGCCAGCGAGCAACGGCAGCGCCGCCATCCAGCCGAGGTCGGGGTAGGGCACGTTGTTGAAGCCCTGCTCGCCACCCGTGACCGCGTTCCACTTGAAGCACACCGCCCACACGATCTGCGCGAAGGCGAGTGTGAGCATGGCGAAATAGATCTTCGTCGAGCGCACGCAGAAGAAGCCGAACAGCAGCGCGAACGCCGCGGCGGCCGCGCCGGCCGCTAGGAACGCGAGGGGAAACGCCACGCCGTGCGTCTTCATCAGGATGGCGCAGGTGTACGCGCCAATGCCGAAGTACGCCGCATGGCCAAACGACACCAGGCCGGCGTAGCCGAGCAGCAGGTTCAGGCTGAGCGCGAACAGCGCCAGGATCACGATCTCGGTGGCGAGGAAGGTGTAGAAGCGCGAGCCGAGGAATGGCACGCACAGCAGGAGGAGCCAGACGACGCCAGGCGCCAGGGAATCCGCTTCTTCACTTGAAAGGTTCCCAAAAGACCTGCGGGACGCACGATGAGCACCACCGCCATCAGCGCGAACACCGCGAAGATCGAGAAGCCCGGCAGGATCAGGATGCCGAACGCCAGCACCTGGCCGAAGATGAGCGCGCCGAGGAACGTGCCCCAGAACGAGCCCAGGCCGCCGATCACCACCACGATGAACGCCTCGACGATGATGTCCACGTCCATGCCGGGCACGATGCTGCGCACCGGCGTCACCAGCGCGCCGCCCAGGCCGGCGAGGAACGCCCCCGCCATGAACATCAGCGTGTAGAGCCGTCCGACGTTGGCGCCGAGCGCCGCGAGCATCTCGCGGTCGTAGGCGGCGGCGCGGATCATGCGCCCGATGCCGGTGCGGCTGAGGAGCAGCCAGCAGCCGGCGGCGAGCAGCGGGCCGAGCACGATGATAAAGAAATTGTAGTGCGGCACCACCGCGCCGAGGATCTCGAAGCTGCCGGTCAGGCCCGCCGGGCGCGGCATCGCCTTCTGCTGCGTTCCCCACAGCGAGCCTGCGCGGCGTCGCCGAGGATCAGCACCAGCGCGTAGGTGAGCAGGAGCTGGTACAGGTCTTCCTTGCCGTACAGATGCCGCAGCAGAAGCCGCTCGATCACGCCGCCGAGCAGCGCCACGCCCGCCGCGGCCGCGAGCACCGCGAGCCAGAAGCTCGCCGGTCGCGACGCCTACCCATTGGGTTACCTGCCACGAGAGGTAGGCGCCGAGCATGTAGAACGAGCCGTGCGCGAAGTTGAGCACCCGCAGCACGCCGAACACCAGCGACAGGCCGGAGGCGACGATGAACAGGAACATCGCGGCGGTCAGACCGCTCAGCGCCTGGCCGACGAGGAAGGACGGCGTCCAGCACGCCTCACTAGCGTCGATCAGGCCGAGCTGCGGCGAGATGAGGGCGGCTTTTTCTTCGCAGCTGCCGGCGCCATTGCGGCACCGAGGCTGCGCTTGAAGCGGATCTTGGGCATGGCGATGCTGACCGCGGCGACCGATCGCGCCGCTGTTCGGCTCGCGCACCGGCACGCTTACGCAGCACAGGTTCGTCGGCGTACTCCTCGACGTCGACCGCGCAGCCTTCGTCCCGCACCTGCGGCGATCTCGCGCTCGCAGCTGCGCGCGGTTGGTGATGGTTTGCGGCGTGTAGCGGCGCAGCTTGGTGACCGCCAGGTACTTGCGCGAGAGCCTCAGTCGTCGAGGCCGGAGAGCAGCACCTTGCCGGTCGCCGTGCAGTAGGCCGGCTCGCGCTGCGCGGTGCGGATCGACGCGCTGACCACGTGGTGGCCGTCGGCCTTGCACAGCTGCACGATCTCGCCGCTGGCGAGGATCACGAGGTAGACGGTCTCGCCGACCACGTCGCGCAGCGCTTGGAGGTGTGGGCGGGCGAGGGCGGCGAGGTCGCTGCCCTTGAGGTAGGCGCTGGCGAGCTGGAAGATGCGCGGCCCGAGAACGATAGCTGCGGTGCCCGGCCTGCTGCTCGACATAGCCGCGCGCCACCAGCGTCTGCACCAGGCGGAACGCGGTGCTGACGTTGAAGCCCGTGGCGCGCGCGATGTCCGAAACGCTTACCGGCGCGCGCGCAGCCCCAAGGTGCTCGACGATGTCGAGCACCTTGGAGACGCTCTTGACCGCATCGGGCTCGGGCCTTGGTCTTCGGTCGTCCGCCCGGCATGCGTCATCAGTCCATGAACGGCGCCGGGTCGACGTAGATCGGCGGGCTCATCACCGCGAAAGGATACTTCGGATCCTTGGTCATCTTGCCCCAGAACTGCGCGCGATTGGCCTGCTGGTCCTTGGCTGCGGATGGTCTGCTTGCCGATCGGCGTGTCGACGGTGAGGTTGAGCATCGCTTTCGCGACCTTGTCCGACTCGGTGCTGTTGGCCTTCTGGATCGCCGCCGTCAGGATCTGCATGCCCATGTAGCCGGTGATCGGCCAGGAGGAGGGGTGCTCCTCCTTCATGTACTTGCGCAGGCGCTGGATGTACTCGCGGTGCGCCGGCGGGCCGGCGTCCCAATTGAACGCGTCGTACGAGTTGGCCGATGACCCCGACCGGGTAGTCGTCACCCTCGGCCTTGGCGGTCTCGATCGCGCCGGCCTCGCCCGCGGCGACCACGTTGTTCTTCACCGACTCGAAGTACTTGAGCGGCTTTGCCTGCTTCACGAAGGTGACGAAATGCCCGCCCCACAGGCTGGTGAAGATCGCATCCGGCTTCTTGGCCATCTGCGCGTTGATGAACGGCGTGTAGTCGGCCTCGCCGAGCTTCGGCCACTGCTGGTCGACGATCTCGATGTCCGGCCGGATCTTCTTCAGATGCGTGACGAAGGCGCGCGTCACGTCCTGGCCGAAGGCGTAGTCCTGGCTCATCGTCGCCACGCGCTTCACGTGCGTCCACTTGGCCATGATCTCGGCCGCCGAGCGACCCTCGATGGTGGTGTTGGAGGCGGTGCGGAAGACGTAAGGATGCAGGTTGGCCGGCGTCGACGAGCTGGTCGGTCTTCACCACCGGGACGACGAACACGATCTTGTTCTCCTTCGCCACCGGCGACACCGCCGGCCCCTCGGCCGAGGTCAGCGTGCCGACCAGGAAGTCGACGTTCTCGCGCAGGATCAGATCCCGCGCGACGCGCACCGCCTCGTCGGCGTTGCCCTTGGTGTCGCGGATCACCAGCTCGAGCTTGCGGCCGAGCACCCCGCCCTTGGCGTTCTGCTCCTCGACGAACATCTGCGCGCCCTTGACCGAGGGCTCGCCGATGAGCGCGCCGGGCCCCGACAGGATCACCGGGTAGCCGATGCGGATGGGCTTCTGCGCCGCCGCCGGCGCGGCGCACAGCGCGAGACCGGCCAGGGCAAGCAGCGTGGCAAGCAGCCTATTCCAGTTCATGTGCCTCCTCGGTACGCCGCGGCCCTGCCGGCAGTTTTTCAAGATACGAAAAATATTGTTGTATCGTGGAAAAAGCGTACGGCGGGTGTGCGCCGGCTGTCAAGGCGTATGCTTGAAGGCAAGGAGGAGTATGAAACGCAGAGAGTTGCTCAAGCGCGGCGCGGCGCTCGCAGTCGCGGCGCCTTATGTGATCACCGCCCGCTCCCAGGAAACGCTGATCGTCAACACGCAGGGCGGCGAGTACCAGGAGCTGGTCGAGAAGGTGGTGATCCAGCCCTTCGAGAAGAAGTTCGGCGTCAAGGTGATCCACGACGCGACCGGCACCGCCTCGCAGGATTACGCCAAGATCCGCGCCGCGCGCGGCGCGCCCGGCTTCGACGTGGCCGGCCTGCTCACTCCTCCCGAGGTGATGCTCGGGGTGAAGGAAGGGTTGCTCGAGAAACTGACCGAGCGCGAGGTGCCGAACCTCAAGCATCTTTGGGACAAGACCTGGCAGGTGATTCCCGGCGGTTCCGGCGCGCCGCACACGCTGCAATACGCGGCGCTGGTCTACAACAAGGAAAAGCTCGAGCGGCCGCGCTCGTGGGCCGACTACTGGGAGCCGCAGAAAAAATACGGCGAAAAGATCAAAGGCCACGTCATCAACTACAACCCGGCGAACCTCCTGTCCGTCTACGCGCTGATCCACGCCGCGCAGCTCGGCAAGGGCGGCGTCGAAAACATGGACCCGGCCTGGGCGCGCCTGAAGGCGCAGAAGCCCTACGTCGGCGTGGTGGTTACCGGCTCTGCCGAAGCGGTGCCGCACTTCGAGAACGGCCAGGTGTGGATTTCGCCGTACTGGAGCGCGCGTTCCGGCTACTACATCGACCGCGGCCTGCCGTTCGAAATGGTCATTCCCGAGGAGGGCGTGATCGGCCTGCTCGACGTGGCGTGCATCCCGGTCGGCGCGAAGAACAAGAAGCTGGCCTACGAGTTCCTCAACTGGCGCCTCGACCCCGCGGTGCAGCGCGCCTGGGCGCTCGCGTACTTCAGCAGCCCGACGCGGCCCGGCGTCGAGCTGCCGGCGAAATTCGCCGCCAGCCAGATCGTCAGCAAGGAGCAGATCGCCAAGACCCAGTTCCCGGACTCCGAGACCATCGGCGCGCGGCGCAAGGACTGGACCTTGAAGTGGCAGGAAATCATGGCGTGACGCCGAACGCCGTGGCTCCTGGTCGCGGCGCCGATGGCGCTGCTGCTGGCGTTCTTCGTCCTGCCGAATGCGCTGCTGCTCTCGACCAGCTTTCTCAAGTCGGAAGCGCAGCAGCTCACCAGCGAGCTCACGCTCGAAAACTACGCGTTCCTGTTCGGCAAGCCGATTTATCAGTGGGCATTGCTGCGCACGTTCATCGTCGGCGCCGCGGTCGGCCTGTTCACCGTGCTGCTCGGCTTTCCGCTCGCCTATTTCCTGGTGCGCACGCGCAGCCCGTGGAAGGGCGTGCTGATCGCCGTCTGCCTCGCGCCGCTGCTGGCGAGCGTGGTGGTGCGCACCTACGGCTGGTACATCATCCTGAATCGCTTCGGCGCGGCGAATGACCTTTTTCTTTGGCTGGGAATCATCAAGGAGCGCATTGCGTTCATGCCGAGCACCGGCGCCATCATCATCGGCCTGACGCACGCGCTCCTGCCCTATACCGTGCTCACCATCATGGGCTCGCTGAACGGCATCAACCCGAACCTCGAGCAGGCGGCGATGAGCCTCGGCGCCAACCGCACGCGCACATTCTTCCACGTGGTGCTGCCGCTCTGCCTGCCCGGCATCGCCGGCGGTTTCATCCTCGCGTTCTCGATCGCGATCAGCGCCTACGCCACGCCCGCGATCCTCGGCGGCCCGGCGACACAAGTCATGGCCACCGCGATCTACGGCTTCATGACCCAGCTCCTCGACTGGTCGATCGGCGCTGCGCTGGCGGTGGTTCTTGATCGCTTCCTCCCTGTTCTTGCTGTTTGCCGCGGCTCGCGTGGGCGCAAAGCAGGCGGCGATATGACGCTTCGCCCCTGACAAGGGAAGGAGCGAAGTGAGCGGGGGGTTCGCGCCGAATCATGCAACCCCCGCTCGCCTGCGGCTCGCGTCAGGCTGACGCGTGGCTGTGCGTGGAGTCGTTGTTCTCATCTACATCTTCATGCTCGGCCCGATCCTGATCACCGCGGCGGTCTCGTTCAACCAGTCGAACCGCTCGCAATTTCCGCCGCAGGGCTTTTCGCTGCAATGGTGGCAGCGCGCCATGGCGCCGGAGTGGGTGGATCCGCTGTGGTTCAGCCTCAAGCTGGCGAGCGTGACTGCGCTGCTCAGCACGCTGCTCGCGCTGCCGCTCGCCTTCGCGCTGGCGCGTTACCGCTTCCGTGGGCGCGAGGCGATGGTGGCGCTGACGCTCGGGCCGCTGATGTTGCCGGCGCTGGTCACCGGCGTGGGGCTGCTTCAGCTCTTTCAGTACGCCGGCCTGCGCGACTACATCGGCTTCACCGCGTTGCTCGTCGGGCACATCGTGATCTGCCTGCCCTTCGCGGTGCGCACCGTGGCCATCAGCCTGCATACGCTGCCGCCGAACGTCGAGCTCGCCGCCGCCAGCCTCGGCGCCTCGCGCTGGCGCACGCTGTGGCACGTCGTGTTCCCGCTGATCAAGAGCGGCATCATCGCCGGCGCGGTGTTCGCTTTCGTGCACTCGTTCACCGATGTCAACCTGTCGATCTTCCTCGCGCGACCGGGCGAGGTGCCGATCACGGTGAAGATCCTCGGGTTCCTCGAGTTCGGCTTTGCGCCGACGCTCGCGGCGGTGTCGGTCATCACGCTACTTCTGCCGCTGGTGCTGGTGGCAGTGGTGCAGAAGCTGACCGGCCTGGGCGATTTCATCTATGGGCAGCGCGAGCGTGTCTGAGGCGGCGCTGCGCCTTGCCGGCATCGAGAAGCGCTACGGCGCGACCGTCGCGGTTGCGGGCGTCGACCTCGAAGTGCGCGACGGCGAATTCCTGACTTTGCTCGGGCCCTCGGGCTGCGGCAAGACCACCACGCTCGGGCTGATCGCCGGCTTTTTCCCGCCGAGCGCGGGCGAAATTTTCCTGAGAGGCCGCCCGGTCGCGGGCCTGCCGCCGTTCAAGCGCGACATTGGCGTCGTATTCCAGGATTACGCGCTCTTCCCGCACATGACCGCAGGCGAGAACGTTGCCTTTGGTTTGAGGATGCGAGGCGTCCAGCGCGGCGAAATGGACCAGCGGGTCAATGAAGCACTGGAACTGGTGCAATTGCGTGGTCTGGCGCACCGCCGACCGCTGGAACTCTCCGGGGGCCAGCGCCAGCGCGTGGCGCTCGCCCGTGCGCTGGTGATTCGCCCCGCGGTGCTGCTGCTCGACGAGCCGCTCTCGAATCTGGACCTCAAGCTACGCGAGGAAATGCGCGTCGAGATCGCCGGCCTGCAGCGGCGCCTGGGCATAACCACCGTTTTCGTCACCCACGACCAGGGCGAGGCGCTGGTCATGTCGGACCGCATTGCCGTGATGAACGCCGGGCGCATCGAGCAGCTCGGCACCGCGGCCGACGTCTACGAGCGGCCGGCGACCCGCTTCGTCGCGCAATTCATCGGCCGGATGAATTTCTTCCGCGCAGACGGCAAGACGGTGGCCATACGGCCGGAACGCGCACAGCTGGGCCGCGACAAGCCGACCTCAGGGTTCGCGAGATCCGCCACGGTGCGCCATGTCCTCTACCTCGGCGCGGCGCTCGAATACCACCTGGAGCTGGAGAACGGAGACCGCGGGCTGGTGGAGTCGCCAAATCACGGCGGTGCGCCGAAGTTCCAGGCCGGCGAGCGCGTGTGGTTCAGTGCGTCGCCAGAGAGCTGCCTGGAGATGTAGCCATCACCGGCTTGTCGCCCTCAATGGTTGTGCGCAGCATGTGCCGGCGGTACTTGGCATCGTCGAAAGGCGTGGCGCAGTGCTGCGCGCAGCGGTTGTCCCAGAGCACCGCGTCGTGCAGCCGCCAATGGTGGCGGTAGACGAACTCCGGGCGCACGGAGAATTCCTGCAGGTACTGGACCAGCTCGGCGCCTTCTTTCTCGGACATGCCTTCGATGGCGCACGCCCAGCGCCCTATGTACAGCGCAGTCCTGCCCGATTTCGGGTGGCGGCGTTCGAGCGGGTGCCAGACGTCGGGTTTCTTGAGCTTGTCTTCCTCGGTGAGTGCCGGCAGGTGAGGGTAGTGCACGTGGTGCAGCCTGGTGCGGCTGAAGCAGGCACGCTTTCCCCGAATTTTGTCCTTCACTTCTATTGGAAGAGCCTCATAGGCCGCATACATGTCGGCAAACAGCGTGTCCCCGCCCTCGGGAGGTAGCTCCAAGGCATAGAGCATCGAGCCGGCGTTCGGGATGGCCTTGTCCTCGCCGTCGGTGTGCCAGCCCCAGCCGGCGCGCTTCATGCCGAGCGCCTTGCCGCCTTCCTCGACGTTGGAGACCACGAAGACCTCGGGGTAGCCGGGCAGGTTGTACTGCAGCGGCTCCATGATGTGCAGGTCGCCGAAGCGGCGACTGAAAGCGATGTGCTGCTCGGGCGTCATCTCCAGGTCGCGGAACACCAGGAGCGGGTGCCGGGTCCAGGCCGCTTCGACCGCTGCGAAGGTGGCATCGTCGACCGGCAGCCGCAGACCGATCAGCTCTGCAGCGAATTGCCCTTGCAGGGGCCGGAGCACCATAGCGGATAATTCTAGTCCATGGAACTCAACCGACGCATCGCGGCGATCGCCGAGCGGCTCACGCCGCAGCTCGTGGAGCTTCGCAAGCAGCTGCACCAGCATCCAGAGCTCGCCTTCGAGGAACACGAGACGGCCAAGGCAGTTGGTTCATTCCTCAAGAAACTTGGCATCCCCTTCCGAACCGGTGTCGGCAAGACCGGGATCGTGGCGGTGCTCGAGGGCTCGGGACCGGGCCGCACCATCGGCATCCGCGCCGACATGGACGCGCTGCCGATCCACGAGGAGACCGGGCTGCCGTTCGCATCCAAGGTCGCGGGGAAGATGCACGCCTGCGGCCACGACGTGCACACCGTGATCGCGCTCGGCGTCGCGGCGGCGTTGAGCGAGATGAAGGATTCGCTCAAGGGCCGCATCAAGTTCATCTTCCAGCCGGCGGAGGAGACGCTGAGCGGCGCGCCGGCCATGATCGCCGACGGCGTGCTCGAAGAAGCGCCGAAGATGGACGCGATCATCGGCTACCACAACTGGCCGCCGGTGAAGGCGGGCAGCGTGGGCTACCACCCGGAAGCGGTGATGGCTTCGGCCGATGCCTTCGACCTGACTTTGAAGGGCCGTACCGGGCATGGCGCGCATCCGCACATGGGGATCGATGCGCTCGCGGCCGGTGCGTACTTCGTGGCCCAAGTGCAGACCGTGATCAGCCGAGAAGTCGCGCCGCTTTCCCCGGCGGTGCTGTCGATCGGTGAATTCCACAGCGGCACCGCGCGTAACGTGATCGCGCCGACCGCCATCCTCAAGGGCAGCGTACGCACCATGGACCCGGCGGTATCGAAGGCGATCGAAGCCGCGGTGCGCCGCATGCTCGAGGGCATGAAGACCGGCATGCGTGTGGACTATGAGCTCGACTGGAAGAAAGTCGCGCCGGCCCTGCGCCAGCATCAGGCCACGCTTGGCGTGGTTCTGGAAGCGACGAGAGGTGTGGTGGGCAAGGAAAACGTCATGGAGATGCCGCAACCTTCGATGGGCAGCGAGGACTTCGCCTGGTTCGCCGAGAAGGTCCCGGCGGCGCACCTGCGCATCGGCTCCAAGATCGACGGCCTCGACACCGCGATCCACCGCGCCAACTACGACTGCAACGAGCTCGCGATCCCGACCGGCGTGCGGGTCGTCGCCCGCGCCGCGCTTGATCTAGCCAAATCCTAATTCGGGGACGGAGCCCTAACTAATTAGGGCTCCGTCCCCGAATTATTTTTGTTTGGCTATCGCGTCTTGCAGGACCTTCGTCGCGCCTGAGATATCCGGCAGCTTCTCGCCGCCATCCAGGCGCTTGCGCGAGGCGACTTCGGCTTCCTGCATGCCGATTGCGCGCTCGGCAGCGGCCTCGGCATCGCCGCGCGGCATGACCACGATGCCGCACTCGTCGGCGATGATCACGTCCCCGGGATTCACCGCTACGCCGCCGCAGCTCACCGGCACGCAGAATTCACCGGCGAGGCCGATGCGCTTGGTGGTGACGGCGGAAAGGCCGCGGCACCACAGCGGCACTTTGTACTGGCGCACTTCACCGATGTCGGTGGCCACGCCGTCGATGATCACCCCGGCGAGGCCGGCGACCTTGCACGCGTAGGCGACCAGGCCGCCGAACGCGGCGTGGCGATGGTCGCCGCAACGGTCGATCACGAGCACGTCGCCCGGCCGGACCTGGCCGAGCGCGTAGCCGACGATCGTTCCATCCATACCGGGCGCGCGAACCGTAACCGCGGGGCCGGCGATGCGCACGTCGGACTGCATCGCGCGCACGCCCGGGTCCATGAAACCCCAGTTACGGAAATGGCCGATCGTCGCCGGCTCGGCCCTTACGAGCTTGGCAACGAGCTTTGCATCAAGCGCGGGCGGCAGCGGCTGGAGGTTGAACATCCAGCCGCGAAGTTATCACAGCTCGTCTACGCGCTTTTCCTTGGGCGGCTCGGTCGCCGGGTCGCGGCCGTGCTCCTGGTCCGGAGTCTTCTGCATCTCCGGCTCGATCGGCTGCTGCGGCGGCTCGGGCTTTTCTGATTTCCGGGTTCGGTCCATGCCCGGGATGTGCAAGTTCTATTCCTTGAAGCCGATCGCCTGGACGATCTTCGACCACTTCGCCTGCTCTGCTGCGACGAACGCGGCGTATTCCTGCGGCGTGCCTGGGCGCGGCGATGCCGCCGACTTTGGCGAACTGCTCGTCGACCGCCTTCGACTTGAGCGCGGCCACCGCGGCGGCGTGCACGCGGCGCTGAATTTCCGGCGGCGTGGCCGCGGCCATGACCAGGCCGTACCAGTTGTCCGAGTTCACGTTCGGGTAATTCATTTCTCCCGTCGTCGCCACTTCGGGCAGCGCCGGCGCCCGGCTGCCACTGGTAATGGCGAGCGCGCGCAGCTTGCCGCTGCGGATGTGGCCAAGCAGCACCGGGACGTCGAAGATTCCCATCTGCACCTGGCCGCCGAGCAGGTCGTTCACCGCCGGGGCGGCGCCCTTGTACGGCACGTGCACGATGTCGATCTTCGCCTCGGCCTTCAGCAGCTCACCCGCGAGGTGCGTGATGCTGCCGCTCCCGGCGGAGCCGAAATTCACCTTGCCCGGATTCGCCTTTGCATAAGAGATGAGCTCCGAAAGCGAGTTCGCCGGCAGCGACGGGTGCACGGCGACGACCTCTGGCACGCGCACCACGAGCGTGATGAAGGCGAAGTCCTTCTTTACGTCGTACGGGATCTTGGACAGCGAGTACGGCGCGATCACCAGCGGCGACGCGCTGTTGATCACCATGGTGTAGCCGTCCGGCGCGGCCTTCGCGGCGCGATCCACGCCGAGCACGCCGCCGACGCCGGAGATGTTTTCGACGATCACCGGCTGGCCGAGCTCCGCGGCCATGCCCTGCGCGAGCGAGCGGCCGAAGATATCGGCCGGACCGCCGGCAGGAAAACCGACGATCAGCTTCACCGGCTTGCTGGGGTAGGGCTGAGCCAACGCCAATAGCGGGACCAGGAGCAGCGGCGCCAGCAGCCAGAGACAGCAGAATCTTTTTCATGAGGTGAACTTGTAGAGTTTCGCGGGGTTGTCGACGAGCAGCGCCTGGCGCTGCGCCTCATTGGTGTACTCGCCGATCAGGTCGACCAGCGCGCCATCGTCGGGGATCGCATGCAGGTTGGGATGTGGCCAGTCGCTGCCCCACACCACGCGATCGCCGCAGGTTTCCACCAGCTTGCGCGCGAACGGCACCGCGTCGGCGTACGGAGAGCCCTGGCGCGAGGCGCGCTCCAGGCCGCTCACTTTCACCCAGAAGCGCTTGTTCTCGAGCAGCTTGAGCAGGTGGGTGAAGCCCGGCTGGTCGAGTCCGCGCGACGCATCGACGCGGCCCATGTGGTCGATGACGATCGGCACCGCCGAGAACTGCAGCTCGGTCGACATCTGCATGATCATCGAGATTTCCACGTGCAGCTGGAGGTGCCAGCCGAGGCTCGCGAGCTTGGCGCTGAGCTTCATCACGTCGGCGATCGCCGGTCCGGCGCCCAGGTGCTGGAGATAGTTGAAGCGCACGCCGCGGAAGCCCTGCTCGTGCAGCTTCTTGAGCGCCGAGACCTCGGTATTCACCGGCACCAGCGCCACGCCGACATAGCTGCCCTTCATGTCGGCGAGCAGGTCGGCGGCGGCGGAATTGTCGAAGCCGTGCGCCGCGGATTGCACCACCACGCCGCGCTCGATGCCCAGGAACATGTGCCGGTCGATGAGCACGTCCTTCGGCGCGTCGGCCGGGACGTACGGTGCCTTCTCGGCGAACGGAAACTTCGCCTTCGGCCCGAAGACGTGGAAATGCGCGTCGCACGCGCCGGGCGGGAGCGCGAGCTTCGGCTCCTTCGGATTGTTGTGATAAGACGGCTTGGGGTCGCTCATAATGCGAGCGCATTGTATGGCCAAAATCCCCTCGGCCGGCTGGATGCGGCTACCGCTCTAACAATGCGGCCATCGGCAGCGACGAAGACATCACCATCCCGAAGGACTCGGGCGGGCAGGTAGACTTCGAGGGCGAGCTGGTCGCGGTGCTTGGCATGCGCGCCAGGAACATTCCGGAGGAGCGGGCGTTGCGTAGCGTAGCGGGATACGCACTGGGAAACGAGATCAGCGAGAGGTCGTGGCAACGGTCCGACCGCACGCCGTGGTGAACGACGCGATCGGCGTGCTCGCCAACCGACTGGTGGCCGAGTGACCGACACCCTGAGCACGCTGATGCGTTACAAGGCCTGGGCCAACGAGCTGGTGTTCGGCGCGGCGGCGAAGCTGCCGGAGGCGGAGCTCACCGCGCCGCGCAAGATCGTGTTCGGCAACCTGCTGCGCACGCTGAACCATGTCTATGCGATGGAGCAGGTTTGGCGCGCGCATCTCGAGGGACGATCGCACGGCTACACCACGCGCAATCCGGACGCCTGCCCGTCGCTCGCCGAACTGCGCCAGGCCCAGAGGATGATGGACGCCTGGTGGGTGGACTATGCGGTCGCGCTGCCCGAGTCGAAGCAGGAGGAGGTGGTGAGCTTCCGTTTCATCGGCGGCGGCCCGGGCGCGATGGCGCGGCGCGACATCCTGCTGCACGTTGCCAACCATGCCACCTATCATCGCGGCAACGTGGCGAGCATGATGTACGAGGCGGATACGCCGCCGCCGACCACCGACCTGCCGGTGTTCCTCAAAGGTTGAGCATCCGCGCTTTCCAGATCTTTTACAACGCCGCCACGCGGGCGGCGCTCGACCCGGCGTTCGAGCCGCTCGACAACAGCGCCAACGAGCGGCCGGACTGGTACGAGTACTGGCCGATCCGCAACTTCTTTCGCGCCAATGCGCTGGAACAAGGCACGCACTATGGATTTCTGTCGCCGCTGTTTCGCCAGAAGACCGCGCTCAGCGGCCGCCAGGTGATCGACTTCGCGCGTCAGGCGGGCGACGCGGAAGTGATCACGTTTTCGCCGCATCCCTGCCACGGCGCGTGCTTCTACAACGTGATCGAGCAGGGCGCCAACTGCTTCCCCGGCTTCCTCGAGGTCGCGACCAGTTTTTTCCGCGAGATCGACCCCGCGCTGCGGCTCGATTCGATCGTCAACGACTCGCGCAACACCGTGTACAGCAACTATTTTCTGGCGACTCCAAGGTTCTGGAGCGCATGGGACAGGATCTTCAGCCGGTTGTTCGACCTGGCCGAGACGCCCGGCAGCCCGCTGCGCGAGGCTTTGAACCGGCGGGTGGTGTATGCCAAGGACGATGGCGATGCCAAGCCGGCGCAGATGAAGATTATGCTGATGGAGCGCGTGGTGTCCCTTCTGCTGGCGTCGCGCGCTTTCAAGATCAGGAACTATCCGCCGTTCTCGATGCCGCTGAGCGCGCCGTTCGTCGGTCGCCTGCCCGAGCTGATCGCGCTCGATGAGCTGAAGATCGCCTATGCCGAGAGCGGCGATCAGCAGCTGCTGCGCCAGTTCGCCGAGCGGCGCGACAAGCTGGTCGCGCTCGCCTGGCCCGGCGGCCAAGCCACGCTATAGAGGAAAGCTCGGCTTCCCGGTCTTTGACGCGGTGGGTTCGGCGATCGGCCGCTTCTCCACCACCAGCACGCTGTCGTAGAAGTGCAGGCCGTGCGTGGAGCGCGTGATTTCGTCGACCCGGAAGCGATCGGGCTCGGTGGAATACCAGGCATGCAACTGGTCGACGAGCCGCGTCGCGTACTGGATGAAGGTGCCGTCTTTCCGGTAGCCGCCGCCGTACGGCGGATAGTACGAGGTATGCAGGTCCTCGCACAGATAGACGCCGTGCGGCTGGATGTGCGGATACAGCTCCTCGAAGCTGGTGATCTGCTGCGCCATAGTGTGCCCGCCGTCGTCGATCACGATGTCGACGTGCTGGTAACGCGCGCGCACCTCGGAGAGGAAATTGCGGTCAGCCTGGTCGCCGATCATCACGCTGACTGAATCGCCCTCGAACTGGCGACAGCGCGGATCGAGGTCGATGCCGACGATGCGCGCGCCGCGGCCGAAGTAATGGCGCCACATCTCGAGCGAGCCGCCGTGGTAGATGCCGATCTCGACCACCACCGGCGAGCGGCCGCGGAAGGCGGCGAAATGGCGGTGATAGATCTCGAAGTAGTGGTGCCACTTGTCGATCAGCCGCCCGGGATTGTTACGGAAGTATTCCGCCAGCGGATTGGCGGTCGGCCTGGCGCGCAGCACGCCCAGCGCGTCCGACAGCACGCGCCGCAGCATTACGCCTTCGCGCGCGTCATAAAGACCAGCCGCTCGAACAGGTGGACGTCCTGCTCGTTCTTCAGCAGCGCGCCGTGCAGGGGCGGGATGATGGCCTTGCGCTCCTTGGAGCGCAGCGCTTCGGGCGGAATGTCCTCGGCGAGCAGCAGCTTCAGCCAGTCGAGCAGCTCGCTGGTCGAGGGCTTCTTCTTCAGTCCGGGCACCTCGCGCACCTCGAAGAACACTTCCAGCGCCTCGCGCAGCAGCGATTTCTTCAGGTTGGGAAAGTGCACCGCGACGATCTTCTCCATCGTCTCCTTGTCCGGGAAACGGATGTAGTGGAAGAAGCAGCGGCGCAGGAAGGCGTCGGGCAGCTCCTTCTCGTTGTTCGAGGTGATGAACACGACCGGGCGGTGCTTCGCCTTGACCAGCTCGCGCGTCTCGTAGACGTAGAACTCCATGCGGTCGAGCTCGCGCAGCAGGTCGTTGGGGAACTCGATGTCGGCCTTGTCGACCTCGTCGATCAGCAGCACGCACGGCTTGTCCTGGGTGAACGCCTGCCAGAGCATGCCCTTGACGATATAGTTGTGGATGTCGTGCACGCGCGCGTCGCCGAGCTGGGAGTCGCGCAGCCGGCTCACCGCGTCGTACTCGTACAGGCCCTGCTGCGCCTTGGTGGTCGACTTGATATGCCACTCGAGGATCGGCACGCCGAGCGAGCGCGCGACCTCGAGCGCGAGCATGGTCTTGCCGGTGCCGGGCTCGCCCTTGACCAGCAGCGGACGCTGCAGGGTGATCGCGGCGTTCACCGCGAGCGTCAGGTCTTCGGTCGAGACGTAGGACTGCGAGCCTTTGAAACGCATGCGGCCGATTCTAGCAGCCGGCTTTTTTTGCGTTAGAATCCCCCGGCTTCCATAACTACAGAACAAGTCATGTCCGGCTTCCTTCTCAGGATCTTCATCGGCATCGCGCTCGCGTTCGCCGCGCACGCCCAGCCGAAGCCGCCGCCGGACAAGGCGCCCACCAACGACGCCAAGCCGCCCGCCGCGCCCACCGCGCAAGGCCAGCGCCTGGACAATGCGCTCGCGCTTTGCATCGGCTGCCACGGCATTCCGGGCTACAAGACCGCGTTCCCCGAGGTCTACCACGTGCCCAAGATCGCCGGCCAGCAACCCGGCTACATCGTCAACGCGCTCAAGGCGTACAAGTCCGGCGAGCGCTCGCACCCGTCGATGCGCGGCATCGCGGCGACGCTGACCGACGAAGACATGAAGAAGCTCGCCGAGCACTACGGAGCCGCGAAATGAGGCTGCTCGCGCTGGTCATCGGCTTCGCGCTTGCCGGGGCGGCGCACGCGGCAGGCAACGCCGCCTCGGGCAAGGAGAAGGCCGCGCAGGTGTGCGCCGCGTGCCATGGCCCTGAGGGAACAAACCTTCGGATCCGACCCAGCCGATCCTGGCGGGTCAGCACTACGACTATCTGGTGCGCGCGCTCGCGGACTACAAGAGCGGGCGGCGCAACAACCCGATCATGAAGGGCTTCGCGTCGCAGCTTTCCAAGAAGGACATGGAAGACCTCGCCGCCTGGTTCTCGCAGCAGAAATCTTCACTGCACGACCAGCGGGAGTAACCAATTCGGGGACAGGAGCACTAACTCCACGGCTAGCGCAGCTTTCGGAGTTAGTGCTCCGTCCCCGAATTGGTTTTAGATCGAGTTGGCCTTGCGCTCGGAGCGGCCGACGAATTCTTCCCACATCCCTTCGGTCGACTTGCGCAGCACGAGGTCGGCTTTCGCGTCGACCAGGTACCACAGGCCGCGCTTGATTTCCTGTTGCAGCTCGCCCGGACGCCACATCACCATGCCGGCGAAGAAGCGCGCCTGCGAGGATTGCTTCTCGATCACTTTGTCGACCACGTCGCTGTCGATCGCGAGGTAGAGGTCGTCGAGGATGCGGATCGAGCGCCCGCCGGGGCTCTGCTTGCCTTGCACCATCGCGAAGATCACTTCCGGGCTCACCGGGCCGCCGAGGAACACCGGGTCGCTCACTTTCCTGGACGGCTCGTGCTTCGGGAACAGCTTGCCGAGCGTGACCTGGGTGGGCTTGTTCATGATGAAGCCGACGTGGCGCTCGGCGCCGATTGGCCGCGCGAGCAGGATGGTCGAGCCGTAGAGCTTGTCCTGCAGCTGGCGCTTGGCGACCAGGATGATCGAGTCGTCGTCCGGATCCGTGGCGCGCGCCGGCGCGGCCCAGGCAATAGCCACGATGGCGCACGCGGCGAGAAAAAGGGCCGGCAGGGACAAACGTTCGTTCATGGCGCCATCTCCAAGGGTTTGTGCAGCCATGATGGCCTTGTAACTATTGCCGTCGGCGCGCGCTTACCTAGTCCTTGTGGACGTCATTGGATTGCTACCCGCGTAATGCGCGCGCGGCAAGGCAATCCAGGTACGCCGCCGCATCGGGTGGCGCATGCTCGCGCTGCGCGCGCCATACCGTCTCGGCGAGGCATTCCAGCGCCTGGTGCAGCGCCTCGTGCCGATCGCCCCAGCGCTCGAGCAGCTGATCCCACGCGACCCGGATACCCGGCGGCTGGTCGATCGAAAGCTGCTCCTCCAGCGCGAGGTGCAGGCTCATGTGCAGGAAGGGATTCGACTCGTCGACGTAGTCGCGGTCGCGATAGCGCTCAGGGTGGTCGAGGATCTGGTGATACTCCGGGTGCAGCAGGATCACCTGCAGCGCGATCGTCTCGATGCCGGCGAGCGGCTCGCCGGCGCGGTACTTGCGCCAGGTGGCGAAGAACATCTCGCGCACTTCCTCGCGGCTGGGATTAAACATCCTTCGTTTTAGGCCGAAACTCGCACAGGTCGCGGATCAGGCATTGCGGGCAGCCGGGCTTGCGCGCGAGGCAGATGTAGCGCCCGTGCAGGATCAGCCAGTGGTGCGCGTTCTGCAGGTATTCGGGAGGCGTGAACTTGAGCAGCTTCAGCTCCACTTCCAGCGGATCCTTGCCCGGAGCGATGCCGGTGCGATTCGAAACCCGGAAGATATGCGTGTCGACCGCCACCGTCGGCTGCCCGAAGGCGGTGTTCAGCACCACGTTCGCCGTCTTGCGTCCCACGCCGGGCAGGCCTTCCAGCGCCTCGCGATTTTGCGGCACCGCGCCGCAATGCTTCTCCAGCAGCAGCTTTGACAGCGCCACCACGTTCTTCGCCTTGGTGCGATACAGGCCGATGCGCTTGATGTAGCTCTCCAGGCCCGCAACGCCGAGCTTGACCATCGCTTCCGGCGTATTCACCTTTGGAAACAGCTCGGCGGTCGCCAGATTGACGGACTTGTCCGTAGCCTGGGCGGACAGCACCACGGCCACCAGCAGCTCGTACGGCGTGCTGTATCTGAGCTCGGTGGTTGGATTCGGATTCGCCTGCTGGAACCGACGGAAAATCTCGCGCCGCTTCTGCGGATTCATCCGGCTTGCCGTTCGGGCGGGGTCATCGCCTCCATTTGCGTTCGAGCGCGGCGGCGAGGACTCGTTTACGGTCCGGCGCCGGCGTGATCGGAATGGCCGCGCGCAACTTGCGTTGCCGACCGCGCTCTCCCGCCGCCTGCTTCAGCGCGGCGCTCCACTCACCGTGAGCCGGGACCATCTCGATGCAATCGACCGGGCAGGGCGTCACGCAGAGCTCGCAGCCGATGCACCAGGGCTCGACCACCGTATGCATGAGCTGCGCCGCGCCGACGATGGCGTCGACCGGGCAGGCATCGATGCACAGCGTGCAGCCGATACAGCGGCTCTCGTCGATCACGGCGACCGCGTCGCGCTTCATAGGCGCGAGTATGCCCGTCCTTAAAGGCCGCAGTATGGCCTCCCTGTATCGCGGGCGAGGTGCTCATGGGTAACTTTGCCAGCCCGGACCTGGACTCCGGTGGCCAGCTCGGCGGTCATCTCCCCCGAAAGCAGTTTTGTAACGAAAGGCAGAACGGCACGTTCTAATGCGAGGCTGGCGGTCCGCGCGGTCGCCGCGGGCATGTTGGGGACGCAGTAGTGCACCACGCCTTCCTCGACGTAGATCGGCGCGCTGTGCGAGGTCGCGCGCGAGGTTTCGGCGATGCCGCCCTGGTCGATGCCGACATCGACCAGGGCCGAGCCTGGTCGCATCCTGCGCAGCATCGCGCGCGTGATGAGCTTCGGCGACATCTGCCCGGGAGTCAGCACGCCGGCGATGACGAGATCGGCATCGTCGACGACGAGCGGGCCGGTGCGGAAAACCGCGCGCGGATAATGCGCCTTCAATCGCGGCTTCTCGGATCTGGAAAAAACGGTGGCTTGTGCGCCGATGCCGTGCGCGACGTGCAGCGCGTTGGCGCCGACGTTGCCGGCACCGACAATGACGACTTTCCCGCCCGGAATTCCGTCGAGTCCGGGCAGCAGCACGCCGCTGCCGCCATTCTGCTTCTGCAGGCACCAGGCGCCGACCTGCACCGCCAGCCGGCCGGCGATCGCGGACATGGGCGAGAGGATCGGCAGGCCGCTCTGTTGCCCGACGGTCTCGAAGGCGATGAACGTCGCGCCGGAGGCGAGCGCCGCGTCGAGCAGCTCCGGATCGGGACCGAAGTGCTGGAAGCCGAACACGATCTGTCCCGGACGCGGCTTGCGGTATTCCGATTCCTGCAGCTCCTTGACCTTGACCACGAGCTCGCATTCCCAGGGATCGCCGAGCGTGGCGCCGGCGCTTCGGTAGTCGTCGTCGGAGAAACCGACGCCGATGCCGGCATCGCGCTCCACGATGACATCCCTGAGCGATCGAACGGCACCTGGTGTTAGCGCAACCCGATGCTCGCCGTCCTTTACTTCCCGCGGTATGCCGATACGCATTCGCCGACCAGGCCGGGGCCGCGGTAGATGAGCCCGGTGTAGAGCTGCACCAGCTGCGCGCCGGCGGCGAATTTCTCGGCTGCATCGCCGCCGCTCAGGATGCCGCCGGCGCCGATCAGGGTGGTGTCGGGCAGCAGCTCCTTCAGCAATTTCAGCACCGTCGTCGCGCGGTTGCGAATCGGCCGGCCGGAGAGGCCGCCGGCCTCGTCGGCGTGGCGCAGGCCTTTGACGCCGTCGCGCGAGACCGAGGTGTTGGTGGCGATCACGCCCTCGAGCCGGTGGCGGCGGACCGAGTCCGCGATCGCGGCGAGCTTCCTCGCGCCCGAGATCCGGCGCGATCTTCAGCACCAGCGGCACGCGCTTGCCATGCCGCGTCGACAGATTCTCGCGCGCGGAAGTCAGCCGGCCGAGAAGGTTGTCGAGCGAATCCTTTTCCTGCAGCGCGCGCAGTCCCGCGGTGTTCGGCGAGGACACGTTGATGGTGACGTACGAAGCGACGGGGTACACCTGCCGAAGGCAGAGCTCGTAGTCCTCGACCGCCCGCTCCGCCGGCGTATCGGCGTTCCTGCCGATGTTCACCCCGAGCACGCCGCGCCATTGGGTGCGCTCGATCGCGGCCACGAACGCGTGGATGCCGGCATTGTTGAAGCCGAAGCGGTTGACCAGCGCCTCCTTTTGCGGAATGCGGAACAGCCGCGGCCGCGGATTGCCGGGTTGCGGGCGCGGGGTCACGGTGCCGACCTCGATGAAGCCGAAGCCCAGCCGTGCAAGGGCATCGATGTGCACGGCGTCCTTGTCGAGGCCGGCGGCGAGCCCGACCGGATTGGGAAACTCCAGCCCCATCGCGCGTACCGGGCACGCCGGGAGCGCGGCCTGCGGCAGGAATGTCGCGAGCCCGAGGCTGACTTTATGAGCGGTCTCGGGATCCAGCGAGAAAAGAAGCGGTCGCGCGAGCCGATACAGGCCCAACCCGCGGCTCAAACTTTCGCGTCTTCCGGGGTACGGCGTCCGAGCCGCCGCCACGCCCCGCCGACGAAGCCCTCGATCGGCTCGAACTTGGACTTGTACGCCATCTTCGGGCTCTCGCGGATCCAGTAGCCGAGGTACAGGTACGGCAGCGCGGTGGCGCGGCATTGCTCGATCTGCCAGAGGACGTTGTAGGTGCCGAAGCTCGCGTTGCGCCGGTCGGGCTCGTAGAAGGTGTAGACCGAGGACAGGCCGTCGGGCAGGTAGTCGACGATCGACACCATCACCAGCTGGCCGGCGTCGCGGAACTCGATCAGGCGCGTGTCGACGCGGCTCTGCAGGAGGAAGTGCGAGTACTGATCGCGGCTGTCGTTGTCCATGCCGCCGCCCGAGTGGCGCTTCGACTGGTAGCGCAGGTAGAGCGCGTAGTGCTCGAGGCGGAACTTGAGCGGCTGCGGATGCGCGGTGAGGTTCTGGTGCTGCTTCCAGGCGCGGCGTTGCGAGCGGTTGGCCTCGAACTGCGCCACCGGGATGCGCACCGGCACGCACGCGCGGCAGGCGTCGCAATGCGGGCGGTAAGTAAAGATGCCGCTGCGGCGGAAGCCGGCCTTGACCAGGTCGCCATAGAGGTCGGTGTTGATCAGGTGGCTCGGCGTCGCCACCTGCGAGCGCGCCATGCGGTCGGGCAGGTAGCTGCACGGATAAGGCGCAGTTACGTAGAACTGCAGGACTGCGTGCGGCAGGTCGTTAAGTCTTGACACGGCTCCAATTTCCAGCGGACGCCGGATAGTTTACCAGCGCCGTCAATTCGCGCAGGAAAGCGCGCCGCGGGATTTCGCGGGCACCGAGCGAGGCGAGGAGGGGCGTGTGCATCTGGCAATCAATCAGAGGGAATTCCCGCGCCCGGAGTTCCCCCACCAGCGCCACGAGCGCGACTTTTGACGCGTCGGTCTCGCGCGAGAACATGGATTCGCCGTAGAACATGCGGCCGATCGCCACGCCGTAGAGGCCGCCGACCAGCCCGCCGTCCAGCCAGGTCTCGAAGGAGTGGGCAAAGCCGGCGCGGTGCAGGCGCTGGTAGGCCGCCTTCATGTCGCCGCCGAGCCAGGTGCCTTGCGGCCGATCCGCGCAGCCTTCGAGCACCGCGGTGAAGTCGCTGTCGATGCGCACCTCGTAGCCTTTGTTCCGCACGCTCTTCGCGAGCGAGCGCGACACCTTGAGCTCCTGGCAGTAGAGCACCATGCGCGGGTCGGGCGACCACCAGAGCACGGGCTCGGTGCCGGAGTACCAGGGAAAGACACCGCGCCGGTATGCCTCCAGCAGGCGCTCCATCGACAGCTCGCCGCCGGCGGCGAGCAGGCCGTTCGGTGCTTGCAGCGCCCGCTCGACCGGCGGAAAGGGATCGTTAGCCTGGAGCCAGGCTAGCACTTCACCTGTTGACGGCAGTAGTTATCGAGCTCCTGCACTACGCATGTTCCGGAGACGGCGCTGCGGGCAGCGTCGCCATGCTCGAGTTGCAGCCGGAAGGCGAACTTGTCGAAGAACTCGCCGAACATCTCGCCGCCGAGCGTGCCCACCGCATGGATCTCGTCCTTTGCCGGATCCCATTCCAGAAGAATGGCGGCGAGGGGCTGCGGCGCCGGGCCGGCGACCACGCGCGCGCCTTCGGCCGGGTCGTACTGGCTGTGCTCCGAGCAGCAGTGGATGACGTTGGCGATGCGGTTGCGCGCGCTCTTCTCGCTGCGGAAGCTGATGAAGCTGATGTCCTTGGTCGGATAGGACAGCCGGTGCGCGCAGATCGCCGAGTAGGCGACCACCGAGCGGCTCGCGCCAATCCCGCCTTTCCACTCATAGGCCGCGCCGGCCACCGTTTTCAGCTGCGTCGGCTTCACCGCCTTGCCCAGGTTCAGCAGAAAGCAGGGCGTCGCCGCGAACGGATAGTGGAAGATGAGGTTGCGGTTGACCGGGATCGCAGCAGCACGCAGCGGCTGGCCTTTCTCGTCGACCAGCCGCGCCCGCGAGTAGAGCTGGACCCGGGCATCGGCGGCGACGGCCGGGGCGCCGATCGCCGCGGCCGAGGCGGCGCAAAACTTGATGAAGCCCCGGCGTTCCATCCCTACAGGTTGTACCCCTTCTCGTTGTGCTCCACGGTGTCCAGCCCCTCGGTCTCCTCTTCGCTAGCAACGCGCATGCCAACGATCGCATCGACCAGCTTGAGCAGTACCCAGGTGAGCACGCCGGACCAGACCGCGGTCACCGCCACGCCGATGAGCTGGGTGACGAACTGCTCGCCCATGGTCACCTTGTCGGGATAGCCGTTGCCGCCGAAGGTGGTTGAGACGAAAACCGCGGTGAGCAGCGTACCGAGCAGCCCGCCGACGCCGTGCACCGGGAATACGTCGAGCGAATCGTCGACGTTGAGCACGCGCTTCATGTAGCTGGTGGCGCCGAAGCAGGCGACCCCGGCCGCGGCGCCGATGGCGAGCGCGCCGATCGGACCGACGAAGCCGGAAGCCGGCGTGATGGTGCCCAGGCCGGCCACCATGCCGGTCACGATGCCGAGTACCGAAGGCTTGCCGTAGCGCAGCCATTCGCACAGCAGCCAGGCGAAGGCGCCGGTGGCGGCACCGATATGGGTCACGAGCATCGCCATTCCCGCCGAGCCGTCGGCCGCAAGCGCACTGCCAGCGTTGAAGCCGAACCAGCCGCACCACAGCATCGCCGCGCCGGTCACCGCCATCGTCATGTTGTGCGGCGGCATCGCGGTCTCCGGGAACCCGCGCCGGCGCCCGAGGACCAGCGCGCAAACCAGCGCCGCCATCCCCGCGTTCAGGTGCACCACCGTGCCGCCGGCGAAGTCCATCAGGCCGCGCTTCTGCAGCCAGCCGTCGCCCCAGACCCAGTGGGCGAGCGGACAGTAGACGATCAGCACCCACAGCAGGCTGAACAGCAGCATCGCGCCGAAGCGAACGCGCTCGGCGTAGGCGCCGATCACCAGGGCCGGCGTGATGATCGCGAACGTCATCTGGTACATCGCGAACACGCTTTCCGGGATGCTGCCTTTAACCGTGCTCACGGCGAGACCCGAGAAAAACATCTTGCCGGTGCCGCCCCACCAGGCGTCGCCGTCGCCGAAGGCGATGCTGTAGCCAATCACCAACCAGGCGAGCGTGACGATGCAGGTAATCGCGAAGCATTGCATCAGCACCGAAAGCACGTTCTTGGTGCGCACCAGGCCGGCGTAGAACAGCGCCAGGCCGGGCAGCGTCATGAACAGCACCAGCACCGATGCCGTGAGCATCCACGCGGTGTTGGCCGCGTCGATTTTCGGCGGCGCGGCGGGCGCCTGCGCGAACGCCGCTGGCGCGAGCACCAGCATCACCAGCAACAGCACGTTTTTCTTCATTCCGGCCTCCCCTTTGTTGCGGTTTATTGTAGGTCCTCGGCGTGGAAGCCGAAAGCGCCGCGGCCGCGGTCCGCGAACCAGCGCTTCAGCGTCAGCCCCACGGTGCGGAAGGCGATCTCGTTCCACGGAATGCGCTCTTCCTCCCACAGCGCGACCTCGAGGGTCTCCTCGCCTGCCTTGAAGTCCAGCTCGCGCAGCCGCGCGCGATAGAAGAGGTGCACCTGGTTGACGTGCGGCACCGAGATCATGCTGAACGGGGCGCCGAGCTCGACCTGCGCGCCGGCTTCCTCCAGCGTCTCGCGCAGCGCGGCCTGCGCGGTGCTCTCGCCGTTCTCCATGAACCCGGCGGGCAGCGTCCAGTAGCCGTAGCGCGGCTCGATCGCCCGGCGGCACAGCAGCACCTTGCCCTCGAACTCCGGGATCGAGCCGACCACGACGCGCGGGTTCTCGTAGTGGATCTCGCCGCACTGGTCGCACACCCAGCGCAGCATGTTGTCGCCCGGCGGCACGCGCTTCACCACCGGCGCGGCGCAGTTACAGCAGAATTTCATTCAGGCTTGCAAGCATGCGATCGGGCTTGAACCCCAGGCGATCCACCGGCGCGCCGGCGCGGTTGATCCAGTACACGTTGAAGCCGTACGACTTCGCCCCCATCGCATCCCAGCAGTTGGAGGAGACGAAGCCGATCTTGCTGTGGTCCAGATGCAGCTTCTCGACCGCCAATGCATACACCTGCGGCGCGGGCTTGAAGACCCTGAGCTCGTCCACGCTGATCACCGCGTCAAGCTCGAGCCCGGAGTTCTGCACCAGCGGCAGCAGCATGTCGGGCGAGCCGTTCGACAGGATCGCCTTGCGGGTGTTCAGCGCCTGGAGCGTGCGGACCACATCCGGGTACAGAGAAAGGTTCAGGTACTCGGCCATCAGCCCTTCCGTCTGCGCCACGCTCAGCTCGAGCTTGAGCGCCTCGCAGCTGTAGGCGAGCGCGTCGCGCGTGACCGTGGAGAAGGGGGCGTAGCGCTGCATCAGGCTGCGCTGCCAGGTGTATTCGAGCTGCTTCGTGCGCCATAGAACCGAGAGCTGGGTTCCCTTGCCCGGCCAGTTGGATTCGCAGCGCGCGGCTACCGAATGCACGTCGTAGAGCGTTCCATAAGCATCGAACACGAACGCCTCGGGGCGCATGGTCCGAAGTATAGAATCCCCGCATGCCCGACCGCTACGACGAGCTCTATCGCGGCTTTCGTTGGGACGTTCCCGAGCGCTACAACATGGCGCGCGCCTGCTGCGGGAACTGGGCGCCGGACCGGGGCCGCTTCGCGCTCTACTGGGAAGACGAGTCCGGCGCGATGGCGGCCTACACCTACTGGGACCTGCAGCAGGCGGCGAACCGGCTCTCCAATGCGCTCGCGGCGCTGGGGGTCAAGCGCGGCGACCGCGTAGCCATCATCCTGCCGCAGCGCCCCGAGACCGCGATCGCCTACATCGCGGTGTTCCAGATGGGCGCGATCGCGCTGCCGCTTTCGCACCTCTTCGGCCCGGACGCGCTCGAGTACCGCATGGAGCACGCCGAGGCTTCGGTCGCGATCGTCGAGCCGGCCACCATCGCCAACCTCTGGGCGATCCGTGAGCGGCTTACGCACCTGCGGCATGTCATCGGCGTCGGCGGCGCGATCGAGCGCGGCGTCCTGCAATGGCAAGACTTGCTCGCCAACGCGTCGACCAGATTCCACGGCGTGGACACCCATGCCGACGACCCGGCGTTGATCATCTACACCAGCGGCACCACCGGCCCGCCCAAGGGCGCGCTCAAGGCGCATCGCACGCTGATCGGCAACGTGCCGGGGTTCGTGCATTCGCACGACTTCTTCCCGCGCACCGGCGACATGTTCTGGTCGCCGGCCGACTGGGCGTGGACCGGCGGCCTGATGGACGCGCTGCTGCCCTCGATGATGTTCGGCGTGCCGATCCTCGGCTACCGCGGCCGCTTCGACGCGGAGAAGGCGTACTACCTGATCGAAAAGTACGGCGTGCGCAATTCCTTCCTGTTCCCGACCGCGTTGAAGCTGATGATGAAGGCAGTGCCCGAGCCGAAAAAGAAATACGACTTCGATCTGCGCTCCATCATGAGCGCCGGCGAATCGGTCGGCGTCACCGTGTTCGAATGGGCGAAGGAGCACCTCGGCGTCACGATCAACGAAATGTTCGGGCAGACCGAGATCAACTACGTGGTCGGCAACTGCCAGTCGGCGTGGCCGGCGAAACCCGGCTCGATCGGCCGGCCGTATCCGGGGCACCGGGTGGCGGTGATCGACGACAACGGGAATGACTTGCCTTCGGGTGAGCTCGGAGAAGTGGCGATCAATCGCAACTTCAATGGTCAATCGGACCCGGTCTTTTTCCTCGAGTACTGGAAGAATCCGCAGGCGACGAAGGAGAAGTTCATCGGCGACTGGGGCTGCACCGGCGACCAGGCGAAGATGGATGAGGACGGCTACCTCTGGTACCAGGGGCGCTCCGACGACGTGATCAAGAGCGCCGGGTACCGCATCGGCCCGGCCGAGATCGAGAGCTGCCTGGTGAAGCACCCGGCGGTGCAGAATGCCGCGGTGATCGGCAAGCCCGATGCCGCGCGCGGCGCGATCATCAAGGCGTTCGTGGTTCTCCAGCAGGGTTTCTCGCCTACGGAAAGCCTGGTGGGAGAAATCCAGTCCCATGTCCGCGGACGCCTGGCGCCGTACGAATATCCGCGCGAAATCGAGTTCATCGACGCGCTGCCGATGACGACCACCGGCAAGGTGCAGCGCAAAGAACTTCGTAAGCGCGAAGAGCTCAAGCTGCAGAAGGCGTGAAGCGAGTCCTGCTGATCGGGGCCGGCCATGGGCACCTGGTCGTCCTCCGGAGCCTGGCCGAGAAGCCGCTCTACGGGGCGCGCATCACTCTGGTGACGCCTTACGCGCAGCAGGTCTATTCCGGCATGCTGCCCGGCCTGCTCGCCGGCCACTATCGGCGCGCGGACACACAGATCGACGTCGCGGCGCTCGCCGAGCGCGCTCATGTCGAGTTCGCGCAGGGCGAGGTGGAGCGGCTCGACGCCGAAGGCCGGCTGGCGATCCTGAAGGACGGCCGCAGCCTGGGCTACGACACCGCGTCGCTCAACGCCGGGTCGATGATCGACGCCTCGTCGCTGCCCGGCGCCCGGCATCACGCGCTCGCGGTCAAGCCGTTCGACCACTTCCTCTCGCAATTGCGCATCGCCGAGCGAGTCGCGGTGGTGGGAGCCGGCGCGGCGGGCGCCGAGATCGCGATGGCGCTGCGCCATCGCGGCGCGCAGGTCACGCTCTACTCCGGCGCGCCGCTGCAGCCGCCCGCGCTTGGCGAGCGCACGATCCCTCAGCTGCGCAAGAGAAAGGTGGACTATCGGCCGGGCATGCCGGTGACGCGAATCGAGCAGGGGCCGGTGGTGATCGCCGGCGCCGCGCGGCAGGCCTTCGACCTCGTGATACTCGCGACCGGCGCCGCGCCATTGCCATGGCTGAAGAGCTCGGGCCTGGCCACCGACGAGCGCGGCTTCGCCCTGGTGCACCCGACGCTGCAGAGCCTTTCGCACCCCGAGGTCTTCGTGCTCGGCGATTGCGCGACGCTGCGCGATTCACCGCACCCGAAGTCCGGGGTCTACGCGGTGCGACACGGCGAGCTGCTGGCCGCGAACCTGCGGCGGCTGTTCAGCGCCGAGCCCTTGCAACCCTATGTTCCGCAGAAGCGCGCGCTCCTCCTGCTGACCTGCGGCGCGCGCTACGCCATCGCGCAACGCGGCGGCTGGACCGCGCAGGGCCGCGCGCTATGGTGGCTGAAGGACGGCATCGACCGGCGCTGGGTCGCGAGCTTCAGGTAAGATCGCCGCATCCTTGGAGGAGGAATCATGAATCGATTGGTCTTTGGCATTGCAGTCGCGCTCGTTCCGCTCACCGCGCTTGGCGCGTACCCCGAGCGTCCGGTACGCATGATCGTGCCTTGGGCCGCGGGCGGCGATACCGACAACATCTTCCGGCCGTTCGGCCAGGTACTGCAGAAGCATCTCGGCCAGACCGTGGTGATCGCCAATGTCGGCGGCGCGTCCGGCACGCGCGGCGCCAAGGAAGCGAAGGACGCGGCGCCCGACGGCTACACGCTATTCGCGGTGCACGATTACATCCACTCGACCTACTGGGCCGGTGTGGCCGACGTGCAATACAGCGACTTCGAGCCGATCTGCCTGATCTCTTCGACGGCGTCGGTGCTCACGGCGAGCCCGAAGACGCCATGGAAGAGCTGGCAGGACCTGGCCGCCGACGCAAAAGCGCGCCCCGGCCAGATCACGGTAGGCGCCACGCTCGCCTCGACCAGCCATTTCTTCCCCGCGCTGATCGAGAAGGCGACCGGCGTCAAGTTCAAGTATGTGTCCTACGAGGGCCTGGCGCCGCGCATGAACGCCATCCTCGGCGGGCACGTCGACCTTACCGACTCGAACCTGACGCAGAAGGGCAAGGTCGAGGCCGGGCAGCTCAAGTTCATCGGCATCGCCACCGAGAAGCGCCACCCCGAGATGCCGAGCGTGCCGACGCTGAAGGAGCTCGGCGTGAACGTGGTGTACGACGTGAGCCGCGGCGTGATGGCGCCCAAGGGCACGCCGGCGGATGTCATTACCAAGCTCGGCTCGTCCTGCGGCGCGGCGGCGAAGGAGCCGGAGTTCGCGCAGGCCATGAAGCTCCAAGGCACCGACGTGCGCTACCTGGACCGCGCGGCCTACAGCAAATGGCTCAAGGAAACCGACGACCTGAATCGCAACCTCGCTAAAGACCTTGGCTTGCTGAAGCGTTGAAGGTGTCGAAGGACGGGTGGGGAGGGCTCGCCGTACTCGCGGCGAGCCTTTTTCTTTTCGCGCTTACCCTCGGCCTGAAGGACAACCCGCTGGTGCCGATCGGGCCGGGCTTTTATCCGCGCATCGTGCTGGGGGTGACGGCGGTCCTTGCCTTGGCTCTCGTTCTGGTCGACCTCTGGACCCCCAGGAGGTCCTCCGAAGCACAAAAGCTCAACTATCTGCTCGTGGTCGAGATGTTCGCGATCTTCGGCCTCTATTGCGGCGCGCTGCCGTATCTCGGCTTTCGCATTTCCACCTTCCTATATGTGGCGGCCACCAATGCGCTGCTTGATGTGCCCACGGGAGGCAAGGGCGCCGCGCGGGTATTGGCGGTCGC
>CAWENY010000007.1:0-15969 GCA_963810475.1 uncultured beta proteobacterium | reverse complement strand
ATGCTTTGCACCCTCCATCGTAGAATGCGATTTTACGCGCTACCGCCTTGCTGAAGACCCTACTCGCTCTCGTAGCTCTCGCCGTTGCCGCCGCCATCGGCTACGCCTTCTGGTACGTCGGTACGCCGGTTCCCATCGCCCGCTACCCAGTGGAGGTGGAAATTCCCCGCGGCGCGGGCTTTCGCGCGGCGATGGAGCAGCTGGAAAAGTCCGGTGTTGGTATTCGGCGCCACGAGTTCGAGCTGCTGGCGCGTACCCTCGGCAAGGTGCGCAACGTCAAAGCCGGCAGCTACGAGATCGCCACGCCGGTGACGCCGGTGCAGCTGTTGGAAAAGCTCACGCGCGGCGACGTCACCCAGGCCGAAGTGCGGCTGATCGAGGGCTGGACCTTCGCCCAGTTCCGCGCCGCGCTCGACCAGAGCCCCGACCTGCGCCACGACACCAAGGGTCTGGACGACGCGGAGGTGCTCACGCGGCTCAAGGCAACGGAATCCCATCCGGAAGGGCTCTTCTTTCCCGACACCTATCTTTTCGGCAAGGGCTCGAGCGATCTCGCCGTCCTGCGCCGCGCCTACCGCGCCATGACGCGACACCTTAAGGAGGAGTGGGAGACGCGCGACACGACCACGCCCTACAAGACTCCCTATGAAGCACTGACCATGGCGTCGATCATCGAGAAGGAAACCGGGCAAGCGGGGGAGCGCGACATGATCGGCGGGGTGCTGGTCAACCGCCTGCGCATCGGCATGCGGCTGCAGGTGGATCCGACGATCATCTACGGCCTGGGCGCCACCTTCGACGGCAACCTGAAGCGCAGCCACCTCACCGAGGACGGCCCCTACAACACCTATATGCGCGCCGGCCTGCCGCCGACGCCGATCGCCATGCCCGGCCTCGCTTCGCTGCGCTCGGCGATGCGGCCCGCAAAAACCAACGCCATGTACTACGTGTCGAGGAACGACGGCTCCAGCCAGTTCTCGCGCACGCTGGAAGAGCACAACCGCGCGGTCAGCAAGTACCAGTTGCGCGGCGGCCGATGAGGGGCAGGTTCCTCACCGTGGAAGGCGTGGACGGCGCCGGCAAGTCCACGCACCTGCAGTTCATCGCCGACTTCGTCGCTGCGCGCGGCCGCCACGCCATCGTGACGCGCGAGCCGGGCGGCACCGACCTTGCCGAGCACCTGCGCGAAGCCATCCTGACTCAGGCGATGGCGCCCGAGGTGGAGACCCTGCTCATCTATGCGGGGCGAGCCGACCATGTCACGCGCGTTATTCGCCCCGCGCTCGAGGCGGGAACCTGGGTGATCTGCGACCGGTTCTCCGATGCCACCGCCGCCTACCAGGTCGCCGGGAAAGGCGTGCCGGCGCAACTCGTCGACTCCCTCGCCGCGATCGCGCATCCGGGGCTCGTGCCCGACCGCACGCTGGTGTTCGATTGTCCGTACGAGACCGCAGCCAAGCGCCTCACCGCCTCGGGCAAGAAGCTCGACCGGTTCGAGCGCGAGGATCGCGCTTTCTTCGAGCGTGTGCGCGGCGCCTACCTCGCCCGCGCCAAGGCCGAGCCCGCGCGGGTGCGCGTGATCGATGCCACCGCCTCGCTCAGCGACACGCGCAAGGCGCTCGAGCGCCATCTGTCGGATCTGTGATGCACGCCTGGAACCAGCCGATCCTGGATTCGCTGATCGCGCGCAGCGCCAGGCTCCCGCACGCGCTGCTCATCCACGGTCCGCGCGGAGTAGGGAAGGCGGCGCTCGCGGAGCGCATCGCGCACAGCCTGCTTTGCGAGGGCACGGGAAAGAAACCCTGCCTCGCCTGCGACGCGTGCCGCTGGTTCCTCGCCGGCAATCATCCGGACTTCCGCCGCGTGGAGTCCGAAGCGGTGGCAAAGGTCCCGCCGCCTGCGGATAGCGACGAGGAAGCGCCGACGTCGAAACGCGCGACCAAGCAGCCGAGCATCGAGATCAAGGTCGACCAGGTGCGCGAGCTCGCCGACTTCCTGTATGTGCGCTCGCACCGCGGCGGCGTGCGCGTGGCGCTGGTCCATCCCGCGGAGGACATGAACGAGAACGCCGCCAACGCGCTGCTCAAGGGACTCGAGGAGCCGCCCGCGGGGGCGATGTTCATCCTGGTATCGCATCGCCCGGCGCAGCTCCTTCCGACCATCCGCAGCCGCTGCGTCGCGGTCCCGGTCCCGATCCCGGCGCGTGAAGCCGCCCTGCAGTGGCTGGTTTCCCAAAACGTCAAAGACGCGGAGCGCTGGCTGGCCTATGCAGGCGGCGCGCCGCTGCGCGCCGTCGACTACGCCGCCGACGCGCGCGGCCCTGTCGAGCCTGATCAAGGCGCCGGCACCGGTGGAGGTTCGCGAAGGTCTCGAGCGGCTCGCGGAGGCGCTGCAGAAAATCGCCCTGGACCGCGCGCTTTGCGCTTTCGGGCTGCCGCCCAAGTACCAGACCGGTTCAGGCGCCGTGGCGCCGGAGAAAGCCCGCGAATGGCTCGCTTTCGCGCGCCGCATGGGTGAAGACCGCCTGCTTTGCCGCCACCCGCTGAACCCGCGGCTGTTTTCGGCCGCGATGGTGAACGCGATGCCTAGCGCCGGGCGCCAGGCCGCGGGCTCTGGCGCATCGTCAGGCTGACACGCGCCGCGTCGAGTGAGGCCACCTGCAGCGTGGCAATGACGGCGTCGAAGCGCACCTTGGAGACGATGAGGTCCTCCATGCCCGATTCCGTGAACCGCTCATTCACCAGCTCCGGCTCGGTCAGCTGCTGCTTCGAGCTGGCGCGGTAGATCGGCATCAGCACGGTAAAGGCGAGGGCGATGGTCTGCAGCGTCTTCGGGTCCCGCACCGGCTCGTCGGGGAACAGCCTGCGATGGGCTTGCGCGACGGCCCTCGATAGCGGGATGTACACCAGCCCATCCTAGAAATTCGACGTCGGGCCAGTCACCGCGACGACAACCGGGAAGGGGGTCTTACGTAGCCCGGTCGGGCTGTCTTGGCTTAGTGACATCCATAAGTGATGCCTGATTTAACATAATACACATTGCGTGCTGCTTTAGGCTTATGAGGGCGACGACTTCGAGCACCTGCTCATGGCGATCGTCGAAGGCCTCAAGCCGCAGAACTACCAACCGCCGTTCTAATCGGACGTGGTTACGAGCCGCGACCGCTGCGCGTTCCTGTGTCATCAAATAGGGCAGCTCTTTTTGGCCAGGAACACGAAGCTCTTGCTGATAGTTGGTCCCTTCACGCCGCGACAAGAAGCATCAAACCAAGTTTTTCCCTCTCAGGCGAGACTACCCGCCGGTAGCTAAACAAGTCTTACAGACCCCGGCGCTGTTTGGGCGCAGGCTTGCCCTATGACTTCGCCGCGGTCCTTCCTTGCAGTGATGACCGGCCGGTTGAGGCGCAGCAGAGCATTGCACTCGAACGCGTTGCAGTCCGGCTGCGGCGGCGCCCAGGGTCTTGCCACGGATAGCGAGCCGGTCGTGCAGGTCTGGGGCGCGCGCGCGCGGGGTTTCAAGGGGATCTTCGGCGTCCATAGCTGGATCGCGGCAAAGCCGGGCGGCGCGACCGAATACACCGTCTACGAGGTGATCGGCTGGAGGCTGCGCCGGACCGACACCGCGGTCGTCGTACGAACCCGTCCGCCCCATCTTTGGCTCGGCGCCGCGGGCACTCTCTATGCGGAAAAGCGCGGGCGCGGCGTCGAGGCGCTCATCCAGCGCATCGACAGGTTGGCCCGCGAATATCCCTACGCGAACACCTACACGCTCTGGCCGGGGCCGAATTCCAACACCTTCGTCGCGTGGATCGCCCGCGCGGTGCCGGACCTGGAAGTGGACCTACCGGCCACCGCGATAGGCAAGGACTACATCGAGAGCATCGTCTCCACCGCGCCGAGCGGCAGCGGCTTCCAATTCTCACTGCGCGGGCTGCTAGGCGTGGCGGCGAGTCGTGTCGACGGCGTCGAGTTCAATTTTCTCTCCCTGAACTTCGGCATGAGCTCGTCCGGTCTCAAGCTGCCGATCATCGGGCGTATCGGAATGCCGCGCATCCCCACTGTAATCGCCGTCGAAGAGCCGGGGCGACCCTAGAGGAGTGGCCGGCCCCCGGTTTATCGCTCGGGTGGGACGCCGGCGCCGGGCGGCGTGGCTCGGACCTGGACCTGGGCCCGGGGTTCTTGTTTTACCCGCGCTTCGTCCCGTGGTTTCTGTTGCGGCTTGTTCCCGGCGTTCTGCTGTGGCTTGATCGCGGCCGTTTGTTTTGGCTTGGTCCCGGCGTTCTGTTGAGGCTTGGTGCCGGCGTTTTGTTGCGGGGCGACTACCAGGTCGGTATTGACGGCTTTCACGCCGTCGACCTTGCGCGCCACCGAGATCAGCATCGCCCGTTCAGCGCGCGAGTTCACCGTGCCGCCGAGGTGCACCACGTTCTCCTTGGTGGAGACGTTGACCTTCGTCCCCTTGAGCCCGGGCTCGTTGGAGATTGCAGTCTTGACCCGACCGGTGATGTCGGCGTCGCTGGAGGACTTGGTGCAGCCCGCTGTGCCGAGCACCAGCGTGACGACGACGAAGGCGGTTGTTCGCGTGAGCAGGTTCATGTGTTTCTCCCTCCGTAAAGACGAATTGATTGTCCCATCCGGAGGCGCGAGCCCTAGGCCAACTATTCCCTGCTCAGACAAGGAAACCGCGGATTTTTCCCGCTATCGCGTCTCGACTAGCCCTTGTGCTGGTTCGCGTGCTCCTGTTCCAGCAGCGCGGCGACATCAACGCCGTCATAAGGCACGCCGGCAATGAGCCGCGCACCGGACGGGATCGTCACGCCGCCGATGGAGGCTGTGGTCAGGCAAGTCCAGAGCCCGGGCAGCTCGCGCTTGAAATGCTTCAGATGGTCCTTCATAGGGCTTTGCGCATCTGTCGCGAGCCTATCGGGCAGATCGAACCCTGTATGTCCGGACGAACCCGGACGGCGTTGCGGGGTGACCCTGTACAGCTTTGACGACTTGGGCACAACGCATGCAAAGTCGCGCCATGGTTAAGCCCCCGGTAAGGTCGGCCGCGTCGCCATCTACCAGTCCGACGCCGAGGGCCGCTGCATCTTCGTCAACGCGGCGTTGTGCGAGCTGTTCGGCTTGAGCGAAAAGGAAGCCATGGGCGTGGGCTGGCTCGATCGCGTGCATCCCGAGGACCGCGCCCGCGTGCAGGCGGCGCGGCGTCATGCCGCGTCGGCAGTCCCGGTGTTCTACCTCGACTACCGCATCCAGGTTCGCGGCAAGACGTTATGGGTTGCAGCGTTTTCGACCGCTCTGATGGAGGGCAGCAGCTTCAAGGGTCGTATCGGCACGATCACCGACATCACCGAAGCCAAGAAGCACTTTCCCGAGGACTCGGGAAGCGGCTAGTTCAGCTTGTCCGTGGGCGGAACCGGCAGACGGGCGACCGGGATGCCCTCGTCCACCAGCTCCTGATGCTCTTCGTTGGTCGCCTGGCCACGGATGGCTCGGGCCGGCGACTCCTTGTAGAAGATCTTGCGCGCTTCGGTCGGGAATTCCTTGCCGACGTCCTCGCTCTTGGTGAGCAGGTCGTCGAGCATGCGCGAATAGAGCATCTGCGCGACCGCGAAGGGGTCCTTTCCTTCCATGTCCGGCGTCTTGGCCTGCTGGGCGGGGAGCTTGGGATCCGGAGCCTTGGGCGCGGGGGCGCCGAGGTTGGCGCGCGTCGCCGAGGGAACGCGCTTGACCGTGGCTGAGCCGCACGAGGGACAGGAAAGCAGGTTTCGCTCGCGCTGGGAGGCGAAGTCGCCGGCCGAGCCGAACCAGCCCTCGAAGCGGTGGCCTTCGCCGCAAAGCAGATCGAAAACAATCATTTGGTGATTCTACAATGCGCCTGATGAGGCGATACCGCGACGATCCCGGGGCGCTGGCGAAACTGGTGGCGGAGGATCGCGTGCACCGCGACGTCTACATCGACCCGGAGGTGTTCCAGCTCGAGATGGAGCGCCTGTGGTCGCGTACCTGGATCTACGTCGGCCACGCCAGCCAGGTGCCCAAGCCGGCGACTTCATCACCGCCGACATTGCCGCCAAGCCGGTGATCATGGTGCGCCACACCGACGGCAAGGTGCGGGTGCTGATGAATCGCTGCGCGCACAAGGGCACCAAGGTGGTCTACGACACCGCCGGCAATGCCGGAAAGACCTTCCGTTGCCCCTATCATGCTTGGACTTACCGTACCGACGGTTCCCTCCTGCATATCCCACTGAAGGCGGGTTATGAAGGGACCAGCCTGAATGCGCAGGGACTAACCCCGGTGACGCACGAGACCTATCGCGGCTTCGTCTTCGCCCGCCTCGCCGACGGCCTCGGGTTCCGCGAATACTTTGGCGACTCGCTCTCCTCCATCGACAACCTCGCGGATCGTTCACCCGAAGGCGAGCTCGAGCTTGTCGGCGGCTGCCTGCGCTATCTGCACAACTGCAACTGGAAGATGTTCGTCGAGAACCTGAACGACACGATGCATCCGATGATCGTGCACGCCTCCTCCGCCGGCACCGCGAAGAAGCTGTGGGAAGGTAAACCGGCGGAGATGCCCAAGCCGATGGCGATCGAGCAGTACGCGCCGTTCGCCAACGACTACAAGTTCTTCGACGACATGGGGGTGCGCGTCTATCCGCACGGCCATGGCTTCTCCGGCGTCAATTTCTCGATCCATTCCTCGTACTCCTCTATTCCTGAGTACGAGGAGGCGATGAAACGGACCTACGGCGAGGAGCGCGCGAAGCAAATCCTCGGCACGGTTCGCCACAACACCGTGTACTACCCGAGCCTCACCATCAAGGGCGCGATCCAGTCGATCCGCGTGGCGCGGCCGCTGGCTGCCGACAAGACGGTGATCGAGTCCTGGACCTTCCGGCTGAAGGGCGCGCCCGACAAGCTGCTCGAGCGCACCATGATGTACAACCGCCTGATCAATTCGCCGATGTCCGTCGTCGGCCACGACGACCTGCACTGCTACCGCTCGGCGCAGGAAGGCCTCGCCGCCGAGGGCAACGAGTGGGTGAGCCTGCACCGCGATTTCAAGCAAACCGAGCTCGGCGCGGGCGAGCTCACGTGTAATGGCACCAGCGAGATTTCGATGCGCAACCAGTTCCGCGCCTGGCGCGAATTCATGGCCCCATGACCGAGGCCGAGCTCGCGAAGTTCATCTACCAGGAAGCACGGCTGCTGGACGAGAAGCGCTTCGACCAGTGGTACGAGCTCTTCACCGAAGACGCTCATTACTGGGTGCCGCTGGCGCCCGGCCAGACCGATCCCCTCACCCACAACTCGCTGGCCTACGAGGACAAGCTGCTGCTCAAGCTGCGCATCGAGCGACTGAAGCAACCCACGGCGTACTCGCAGAAGCCCGCCAGCCGCTGCCTGCACGTCCTGCAGGCGCCCGAAATGGATAAGTCGGACGCAGCACGCGGGGAATACGTGATGCGCACGCCCTTCCTCTACACCGAGACAAAAGGCGACGAATCCCAGCGCTACGCCGCGACCGCCTGGCACACCCTCGTCCGATCCGATCAGGGATTGAAAATCAGGCTCAAGCGCGTCGACATCCTGAACGCCGATGCCGCCCTGCCCTCGATCCAGCTTTTCTTATGACCGTCCTCATAACGGGTGGTAGTGCGGGGATCGGGCTGGCCGTTGTGGAGGAACTTCTCAAGACCAGCCATGAGGTCATATCGCTCGACCTGAAGCCAGCCCCAATAAGCAGGTGAAGCACATCGCGGTCGACCTCACCGATACGAAGGCAACCGAGCAGGCAGCGCGCGAGATCGCAAAGGCGCACCAGGTCACCACGCTGATCCACAACGCGGGAACCATCCGCCCCGCCCTGCTCGCGGACGTCAAGCTCGAAGACCTGAACGCGCTCGTCAACCTGCACCTCTCGGCGGCGGTGGTGCTGCTTCAGGCCTGCTTGCCGTCGATGAAGGCAGCGGGGTTCGGCCGCGTGGTGCTGGTATCGTCGCGCGCCGTGCTCGGGCTGCCGACGCGCACGTCGTACTCGGCGACCAAGGCGGGGATGCTCGGCATGGCGCGCACCTGGGCGCTCGAGCTCGCGCCGCTCGGGATCACGGTCAACGTGGTGGCGCCCGGACCGATCGAGACCGACAACTTCCACAGCATCGTCCCCCGCGGCAGCCCGCAGGTGGACAAGATCGCGCAGTCGATTCCGGTGAAGCGCCTAGGACAGGCGGGCGACGTGGCCCGGGCGGTGCTCTTCTTCGCCGACCGGGACAACGGCTTCGTCACCGGCCAGGTGCTTTACGTCTGCGGCGGGACGAGCGTCGGCACCCTGACGCTGTAGCCGCGCCGCCAGCTCGAGCTGCGCCGGCAGGCAGACGCGCTTGAGGTCGAAGCGCTCGACCACGGTTTTCCGGGCCGCTTCCCGCAGCGGCCGCGAATCCATGGACAAGGCTTGATCGATCCGCTCGGCGAGCTCGCTCCGTCGAGAAGAAATCGGTGAGCAGGCCATTCTCGCCATCACGCATCACCTCCTCCACCGGCGGCGTGCGCGAACCGACCACCAGGCAGCCGGCGGACATGGCCTCGAGCAGCGACCACGACAGCACGAATGGGATACGTCAGGTAGACGTGCACCGACGAGCGGCGCAGCAGCGCGAGGTATTCGGCATATGGAATGCGCCCGGTGAAATGCACGCGCGACAGATCGGCCTTGCCCTCGATCTCGCGCAGCAGGTGCTGGCGGTAGGTCTGGCCCGGCGGCAGGCGCGGCGAGTAGCTCACCTCGTCGCCGCCGACGATCACGATGCGCGCCTTCGGCCGCCGCTTCTGGATCTCGGGAATCGCGCGCATGAAGACGTGGAAGCCGCGATAGGGCTCGAGGTTGCGGGCAACGTAAGTAATCAGCTCCGGTTCACGGGGCTCATTCGATGGACAAACCTTGTCGGTATTGATGCCGTCATGGATCACGCTCATGCGCTCGGCGTACGCGGCCGGGAACTGCTTCTGCTGCCAGCGCGTCGGCGCGATGCTCCAGTCGGAGGCGTCGAGCGACATGAGAAGCGGCGCGTTCATGACGCGCAGGCGCAGCACCTTTTCCGCGTTCATGGGGAATTCCGGGTCGAAGCCCACGTCGCCGCCTTGCGGGCGGTAGAAGAATTCGCCGTACAGCAGCACGCGCGCGTCGGGGAAGATGTCCTTGAGGAACAGCGCCTCGCCCCAGCCGATGTGCGCGAAGATCAGGTCGGGACGGAATCCCTGGCGCTTGAGGTGCGCCGCGCCCGCCGCCACGCGCTTTCCGCGGTGGATCGCTTTCACCACCGAGCCATTGAAGGGATCCAGCTTGTCGATCTCGGGCAGGTCGTAGCCGAGCACCTCGACGCCCGGGAAGGCGCGGCTGGCGCAGGAGGTTGCGCTTTTCGCCGACCGCCACCACGCGGTAGCCGGCGTCCGCCGCGTAATGCGCCGCCAGGTGCCGGTACTGGCCCGGAAAGTTCTGGTGGACGAAGAGGACCCGGTTCATACCGGCTCCCGCATCGCGCGCCTGAGGTACGACGTCACCGGCGCCAGCAGGTAATCGAGCGCGCTGCGATTGTCGGTGCGGATGAAGACTTCCGCCGGCATGCCGGCCTGCAGCTTCTGGCTGGAGGCGGCGAGCGATTTTTCCGGCACGTCGATGTGCACGATGTAGTACGGCTGGCCGCTCTGCTGGTCGACCAGGCGGTCGCCCGACACGTACATCACGGCGCCGGCGACCAGCGGCGTGGTGCGGCTCTGGTAGGCGGTGAGGCGGATATCCGCCTCGGTCCCCTGCCGCACGTGGTTCACGTCCTCCGGCCGGATGCGCGCCTCGACGATCAGGCGCTTCTCCTGCGGCACGATTTCCATCAGCACTTCGCGCGGCCCGATCACCGAGCCGGCGTTGAAGATGCGCAGGCCCACCACTTCGCCGGCGATCGGCGCGGTGATCTTCTGGCGCTCGGAGGCGTCGCGCGATGGGCGGATGCGCTCCTCGAGGTCGAACATGCGCGAGGACGCTTCCTTCAGCTCGTCGGTCGCGCTCTGCACGTAGGTGTTGCGCATCTGCAGGATGCGGAACTCGAGCTCGGAGGCGCGCTGGCGCGACTTGGAGAGCTCGGCGCGCCGCTCGCTGTGCCGGGCCTCGTACTCGGCGACCGCGCGCTGCAGCGTCAGCAGGCGCGTTTTCTGCACGTAGCCCTGGCTCAGGAGCTGCTCGTTGGCCGCGAGCTCGTCCTTCTGCAGCTTGAGCGCGCGCTCTTCGGCGGCGATCTGCTCGGCGAGCGCGCCGGCCTCCTCCACCGTCTCGCGGATCTGCCGGCGCAGCACCTCGATCTGGCTGTCGAGCGCCTGCCGGCGGGCGCGGAACAGCGCCTCTTCCCGCGTCCGGAACTCGTCCTTCAGCAGGTTCTTGGGGAACGCCGGCCGCGCGGCGAGCGAGCGCTCGGCCTCGAGCCGGGCCGACTTCGCGCGCTCGGCATCGAGCTGGGTGCGCAGGAGGTCGAGCTGCGCATCGATGCGCACGTCGTCGAGCAGCACGAGCTCCTGGCCCTGGGTGACCCGGTCGCCGTCGCGCACGCGCACCGCGCGCACGATGCCGCCTTCCTGGTGCTGCACCACCTTGCGGTTGAGGTCGACCTTGACGAAGCCGGGCGCGATGATGGCGCCGGAGAGCGGCGCCCAGAAGCCCCACAGTCCCATGGCGATCGCGCCGATCACGATCACCAGCAGGCCGCTGCGGATGACGCCTTTCGCTTCCTTTTCCGGGTTCATGCCGCCTGCCGGGTGACGCGCGCCATGACCTCGGCGCGCGGGCCGAAGCTCGCCACCGCGCCGTCGTTGAGCACCAGCATCTTGTCCACGTTGCGCAGAAGCGAGGGACGGTGCGCGATGATCACCACCGTCACGCCGTCGGCCTTGAGGATCTCGAGCGTGCGCGACAACGCCTCCTCGCCTTCGTGGTCGAGGTTGGCATTGGGCTCGTCGAGCACGACCAGCCGCGGCTTGCCGTAGAGCGCGCGCGCAAGCGCGATGCGCTGCCGCTGCCCGGGCGAAAGCGCCTGCCCGGCGTCGCCGATCTCGGTGTCGTAGCCCTTCGGCAGCCGCAGGATGAGCTCGTGCACATGCGCGCGCTGCGCGGCACGCACCACTTCGGTGGCGTCCGGCGCGCCGAGGCGCGCGATGTTTTCCGCCACCGTGCCGCCGAAGAGCTCCACGTCCTGCGGCAGGTAGCCGAGGTATGGCCCCAGACTTTCGCGCGGCCACGCCGCCACGTCGGCGCCATCCAGGCGCACCACGCCCGCCGCCGACTTCCATACGCCGACGATGAGGCGCGCCAGCGTCGACTTGCCCGAAGCGCTCGGCCCGATCAGGCCGAGGGACTCTCCCGCCGCCAGCTTGAAGGAAACGCCGCGCAGGATGACTTTGTCGCCCAGCCTGAAAGCGACGCCTTCGAGCTCGACCCTGCCCTCCGGCGCCGGGAGCTGCGTGCCGACGTCCGCCGGCGGGTTCGCCGCCAGCAGGTCGTGCAGGCGGCGCCAGGCATTCCTCGCCTCGACCAGGCTGCGCCAGCCGGCGATCAGCGTCTCGACCGGCGCCAGGGCGCGGCCGAGCAGAATGGTGGCGGCGATCATCACCCCGGCGGTCACGTCCTGCGCGACCACCAGGAAAGCGCCCACCGCCAGCATGGCGAGCTGGATGAACTGGCGCGCGAACTTGGTCCAGCCGGTGAGCGAGCCGCCGATGCGATTGGCGCGCATCTGCTCGAGGAGCGCGGCGTCGTTCAGCTTCGCCCAGCGCTGCGTCACCGCCGGCAGCATGCCGAGCGCGTTCACCACTTCCGCGTTGCGCACGTTGGCGTCGATGAAGCGCCCCGCCCGGCGCGCCTCGACCTGCGAGCGCTCGAGCGGCTTGCGCGTCAGGCGCTCGTTCAGCACCGCGAGCAGCAGCATGGCGATGGCGCCGACCAGGGCCACGATGCCGAGCAGCGGATGGAACAGGAAGATCACCAGCAGGAAGATCGGCAGCCACGGCGCGTCGAACAGCGCCATCAGCCCGGCGCCGCCGAGGAAGGTGCGCAGCGTGTTCACGTCGCGCAGCCCGTTGAGGTACGCCCCGCCGCTCAGCCGCGCGGTCTGCGCGAGCAGCCCGTCGAGCACGCGCGGCCCGAGGCCGCGGTCGAGCGCCGCGCCCGCCGCGCCGAGCAGGCGCGCGCGCAGCACGTCGAGCACGGCCATCACCAGCAGCGCCACGATCGCCGCCACCGTGAGCACCACCAGCGTCTCGACGCTGCGGCTGGCCAGCACGCGATCGAACACCTGCAGCATGTACAGCGGCGGGACCAGCAACAGCAGATTGATCGCCAGGCTGAACAGCCCGGCGTAGAGGAAGTACGGCCTAAAACGAAAGACGAGATCGCGCACGCAACCTGCTATTCAACGCTCTCCCTTCGGCTGCCAAGACTAAGCATCTCTAGTCCTGGCAGCTAGTGTCGTCAGATTACGACGATGTCGGTGGCGGCGACGGCCGGGGCATTCAGCAACGTGGCGATGAGCTGCGCCGCCGCGCTTCCGTTGCCGTCGGCGTCGTAATAGAGCTGGCCGGTCGAGGTGTTGTAGAGCACCCGGTCATTCGAGTCGTGTGCCGCGCCGCCGGAGGAAGCCCAAAAGCGCGCGTCCCCAGCCGCAAAATTGCCCATCGCCCCGATCGAAGTGAACGCCGCATCGTCGAGCTGCAGCTTGTCCGCGCCGGAGGCGAAGTCGCTGACCCGGTCGGCGTTCGCGGAGCCCATCTCGCGGAACACGAACGCGTCGTTGCCGCCGCCGCCCCAGAGCGTGTCGACCCCGCCCCCTCCCCACAGCGTGTCGGCGCCGCCCTGGCCGGTGAGCGTCTGGCCCCCGGCGGCACCCGTCAGGCTGTCGGCGAAGTTGCTGGCGACCACTCGCTCCACGGCCGTGAAACTGATCGTGCCGGAACTGCCGCCCGTGATGGTGCCCGCGCCAAAGTCGACCACCACACCGCTGGTCGCCCGGTCCCTGAACTCGATCGAGTCGGTTCCCGTGCCGCCGTTGATCACGTCCGCCCCGCCGGTGCTGCCCGCCACGAAGAGATCGTTGCCGCCGAGGCCGTTGATCGTGTCATTGCCGGCGGTGCCGGTGAGCGTGTCGTTGGCGCTCGTGCCGTTGATGACTGACCCGCCGCCACCGCCGCCGCCATTCCGCTACCGTTGATGATGGTGATATCCGAGGCGGTCAGAGCGGGAATCCCTTCCAGGGTCGCAATGAGCTGACGCGCACCCGCGCCGTTGCCATCGGCGTCGTACCAAAGCTGTCCGTTGGAACTGTTGTAGATCACCCGGTCATCGCCATCGTGTGCAGTGCCGGTACCCGAGGACCAGAAGCGCGCATCGCTCGCCGTAAAGTTCCCCGACGCTCCGGAGCTCGCGTGCGCATTGCCGTCGATAACGATTCGATCCGCTCCCGAATCGAAATCCGTAATCACGTCGGCGTTGGCGGTGCCCGGGGCAACCGTAAACATGAACGTGTCGTTGCCTTCGCTGCCTTCGTTGTCCGCAACGAATCCGCTGCCAAGCCGGTCATTGCCCAGCCCGCCATCCAGCGTGTCGTTGCCGTCGTTGCCAAAGAGCGTGTCATTGCCGGCGCCGCCGAAAATCGAGTCGTTTCCGGTGCCGAAAGTATCGACAGGAGCACCGAACTGGGTACCCTCGCCGAAGATCACATCGTTGCCGGCCCCGCCGATCAGCGTGTCATCGCCGCCGAATCCGTTGATCTGACTGCCTGCGCCGCCCGCTGTTATGCGATCGGCCAAGTTGCTGCCGACCACGTTCGCAATGCCCGTGAAGGTCACGTTGCCGGCGCTGCTGGTGGCAGTGCCCGCCCCCATCTGCACGACGACAGAACCGGCGGACCCGTTGAAGTCGAGCCACCCGCCGCGCGCACCCCCCTGGACCGAGTCGTTGCCGAAATTTCCTTCGAATGCGGCGACGATGAAGCCGCCCGCACCGTCCAACGTGTCATTGCCAGCGCCGCCGGTGACGTAGACCACGCTGCCCGCTTCCGACGATTCGATGCGGATCACATTGTTCAGCGAATTGCCGACGGCGTCGGTTTCCTGGAAGGCATTGCGGATCACCAGGTTCTCGATGCCATCCGGCAGCCCACCGCCATTTTCGATTACCAGGGTGTCGATACCGCCTGCATCGGCGAGCACATCGCCGAAGTGGTCGAAGTAGAACGTGTCGTTGCCGAGTCCGCCGTCCATCGAATCGGCACCGGTACCGCCGTCGAGGACATCATCGCCGCCCAAACCGACCAGCGTGTCGTTGCCGGCGAGCCCGTTGATGGTGTCGTTACCCGAGCCGCCGACCAGTGAATCATTGTTCGGCGTGCCGTTGATCGTCTGCCCGGAGCCCCCGCCGCCGCCACCACTGCCAAATACGTGGATGTCGCTCGCGATGAGCGTCGCGCCGCTGTTCAGCGTGCCGATGAGCAGCGCTGCTCCCGAACCGTTGCCGTCGGCGTCGTACCAGAGCTGGCGCGTCGAAGTGTTGTAGAGGATGCGGTCGTCCGCGTCGTGCGCCGTACCGCTGCTCGAGGACCAGAAGCGCGCGTCGCCGGATGTGAACTGCCCCGCTGCGCCGAGAGTGGTGAAGAAGGCGGCGTCGAGCCGGATGTTGTCCCAGCCCGAGGAGAAGTCGTTGAACACGTCCGCGTTGGTGCTGCCCGCCTCACGGAAGACGAAGCTATCCTGGCCGCCACCGCCACCTATGTTGTCGTTGCCGGCACCGCCTTCCACCCAGTCGGTGCCGTCGTTGCCGCGCACGGTGTCGTTGCCCGCACCGCCGAGCACGGAGTCATTGCCGCCGGAGCCTTGCAGCAGGTCGTTGCCGCCCAGCCCGCTGATGATGTCGGTGCCCGTCGTGCCGACGAGTGTGTCGTTGCCCGCGGTCCCGTTGATCGTCGCCATGCCGCCTCCTGCGAAGGTCTGTTCTAGTGACCGCAGTGTGGGCGCCGCCGGGGGGCGGGTCGATAGCCCCAACGGAAGAAGCCGTTCAGATCACGGCGATGTCGGTAGCGGCGAGAGCCGGATTTCCGAACAGTGTCGCGATGAGTTGCGCCGCGCCCGCGCCGCTGCCATCGGCGTCGTAATAGAGGCTTCCCGTCGAGGTGTTGTAGACCACCCGGTCGCTCGCATCGCGCCCCGAAGTAAATCCCGCCCCCGCCGCGAAGCGCGCATCGCCTGCGGCGAAGTTGCCACTCGCGCCGATCACCGTGAACGCCGAATCGTCGAGCCCGATCTTGTCCACAGCCGAAGTGAAGTCGCTCACCCGGTCCGCGTTCGCACTACCCATCTCGCGGAAGATGAATGTATCGGCGGCCCCCCCCCGCCCACAGCGTGTCGCCCCGCCCGCCCCCCAGAGCGTGTCGGCTCCGGCCTGGCCGGTGAGGGTCTGCGCCGGCGGCGTTGCCGGTCATCTGATCGTTGAAGTTGCCGCCGACCGCGCGCTCGACACCCGTGAAGCTGATCGTGCCCGGTCCGCCGCCCGTGATCGTGCCGCTGGCGAAGTCGACCACGACCCCGCTCGTCGCCCTCTCCTTGAACTCGATCGAGTCGGAGCCCGTGCCCCCGTCGATCACATCGGCCCCGCCGCTGCTGCCGGCGAGGAAGAGGTCGTTGCCGCCGAGGCCATTGATCGTATCATTGCCCGCAGTACCGGAGAGCGTGTCGTTGCCCGAGGTGCCGTTGACGACTTGCCCCCCGCTATATCACGCTTCCATTGATGACCGCGATATCCGACGCCGCAAGCGTCGGCGGACGCCGCCCTCGTTCCTGTGCAGCGTTGCGATGCGCTCGGCAGCGCCGGCGCCGTTCCCGTCCGCGTCGTACCAACAGGTCGCCGGTTCGTGGTGTTGTAAATCACCCGGTCG
>CAWENY010000006.1:0-23377 GCA_963810475.1 uncultured beta proteobacterium | reverse complement strand
AGCCGAGCACCTCGACGCCCGGGAAGGCGCGGCTGGCGCAGGAGGTTGGCTTTCGCCGACCGCCACCGCGCGATAGCCCGCGTCCGCCGCGTAATGCGCCGCCAGGTGCCGGTACTGACCCGGGAAGTTCTGGTGAACGAAGAGGACGCAAGTCATACCGGTTCCCGCATTGCGCGCCGAGATAAGAGGTCACCGGCGCGAGCAGGTAATCGAGCGCGCTGCGATTTCCGTGCGGAAGAAGACTTCCGCCGGCATGCCGGCCTGCGGCTTTTCTGGCTCGAGGCGGCGAGCGATTTTTCCGGCACGTCGATGTGCACGATGTAGTCGGCTGGCCGCTCTGCTGGTCGACCAGGCGGTCGCCGAACACGTACATCACGGCGCCGGCGACCAGCGGCGTGGTCCGACTCTGGTAGGCGGTGAGGCGGATATCCGCCTCGGTCCCCTGCCGCACGTGGTTCACGTCCTCCGGCCGGATGCGCGCCTCGACGATCAGGCGCTTCTCCTGCGGCACGATTTCCATCAGCACTTCGTGCGGCCGATCACCGAGCGGCGTTGAAGATGCGCAGGCCCACCACTTCGCCGGCGATCGGCGCGGTGATCTTTGGCGCTCGGAGGCGTCGCGCGACGGCGGATGCGCTCCTCGAGGTCGAACATGCGCGAGGACGCTTCCTTCAGCTCGTCGGTCGCGGTCTGCACGTAGGTGTTGCGCATCTGCAGGATGCGGACTCGAGCTCGGAGGCGCGCTGGCGCGCTTGGAGAGCTCGGCGCGCCGCTCGCTGTGCCGGGCCTCGTACTCGGCGACCGCGCGCTGCAACGTCAGAGGCGGGTTTTCTGCACATAGCCCTGGCTCAGGAGCTGCTCGTTGGCAGCGAGCTCGTCCTTCTGCAGCTTGAGCGCGCGCTCTTCAGCAGCGATCTGCTCGGCGAGCGCGCCGGCCTCCTCCACCGTCTCGCGGATCTGCCGGCGCAGCACTTCGATCTGGCTGTCGAGCGCCTGCCGGCGGGCGCGGAACAGCGCCTCTTCGCGCGTCCGGAACTCGTCCTTCAGCAGATTCTTGGGGAACATCGGCCGCGCGGCGAGCGATCGCTCGGCCTCGAGCCGGGCCGACTTCGCGCGCTCGGCATCGAGCTGGGTGCGCAGGAGGTCGAGCTGCGCATCGATGCGCACGTCGTCGAGCAGCACGAGCTCCTGGCCCTGGGTGACCCGGTCGCCGTCGCGCACGCGCACCGCGCGCACGATGCCGCCTTCCTGGTGCTGCACCACCTTGCGGTTGAGGTCGACCTTGACGAAGCCGGGCGCGATGATGGCGCCGGAGAGCGGCGCCCAGAAGCCCCACAGCCCCATGGCGATCGCGCCGATCACGATCACCAGCAGGCCGCTGCGGATGACGCCTTTCGCTTCCTTTTCCGGGTTCATGCCGCCTGCCGGGTGACGCGCGCCATGACCTCGGCGCGCGGGCCGAAGCTCGCCACCGCGCCGTCATTGAGTACCAGCATCTTGTCCACGTGCGCAGAAGCGAGGGACGATGGGCGATGATCACCACCGTCACCCCATCGGCCTTGAGGATCTCGAGCGTGCGCAGCAGCGCCTCCTCGCCTTCGTGGTCGAGGTTGGCATTGGGCTCGTCGAGGACGACCAGCCGCGGCTTGCCGTAGAGCGCGCGGGCAAGCGCGATGCGCTGCCGCTGCCCGGGCGAAAGCGCCTGCCCGGCGTCGCCGATCTCGGTGTCGTAGCCCTTGGGCAGCCGCAGGATGAGCTCGTGCACATGCGCGCGCTGCGCGGCACGCACCACTTCCGTGGCGTCCGGCGCGCCGAGGCGCGCGATGTTCTCCGCCACGGTGCCGCCGAACAGCTCCACGTCCTGCGGCAGGTAGCCGAGGTATGGCCCCAGATTTTCGCGCGGCCACGCGGCCACGTCGGCGCCATCCAGCCGCACCACGCCCGCCGCCGACTTCCATACGCCGACGATGAGGCGCGCCAGCGTCGACTTGCCCGAAGCGCTCGGACCGATCAGGCCGAGCGACTCTCCCGCCGCCAGCTTGAAGGAAACGCCGCGCAGGATGACTTTGTCGCCCAGCCTGAAGGCTACGCCTTCGAGCTCGACTCTGCCTTCCGGCGCCGGAAGCTGCGTGCCGGCGTCCGCCGGCGGGTTGGCGCTCAGCAGGTCGTGCAGGCGCCGCCAGGCATTCCTCGCCTCGACCAGGCTGCGCCAGCCGGCGATCAGCGTCTCGACCGGCGCCAGGGCGCGGCCGAGAGAATGGTGGCGGCGATCATCACCCCGGCGGTCACGTCCTGCGAGACCACCAGGAGAGCGCCCACCCCCAGCATGGCGAGCTGGATGAACTGACGCGCGAACTTGGTCCAGCCGGTGAGCGAGCCGCCGATGCGATTGGCGCGCATCTGCTCGATCAGCGCGGCGTCGTTCAGCTTCGCCCAGCGCTGCGTCACCGCCGGCAGCATGCCGAGCGCGTTCACCACTTCCGCGTTGCGCACGTTGGCGTCGATGAAGCGCCCCGCCCGGCGCGCCTCGACCTGCGAGCGCTCGAGCGGCTTGCGTGTCAGGCGCTCGTTCAGCACCGCGAGCAGCAGCATGGCGATGGCGCCGACCAGTGCCACGATGCCGAGCAGCGGATGGAACAGGAAGATCACCAGCAGGAAGATCGGCAGCCACGGCGCGTCGAACAGCGCCATCAGCCCGGCGCCGCCGAGGAAGGTGCGCAGCGTATTCACGTCGCGCAGCCCGTTGAGGTACGCCCCGCCGCTCAGCCGCGCCGTGTGCGCGAGAAGGCCGTCGAGCACGCGCGGCCCGAGGCCGCGGTCGAGCGCCGCGCCCGCCGCGCCGAGCAGGCGCGCGCGCAGCACGTCGAGCACGGCCATCACCAGCAGCGCCACGATCGCCGCCACGGTGAGCACCACCAGCGTCTCGACGCTGCGGCTCGCCAGCACGCGGTCGAACACCTGCAGCATGTACAGCGGCGGGACCAGCAGCAGCAGATTGATCGCCAGGCTGAACAGCCCGGCGTAGAGGAAGTACGGCCTAAAACGAGAGACGAGATCGCGCACGCAACCTGCTATTCAACGCTCTCCCTTCAGCTGCCAAGACTAAGCATCTCTAGTCCTGGCAGCTAGTGTCGTCAGATTACGACGATGTCGGTGGCGGCGACGGCCGGGGCATTCAGCACCGTGGCGATGAGCTGCGCCGCCGCGCTCCCGTTGCCGTCGGCGTCGTAATAGAGCTGGCCGGTCGAGGTGTTGTAGAGCACCCGGTCATTCGAGTCGTGTGCCGCGCCGCTGGAGGAAGCCCAAAAGCGCGCGTCCCCAGCCGCAAAATTGCCCATCGCCCCGATCGAAGTGAACGCAGCATCGTCGAGCTGCAGCTTGTCCGCGCCGGAGGCGAAGTCGCTGACCCGGTCGGCGTTCGCGGAGCCCATCTCGCGGAACACGAACGCGTCGTTGCCGCCGCCGCCCCAGAGCGTGTCGACCCCGCCCCCTCCCCACAGCGTATCGGCGCCGCCCTGGCCGGTGAGCGTCTGGCCCCCGGCGGCACCCGTCAGGCTGTCGGCGAAATTGCTGGCGACCACGCGCTCCACGCCCGTGAAACTGATCGTTCCGGAACTGCCGCCCGTGATGGTGCCCGTGCCAAAGTCGACCACCACACCGCTGGTCGCCCGGTCCCTGAACTCGATCGAGTCGGTTCCCGTGCCGCCGTCGATCACGTCGGCCCCGCCCGTGCTGCCAACCATGAAGAGATCGTTGCCGCCCAGGCCGTTGATGGTGTCATTGCCGGCGGTGCCGGTGAGCGTGTCGTTGGCGCTCGTGCCGTTGATGACTGACCCGCCGCCACCGCCGCCGCCAGTTCCGCTGCCGTTGATGATGGTGATATCCGAGGCGGTCAGAGCGGGAATCCCTTCCAGGGTCGCAATGAGCTGACGCGCACCCCCGCCGTTGCCGTCGGCGTCGTACCAAAGCTGTCCGTTGGAACTGTTGTAGATCACCCGGTCATCGCCATCGTGTGCAGTGCCGGTACCCGAGGACCAGAAGCGCGCGTCGCTCGCCGTAAAGTTCCCCGACGCTCCGGAGCTCGCGTGCGCATTGCCGTCGATAACGATTCGATCCGCTCCCGAATCGAAATCCGTAATCACGTCGGCGTTGGCGGTGCCCGGGGCAACCGTAAACATGAACGTGTCGTTGCCTTCGCTGCCTTCGTTGTCCGCAACGAATCCGCTGCCAAGCCGGTCATTGCCCAGCCCGCCATCCAGCGTGTCGTTGCCGTCGTTGCCAAAGAGCGTGTCATTGCCGGCGCCGCCGAAAATCGAGTCGTTTCCGGTGCCGAAAGTATCGACAGGAGCACCGAACTGGGTACCCTCGCCGAAGATCACATCGTTGCCGGCCCCGCCGATCAGCGTGTCATCGCCGCCGAATCCGTTGATCTGACTGCCTGCGCCGCCCGCTGTGATGCGATCGGCCAGGTTGCTGCCGACCACGTTCGCAATGCCCGTGAAGGTCACGTTGCCGGCGCTGCTGGTGGCAGTGCCCGCCCCCATCTGCACGACGACAGAACCGGCGGACCCGTTGAAGTCGAGCCACCCGCCGCGCGCACCCCCCTGGACCGAGTCGTTGCCGAAATTTCCTTCGAATGCGGCGACGATGAAGCCGCCCGCACCGTCCAACGTGTCATTGCCAGCGCCGCCGGTGACGTAGACCACGCTGCCCGCTTCCGACGATTCGATGCGGATCACATTGTTCAGCGAATTGCCGACGGCGTCGGTTTCCTGGAAGGCATTGCGGACCACCAGGTTCTCGATGCCATCCGGCAGCCCACCGCCATTTTCGATTACCAGGGTGTCGAGACCGCCTGCATCGGCGAGCACATCGCCGAAGTGGTCGAAGTAGAACGTGTCGTTGCCGAGTCCGCCGTCCATCGAATCGGCACCGGTACCGCCGTCGAGGACATCATCGCCGCCCAAACCGACCAGCGTGTCGTTGCCGGCGAGCCCGTTGATGGTGTCGTTACCCGAGCCGCCGACCAGTGAATCATTGTTCGGCGTGCCGTTGATCGTCTGCCCGGAGCCCCCGCCGCCGCCACCACTGCCAAATACGTGGATGTCGCTCGCGATGAGCGTCGCTCCGCTGTTCAGCGTGCCGATGAGCAGCGCTGCTCCCGAACCGTTGCCGTCGGCGTCGTACCAGAGCTGGCGCGTCGAGGTGTTGTAGAGGATGCGGTCGTCCGCGTCGTGCGCCGTACCGCTGCTCGAGGACCAGAAGCGCGCGTCGCCGGATGTGAACTGCCCCGCTGCGCCGAGAGTGGTGAAGAAGGCGGCGTCGAGCCGGATGTTGTCCCAGCCCGAGGAGAAGTCGTTGAACACGTCCGCGTTGGTGCTGCCCGCCTCACGGAAGACGAAGCTATCCTGGCCGCCACCGCCAGCTATGTTGTCGTTGCCGGCACCACCTTCCACCCAGTCGGTGCCGTCGTTGCCGCGCACGGTGTCGTTGCCCGCGCCGCCGAGCACGGAGTCATTGCCGCCGGAGCCCTGCAGCAGGTCGTTGCCGCCCAGCCCGCTGATGATGTCGGTGCTCGTCGTGCCGACGAGTGTGTCGTTGCCTGCGGTCCCGTTGATCGTCGCCACGCCGCCTCCTGCGAAGGTCTGGTCTAGTGACCGCAGTGTGGGCGCCGCCGGGGGGCGGGTCGATAGCCCCAACGGAAGGACAGCCGTTCAGATCACGGCAATGTCGGTTGCAGCGATAGCCGGATTTCCAAGCAGTGTCGCGATGAGCTGCGCGGCGCCCGCGCCGCTGCCATCGGCGTCGTAATAGAGGCTTCCCGTCGAGGTGTTGTAGACCACCCGGTCGCTCGCATCGCGCCCCGAAGTAAATCCCGCCCCCGCCGCGAAGCGCGCATCGCCTGCGGCGAAGTTGCCACTCGCGCCGATCACCGTGAACGCCGAATCGTCGAGCCCGATCTTGTCCACAGCCGAGGTGAAGTCGCTCACCCGGTCCGCGTTCGCACTACCCATCTCGCGGAAGATGAATGTATCGCCGGCCCCACCCCCGCCCCAGAGCGTGTCGTTCCCCGCGCCGCCGGTCAGCGTGTCGGCGCCCGCCTGCCCCGTGAGGGTCTGCGAGCCAACTGTGCCGCTGAGGCTGTCGTTGAAGTTTCCGCCCACCACGCGCTCGATGCCGGTGAACGTGATCGAACCGCCGGCCGAGCCGCCGGTTATGGTGGCGGCATTGAAATTGACCACGATGCCGCTGCTCGCCGCAGCCTTGAACTCAATCGAGTCGGAGCCCGTGCCGCCGTTGATCACGTCGGCACCGCCGGTGCTGCCGGCGAGGAAGAGGTCGTTCCCGCCGAACCCGCTGATCGTGTCGTTGCCGCTAGTGCCGGTGAGCGTGTCGTTGCCCGAGGTGCCGTTGATGACCTGCCCCCCGCTGCCGCTTCCATTGATGACTTCGATATCGGTCGCCGCAAGCGTTGGCGCGCCTTGCAGCGTGGCGATGAGTTGGGCGGCGCCGGCGCCGTTGCCATCGGCGTCGTACCAGAGCTGGCCGTTCGCGGTGTTGTAGATCACCCGGTCGTCGGCGTCGTGCGCCGCTCCCGTGCCGGAAGACCAGAAGCGCGCATCGCCGGCGGCGAATCTGCCTGACGGACCAGAATTCACATGCACCGTGCCGTCGAGCTGGAACGTGTCGCTCCCGAAATCGACGATGATGTCGGCGTTCGCAGCCCCGGGCGCTACCGAGTAGACGAGGAGGCTTTCGTCACCGGCGGCGGAGATCGTATCGTTGCCGGCGCCGCCGTCGAGCGTGTCGCCGAAATCGCCGGTTCCGCGGATGCTGTCGTTCCCCTCCCCGCCGAGGACATGAGCGAACGAGTTGCCGCTGTTGTTGCCGCCAATCAGCGTGTCGTCGCCGCCTCGTCCCTCCAGACGACTTCCGGAGTATGTGGCGGCGATGTGGTTGTCGAGCTCGTTGCCGATCCCGGTGAACCCGTGCTCGGCAGTGTCGTTGTGAATGACGAGATTCTCGTAGCCGGCGGCAAGCGTCCAGTGCAGGTCCTTTACGCGCACCGTGTCCGTGCCGCCGGAATCCGTGAGCGCATCACCCGCGTTGTCCACCCAGAAAACGTCGTTGCCGAGGCCGCCGTTGAGGGTGTCCGGGACCTGTTCCTCGTCAAAGAAATTCTCGCTAAACCACCCGTCGAGCGTGTCATCGCCGTCGCCGCCAGTGAGCACGTCTCGACCCTCGCCGCCGACCAGCGAATCGCTGCCGCTCAGACCGTTGATCGTGTCGTCGCCGTCGAAGCCGTTGATGGTGTCGTTGCCCGGGCCGCCGACGAGCGAGTCATTGCCCGAGGTGCCGTTGATCGTCTGCCCGCCACCGCCGCTGCCGTTGATGATCGTGATGTCGGTCGCAGCGATGCTGGACGGGGTTCCTACGATCCCTGTCCACAAGGTAGTGATGAGCTGCGCTGCGCCGGACCCAGTGCCGTCAGCGTCGTACACGAGCCAGCCGGAACTCGTGTTGTAGATCACTCGGTCGTCGGCGTCGTGCGCCGTTCCGGAGCTCGAGGACCAGAATCGCGCGTCCCCGGCCGCGAAAGTGCCCGAGGGTCCGGAATTCGCGTGCACCGTTCCGTCGAGTTGGATAGTGTCGAAGCCTGAGGCGAAACCAAAGACCAGATCTGCGTTCGTCGCACTCGGCGCTACGCTGAACCGGTAGAGATCCTCGCCTCCTTCACCGTTTAGCGTGTCGTTCCCGCCGCGGCCGTCCAGGGTGTCGGGACCTGCGAGGCCGAGGAAATTGTTGGCGAAGCCGTCGCCTGTCAGCTGGTCTGCGAAATTCGTCGCGAAAACCCACTCAACGGCCAGAACATCGGCGATCACCACGCCGGCCGCCGAGATGGTCCCAGCCTGGAGGTCCACGATGACCTGTGTCAGGTTCACATCCATTCCAACGGAATCGACGTCGCCGCCGCCGTCGATCGAATCCCGGCCGCCCTCTGCCGCGACCCGAAAGCCGTCCCGCCCGGCGCCGCCGAGCATGGTGTCGCTGCCCTCCCCGCCTTCGAGGTGGTCGTGGCCGTCGCCACCGTCCAAGTGGTCGTCTCCGGCGAAGCCGAAGATGGAATTTTGTCCTGCGTTGCCTTCGATGACGTTGGGAAGCTCGTTCCCTGTGCCGGATATGTCCGGATCGGGGCCGACCAGCGTGAGATGGTTCACCCACTGCGGCAGCGTGTAGCTCACGCTCGCGTTGACCGTATCGAAGCCGCCGTTCTCGAACTCGACGATCACGTCGCCCGGGTTGTCGACGAAGTAAGTATCGGCATGCGCGCCGCCGACCATGGAATCGGCGCCGGCGGCGCCGTCGATCGTGTCGTCGCCGTCGAAGCCGTTGATGGTGTCGTTGCCCGGGCCGCCGACGAGCGAGTCGTTGCCGGAGGTGCCGTTGATCGTCTGCCCGCCGCCGCTGCTCCCGCCCTCGACCGCGATGTCGGTGGCGACGAGCGTGGCGCCGCTTTGCAGCGTGGCGATAAGCTGGCGCGCACCCGCGCCATTGCCGTCGGCGTCGTACCAGACCTGCCCATTGCTCGTGTTGTAGATGACCCGGTCGCTGGCGTCCGTGGCCGTGCCCGTGGAATTGGCCTTGAAGCGAGCATCGCCCGCGGCGAAGTTGCCCGTGGCGCCTAGCGCGCTCATCACCGCGCCGTCGAGAAGAAGCTTGTCCGATCCAGAGGCCCAATCGCGCACGAGGTCAGCGTTGCCGGTGCCCGTCTCGCGGAAGATGAACCTGTCGGCGCCCGCGCCACCCCATAGCGTGTCGATGCCGCCCGCCCCCCAGAGCGTGTCGGCGCCGGCCTGGCCGGTGAGCGTCTGGCCTGCGCCGTTGCCGCTCAAGCGGTCGTTGAAGTTGCCGCCGACCACGCGTTCGATGTTGGTGAAGCTGATCGTGCCGGAGCTGCCGCCGCTGATCGTGCCGGCGACGAAGTCGACCACGACGGCGCTCGTCGCCCTCTCCTTGAACTCGATCGAGTCGGAGCCCGTGCCGCCGTCGATCACATCCGCCCCGCCGGTGCTGCCGGCGAGGATGAGGTCGTTGCCGCCAAAGCCGCTGATCGTGTCGTTGCCGCTCGTGCCGGCGAGGGTGTCGTTGCCTGAACTCCCGTTGATAGTCGCCACGGCTACTCCTGCTGAAGATGATAAACAGTGGGACTGTGTAAGGACTTTCCCGGCGGATCAATAGTCCGCTGGGGATGTGGCCGGAAACCGACTGGCCTAGTCCATCTGCAGGTCGACGCTGCCCAGTTGCTCCAAGTCGAAGCGCACGCGGTCGCCGGCCTTCACGAATTTGCTGGTGATGATGCTCCCGGTTATCACTACATCGCCGCGCAACAGGGCGCGGCCAACCGAAGCGAGATGGTCGGCGAGCCAGGCGAGCGCGTCGAGTGGATGGCCCATGCAATCGGCCCCGCGCCCTTCTCCGACCTTGATTCCATTGATGGTCGCCACGCCTCGCACTGCAGCAAGGTCGATCGCGCGCCAGTCCTTCACCGGCGCGCCGAGCACCGCGCCTTCATTCCAGGAGTTGTCCGCAACGAGGTCGAGCGGGTGCTGCGCGAGCTGCTTGTAGTCGGCATCCCGATCGTCGGCAAGCTCCATGCCTGCCATCACGGCGCCGACCGCATCGGCTACGCGCTCGCGCGCGAATGGCGCATCGGCGACCGGGAGGTCCTCCCCGATCTCGACCGCGACTTCGAATTCGACGATCAGGCGCACGTAGTCGGCGGCGCGCACGCGCGCTGGCGAGCGTCGCACCAGTGAGCCGAACACCATGCCGGCCTGCGGTGTATCGACGCCGACGAAGCGGCGCATCTCGGCCGAGGTGAGCGCGACCTTGTAGCCGGCGATGGCGCCGAGCTTCTCTGCGCGCAAGGCGACGAAGGCATCCTGGATCCCGTACGCCTCCGCTGCTGTGCGCGGCGCGATGGCGCTCGGGCAATGGAGTGAAGCGCTCGCGCCGTTCGTGCGCGTCGAACAGGTGCTTTGCCGCGAGCGCTGCCGGCGTCATGCCCTGCCCGGATGGATGTGCCCGCATTTCGGGCACTCGCGCTTGCCGCTGTAGAACTGGTCGAACAGCGGCGGCAGGTCGGCAACGATGTTCTGCACGTTCACCTCGACGCGGTGCACGAGCGCCCAGCACTTCGGGCAGTACCACTCGAAGCCGTCGTTGATCTCGAGCGGCCTCACCTTCTCCACCACCATGCCGATGGTGCCCGCGGGACGTTGCGGGGAATGACGGCAACGGCCCGGGATCAGCAGGATCTCGCCTTCGCGGATCGGCACGTCGCGCGGCTTGCCGTCCTCCAGGATGCGCAGCACGATGTCGCCGCGCAGCTGGTAGAAGAACTCCTCGTACGGATCGTCGTGGTAGTCGGTGCGCGCGTTCGGCCCGCCGATCACCTGCACGATCAGGTCCTCGGCCTCGCGGAACACCATCTGGTTGCCGACCGGCGGCTTGAGCAGGTGCGCGTGCTCGTCGATCCAGCGCGAGAAGTTGAAGGCGGCGAGCACGCTAGAACGCGATCGTGAAGCTGAGCTCCCCATACGTGCTGTCGCACTTGCGGTACGTGCCCTCGTTGCAATCCAGGTAGGACTCGTAGACCACGCCGGCGCCGACGTAGGAATTGCGTCCGGCCTGCAGATAGACGCCGGCGCGCGCGCCCCAGGAGTCGAGGTCCTCCAGCTGCTCGAGGTAGGTGCGCCGGTAGAACGCGCCGACATACGGCTTCACCGGGTTCATCTGGTGAAAAACGTACTGGATCGATGGCGTGAGCTTGCTCATCTTGGGATCCGAGCCGGTCCAGTACTCCCAGTGCAGGCCGAGGTTCAGCCCGTCCACCACGTAGTAGTTGGCGCCGAGGCCGACCACCAGGTAGCTTTCGTCGAACGCGTAGCCGGTGCCGGCGGTGAACACGAAATGCGTGCGTCCCTTGCTGAAGCCGCTGGCGGCACCAACGCTCTGCGCCATCGCCGGTAAGGCGAACGTGCACGCTGCCGCGGCGACGGCAGCGGCCAGTGTCTTCTTCAGCATGGTGCCCCCCCTGTTTCTGTGGTTGTGGTGCCCGGGGCCGGAATCGAACCGGCACGACCTTGCGGTCAGGGGATTTTAAGTCCCCTGCGTCTACCAGTTTCGCCACCCAGGCGGTAGTGCTCGCCGGGATAATGCCACTTGCAGGGAAGTCTGGAGGCGGGAGTCGGACTCGAACCGGCATAGACGGCTTTGCAGGCCGCTGCATGACCCTTCTGCCATCCCGCCATAAACAAAGAGGGAAAGCCCGTCGAGGTCAAACCTCAGGCCCTCCCTCCGGCAAATCTGGAGCGGGAAACGAGTCTCGAACTCGCGACCTCAACCTTGGCAAGGTTGCGCTCTACCAACTGAGCTATTCCCGCGACCGTCAGATTATAAATCAACTGCGCACCGAGGCGTAAGGCAGGGCCTTGCGCAGGTAGTACAGCATGGACATCACGGTGAGCACCGCGGCGACGTTGATGAGCACCGTGCCGAGCCACTGGCAGTCGATGCCGAGCAGCTGGTCGTGGTACAGGAGCAGCGGAATCGCCACCATCTGTGCCACGGTCTTCAGCTTGCCGACGAACGCCACGGCCACGCTTTTCGCCTGCCCGACCTTCGCCATCCATTCCCGCAGCGCCGAGATGGCGATTTCGCGGCCGACGATGATCAGCGCGACGATCATGTCGACGCGATTCAGGTACAGCAGCGCAAGCAGCGCGGCGACCACGATCAGCTTGTCCGCCACCGGGTCGAGGAACGCGCCGAACGCCGACATCTGGTTCAGCCGGCGCGCCAGGAAGCCGTCGAGCCAGTCGGTGATGCCGGCGAAGATGAACACCACGGTCGCGGTCACGTTCCGGCCGTGCTCCGACAGCCACGTGTCGGGCAGGTAGTAGATGGCGATGATCACCGGGATCAGCACGATCCTCGAGAACGTGACCAGGTTCGGCGCGTTGAGCGGAATCACGCCGTCGCCGATTCGTGGAGATGCTTGTAAATCCGTTCTGCCAGCGGGCGGCTGATGCCCTCCACCTTCGCGATGTCGTCGATCGCCGCCGCCTGCACGCCGCGCAGGCCGCCGAAGTGCTCGATCAGCGCCTGGCGGCGCTTGGCGCCGATTCCCGGGATTTCGTTCAGCATCGAGGTCGTGCGCGTCTTGCCGCGGCGCGCGCGGTGGCCCATTACGGCGAAGCGATGCGCCTCGTCGCGGATCTGCTGGATGAGATGCAGGCCGGGATGCGCCGGCGGCAGCTGCAGGCTGCGCGCTTCGGATTCGATGATCAGCTCTTCTTCACCGGGCTTTCGTTCGGGCCCCTTGGCGACGCCGACGACGCAGGCCTGGTGCAAGCCCAGATCCGCCAGGGCTGCGCGCGCGACACCCACTTGCCCCTTGCCGCCGTCGATCAGGATCAGGTCCGGAATCTTTCCGGCCTCGGCCGTGACGCGCTCGTAGCGCCGCGCCAGCACCTGGCGCATCGCCGCGTAGTCGTCGCCCGGCGTGACGTCGCGGATGTTGAAGCGCCGGTACTCGGACTTCTGCATCTGCTGCCGGTCATAGACCACGCACGAGGCCACCGTGGCTTCGCCCATCGTGTGGCTGATGTCGAAGCACTCGATGCGCCCCGCACCTTCGGGCAGCGCGAGCGCTTCGCGCAGCGCGAGCAAACGCGCTTCCTGCGTGGCGCGGTCGCGCACGCGCTGCGCGATCGCGAGCAGCGCGTTCTTGCGCGCCATGTCGAGCCACACTTTGCGCTCGCCATGGGAAGGCGTGATCGCATTTTCCAGCTCGACCGGCTCGCTGGTGACGATGAGCGACGGCATCGGCTGCTCGAGGTAATGCTGCTCGAGGAAGGCAGCCACCACTTCTCCCGGCGCCGCGCCTTCCGCGTTGGCGGGGAAGAAGCTGCGGTCGCCGACGTGGCGGCCGGTGCGGATCATCACCAGGTTGACGCACGCGATCTCGCCTTCGACCACGCAGGCGACGACGTCGGCGTCGACACCGCGGTTCGATTCCACGTACTGGCGCACCTGGACCCGCGCCAGCGCCCGGACTTGGTCGCGATACGCAGCCGCCTCTTCATAGCGCCGGGCTTCCGCAGCGGCGTTCATTTTCTTGTTCAGGTTGCCGATCACGTCGTCCTCGCGCCCCTCGAGGAACAGCATCGCGTTCGCCACGTCCTCGGCATAGGCATCGGGCGCAATCTTGCCAGTGCACGGCGCGGTGCAGCGTTTTATTTGGTGCAGCAGGCAGGGGCGCGAGCGGTGCTCGAACACCGTGTCCTCGCAGGTGCGCAGGCGGAACACGCGCTGCAGGAGCTGGATGCTCTCGCGCACCGCATAGGCGTGCGGGAACGGACCGAAGTACCGGTGGCGCCGGTCCTTCGCGCCGCGGTGGAACCCGAGGCGCGGGTACTGGTGGCCGGTGACCGTGAGGTAGGGATACGACTTGTCGTCGCGGAACAGGATGTTGTAGCGCGGCGCGAGGCTCTTGATGAAGTTGTTCTCGAGCAGCAGCGCCTCGCCTTCCGAGCGCGTGGCGGTGACCTCGACCGAGGCCACCTGCGACACCATCATCTGGGTGCGGGGGCTGTGGCTGTGCTTCTGGAAGTACGAGGACACCCGCTTCTTGAGGTCGCGCGCCTTCCCCACGTAGAGCGCCTCGCCGCCCTTGCCGAGCATGCGGTACACCCCCGGCAGATTCGGCAATCCGGAAACAAATGCCTTGGCGTCGAACATCCTGAATTCATTATAAAACGTGTAAAATGCGCGCCTTTTCGCAAGGCTTCAAACAACGTCATGGCCAAGGTCGAAGCAGTCGGTATCCGTCCCGGCAACCTCATCGAATGGGACAAGCGCGTGTGGCGCGTCCTCAAGTCCTATCACGTGCACGTCGGCGGCCGCGGCGGCGCGTTCATGCAGGTGGAGATGAAGGACATCGAGACCGGCACCAAGACCAACCAGCGCTTCCGCACCGAGGACAAGGTCGAGCGCGCCTTCGTCGACCCGCGCGACATGCAGTATCTCTACCAGGACGGCGACAGCTACGTCTTCATGGACAAGGAAAACTACGAGCAGCTGTCGCTGCCGGCGGATTTCCTCGAAGGACAGTCGGGCTACCTGCTGCCGAACACCGACGTGCAGGTCAACTTCTACAATAACCGCCCCATCGGCCTCGACCTGCCGCCCTCCGTCGTCCTCACCGTCGAGGACACCGAGCCCGGCATCAAGAACTCCACCGCGACCAACAGCTTCAAGCCGGCGAAGATGGAGACTGGAATCACGGTGCAGGTGCCGCCCTTCATCAACAAGGGCGAGAAGATCAAGATCGACACCGCCGAAGGCAAGTACATGGAGCGGGCCTAGGGTCGCAACCGATATTCAGGGACAGACCACGTTTTTCTTCCCCAAGCTACCGACGAAAAACGTGGTCTGTCCCTGATTTAGGCCAGCGCAGTCAGTGTTTCCTGAGCCTCGCGATAAGCGACGCTCTTCCGCAGGTCCCGGCCGCCCTTCTTTCGCATGCGGTCCAGCCGTTCGGGATTCTTGAGCTGTAAATCTCCGAGCGATTCCAGCAGCTGCTTCTGCCCTTCCGGGTTGTTGCACAGCAGGACCATGTCGCAGCCGGCAGCTAGCGCGGCGCGCGCGCGCTCGGGCGGGCCGCCGATCGCGCTGGCGCCGGCCATCGAAAGGTCGTCGCTGAAGATGAGCCCGTCGAAGCCGAGCTTGCCGCGCAGGACTTCCTGCAGCCAGTACTTCGAATACCCCGCGGGCTCGGCATCGCACTGCGGGTAGATCACGTGCGCGGGCATCACGCCCGCCAGGCCGGCCTGGATCGCCGCCCGGTACGGTGCGATGTCCTTGCGCAGGATTTCCGATAGCGGCCGGTCGTCGCGCGCAACATCGTGGTGCGTGTCGGCGAGGGCGAAGCCATGGCCGGGAAAATGCTTGCCCACGGCGCCCATGCCGGCATCGGCGAAGCCCTGGATGATCGCGGCGGCTAGGGCGCCCACTGCGTTGGGGTCGAAATGCAGCGCGCGGTCGCCGATCACGCTGCTTCCACCGTAGTCGAGGTCGAGCACCGGCGCGAAGCTGAAGTCGACGCCGTGCGCGCCGAGCTCCGCGCCGATGATGTACGCGGCGGCGCGCGCCGTCTCTTTCGCGAGGTCCCGGTCACGGTCCCACAGCCGGCCGAGCTCGCGCATCGGCGGGATGCGGCTGAAGCCGTCGCGGAAGCGCTGCACCCGGCCGCCTTCATGGTCGACGCAGATCGGCAGTGCCGGCTCTCGCAGCTTTTCGATTTCTTCGACCAATGCCTTGAGCTGGTCTGGGTTCTCGTAATTCCGGGTAAACAGAATGACTGCACCGGCAGCCGGGTGCCGCAGGCGCTCGCGGTCCTCGTCAGTGAGCATCAACCCCACCACGTCGGCCACCACCGGGCCGGGCGGCAACCTTACTTTGCGCATTCCAGGATCACGGTGGCTACGGCGATACCCCGCTCATCGGCCAGCGAGAGATGGGAGCGCGTGATGCCGTGGGTTGAAAGAAGCTCGATCAACGGTTCCGAAAACTGCAACTCGGGCTTACCCGATCGCTGGTTCACGACCCAGACGCCGTGCCAGTTCGCCGGCGCCTTGATGCCCGTGCCGAGGGCTTTGGTGAAAGCCTCCTTGGCGGCGAAGCGCTTTGCCAGGTAGTTCGCCGGCTGGCGGTGGGACTTGAAGCGCTTGAGCTCCGAGGGCGACAGGATGCGCCCGGCAAAGCGCTCGCCCCAGCGCTCCAGGGCCTTGCGGATGCGGTCGATCTCGACCACGTCGGTCCCGACCCCGAAGATCACCGCGCGGCTCGCACCATCAACGCTTTCATTTCACGCACGGCCTCGCGCATGCCGATGAACAAAGCGCGCGAGACAATGGCGTGGCCGATGTGCAGCTCGCGCACGCCGGGCAGCGCGGCGACCGGCAGCACGTTGAAGTAGTTCAGCGCATGGCCCGCGTTGAAACGCATGCCGAGCGCGCGGATGCGCTCACCCGCGCTTTTGATTTTTTCCAGCTCCACCATAACGGCCGGGCTCTCCGCGTCCCTGCCCTTCGAATGAAAGGCATGCGCGTACGGCCCGGTATGGATCTCGCAGACCGAGGCGCCGATGCGCTTGGCCGCCTCCACCTGCCGCGCCTCGGCGTCGATGAAGACCGACACGATGATGCCCGCATCGCGCAGCTTGGAGACCACCTGGCGCAGTCTGGCCTCACTGGCGACAACATCCAATCCACCTTCCGTCGTGACCTCATGCCGCCCTTCGGGGACCAGCATGGCCATCTCCGGCTTGATGCGCGCGGCGATGCCGACCATCTCGTCGGTTGCCGCCATCTCCAAGTTGAGCTTGATGTGGGTGAGCTCGCGCAGGCGGCGCACGTCCTCGTCCTGGATATGGCGCCGGTCCTCGCGCAGGTGCACGGTGATGCCGTCGGCGCCGCCGAGATGCGCCTCGATCGCGGCCCAGACCGGGTCGGGCTCGTAGGTGCGGCGCGCCTGCCGCACCGTGGCGACGTGGTCCACGTTTACACCCAGTTCGATCATAGGTCGTTCAATTCTCTCAGCACCGCGCGCGTGTGCAGCACCTTGCCATGCAAGCGCTGGCCGATGAGCGAGCGCAGCAGCATGCGCGCCTCGTCCCGCGTCTCCGGCCGGCTGAACTCGTCTGCGGCAAGGTCGAGAAGGGTCTGGCCGCTGACACTGAGGTCGTTCGGAGAAGCACCCAAGGAAAGCATCGGTCCGCGATCCGGTTCATACACGTAGCGGCGCGAAGGCTGAATCGGCTCGCCGCTCACCGCCTCGCGCTCGAGCAGCGGAGCATACCCGAGCTCCGCGAGCAGGCGCTTTTCAAAGCTGCGCAGCACCGAGGCCTGCGGGATGCCCTGGGAAAGCTGCCGCAGCGCTTCGCCGTAGATCTCGAACAAGGACTCGTGCGGGTCGTCGCGCGGCAGCAGGCGCAGCAGCAGCTCGTTGAGGTAGAAGCCGCACATCAGTGCCTGCCCGCCCAGCGGCTGCAAGGCGCCGGACCACTCCGCCGAAATGAGGTTACCCAATTCCGCGGAGCTGCTCCAGCCGAGGCGCAGCGGGTGGAAGGAGAGCAGCACGCCGCGCATCGCCGACCGCGGGCGGCGCGCGCCGCGGGCGAGGAGCGCGACGCGCCCGAAGTTGCGCGTGAAAGCCTCGACGATCAGGCTGGTCTCCTTGTACGGATACGTGTGCAGCACGTAGCCCGCCTGGTAGTCGGCCCGCCTTTTCATTCGTACCCCAGCTGGCGCAGGATCCGCGCATCGTCGGTCCAGGCCTTGCGCACTTTCACCCAGGTGCCGAGGTACACCTTGCCGCCGAACAGCTTCTCCATGTCCTTGCGCGCGGCGGTGGCCATGCGCTTCAGCCGCTCGCCGCCGGCGCCGAGGACGATCGGCTTCTGGCTGTCGCGCTCGACGAGGATGGTGGCCTCGATTCTGCGGAGAGTTGTCCCCCTCCTCCCCTGCCCCTCCTCCCGGAAGCTGTCGATCACCACTTCGCAGCGGTACGGCAGCTCCGCGCCCATCTGCTCGAACAGCTTCTCGCGCAGCAGCTCGGCGGCGAAGAAGCGCTCGTCGCGGTCGGTGAGCTGGTCGGGCGGATAGGCGGCCGGCGCCTCGGGCAGCGCCTCGCGCAGGGCTTTCAGCAGCTGCGGAATGTTCTTCCCGGTCTTGGCGCTCACCGGCACGATGGCGGCGAATTCCCGGGTCTTCGCCAGGCGGTCGAGGAACGGCAGCAGCTGCGCGCTGTGCTTCACGGTATCGATCTTGTTCACGACCGCCACGATGCGCTGGCTCGGCGGAATCTTCTCCAGCACGGCATGATCGTCGGGCCCGAAGCGCAAGGCCTCGACCACGAACAGCGCGACATCAGCGTCCCGCGCCGCCTCGGTGGCGCGGCGATTCAGGCGCCGGTTGAGCGTGTTCGCCGCCTGCGCCTGCTGGCCGGGCGCGTCGACGAACACATACTGGCACTCCGGCGTGGTCAGGATGCCGGTGATCAGGTGACGCGTGGTCTGCGGCTTGGCGGAGACGATCGACACCTTTTCTCCGACCAGGCGGTTCAGCAGGCTCGACTTGCCGGTATTCGGCCGGCCGGCAAGTCCGATGGTGCCGCAGCGGTGCGCGCTCATGCCTGAAGTTTATCGAGCATGGCCTTGGCCGCTTCCTGCTCGGCGCGCTGGCGCGAGGTGCCGCGGCCGGTGCTGACGAGGTCGCCCACCGCACATTCCACGTCGAAGGAGCGCTCATGGGGCGCACCATGGGTGGCCACCACGCGATACTCGGGCAAGGGCTTGCCGTGCGCGTGCAGCAGCTCCTGCAGGGCGGTCTTGGCGTCCTTCTCCACCCGCGCGGGATCGAGCTGCTCGAGCTGCGAGCCGAGCGCCTGCACCACGGCGCGCCGCGCCGCGACGTAGCCCCCGTCGAGGAAGATCGCGCCGAACACGGCTTCCAGCGCATCGGCGAGCACGGACGGCGGGACCGGCGGCGTGCCCGCCCGCACCCGATCCGCCAGGCCGAGCTCGCGCGCCACCTGGGCGAGGGACTCCTCGCGCACCAGGTTTGCCCGCAGCCGGGTGAGCTTGCCTTCGGGAAGCTGCGGGAAGCGGGTGTAGAGCTCGTCGGCGATCGCGCAACCGAGGACGCCGTCGCCGAGGAATTCCAGCCGCTCGTTGTGGTCCGCAGCGTGGCTGCGGTGCGTCAGCGCCCGCTCGAGGAGACTCGCGTCGGCGAACGCGTGGCCGAGCAGCTCTACCGGCCCCTCGAATCGGCGGCGTAGTCGATATAGAGGCCGACGCCGGTGAACAGCGGGATTTCCTTGCGGTAGGCAAACGCGATCACCACCGAATTGCCTTCGCGCGTGATCTCGAGATCCTGCGGCCGCACGGTGACGATGTGGTCGATCGCCGAGCGGTTCTCGAACGCGCGCCGCACGTCGGCCGGGCTGGTCACGCCCTGGCGCGCGATCGCCTCGATCGCCGACTTGGTGGTGCGGTATTCCATGAAGGAGGGGATCACCTTCATCGCGAACAGCGCGACGACGATGAACAGCACGAGCATGATGAGCAGTCCCATGATGGTGACACCGCGTTGTCGTTTTCTCATGATCGTCTCCCTGTTCCCCATGCGCCGTGCTCTCAGCGGAAGCGCCCGAAACGCCCCAGCTCGTTGAGATTCAGCCAGATGAAGAACGCCTTGCCGACGATGTTTTCGTCGGGGACGAATCCCCATACGCGGCTGTCGCTCGAGTTGTCCCGGTTGTCCCCCATCACGAAGTAGTGCCCCGGCGGAACCGTGCACGCCAGGCCGCTGCTATTGTAGTTGCAATTTCCGGCGTACGGGAACGCGCGCCCCGGCATCATCCCCGCCGGCGCGTCCTCGTCGAGCAATATTTCATGTTCGGCGCCATTTAGGATCTCGACGAAGCGGCGCGAGAACTGCATGCGCTCCTTCGACAGGTAATCGTCCACCTGGCGCACCGGCACCGGCGAGCCGTTCAGCGACAGTTTCTTGTTGCGGTATTCGATGCGGTCGCCCGGCAGGCCGACCACGCGCTTGATGTAATCGAGCGAAGGGTCCTCGGGAAAGCGGAACACCATCACGTCGCCGCGCTCCGGCGTGCCGAGCGCGACGATCTTGCGGTTCGCCACCGGCAGGCGGATGCCGTAGGTGTACTTGTTCACCAGGATGAAATCGCCGACCAGCAGCGTCGGCACCATCGAGCTCGACGGGATCTTGAACGGCTCGACCAGGAACGAGCGCAGCAGGAACACGATCAGGATCACCGGAAAGAAGCTGATCGAGTACTCGACCCACCAGGGTTGCTTGGCATCGCGGCTTCTTCCTTTGCGCAGCACCAGCTTGTCCAGAAGCCAGACCGCGCCCGTCACCAGCAGAAGAATCAGCAGAAACAACGCGAAGTTCAACGATCGCCCCGCTGCAGCACCGCGAGGAAGGCTTCCTGCGGGATCTCCACCGCCCCGACCTGCTTCATGCGCTTCTTGCCTTCTTTCTGCTTGTCGAGCAGCTTGCGCTTGCGCGTGATGTCGCCGCCGTAGCACTTGGCGATCACGTTCTTGCGCAGCGCCTTCACGTTCTCGCGCGCGATGATGTGCCCGCCGATCGCGGCCTGTACCGCCACATCGAACATCTGTCTCGGGATGAGGCTTCTCAATTTGGTCACCAATTCCCGGCCGCGGTGCTGCGACGCCGAGCGGTGCACCATGCTCGAGAGCGCGTCGACCTTCTCGCCGTTCACCAGGATGTCGAGGCGCACCATGTCGGCGGCGCGGTATTCCTTGAACTCGTAGTCGAGCGAGCCGTAGCCGCGCGTCGCGGACTTGAGGCGGTCGAAGAAATCGAGCACCACCTCGTTCAGCGGCAGGTCGTACGAGATCACGACATGGCGCGCCGAATAGTGCATGTTGGTCTGCGTGCCGCGCTTGTCGGTGCACAGCGAGATCACCGGACCGACGTAGTCCTGCGGCACGAAGATCTTGCAGGCCATGATCGGCTCGCGGAATTCCTCGATCGTCTCCACCGCCGGCAGGCGCGACGGGTTGGAGACCTGCTGCAGCGTGCCATCGCGCAGCTTGACCTCGTAGACCACCGAAGGCGCGGTGGTGATGAGGTGCATGCCGTATTCGCGCTCCAGGCGCTCCTGCACGATGTCCATGTGCAGCAGGCCGAGGAAGCCGCAGCGGAAGCCGAAGCCCAGCGCCTGCGAGGTCTCGGGCTCGTAGTGGAACGAGGCGTCGTTGAGGTGCAGCTTCTCCAGCGCGTCGCGCAGCGCCTCGTACTCGCTGGCCTCGACCGGGTACAGCCCGGCGAATACCTGCGGCTTGATCTCCTTGAAGCCCGGCAACGGCTTCGCCGCCGGCTTGGATGCCAGGGTGACGGTGTCTCCGACCTTGGCCGCGCGCAACTCCTTGATGCCCGCCGTGAGGAAGCCGACTTCTCCCGCCTTCAGCTCGTCCTTGAGCTTTGATTTGGGGGTGAACACCCCGACCTGATCGCAGAGGTAGGTCGCCCCCGTGCTCATCAGCTGGATCTTGTCGCGCGGCCGCAGCGTTCCCGAAAACATGCGCACCAGCATCACCACGCCGACATAGTTGTCGAACCAGGAGTCGATGATCAGCGCCTGCAGCGCGCCCTCGGGGTCGCCCTGCGGCGGCGGCACGCGCGCGATTACCGCTTCGAGGATGGCGTCGACGTTCTCGCCGGTCTTCGCGCTGACGCGGATCGCGTCGGCAGCGGCTATGCCGATGACGTCCTCGATCTCCTGAATGGCCTTGCCGGCATCCGCCGACGGCAGGTCGATCTTGTTCAGCACCGGGATCACTTCCACGCCCTGCTCGATCGCGGTGTAGCAATTGGCCACGGTCTGCGCCTCGACGCCCTGCGAGGCATCCACCACCAGCACGGCGCCCTCGCACGCGGCGAGCGAGCGGCTGACCTCGTAGGAGAAGTCGACGTGTCCCGGGGTATCGATCAGGTTCAGCTGATACGTTTCCCCGCTCTTCGACCGGTATTCGAGCGCGGCGGTTTGCGCCTTGATCGTGATGCCGCGCTCGCGCTCGAGCTCCATCGAGTCGAGCACCTGCTCGGCCATCTCGCGCTCGGCCAGCCCGCCGCACATCTGGATGAAGCGGTCGGCGAGCGTCGACTTGCCATGGTCGATGTGCGCGATGATGGAGAAGTTTCGGATGCGAGAGCGGTCTGTCAATGCGTGGCCATGCAAAAGGAGCGCGATTCTAGCGCAGCTTGGCAATCGCTTCCGGGGTGAGGCGGTGCTTGAAAACGGCGTCCTGCAGGACAAGGACGGGAACATCACGGCCATAGCGCACGCGCAAGTGGGGATCGGCGTCCACATCGATCTCGTCGAAATCGATGCCCAGCGCGCGCAGCCCGGCTGCCATCTCCTCGCAGAGATGGCAGCCGTGCCGGCTGTACAGCTTAGCCTTTGTCAGTCAGGCCCGAGATGGTGACGAAAGCGGTGCTTTCGCCGCGGCGGACCTGGAGGGTGATGACCGCGTTCTTGTCCAGGCCGGCGAGCAGCTTGTTGAACTGCTCGACCGACTTCAGCTCGGTGTGCTGGCCCTTGTGCACCATGGTGAGCAGCACGTCGCCCTTGCGCACGTCGGCCTTGGAGTCGGGACGCACGTCGGTGACCACCAGGCCGGAGCTGACGTTGAGCCCCTTCTTCTGCTCGGCGGAGAGCTCGCCGACCACGATGCCCAGGCGGTTCGCCGGCGCCTCGACCGGCGGCTTCGCGCGGCTCCCGGGCTTGTCGGCCGCGGCAACGCGGTCCTCCTGCAGCTCGGCGACGTTGATGTTCAGCTTGCGCGTCTGGCCCTTGCGCCACACTTCGACTGAAGAGGCGGAGCCGGGGCGCGTCGAGCCGACGATGCGCGGCAGGTCGCTCGAGCTCTCGACCGGCTTGCCGTCGAAGCTGATGATGATGTCGGTGGCTTCCACGCCCGCCTTGTCCGCCGGGCTGCCCTTCTCCACCGAGTTGACCAGCGCGCCGCGCGGCCGGTCGAGGCCGAACGAGGTAGCGAGGTCGCGCGTCACTTCCTGGATCACCACGCCGATGCGGCCGCGGGCCACGCGGCCCTTGTCGCGCAGCTGCTTCTGGATGTCGAGCGCGACGTCGATCGGAATGGCGAACGACAGGCCCATGAAGCCGCCGGTGCGGCTATAGATCTGCGAATTGATGCCGACCACCTCGCCGCGCATGTTGAAGAGCGGCCCGCCCGAGTTGCCCGGGTTGATCGCCACGTCGGTCTGGATGAATGGGACGAAGTTCTCCTGCGGCAGCGAGCGCCCCTTGGCGCTGACGATGCCGGCGGTGACGGTGTTCTCGAAGCCGAACGGCGAGCCGATCGCCACCACCCACTCGCCCACCTTGAGCTTGGTCGGATCGCCGAAGCGCACCGCCGGCAGCCCGGTGGCGTCGACCTTGATCACCGCGATGTCGGTGCGCCGGTCGGCGCCGATCACCTTGGCCTTGAACTCCCGCTTGTCGGTGAAGCGCACGTTGATTTCGTCGGCGCCTTCGACTACGTGCGCATTGGTCAGGATGTAGCCGTCGGCGCTGATGATGAAGCCGGAGCCGAGCGAGCGGCTCTCCGGGCGCTGCGACGGGCCGGGCTGGCCGGGCTGCTGGCGCGGAATGAAGCGCCGGAAGAACTCGAGCACCTCCTCGTCCTCGATGCCGGGCACTTGCGGCGCGGCGCCGCTGCGGCGCA
>CAWENY010000005.1:0-33259 GCA_963810475.1 uncultured beta proteobacterium | reverse complement strand
TCGTCGAGCATGCGCGAATAGAGCATCTGCGCCACCGCAAAGGGGTCCTTGCCTTCCATGTCCGGCGTCTTGGCCTGCTGGGCGGGAAGCTTGGGATCCGGAGCCTTGGGTGCCGGGGCGCCGAGGTTGGCGCGCGTCGCCGAGGGAACGCGCTTGACCGTGGCTGAGCCGCACGAGGGGCAGGAGAGCAGGTTGCGCTCACGCTGGGAGGCGAAGTCGCCGGCCGAGCCGAACCAGCCTTCGAAGCGGTGGCCTTCGCCGCAAAGCAGATCGAAAACAATCATTTGGTGATTCTACAATGCGCCTGATGAGGCGATACCGCGAGGATCCGGGGGCGCTGGCGAAACTGGTGGCGGACGATCACGTGCACCGCGACGTCTATATCGACCCGGAGGTGTTCCAGCTCGAGATGGAGCGCCTGTGGTCGCGCACCTGGATCTACGTCGGTCACACCAGCCAGGTACCCAACGCCGGCGACTTCATCACCGCCGACATTGCCGCCAAGCCGGTGATCCTGGTGCGCCACACCGACGGCAAGGTGCGGGTGCTGATGAATCGCTGCGCGCACAAGGGCACCAAGGTGGTCTATGACACCGCCGGCAATGCCGGAAAGACCTTCCGTTGCCCCTATCACGCTTGGACTTACCGAACCGACGGTTCCCTCCTGCATATCCCACTGAAGGCGGGTTATGAAGGGACCAGCCTGAATGCGCAGGGCCTGACCCCGGTGACGCACGAGACCTATCGCGGCTTCGTCTTCGCCCGCCTCGCCGACGGCCTCGGGTTCCGCGAATACTTTGGCGACTCGCTCTCCTCCATCGACAACCTCGCGGATCGTTCACCCGAAGGCGAGCTCGAGCTTGTCGGCGGCTGCCTGCGCTATCTGCACAACTGCAACTGGAAGATGTTCGTCGAGAACCTGAACGACACGATGCATCCGATGATCGTGCACGCCTCCTCCGCCGGCACCGCGAAGAAACTCTGGGAGGGCAAGCCGCCCGAGGAGCCCAAGCCGATGGCGATCGAGCAGTACGCGCCGTTCGCCAACGACTACAAATTCTTCGACGACATGGGGGTGCGCGTCTATCCGCACGGCCATGGCTTCTCCGGCGTCAATTTCTCGATCCACTCTGCGTACTCGTCCATCCCGGAATACGAAGAATCGATGAAGCGCACGTACGGCGAGGAGCGCGCGAAGCAAATCCTCGGCACCGTGCGCCACAACACCGTGTACTACCCGAGCCTCACCATCAAGGGCGCGATCCAGTCGATCCGCGTGGCGCGGCCGCTGGCTGCCGACAAGACGGTGATCGAGTCCTGGACCTTCCGGCTGAAGGGCGCCCCCGACAAGCTGCTCGAGCGCACCATGATGTACAACCGCCTGATCAATTCGCCGATGTCCGTCGTCGGCCACGACGACCTGCACTGCTACCGCTCGGCGCAGGAAGGCCTCGCCGCGGAGGGTAACGAGTGGGTGAGCCTGCACCGCGATTTCAAGCAAACCGAGCTCGGCGCGGGCGAGCTTACATGTAATGGCACCAGCGAGATTTCGATGCGCAACCAGTTCCGCGCCTGGCGCGAATTCATGGCTCCATGACCGAGGCCGAGCTCGCGAAGTTCATCTACCAGGAAGCACGGCTGCTGGACGAGAAGCGCTTCGACCAGTGGTACGCGCTCTTCACCGAAGACGCTCATTACTGGGTGCCGCTGGCGCCCGGCCAGACCGATCCCCTCACCCACAACTCGCTGGCCTACGAGGACAAGCTGCTGCTCAAGCTGCGCATCGAGCGACTGAAGCAACCCACGGCGTACTCGCAGAAGCCCGCCAGCCGCTGCCTGCACGTCCTGCAGGCGCCCGAAATGGATAAGTCGGACGCGGCACGCGGGGAATACGTCATGCGCACGCCCTTCCTCTACACCGAGACAAAAGGCGACGAATCCCAGCGCTACGCCGCGACCGCCTGGCACACCCTGGTCCAATCCGATCAGGGATTGAAAATCAGGCTCAAGCGCGTCGACATCCTGAACGCGGATGCCGCCCTGCCCTCGATCCAGCTTTTCTTATGACCGTCCTGGTAACGGGTGGCAGTGCGGGGATCGGCCTGGCGATTGTCCAGACACTGGTGGAACAGGATGAGGAAGTCATCTCGCTCGACCTGAAGCCCAGCCCAAACAAGAAAGCGAAGCACGTAGCCGTCGACCTGACCGATGCCAGGGCGACCGAGCAGGCAGCGCGCGAGATCGCAAAGGCGCACCAGGTCACCACGCTGATCCACAACGCCGGAACGATCCGCCCCGCCCTGCTCGCGGACGTCAAGCTCGAAGACCTGAACGCGCTCGTCAACCTGCACCTCTCGGCGGCAGTGGTCCTGCTTCAGGCGTGCTTGCCGACGATGAAGGCAGCGGGGTTCGGCCGCGTGGTGCTGGTGTCGTCGCGCGCCGTGCTCGGTCTGCCGACGCGCACTTCCTACTCGGCGACCAAGGCAGGGATGCTGGGCATGGCGCGCACCTGGGCGCTCGAGCTCGCGCCGCTCGGCATCACCGTCAACGTGGTAGCGCCCGGGCCGATCGAGACCGACAACTTCCACAGCATCGTCCCCCGCGGCAGCCCGCAGGTGGACAAGATCGCGCAGTCGATTCCGGTGAAGCGCCTAGGACAGGCGGGCGACGTGGCCCGGGCGGTGCTCTTCTTCGCCGACCGGGACAACGGTTTCGTGACCGGCCAGGTGCTTTACGTCTGCGGCGGGACGAGCGTCGGCACCCTGACGCTGTAGCCGCGCCGCCAGCTCGAGCTGTGCCGGCAGGCAGACGCGCTTCAGGTCGAAGCGCTCGACCACGGTCTTACGAGCCGCGCTGCGCAGCTCCTGGTGGTCACGGGCAAGGGCTTCGTCAATACGGCACGCCAGCTTTTCCGTAGAGAAAAAATCCGTGAGCAGACCGTTCTCGCCATCGCGCATCACCTCCTCCACCGGCGGCGTGCGCGAGGCGACCACCAGGCAGCCCGCGGACATGGCCTCGAGCAGCGACCAGGACAGCACGAATGGGTACGTCAGGTAGACGTGCACCGACGAGCGGCGCAGCAGCGCGAGGTATTCCGCATATGGAATGCGCCCGGTGAAATGCACGCGCGACAGATCGGCCTTGCCCTCGATCTCGCGCAGCAGGTGCTGGCGGTAGGTCTGGCCCGGCGGCAGGCGCGGCGAGTAGCTCACCTCGTCGCCGCCGACGATCACGATGCGCGCCTTCGGGCGCCGCTTCTGGATCTCGGGTATCGCGCGCATGAAGACGTGGAAGCCGCGATAGGGCTCGAGGTTGCGGGCAACGTAAGTAATCAACTCCGGTTCACGGGGCTCATTCGATGGACAAACCATGTCGGTATTGATGCCGTCATGGATCACGCTCATGCGCTCGGCGTACGCGGCCGGGAACTGCTTGTGCTGCCAGCGCGTCGGCGCGATGCTCCAGTCGGAGGCGTCGAGCGACATGAGAAGCGGCGCGTTCATGACGCGCAGGCGCAGGACCTTTTCCGCGTTCATCGGGAATTCCGGGTCGAAGCCCACGTCGCCGCCTTGCGGGCGGTAGAAGAATTCGCCGTACAGCAGCACCCGCGCGTCGGGGAAGATGTCCTTGAGGAACAGCGCCTCGCCCCAGCCGATGTGCGCGAAGATCAGGTCGGGACGGAATCCCTGGCGCTTGAGGTGCGCGGCGCCGGCCGCCACGCGTTTTCCGCGGTGGATCGCTTTCACCACCGAGCCATTGAAGGGGTCCAGCTTGTCGATCTCGGGCAGGTCGTAGCCGAGCACCTCGACGCCCGGGAGGCGCGGCTGGTGCAGGAGGTTGCGCTTTTCGCCGACCGCCACCACGCGATAGCCCGCGTCCGCCGCGTAATGCGCCGCCAGGTGCCGGTACTGGCCCGGGAAGTTCTGGTGGACGAAGAGGACGCGGTTCATACCGGTTCCCGCATCGCGCGCCTGAGATACGACGTCACCGGCGCCAGCAGGTAATCGAGCGCGCTGCGATTGTCGGTGCGGATGAAGACTTCCGCCGGCATGCCGGCCTGCAGCTTCTGGCTGGAGGCGGCGAGCGATTTTTCCGGCACGTCGATGTGCACGATGTAGTACGGCTGGCCGCTCTGCTGGTCGACCAGGCGGTCGCCCGACACGTACAGCACGGCGCCGGCGACCAGCGGCGTGGTCCGGCTCTGGTAGGCGGTGAGGCGGATATCCGCCTCGGTCCCCTGCCGCACGTGGTTCACGTCCTCCGGCCGGATGCGCGCCTCGACGATCAGGCGCTTCTCCTGCGGCACGATTTCCATCAGCACTTCGCGCGGCCCGATCACCGAGCCGGCGTTGAAGATGCGCAGGCCCACCACTTCGCCGGCGATGGGCGCGGTGATCTTCTGGCGCTCGGAGGCGTCGCGCGACGGGCGGATGCGCTCCTCGAGGTCGAACATGCGCGAGGACGCTTCCTTCAGCTCGTCGGTCGCGGCCTGCACGTAGGTGTTGCGCATCGAAAGGATGCGGAACTCGAGCTCGGAGGCGCGCTGGCGCGACTTGGAGAGCTCGGCGCGCCGCTCGCTGTGCCGGGCCTCGTACTCGGCGACCGCGCGCTGCAGCGTCAGCAGGCGCGTTTTCTGCACATAGCCCTGGCTGAGGAGCTGCTCGTTGGCCGCGAGCTCGTCCTTCTGCAGCTTGAGCGCGCGCTCTTCGGCGGCGATCTGCTCGGCGAGCGCGCCGGCCTCCTCCACCGTCTCGCGGATCTGCCGGCGCAGCACTTCGATCTGGCTGTCGAGCGCCTGCCGGCGGGCGCGGAACAGCGCCTCTTCCCGCGTCCGGAACTCGTCCTTCAGCAGGTTCTTCGGGAATACCGGGCGCGCGGCGAGAGAGCGCTCGGCCTCGAGCCGGGCGGACTTGGCGCGCTCGGCATCGAGTTGGGTGCGCAGGAGGTCGAGCTGCGCATCGATGCGCACGTCGTCGAGCAGGACGAGCTCCTGGCCCTCGGTGACCCGGTCGCCGTCGCGCACGCGCACCGCGCGCACGATGCCGCCTTCCTGGTGCTGCACCACCTTGCGGTTGAGGTCGACCTTGACGAAGCCGGGCGCGATGATGGCGCCGGAGAGCGGCGCCCAGAAGCCCCACAGCCCCATGGCGAGCGCGCCGATCACGATCACCAGCAGGCCGCTGCGGATGACGCCTTTCGCTTCCTTTTCCGGGTTCATGCCGCCTGCCTGGTGACGCGCGCCATGACCTCGGCGCGCGGGCCGAAGCTCGCCACCGCGCCGTCGTTGAGTACCAGCATCTTGTCCACGCTGCGCAGAAGCGAGGGACGATGGGCAATGATCACCACCGTCACGCCATCGGCCTTGAGGATTTCGAGCGTGCGCAGCAGCGCCTCCTCGCCTTCGTGGTCGAGGTTCGCATTGGGCTCGTCGAGGACGACCAGCCGCGGCTTGCCGTAGAGCGCGCGGGCAAGCGCGATGCGCTGCCGCTGCCCGGGCGAAAGCGCCTGCCCGGCGTCGCCGATCTCGGTGTCGTAGCCCTTGGGCAGCCGCAGGATGAGCTCGTGCACATGCGCTCGCTGCGCCGCACGCACCACTTCCGTGGCGTCCGGTGAGCCCAGCCGCGCGATGTTTTCCGCCACGGTGCCGCCGAAGAGCTCCACGTCCTGCGGCAGGTAGCCGAGGTATGGCCCCAGGCTTTCGCGCGGCCACGCGGCCACGTCCGCTCCATCCAGCCGCACCACGCCCGCCGCCGACTTCCATACGCCGACGATGAGGCGCGCCAGCGTCGACTTGCCCGAAGCGCTCGGACCGATCAGGCCGAGGGACTCTCCCGCCGCCAGCTTGAAGGAAACGCCGCGCAGGATGACTTTGTCGCCCAGCCTGAAGGCTACGCCTTCGAGCTCCACTCTGCCTTCCGGCGCCGGCAGCTGGGTGCCGACGTCCGCCGGCGGGTTGGCCGCCAGCAGGTCGTGCAGCCGGCGCCAGGCATTCCTCGCCTCGACCAGGCTGCGCCAGCCGGCGATCAGCGTCTCGACCGGCGCCAGCGCGCGCCCGAGCAGAATGGTGGCGGCGATCATCACCCCGGCGGTCACGTCCTGCGAGACCACCAGGAGAGCGCCCACCCCCAGCATGGCGAGCTGGATGAACTGACGCGCGAACTTGGTCCAGCCGGTGAGCGAGCCGCCGATGCGATTGGCGCGCATCTGCTCGAGGAGCGCGGCGTCGTTCAGCTTCGCCCAGCGCTGCGTCACCGCCGGCAGCATGCCGAGCGCGTTCACCACTTCCGCGTTGCGCACGTTGGCGTCGATGAAGCGCCCCGCCCGGCGCGCCTCGACCTGCGAGCGCTCGAGCGGCTTGCGCGTCAGGCGCTCGTTCAGCACCGCGAGCAGCAGCATGGCGATGGCGCCGACCAGTGCCACGATGCCGAGCATCGGATGGAACAGGAAGATCACCAGCAGGAAGATCGGCAGCCACGGCGCGTCGAACAGCGCCATCAGCCCGGCGCCGCCGAGGAAGGTGCGCAGCGTATTCACGTCGCGCAGCCCGTTGAGGTACGCCCCGCCGCTCAGCCGCGCCGTGTGCGCGAGAAGGCCGTCGAGCACGCGCGGCCCGAGGCCGCGGTCGAGCGCCGCGCCCGCCGCGCCGAGCAGGCGCGCGCGCAGCACGTCGAGCACGGCCATCACCAGCAGCGCCACGATCGCCGCCACGGTGAGCACCACCAGCGTCTCGACGCTGCGGCTGGCCAGCACGCGGTCGAACACCTGCAGCATGTACAGCGGCGGGACCAGCAGCAGCAGATTGATCGCCAGGCTGAACAGCCCGGCGTAGAGGAAGTACGGCCTAAAACGAGAGACGAGATCGCGCACGCAACCTGCTATTCAACGCTCTCCCTTCAGCTGCCAAGACTAAGCATCTCTAGTCCTGGCAGCTAGTGTCGTCAGATTACGACGATGTCGGTGGCGGCGACGGCCGGGGCATTCAGCACCGTGGCGATGAGCTGCGCCGCCGCGCTCCCGTTGCCGTCGGCGTCGTAATAGAGCTGGCCGGTCGAGGTGTTGTAGAGCACCCGGTCATTCGAGTCGTGTGCCGCGCCGCCGGAGGAAGCCCAAAAGCGCGCGTCCCCAGCCGCAAGATTGCCCATCGCCCCGATCGAAGTGAACGCCGCATCGTCGAGCTGCAGCTTGTCCGCGCCGGAGGCGAAGTCGCTGACCCGGTCGGCGTTCGCGGAGCCCATCTCGCGGAACACGAACGCGTCGTTGCCGCCGCCGCCCCAGAGCGTGTCGACCCCGAGCCCTCCCCACAGCGTGTCGGCGCCGGCCTGGCCGGTGAGCGTCTGGCCCCCGGCGGCACCCGTCAGGCTGTCGGCGAAGTTGCTGGCGACCACTCGCTCCACGGCCGTGAAACTGATCGTGCCGGAACTGCCGCCCGTGATGGTGCCCGTGCCAAAGTCGACCACCACACCGCTGGTCGCCCGGTCCCTGAACTCGATCGAGTCGGTTCCCGTGCCGCCGTCGATCACGTCGGCCCCGCCCGTGCTGCCAGCCATGAAGAGATCGTTGCCGCCGAGGCCGTTGATGGTGTCATTGCCGGCGGTGCCGGTGAGGGTGTCGTTACCGGAAGTGCCGTTGATGACTGACCCGCCGCCACCGCCACTTCCGCTACCGTTGATGATGGTGATATCCGAGGCGGTCAGAGCGGGAATCCCTTCCAGGGTCGCAATGAGCTGACGCGCACCCGCGCCGTTGCCGTCGGCGTCGTACCAAAGCTGTCCGTTGGAACTGTTGTAGATCACCCGGTCATCGCCATCGTGTGCAGTGCCGGTACCCGAGGACCAGAAGCGCGCATCGCTCGCCGTAAAGTTCCCCGACGCTCCGGAGCTCGCGTGCGCATTGCCATCGAGAATGATTCGATCCGCTCCCGAATCGAAATCCGTCACTACGTCGGCGTTGGCGGTGCCCGGGGCAACCGTAAACATGAACGTGTCGTTGCCTTCGCTGCCTTCGTTGTCCGCAACGAATCCGCTGCCAAGCCGGTCATTGCCCAGCCCGCCGTCCAGCGTGTCGTTGCCGTCGTTGCCAAAGAGCGTGTCATTGCCGGCGCCGCCGAAAATCGAGTCGTTTCCGGTGCCGAAAGTATCGACAGGAGCACCGAACTGGGTACCCTCGCCGAAGATCACATCGTTGCCGGCCCCGCCGATCAGCGTGTCATCGCCGCCGAATCCGTTGATCTGACTGCCTGCGCCGCCCGCTGTTATGCGATCGGCCATGTTGCTGCCGACCGCGTTCGCAATGCCCGTGAAGGTCACGTTGCCGGCGCTGCTGGTGGCAGTGCCCGCCCCCATCTGCACGACGACAGAACCGGCGGACCCGTTGAAGTCGAGCCACCCGCCGCGCGCACCCCCCTGGACCGAGTCGTTGCCGAAATTTCCTTCGAATGCGGCGACGATGAAGCCGCCCGCACCGTCCAACGTGTCATTGCCAGCGCCGCCGGTGACGTAGACCACGCTGCCCGCTTCCGACGATTCGATGCGGATCACATTGTTCAGCGAATTGCCGACGGCGTCGGTTTCCTGGAAGGCATTGCGGACCACCAGGTTCTCGATGCCATCCGGCAGCCCACCGCCATTTTCGATTACCAGGGTGTCGAGACCGCCTGCATCGGCGAGCACATCGCCGAAGTGGTCGAAGTAGAACGTGTCGTTGCCGAGTCCGCCGTCCATCGAATCGGCACCGGTACCGCCGTCGAGGACATCATCGCCGCCCAAACCGACCAGCGTGTCGTTGCCGGCGAGCCCGTTGATGGTGTCGTTACCCGAGCCGCCGACCAGTGAATCATTGTTCGGCGTGCCGTTGATCGTCTGCCCGGAGCCCCCGCCGCCGCCACCACTGCCAAATACGTGGATGTCGCTCGCGATGAGCGTCGCTCCGCTGTTCAGCGTGCCGATGAGCAGCGCTGCTCCCGAACCGTTGCCGTCGGCGTCGTACCAGAGCTGGCGCGTCGAGGTGTTGTAGAGGATGCGGTCGTCCGCGTCGTGCGCCGTACCGCTGCTCGAGGACCAGAAGCGCGCGTCGCCGGATGTGAACTGCCCCGCTGCGCCGAGAGTGGTGAAGAAGGCGGCGTCGAGCCGGATGTTGTCCCAGCCCGAGGAGAAGTCGTTGAACACGTCCGCGTTGGTGCTGCCCGCCTCACGGAAGACGAAGCTATCCTGGCCGCCACCGCCAGCTATGTTGTCGTTGCCGGCACCGCCTTCCACCCAGTCGGTGCCGTCGTTGCCGCGCACGGTGTCGTTGCCCGCGCCGCCGAGCACGGAGTCATTGCCGCCGGAGCCCTGCAGCAGGTCGTTGCCGCCCAGCCCGCTGATGATGTCGGTGCTCGTCGTGCCGACGAGTGTGTCGTTGCCTGCGGTCCCGTTGATCGTCGCCACGCCGCCTCCTGCGAAGGTCTGGTCTAGTGACCGCAGTGTGGGCGCCGCCGGGGGGCGGGTCGATAGCCCCAACGGAAGGACAGCCGTTCAGATCACGGCAATGTCGGTTGCAGCGATAGCCGGATTTCCAAGCAGTGTCGCGATGAGCTGCGCGGCGCCCGCGCCGCTGCCATCGGCGTCGTAATAGAGGCTTCCCGTCGAGGTGTTGTAGACCACCCGGTCGCTCGCATCGCGCCCCGAAGTAAATCCCGCCCCCGCCGCGAAGCGCGCATCGCCTGCGGCGAAGTTGCCACTCGCGCCGATCACCGTGAACGCCGAATCGTCGAGCCCGATCTTGTCCACAGCCGAGGTGAAGTCGCTCACCCGGTCCGCGTTCGCACTACCCATCTCGCGGAAGATGAATGTATCGGCGGCCCCACCCCCGCCCCACAGCGTGTCCGCCCCGCCCGCCCCCCAGAGCGTGTCGGCTCCGGCCTGGCCGGTGAGGGTCTGGCCGGCGGCGTTGCCGGTCATCTGATCGTTGAAGTTACCGCCCACCACACGCTCGACACCCGTGAAGCTGATCGTTCCCGGTCCGCCGCCGGTGATCGTGCCGCTGGCGAAGTCGACCACGACCCCGCTCGTCGCTCTCTCCTTGAACTCAATCGAGTCGGAGCCCGTGCCCCCGTCGATCACGTCGGCGCCGCCAGTGCTGCCGGCGAGGAAGAGGTCGTTGCCGCCGAAGCCGTTGATGGTGTCGTTGCCCGCAGTACCGGAGAGCGTGTCGTTGCCGGAGGTGCCGTTGATGACGGAGCCCGAAGGCGCGCTGCCATTGACTACTTCGATATCGGTTGCCGCCAGGGCGGGCGCGCCATCGAGCCGTACGATTAACGCGACCTCGCCCTCGTCGGATCCATTGGCGTCGTACCACAGCTCGCCGGTTATGGAGTTGTAGATCACCCGGTCGGACGAGTCCTGCGCCGTTCCGGTGCCATTCGTCGCGAAGCGCGGGTCTCCGGCGCTGAATCGTCCCGACGCGCCGAGCGCCGCCATCGACCCGCCGTCAAGGCGGAGCGTATCGCTCGCCGGGGCGAAATCGGTGATCAGCTCGCCCTGGTCGCCGAAAAACGGATTTGTGTCGAAAAGGAAGACATCCGCGCCTGCGCCGCCGGACATCGTGCTGAAATCGCCGCGGCCCATGAGCAGATCGTTGCCCGCGTCGCCGACAAGGTGGTCGGCGGCGCTGCCGCGTCCCTGGATGGTGTCGTTGCCCTCGCCGCCGAGTGCACTGATAGTGTTCTGGCCGCCGCTGATGATGAGCGTGTCGTTTCCGCCCAGGCCGGAGATCGTGCCGCCCTCGGTGGCGCTGATGATGCGATTGTCGAGCTCGTTCCCGGTTCCGTCGCTTGCTATGCCGGCGTCGTCGCCGAGCGTGAGATTCTCCAAGCCGGGTCCGAGCGTCCAGTTGCTCCAGGCAATGACCGTATCGATGCCGCCGGGGTCCGCCAGGATGATATCGCCTTGAACGACGTGGTACACGTCATCGCCCAGCCCACCGTCGAGCGTATCGGCAGCGGAATCGTCGGCCACGGTCGTGCCGGTTCCCTCGCCGGAAATGAGCGTGTCGTTGCCGTCGCCGCCGCGCATGGAGTCGGCGCCTGGGTTGCCCACCAGCAAATCGTTGCCGCTCAGGCCGCTGATCGTGTCATTGCCGCTAGTGCCGGAGAGCGAGTCGTTGCCGGAAGTGCCGTTGATCACCTGTCCTCCGGACGGCGGCGTTGAGCCTTCCACGACGATGTCGGTAGCGACGAGCGTCGCGCCGCTTTGCAGCGTGGCGATGAGCTGGCGCGCACCCGCGCCGTTGCCGTCCGCGTCGTACCAGACTTGCCCATTGCTCGTGTTGTAGATGACCCGGTCGCTTGCGTCCGTGGCCGTGCCCGTGGAATTGGCCTTGAAGCGAGCATCGCCCGCGACGAAGTTGCCCGTGGCGCCTAGCGCGCTCATCACCGAAGCGTCGAGCAAGAGTTTGTCCGATCCGGAGGCCCAATCGCGCACCACGTCAGCGTTGCCGGTGCCCGTCTCGCGGAAGATGAACGTGTCGGCGCCCGCGCCGCCCCATAGGGTGTCGACTCCGCCCGCGCCCCAGAGCGTGTCGGCGCCGGCCTGGCCGGTGAGCGTCTGGCCTGCGCCGTTGCCGCTCAAGCGGTCGTTGAAGTTGCCGCCGACCACGCGTTCGATGTTGGTGAAGCTGATCGTGCCGGAGCTGCCCCCGCTGATCGTGCCGGCGACGAAGTCGACCACGACGGCGCTCGTCGCCCTCTCCTTGAACTCGATCGAGTCGGAGCCCGTGCCGCCGTCGATCACATCCGCCCCGCCGGTGCTGCCGGCGAGGATGAGATCGTTGCCGCCAAAGCCGCTGATCGTGTCGTTGCCGCTAGTGCCGGTGAGACTGTCGTTCCCGCTGGTGCCAGTGATTGTTGCCATTGCGATCTCCGATCGGTCAGATAACTGCGATATCGGTTTCCACGTCAGATCACGACGATGTCGGTGGCCGCGACTGCCGGATTGCCCGAGAACGTGGCGATGAGCTGCGCTGCGCCCGCACCGCTGCCATCGGCGTCGTAGTAGAGGCTTCCCGTCGAGGTGTTGTAGACCACCCGGTCGCTCGCATCGCGCCCCGAGGTGAATCCCGCCCCGGCTGCGAAGCGCGCATCGCCCGCAGAGAAGTTGCCGCTCGCGCCAAGCGCGCTCATCGCCGCATCGTCGAGCGCCACCTTGTCCGAGCCGGAGGCCCAGTCGCGTACCAAGTCGGCGTTGGCGCTTCCCGTCTCGCGGAAAATGAACCTGTCGGCGCCCGAGCCGCCCCACAGTGTGTCGATGCCGCCCGCCCCCCAGAGCGTGTCGGCTCCGGCCTGGCCGGTGAGCGTCTGGCCCGCAGCGTTGCCGGTCATCTGTCGTTGAAGTTGCCGGCGACGACGCGCTCAATGCCCGTGAAGCTGATCGTGCCCGGTCCGCCGCCCGTGATCGTGCCGGCGCCGTAGTCGACCACGACGCCGCTCGTCGCCCTCTCCTTGAACTCGATCGAGTCGGAGCCCGTGCCGCCGTCGATCACGTCGGCCCCGCCCGTGCTGCCGGCGAGGAAGAGGTCGTTGCCGCCGAGGCCGTTGATGGTGTCGTTGCCGCTAGTGCCAGTGAGCGTGTCGTTGCCCGAGGTGCCGTTGATCGTCGAGCCGCCGCCTCCACCACCGCTGCCGTTGATGATTGCGATATCGGCGGCCGCCAAGCTCGGCGCAGCCTTGCAACGTTGCGATGAGCTGCGCCGCGCCGCCGCCGTTGCCATCTGCGTCGTACCAGAGTTGCCCGTTGCTCGTGTTGTAGATCACCCGGTCGTCGGCGTCGTGCGCCGTTCCGGTGCCCGAAAACCAGAAGCGCGCGTCGCCGGCGGTGAAATTGCCCGAGGGCCCTGAGTTTGCATGCACTGTCCCGTCCAGCACCAACTTGTCGCCTGGCTCATCTATTGTGTGTGCTGGCCCCGAAAAGAAGCCGATGACCTCATCGGCATTCGCTACGCCCGGCGCGGCAGCGAAGATGAACGTATCGGCACTCGCCCCGCCGTCGAGCGTATCGTTGCCCTCCCCGCCGTCAAGCGCGGCGGAGCTGTTGATCCAGAGCCCCTGGACTCGGATGGTATTGTCGAGCGCATTGCCCGTGTACGTGACCGAGAGCCCTTCACCGTCAGAGAAGCCGAACGGCTGATACGTCAGATTCTCAAACCCACCAGGGAGCGTGTACTCAAACTGGTCTGTTAGCACAGTATCGATGCCGCCCGCATCGACAATCACATCATTGTGCTGCACATAGAAAACGTCGTTGCCAAGGCCGCCATCTAGCGTGTCGCCGGGGATGGGCTGTCTGTCCGGCCATGACGTAAACGTAGGCTCGCCTTCAATTTGCCAGCGGTCCACACCGCTTGCGCCGTCAAGCGTGTCATCGCCGTCCTCGCCGCGCAGGAGGTCCGCGCCCGCGTTTCCGATCAGCGAGTCGTTGCCGGCGCCGCCGTTTAGTCTGTCGTCGCCGTGGCGGCCCTCGAGCGTATCGTTGCCTCCCAAACCGCTCAGCGTATCGTGGCCGGAAGCGCCGCTCATTGAATCGTCTCCGGCGGTACCCTGCATTACTAGATTTGGATCGACGACGTCGACGTAAATGTCGGTAGCCGTGACGACCGGCGCGCCTTGCAGCACTGCGATGAGCTGCGCCGGAGAGGCGCCGTTGCCGTCAGCGTCGTAGAAGAGCCTGCCGCTCGCCGTGTCGTAGACCACCCGATCGGTGGCATCATGCCCCGAACTGGCACCGGCCGCCGACCAGAAACGCGCATCGCCCGATGCGAATCTGCCCGAGGGGCCTAGATTGGGATGGAAGGCGCTGTCGAGCCGGATCGCATCGAAATCTGACGCGAAGCCGGTTGTGATCGTATCCGCATTGGCGCTGCCCGGAGCCTCCGAGAATGCAAACACATCGCGGTCGGAGCCGCCCGTCAGTGTGTCATTCCCCGCTCCGCCGGCGAACAGGTTGTCACCGAGCACATCGTTGAGCGAGTCGTTGCCGCTTCCGCCAGATAGCTGATCGTTGGCGTCGTCATCGGGAAACGTGGCATCGCCTCCGAAAATGCTGTCGTTACCGTTGCCGCCGATGACCGTGTCGGCGCCGTAACTGCCATACAGCGTGTCATTGCCATCGCCGCCGGAAATGCTGTCGTCGCCAAGCTCGCCGTCGAGAAGGTTGGGCGCGTTGTTGCCGATGATGCGATCGCTCGTTCCGCCGGCGAAAACCCATTCGATATTGGCGAGCGAGGCGCTGCCGCCTCCGGAGATGTCGCCGCCGCTTAGCGTGCCGGCCTCCAGGTCCACCACGAGCGGGCTTCTGGCGAATCCCAGCTGCAGAGTATCGGTGCCCGCGCCGCCGTCGACCGTGTCGCTGCCGTTGAAGGTCGGTACCGTCGTTCAACCAGATCGAGTCGTTCCCGGCGCCGCCATCGATGCGATCGGAGCCTTTGCTCCCGCGTATTGAATCGTCACCGTCGCCGCCAAAGAACGTGCTGTCCTCGTCGCGGCCGATTAGCCAGTCATTGCCCCCAGCGCCTAAGAGGGAGTCATTGCCACCGGAGCCGAGGAGAATGTCGTTGCCGTCCCCTCCGTCGATCGTGTCGTCGCCCTCGCGGCCGTCGATGGTGTCGTTACCTGCCAGACCGTTTATCGAGTCGTTGCCGCCGGTGCCTGTCAGCGAGTCGTTGCCCGAGGTGCCATTTATGACACTCCCGGTGCCGGCCACAGCGATATCCGTGGCGGCAAGCGCAGGCACGCCCTGCAGGGTTGCGACAAGCTGCGCGGCGCTTGCGCCACTGCCATCGGCGTCGTAGTAAAGGTTGCCGGTCGAGCTGTCATAGATTACGCGGTCGCTCGCGTCGCGACCGGAGGTAAACCCTGCGCCTGCCGCAAAGCGCGCATCGCCGGTGGTGAAGTTACCGGCGGTACCGATGGCGGTAAATGCGGCGTTGTCGAACGTGAGCTTGTCGGTGCCCGAGACGAAGTCCATCACCCGATCTACATTGCCCACACCCGGAGCTGCAGCGAAGACGAACCTGTCCTGGCCCAAGCCGCCGGTGAGCGTGTCGTTGCCGCCATCGCCCGACAGGGCATTGGCCGCGCCATTGCCCGTCAGCACGTTGTCGATCTCGTTGCCCGTGCCGTCGATGGCGGAGCCGCCGATCAGTGTCAAATTGTTGACCCAGGCACTCAGCGTGTGGCTCACCGAAGCATGGACGGTGTCAATGCCGTTCAGGCCGCCTTGCTGCTCGATCGTCACATCGCCTGCGTCGTCGACAAAAAACCGATCATCGCCCGTGCCGCCGATCATCGTATCGGCGCCCGACCCGCCGTCGAGCGTGTCGTTACCCGCCCTGCCGTCAAGCGTGTCGTTGCCTGCCAGACCGTTGATGGTGTCGTTGCCCGGGCCGCCGACGAGCGAGTCGTTGCCGGAGGTGCCGTTGATGGTCTGGCCTGAGCTCGGCGCCGTGCCGAAGACCCAGAAGTCGCTCGCGATCACCGTGCGGCCCGAAGGCAGCGTGGCGAAGTGCTGCGCGGCGCCGCTGCCGGTGCCGTCGGCGTCGTAGAAGAGCTGCCCAGTGGCGGTATTTAAGACGATGCGGTCGCTTGCGTCCTGGGCAGTCCCAGTCGAGTTGGCAACGAAGCGCGCATCGCCGGAGGCGAACCTTCCGCTGGCGCCGAGGCTGGTGAAGAAGGCCGCGTCGAGCTGGATGTTGTCCCAGTTCGAGGCGTAGTCGCTAAGCACATCGGCGTTTGCCGAGCCCGCTTCCCGAAATACGAAGCTGTCCTGCCCGCCGCCGCCACCGAGGTTGTCGCTGCCAGCGCCGCCCTCGAGCCAGTCCGTGCCGTCGTTGCCGCGCAAGCTGTCGTTGCCTGCTGCGCCCAAGAGCACGTCGTTGCCGCCGAACCCGCTGATCGTGTCGTTGCCGCTAGTGCCCGTGAGGCTGTCGTTCCCGCTGGTGCCATTGATTGTTGCCATTGCGATCTCCGATTGGTCAGATAACTGCGATATCGGTTGGCACAACACCCGGGGCGGCCGCGATAGTGGCAATCAGTCGCGCAGCGTGACGATGTTGTTGATGATGATGCGTGGGTGATCGGCACATTCGGTCCGTCGCTGATCCGATTGCGCTGAATGCGATCTGCCGGCCGTCGGCCAGCATGCTGAACTGATACGTCGCCACTACTCCTCCTGCCTGAGGGATTAGTAGCGGGAAGTTTGTCGGGAGTTCCCCTGACAGGTCGATAGACCGCAGGGCATGTTGCTGCGGGCCGACGAGCCTAGTCGACTTGAAGCTCGACGTTACCGAGCTGCTCCAGATCGAAGCGCACGCGGTCGCCGGCCTTCACGAATTTGCTGGTGATGATGCTCCCGGTTATCACTACATCGTCGCGCAACAGCGCGCGGCCAACGGAAGCGAGATGGTCGGCGAGCCAGGCGAGCGCGTCGAGCGGATGGCCCATGCAATCCGCCCCGCGCCCTTCTCCGACCTTGATTCCATTGATGGTCGCGACGCCTCGCACTGCAGCAAGGTCGATCGCGCGCCAGTCCTTCACTGGCGCACCGAGCACCGCGCCTTCATTCCAGGAGTTGTCCGCGACGAGATCGAGCGGGTGCTGCGCGAGCTGCTTGTAGTCGGCATCCCGATCGTCGGCAAGCTCCATGCCGGCCATCACGGCGCCGACCGCATTCGCCACGCGCTCGCGCGCGAACGGCGCATCGGCAACCGGAAGGTCCTCGCCGATCTCGACCGCGACTTCGAATTCGACGATCAGGCGCACGTAGTCGGCGGCGCGCACGCGCGCTGGAGAGCGTCGCACCAGCGAGCCGAACACCATGCCGGCCTGCGGTGTGTCGACGCCGACGAAGCGGCGCATCTCGGCCGAGGTGAGCGCGATCTTGTAGCCGGCGATGGCGCCGAGCTTCTGTGCGCGCAAGGCGACGAAGGCATCCTGGATCCCGTACGCCTCCGCTGGTGTGCGCGGCGCGATGGGCTCGGGCAATGGAGTGAAGCGCTCGCGCCGTTCGTGCGCGTCGAATAGGTGCTTTGCCGCGAGGGCTGCCGGCGTCATGCCCTGCCCGGATGGATGTGCCCGCATTTCGGGCACTCGCGCTTGCCGCTGTAGAACTGGTCGAACAGCGGCGGCAGGTCGGCGACGATGTTCTGCACGTTCACCTCGACGCGGTGCACGAGCGCCCAGCATTTCGGGCAGTACCACTCGAAGCCGTCGTTGACTTCGAGCGGCCGCACCTTTTCGACCACCATGCCGATGGTGCCCGCGGGACGTTGCGGGGAATGGCGGCAACGGCCCGGGATCAGCAGGATCTCGCCTTCGCGGATCGGCACGTCGCGCGGCTTGCCGTCCTCCAGGATGCGCAGCACGATGTCGCCGCGCAGCTGGTAGAAGAACTCCTCGTACGGATCGTCGTGGTAGTCGGTGCGCGCGTTCGGCCCGCCGATCACCTGCACGATCAGGTCCTCGGCCTCGCGGAACACCATCTGGTTGCCGACCGGCGGCTTGAGCAGGTGCGCGTGCTCGTCGATCCAGCGCGAGAAGTTGAAGGCGGCGAGCACGCTAGAACGCGATCGTGAAGCTGAGCTCCCCATACGTGCTGTCGCACTTGCGGTACGTGCCCTCGTTGCAATCGAGGTAGGACTCGTAGACCACGCCGGCGCCGACGTAGGAATTGCGTCCGGCCTGCAGGTAGACGCCGGCGCGTGCGCCCCAGGAGTCGAGGTCCTCCAGCTGCTCGAGGTAGGTGCGGCGGTAGAACGCGCCGACATACGGCTTCACCGGGTTCATCTGGTGAAAAACGTACTGGATCGATGGCGTGAGCTTGCTCATCTTGGGATCCGAGCCGGTCCAGTACTCCCAATGCAGGCCGAGGTTCAGCCCGTCCACCACGTAGTAATTGGCGCCGAGGCCGACCACCAGGTAGCTTTCGTCGAACGCGTAGCCGGTGCCCGCGGTGAACACGAAATGCGTGCGTCCCTTGCTGAAGCCGCTGGCGGCGCCAACGCTCTGCGCCATGGCCGGTAAGGCAAACGTGCACGCTGCCGCGGCGACGGCAGCGGCCAGTGTCTTCTTCACCATGGTGCCCCCTGTTTCTGTGGTTGTGGTGCCCGGGGCCGGAATCGAACCGGCACGACCTTGCGGTCAGGGGATTTTAAGTCCCCTGCGTCTACCAGTTTCGCCACCCAGGCGGTAGCGCTCGCCGGGATAATGCCACTTGCAGGGAAGTCTGGAGGCGGGAGTCGGACTCGAACCGGCATAGACGGCTTTGCAGGCCGCTGCATGACCCTTCTGCCATCCCGCCATAAACAAAGAGGGAAAGCCCGTCGAGGTCAAACCTCAGGCCCTCCCTCCGGCAAATCTGGAGCGGGAAACGAGTCTCGAACTCGCGACCTCAACCTTGGCAAGGTTGCGCTCTACCAACTGAGCTATTCCCGCGACCGTCAGATTATAAATCAACTGCGCACCGAGGCGTAAGGCAGGGCCTTGCGCAGGTAGTAGAGCATGGACATCACGGTGAGCACCGCGGCGACGTTGATGAGCACCGTGCCGAGCCACTGGCAGTCGATGCCGAGCAGCTGGTCGTGGTACAGGAGCAGCGGAATCGCCACCATCTGTGCCACGGTCTTCAGCTTGCCGACGAACGCCACGGCCACGCTTTTCGCCTGCCCGACCTTCGCCATCCATTCCCGCAGCGCCGAGATGGCGATTTCGCGGCCGACGATGATCAGCGCGACGATCATGTCGACGCGATTCAGGTACAAGAGCGCAAGCAGCGCGGCGACCACGATCAGCTTGTCCGCCACCGGGTCGAGGAACGCGCCGAACGCCGACATCTGGTTCAGCCGGCGCGCCAGGAAGCCGTCGAGCCAGTCGGTGATGCCGGCGAAGATGAACACCACGGTCGCGGTCACGTTCCGGCCGTGCTCCGACAGCCACGTGTCGGGCAGGTAGTAGATGGCGATGATCACCGGGATCAGCACGATCCTCGAGAACGTGACCAGGTTCGGCGCGTTGAGCGGAATCACGCCGTCGCCGATTCGTGGAGATGTTTGTAAATCCGTTCTGCCAGCGGCCGGCTGATGCCCTCCACCTTCGCGATATCGTCGATCGCCGCGGCCTGCACGCCGCGCAGGCCGCCGAAGTGCTCGATCAGCGCCTGGCGGCGCTTGGCGCCGATTCCCGGGATTTCGTTCAGCATCGAGGTGGTGCGCGTCTTGCCGCGGCGCGCGCGGTGGCCCATTACGGCGAAGCGATGCGCCTCGTCGCGGATCTGCTGGATGAGATGCAGGCCGGGATGCGCGGGCGGAAGCTGCAGGCTGCGCGCTTCGGATTCGATGATCAGCTCTTCTTCACCGGGCTTTCGTTCGGGCCCCTTGGCGACGCCGACGACGCAGGCCTGGTGCAAGCCCAGATCCGCCAGGGCTGCGCGCGCGACACCCACTTGCCCCTTGCCGCCGTCGATCAGGATCAGGTCCGGAATCTTTCCGGCCTCGGCCGTGACGCGCTCGTAGCGCCGCGCCAGCACCTGGCGCATCGCCGCGTAGTCGTCGCCCGGCGTGACGTCGCGGATGTTGAAGCGCCGGTACTCGGACTTCTGCATCTGCTGCCGGTCATAGACCACGCACGAGGCCACCGTGGCTTCGCCCATCGTGTGGCTGATGTCGAAGCACTCGATGCGCCCCGCGCCTTCGGGCAGCGCGAGCGCTTCGCGCAGCGCGAGCAAACGCGCTTCCTGCGTGGCGCGGTCGCGCACGCGCTGCGCGATCGCGAGCAGCGCGTTCTTGCGCGCCATGTCGAGCCACACTTTGCGCTCGCCATGGGAAGGCGTGATCGCATTTTCCAGCTCGACCGGCTCGCTGGTGACGATGAGCGACGGCATCGGCTGCTCGAGGTAATGCTGCTCGAGGAAGGCGGCCACCACTTCTCCCGGCGCCGCGCCTTCCGCGTTGGCGGGGAAGAAGCTGCGGTCGCCGACGTGGCGGCCGGTGCGGATCATCACCAGGTTGACGCACGCGATCTCGCCTTCGACCACGCAGGCGACGACGTCGGCGTCGACACCGCGGTTCGATTCCACGTACTGGCGCACCTGGACCCGCGCCAGCGCCCGGACTTGGTCGCGATACGCAGCCGCCTCTTCATAGCGCCGGGCTTCCGCAGCGGCGTTCATTTTCTTGTTCAGGTTGCCGATCACGTCGTCCTCGCGCCCCTCGAGGAACAGCATCGCGTTCGCCACGTCCTCGGCATAGGCATCGGGCGCAATCTTGCCAGTGCACGGCGCGGTGCAGCGTTTTATTTGGTGCAGCAGGCAGGGGCGCGAGCGGTGCTCGAACACCGTGTCCTCGCAGGTGCGCAGGCGGAACACGCGCTGCAGGAGCTGGATGCTCTCGCGCACCGCATAGGCGTGCGGGAACGGACCGAAGTACCGGTGGCGCCGGTCCTTCGCGCCGCGGTGGAACCCGAGGCGCGGGTACTGGTGGCCGGTGACCGTGAGGTAGGGATACGACTTGTCGTCGCGGAACAGGATGTTGTAGCGCGGCGCGAGGCTCTTGATGAAGTTGTTCTCGAGCAGCAGCGCCTCGCCTTCCGAGCGCGTGGCGGTGACCTCGACCGAGGCCACCTGCGACACCATCATCTGGGTGCGGGGGCTGTGGCTGTGCTTCTGGAAGTACGAGGCCACCCGCTTCTTGAGGTCGCGCGCCTTCCCCACGTAGAGCGCCTCGCCGCCCTTGCCGAGCATGCGGTACACCCCCGGCAGATTCGGCAATCCGGAAACAAATGCCTTGGCATCGAACATCCTGAATTCATTATAAAACGTGTAAAATGCGCGCCTTTTCGCAAGGCTTCAAACAACGTCATGGCCAAGGTCGAAGCAGTCGGTATCCGTCCCGGCAACCTCATCGAATGGGACAAGCGCGTGTGGCGCGTCCTCAAGTCGTATCACGTGCACGTCGGCGGCCGCGGCGGCGCGTTCATGCAGGTGGAGATGAAGGACATCGAGACCGGCACCAAGACCAACCAGCGCTTCCGCACCGAGGACAAGGTCGAGCGCGCCTTCGTCGACCCGCGCGACATGCAGTATCTCTACCAGGACGGCGACAGCTACGTCTTCATGGACAAGGAAAACTACGAGCAGCTGTCGCTGCCGGCGGATTTCCTCGAAGGACAGTCGGGCTACCTGCTGCCGAACACCGACGTGCAGGTCAACTTCTACAACAACCGCCCCATCGGCCTCGACCTGCCGCCCTCCGTCGTCCTCACCGTCGAGGACACCGAGCCCGGCATCAAGAACTCCACCGCCACCAACAGCTTCAAGCCGGCGAAGATGGAAACCGGAATCACGGTGCAGGTGCCGCCCTTCATCAACATGGGCGAGAAGATCAAGATCGACACCGCCGAAGGCAAGTACATGGAGCGGGCCTAGGGTCGCAACCAATATTCAGGGACAGACCACGTTTTTTCTTCCCCAAGCTACCGACGAAAAACGTGGTCTGTCCCTGATTTAGGCAAGCGCAGTCAGCGTTTCCTGGCCTCGCGATAAGCGACGCTCTTCCGCAGGTCGCGGCCGCCCTTCTTTCGCATGCGGTCCAGCCGTTCGGGATTCTTGAGCTGTAAATCGCCGAGCGATTCCAGCAGCTGCTTCTGCCCTTCCGGGTTGTTGCACAGCAGGACCATGTCGCAGCCGGCAGCCAGCGCGGCGCGCGCGCGCTCGGGCGGGCCGCCGATCGCGCTGGCGCCGGCCATCGAAAGGTCGTCGCTGAAGATGAGCCCGTCGAAGCCGAGCTTGCCGCGCAGCACTTCCTGCAGCCAGTACTTCGAATACCCGGCGGGCTCGGCATCGCACTGCGGGTAGATCACGTGCGCGGGCATCACGCCCGCCAGGCCGGCCTGGATCGCCGCCCGGTACGGCGCGATGTCCTTGCGCAGGATTTCCGATAGCGGCCGGTCGTCGCGCGCGACATCGTGGTGCGTGTCGGCGAGGGCGAAGCCATGACCGGGAAAATGCTTGCCCACGGCGCCCATGCCGGCATCGGCGAAGCCCTGGATGATCGCGGCGGCGAGCGCGCCGACGGCGTTGGGGTCGAAATGCAGCGCGCGGTCGCCGATCACGCTGCTTCCGCCGTAGTCGAGGTCGAGCACCGGCGCGAAGCTGAAGTCGACGCCGTGCGCGCCGAGCTCGGCGCCGATGATGTACGCCGCGGCGCGCGCCGTTTCTTTCGCCAGGTCCCGGTCGCGGTCCCAGAGCCGGCCGAGCTCGCGCATCGGCGGGATGCGGCTGAAGCCGTCGCGGAAGCGCTGCACCCGGCCGCCTTCATGGTCGACGCAGATCGGCAGTGCCGGCTCTCGCAGCTTTTCGATTTCTTCGACCAATGCCTTGAGCTGGTCGGGGTTCTCGTAATTCCGGGTAAACAGAATGACTGCACCGGCGGCCGGATGCCGCAGGCGCTCGCGGTCCTCGTCGGTGAGCGTCATTCCCACCACGTCGGCCACCACCGGGCCGGGCGGCAGCCTTACTTTGCGCATTCCAGGATCACGGTGGCTACGGCGATACCGCGCTCATCGGCCAGCGAGAGATGGGAGCGCGTGATGCCGTGGGTTGAAAGAAGCTCGATCAACGGTTCCGAAAACTGCAACTCGGGCTTACCCGATCGCTGGTTGACGACCCACACGCCGTGCCAGTTCGCCGGCGCCTTGATGCCGGTGCCGAGGGCTTTGGTGAAAGCCTCCTTGGCGGCGAAGCGCTTTGCCAGGTAGTTCGCCGGCTGGCGGTGGGACTTGAAGCGCTTCAGCTCCGAGGGCGACAGGATGCGCCCGGCAAAGCGCTCGCCCCAGCGCTCCAGGGCCTTACGGATGCGATCGATCTCCACCACGTCGGTACCGACGCCGAAAATCACCGCGCGGCTCGCACCATCAACGCTTTCATCTCACGCACGGCCTCGCGCATGCCGATGAACAAAGCGCGCGAGACAATGGCGTGGCCGATGTGCAGCTCGCGCACGCCGGGCAGCGCGGCGACCGGCAGCACGTTGAAGTAGTTCAGCGCATGGCCCGCGTTGAAACGCATGCCGAGCGCGCGGATGCGCTCGCCCGCGCTTTTGATTTTTTCCAGCTCCACCATAACGGCCGGGCTCTCCGCGTCCCTGCCCTTCGAATGAAAGGCATGCGCGTACGGCCCGGTATGGATCTCGCAGACCGAGGCGCCGATGCGCTTGGCCGCCTCCACCTGCCGCGCCTCGGCGTCGATGAAGACCGACACGATGATGCCCGCATCGCGCAGTTTGGAGACCACCTGGCGCAGTCTGGCCTCACTGGCGACAACGTCCAATCCACCTTCCGTCGTGACCTCATGCCGCCCTTCGGGCACCAGCATGGCCATCTCCGGCTTGATGCGCGCGGCGATGCCGACCATCTCGTCGGTTGCCGCCATCTCCAGGTTGAGCTTGATGTGGGTGAGCTCGCGCAGGCGGCGCACGTCCTCGTCCTGGATATGGCGCCGGTCCTCGCGCAGGTGCACGGTGATGCCGTCGGCGCCGCCGAGATGCGCCTCGATCGCGGCCCAGACCGGGTCGGGCTCGTAGGTGCGCCGCGCTTGCCGCACCGTGGCGACGTGGTCCACGTTTACACCCAGTTCGATCATAGGTCGTTCAATTCTCTCAGCACCGCGCGCGTATGCAGCACCTTGCCATGCAAGCGCTGTCCGATGAGCGAGCGCAGCAGCATGCGCGCCTCGTCCCGCGTCTCCGGCCGGCTGAACTCGTCCGCAGCGAGATCGAGCAGGGTCTGGCCGCTGACACTGAGGTCATTCGACGAAGCACCCAAGGAAAGCATCGGTCCGCGATCCGGTTCATACACGTAGCGGCGCGAAGGCTGAATCGGCTCGCCGCTCACCGCCTCGCGCTCGAGCAGCGGAGCATACCCGAGCTCCGCGAGCAGGCGCTTTTCGAAGCTGCGCAGCACCGAGGCCTGCGGGATGCCCTGGGAAAGCTGCCGCAGCGCTTCGCCGTAGACCTCGAACAAGGATTCGTGCGGGTCGTCGCGCGGTAGCAGGCGCAGCAGCAGCTCGTTGAGGTAGAAGCCGCACATCAGCGCCCGCCCGCCAAGCGGCTGCAGCGCGCCGGACCACTCCGCCGAAATGAGGTTACCCAATTCCGCGGAGCTGCTCCAGCCGAGGCGCAGCGGGTGGAAGGAGAGCAGCACGCCGCGCATCGCGGACCGCGGCCGGCGCGCGCCGCGCGCGAGCAGCGCCACGCGCCCGAAATTGCGCGTGAACGCCTCGACGATCAGGCTGGTCTCCTTGTACGGATACGTGTGCAGCACGTAGCCGGCCTGGTAATCAGCCCGCCTTTTCATTCGTACCCCAGCTGGCGCAGGATCGCGGGCATCGTCGGTCCAGGCCTTGCGCACTTTCACCCAGGTGCCCAGGTACACCTTGCCGCCGAAAAGCTTTTCCATGTCCTTGCGCGCCGCGGTGGCCATGCGCTTCAGGCGCTCGCCGCCGGCGCCGAGGACGATCGGCTTCTGGCTGTCGCGCTCGACCAGGATCGTCGCCTCGATGCGCCGAAGCTTTCCTTCCTCCTTGAAGCTGTCGATCACCACGTCGCAGCGGTACGGCAGCTCCGCGCCCATCTGCTCGAACAGCTTCTCGCGCAGCAGCTCGGCGGCGAAGAAGCGCTCGTCGCGGTCGGTGAGCTGGTCCGGCGGATAGGCGGCCGGCGCCTCGGGCAGCGCCTCGCGCAGGGCTTTCAGCAGCTGCGGAATGTTTTTCCCGGTCTTGGCGCTCACCGGCACGATGGCGGCGAATTCCCGGGTCTTCGCCAGGCGGTCGAGGAACGGCAGCAGCTGCGCGCTGTGCTTCACGGTATCGATCTTGTTGACGACCGCCACGATGCGCTGGCTCGGCGGGATCTTCTCCAGCACGGCATGATCGTCCGGCCCGAAGCGCAACGCCTCCACCACGAACAGCGCGACGTCGGCGTCCCGCGCCGCCTCGGTGGCGCGGCGGTTCAGGCGGCGATTGAGCGTGTTCGCCGCCTGCGCCTGCTGGCCCGGCGCGTCGACGAACACATACTGGCACTCCGGCGTGGTGAGGATGCCGGTGATCAGGTGACGCGTGGTCTGCGGCTTGGCGGAGACGATCGACACTTTTTCTCCGACCAGGCGGTTCAGCAGGCTCGACTTGCCGGTATTCGGCCGGCCGGCCAGGCCGATGGTGCCGCAGCGGTGCGCGCTCATGCCTGAAGTTTATCGAGCATGGCCTTGGCCGCTTCCTGCTCGGCGCGCTGGCGCGAGGTGCCGCGGCCGGTGCTGACGAGGTCGCCCACCGCACATTCCACGTCGAACGAGCGCTCATGGGGCGCACCATGGGTGGCCACCACGCGGTACTCGGGCAAGGGCTTGCCGTGCGCGTGCAGCAGCTCCTGCAGGGCGGTCTTGGCGTCCTTCTCCACCCGCGCGGGGTCGAGCTGCTCGAGCTGCGCGCCGAGCGCCTGCACCACCGCGCGCCGCGCCGCGGCGTAGCCCCCGTCGAGGAAGATCGCGCCGAACACGGCTTCCAGCGCATCGGCGAGCACGGACGGCGGGACCGGCGGCGTGCCGGCGCGCACCAGATCCGCCAGGCCGAGCTCGCGCGCCACCTGGGCGAGGGACTCCTCGCGCACCAGGTTTGCGCGCAGCCGGGTCAGCTTGCCTTCGGGAAGCTGCGGGAAGCGGGTGTAGAGCTCGTCGGCGACCGCGCAACCGAGGACGCCGTCGCCGAGGAATTCCAGCCGCTCGTTGTGGTCCGCAGCGTGGCTGCGGTGCGTCAGCGCCCGCTCGAGGAGACTCGCGTCGGCGAACGCGTGGCCGAGCAGCTCTACCGGCCCCTCGAATCGGCGGCGTAGTCGATGTAGAGGCCGACGCCGGTGAACAGCGGGATTTCCTTGCGGTAGGCGAACGCGATCACCACCGAGTTGCCTTCGCGCGTGATCTCCAGGTCCTGCGGCCGCACGGTGACGATATGGTCGATCGCCGAGCGGTTTTCGAACGCGCGCCGCACGTCCGCCGGGCTGGTCACGCCCTGGCGCGCGATCGCCTCGATCGCGGACTTGGTGGTGCGGTATTCCATGAAGGAGGGGATCACCTTCATCGCGAACAGCGCGATGACGATGAACAGCACGAGCATCATGAGCAGTCCCATGATGGTGACACCGCGTTGTTGTTTTCTCATGATCGTCTCCCTGTTCCCCATGCGCCGTGCTCTCAGCGGAAGCGCCCGAAACGCCCCAGCTCGTTGAGATTGAGCCAGATGAAGAACGCCTTGCCGACGATGTTTTCGTCGGGGACGAATCCCCATACGCGGCTGTCGCTCGAGTTGTCCCGGTTGTCCCCCATCACGAAGTAGTGCCCCGGCGGAACCGTGCACGCCAGGCCGCTGCTATTGTAGTTGCAATTTCCGGCGTACGGGAACGCGCGCCCCGGCATCATCCCCGCCGGCGCGTCCTCGTCGAGCAATATTTCATGTTCGGCGCCATTTAGGATCTCGACGAAGCGGCGCGAGAACTGCATGCGCTCCTTCGACAGGTAATCGTCCACCTGGCGCACCGGCACCGGCGAGCCGTTCAGCGACAGTTTCTTGTTGCGGTATTCGATGCGGTCGCCCGGCAGGCCGACCACGCGCTTGATGTAATCGAGCGACGGGTCCTCGGGAAAGCGGAACACCATCACGTCGCCGCGCTCCGGCGTGCCGAGCGCGACGATCTTGCGGTTCGCCACCGGCAGGCGGATGCCGTAGGTGTACTTGTTCACCAGGATGAAATCGCCGACCAGCAGCGTCGGCACCATCGAGCTCGACGGGATCTTGAACGGCTCGACCAGGAACGAGCGCAGCAGGAACACGATCAGGATCACCGGAAAGAAGCTGATCGAGTACTCGACCCACCAGGGTTGCTTGGCATCGCGGCTTCTTCCTTTGCGCAGCACCAGCTTGTCCAGAAGCCAGACCGCGCCCGTCACCAGCAGAAGAATCAGCAGAAACAACGCGAAGTTCAACGATCGCCCCGCTGCAGCACCGCGAGGAAGGCTTCCTGCGGGATCTCCACCGCGCCGACCTGCTTCATGCGCTTCTTGCCTTCTTTCTGCTTGTCGAGCAGCTTGCGCTTGCGCGTGATGTCGCCGCCGTAGCACTTGGCGATCACGTTCTTGCGCAGCGCCTTCACGTTCTCGCGCGCGATGATGTGCCCGCCGATCGCGGCCTGTACCGCCACATCGAACATCTGTCTCGGGATGAGGCTTCTCAGTTTGGTCACCAATTCCCGGCCGCGGTGCTGCGACGCCGAGCGGTGCACCATGCTCGAGAGCGCGTCGACCTTCTCGCCGTTCACCAGGATGTCGAGGCGCACCATGTCGGCGGCGCGGTATTCCTTGAACTCGTAGTCGAGCGAGCCGTAGCCGCGCGTCATCGATTTCAGGCGGTCGAAGAAATCGAGCACCACCTCGTTCAGCGGCAGGTCGTACGAGATCACGACGTGGCGCGCCGAATAGTGCATGTTGGTCTGCGTGCCGCGCTTGTCGGTGCACAGCGAGATCACCGGACCGACGTAGTCCTGCGGCACGAAGATCTTGCAGGCCATGATCGGCTCGCGGAATTCCTCGATCGTCTCCACCGCCGGCAGGCGCGACGGGTTGGAGACCTGCTGCAGCGTGCCATCGCGCAGCTTGACCTCGTAGACCACCGAAGGCGCGGTGGTGATGAGGTGCATGCCGTATTCGCGCTCCAGGCGCTCCTGCACGATGTCCATGTGCAGCAGGCCGAGGAAGCCGCAGCGGAAGCCGAAGCCCAGCGCCTGCGAGGTCTCGGGCTCGTAGTGGAACGAGGCGTCGTTGAGGTGCAGCTTCTCCAGCGCGTCGCGCAGCGCCTCGTACTCGCTGGCCTCGACCGGGTACAGCCCGGCGAATACCTGCGGCTTGATCTCCTTGAAGCCCGGCAACGGCTTCGCCGCCGGCTTGGATGCCAGGGTGACGCGTGTCTCCGACCTTGGCCGCGCGCAACTCCTTGATGCCCGCGGTGACGTAGCCGACTTCGCCCGCGTTCAGCTCGTCGCTTGAGCTTTTGCTTTCGGGGTGAACACCCCGACGCTGATCGCACAGATAGCTCGCGCCGGTGCTCATCAGCTGGATCTTGTCGCGCGGCCGCAGCGTTCCCGAAAACATGCGCACCAGCATCACCACGCCGACATAGTTGTCGAACCAGGAGTCGATGATCAGCGCCTGCAGCGCGCCCTCGGGGTCGCCCTGCGGCGGCGGCACGCGCGCGATCACCGCTTCGAGGATGGCGTCGACGTTCTCGCCGGTCTTCGCGCTGACGCGGATCGCGTCGGCAGCGGCGATGCCGATGACGTCCTCGATCTCCTGAATGGCCTTGCCGGCATCCGCCGACGGCAGGTCGATCTTGTTCAGCACCGGGATCACTTCCACGCCCTGCTCGATCGCGGTGTAGCAATTGGCCACGGTCTGCGCCTCGACGCCCTGCGAGGCATCCACCACCAGCACGGCGCCCTCGCAGGCGGCGAGCGAGCGGCTGACCTCGTAGGAGAAGTCGACGTGTCCCGGCGTATCGATCAGGTTGAGCTGATAGGTTTCCCCGCTCTTCGACCGGTATTCGAGCGCGGCGGTTTGCGCCTTGATCGTGATGCCGCGCTCGCGCTCGAGCTCCATCGAGTCGAGCACCTGCTCGGCCATCTCGCGCTCGGCCAGCCCGCCGCACATCTGGATGAAGCGGTCGGCGAGCGTCGACTTGCCATGGTCGATGTGCGCGATGATGGAGAAGTTTCGGATGCGAGAGCGGTCTGTCAATGCGTGGCCATGCAAAAGGAGCGCGATTCTAGCGCAGCTTGGCAATCGCTTCCGGGGTGAGGCGGTGCTTGAAAACGGCGTCCTGCAGGACAAGGACGGGAACATCACGGCCATAGCGCACGCGCAAGTGGGGATCGGCGTCCACATCGATCTCGTCGAAATCGATGCCCAGCGCGCGCAGCCCGGCTGCCATCTCCTCGCAGAGATGGCAGCCGTGCCGGCTGTACAGCTTAGCCTTTGTCAGTCAGGCCCGAGATGGTGACGAAAGCGGTGCTTTCGCCGCGGCGGACCTGGAGGGTGATGACCGCGTTCTTGTCCAGGCCGGCGAGCAGCTTGTTGAACTGCTCGACCGACTTCAGCTCGGTGTGCTGGCCCTTGTGCACCATGGTGAGCAGCACGTCGCCCTTGCGCACGTCGGCCTTGGAGTCGGGACGCACGTCGGTGACCACCAGGCCGGAGCTGACGTTGAGCCCCTTCTTCTGCTCGGCGGAGAGCTCGCCGACCACGATGCCCAGGCGGTTCGCCGGCGCCTCGACCGGCGGTTTCGCGCGGCTCCCGGGCTTGTCGGCCGCGGCAACGCGGTCCTCCTGCAGCTCGGCGACGTTGATGTTCAGCTTGCGCGTCTGGCCCTTGCGCCACACTTCGACTGAAGAGGCGGAGCCGGGGCGCGTCGAGCCGACGATGCGCGGCAGGTCGCTCGAGCTCTCGACCGGCTTGCCGTCGAAGCTGATGATGATGTCGGTGGCTTCCACGCCCGCCTTGTCCGCCGGGCTGCCCTTCTCCACCGAGTTGACCAGCGCGCCGCGCGGCCGGTCGAGGCCGAACGAGGTAGCGAGGTCGCGCGTCACTTCCTGGATCACCACGCCGATGCGGCCGCGGGCCACGCGGCCCTTGTCGCGCAGCTGCTTCTGGATGTCGAGCGCGACGTCGATCGGAATGGCGAACGACAGGCCCATGAAGCCGCCGGTGCGGCTGTAGATCTGCGAATTGATGCCGACCACCTCGCCGCGCATGTTGAACAGCGGCCCGCCCGAGTTGCCCGGGTTGATCGCCACGTCGGTCTGGATGAATGGGACGAAGTTCTCCTGCGGCAGCGAGCGCCCCTTGGCGCTGACGATGCCGGCGGTGACGGTGTTCTCGAAGCCGAACGGCGAGCCGATCGCCACCACCCACTCGCCCACCTTGAGCTTGGTCGGATCGCCGAAGCGCACCGCCGGCAGCCCGGTGGCGTCGACCTTGATCACCGCGATGTCGGTGCGCCGGTCGGCGCCGATCACCTTGGCCTTGAACTCGCGCTTGTCGGTGAAGCGCACGTTGATCTCGTCGGCGCCTTCGACCACGTGCGCGTTGGTCAGGATGTAGCCGTCGGCGCTGATGATGAAGCCGGAGCCGAGCGAGCGGCTCTCCGGGCGCTGCGACGGGCCGGGCTGGCCGGGCTGCTGGCGCGGGATGAAGCGCCGGAAGAACTCGAGCACCTCCTCGTCCTCGATGCCGGGCACTTGCGGCGCGGCGCCGCTGCGGCGCACCGCCTGGGTGGTGCTGATGTTCACCACCGCGTTGCCCTGGTCGTCGACCAGGCGGGTGAAGTCCGGCAGCTCGCGCACCGCCTGTGCGGACGCAGTGGCGCAAAAGGCCATCACCCAAAGGGCAAGAACGGCTCTCACTGCTGTCATCTTAGTCTCCCTACGCTACTGCGGCTTACGATACTCGACTGCGTTGGCGATGCGCTGCACGCTCGCCGCCGGCGCTTCGCCCACGACCGTAACCACGTGATTCGCGACCTCGCGAGTATAGATATGGATCGCACCCATGCTGGCGAGCCCGGTGCGCACCGGCTCCGGGCGGCCTTCCAGCGATTCGATGAACACCGACACCGCGGCCAGGCCGTCGGAATACACCACCTGCGACGCCGGGCGCGAGTCGCTCAGCCGCCGCTTGAGCTCCACCACCTTGTGGAAGCCCGGCAGCTCGCTGGAAAGTCCCCAGCCCGGCAGGCGCGCGGGCGAGGCTTCGGCGTCCTCGACGCGCCAGCTGCTCGAGGCATGGCGCGTTCTGACCATGTCGCGGGTGACGCGGCCAATGGTCAGCTGCGTGAACATGAATTGCTCTACCTGTTCGCCGTTGGCGTCGACCGTAACGGCGCGCAGGAGCATGCCGCTCGCGGTGTCGGCGTAAAGGCGGTAGCCGTAGCGCAGGTTGTCTTTGGGCGTCAGCACCACCGCCCGGCAGTCGTAGCCGGCAATGCGCCGGCTCTCGCCGAGCGTGATGTCGTAGTTCTTCGCCAGCGCCGTGATCCGCTCCGGCAGCAGCGCGGGGAAGCCGCGCTCGGTGCGCCGATCCACCTTGATCAGGCGCGCGCCCGGCAGGTAGCAGCGCACGGTGTCCTTCTCGCGCACGATCTCGCGCGGTACGCCGTCCATCACTTCGAGCTTCTCGATATCGCCGCCGGCATCCGCATAGCGCGTGATGCGCGAAGTCTCGCTGCGGCTGCCGTTCTGGTAGACGAAGGTGCCGCTGTAAGAGAGCTTCTGCGTGGCGTCGTGGATCTTGCGCAGCCAGCCGAGCGTTTCCGGGGCCTGCGCCTGCACCGCCCCGGAGACCAGGGCACATGCGAAGGCGTAGGCCCGCAGGCTCATTTGCGCGCCTCGGCCGGGTGCTCGGCGACGGTCAGGACGTAGGGCGCCATGCCCTGCAGGGAGACGCGGGGCGAGAACCCCTGGTGCGCGAGGAGATAGTCGTTGGCGGCGTTGGGCAGCGGCACCAGCACCGGCTTTGCTTCCACCGGCGTTTGGACCTGGGCGACCGGCGCCGGCGCAACCCCGGTTTGCGGCGCGAAGGCCATCCATCCGACGAACGCCACCGCGGCCACGCTGGCAGCGGCTGCCGACACGGTAAACAACCTTGGCGATTCGGTCCGGATACGCCGCGGCGCGAGCACCGTGGGCTCGGTGGCCAGGCGCTGCGCGAGGCGCTCGGTGAACCCGTCCGACAGCGGCAGCCCGCCGCGCATGGCGTCGCCGATCAGGTGATAGCGGCGCCAGGTGCGGACCGCGTCCGCGTCCCGGGTCAGCGCTTCGATCAACTGGGCGGCGGACTTTTCGTCCAGCTCGCCGTCCATCAATGCCGAAATTCTGTCGTTCATAACACCCCTACCACGTAAGCGTTTACCACCGCTTGTCCTTGCTGGTCCCCAAAAGCGGCCTCAACTGCTCCGCAATCGCTTCTCTTGCCCGGAAAATCCTCGACCGCACGGTACCGATCGGGCAATCCATGGCCTGCGCGATATCTTCGTAGCTCATGCCCTCGATCTCGCGCATCTGTATCGCTTTTCTCAGCTCCTCGGGCAGCCCCTCGATCGTCCTGTTCACCGTCTGCGCGATCTCGTTCGACAGCAACAGGCTCTCGGGCGTGTTGATGTCGCGCAGCTGCTCGCCTTCCTCGAACCCTTCCGCCTCCTCGGCCTCCACCTCGGTCGAGGTCGGCGCCCGCCGACCCATGGCCATGAGGTAGTTCTTGGCCGTGTTGATGCCGATCCTGTACAGCCAGGTGTAGAACGCGCTGTCGCCACGGAATGCGGGGAGGGCCCGGTAGGCCTTGATGAACGCCTCCTGCGTCACGTCCTCGACCTCTGCCGGGTCGCGGATGAAGCGTGACAGCAGGCGCGCCAGCTTTCGCTGATACTTCTCGACCAGCAGCTCGAAAGCCTGCTTGTCGCCGCGCTGCGCCCTTGCTACCAGCTGACGGTCGATCTCGCGGTCCGTCATCGACCGCTTTCTTCAACCGCCAGCGCCTGGCGCAACTCGGGGGCTCCCCACCCCGGGACGAAGGCCGCCGCCTTACGCCCGCACTTTCCTACGCCTATGTGCCACAGACACACGCAGTTTGAAATAGTTCGACCTCTCCCCGGGGCGCCGAGACGGGTCAGAGTTGTGCCGCCGCCACGGAACGGCGCGGCAGGCGCCCCCAGAGCGCCCAGAGCCGCAGGCGCCTGAACTCCTCGCCGCCGAGCATGTCGCGGGTGACGAGGATGGTGCGCCCGCTGACGGGAAGTGTCACCATGAAGCGGCTGACGTGGCGGCTCTCTCCCGCGGCGCGCTGAAAATGCGCCCGTTCGCGGTCTCGAGCTCGATGCCTTTTTCATTCAAGACCAGGGCGCGCGGCGATTGCGGCGAGCGCAGCAGCGCGCGGCTCCACGCCGCGCTCAGGCCGAGTGCGGCCAGCGCGGCGGCGAGCGCCCCTCCGGCCCAGCCGGGCAAGGCAATCAGCGTTGCAGCGGCAGCCGCAGCGTGCAGGCCGAGGATCGCTGCCGCCAGAAACGCGGAGGGAAGAAGCGGAAGCGCGTGCCGCTCAAGGCCGCGCAAAAACCAGGGTCGCGTTGGTTCCGCCGAAGCCGAATGAATTCGACAT
>CAWENY010000004.1:0-36269 GCA_963810475.1 uncultured beta proteobacterium | reverse complement strand
CGTCGCGCAGCATGACGATGTTGTTGGTGGTGAGCGTAGGTGATCACCACATTCGAGCCGTCGCTGACCCGATTGCGCTGAATGCGATCTGCTGGCCATCGGCGAGCATGCTGAACTGATACGTCGCCACTACTCCTCCTGCCTGAGGGATTAGTAGCGGGAAGTTTGTCGGGAGTTCCCCTGACAGGTCGATAGACCGCAGGGCATGTTGCTGCGGGCCGACGAGCCTAGTCGACTTGAAGCTCGACGTTACCGAGCTGCTCCAGATCGAAGCGCACGCGGTCGCCGGCCTTCACGAATTTGCTGGTGATGATGCTCCCGGTTATCACTACATCGCTGCGCAACAGGCGCGCGGCCGACGGAAGCGAGATGGTCGGCGAGCCAGGTGAGCGCGTCGAGCGGATGGCCCATGCAATCCGCCCCGCGCCCTTCTCCCACCTTGATTCCATTGATGGTCGCGACGCCTCGCACTGCAGCAAGGTCGATCGCGCGCCAGTCCTTGACTGGCTCCCGAGCACCGCGCCTTCGTTCCAGGAGTTGTCCGCGACGAGATCGAGCGGGTGCTGCGCGAGCTGCTTGTAGTCGGCATCCCGATCGTCGGCAAGCTCCATGCCGGCCATCACGGCGCCGACCGCATCCGCCACGCGCTCGCGCGCGAACGGCGCATCGGCGACCGGCAGGTCCTCGCCGATCTCGACCGCGACTTCGAATTCGACGATCAGGCGCACGTAGTCGGCGGCGCGCACGCGCGCTGGCGAGCGTCGCACCAGGGAGCCGAACACCATGCCGGCCTGCGGTGTATCGACGCCGACGAAGCGGCGCATCTCGGCCGAGGTGAGCGCGATCTTGTAGCCGGCGATGGCGCCGAGCTTCTGGCGCGCAAGGCGACGAAGGCGTCCTGGATCCCGTACGCCTCGGCTGGGGTGCGCGGCGCGATGCGCTCGGGCAGTGGAGTGAAGCGCTCGCGCCGCTCGTGCGCGTCGAACAGGTGCTTTGCCGCGAGCGCTGCCGGCGTCATGCCCTGCCCGGATGGATGTGCCCGCATTTCGGGCACTCGCGCTTGCCGCTGTAGAACGGTCGAACAGCGGCGGCAGGTCGGCGACGATGTTCTGCACGTTCACCTCGACGCGGTGCACGAGCGCCCAGCACTTCGGGCAGTACCACTCGAAGCCGTCGTTGACTTCGAGCGGCCGCATCTTTTCCACCACCATGCCGATGGTGCCCGCGGGACGCTGCGGCGAATGGCGGCAACGGCCCGGGATCAGCAGGATCTCGCCTTCGCGGATCGGCACGTCGCGCGGCTTGCCGTCCTCCAGGATGCGCAGCACGATGTCGCCGCGCAGCTGGTAGAAGAACTCCTCGTACGGATCGTCGTGGTAGTCGGTGCGCGCGTTCGGCCCGCCGATCACCTGCACGATCAGGTCCTCGGCCTCGCGGAACACCATCTGGTTGCCGACCGGCGGCTTGAGCAGGTGGGCGTGCTCGTCGATCCAGCGCGAGAAGTTGAAGGCGGCGAGCACGCTAGAACGCGATCGTGAAGCTGAGCTCCCCATACGTGCTGTCGCACTTGCGGTACGTGCCCTCGTCGCAATCGAGGTAGGACTCGTAGACCACGCCGGCGCCGACGTAGGAATTGCGTCCGGCCTGCAGGTAGACGCCGGCGCGTGCGCCCCAGGAGTCGAGGTCCTCCAGCCGCTCGAGGTAGGTGCGGCGGTAGAACGCGCCGACATACGGCTTCACCGGGTTCATCTGGTGAAAAACGTACTGGATCGATGGCGTGAGCTTGCTCATCTTGGGATCCGAGCCGGTCCAGTACTCCCAGTGCAGGCCGAGGTTCAGCCCGTCCACCACGTAGTAATTGGCGCCGAGGCCGACCACCAGGTAGCTTTCGTCGAACGCGTAGCCGGTGCCGGCGGTGAACACGAAATGCGTGCGTCCCTTGCTGAAGCCGCTGGCGGCGCCAACGCTCTGCGCCATCGCCGGTAAGGCGAACGTGCACGCTGCCGCGGCGACGGCAGCGGCCAGTGTCTTCTTCACCATGGTGCCCCCCTGTTTCTGTGGTTGTGGTGCCCGGGGCCGGAATCGAACCGGCACGACCTTGCGGTCAGGGGATTTTAAGTCCCCTGCGTCTACCAGTTTCGCCACCCAGGCGGTAGTGCTCGCCGGGATAATGCCACTTGCAGGGAAGTCTGGAGGCGGGAGTCGGACTCGAACCGGCATAGACGGCTTTGCAGGCCGCTGCATGACCCTTCTGCCATCCCGCCATAAACAAAGAGGGAAAGCCCGTCGAGGTCAAACCTCAGGCCCTCCCTCCGGCAAATCTGGAGCGGGAAACGAGTCTCGAACTCGCGACCTCAACCTTGGCAAGGTTGCGCTCTACCAACTGAGCTATTCCCGCGACCGTCAGATTATAAATCAACTGCGCACCGAGGCGTAAGGCAGCGCCTTGCGCAGGTAGTAGAGCATGGACATCACGGTAAGCACCGCGGCGACGTTGATGAGCACCGTGCCGAGCCACTGGCAGTCGATGCCGAGCAGCTGGTCGTGGTACAGGAGCAGCGGAATCGCCACCATCTGTGCCACGGTCTTCAGCTTGCCGACGAACGCCACGGCCACGCTTTTCGCCTGCCCGACCTTCGCCATCCATTCCCGCAGCGCCGAGATGGCGATTTCGCGGCCGACGATGATCAGCGCGACGATCATGTCGACGCGATTCAGGTACAAGAGCGCAAGCAGCGCGGCGACCACGATCAGCTTGTCCGCCACCGGGTCGAGGAACGCGCCGAACGCCGACATCTGGTTCAGCCGGCGCGCCAGGAAGCCGTCGAGCCAGTCGGTGATGCCGGCGAAGATGAACACCACGGTCGCGGTCACGTTCCGGCCGTGCTCCGACAGCCACGTGTCGGGCAGGTAGTAGATGGCGATGATCACCGGGATCAGCACGATCCTCGAGAACGTGACCAGGTTCGGCGCGTTGAGCGGAATCACGCCGTCGCCGATTCGTGGAGATGTTTGTAAATCCGTTCTGCCAGCGGGCGGCTGATGCCCTCGACCTTTGCGATGTCGTCGATCGCCGCCGCCTGCACGCCGCGCAGGCCGCCGAAGTGCTCGATCAGCGCCTGGCGGCGCTTGGCGCCGATTCCCGGGATTTCGTTCAGCATCGAGGTCGTGCGCGTCTTGCCGCGGCGCGCGCGGTGGCCCATTACGGCGAAGCGATGCGCCTCGTCGCGGATCTGCTGGATGAGATGCAGGCCGGGATGCGCCGGCGGAAGCTGCAGGCTGCGCGCTTCGGATTCGATGATCAGCTCTTCTTCACCGGGCTTTCGTTCGGGCCCCTTGGCGACGCCGACGACGCAGGCCTGGTGCAAGCCCAGATCCGCCAGGGCTGCGCGCGCGACACCCACTTGCCCCTTGCCGCCGTCGATCAGGATCAGGTCCGGAATCTTTCCGGCCTCGGCCGTGACGCGCTCGTAGCGCCGCGCCAGCACCTGGCGCATCGCCGCGTAGTCGTCGCCCGGCGTGACGTCGCGGATGTTGAAGCGCCGGTACTCGGACTTCTGCATCTGCTGCCGGTCATAGACCACGCACGAGGCCACCGTGGCTTCGCCCATCGTGTGGCTGATGTCGAAGCACTCGATGCGCCCCGCACCTTCGGGCAGCGCGAGCGCTTCGCGCAGCGCGAGCAAACGCGCTTCCTGCGTGGCGCGGTCGCGCACGCGCTGCGCGATCGCGAGCAGCGCGTTCTTGCGCGCCATGTCGAGCCACACTTTGCGCTCGCCATGGGAAGGCGTGATCGCATTTTCCAGCTCGACCGGCTCGCTCGTGACGATGAGCGACGGCATCGGCTGCTCGAGGTAATGCTGCTCGAGGAAGGCAGCCACCACTTCTCCCGGCGCCGCGCCTTCCGCGTTGGCGGGGAAGAAGCTGCGGTCGCCGACGTGGCGGCCGGTGCGGATCATCACCAGGTTGACGCACGCGATCTCGCCTTCGACCACGCAGGCGACGACGTCGGCGTCGACACCGCGGTTCGATTCCACGTACTGGCGCACCTGGACCCGCGCCAGCGCCCGGACTTGGTCGCGATACGCAGCCGCCTCTTCATAGCGCCGGGCTTCCGCAGCGGCGTTCATTTTCTTGTTCAGGTTGCCGATCACGTCGTCCTCGCGCCCCTCGAGGAACAGCATCGCGTTCGCCACGTCCTCGGCATAGGCATCGGGCGCAATCTTGCCAGTGCACGGCGCGGTGCAGCGTTTTATTTGGTGCAGCAGGCACGGGCGCGAGCGGTGCTCGAACACCGTGTCCTCGCAGGTGCGCAGGCGGAACACGCGCTGCAGGAGCTGGATGCTCTCGCGCACCGCATAGGCGTGCGGGAACGGACCGAAGTACCGGTGGCGCCGGTCCTTCGCGCCGCGGTGGAACCCGAGGCGCGGGTACTGGTGGCCGGTGACCGTGAGGTAGGGATACGACTTGTCGTCGCGGAACAGGATGTTGTAGCGCGGCGCGAGGCTCTTGATGAAGTTGTTCTCGAGCAGCAGCGCCTCGCCTTCCGAGCGCGTGGCGGTGACCTCGACCGAGGCCACCTGCGACACCATCATCTGGGTGCGGGGGCTGTGGCTGTGCTTCTGGAAGTACGAGGACACCCGCTTCTTGAGGTCGCGCGCCTTCCCCACGTAGAGCGCCTCGCCGCCCTTGCCGAGCATGCGGTACACCCCCGGCAGATTCGGCAATCCGGAAACAAATGCCTTGGCGTCGAACATCCTGAATTCATTATAAAACGTGTAAAATGCGCGCCTTTTCGCAAGGCTTCAAACAACGTCATGGCCAAGGTCGAAGCAGTCGGTATCCGTCCCGGCAACCTCATCGAATGGGACAAGCGCGTGTGGCGCGTCCTCAAGTCCTATCACGTGCACGTCGGCGGCCGCGGCGGCGCGTTCATGCAGGTGGAGATGAAGGACATCGAAACCGGCACCAAGACCAACCAGCGCTTCCGCACCGAGGACAAGGTCGAGCGCGCCTTCGTCGACCCGCGCGACATGCAGTATCTCTACCAGGACGGCGACAGCTACGTCTTCATGGACAAGGAAAACTACGAGCAGCTGTCGCTGCCGGCGGATTTCCTCGAAGGACAGTCGGGCTACCTGCTGCCGAACACCGACGTGCAGGTCAACTTCTACAACAACCGCCCCATCGGCCTCGACCTGCCGCCCTCCGTCGTCCTCACCGTCGAGGACACCGAGCCCGGCATCAAGAACTCCACCGCCACCAACAGCTTCAAGCCGGCGAAGATGGAGACCGGAATCACGGTGCAGGTGCCGCCCTTCATCAACAAGGGCGAGAAGATCAAGATCGACACCGCCGAAGGCAAGTACATGGAGCGGGCCTAGGGTCGCAACCGATATTCAGGGACAGACCACGTTTTTCTTCCCCAAGCTACCGACGAAAAACGTGGTCTGTCCCTGATTTAGGCCAGCGCAGTCAGCGTTTCCTGAGCCTCGCGATAAGCGACGCTCTTCCGCAGGTCCCGGCCGCCCTTCCTTCGCATGCGGTCCAGCCGTTCGGGATTCTTGAGCTGTAAATCGCCGAGCGATTCCAGCAGCTGCTTCTGCCCTTCCGGGTTGTTGCACAGCAGGACCATGTCGCAGCCGGCAGCCAGCGCGGCGCGCGCGCGCTCGGGCGGGCCGCCGATCGCGCTGGCGCCGGCCATCGAAAGGTCGTCGCTGAAGATGAGCCCGTCGAAGCCGAGCTTGCCGCGCAGGACTTCCTGCAGCCAGTACTTCGAATACCCCGCGGGCTCGGCATCGCACTGCGGGTAGATCACGTGCGCGGGCATCACGCCCGCCAGGCCGGCCTGGATCGCCGCCCGGTACGGTGCGATGTCCTTGCGCAGGATTTCCGATAGCGGCCGGTCGTCGCGCGCGACATCGTGGTGCGTGTCGGCGAGGGCGAAGCCATGGCCGGGAAAATGCTTGCCCACGGCGCCCATGCCGGCATCGGCGAAGCCCTGGATGATCGCGGCGGCTAGGGCGCCCACTGCGTTGGGGTCGAAATGCAGCGCGCGGTCGCCGATCACGCTGCTTCCGCCGTAGTCGAGGTCGAGCACCGGCGCGAAGCTGAAGTCGACGCCGTGCGCGCCGAGCTCGGCGCCGATGATGTACGCCGCGGCGCGCGCCGTTTCTTTCGCCAGGTCCCGGTCACGGTCCCACAGCCGGCCGAGCTCGCGCATCGGCGGGATGCGGCTGAAGCCGTCGCGGAAGCGCTGCACCCGGCCGCCTTCATGGTCGACGCAGATCGGCAGTGCCGGCTCTCGCAGCTTTTCGATTTCTTCGACCAATGCCTTGAGCTGGTCTGGGTTCTCGTAATTCCGGGTAAACAGAATGACTGCACCGGCGGCCGGATGCCGCAGGCGCTCGCGGTCCTCGTCAGTGAGCGTCAACCCCACCACGTCGGCCACCACCGGGCCGGGCGGCAGCCTTACTTTGCGCATTCCAGGATCACGGTGGCTACGGCGATACCCCGCTCATCGGCGAGCGAGAGATGGGAGCGCGTGATGCCGTGGGTTGAAAGAAGCTCGATCAACGGTTCCGAAAACTGCAACTCGGGCTTACCCGATCGCTGGTTGACGACCCAGACGCCGTGCCAGTTCGCCGGCGCCTTGATGCCGGTGCCGAGGGCTTTGGTGAAAGCCTCCTTGGCGGCGAAGCGCTTTGCCAGGTAGTTCGCCGGCTGGCGGTGGGACTTGAAGCGCTTGAGCTCCGAGGGCGACAGGATGCGCCCGGCAAAGCGCTCGCCCCAGCGCTCCAGGGCCTTGCGGATGCGGTCGATCTCGACCACGTCGGTCCCGACCCCGAAGATCACCGCGCGGCTCGCACCATCAACGCTTTCATTTCACGCACGGCCTCGCGCATGCCGATGAACAAAGCGCGCGAGACAATGGCGTGGCCGATGTGCAGCTCGCGCACGCCGGGCAGCGCGGCGACCGGCAGCACGTTGAAGTAGTTCAGCGCATGGCCCGCGTTGAAACGCATGCCGAGCGCGCGGATGCGCTCACCCGCGCTTTTGATTTTTTCCAGCTCCACCATAACGGCCGGGCTCTCCGCGTCCCTGCCCTTCGAATGAAAGGCATGCGCGTACGGCCCGGTATGGATCTCGCAGACCGAGGCGCCGATGCGCTTGGCCGCCTCCACCTGCCGCGCCTCGGCGTCGATGAAGACCGACACGATGATGCCCGCATCGCGCAGTTTGGAGACCACCTGGCGCAGTCTGGCCTCACTGGCGACAACATCCAATCCACCTTCCGTCGTGACCTCATGCCGCCCTTCGGGCACCAGCATGGCCATCTCCGGCTTGATGCGCGCGGCGATGCCGACCATCTCGTCGGTTGCCGCCATCTCCAAGTTGAGCTTGATGTGGGTGAGCTCGCGCAGGCGGCGCACGTCCTCGTCCTGGATATGGCGCCGGTCCTCGCGCAGGTGCACGGTGATGCCGTCGGCGCCGCCGAGATGCGCCTCGATCGCGGCCCAGACCGGGTCGGGCTCGTAGGTGCGCCGCGCCTGCCGCACCGTGGCGACGTGGTCCACGTTTACACCCAGTTCGATCATAGGTCGTTCAATTCTCTCAGCACCGCGCGCGTGTGCAGCACCTTGCCATGCAAGCGCTGTCCGATGAGCGAGCGCAGCAGCATGCGTGCCTCGTCCCGCGTCTCCGGCCGGCTGAACTCGTCTGCGGCAAGATCGAGCAAGGGTCTGGCCGCTGACACTGAGGTCATTCGAAGAAGCACCCAAGGAAAGCATCGGTCCGCGATCCGGTTCATACACGTAGCGGCGCGAAGGCTGAATCGGCTCGCCGCTCACCGCCTCGCGCTCGAGCAGAGGAGCATACCCGAGCTCCGCGAGCAGGCGCTTTTCGAAGCTGCGCAGCACCGAGGCCTGCGGGATGCCCTGGGAAAGCTGCCGCAGCGATTCGCCGTAGATCTCGAACAAGGACTCGTGCGGGTCGTCGCGCGGCAGCAGGCGCAGCAGCAGCTCGTTGAGGTAGAAGCCGCACATCAGTGCCCGCCCGCCCAGCGGCTGCAAGGCGCCGGACCACTCCGCCGAAATGAGGTTACCCAATTCCGCGGAGCTGCTCCAGCCGAGGCGCAGCGGGTGGAAGGAGAGCAGCACGCCGCGCATCGCCGACCGCGGGCGGCGCGCGCCGCGCGCGAGGAGCGCGACGCGCCCGAAATTGCGCGTGAACGCCTCGACGATCAGGCTGGTCTCCTTGTACGGATACGTGTGCAGCACGTAGCCCGCCTGGTAGTCCGCCCGCCTTTTCATTCGTACCCCAGCTGGCGCAGGATCCGCGCATCGTCGGTCCAGGCCTTGCGCACTTTCACCCAGGTGCCGAGGTACACCTTGCCGCCGAACAGCTTTTCCATGTCCTTGCGCGCGGCGGTGGCCATGCGCTTCAGGCGCTCGCCGCCGGCGCCGAGGACGATCGGCTTCTGGCTGTCGCGCTCGACCAGGATCGTCGCCTCGATGCGCCGAAGCCTTCCTTCCTCCTTGAAGCTGTCGATCACCACTTCGCAGCGGTACGGCAGCTCCGCGCCCATCTGCTCGAACAGCTTCTCGCGCAGCAGCTCGGCGGCGAAGAAGCGCTCGTCGCGGTCGGTGAGCTGGTCCGGCGGATAGGCGGCCGGCGCCTCGGGCAGCGCCTCGCGCAGGGCTTTCAGCAGCTGCGGAATGTTTTTCCCGGTCTTGGCGCTCACCGGCACGATGGCGGCGAATTCCCGGGTCTTCGCCAGGCGGTCGAGGAACGGCAGCAGCTGCGCGCTGTGCTTCACGGTATCGATCTTGTTGACGACCGCCACGATGCGCTGGCTCGGCGGGATCTTCTCCAGCACGGCATGATCGTCCGGCCCGAAGCGCAACGCCTCCACCACGAACAGCGCGACATCGGCGTCCCGCGCCGCCTCGGTGGCGCGGCGGTTCAGGCGGCGATTGAGCGTGTTCGCCGCCTGCGCCTGCTGGCCGGGCGCGTCGACGAACACATACTGGCACTCCGGCGTGGTGAGGATGCCGGTGATCAGGTGACGCGTGGTCTGCGGCTTGGCGGAGACGATCGACACTTTTTCTCCGACCAGGCGGTTCAGCAGGCTCGACTTGCCGGTATTCGGCCGGCCGGCCAGGCCGATGGTGCCGCAGCGGTGCGCGCTCATGCCTGAAGTTTATCGAGCATGGCCTTGGCCGCTTCCTGCTCGGCGCGCTGGCGCGAGGTGCCGCGGCCGGTGCTGACGAGGTCGCCCACCGCACATTCCACGTCGAAGGAGCGCTCATGGGGCGCACCATGGGTGGCCACCACGCGGTACTCGGGCAAGGGCTTGCCGTGCGCGTGCAGCAGCTCCTGCAGGGCGGTCTTGGCGTCCTTCTCCACCCGCGCGGGGTCGAGCTGCTCGAGCTGCGCGCCGAGCGCCTGCACCACGGCGCGCCGCGCCGCGGCGTAGCCCCCGTCGAGGAAGATCGCGCCGAACACGGCTTCCAGCGCATCGGCGAGCACGGACGGCGGGACCGGCGGCGTGCCCGCCCGCACCAGATCCGCCAGGCCGAGCTCGCGCGCCACCTGGGCGAGGGACTCCTCGCGCACCAGGTTTGCGCGCAGCCGGGTCAGCTTGCCTTCGGGAAGCTGCGGGAAGCGGGTGTAGAGCTCGTCGGCGACCGCGCAACCGAGGACGCCGTCGCCGAGGAATTCCAGCCGCTCGTTGTGGTCCGCAGCGTGGCTGCGGTGCGTCAGCGCCCGCTCGAGGAGACTCGCGTCGGCGAACGCGTGGCCGAGCAGCTCTACCGGCCCCTCGAATCGGCGGCGTAGTCGATATAGAGGCCGACGCCGGTGAACAGCGGGATTTCCTTGCGGTAGGCAAACGCGATCACCACCGAATTGCCTTCGCGCGTGATCTCGAGATCCTGCGGCCGCACGGTGACGATGTGGTCGATCGCCGAGCGGTTCTCGAACGCGCGCCGCACGTCGGCCGGGCTGGTCACGCCCTGGCGCGCGATCGCCTCGATCGCGGACTTGGTGGTGCGGTATTCCATGAAGGAGGGGATCACCTTCATCGCGAACAGCGCGACGACGATGAACAGCACGAGCATGATGAGCAATCCCATGATGGTGACACCGCGTTGTTGTTTTCTCATGATCGTCTCCCTGTTCCCCATGCGCCGTGCTCTCAGCGGAAGCGCCCGAAACGCCCCAGCTCGTTGAGATTCAGCCAGATGAAGAACGCCTTGCCGACGATGTTTTCGTCGGGGACGAATCCCCATACGCGGCTGTCGCTCGAGTTGTCCCGGTTGTCCCCCATCACGAAGTAGTGCCCCGGCGGAACCGTGCACGCCAGGCCGCTGCTATTGTAGTTGCAATTTCCGGCGTACGGGAACGCGCGCCCCGGCATCATCCCCGCCGGCGCGTCCTCGTCGAGCAATATTTCATGTTCGGCGCCATTTAGGATCTCGACGAAGCGGCGCGAGAACTGCATGCGCTCCTTCGACAGGTAATCGTCCACCTGGCGCACCGGCACCGGCGAGCCGTTCAGCGACAGTTTCTTGTTGCGGTATTCGATGCGGTCGCCCGGCAGGCCGACCACGCGCTTGATGTAATCGAGCGAAGGGTCCTCGGGAAAGCGGAACACCATCACGTCGCCGCGCTCCGGCGTGCCGAGCGCGACGATCTTGCGGTTCGCCACCGGCAGGCGGATGCCGTAGGTGTACTTGTTCACCAGGATGAAATCGCCGACCAGCAGCGTCGGCACCATCGAGCTCGACGGGATCTTGAACGGCTCGACCAGGAACGAGCGCAGCAGGAACACGATCAGGATCACCGGAAAGAAGCTGATCGAGTACTCGACCCACCAGGGTTGCTTGGCATCGCGGCTTCTTCCTTTGCGCAGCACCAGCTTGTCCAGAAGCCAGACCGCGCCCGTCACCAGCAGAAGAATCAGCAGAAACAACGCGAAGTTCAACGATCGCCCCGCTGCAGCACCGCGAGGAAGGCTTCCTGCGGGATCTCCACCGCGCCGACCTGCTTCATGCGCTTCTTGCCTTCTTTCTGCTTGTCGAGCAGCTTGCGCTTGCGCGTGATGTCGCCGCCGTAGCACTTGGCGATCACGTTCTTGCGCAGCGCCTTCACGTTCTCGCGCGCGATGATGTGCCCGCCGATCGCGGCCTGTACCGCCACATCGAACATCTGTCTCGGGATGAGGCTTCTCAATTTGGTCACCAATTCCCGGCCGCGGTGCTGCGACGCCGAGCGGTGCACCATGCTCGAGAGCGCGTCGACCTTCTCGCCGTTCACCAGGATGTCGAGGCGCACCATGTCGGCGGCGCGGTATTCCTTGAACTCGTAGTCGAGCGAGCCGTAGCCGCGCGTCATCGATTTCAGGCGGTCGAAGAAATCGAGCACCACCTCGTTCAGCGGCAGGTCGTACGAGATCACGACATGGCGCGCCGAATAGTGCATGTTGGTCTGCGTGCCGCGCTTGTCGGTGCACAGCGAGATCACCGGACCGACGTAGTCCTGCGGCACGAAGATCTTGCAGGCCATGATCGGCTCGCGGAATTCCTCGATCGTCTCCACCGCCGGCAGGCGCGACGGGTTGGAGACCTGCTGCAGCGTGCCATCGCGCAGCTTGACCTCGTAGACCACCGAAGGCGCGGTGGTGATGAGGTGCATGCCGTATTCGCGCTCCAGGCGCTCCTGCACGATGTCCATGTGCAGCAGGCCGAGGAAGCCGCAGCGGAAGCCGAAGCCCAGCGCCTGCGAGGTCTCGGGCTCGTAGTGGAACGAGGCGTCGTTGAGGTGCAGCTTCTCCAGCGCGTCGCGCAGCGCCTCGTACTCGCTGGCCTCGACCGGGTACAGCCCGGCGAATACCTGCGGCTTGATCTCCTTGAAGCCCGGCAACGGCTTCGCCGCCGGCTTGGATGCCAAGGTCAGCGTGTCGCCGACCTTGGCGGCGCGCAGTTCCTTGATACCCGCGGTGACGTAGCCGACTTCGCCAGCGGCCAGCACATCACGCGCTTTTGCTTTTGGGGTAAATACCCCGACGTTGTCGCACAGATAGCTGGCGCCGGTGCTCATCAGCTGGATCTTGTCGCGCGGCCGCAGCGTCCCCGAAAACATGCGCACCAGCATCACCACGCCGACATAGTTGTCGAACCAGGAGTCGATGATCAGCGCCTGCAGCGCGCCCTCGGGGTCGCCCTGCGGCGCCGGCACGCGCGCGATCACCGCTTCCAGGATGGCGTCGACGTTCTCGCCGGTCTTCGCGCTGACGCGGATCGCGTCGGCAGCGGCGATGCCGATGACGTCCTCGATCTCCTGAATGGCCTTGCCGGCATCCGCCGACGGCAGGTCGATCTTGTTCAGCACCGGGATCACTTCCACGCCCTGCTCGATCGCGGTGTAGCAATTGGCCACGGTCTGCGCCTCGACGCCCTGCGACGCATCCACCACCAGCACGGCGCCCTCGCACGCGGCGAGCGAGCGGCTGACCTCGTAGGAGAAGTCGACGTGTCCCGGCGTATCGATCAGGTTCAGCTGATACGTTTCCCCGCTCTTCGACCGGTATTCGAGCGCGGCGGTTTGCGCCTTGATCGTGATGCCGCGCTCGCGCTCGAGCTCCATCGAGTCGAGCACCTGCTCGGCCATCTCGCGCTCGGCCAGCCCGCCGCACATCTGGATGAAGCGGTCGGCGAGCGTCGACTTGCCATGGTCGATGTGCGCGATGATGGAGAAGTTTCGGATGCGAGAGCGGTCTGTCAATGCGTGGCCATGCAAAAGGAGCGCGATTCTAGCGCAGCTTGGCAATCGCTTCCGGGGTGAGGCGGTGCTTGAAAACGGCGTCCTGCAGGACAAGGACGGGAACATCACGGCCATAGCGCACGCGCAAGTGGGGATCGGCGTCCACATCGATCTCGTCGAAATCGATGCCCAGCGCGCGCAGCCCGGCTGCCATCTCCTCGCAGAGATGGCAGCCGTGCCGGCTGTACAGCTTAGCCTTTGTCAGTCAGGCCCGAGATGGTGACGAAAGCGGTGCTTTCGCCGCGGCGGACCTGGAGGGTGATGACCGCGTTCTTGTCCAGGCCGGCGAGCAGCTTGTTGAACTGCTCGACCGACTTCAGCTCGGTGTGCTGGCCCTTGTGCACCATGGTGAGCAGCACGTCGCCCTTGCGCACGTCGGCCTTGGAGTCGGGACGCACGTCGGTGACCACCAGGCCGGAGCTGACGTTGAGCCCCTTCTTCTGCTCGGCGGAGAGCTCGCCGACCACGATGCCCAGGCGGTTCGCCGGCGCCTCGACCGGCGGTTTCGCGCGGCTCCCGGGCTTGTCGGCCGCGGCAACGCGGTCCTCCTGCAGCTCGGCGACGTTGATGTTCAGCTTGCGCGTCTGGCCCTTGCGCCACACTTCGACTGAAGAGGCGGAGCCGGGGCGCGTCGAGCCGACGATGCGCGGCAGGTCGCTCGAGCTCTCGACCGGCTTGCCGTCGAAGCTGATGATGATGTCGGTGGCTTCCACGCCCGCCTTGTCCGCCGGGCTGCCCTTCTCCACCGAGTTGACCAGCGCGCCGCGCGGCCGGTCGAGGCCGAACGAGGTAGCGAGGTCGCTCGTCACTTCCTGGATCACCACGCCGATGCGGCCGCGGGCCACGCGGCCCTTGTCGCGCAGCTGCTTCTGGATGTCGAGCGCGACGTCGATCGGAATGGCGAACGACAGGCCCATGAAGCCGCCGGTGCGGCTATAGATCTGCGAATTGATGCCGACCACCTCGCCGCGCATGTTGAACAGCGGCCCGCCCGAGTTGCCCGGGTTGATCGCCACGTCGGTCTGGATGAATGGGACGAAGTTCTCCTGCGGCAGCGAGCGCCCCTTGGCGCTGACGATGCCGGCGGTGACGGTGTTCTCGAAGCCGAACGGCGAGCCGATCGCCACCACCCACTCGCCCACCTTGAGCTTGGTCGGATCGCCGAAGCGCACCGCCGGCAGCCCGGTGGCGTCGACCTTGATCACCGCGATGTCGGTGCGCCGGTCGGCGCCGATCACCTTGGCCTTGAACTCGCGCTTGTCGGTGAAGCGCACGTTGATCTCGTCGGCGCCTTCGACCACGTGCGCGTTGGTCAGGATGTAGCCGTCGGCGCTGATGATGAAGCCGGAGCCGAGCGAGCGGCTCTCCGGGCGCTGCGACGGGCCGGGCTGGCCGGGCTGCTGGCGCGGGATGAAGCGCCGGAAGAACTCGAGCACCTCCTCGTCCTCGATGCCGGGCACTTGCGGCGCGGCGCCGCTGCGGCGCACCGCCTGGGTGGTGCTGATGTTGACCACGGCGTTGCCCTGGTCGTCCACCAGGCGGGTGAAGTCGGGCAGCTCGCGCACCGCCTGTGCGGACGCAGTGGCGCAAAAGGCCATCACCCAAAGGGCAAGAACGGCTCTCACTGCTGTCATCTTAGTCTCCCTACGCTACTGCGGCTTACGATACTCGACTGCGTTGGCGATGCGCTGCACGCTCGCCGCCGGCGCTTCGCCCACGACCGTAACCACGTGATTCGCGACCTCGCGAGTATAGATATGGATCGCACCCATGCTGGCGAGCCCGGTGCGCACCGGCTCCGGGCGGCCTTCCAGCGATTCGATGAACACCGATACCGCGGCCAGGCCGTCGGAATACACCACCTGCGACGCCGGGCGCGAGTCGCTCAGCCGCCGCTTGAGCTCCACCACCTTGTGGAAGCCCGGCAGCTCGCTGGAAAGTCCCCAGCCCGGCAGGCGCGCGGGCGAGGCTTCGGCGTCCTCGACGCGCCAGCTGCTCGAGGCATGGCGCGTTCTGACCATGTCGCGGGTGACGCGGCCAATGGTCAGCTGCGTGAACATGAATTGCTCTACCTGTTCGCCGTTGGCGTCGACCGTAACGGCGCGCAGGAGCATGCCGCTCGCGGTGTCGGCGTAAAGGCGGTAGCCGTAGCGCAGGTTGTCTTTGGGCGTCAGCACCACCGCCCGGCAGTCGTAGCCGGCAATGCGCCGGCTCTCGCCGAGCGTGATGTCGTAGTTCTTCGCCAGCGCCGTAATCCGCTCCGGCAGCAGCGCGGGGAAGCCGCGCTCGGTGCGCCGATCGACCTTGATCAGGCGCGCGCCGGGCAGATAGCAGCGCACGGTGTCCTTCTCGCGCACGATCTCGCGCGGTACGCCGTCCATGACTTCGAGCTTCTCGATGTCGCCGCCGGCATCCGCATAGCGCGTGATGCGCGAAGTCTCGCTGCGGCTGCCGTTCTGGTAGACGAAGGTGCCGCTGTAAGAGAGCTTCTGCGTGGCGTCGTGGATCTTGCGCAGCCAGCCGAGCGTCTCCGGGGCCTGCGCCTGCACCGCCCCGGAGACCAGGGCACATGCGAAGGCGTAGGCCCGCAGGCTCATTTGCGGGCCTCGGCCGGGTGCTCGGCGACGGTCAGGACGTAGGGCGCCATGCCCTGCAGGGAAACGCGGGGCGAGAACCCCTGGTGCGCCAGGAGATAGTCGTTGGCGGCGTTGGGCAGCGGCACCAGCACCGGCTTTGCTTCCACCGGCGTTTGGACCTGGGCGACCGGCGCCGGCGCGACCGACGTTTGCGGCGCGAAGGCCATCCATCCGACGAACGCCACCGCGGCCACGCTGGCAGCGGCTGCCGACACGGTAAACAACCTTGGAGATTCAGTCCGGATACGCCGCGGCGCGAGCACCGTGGGCTCGGTGGCCAGGCGCTGCGCGAGGCGCTCGGTGAACCCGTCCGACAGCGGCAGCCCGCCGCGCATGGCGTCGCCGATCAGGTGATAGCGGCGCCAGGTGCGGACCGCGTCCGCGTCCCGGGTCAGCGCTTCGATCAACTGGGCGGCGGACTTTTCGTCCAGCTCGCCGTCCATCAATGCCGAAATTCTGTCGTTCATAACACCCCTACCACGTAAGCGTTTACCACCGCTTGTCCTTGCTGGTCCCCAAAAGCGGCCTCAACTGCTCCGCAATCGCTTCTCTTGCCCGGAAAATCCTCGACCGCACGGTACCGATCGGGCAATCCATGGCCTGCGCGATATCTTCGTAGCTCATGCCCTCGATCTCGCGCATCTGTATCGCTTTTCTCAGCTCCTCGGGCAGCCCCTCGATCGTCCTGTTTACCGTCTGCGCGATCTCGTTCGACAGCAACAGGCTCTCGGGCGTGTTGATGTCGCGCAGCTGCTCGCCTTCCTCGAACCCTTCCGCCTCCTCGGCCTCCACCTCGGTCGAGGTCGGCGCCCGCCGACCCATGGCCATGAGGTAGTTCTTGGCCGTGTTGATGCCGATCCTGTACAGCCAGGTGTAGAACGCGCTGTCGCCACGGAATGCGGGGAGGGCCCGGTAGGCCTTGATGAACGCCTCCTGCGTCACGTCCTCGACCTCTGCCGGGTCGCGGATGAAGCGTGACAGCAGGCGCGCCAGCTTTCGCTGATACTTCTCGACCAGCAGCTCGAAAGCCTGCTTGTCGCCGCGCTGCGCCCTCGCTACCAGCTGACGGTCGATCTCGCGGTCCGTCATCGACCGCTTTCTTCAACCGCCAGCGCCTGGCGCAACTCGGGGGCTCCCCACCCCGGGACGAAGGCCGCCGCCTTACGCCCGCACTTTCCTACGCCTATGTGCCACAGACACACGCAGTTTGAAATAGTTCGACCTCTCCCCGGGCCGCCGAGACGGGTCAGAGTTGTGCCGCCGCCACGGAACGGCGCGGCAGGCGCCCCCAGAGCGCCCAGAGCCGCAGGCGCCTGAACTCCTCGCCGCCGAGCATGTCGCGGGTGACGAGGATGGTGCGCCCGCTGACGGGAAGTGTCACCATGAAGCGGCTGACGTGGCGGCTCTCTCCCCGCGGCGCGCTGAAAATGCGCCCGTTCGCGGTCTCGAGCTCGATGCCTTTTTCATTCAGGACCAGGGCGCGCGGCGATTGCGGCGAGCGCAGCAGCGCGCGGCTCCACGCCGCGCTCAGGCCGAGTGCGGCCAGCGCGGCGGCGAGCGCCCCTCCGGCCCAGCCGGGCAAGGCGATCAGCGTTGCAGCGGCAGCCGCCGCGTGCAGGCCGAGGATCGCTGCCGCCAGAAACCAGGAGGGAAGAAGCGCGAAGCGCGTGCCGCTCAAGGCCGCGCAAAAACCAGGGTCGCGTTGGTGCCGCCGAAGCCGAATGAATTCGACATCGCCACCCGGATCGGCAGCTTGCGCGACGCGTTCGGCACGTAATCGAGGTCGCACTCCGGATCGGGCGTGCGCAGGTTGATGGTCGGCGGCGAAACCTGATCGCGGATCGCGAGCGCGGTGAACACCGCTTCCACGCCGCCAGCCGCGCCCAGCAGGTGGCCGGTCATGGACTTGGTCGAATTCACCACCGCCTTGGCGGCGTGCGCGCCGAGCGCCCGCTTCACCGCCCGGGTCTCGGCGACGTCGCCGAGCGGCGTGGAAGTGCCGTGGGCGTTGATGTAGTCCACTTTGTCCGGCGCCAGGCCGGCGTCCTTCAGGGCGTTGCGCATGCAGCGGAACGCGCCGTCGCCATCCTCGCTCGGTGCGGTCATGTGATAAGCGTCGGCCGACATGCCGTAGCCCACCACCTCGCAGTAAATGCGCGCACCGCGCGCCTTGGCGTGCTCGTATTCCTCCAGCACCAGCGCGCCGGCGCCCTCGCCCAGTACGAAGCCGTCGCGCTCCTTGTCCCAGGGACGGCTCGCGCTCGCCGGGTCGTCGTTGCGCGTAGAGAGCGCGCGCGCCGAGGCGAACCCGCCCATCGCGAGCTCGGTCACCACCGCTTCGGAGCCGCCGGCGATCATCACGTCCGCCTCGCCGTAGCGGATCGACTTCGTCGCCTCGCCGATGCAGTGGGTCGAGGTGGTGCACGCCGTGACCATCGCCACGTTCGGCCCCTTGGCGCCGATCTCGATCGACAGCAGGCCGGCGGTCATGTTGATGATGGTGCCCGGGATGAAGAAAGGAGAAATGCGCCGCGGCCCCTTTTCGTCGAGCTCGCGGTGCTGGGCCTCGATCAGCGGCAGGCCGCCGATGCCGGAGCCGAAATTGACGCCGATGCGCTCGGCGTTGTCCGGCGTGACCTGCAGGCCGGCCTCGCGCCAGGCCTGCAGCGCGGCCGCCATGCCGTAGTGGATGAAGGTGTCCATGCGCCGCGCTTCCTTCGGCGACATGTAGGGCGCGATGTCGAAATTCTTCACCTCGCCCGCGATCTGGCTGGAGAGCCGTGAGGGGTCGAAGCGCGTGATGCGGGTAATGCCGGACTTGCCCGCGAGGGCGTTTTCCCAGGCTTCAGCGACGGTGTTTCCGATCGGGCTGATGATCCCCAGCCCGGTGACCACGACTCGGCGTCGATTCAAACGCGTCTATCCCCACTACGCCTTGGCGTGTGCCTTGATGTAGTCGACGGCCTGCTGAACGGTCGTGATCTTCTCCGCCTCCTCGTCCGGGATCTCGGTCTCGAACTCTTCCTCGAGCGCCATCACCAGCTCGACCGTATCCAGCGAGTCCGCGCCCAGGTCATCGACGAACGACGATTCGTTCTTGATCTCGCCCTCGTTGACGCCGAGCTGCTCGGCAATGATCTTCCTGACCCTTTGTTCAGCGTTTTCCATCACTGCTCCTTCCTGAAGAGGGGGCGTATTTTACGACATGTACATGCCGCCGTTGACGTGCAGGACCGCACCGGTCACGTAGCCGGCAGCGGGAGAAGCGAGGTAGGCGACGGCCGCGGCCACGTCCTGCGGCGTGCCCAGCCGCCCGAGCGGGATATGGCCAAGCAGCGCCTTTCTCTGCTCGTCCGACAGCGCGCGCGTCATGTCGGTGTCGATGAAGCCCGGCGCCACGCAATTCACCGTGATGTTGCGGCTGCCGAGCTCGGCGGCGAGCGACTTGGTCATGCCGACCACGCCGGCCTTGGCCGCGGCGTAGTTCGCCTGCCCCGGGTTTCCGGCCGCGCCGACCACCGAGGTGATATTGACGATGCGACCCCAGCGCGCCTTCATCATGCCGCGCATCACCGCCCGCGACAGGCGGAACACGCTGCGCAGGTTGGTCTCGATCACGTCGTCCCAGTCCGCGTCTTTCATGCGCAGCGCCAGGTTGTCGCGCGTGATGCCGGCGTTATTGACCAGGATGGCGACGTCGCCCAGTTCCTTCACCAGGGCGTCGCACTGCTCGGCGTTGCGGACGTCGAGCACGCGGCCGTTGATCTTGCGGGCGCCTTCCTCGGTGGTGGAGGTGCCGACCACGTTGGCCCCGAGCCTGCGCAGCTCCTCGGCGATCGCTTGCCCGATGCCGCGCGAAGCGCCGGTCACCAGCGCTATTTTTCCTTCTAGCATTTGAGGGCCTCTTCCAGCGAGGCGCGATCGGCCGCGGCAAAGGATTTCACCCCCGGGGCAATGCGCTTGGTCATGCCGGCGAGCGCCTTGCCCGGACCGCATTCCACGATGTGCGTGACGCCGGCGTCGATCATGTGCCGGATGGTTTCCACCCAGCGCACCGGCGAGGCCGCCTGCCGCACCAGCGCCTGCTTGATGCGCTCGGGAGAGTTTTCGACCGCGACATCGACGTTGTTGATCACCGGGATCTTGGGTCCCGCCACCGTGATCTTTGCCAGATACGTGGCCAACTTCTCAGCCGCGGGCTTCATCAGCGTCGAATGAAACGGGGCACTTACGGGGAGGAGCATCACCCGCTTCGCGCCCTTTGTCTTGCACGCCTCCATCGCGCGCTCGACCGCCGCCTTCTCGCCGGCGATGACCACCTGCCCGGGCGCGTTGAAATTCACCGCCTGCACGGTGCCGCCCGCCTCGGCGCAGGCCGCGCGCACCGCATCGTCGTCGAGCATCAGGATCGCCGCCATCGCGCCCTGGCCTTCGGGCACCGCTTCCTGCATCGACTGCGCGCGAAAACGCACCAGCGGCAGGCAGTCCCGGAACGGGAGCGCGCCCGCGGCCACGAGAGCGGTGTACTCGCCCAGGCTGTGTCCGGCGACGATCGCCGGCATCGGCCCGCCGAGCGCGCGCCAGGCGCGAAAGGCCGCCGTGCCGGCGGTGACCATCGCCGGCTGCGTGTTGACCGTCAGGCTCAATTTCTCGGCCGGGCCTTCGTCGAGCAGCCGGACGAAATCGGCACCGAGAACCTCTTTTGCTTCGGTGATGACTTCCTCGACCTCTGGCAGCCCGGCATAGCCCTTCAGCATGCCCACCGCTTGCGATCCCTGTCCCGGAAAGACCATCGCCAATTTCATAGCGTCACCACGCTCGAGCCCCACGTGAAGCCGCCGCCCACGCCCTGCAGCAGCAGGCGCTGGCCGCGCCGGATCTTGCCGGCGCGCACGAACTCGTCGAGCGCGAGCGGCACCGACGCCGCCGAGGTGTTGCCGTGATGGTCGACCGTCACCACCAGCTTCTCCGGCGGCAAACCGAGCTTGCGCGCGGTGGCATCGAGGATGCGCACGTTGGCCTGGTGCGGGATCAGCCAATCGATGTCCGCGAGCTCCATCTGCGCCGCCGCCACGGTCTCGCGCGCGGACTCCTCGAGCACCTTGACCGCGAACTTGAACACCGCCTGGCCGTTCATCTGCAGGAATGGCGAGCCGATCACCGCGCCGCCGCACACGTTGCCCGGCACCGACAGCATGCCGGCATGGCTGCCGTCCGCGCGCAGCACGCTCGCATGAATTCCCGGTTTTTCAGAAGCAACCAACACGACCGCCCCGGCGCCGTCTCCGAACAGCACGCAGGTGCCGCGATCGTTCCAGTCGAGGATGCGCGAGAACACCTCGGCTCCCACGACCAGGGCCTTCTTGTATTGTCCCGAACGGATGAAAGTGTCGGCCGTCGCCAATCCATAGACGAACCCGCTGCACACCGCCTGCACGTCGAACGCGGCCGAGCCTTTGACCCCCAGCTTCGCCTGCAGCAGGCACGCCGTGCTCGGAAACACGTAATCGGGCGTGGAGGTCGCTACGACGATCAGGTCCAACTGATCCGCAGTGATGTCGGCTGCCTGCAAAGCCTGCTTGCTCGCCTGCAGCGCGAGGTCGCTCGACGCCTGCGATTTTTCCGCGATGTGGCGCCGCTCGATGCCGGTGCGCTCGCGGATCCAGGCATCGTTCGTGTCGAGGCGCGCGGCGAACTCGGCGTTGGTCACCACCCGCTCCGGCAGATAGCTGCCGGTGCCGGCGATCCTCGAGTAGATCATTGGATCTGGGACTGCTGCTGTGGTTGCTGCACTCCTTGCGGCTGCAGCTGCACCATGCGCTCGGCGATGCGCTGCGGCACGCTGTTGCGCACCTCGTCCACCGCGCGCGCGAGCGCCTGGCTGAAGGCGAACGCGTCGGCCGAGCCATGGCTCTTGATCACGATCCCGCGCAGCCCGAGCAGGCTGGCGCCGTTGTAGCGCCGGTGGTCGAGCCGGTCGCGGAACGCACGCAGCACCGGCATGGCGACCAAAGCCGCCATCTTGGTGAGCGCGCTGCGCGAAAACTCCTCGCGCATGGTGGTGGTGAGCATCGCCGCCACGCCCTCGGAAGCTTTCAGCGCCACGTTGCCGACGAAACCATCGCACACCACCACATCGACGGTGCCCTTGTAGATGTCGTTGCCTTCCACGTTGCCGATGAAGTTGAGGCCGCTGCCGCGCAGCAGGCCGGCGGCCTGCTTGACCGCCTCGTTGCCCTTGATGTCCTCGGTGCCGATGTTGAGCAGGCCGACCGTGGGCCGCTGCTTGTGCTCGACCGCCGCCACCAGCATCGCACCCATGATGCCGAACTGCAGCAGGTGCTCGGCGGTGCAGTCCACGTTCGCGCCCAGGTCCAGCACGTAGGTGTTGGTGCGCTTCATGTTCGGCAGCACGGTGGCGATCGCCGGCCGGTCGATGCCGTCCAGCGTCTTCAGCACGAAGCGCGAGATCGCCATCAGCGCGCCGGTATTGCCCGCGCTCACGCAGGCATGCGCCTCGCCGCTCTTCACCAGGTTGACGGCGACGCGCATCGACGAGTCCTTCTTGTAGCGCAGCGCCTGCGCCGGCGGCTCGTCCATCGCGACCAGCTCCGCCGCGTGGTGCACGCGCAGCCCCTTCGCCGCCGCCTTGCCGCGCGCGGCGAGCTCGGCCTCGATCGCCTCGCGCCGCCCCACCAGCACGACATCGACGTCCCCCGCCCGCGCCAAAAATTCCAGCGCGGCAGGCACCGTCACATGGGGGCCGTGATCGCCCCCCATGCAATCGACAGCGACGGTGATCAACGCGCCTACTCTTCCTGGGTCTTGACGACCTTCTTGCCGCGGTAGAAACCGGTGGCGCTGACGTGGTGGCGCAGATGGGTCTCGCCGCTGGTGGGCTCGACCGCGATCGGCGGCGCGCTCAGCTTGTCGTGCGAGCGGCGCATATTGCGCCGGGATGGCGACTTCTTGTTCTGGTGGACGGCCATGTTCGAACTCTCCTTGGTGTCGGTTTCGTTATCAATGCCTGTTGCGAATCAGCCCGCGAAGCGCGGCGAACGGCGAATCGCTCTCGGCGCTGTCCCCCGCGCCCGCGGGCCTGCAGTCCTCGTGCCGCGGCGCGAACGGCAGCGCCAGCAGCAGCTCGTCCTCGATCAGCCCGCCGAGCGCCATTTCCTTGCCGGCGACGACACGGTCGGGTGCATGCGCATCCGCCGGTTCGGCGTGGATTTCGTCCAGCGTCGCCGCGAGAACCAGCGTCTCGTCCGTGTTCACTGCGAACTCCATCGGCTCCAGGCAGCGCTGACAGCGCAGCACCATCGTGCCGCTCACTTTCAGCCGCAGGCCGGGGCGCCCCCGCGCGTCGCGCACGCCAGTAATCTCGTAGGCCACTTCGCCGGCATCCTGCGCGAGCACATCACGCAGGCGCGGCAGCTCCCTCAGCGGCCAAGTCCCTCGTTGCGTTGCGCCGGCCGACGCGAACTCGAAGCCGTCGATCACCGGCTGACGCGACATAAACGCGAGATGATATCATCGACGTAAAACCTCCGTCAAAACAAAGTGATGGAACAAGCTCGGCGACTTGTCCTCGCGTCCGGTTCGCGTTACCGGAAGGAGTTGCTCGGCCGCCTGGGGCTGCGCTTCGAGGTGGTTTCGCCCGACGTGGACGAAGCCCCGGTGGCGGAAGAAGCACCCCCGGATACCGCGCTGCGCCTTTCCGTGCTCAAGGCCAAGGCCCTGCAGCACTCCCACGGCGACGCACTGATCATCGGTTCGGACCAGGTCGCCGAAACCGGCGGCCGGATCTACGGCAAGCCGGGCAACTACGAGAACGCCGCGCGGCAGCTGCGCGAGCTGTCCGGCAAGGCGGTCGACTTTCATACCGCCGTTACCGTCCTGGACGCAGCCAGCGGCAAGCACGAATCGCGGCTGGTGCCCTGCCGGGTGGTTTTCCGCCCGCTCGACGATCGCCTCATCCAACGGTATCTGGAGAAAGAAACCCCTTATGACTGCGCAGCCGCCGCCAAGGCCGAAGGCCTCGGCATCGCGCTCCTCCAGCGCATCCAGACCGACGACCCGAGCGCCCTGATCGGGCTGCCGCTGATCGCGCTCACCGGGATGCTGGAACGCGCCGGGTTGCCGGTGCTTTGATCCTCTATTGCATCCCCACGCCGCTCGGCGGCACCCCGCGCGAAGCGCTGCCCGCGCCGGCGATCACGGCGATTCGCTCCGTGGGCGACTTCGTGGTTGAAAACGCCAAGAGCGCGCGCGCGTTCCTCGGCGCCCTCGACATGCCGGTCCGCGAGCTGAACATCAAGGTCATCGGCGAAGAACCCGACCCGCTCGCCCCGCTGCGGGCCAAGCGCTCGTTGGGCCTGCTGTCGGAGGCGGGTTGCCCGGCAATCGCCGACCCCGGCGCGGCGCTGATCGAAGAAGCGCACCGCGAAGGCTTTCGCGTCATGCCGCTGGTCGGCCCTTCTTCCATCGTGCTCGCGCTGATGGCCTCCGGGCTGGAAGGCCAGCGCTTTGCCTTCTGCGGTTACCTGCCGCGTCACGGCGCAGAACGCAGGAAAAAGATCCTCGAGTTGGAGCGCAGGTCCAGCGGGGAAAAAGCGACCCAGATCTTCATCGAGACGCCCTATCGCAATGAGGTGCTGCTCACCGCGCTGCTGGATACCTGCAATCCGAAAACCAGGCTCTGCATCGCCGCGGACCTCACCCTGCCCACCGAATCGATCAAGACCCTGACGGTGACTGAATGGCGCCGGACGAAGACCGCCATCGGCCGCCGCCCGGCGGTGTTCCTGCTCCTAGCGGATTGAAGCGCGCAGCACCGCTTCCGCGAAGGTGTTGGCCGCGGCGGCGCCGAAGCGCTTGGCGAATTTCTCGGCAATGCCTTCCTTCTGCGTGAAGTCCATGATCTCTTCGGCCTTGATCACCTCGCGTGCCACGTATTCGAGGCTGCCGAGGCTGTCGGCCAGGCCGAGGTCGATGCTTTTCTGGCCGGTCCAGATCAGGCCGCTGAAGATGTCGGGCGATTCCTTCAGCCGCTTGCCGCGGCCTTCCTTGACCACGGCAATGAACTGCTGGTGGATGTCGCCGAGCATCTCCTTCACCTGGGCGACGCTTTTTTCGTCCACCGGCGAGAACGGATCCAGCATGCCCTTGTTCTCCCCCGCGGTGAGCAGACGCCGCTCGATGCCGAGCTTGTCCATCAGGCCGGTGAAGCCAAAGCCGTTCATCAGCACGCCGATCGAGCCGACGATGCTCGCCTTGCCGACATAGATGCGATCGGCGCCGGCGGCCACGAAGTAGCCGCCCGAGGCGCACACATCCTCGACCACCGCATAGAGCGGGATCGTCGGGTGCAGCTGGCGCAGCCGCTTCATCTCGTCGTAAATGGTCTGCGCCTGGACCGGGCTGCCGCCCGGCGAGTTGATGCGCACCACTACGCCCTGCGTGTTCTTGTCCTTGAATGCCGCCTGCAGCGCGCTATTGATGCGCTCCGCGCTCGCGTCGCTCCCCGGAGCGATGATGCCGTTCACCTCCACCATCGCGGTGTGCTTGCGCCCGCCGGCGACGTCGGCGCCCTTCCAGTCGATCGCCATCAGCAGGATGAGCGAGATGTAGGCGAAGGTCAGCAGCTTGAAGAAGATGCCCCACAGTCGTGCCCGCCTCTGCTCTTTCAGCGCGGCCGTGGCGAGCTTGGTGACCAGCTCGCGTTCCCAAATGCCGGAACTGGACGTTTCGTCTTCCTTAGTCATCGTCGAATCCTATGAAGTAAACCTGCCCATCGCGTTCCTCGAGGCGCAGCTTGACCAGCGGAGTGCCGTTGCACGGGCCGCCGATGCAGCGGCCGCTGCGCGCCTCGTACACGGCGCCATGCGTCGAGCATAGCAAATCGCGTCCGTCGGCATCGAAAAACACCCCTTCCTGCCAGTCGAGCTCCATCGCCACATGGCCGCAGCGATTGAGGTAGCCGTGCACCACGCCGTCCTTGCGCACCACGAACGCCGGCGCCGCCTCGCCGAAGTAGTCGACCTCGAAGCGCACGCCGCGGCCCTCGTCCGGCACCGCGCGGGACTCGCAGATTACGCGTGGGTCTTCAGCCACTCGTTCAATTCCTTTACCGAAGAGAAGCACCCCAAGGGAGCGCACGCGCGCAACCCTGCTTCAGGATGCGCCCCGTATGTGACGGCCAGCGCATCGACGCCGGCCGCGCGCGCCATCTCGAGGTCGTGCGAAGTGTCGCCGATCATGAGCGTGCGCTCCTTCGAAGCGTTCAACTCATCCATCAGCTCGAGCAGCATCGCCGGGTGCGGCTTCGGGTTGGTCTCGTCGGCGCAGCGCGACGCGGTGAAGTAGGCCTTGAGGTCGCCCGCCTCGAGCGCGCGGTCGAGCCCGCGGCGGCTTTTCCCGGTCGCGATGGCCAGCACGTGGGTCTTCCTCAGCTCCGACAGGAGCTCGCGCATGCCGTCGAACAACTGCATGGAGTCCTGGCACGCAAGGAAGTGGTTTCGATAGTGCGCGACGAAGTCCGCGTAACGCTCGGCGGGGAGCTCCGGCACGGCGAAGCGCAGCGCGTCGTGCAGGCCAAGGCCGATGGTGTGCGCCGCCCGCTCGCGCGGCGGCACCGGGATGCCGGTGTCGCGCGCGGCCGCGCAGATGCAGTCGACGATGGCGCTCGCAGAGTCGATGATCGTGCCGTCCCAGTCGAACACCAGCAACCGGTAGCTCATCGCAGCCGGCTCGCCACGAAGGCTTTCATCTCCGCCGGCAGCGGCGACTCGAGCTTCATCGACTCGCCGGTGATCGGGTGGCGGAAAGCCAGCCTCGCCGCGTGCAGCAGGAGCCGCTGCTTGAGCTCGCGGTTGAGCGCGAAGTCGCCGTACTTGTCGTCACCGACGATCGGATGCCCGGCGTGCGCGAGGTGCACTCGGATCTGGTGCGTGCGCCCGGTCAGTAGCTGGACTTCGAGCAGGCTGAATTCGCCGTCGTCTTTCAGTGTGCGGGTTTTGGTAAGAGCCTTCACCCCATCCGCTTGGACGGCGACCCGCCGCTCGCCCGAGGCCGTTACATATTTGTGCAGTGACTCGCGCAATTCGAGACTTTTTTTCGCCACGCCCTTGACCACCGCCAGGTAGACCTTGCCGACCTCGCCCTCGCGCAGCATGCGATGCAGCTCCACCAGCGCGCTGCGCTTCTTGCAGAGGATCAGCAGTCCGGAAGTGTCGCGGTCCAGGCGGTGGGCAAGCTCGAGGAACTTGGCCTGCGGCCGGGCCGCGCGCAGCGACTCGATGACGCCGAAGCTCACCCCGCTGCCGCCGTGCACTGCCACGCCGCTGGGCTTGTCGACCACCAGGAGCGCGTCGTCTTCATATTTGATCGGCAGCTCCAGCGGGCGCAGCTTGAGCGTCTGCTTTTCGCCGACCCTCATGGGCGGGATCCGGACCTTGTCGCCAATGCGCAGCCGGTAGTCCGGCTTTACCCGCCCGCTGTTGACCCGCACTTCCCCGCTTCGCAGCACGCGGTAGACATGGCTCTTCGGCACGCCCTTCAGCTCGCGCAGCAGGAAGTTATCGATGCGCTGCGCCTCGCCTTCTTCGCCGACCACCAGCCATTTCGCCTTCGGCTTGGCTGCGGCCTTGCTTAAGTCATTCATTTTCCGTATGATCTTCCGGTCGCTTTGAGTTGCGAGGCACAGGATGCATCGGAGCTTTCCCGGTTATTGCCGGGGGCCGGCACCTGCAACCCGCCTCCTGTCCGGCCACAGCCGGGCCTGAAGCGCTGGTTAATTTCGCTCACCGGAAGTAGCGATACTACTAGCAGCGCGCGTAGGGGCAGTTTCCAGAAGAATTTTCTGAGGACCCCAAGAGGTCATCCCACGAGGAGATTTTCTTAGCCGGCTGATACCTCTCTCCTGCGCGCGCAGGAGAACAACAAGTGAAGCGCATGCTGTTTAATGCGACCCAGCAGGAAGAGCTCAGGGTCGCCATCGTCGACGGACAAAAGCTCGTCGACCTCGACATCGAGTCCGCATCAAGGGAACAACGCAAGAGCAATATCTACAAAGGCATCATCACCCGCATCGAGCCCAGCCTCGAAGCCGCATTCATCGACTATGGTGAAGAGCGCCACGGGTTCCTGCCGTTCAAGGAAGTCGCCAAAAGCTATTTCCGCTCCGACGTCGACGTAGGCCGCGCCCGCATCCAGGACGCGCTGCGCGAAGGCCAGGAGATCATCGTCCAAGTGGAAAAGGACGAGCGCGGAACCAAGGGCGCCGCCCTGACCACGTTCATCTCCCTCGCCGGCCGATACTTGGTCCTGATGCCGAACAACCCGCGCGGCGGCGGCGTTTCCCGCCGCGTGGAAGGCGAGGACCGCAACGAGCTGCGCGACACGCTCGACCAGCTGAAGCTCCCCGAAGGCATGAGCGTCATCGCCCGCACCGCGGCGATCGGCCGCTCGCTGGAAGAGCTGAACTGGGACCTGAACTACCTGATGCAGCTGTGGGGCGCGGTCGAAGCCGCCTCGGCCGACCAGTCGAAGAAGCCGTTCCTCATCTACCTCGAGTCGAGCCTGGTGATCCGCGCGATCCGCGACTACCTGCAGCCCGACATCGGCGAGATCCTGATCGACACCGAGGAGATCTTCGAGCAGGCCAAGGCGTTCATGCAGACCGTGATGCCGGACAACGTCGGCAAGGTGAAGCTCTACCGCGACGACGTGCCGCTCTTCTCGCGCTTCCAGATCGAGCACCAGATCGAGAGCGCCTATTCGCGCCAGGTCGCCCTGCCCGCCGGCGGCGCCATCGTCATCGACCATACCGAGGCCTTGACCGCCATCGACGTCAACTCCGCGCGCGCCACGCGCGGCGGCGACATCGAGGAAACCGCCTACCGCACCAACCTGGAGGCGGCCGAAGAAGTCGCGCGCCAGCTGCGCCTGCGCGACCTGGGCGGCCTGATCGTCATCGACTTCATCGACATGGAGTCGCAGCGCAACCAGCGCGAGGTGGAGAACCGCCTGCGTGACGCGCTCAAGTACGACCGCGCGCGCGTGCAGATCGGCAAGATCTCGCGCTTCGGGCTGATGGAGCTCTCGCGCCAGCGCCTGCAGGCCTCGCTCGAGGAAACCGCGCACATCAGCTGTCCGCGCTGCAGCGGCACCGGCTTCATCCGCGGCACGGAATCGACCGCGCTGCACGTGCTGCGCATCGTGCAGGAAGAGGCGATGAAGGAGAACACCGGGGCGGTGCACGCCCAGGTGCCGGTCGACGTGTCGTCGTTCCTGCTGAACGAGAAGCGCGCCGAGATCCAGAAGCTCGAGGCACGCCTGAAAGTGAACATTGTGCTGGTGCCCAACCCGCACCTCGAGACGCCGCACTACAAGGTGCAGCGCCTGAAGCACGACGAGCTGAACGCGATGGAGCACGTGCCCTCGAGCTACGAGCTGGTCGAGCGTCCGGAGGAGCCCAAGGCTCCCGGCGCCGAGGAAGAAGCCAAGATCGAGCGCCAGCAGCCGGTGGTCAAGAGCATCACACCCGACCAGCCAGCGCCGCTGCCGCAGGCGCCCGCATCTCGTCCTTCGTCGCAGCCGGTTCAAGCCCCGGTGGCGGCAATTCCAGCACCGCAACCGCAACCCGTTGCCCAGCCCAGCGGATTCCTGAGCCGCATTTTCGGCACGCTGTTCGGCGAGCCCGCTCCCGCAACGGCGCCAGCGCCCGCAGCGACCCCCGTCGCACAGCCGGTGCAACCGTCGCAGCGCGATCCGCGCCGCGATCAGCACCGCCGCGACGGCCGGCAGCAGCAGGACCACCGCCGCCGCGATGGCCGTGGCCGCGACGGCGGTCGTAACGGTGGCCGCGAGGGCGGCCGCGACGAGCACCGCGATCGCCAGCAGCAGCCGCGCCTGGAGCAGCGCCGCAATGGACAGCAACCGCGTGGAGACCGCCCGGACCGGGGCGATCGCCCCAGGCACGAGCAGCAACAGCGTCCGCCGCGCCCGCCGCAGCAGCCGGGCCAGCCCCCGCAGCAGCAGGGCCAGCAGCAGCCGCAGCATCCCCGCCCGCCGAGGCCGGAGGGCGAGCCGCGCGAGGGCCATGAAGGTGAAGAGCAGCAACGCCGTGGCCGCCGCAACCGCGGCGGACGCGATCGCCATCGCGGCGGCCGCGACGAGCGGCCGGCGCAGCAAGGCGACGGCCGCGGTCCGGCCGGCGCAACCCCCGCCTTCCTGATGAAGGAAGAGCAGCTGCGCGAGGACCAGCGCCGCGAAGCCCTGGCGCGCCGGGACGAGCCGCATGCCGAGGAAACGTTGCCGCCGCCAGTCCTAGCGCAGCAACCGGCCCCGGAGCCCATGCACGCCGACAGCAGGCAGGCCGAGCCGATGCGCGCCGAGCCGGTGACCGCCGAGCCCGCGCCTCCTTCGCCCGTCCGCCACGAACCACAGCAGCCGAAGATCGATCCGAAGGTGCTTTTGGAGAGCGCGGGCCTCGTGATGATCGAGACTGACCGCTCCAAGGCCCCGGTCGTGTCCGCGCCCGTGGAGGAGCCGCTGCACCTCGGCCGTCCGCGGCGCGAGCGTTCCAAGCCGCAGGCGCAGGACGACGAGCTGCAGCAGGTCGAGACTAAGAGATAGCTTGCTTCAATTCCTGGAGGAGGCGCCGGCACTGCGCCTCTACCAGGTCGAGCACTGCCTCAAAGCCTTCGCCGCCGCCGTAGTACGGATCCGGGACGTCGCTGTCAGCCACGAAGAGGCGGATCTTCGCGTGGTGCTGCGGCGGCGCCATCTTCTGCAGCGCGCGCAAATGCCCGCGATCCATGGCGAGGATCATGTCGAAGTCTTCGAAGTCGCGCGCCTTCACTTGGCGCGCGCGCTGCGCGCTGAGGTCGTAGCCGCGTTTGCGGGCGTGAAGCTGCGAGCGGTCGTCGGGCGGCTCGCCAATGTGCCAGTCACCCAGCCCGGCGGACTCGATATGCAGCGCCAAGTTTTCCAACCGGGCAAGATGCCGTAGCACGCCCTCCGCCGTAGGCGAGCGGCAAATGTTGCCGGTACAGACGAATAGGATGCGTCTTTCTTTCATATCATCGCCATTATGACTTCCTGCGCCGACGTCCTCGCCGGCCGCGCGCCGAAGGAAACCCCCGTGACCCTCAAGGGTTGGGTGCGCACCCGGCGCGACTCCAAGGCGGGGTTCTCTTTCATCCACCTGTCGGACGGCTCTTCGTTCCATCCGGTGCAGGTGGTCGCGCCGAAGGATTTGGCGAATTACGAGAAGGATGTCCTGCATCTCACGGCGGGCTGCGCCATCGAGGCCACGGGCAGCATCGTGCCCTCGCCCGCCAAGGGCCAGCCCTTCGAGATGCAGGCCGCGTCGGTCAAGGTAGTGGGCTGGGTGGAAGATCCCGATTCGTACCCGATCCAGCCCAAGCCGCATTCGCTCGAGTTCCTGCGCGAGGTGGCGCACCTGCGGCCGCGCACCAACGTCATCGCCGCCGCGACGCGCGTGCGCCACACGCTCGCGCAGGCGATCCACCGCTTCTTCCACGAGCGCGGCTTCTTCTGGGTCAACACCCCGATCATCACCGCCGCCGATGCCGAGGGCGCCGGGGCGCTGTTCCGCGTCTCAACCTTGGACGTGGCAAACCTGCCACGAGGCCAGGATGGCAAAGTCGATTACTCGAAAGACTTCTTCGGCCGCGAAACCTACCTGACCGTGTCAGGCCAGCTCAACGTCGAGGCGTATTGCCTCGCGCTCTCCAAGGTCTATACCTTCGGCCCGACCTTTCGCGCGGAAAACTCCAACACCAGCCGCCACCTCGCGGAATTCTGGATGATCGAGCCGGAGATTGCGTTCGCGAACCTTTCGGACAACGCAGACCTCGCCGAAGAATTACTCAAAAATGTATTTGCCGCGCTGTTGAAGGAAAGACCTGAAGACATGGCCTTCTTCGACGAGCGCATCGAGAAGGGCATCGTCACCAAGCTGCAAGGCATCGTCGACTCGGAGTTCGTGCGCATGGACTACGCCGAGGCCATCACTATCCTCGAGCGCGCCAAGGAGAAGTTCGAATTCCCGGTGAAATGGGGCATCGACCTGCAGTCGGAGCACGAGCGCTTCCTCACCGAGAAGCACGCGAAGAAGCCGGTGATCGTCATGAACTACCCGAAAGCCATCAAGGCGTTCTACATGCGCCAGAACGACGACGGCAAGACGGTGGCGGCGATGGATGTGCTCGCGCCCGGAATCGGCGAGATCGTCGGCGGCAGCCAGCGCGAGGAGCGGCTCGATCTCCTCGACGCACGCATGGCGGAAGTGGGAATCGAAAAAGACAGCCTGAACTGGTACCGCGACTTGCGCCGCTACGGCAGCGTGCCGCATGCCGGCTTCGGCCTCGGCTTCGAGCGCACGGTGGCTTATGCCACCGGGCTGGCCAACGTCCGCGACGCGATCCCATTTCCCCGCACGCCCGGCAACGCGAAGTACTGATGCGCATCCGGCTCGCGACGCCCGCCGATGCGGGCGTGCTCATCGAGTTCAATGCGGCGATGGCGCTCGAAACCGAGGGTAAGGAGCTCCTGCCCGACGTCATCGGTGCCGGCGTGCGATCGCTGCTCGGCAACCCGGCCGCCGGCTTCTACCTGCTCGCCGAAGAGGACAGCGCGGTCGGCTCGCTGATGATCACCAAGGAATGGAGCGACTGGCGGAACGGCACCTTCTGGTGGATCCAGAGCGTCTACGTGCGACCCCAGTTTCGCCGTCAAGGCGTGTACAAAAACCTCTACCGGCACGTACAGGAACTGGCGTCGAAAGATCCCGCGGTTTGCGGCTTCAGGCTGTACGTCGAACGCGAGAATGAGCGGGCACAAGCAACCTACAGCGCGCTTGGCATGAAACAGACTCACTACCTGGTGTTCGAAGAGCTGAAGCCCGGCGTCCGCTTCTACCGGTAGAACAGGTGCTTGCCGATGCGTGCGACCTGCCGCTTCTCGGCTGACCAGTCAGGCCGCACGTAGGTGGCGTGGAAGTGCAGCACGTTGGGCTGCAGGGTCCGCGGGCGGCGCTGGTAGTACACGTCTTCCGCCACCTGAACCGCGCGCACCCAGGCCGGGCCGGTGGGCGGCTCGAGCACGCTGAGCTCGGTCCAGGAGAACGCCTCCTTCTGGTAGACCACGTCGCACACCGTCTTCGGGTAATGGCGGGACGCTTTGCGATTCATGGTCACTTCGGCGACCGCATACTGCCCCGCCGACGGTTCGCCGCGCGCCTCGTAGTACACGTTGCGCGCCAGGCAGTCCAGGCTGCGGGCGTGGAACTCCTGCAGCCGCGCGGCCTGCGCTTCCCGATCCCAGAACACCAGGTTGAGCGCAAAGATCAGCGCGCCGACGATCAGGCTGAAAAAAAGCCCGAAGGCGAGCGCGGCCTTGTCGGCGCGGTACCACAGCAGGCGCAGTTTCCACAGCATGCGACCCACTTTGCCGCGAGCCGCGCGCCGCGCGAAGGTCAAATGCCCGCTTTACCTTGTCTTACGCCTCGATTCCGAACACCTTTTTTTTCAGTTCGCTCAGCCGGTCGCGCGCCGCCGCGGCATCCTCGAACTCGAGATTCTTGGCGTGCTCCAGCATCTTCTTCTCGAGCGCCTTGATCTCGCGCGCGATCTGCTTCTCCGACATGGCTTCGTAGCGGGCCTCGTCCTGCGCCGCCTCCATCTGGCTCGAGTCGTACACGCCGTCGATCAGGTCCTTGATGCGCTTGATGATGCTGCTCGGCGTGATGCTGTGGTCCACGTTGTAGGTGGTCTGCTTGGCGCGGCGCCGGTCGGTTTCGGCGATGGCGCGCTTGATCGATTCGGTCATCACGTCGGCATACAGGATCGCGGTGCCGTTGAGATGGCGCGCCGCGCGCCCCATGGTCTGGATCAGCGAGCGCTCGGAGCGCAGGAAGCCTTCCTTGTCCGCGTCGAGGATCGCCACCAGCGAAACTTCCGGCAGGTCGAGACCCTCGCGCAGCAGGTTGATGCCGACCAGCACGTCGAACTCGCCCAGTCGCAGGTCGCGGATGATCTCGACCCGCTCCACCGTCTCGACCTCGGAGTGCAGGTAGCGCACCTTCACGCCGTGCTCGGCGAGGTATTCGGTCAGCTCCTCGGCCATGCGCTTGGTGAGGGTGGTGACCAGCACGCGCTCCTGCTTCTTAACCCGCAGATTTATTTCGGACAGCAGGTCGTCCACCTGCGTCGAGGCCGGACGCACGATCACCTGCGGATCGACCAGACCGGTCGGCCGAACCACCTGCTCCACGATCTGGCCGGACTTCTGGCGCTCGTAGTCGGCCGGCGTGGCGGACACGAACACGGTCTGGCGCACCACCTTTTCGAATTCGTCGAAGCGCAGCGGCCGGTTGTCGAGCGCCGAAGGCAGGCGGAAGCCGTACTCGACCAGGTTTTCCTTGCGCGAGCGGTCGCCCTTGTACATGCCGCCGAGCTGCGGGATGGTGACGTGACTCTCGTCGATGATCATCAACGCGTCCTGCGGCAGGTAGTCGATCAGCGTCGGCGGCGGCTCGCCCGCCTGGCGCCCGGACAGGTGGCGCGAGTAGTTCTCGATGCCCTTGCAGAAGCCGAGCTCGACCAGCATCTCGAGGTCGAAGCGCGTGCGCTGCTCGATCCGCTGCGCCTCGACCAGGCGCCCGGCTTTCTGAAAGAAATCGATGCGCTCGCGCAGCTCGGCCTTGATCGCCTCCACCGCGCGCAGCGTGGTTTCGCGTGGCGTGACGTAGTGGCTGGACGGATACACGGTGAAGCGCGCCATCGGGTGCTGGACGCGTCCGGTGAGCGGATCGAACACCTCGAGCTTCTCGATCGAATCCTCATCCAGGCAAATGCGGATCGCGTTTTCCGCGTGCTCCGCCGGAAAGACGTCGATCACGTCGCCGCGCACGCGAAACGTGCCGCGCCGAAAGTCGAGCTCGTTGCGCTCGTATTGCATCGCCACCAGCCGCCCCAGCACGTCGCGCTGCGACATCTTCTCGCCCTGGCGCAGGTGCAGGATCATGCCGTGGTACTCCGACGGATCGCCGATGCCGTAGATCGCCGACACCGTGGCGACGATCACCACGTCGCGGCGCTCGAGCAGCGACTTGGTCGCCGACAGGCGCATCTGCTCGATGTGGTCGTTGATCGACGAGTCCTTCTCGATGTAGAGGTCGCGCGCCGGCACATAGGCTTCCGGCTGGTAGTAGTCGTAGTAAGAAACGAAGTACTCGACCGCGTTTTCGGGAAAGAACTCGCGGAACTCGGAGTACAGCTGCGCCGCCAGGGTCTTGTTCGGCGCGAGCACCAGCGCCGGCCGGTTATGGCGCGCGATCACATTGGCCATCGTGAAGGTCTTGCCCGACCCGGTGACGCCGAGCAGCGTCTGGAAGGCGAGGCCGTCGTCGATGCCTTCGGACAGCTTGTCGATCGCCTCCGGCTGGTCGCCGGCCGGCGCAAAAAGCTCTGCTAATTTGAAGGCCACGAGTAGAATGCGTTCTGGGAAACCCACCATTTTAATCCAATGAACGCGCCTCACTCCCCCTCTCCATTGGCCGCGGTGCCGATGGCACCCGCCGATCCGATCCTCGGCGTCACCGAAGCCTTCGTCGCCGACCAGAGCCCGAAGAAAGTGAACCTTGGCGTCGGCGTCTACACCGACGACAACGGCAAGATCCCGCTGCTGGACTGCGTGCGCCACGCCGAAAGCGAGCGGCTGAAGAGCTCACCGCCGCGCGGCTACCTGCCGATCGACGGCCTGAAGGCCTACGACCAGGCGGTGCAGGAGCTGGTTTTCGGCGCGCAGAGCAAGAACATCGTCACCGTGCAGGCGCTTGGCGGCACCGGCGGCCTGAAGATCGGCGCCGATTTCCTGCGGGTGATGAATCCCGCCGCCGAAGTCTGGATCAGCGATCCGAGCTGGGAAAACCATCGCCAGCTGTTCGAAGGCGCCGGGTTCACCGTGAAGTCCTACCGCTACTACGACGCCGAGACGCGCGGCCTCGATTTCGCCGGCATGCAGGAGTCGCTGAACGCGATGCAGCCCGGCTCCATCGTCGTTCTGCACTCGTGCTGCCACAACCCAACGGGCGTCGACCTGACCAATGAGCAATGGTCGGCGGTGCTCGAGATCGTCCGCGCGCGCGGCCTGGTGCCGTTCCTCGACCTTGCCTACCAGGGCTTCGCCGAGAGCCTCGAGGCCGACGCGTACGCCGCGCGACTATTTGCCGGCGGCATGTCGCCGGTGTTCCTGTCGAGCTCGTTCTCCAAATCGTTCTCGCTCTATGGCGAGCGTGTCGGCGCGCTCAGCGTGGTGACCGGCAGCCCCGAGGAAGCGATGCGCGTGCTGTCGCAGGTCAAGCGCTTGGTGCGCACCAATTACTCCAACCCGCCGACGCACGGCGGCCAGCTCGTCGCCACCGTCCTTGCGAGCGCGCAGCTTCGCAGCCTGTGGGACCGCGAGCTCGGCGCCATGCGCGACCGCATCAAGGAGATGCGCAAGCGCCTGGTCGAGAAGATCCACGCCCGCGCCCCCGGCTCCGACTTCAGCTTCGTCCTCAAGCAGCGCGGCATGTTCTCCTACTCCGGCCTGAGCAAGGAGCAGGTGCGCCGGCTGCGCGAGGACAAGTCGATCTACGCGATCGACACCGGCCGCATCTGCGTCGCCGCGCTCAACTCGAAGAACGTCGACTACGTCGCCGATGCCATCGCCGAGGTAATTCGGTAAAATCTCTGGTTCTCCCGATTCCCCGATAGCTCAGTTGGTAGAGCGACGGAC
>CAWENY010000003.1:0-9515 GCA_963810475.1 uncultured beta proteobacterium | reverse complement strand
CGGCAGCTCGCGCTCCTTGGCGACCTCGGACGGTGCCTGGCCGAGGCGATCGCAATGGGCGAAATCGATGCAGCGGGCGTTGGTCGTCGTTCCGACCGTGCACCGCGCTCCGCTTTTCAATTCATTCTTGAGAAATTCCAGAGCGGCGTCACCCATGACCTCGATGTCGCCCATCATGTGGACGTTGGTGACCGGCACCAGACGCTTGGCGCCCCAGAAGCGGCCGACTTCGATCTGGTACTCGAGCGCCCGGCGCGGGGCCTCGCCGCAGGAGCCGGCGAGGACCGCCTGCTCCTCGGACGTCAGATCCAACTACTCGCCCTTACCGGGTTCCGGCGAGAAGTACTTGTCGAACTTGCCGGGCACTTCCTTCCAGGCGTCGGCGTCCGGCGGTGGGGTGCCCTTGCGGGTGATGTTCGGCCACTTCACCGAAAAATCGGCATTCAGCTTGAGCCACTTTTCCGCCTTGCCGTCTGAGTCCGGCAGGATGGCTTTCGGCGGGCATTCCGGCTCGCACACGCCGCAGTCGATGCACTCGTCGGGATGGATGACGAGCATGTTCTCGCCCTCGTAGAAGCAATCCACGGGGCAGACCTCGACGCAGTCCATGTGCTTGCACTTGATGCAGTCTTCGGTGACGACGTAAGTCATAGGGAGCGCATTATAAACGCCGGGCCGCACCTCGTAGAGAACCAGTGACGTGAGGTTAAGGGATTTCGCGACAACGCCGGACCGATAAAAGCGTTGCTCCCTATGGCAGGCAGGCGCGATCATAGGCGATGCCTCGTCCGCCCTTCCTCGCGCCGCTGCTGATCATCGTCGGCGCGGTGCTCCTAATCCTCACGGCAGGCGCCGAGATTGCCGACGCGTTGCGCGTGTGGCTGGCCGGCGCGGGCGAGCTGCCGAAGGAATTGATCCTCCATACCCTCGTCGCCGGCGCGGCTTTGATGCTCGCCGCGGCGGTGCTGATGACGCGCCGCTCGATGCAGGAGAGAGTCGCCGCCGAAGCCGCGCTGCGCCAGAGCGAAGAGCGCATGCGCCTGGTCGCGAACAATGTGCCGGCGCTCATCTCCTACGTCGACCGCGATCAGCGCTATCGCTTCAGCAACCGCACCTACGATGCGTGGTTCGGCATCGCGCACGAGCAGATGATCGGCCGCACTGTGGCCGAGGTATTCGGCGACGAGGCCTATGGCCGCATGCGCCAGGACATCGAGCGCTGCATCGACGGCGAGACGGTGGAGTTCGAGTTCACCAGCACGGACAAAGGACGGCGCCGCACCTTGCACACTTCGTGCGTGCCGCACCTCGGCGCGCGCGGCGAGGTGCTTGGCTTCTACATGCTGGCGAACGACGTCACCGCCCTCAAGCGCGCGCAGGAGGACCTGCGCTTCGCCGCGGTCCAGCTGCAGCACGACGCGCGCCGGCTCGAGTTCCTCGCGCACCACGACACGCTCACCGGCCTGCCCAACCGCGCCATGTTCGCCGACCGCGCGCGCGAGGCCGTGGCGCATGCGCGGCGGCATGACAAGACCGCGGCGTTCCTGTTCCTCGACATGGACAACTTCAAGCAGGTGAACGACAGCCTCGGCCACGAGGTCGGCGACGGCCTGCTGAAGGTGATGGCTTCGCGCCTGCGCGCCAGCGTGCGCGGCGACGACTTCGTCGCGCGCATCGGCGGCGACGAATTCTGCGTCCTGCTGCAGGACATCGCCGAGCCGCACGAGGCCGCCGCGGTGGCGCAGAAGCTGCTCGCCGAGCTCTCCAAGCCGTGCCAGGTCGGCGAGCACGAAGTGAGCTCGGGCGCGAGCATCGGCATCGCCTGCGTGCCGCAGGACGGCGACGAGGTCGGCACGCTGCTGCGCTTCGCCGACCACGCCATGTACCGCGCCAAGCAGCTCGGCCGCAACGGCTACCAGTTCTTCTCCGGCGTGCTCAACGACTCGGCCGCGGCCGCCGCCGAGCTCGCCGAAGAGCTGCGCGCCGGCATCGAGCGCGGTGAACTGTTCCTGGTGTACCAGCCGCGCATCGACATCGCCACCCACCAGCTCGTGGGCGCCGAAGCCCTGCTGCGCTGGCGCCATCCGCGGCACGGCGTGCTCACGCCCGAGGCCTTCCTGCCGATCGCCGACGATACCGGCCTGCTCGGCCCGATCGGCGCCTGGACCCTGCGCGAAGCCTGCATCCAGGGCCGACGCTGGATCGACGCCGGCATCCGCCCGCTTTCCGTGGTGGTCAACATGACCGCACGCCAGCTGCGCAACGACCGCCTCGGCGAGCAGGTGCGCGCCGCGCTCAAGCAAAGCGGCCTGCCGCCCGAGTCCCTGCTGATCGAAATCCCCGAAACCGCGGTGCGCCAGCTCGCCGAGTCGATCGAGTACAGCCTCGCCGAGATCACCGCCAGCGGCGCGCGCCTCAGCGTCGACGACTTCGGCACCGGCTACGCCTCATTGCCGATGCTCCAGAAGCTGCGCGCGAGCGCCGTGTGCATCGACCGCAGCCTCCTCTCCGGCGTGCCGCATGACAGCGACCGCGCCGGCCTGGCGCGTGCCCTCATCGGCCTCGCCCGCGGCCTGAACTTCGAAGTCGTCGCCAAGGGCGTCGAAACCAAGGCACAGCGCGAATTCCTCGCCGATGCCGGCTGCCGCATCTGTCAGGGCGACCTCTTCGCCCGCGCCGGCCCCGCCACCGACATCGAGCCCCTCCTCCGGCAGCGCCAAGCCGCTTAGGCCGTCAGCCGACCAACCGCTCGACGTACCCAAGGGGCTACGAGCGTCACGGTTGGGAATGCCACCGGCCAAGTCGTCACGCAGCTTCTGAACCATTGCCACAGGAATCCGTGGTGGATCCCCTGGTTGATGGCCAGGACGACCGCGGAGACGATGCCGACCATGATGGCCGAGAGAAGCGCACCGAAGAGCATTGGTGCGAAGCGATTCGGGATGCGCAGGCTCGTCTTCACGACTGCACCCAACTGTAATCCAGCCGGCGCCGTAGAGGCCGAGACCGAAGATCGCGTGGGTGACGAGGCTTTGGAGACGGGCGGCGGAAGGGCGCGGGGTGCGGCTGGCGGCGATGCCGGCGCCCATGCCGGGCTGCATGCACGAGGAACGGAGCGGCTACGCTGCCGATGCCGACGATCAGCGCGGGCCCGATGGTAGGGTGGCGCGCCCACTCGAGGCCCCAGATGGCGAGCAGCACGGCGGCGAACGCTATGCCGATGAGGTAATGGGCGGTCCATCCGATCAGGCCTTCGCCCCGCACGGCCGGCGACGCGGCAATGCGGTCATGCTGGAAGCGCCCGCGTGCCAGATGCGCAAGCCAGCGACCGACGAGACCGTAGTTCATCGGGGCGATCGCCCAACAGCGCTGGCGGGCGATGCCCCAGATATCCATCATTGCAGTCGCGCCCAATCCAACGAGAAGAGTGCACACCAGGTAGTCCATGACAGTGTTCATTTGCTTGCTTCCAGGAAGAGGAAGCTGCACAGTGCCACTTCAAGTCGACTTGAAGTCAAGGGGTAAGGCGCTTGGACATTTCCGAGGTGGCGCAGCGCGCCGGTGTTCCGGCTTCGACGCTGCGCTTCTATGAAGAAAAGGGGCTGATCGCCTCGAGCGGCAGGCAAGGCCTGCGCCGCCGGTTCGATTCCGGCGTGCTGGAGAAACTGGCGCTGATCGCGCTTGGATCCGCCGCCGGGTTCTCGCTGGACGAAATCGCGCGCATGTTCGCGCCGGACGGACGGCCGAGCATCGACCGCGCGATGCTCGCGGCCAAAGCGCAGGAGCTGGACGGCACCATCCGCAGGCTGAGCGCCATGCGCGACGGCCTGCGGCACGCCGCCGTCTGCCCGGCGCCGAGCCACATGGAATGCCCAACATTCCGCCGGCTGCTGGGAGCCGCGGCCTCCGGAGCGATTGGCGCGCGAAGAAACAGTAGTCGGCTCAAAACCAGTGCGCAAGGTGCGCGCATGAAGCTCGTGGAAGCGCTGCCCGATCTGGTGTCCGACATGGAAAGCCCGTTGCTGCAGCTCGGGCGCGGCGACCTGGTCCAGCAATTGAAGGAGGCGCTGCTCCGGCGCTGGACCTACGACGACTTCTCCGACACCACCTATCTTTATCTCTCGGCAGAGCCGGTGGAGCGGATGCAGGTCGAAAGGCTTTCGCTGTACGACGAGGTCGGCGTCAACCTGGATGCGGACGAGCACGGCCGGCTTTGCGGCATCGAGGTGCTCGACGGCAAGCGGATCGCTACGCAGCTGCAACAATGAACGGAATGCGCCCCGTGCGGAACTAGTTCCGCCGCTATTTTGGCGCGGGTTCGTATGCTGGACTATGCTGATGAAGGAGACCCGGCCATGACGCTTACCGACCCGTTGAAAGACGCGATGCATCTCGCCAACCGCTTCCAGCAAAGCGAGCTGTTTCAGAAGTACGTCGCCGAAAGGATGTGGCTGGTGGTCCCCGCCGCCTTGCTCATGCTGGCCACGAGCCTGGCGCTGGCGTTCGGCATCGTCATGTTCGTCGGCGGTACCCGCCCACTGATGGTGCTGCTTTCGTTGCTGCTCGTACCTCCAGTTCTCGTCGGCAGCCTGTTCGTGCAGGGCTACGTGTTCCTTTCGTGGCTGGAGGGTCGCGCGCTGGCGAAATCGCTCGGCCGCCGTGCCAAGAAAGCGCGCGGACGCGTGGCTGCCTTGGTGCAGAAGCATCTCGATGCCGATCTGGGCACTGCGCCTTCGATACCTTGGCTGCTGGCCGGAATATCCGTTGTCCTGCCGCTGCTTTTCCTGCTGATGGCGGCGCCCGATGCTCGCCATCGCCGTGATCGTGCTCCACGCCCTCGCGCCGGTCGCCTTCGCGCGGCTGGACCAATAGGGGCCGGGGGACGCATGCGAATCCAAGGCGGCTGCCACTGCGGCAAGGTGAGCTTCGAGGCCGAGGCCGACCCCGGGAAGGCCGGCATCTGCCACTGCACCGACTGCCAGACGCTGTCCGGCTCGCCTTACGTCGCGTTTATCCAGGTGCCGAAGGAAGGCTTCAAGCTGCGCGGACAGCCGAAGATCTACGTGAAGACCGCGGCCAGCGGCAACCGCCGCGCGCAGGCGTTCTGCCCCGATTGCGGCTCGCGCCTCTGGGCGTCGGCCGAGCACGATCCGCAGATGTTCAACCTGCGCCTTGGCACGGTGCGGCAGCGCGCGCAGCTCGCGCCGAAGTCGCAGGTGTGGTGCAGCTCGGCGCTGCCGTGGTCGATGAACCTCGGCGCCGTCAAGCAGCACGCCAAGGGCGGGTGAAAGTCTCGATCGTCGTACCGGCGTTCAACGAAGAGGCGCTGCTCGTCGGCTCGCTCGCCGCCGTCCGCGAGGCGATGCGCGCCTTCGACCACGCCGAGCTCATCGTCTGCGACAACAACTCGACCGACCGGACGGCGGAGATTGCGCGCGCGGCCGGCGCCAAGGTGGTGTTCGAGCTGGTGAACCAGATTGCGCGCGCCCGCAACGCCGGCGCGGCGGCGGCGAGCGGCGACTGGCTGCTGTTCGTGGATGCGGATTCGTATCCCACGATGGAGTTATTTGAAGAAGCAAAGGCGGCGATGGGTTCGGGCTGTCTCGCCGGCGGCGCCACGGTGGCGTTGGAAAGCGCGGACCGGACGATCCGCTTCTGGGTCGCGGCGTGGAATTTCCTCAGCCGCCGCGCGCGCTGGGCGGCGGGGTCGTTCATCTTCTGCGAGGCAGCGGCGTTCCGCCGGCTCGGCGGGTTCAGCCAGGATCTTTTTGCGGGGGAGGAGATCGACCTCTTCAGGCGGCTCAAGCGGTTGGCGCGCGAGCAGCGGCGCGAGATCGTGATCCTGCATCGGAATCCGCTGCGGACCAGCGACCGCAAGATGCACCTGTATACCAAGCGCGAACATCTTGTCTTCATGCTGAAGACGCTGCTCCTCGGCGGGCGCAACCTGCGCAGCCGCGAGAGCTGCTATGCCTGGTACGACGGCCGGCGCTAATTCGGGAGTTTTTTTCCGGCGCGGTTGAGGAGCTCGCGCACCACGCGCATCAGGCCGGCGATGTCCTCCTCGGTGGGCTCGGACTGCGTGGTCTCCTTCGTCTGCGGCTCGTCGCTTCCCGGCACCTCCACCGCGACGCTGCGCCAGCGCGTGCCGAGGAACGTGCCGTTGGGCTGGATGCGGCCGCCGACGTTCTCGTGCACGTACTCGACCGGCTTGCCGCTGCAGTAAAGCACCCAGTCGCCCGCCGAGATCGGCACGCCGCTGGCGTCGATGGTCACCATGGCGTGGCGCAGCCCGGCCGCGCCGGCCGAGAGCTCGACCGAGACGCTCTCCCATCCCGCGATCGCCGCGGACTCCGGCTTCCCGGCCAGCTCATCGCTGGCGACGCGCGCGCGGCGCACCTTCGCGTTATCGGGCAGCGGCGCGAAGAGTGCGTGCCAGGCCGGGCGCAAGGTCAGGCCGTGACGACGAAGTCGAAGGTGCCCTCGCCGGCCTTCGCGCTCTTCAGCTCGAGCTCCGGCAGGTACAGGCCATCGCGACGGTTTCCAGGATCGCCCGGAAAGTAGACCTGCGTGGTGAGCATGCGCCCGCCCGGGGGCTGGACCTTGACGTGGATGTGGCGCGTGCGCCCGGGATATTGCGCCGGAACGATGGTCTCGAGCCGGTAGCGGCCTTGCGCGTCGGCGTGCTGGTGGCCGCGATAGCGGAAGCCGCGGTTGTCGTACGCGCCCTGCTCATCCGAGTGCCAGAAATCGAGCAGCGCGTTCGGAATTGGCTTGCAGTCGGGCGTGAGCACGGTTCCCACTAGTAACAGGCGCGTCTTCTCGCCGCCCTCGAGCAGCGAGATGCGCTGCGGGGACTTCGGCGTGAAGAACGGGCCTTCCGTCTGTCGCGGCGTTATTACGCCGCAGGTCTGCGCCAGACTCTCCAATGGCAAGAGGAGAGCCGCGGCCAGGATCTGTCTTCGTTTCATGCTCATCCTTTCACGCACAACACCTGCTTCAGCGTATGCACCACCTCGACCAGGTCGGACTGGTTCGCCATGACCTCGTCGATCGGCTTGTACGCGCCGGGGATCTCGTCGATCACGCCCTTGTCCTTGCGGCACACCACGCCCTGGGTCTGCTCTTCCAGATCCTTGAGCGAAAACTTTTTCTGGGCAGCGTTACGGCTCATCAAGCGGCCCGCACCATGCGCGCAGGAATGGAAGCTGTCGGCCGAGCCCTTGCCGCGCACGATGTAGCTGCGCGTGCCCATGCTGCCGGGAATGATGCCGAGCTCGCCGGCGCCGGCGCGGATCGCGCCCTTGCGCGTGAGCCACACGCGCTCGCCGAAGTGCTGCTCGCGCTCGACGTAGTTGTGGTGGCAGTTGACCGCACCGCCGGTAACGTTGAACGAAGGCAGGTGACGGCGCATGGCGTCAAGCACGAGGTCCATCATCTCCTCGCGGTTGGCGCGCGCGTAGTCCTGCGCCCAGCCGACCGCTTCGACGTAGTCGTCGAAGTGCTGGGAACCCTCGGAGAAGTAAGCAAGATCGCAGTCCGGCAACTGCAACTGGTTTCTTTCGGAATCCCGTTTGGCCAGTTCGATGAAATAACTGCCGATGGCGTTGCCGATGCCGCGGCTGCCCGAGTGCAGCATCGCCCACACGCGATTCTCCTCATCCAGGCACACCTCGATGAAGTGGTTGCCGCCACCGAGCGTGCCGAGCTGGTGCACCCAGCTCGACTTCTTGCCGACGCGCTTGCCGATGCCGCCGTGGTTGCTGAGGATTTTCTGCAGCGGCTTCTGGAACGCCTTGGCCGCGTGCGAGCGCGCGTCCCGGTCGCCGTGCTGCCCGAAGCCGACCGGCACATCGCGCGTGACCTGGCCAAAGATCTTTTTCAACGACGACTCATCCAGTTCATTGGCAGTCAGCGAAGTCCGCGTCGCCATCATGCCGCAGCCGATGTCGACACCGACCGCCGCGGGGATGATGGCACTCTTGGTGGGAATCACCGAGCCGACGGTGGCGCCGATGCCAAGGTGCACGTCGGGCATGGCGGCGACGTGGTGGTGCACGATCGGCAGGCGCGAGATGTTGACAAGCTGCTGGCGCGCGGCCGCCTCGATCTCGGCGGTATAGACCTTCACCGGCACCAGACCTTCGCTGATTTCCTGTCTTACGGGCATAGGCCTTAGAGCTGCAAAAGTCGCGCCGCGTTCTCTTTCATGATCTTCGGCCGCGCTTCGGGCTTGATCGGCAGCTTGTCGAACTCCTCGACCCATTTCTCGGGGGAAATGACCGGGTAATCCGAACCGAAGAGGATCTTGTCCTTCAGGAGCGTGTTGGCGTACTGGACCAGGATGGGCGGGAAATACTTCGGCGACCAGCCGGATAGGTCGATATAGACCTGGGGCTTGTGCGTCGCAACCGAAAGCGCCTCCTCCTGCCACGGGAAGGAGGGGTGCGCAAGGACGATCGGCATGTCGGGGAAATCGGCGGCGACGTCGTCCAGCGTCAGCGGGTTGGAGTACTTGAGCCGCAGCCCGCCGCCGCCGCGGGTGCCGGCACCGGCGCCGGTCTGGCCGGTGTGGAACAGCGCCGGCAGCTTGGCCTCGGCGATCGCCTCATATAACGGATAGGCCAGCCGGTCGTTGGGGAAGAACTCCTGCACCGTGGGATGGAACTTGAAGCCCTTCACCCCGTAGTCCTTGATCAGGCGCCGCGCCGCGCGCACGCCCTCCTCGCCGCGGTGCGGGTCGATGCTCGCGAACGGGATCGCCACGTCGCTGTGCTGGTGCGCGAGCTCGGCGATCTCCTCGTTGGAGATTTTCCTGGGCTCCTTAGGGGAATCCACGGTAAAAACGACGAAGGCCATCTTGAGCTTGCGGTACATCGCCGCCATCTCCGGCACCGTCTGGTGCTGCGGCTGGTAGCGGAAGTAGCGGCCCATCGCCTCCTGCTGCTCGGTGGGCTTGTCGTTCACCTGCAGCGCGGACTTCCACGCGTGCGTGTGGACGTCGATGGCGACCAGATCCTTGATATTCATGCCCGGAGTACCCGGTCGGAACCCAAGTACAACTCTTCCACCAGCGCGGCGCGCCGCCGCAGCACCGCACGCTGGTTGATCGAACCCTTGTCGGTCATCTCGCCGCCGTCGAGCGAAGGCGGCTCTTCGAGCACCAGCATGCGCGCGATGCGGTTCGAGCTTCCGGTGGAGGGTAGGGTTCTGAGCCTGGCCGCCAACTCCTGCGGTGAAGCGTTTTCGGCGAGGAACAGCAATGCGCCCACTTCATTCCTGCCCTCACCGGCGATCACCACGTCGCGCACCAGCGGCGCGAAGTGCTCGATGAAGCGTGCGCGCAGCGGGCCGACATGGACGAAGGTGCCGGTGGAGAGCTTGAAGTCCTCGGCAATCCGCCCGGCAAACAGCAGTCCGTTCCGAGGTTCATCGGCTTCAAAGGCGAAAGCATCCCCGAGTCGATAGTAGCCTTCCTCGTCGAAAGCTTGCGCGGTGAGCTCGGGCTGGCGCCA
>CAWENY010000002.1:0-12096 GCA_963810475.1 uncultured beta proteobacterium | reverse complement strand
GGCGAAGATGGCGCCTTGCACCATCACCGGGTTGGTAACGCCGAAGACGAACGCCTTGGGCGCGATCTTCTTCCACTTGATGTCGTAGAACGCCCAGCCGGCGGCGATTCCCCCTTTGGCGCTGGGGAAGAAGCACACTTTGTCGACGATGCTCGAGCCTTCGAGCTTGTGACCGGGCTTGGTGATCATGCCGGTCCAGCGGTCGAGGTCGTAGCGCGGCGAGAAGCCCTCTTCCGAGACCAGAGCCTCGCCCTCGACCACCGGGCCAAACGCGCGCGCTACTTCAATCGTCCGCTGCACGCGATCTCCACGCAATCGGCGGTGCGCCGCAGGATGGTATTGAAGCGGTGCGCGCCGATGATGTTCACGATCTTCGCCGAGCTCGACACCATGTTGGTCCAGCGGTTGGCCTGCCGCATCGGCGACAGGTTCTGCAGGATGTAGAAGCACACGCCTTCCAGGATGGTGACGCCCGCGTCCTCCAACGTCTTGGCGTAGCCAAGCGCGCGCGACTGCGCCAGCACCGCGCCGTTGGTGGTGACGAAGCAGCTGGATCCCGCCTTCACCGCCTTCCCGCGGAAAAGATGCGCGAGCTGCTTCATCTCGAAGAGCGATTGCTGAGGTCCGGAGAACACCACCAGGCGCGCGTCGCCGTCGCCCAGGCTGTAGCTTGCATAGACTCGGTGGATTTCCGCGATCCGCAATCGCGCAGGCGCTCGGTCGGCGGCCGATTTCCCATGGCGGCCTCTATGGAGGGAGCTTCCGGTGTGACGCCGACGAAGTGGTACATGCCCATCGAGCCGTAGCTCGCGAGCGCCGCGCCGAGATGCTTCAGCTCGTCGGCCATCGGCGTGCGGTGATAGCCGTGGAACACCGGCACGGCGAAGTAATCCTGATGCGTCTCGCCGACCAGCTTGCCCACGGCCCCCCAGTCGGCGAGGTCGTCGAGCTTTGCGGTGAGCTCGACCGTGAAGCTGCCGCGGCGGTGCTCTTCCAGATGAAAGCCATAGGCGGGCGTGCGGCCGGTGATCGCCGCCGCCAGCGCGGCCGGCCCGGACTCGAAATTCGAGCGCGCGCCGAACACGGAATTCGCATAGATCACGGTTCCTGTGTCGCCCCAGGCGACATGCTCGCCCAGGTGCGGCTGGTAGACCGTCTGATAGTTGATACAGGTGTCGGTGGTGACCACATCCATGCGCCGCAAGACCTGGATCAGCTCGCGCTCCTTGGCGACCTCGGCCGGTGCCTGGCCGAGGCGATCGCAATGGGCGAAATCGATGCAGCGGGCGTTGGTCGTGGTGCCGACCGCACACCGCGCTCCGCTTTTCAATTCATTCTTGAGAAATTCCAGACCGGCGTCACCCATGACCTCGATGTCGCCCATCATGTGGACGTTGGTGACCGGCACCAGGCGCTTGGCGCCCCAGAAGCGGCCGACTTCGATCTGGTACTCGAGCGCCCGGCGCGGGGCCTCGCCGCGGGAGCCGGCGAGGACCGCCTGCTCCTCGGGCGTCAGATCCAACTACTCGCCCTTACCGGGTTCCGGCGAGAAGTACTTGTCGAACTTGCCGGGCACTTCCTTCCAGGCGTCGGCGTCCGGCGGCGGGGTGCCCTTGCGGGTGATGTTCGGCCACTTCACCGAGAAATCGGCATTGAGCTTGAGCCACTTTTCCGCCTTGCCGTCGGAGTCCGGCAGGATGGCTTTCGGCGGGCATTCGGGCTCGCACACGCCGCAGTCGATGCACTCGTCGGGATGGATGACGAGCATGTTCTCGCCCTCGTAGAAGCAATCCACGGGGCAGACCTCGACGCAGTCCATGTGCTTGCACTTGATGCAGTCTTCGGTGACGACGTAAGTCATAGAGGGCGCATTATAAACGCGGCGCGCTGCCTCGTAGAGAAGCAGTGACGTGAGGTTAAGGGATTTCGTGACAACGCCGGACCGATAAAAGCGTTGCCCCGTATGGCACGCAGGCGCGATCATTGGTGATGCCTCGCCCGCCCTTCCTGGCGCCGCTGCTGATAATCGTCGGCGCGGTGCTTCTCATCCTCACGGCCGGCGCCGAGATTGCCGACGCGTTGCGCGTGTGGCTGGCCGGCGCGGGCGAGCTGCCGAAGGAATTGATCCTCCATACCCTCGTCGCCGGCGCGGCTTTGATGCTCGCCGCGGCGGTGCTGATGACGCGCCGCTCGATGCAGGAAAGAGTCGCCGCCGAAGACGCATTGCGCCAGAGCGAGGAGCGTATGCGATTGGTCGCGAACAACGTGCCGGCGCTCATCTCCTACGTCGATCGCGACCAGCGCTATCGCTTCAGCAACCGCACCTACGATGCGTGGTTCGGCATCGCCCACGAGCAGATGATCGGCCGCACCGTTGCCGAGGTGTTCGGCGACGAGGCCTATGGCCGCATGCGCCAGGACATCGAGCGCTGCATCGACGGCGAGACGGTGGAGTTCGAGTTCACCAGCACCGACAACGGCCGGCGCCGCACCATGCACACCTCGTGCGTGCCGCATCTCGGCGCGGGCGGCGAGGTGCTCGGCTTCTACATGCTGGCGAACGACGTCACCGCCCTCAAGCGCGCGCAGGAAGATTTGCGCTTCGCCGCGGTCCAGCTGCAGCACGACGCGCGCCGGCTCGAGTTCCTCGCGCACCACGACACGCTCACCGGCCTGCCCAACCGCGCGATGTTCGCCGACCGCGCGCGCGAGGCCGTGGCGCACGCCCGGCGGCATGACAAGACCGCGGCGTTCCTGTTCCTCGACATGGACAACTTCAAGCAGGTGAACGACAGCCTCGGCCACGAGGTCGGCGACGGCCTGCTGAAGGTGATGGCTTCGCGCCTGCGCGCCAGCGTGCGCGGCGACGACTTCGTCGCGCGCATCGGCGGCGACGAGTTCTGCGTCCTGCTGCAGGACATCGCCGAGCCGCACGAGGCCGCGGCGGTGGCGCAGAAGCTGCTCGCCGAGCTCTCCAAGCCCTGCCAGGTCGGCGAGCACGAAGTGAGCTCGGGCGCGAGCATCGGCATCGCCTGCGTGCCGCAGGACGGCGACGAAGTCGGCACCCTGCTGCGCTTCGCCGACCACGCCATGTACCGCGCCAAGCAGCTCGGCCGCAACGGCTACCAGTTCTTCTCCGGCGTGCTCAACGACTCGGCCGCGGCCGCCGCCGAGCTCGCCGAAGAGCTGCGCGCCGGCATCGAGCGCGGCGAGCTGTTCCTGGTCTACCAGCCGCGCATCGACATCGCCACCCACCAGCTCGTGGGCGCCGAAGCCCTGCTGCGCTGGCGCCACCCGCGGCACGGCGTGCTCACGCCCGAGGCCTTCCTGCCGATCGCCGACGATACCGGCCTGCTCGGCCCGATCGGCGCCTGGACCCTGCGCGAAGCCTGCATCCAGGGCCGACGCTGGATCGACGCCGGCATCCGCCCGCTTTCCGTGGTGGTCAACATGACCGCGCGCCAGCTGCGCAACGACCGCCTCGGCGAGCAGGTGCGCGCCGCGCTCAAGCAAAGCGGCCTGCCGCCCGAGTCCCTGCTGATCGAAATCCCCGAAACCGCGGTGCGCCAGCTCGCCGAGTCGATCGAGTACAGCCTCGCCGAGATCACCGCCAGCGGCGCGCGCCTCAGCGTCGACGACTTCGGCACCGGCTACGCCTCATTGCCGATGCTCCAGAAGCTGCGCGCGAGCGCCGTGTGCATCGACCGCAGCCTCCTCTCCGGCGTGCCGCATGACAGCGACCGCGCCGGCCTGGCGCGTGCCCTCATCGGCCTCGCCCGCGGCCTGAACTTCGAAGTCGTCGCCAAAGGCGTCGAAACCAAGGCACAGCGCGAATTCCTCGCCGATGCCGGCTGCCGCATCTGTCAGGGCGACCTCTTCGCCCCCGCCGGCCCCGCCACCGACATCGAGCCCCTCCTCCGCCAGCGCCAGGCCGCGTAGCACGCAGCAGTAGTCCGACCGCTCCTCGAGCGGTCCTCCATCCGCAGTTTTTCCTTCCTGTCCGAGCCACGCGATGATTCGCGAGGCGAATCAATTCGCGTGCTCCAGATTCAATCCGCCTATCCCGGAGGCGCCAGCGCGCACGCCCGGCTAACGTCTTGATTCAGGGCAATGTTGGCAGGCCTGAGCCGCATCGCCAGCTAAGATAGGCGGCAATGATTCTGATGATTTCACGTTAGCGTTTCGCAACTCACTTGATTTCGGTGACCGACGATCGCAGCGCAATCCTCGCCTCAGTTTGCGCCGCGCTTGAGAGCGGCGATCGAGAATCCGCCGCCAAACGGATTCGGGAAGACTATCCATTCGAGCCGGTTGCTGCCGTAGAACGGAAATACGGTGAGCTTGAAGCAACGCGAGTATTTCTACGCGACGGCTTCATTGACCGTTACGCCGGTACACGACTCGTATTTCCAGGTGCCTTGCGGATACTGTCCGCCGAATTGCCATCGGAATTCCCGTTTCACCGGAACTGGAAGATGATTGATACGCATGAGGCGTTCTGGGAGCTCTCCCCCACGGTAGATCACATCGTGCCTGTCTCCCGCGGGGGACGGGACGAACACTCCAATTGGGTAACGACCTCGATGCGGCGAAATAGCGCGAAGTCGAACTGGACCCTCGACGAGCTGGGATGGCAGCTACGCCCCCCTGGCTCCCTCAGTGAATGGGATGGACTTACCTCCTGGTCCGTTCGTTACGTAGCGGCCAACCCCCCCGTTTTGAAACTTGGTCTTATTGCACGCTGGAACAGGGCCGCCATCGATGCCGGCGTACGCGAATAGCGAGTTGTTGACCAACGCCTCCAGCTCGCTCCGCTTCGCATGCAGCGGGGCAAAACTCAAACGTTAGGTTTTTATGGCGCGAGCGCAATTACCAGGAGCCAAAGTACTGTTTGATGTGTTCGAATCCGCAGTTGAGGCGCGGGCACACTGGCAATGCTGGTGGGCGATTGCCAACGAAGCGAAGCCACATCTTGTTCCTCGTATGAACAAGTACGCGGATTTCTTTCTTATCACCGAGCGGGCTCACTTCAACTGCACATTCATCAACCTTGGCAACCTATTCGATAAACGTCGAGACGCGTCAAGCTTTGAGAACTACTTCAAACTAGCCAAATCGCGCTATCACCCGAATGACCTCGCGGAGTTCCGGGCGAGGCTCGCGTCACACGGGCCGGCTCGTGAAGGCGCCTTGATCATTCGTAATAACGTGATAGCTCACAAGTCCTCCGGTCAGAGCGAGAAACAAGCGTTTCAGGTAGCGGGAGTCCGCCCTCGCCAGATCCATGAGCTCATTGGAGAGTGCACTGCAATCGCCGATTCGTTAGCCGAGCGCGAGCACTGGCGCAATCGCGTATTCGTCCGTGACAGCATCTCTAGTGCTACGTTGGGAGTCATCGGTTCGATAAAGCTATGAAACTTAGCAGCGCGTTGGTTCATCGACACCTATTCCTTGCCGCACCCCACTCAGACGGCACGGGAAAACGCGGACGTTAGGGCGCAAGTGACCGTCCAAGCTGAGCACCCGCTGGAGGCTAAGGTACGGGACGTGATGGAAGCTATGGGTCGCAGCCTCAGGGTCTATCAGCAGATCGAGTTGCAGCTTAAGGTTTTGTTGCCGCACATGGTGGGGCCAAGCCGAGAAATGGATGACTCATTCGCAGGATGGACGACTCTTTTGCGTTCAAAGACCACATTAGGCTCGCTAGTGAAGCGCCTAAATGCGTCTGTTCAGTCGAGCGACCCAGAGGGCTTTAGTCACTATCTCAGTGAATTGGTCAGGCATCGCAACGAACTCATTCACCACTTCTGTGAGTTGCCGTTTGGCTGGATAAGAACTACGCAGGAATGCGACGCCGCACTCACTCATCTAAATCAGCGCATTCAATTTGCGCGCGCTTTTCATCAGTCCCTGACAGGATTGTTAGCGCAGTTTCTTATCGTCCTCGGCGACTCCATATTGGAGGACGGGGGCAACAATGTGCCCTAAGAGCGCATCGTGCATGAAGCTCGTGGAAGCCCTGCCCGATCTCGTCTTGGACCTGGAGAGCCCATTGCTCCAGCTCGGGCGCGGCGACCTGGTCCAGCAATTGAAGGAGGCAGTGCTCCAGCGCTGGACCTACGACGACTTCTCCGACACCACCTATCTTTACCTCTCGGCAGAGCCGGTGGAGCGGATGCAGGTCGAAAGGCTTTCGCTGTACGACGAGGTCGGCGTCAACCTGGATGCGGACGAGCACGGCCGCCTTTGCGGCATCGAGGTGCTCGACGGCAAGCGGATCGCTACGCAGCTGCAACAATGAACGGAATGCGCCCCGTGCGGAACTAGTTCCGCCGCTATTTTGGCGCGGGTTCGTATGCTGGACTATGCTGATCAAGGAGACCCGGCCATGACGCTTACCGACCCGTTGAAAGACGCGATGCATCTCGCCAACCGCTTCCAGCAAAGCGAGCTGTTTCAGAAGTACGTCGCCGAAAGGATGTGGCTGGTGGTCCCCGCCGCCTTGCTCATGCTGGCCACGAGCCTGGCGCTGGCGTTCGGCATCGTCATGTTCGTCGGCGGTACCCGCCCACTGATGGTGCTGCTTTCGTTGCTGCTCGTACCTCCAGTTCTCGTCGGCAGCCTGTTCGTGCAGGGCTACGTGTTCCTTTCGTGGCTCGAGGGTCGCGCGCTGGCGAAATCGCTCGGCCGCCGTGCCAAGAAAGCGCGCGGACGCGTGGCTGCCTTGGTGGAGAAGCATCTCGATGCCGATCTGGGCACTGCGCCTTCGATACCTTGGCTGCTGGCCGGAATATCCGTTGTCCTGCCGCTGCTTTTCCTGCTGATGGCGGCGCCCGCGCTGGCCCTCGCCGTGATCGTGCTCCACGCCGTCGCGCCGATCGCGTTCGCGCGGCTTGACCGTTGAAATGATCAGTGGCGCGCACTCCATCCTCTATAGCACCGACGCCGAGGCTGATCGCGCATTCCTACGCGACGTGCTCAAGCTGCCGAGCGTAGATGCGGGCGGCGGCTGGCTGATCTTCGGCCTGCCGCCGGCCGAGGTCGCCGTGCACCCCGGCGGCACGAACGGCGTACATGAGCTCTACCTGATGTGCGACGACGTCGGCGCGCTTGTCGCCGAGATGAAGCAGCGCAAGGTGACCTGCACGGCAATCAAGGATGAAGGCTGGGGCCTGCTCACGTACGTCACGCTTCCCGGCGGCGGCAAGCTCGGCATCTACCAACCGCGCCATCCGCGGCCGAAGTTCCCTCAGGAGACGCAATGAAGATCGATGGTGCCTGCCACTGCGGCAAGGTGAGCTTCGAGGCCGAGGCCGACCCCGGGAAGGCCGGCATCTGCCACTGCACCGACTGCCAGGCGCTGTCCGGCTCGCCTTACGTCGCGTTCATCCAGGTGCCGAAGGAAGGCTTCAAGCTGCGCGGACAGCCAAAGATCTACGTGAAGACCGCGGCCAGCGGCAACCGCCGCGCGCAGGCGTTCTGCCCCGATTGCGGCTCACGCCTCTGGGCCTCGGCCGAGCACGATCCGCAGATGTTCAACCTGCGCCTTGGCACGGTGCGGCAGCGCGCGCAGCTCGCGCCGAAGTCGCAGGTGTGGTGCAGCTCGGCGCTGCCGTGGTCGATGAACCTCGGCGCCGTCAAGCAGCACGCCAAGGGCGGGTGAAAGTCTCGATCGTCGTACCGGCGTTCAACGAAGAGGCGCTGCTCGTCGGCTCGCTCGCCGCCGTCCGCGAGGCGATGCGCGCCTTCGACCACGCCGAGCTCATCGTCTGCGACAACAACTCGACCGACCGGACGGCGGAGATTGCGCGCGCGGCCGGCGCCAAGGTGGTGTTCGAGCTGGTGAACCAGATTGCGCGCGCCCGCAACGCCGGCGCGGCGGCGGCGAGCGGCGACTGGCTGCTGTTCGTGGATGCGGATTCGTATCCCACGATGGAGTTATTTGAAGAAGCAAAGGCGGCGATGGGTTCGGGCTGTCTCGCCGGCGGCGCCACGGTGGCGTTGGAAAGCGCGGACCGGACGATCCGCTTCTGGGTCGCGGCGTGGAATTTCCTCAGCCGCCGCGCGCGCTGGGCGGCGGGGTCGTTCATCTTCTGCGAGGCGGCGGCGTTCCGCCGCCTCGGCGGCTTCAGCCAGGATCTCTATGCCGGCGAGGAGATCGACCTCTTCCGGCGCTTGAAGCGCCTGGCGCGCGCGCAGCGGCGCGAGATCGTGATCCTGCACCGGCATCCGCTGCGCACCAGCGGCCGCAAAGCGCACCTGTATACCAAGCGCGAGCACTTCGCCTTCATGCTGAAGACGCTGCTCCTCGGCGGGCGCAACCTGCGCAGCCGCGAGAGCTGCTACGCCTGGTACGACGGCCGCCGCTAATTCGGGAGTTGTCGGCGGCGCATCTTCTGCCGGCGCGGCTGAGGAGCTCGCGCACCACGCGCATCAGGCCGGCGATGTCCTCCTCGGTGGGCTCGGACTGCGTGGTCTCCTTCGTCTGCGGCTCGTCGCTTCCCGGCACCTCCACCGCGACGCTGCGCCAGCGCGTGCCGAGGAACGTGCCGTTGGGCTGGATGCGGCCGCCGACGTTCTCGTGCACGTACTCGACCGGCTTGCCGCTGCAGTAAAGCACCCAGTCGCCCGCCGAAACCGGCGCGCCGCTGGCGTCGATGGTCACCATGGCGTGGCGCAGCCCGGCGGCGCCGGCCGAAAGCTCGACCGAGACGCTCTCCCATCCCGCGATCGCCGCGGCCGCCGGCTTGCCGGCCAGCTCGGCGCCGGCGACCGGCGTGCGGCGCACCTTCGCGTTATCGGGTAGCGGCGCGAACAGCGCGTGCCAGGCCGGACGCAAGGTCAGGCCGTCACGACGAAGTCGAAGGTGCCCTCGCCCGCCTTTGCGCTCTTCAGCTCGAGCTCGGGCAGGTAGAGGCCATCGCGACGGTTAGCGGGATCGCCGGGAAAGTAGACCTGCGTGGTGAGGATGCGCCCGCCCGGGGGCTGCACCTTGACGTGGATGTGGCGCGTGCGCCCGGGGTATTGCGCCGGAACGATGGTCTCGAGCCGGTAACGGCCCTGCGCGTCGGCATGCTGGTGGCCGCGGTAGCGGAAGCCGCGGTTGTCATACGCGCCCTGCTCGTCCGAATGCCAGAAATCGAGCAGCGCGTTCGGGATCGGCTTGCAGTCGGGCGTAAACACCGTTCCCACCAGCACCAGGCGCGTCTTCTCGCCGCCCTCGAGCAGCGAGGTGCGCTGCGGAGACTTCGGCGTGAAGAACGGGCCTTCGGTCTGCCGCGGCGTGATCACGCCGCAGGTTTGCGCCAGGCTCTCCAACGGCACGAGTAGCGCCGCCGCCAGGATCTGTCTTCGTTTCATGCTCATCCTTTCACGCACATCACCTGCTTCAGCGTATGCACCACCTCGACCAGGTCGGACTGGTTCGCCATGACCTCGTCGATCGGCTTGTAGGCGCCGGGGATCTCGTCGAGTACGCCTTTGTCCTTGCGGCAGACGACGCCTTCGGTTTGTTGGATCAGATCTTCGATCTTGAAACGTTTCTGCGCTGCGTTCCTGCTCATCAAGCGCCCCGCGCCGTGTGCGCAGGAATGGAAGCTGTCCGCCGACCCCTTGCCGCGCACGATGTAGCTGCGCGTGCCCATGCTGCCCGGGATGATGCCGAGCTCGCCGGCACCGGCGCGGATCGCGCCCTTGCGCGTCACCCACACGCGCTCGCCGAAGTGCCGCTCGCGCTCGACGTAGTTGTGGTGGCAATTCACCGCGCCGCCGGTGACGTTGAAGGAAGGCAGGTGGCGGCGCATGGCGTCGAGCACGAGATCCATCATCTCCTCGCGGTTGGCGCGCGCGTAGTCCTGCGCCCAGCCCACGGCTTCGACGTAGTCGTCGAAGTGCTGGGCGCCTTCGGGGAAGTAGGCGAGATCTTTATCGGGTAAGGCGAGCGACGTGCGCTCTGCATCGCGCTTGGCGAGCTCGATGAAATAGCTGCCGATGGCGTTGCCGATGCCGCGGCTGCCGGAGTGCAGCATCGCCCAGACGCGGTTCTCCTCGTCCAGGCAGACCTCGATGAAGTGGTTGCCGCCGCCGAGCGTGCCGAGCTGGTGCACCCAGCTCGAGTTCTTGCCGATGCGCTTGCCGATGCCGCCGTGCTTGCCGAGGATTTTCTGCAGCGGTTTCTGGAACGCCTTAGCCGCGTGCGAGCGCGCGTCCCGGTCCCCGTGCTGCCCGAAGCCGACCGGCACATCGCGCGTGACCTGGTTGAAGAGCTTCTTGAGCGAGGATTCGTCCAGCTCGTTCGCGGTCAGCGAAGTGCGCGTCGCCATCATGCCGCAGCCGATATCAACGCCCACCGCCGCCGGGATGATGGCGCTTCTGGTGGGAATCACCGAGCCGACCGTAGCGCCGATGCCCAGGTGCACGTCCGGCATCGCCGCCACGTGGTGGTGGACGATCGGCAGGCGCGAGATATTGACGAGCTGCTGGCGCGCGGCCGGCTCGATCTCGCCGGTATAGACCTTCACCGGCACCAGGCCTTCGCTGATCTCCTGTCTTACGGGCATAGGCCTTAGAGCTGCAAAAGTCGCGCCGCGTTCTCCTTCATGATCTTCGGCCGCACTTCCGGCTTGATCGGCAGCTTGTCGAACTCCTCGACCCACTTTCTCCGGGGATAGCACTGGGTAATCCGAGCCGAAGAGAATCTTGTCCTTCAATAGCGTATTTGCATACTGGACCAGGATCGGCGGGAAATACTTCGGCGACCAGCCGGAGAGGTCGATATAGACCTGCGGCTTGTGGGTCGCGACCGAAAGCGCCTCCTCCTGCCACGGGAACGAGGGGTGCGCGAGGATGATCGGCATATCCGGAAAATCGGCGGCGACGTCGTCGAGGGTCAACGGGTTGGAGTACTTGAGCCGCAGCCCGCCGCCGCCGCGGGTGCCGGCGCCGACGCCGGTCTGGCCGGTGTGGAACAGCGCGGGCAGCTTGGCCTCGGCGATCACCTCATATAAGGGATAGGCCAGCCGGTCGTTGGGGAAGAACTCCTGCACCGTGGGATGGAACTTGAAGCCCTTCACCCCGTAGTCCTTGATCAGGCGCCGCGCCGCGCGCACGCCCTCTTCGCCGCGATGCGGGTCGATGCTCGCGAACGGGATCGCCACGTCGCTGTGCTGGTGCGCGAGCTCGGCGATCTCCTCGTTGGAGATTTTCCTGGGCTCCTTAGGAGAATCCACGGTAAAAACGACGAAGGCCATCTTGAGCTTGCGGTACATCGCGGCCATCTCCGGCACCGTCTGGTGCTGCGGCTGATAGCGGAAGTAGCGCCCCATCGCCTGCTGCTGCTCGGTCGGCTTGTCGTCCACCTGCAGCGCGGACTTCCACGCGTGCGTGTGGACGTCGATGGCGACCAGATCCTTGATATTCATGCCCGGAGTACCCGGTCGGAACCCAAGTACAACTCTTCCACCAGCGCGGCGCGCCGCCGCAGCACCGCACGCTGGTTGATCGAACCCTTGTCGGTCATCTCGCCGCCGTCGAGCGAAGGCGGCTCTTCGAGCACCAGCATGCGCGCGATGCGGTTCGAGCTTCCGGTGGAGGGTAGGGTTCTGAGCCTGGCCGCCAACTCCTGCGGTGAAGCGTTTTCGGCGAGGAACAGCAATGCGCCCACTTCATTCCTGCCCTCACCGGCGATCACCACGTCGCGCACCAGCGGCGCGAAGTGCTCGATGAAGCGCGCGCGCAGCGGGCCGACATGGACGAAGGTGCCGGTGGAGAGCTTGAAGTCCTCGGCAATCCGCCCGGCAAACAGCAGTCCGTTCCGAGGTTCATCGGCTTCAAAGGCGAAAGCATCCCCGAGTCGATAGTAGCCTTCCTCGTCGAAAGCTTGCGCGGTGAGCTCGGGCTGGCGCCAATAGCCCTGCGTGACATGCGGGCCCTTCACCCGCATTTCAAAAGAATCCTCCAAAGGAACCAGCTTCACGTCGGCCCCCGGTGGCGGCAGCCCCATGTTGGCGACGTTGTGCGCCGGCCATACGCGTGCCCAGGCGTCGCCGGCGCGGTCTCCGTGGCGCCGAAACCGGTGAGGAAAGGGATCTCCTCGCC
>CAWENY010000001.1:0-40197 GCA_963810475.1 uncultured beta proteobacterium | reverse complement strand
ATGAAGCTCGCCGATGCCTTGCCCGAGCTGGTGCTCGACATGGAAAGCCCGTTGCTGCAGCTCGGGCGCGGCGACCTGGTCCAGCAATTGAAGGAGGCGCTGCTCCGGCGCTGGACCTACGACGACTTCTCCGACACCACCTATCTTTACCTCTCGGCAGAGCCGGTGGAGCGGATGCAGGTCGAAAGGCTTTCGCTGTACGACGAGGTCGGCGTCAACCTGGATGCGGACGAGCACGGCCGCCTTTGCGGCATCGAGGTGCTCGACGGCAAGCGGATCGCTACGCAGCTGCAACAATGAACGGAATGCGCCCGGTGCGGAACTAGTTCCGCCGCTATTTTGGCGCGGGTTCGTATGCTGGACTATGCTGATGAAGGAGACCCGGCCATGACGCTTACCGACCCGTTGAAAGACGCGATGCATCTCGCCAACCGCTTCCAGCAAAGCGAGCTGTTTCAGAAGTACGTCGCCGAAAGGATGTGGCTGGTGGTCCCCGCCGCCTTGCTCATGCTGGCCACGAGCCTGGCGCTGGCGTTCGGCATCGTCATGTTCGTCGGCGGTACGCGCCCACTGATGGTGCTGCTTTCGTTGCTGCTCGTACCTCCAGTTCTCGTCGGCAGCCTGTTCGTGCAGGGCTACGTGTTCCTTTCGTGGCTGGAGGGTCGCGCGCTGGCGAAATCGCTCGGCCGCCGTGCCAAGAAAGCGCGCGGACGCGTGGCTGCCTTGGTGCAGAAGCATCTCGATGCCGATCTGGGCACTGCGCCTTCGATACCTTGGCTGCTGGCCGGAATATCCGTTGTCCTGCCGCTGCTTTTCCTGCTGATGGCGGCGCCCATGCTCGCCATCGCCGTGATCGTGCTCCACGCCCTCGCGCCGGTCGCGTTCGCGCGGCTGGACCAATAGGGGCCGGGGGACGCATGCGAATCCAAGGCGGCTGCCACTGCGGCAAGGTGAGCTTCGAGGCCGAGGCCGACCCCGAGAAGGCCGGCATCTGCCACTGCACCGACTGCCAGACGCTGTCCGGCTCGCCTTACGTCGCATTTATCCAGGTGCCGAAGGAAGGCTTCAAGCTGCGCGGACAACCGAAGATCTACGTGAAGACCGCGGCCAGCGGCAACCGCCGCGCGCAGGCGTTCTGCCCCGATTGCGGCTCGCGCCTCTGGGCCTCGGCCGAGCACGATCCGCAGATGTTCAACCTGCGCCTGGGCACGGTGCGGCAGCGCGCGCAGCTCGCGCCGAAGTCGCAGGTGTGGTGCAGCTCGGCGCTGCCGTGGTCGATGAACCTCGCCTCGGTCAAGCAGCACGCCAAGGGCGGGTGAAAGTCTCGATCGTCGTACCGGCGTTCAACGAAGAGGCGCTGCTCGTCGGCTCGCTCGCCGCCGTCCGCGAGGCGATGCGCGCCTTCGACCACGCCGAGCTCATCGTCTGCGACAACAACTCGACCGACCGGACGGCGGAGATTGCGCGCGCGGCCGGCGCCAAAGTGGTGTTCGAGCCGGTGAACCAGATTGCGCGCGCCCGCAACGCCGGCGCGGCGGCGGCGAGCGGCGACTGGCTGCTGTTCGTGGATGCGGATTCGTATCCCACGATGGAGTTATTTGAAGAAGCAAAGGCGGCGATGGGTTCGGGCTGTCTTGCCGGCGGCGCGACGGTGGCGTTGGAAAGCGCGGACCGGACGATCCGCTTCTGGGTCGCGGCGTGGAATTTCCTCAGCCGCCGCGCGCGCTGGGCGGCGGGGTCGTTCATCTTCTGCGAGGCAGCGGCGTTCCGCCGGCTCGGCGGCTTCAGCCAGGATCTTTATGCCGGCGAGGAGATCGACCTCTTCAGGCGGCTCAAGCGCCTGGCGCGCGAGCAGCGGCGCGAGATCGTGATCCTGCATCGGCATCCGCTGCGGACCAGCGACCGCAAGGCGCACCTGTATACCAAGCGCGAGCATCTTGTCTTCATGCTGAAGACGCTGCTCCTCGGCGGGCGCAACCTGCGCAGCCGCGAGAGCTGCTATGCCTGGTACGACGGCCGCCGCTAATTCGGGGTTTTTTTCCGGCGCGGCTGAGGAGCTCGCGCACCACGCGCATCAGGCCGGCGATGTCCTCCTCGGTGGGCTCGGACTGCGTGGTCTCCTTCGTCTGCGGCTCGTCGCTTCCCGGCACCTCCACCGCGACGCTGCGCCAGCGCGTGCCGAGGAACGTGCCGTTGGGCTGGATGCGGCCGCCGACGTTCTCGTGCACGTACTCGACCGGCTTGCCGCTGCAGTAAAGCACCCAGTCGCCCGCCGAAACCGGCGCGCCGCTGGCGTCGATGGTCACCATGGCGTGGCGCAGCCCGGCGGCGCCGGCCGAGAGCTCGACCGAGACGCTCTCCCATCCCGCGATCGCCGCGGACTCCGGCTTGCCGGCCAGCTCGTCGCCGGCGACGCGCGCGCGGCGCACCTTCGCGTTATCGGGTAGCGGCGCGAACAGCGCGTGCCAGGCCGGACGCAAGGTCAGGCCGTAACGACGAAGTCGAAGGTGCCCTCGCCCGCCTTTGCGCTCTTCAGCTCGAGCTCGGGCAGGTAGAGGCCATCGCGACGGTTAGCGGGATCGCCGGGAAAGTAGACCTGCGTGGTGAGGATGCGCCCGCCCGGGGGCTGCACCTTGACGTGGATGTGGCGCGTGCGCCCGGGGTACTGCGCCGGAACGATGGTCTCGAGGCGGTAACGGCCCTGCGCGTCGGCATGCTGGTGGCCGCGGTAGCGAAAGCCGCGGTTGTCGTACGCGCCCTGCTCGTCCGAATGCCAGAAATCGAGCAGCGCGTTCGGGATCGGCTTGCAGTCGGGCGTGAGCACCGTTCCCATCAGCACCAGGCGCGTCTTCTCGCCGCCCTCGAGCAGCGAGGTGCGCTGCGGAGACTTCGGCGTGAAAAACGGGCCTTCGGTCTGCCGCGGCGTGATCACGCCGCATGTTTGCGCCAGGCTCTCCAGCGGCACGAGTAGCGCCGCGGCCAGGATCTGTCTTCGTTTCATGCTCATCCTTTCACGCACATCACCTGCTTCAGCGTATGCACCACCTCGACCAGGTCGGACTGGTTCGCCATGACCTCGTCGATCGGCTTGTAGGCGCCGGGGATCTCGTCGAGTCACGCCTTTGTCCTTGCGGCAGACGACGCCTTCGGTTTGTCGGATCAGATCTTCGATCTTGAAACGTTTCTGCGCTGCGTTCCTGCTCATCAAGCGCCCCGCGCCGTGCGCGCAGGAATGGAAGCTGTCCGCCGACCCCTTGCCGCGCACGATGTAGCTGCGCGTGCCCATGCTGCCCGGGATGATGCCGAGCTCGCCGGCGCCGGCGCGGATCGCGCCCTTGCGCGTCACCCACACGCGCTCGCCGAAGTGCCGCTCGCGCTCGACGTAGTTGTGGTGGCAATTCACCGCGCCGCCGGTGACGTTGAAGGAAGGCAGGTGGCGGCGCATGGCGTCGAGCACGAGATCCATCATCTCCTCGCGGTTGGCGCGCGCGTAGTCCTGCGCCCAGCCCACGGCTTCGACGTAGTCGTCGAAGTGCTGGGCGCCTTCGGGGAAGTAGGCGAGATCTTCATCGGGTAAGGCGAGCGACGTGCGCTCTGCATCGCGCTTGGCGAGCTCGATGAAATAGCTGCCGATGGCGTTGCCGATGCCGCGGCTGCCGGAGTGCAGCATCGCCCAGACGCGGTTCTCCTCGTCCAGGCAGACCTCGATGAAGTGGTTGCCGCCGCCGAGCGTGCCGAGCTGGTGCACCCAGCTCGAGTTCTTGCCGATGCGCTTGCCGATGCCGCCGTGCTTGCCGAGGATTTTCTGCAGCGGCTTCTGGAACGCCTTGGCCGCGTGCGAGCGCGCGTCCCGGTCCCCGTGCTGCCCGAAGCCGACCGGCACATCGCGCGTGACCTGGTTGAAGAGCTTCTTGAGCGAGGATTCGTCCAGCTCGTTCGCGGTCAGCGAAGTGCGCGTGGCCATCATGCCGCAGCCGATGTCGACGCCGACCGCCGCCGGGATGATGGCGCTCTTGGTGGGAATCACCGAGCCGACCGTGGCGCCGATGCCCAGGTGCACGTCCGGCATCGCCGCCACGTGGTGGTGGACGATCGGCAGGCGCGAGATATTGACGAGCTGCTGGCGCGCGGCCGGCTCGATCTCGCCGGTATAGACCTTCACCGGCACCAGGCCTTCGCTGATCTCCTGTCTTACGGGCATAGGCCTTAGAGCTGCAAAAGTCGCGCCGCGTTCTCCTTCATGATCTTCGGCCGCACTTCCGGCTTGATCGGCAGCTTGTCGAACTCCTCGACCCACTTTTCCGGGGATAGCACTGGGTAATCCGAGCCGAAGAGAATCTTGTCCTTCAATAGCGTATTTGCATACTGGACCAGGATCGGCGGGAAATACTTCGGCGACCAGCCGGAGAGGTCGATATAGACCTGCGGCTTGTGGGTCGCGACCGAAAGGGCCTCCTCCTGCCAAGGGAACGAGGGGTGCGCGAGGATGATCGGCATATCCGGAAAATCGGCGGCGACGTCGTCGAGGGTCAACGGGTTGGAGTACTTGAGCCGCAGCCCGCCGCCACCAGGGGTGCCGGCGCCGACGCCGGTCTGGCCGGTGTGGAACAGCGCGGGCAGCTTGGCCTCGGCAATCACCTCATATAAGGGATAGGCCAGCCGGTCGTTGGGGAAGAACTCCTGCACCGTGGGATGGAACTTGAAGCCCTTCACCCCGTAGTCCTTGATCAGGCGCCGCGCCGCGCGCACGCCCTCCTCGCCGCGATGCGGGTCGATGCTCGCGAACGGGATCGCCACGTCGCTGTGCTGGTGCGCGAGCTCGGCGATCTCCTCGTTGGAGATTTTCCTGGGCTCCTTAGGAGAATCCACGGTAAAAACGACGAAGGCCATCTTGAGCTTGCGGTACATCGCCGCCATCTCCGGCACCGTCTGGTGCTGCGGCTGGTAGCGGAAGTAGCGCCCCATCGCCTGCTGCTGCTCGGTCGGCTTGTCGTCCACCTGCAGCGCGGACTTCCACGCGTGCGTGTGGACGTCGATGGCGACCAGGTCCTTGATATTCATGCCCGGAGTACCCGGTCGGAACCCAAGTACAACTCTTCCACCAGCGCGGCGCGCCGCCGCAGCACCGCGCGCTGGTTGATCGAGCCCTTGTCGGTCATCTCGCCGGCATCGAGCGAAGGCGGCTCTTCGAGCACCAGCATGCGCGCGATGCGGTTCGAGCTTCCGGTGGAGGGTAGCGGTTCTCAGCCTGGTCGCGCAGCGTCCTCCGGTGAAGCGTTGCCGGCGAGGAACAGCAATGCGCCGACTCATTCGCGGCCCTCGCCGGCGATCACCACGTCGCGCACCAGCGGCGCGAAGTGCTCGATGAAGCGCGCGCGCAGCGGGCCGACATGGACGCAGGTGCCGGTGGAGAGCTTGAAGTCCTCGGCGATCCGCCCGGCAAACAGCAGGCCGTTCCGAGGTTCGTCGGTCTTCGAAGGCGAACGCATCCCCGAGTCGATAGTAGCCTTCCTCGTCGAATGCCTGCGCGCGTGAGCTCGGGCTGGCGCCAATAGCCGGGCGTGACATGCGGCCCCTTGACGCCGCATCTCAAAAGAATCCTCCAAAGGAACCAGCTTCATTTCGGCGCCCGGCGGCGGCAGCCCCATGTTGGCGACGTTGTGCGCCGGCCATACGCGCGCGAGCGTCGCCGGCGCGGTCTCCGTGGCGCCGAAGCCGGTGAGGAAAGGGATCTCCTCGCCGCAGGTGCTGTAGCGCAAGCTGCTTCATTTCGTCGAACACGTGCTGCGGCAGCGCCGCGCCGGCGAACCACAGCACTTTCAGCTTGCGAAAAGAAAGTTTCACTGCAGCGCGGAGTCGGACTCGAGATACGGCAGCAAAACCTCGAAGCCTTTCGGCACGTTGAAGTACCACGTCGGCGCGATGTCGCGCAGGTTGCGCACCGTGGCCTCGATCGCGCCGGGCATTGGCTTGCCCTCGTCGATGTAGTACGAGCCGCCGTTGTAGAGCACCAGGCCGAGGTCGTGGTTGCCGGCGGCGGTGTGGTGCCACGGCGCCCAGTCCACCAGCACCGGCGGCTCGTCGCCGAAGAAGGGCAGCATCGACAGGATCATTTCCTGGTTCGCGCACCACATGCGCTGGGTGTTGATCACCGCCTTCGGCGTGCCGGTGGAACCGGACGTGAAGAGGAACTTGACGATGGTGTCGGGGCCGACGCGCGCATGCGCGCTTCGTCAACCGCGCTTGTGTCGCGCGCCGCTCTTGCAGCTATCGATGACTTCGCACCCGAACATGCTCCAACGCCTGGCGGAACGCTCCCGTTCGGAAACGAACACCAGGCCCGGGGTCAGCAGCTCGAAGATGGCGCGCAGCTTGCCGAAGTCGGTCGAGAGCAGCGAATACGCGGGCGAGATCGGCGCATACGGAACGCCCACGTACATCGCGCCGAGGTGCAGCAGCGCGTGCTCGATGTCATTGCCGGAGAGCACGACGAGCGGCCGCTCCGCCGACAGCTCCTTCGACAGCAGATATCCGCCCACCCTGCGCGCGCCCGTGCGAGCGCCTGCGCGTAAGTCACGCGTCCGCCACCCGCTCTCCTATCGCGCTGCGCGAACAGCACCCGCTCGGGCGCGACCTTCGCCCAGTATTCGAGCCGCTCGGTGATCTTGTCCGGGAAAGGCGGCAGGCCACGCGGGGGCGCAGATGCAGGATACCGCCGGCGCGGCGCCGCTCGACGGGACTTCCTGCGAGCGCACCGCAGTTTGCGCTCAGCCGCTGCCAGGCTGGCGATGCGCGAAGGACTCAAGTCAAGGCTCTGCCGCATCACCGTGTGCACCAGATGACGCGCGATCTGCGGCAGGGGTCTTGCGCCCCGGCTGGTACCAGACCTTGGTCCAGTTGAGCGCGCCGAAGAGCGTGAGACGCAGCAGCGTCTGGTCGACCTCGTCGCGGCAGCGGCAGCGCGGCGATCATGGCGCGAAAGCGCTCCTCGTAGGCGCTGCGGTCGCGGTTGAGCCGGCGCTGCAGCGCCGGCTCGGCCAGGTGGAACAGGCTGGTGCCGGCGACCAGCGACACGTCATCGCTCGCCACCAGCAGCTCGAGGTGTGCCGCGCACGCAGCCTCCAGGCGCGTGCCAGGGATCGCTCTCGGCAGCCACCGCGCGGTCGACCGCCTCGTTCAGCTGGCAGAAGCCCTCGGCGTGCACCTTGATGAAGAGGTCTTCCTTCGACTTGAAGTGATAGTAGAGCGAGCCGGGAAGGATGCCGGCGGCGGCGCAGATCTCCTGCAAGGAGGCGCGCTCGTAGCCTTTCGCGCCGATGACGCGCGCCGCCGCGGAGATGAGCTGCTCGCGCCTGCCCGGTCCCGCGGCCTCGGCGCCGGCCTGCTGGGTCAGCCGCCGGCTGACGCGCATGCGCTGCAGCAGCGCGCGCTGCGATTCGGAAAGCGCGGCGTCCTCGCCGTTGCCCTCGCGCCTGCGCGAGAGCAGCCGCTCGTAGCTCGTGCCGAGGTTGTGCCGCGCCCCAGATCTCGCGCACGCCGGAGGGCGACAGGCGCACCTCCACGTCCCTCGGGCCCAGGGCGACCTTGCGGATCGGTCTGCTTTGCTGCTCCATTTGCTCGCTTAGAATACCGGACGCCAAAGAGGAGAGAGACATGAAACGCCGCCAGTTCAACAAGGCGCTCGCCGCCACCGCCGCGCTCGCCGCCGTTCCCGCTTCGCTTCCTATGTCCGCGCGCAGTCGCAGAAGCTGCGCGTCGGCGTGCTGCTGCCCCGCTCGGGCGTGCAGGCCGGCATCGGGCAGGACTGCCACCGCGGCGTGCAGGTCGCCGCCGGCGTGCTGCGCGAGCTCGGCCTGCCGGAGCTGGAGGTCATGAACGGCGATACCGAGTCGAACGTCGACGTCGCCCGCTCGCGCGCCGAGCGCCTGATCTCGGAAGGCGCGCAGCTCCTGGTCGGCGCATTCGACTCCGGCCAGACCACCGCCATCGCCCAGGTCGCCGAGCAGCGCGGCATCCCGCTGGTGATCAACATCGCGGCCGCGCCGCCGATCACCGAGCAGGGCTACAAGTTCGTGTTCCGCAATTTCCCCACCGCGCCGATGATCCTCGGCGACGCGTTCGCCAACCAGCTCGAGATCTTCTCGCTCACCGGCAACGCGCCCAAGACGGCGGTGTTCATGCACGTGAACGACACCTTCGGCGTCGCCATGCAGAAGGGCTTCACCGGGGTGATGGCGAAGTTTCCGCAGATTCCCTACAAGGTGGCGGACACCATCGCCTACGACCCGGCGGCGCGCGATCTCTCGGTGGAGGTGTCGAAGGCCAAGGCGAGCGGCGCCGAGGCGCTCGTCATGGTGAGCCGCCTGAACGACGCCATCCTCATCACGCGCGAGCTGGTGAAGCAGCGCTGGAGCCCGATGGCGGTGCTCAGCATGGGGCCGGGCTGGTACGAGGACCAGTACCTGAAGACCCTCGGCAAGCTCGCCGACGGCCCGTTGAGCTTCGTGCCCTGGTACGACCCGAACAAGAAGCTCACCAAGCAGCTGGAGGCGGCGCACACCAAGGCGTTCCCGGAAATCAACCTCAATACGAACCACGTCTACACTTTCGAGGCCCTGCTGGTCGCGGCCGACGCCTTCAAGCGCGCCGGCTCGAGCGACCCCAAGGCGCTCGCCGACGCGATCCGCGCCACCAATATCAAGGACAACGTGAGCCCGGGCCCCGGCATCCAGTTCGACGCCAAGGGCCAGAACGCCGCGCTGAAGAACTCCGCGATCCAGAACCGCGGCGGCAAGCTCGTGACGGTGGCGCCGAAGCAGGCGGCCAACGCCAAGCCCGAGCTGCCCATGCGCGGCTACGACAAGCGCTGAGGGCTGAGATCGTCGTCCCCGCGAAGGCGGGGACCCCGTTTTCAAAGGGCGAAATGGACCCCCGCTTTCGCGGGGGCGACTGCTTCGGAGCTATCCTAGCCCGTGCCGGCCGAGATCTACCTCAACGTCGCCGCCAGCGGCCTGCTGACGGGACTCGTCTACGGGCTGATGGCGCTCGGCCTGTCGGTGATCTTCGGCGTGGTGCGCGTGGTGAATTTCGCGCACGGCGAGATGATGACGCTCGCCATGTACCTGACGCTGGTGCTGTTCAGCGCGCTCAAGCTCGACCCGCTGGTGCTGCTGGTGCCGGTCGCCGCGGCGCTGTTCGTCTTCGGCTACCTGCTGCAGGCCGGGCTGATCAACCCGTTCATCAACCGGCCGGAGCACAGCCAGTTCATGCTGCTGGTGGCGGTCGCGCTGATTCTCGTCAACGTGCAGCTCATCGCCTTCGGCCCGGACGCGCAGGGGGTGCGCACGGCGTACTCCTTCGACAGCTTCCAGCTCGGGCCGCTGATCGTCGACGCCGCCAAGGTCTACGCCGCGGCCGCGGCGCTGCTGGTGGCCGCGGCGCTGTTCGCCTTCTTCCGCTTCACGCTGCTCGGCAAGTCGATCCGCGCCTGCGCCGACAACTACGAGGGCGCGCGCGTGGTCGGCCTTAACGTGAAGCGGCTCTACGCGCTCACCTTCGGCCTGGGCGCGGCCTGCGTCGGTGCCGCCGGCGCCATGCTCGTGGTGGTCGGCGACGTGACGCCGTCGATCGGCCCGGTGTACACGTTGCTCGCGTTCGTGATCGTGATCACCGGCGGGCTGGGCTCGATGATGGGCGCGCTGCTCGGCGGGCTGCTCATCGGTCTGACCGAGGCGCTGGGCGGCGTGCTGTTCGTGCCGTCGGCGAAGAGCATGTTCGCCTTCGCGCTGCTGGTGCTCGTGCTGCTGTTCCGCCCGCAGGGCATCCTCGGCAGGAAGGCCGCGTGAAACTCCTCGAGGGGGTTCCGCGGCGCGGCGCGATCCTGCTCGCCGCCCTGCTTGCCCTGCTGATCGTCTTTCCGATGTTCGCCAGCGGCTACCTGCTCGCCGTCGGGTTCCTCATCCTCTACTACGCTTACGTCGGCCAGGCCTGGAACATCATGATGGGCTTCGCCGGGCAGCTCTCGCTCGGACATTCGCTGTATGTCGGCCTGGGCGCGTATGCCGCGGCCGCGCTGTACGTGCACTTCGGCTTGAGCCCATGGATCGGCTTGGGCGCCTCGATCGCGCTGTGCGCGCTCGCCGGCGCAGTGATCGGCTTCCTCGCCTTCCGCTTCGGCGTCGGCGGGGTGTACTTCGCCATCCTCACCATCGCCTTCGCCGAGTTCGCGCGCATCGGCTTCGACCACTTCGCCTGGGTGCGCGGCTCCTCGGGCCTGTTCCTGCCGGTGGCGAACTACACCGAGAACGACCTGTGGAACCTGCGCGGCAGCCCGCGGATGTTCTATTACCTGATGCTCGCCCTGACGGTAGGCGCCTTCGTGCTGTGCCACGCGCTGCTGCGCAGCCGGATGGGTTACTACTGGCTCGCGATCCGCGAGAGCCCGGAGGCGGCGCAGGCGCTCGGCGTGAATCTCTTCCGCTACAAGATGGTGGCCGTCGTCCTCTCCGCGGCGATGACCTCGCTCGCCGGCGTGGTGTTCGCGTTCTACTACAACAATCTCTTTCCCGAGCAGATCTTCCACATCTCGCGCTCGATCGAGCTGATCCTCGGCCCGATCATCGGCGGCATCGGCACCCTCGTCGGCCCGCTGGTCGGCGCGCTGCTCATCACCGGGCTGGCCGAAGGAATGCGCGAGCTGATGCTGCAGCTGGGCATCGACGTGCCGGGCGTGAAGCAGGTGTTCTATGGCGTTTGCCTGCTGCTGGTGGTGATGTTCCTGCCTGAGGGCGTGTGGCCGCCGCTCGCTAAGAAGCTCCGCCTGGACCGCTAGCATGCTTGCCGTCGCCACCCTGTCAAAATCCTTCCGCGGCCTGCGCGCCGTGCACGCGGCGAGCTTCTCGGTCCCCGAAGGCTCGATCGTCGCCCTGATCGGGCCCAATGGCGCGGGTAAGACCACCATCTTCAACATGATCGCCGGCGTCCACACGCCGGACAGTGGAGAAATCACACTCCTCGACAAGAGAATCGACGGGCTGCGCCCGGACCAGGTCTGCGCCGCCGGCATCGGGCGCACCTTCCAGCTGGTGAAGCCCTTCGCCGGCCTCTCGGCGCTAGACAACGTCATCGTGGGGGCGCTGCACAAGGAGCGCAGCGTCGCCGCCGCCCGCATCCACGCGCTTTCCATCCTGAAAAAGCTCAACCTGGATTCGAAGGCGCACCTGAACGCTTCTTCGCTCACCCTGCCCGACCGCAAGCGGCTGGAAGTGGCGCGCGCGCTCGCCACCCGGCCGAGCCTGCTGCTGCTCGACGAGGTGATGGCCGGCCTGCGGCCCACCGAGTGCGACCAGATTGTCGCGGTGTTCCGCGAGCTCAACCGTGCCGAGGGGCTCACCATCCTGCTGATCGAGCACGTGATGCGCGCGGTGATGGCGCTCGCCGGGCAGGTGGTGGTGCTGCACCACGGCGAGGTCATCGCGCGCGGCGCGCCGCAGGAAGTGGTGCGCGACCCAGCGGTGCTGGAGTGCTACCTCGGCGAGGAGACCGAAGTCTGATGCTCGCCGTCAGCAACGTGGCCCTCTACTACGGCGACGCGCAGGCGCTCGTCGGACGTGAGCCTGGAAGTCGGCCAAGGGCGAGATCGTGGCCATCGTCGGCGCGAATGGCGCCGGCAAGTCATCGCTGATCCGGTGCATTGCCGGCACCGAGGCGCCGAGGTCTGGACGTATTTCGTTCAAGGAAAAACGCATCTCGGGGCTGGAATCCCACGAAATCTGCAACCTCGGCATCGGCCAGGTCGCCGAAGGCCGCCAGGTGTTTCCCAGCCTCACGGTGCTCGAGAACCTGCAGATGGGCGCGATGCTGCCGCGCGCGCGGGCCGGCGCCCAGAAGATTCTGCACGACGTGTTCTCGATGTTCCCGAGGCTGGCCGAGCGCAAGGACCAGCTCGCCGGCACCATGTCCGGCGGCGAGCAGCAGATGCTCGCGATCGGCCGCTGCCTGATGGGCGCCCCCGAGCTCATCATGTTCGACGAGCCCTCGCTCGGCCTCGCGCCGCTCGTGGTGCAGGAGGTGCTGCACACCATCCGCCTGCTCAACGAGCGCGGGCTGACCATCCTGCTGGTGGAGCAGAACGTCGCCGTGTCGCTCAAGATCTCGAACCGCGCCTACGTGCTGGAGAATGGCCGCGTCGTGATGAGCGGCGCCGGCAGCGAGCTCTTGCACAACGAGCGCGTGCGGCAGGCGTATCTGGGGCTTTAGCAGTTTGGTAAAATTACCAAATGCACGTCCGGGACCGCATCCTGGAAGCGGCGCTGCGCCTGCTCGCCGAGGCCGGCGCGCACGAGCTGACGCAGCCCAAGGTCGCAAAGGCGGCGGGGGTGCGGCAGAGTCACCTCACCTACTACTTCCCAACCCGCGGCGAGCTGCTGCAGGAAGTCGCGCGCCACTCGATCGGCAAGCTCGCCGGCGAGCTCGCGCATGCGCGCAAGGCCTCGCTCGCCGACAGCATCGCGGCCGCCGCCGGCGACAAGCGCCGCTCGCGCGTCATGCTGGGCCTGGTCACCGCCGCCGACCGCGACCCGGCGATCCGGCGTCGCATGCGCAAGTTCATCGGCGAGCTGCGTGCCAACATGGCGCTGCTGCTCCGCGCCGGTGGCCTGCAAACCGACCCGGAGAGCGTTGCGTTCTTCCACTGCTGCGTGATCGGCTGCGCGGTGCTGCAGCTCGCGCGCGACGACGTTGAAGCCCGCACCGAGGCGCGCGCCGTCCTGAAGAAAGCGGCCGCCGCCATCGCGAAGGAAGCGCGATGAGGTGGCTGGTGATCTTCATTCTTCTTTCCGCGTGCCAGAACGCTGACGACGCGTACTGGCAGGGTTATGTCGAAGGGGAATACGTGATGCTCGCTTCGCCCTACGCCGGCCAGCTGCAGAAGCTCTACGTGCGGCGCGGCCAACAGACGGACGCGGGCAAGCCGGTGTTCGCGCTCGAGCAGGAAGCCGAGCGCGCCGCACGCCTCGAGGCCGAGCAAAAGGTGAAGGCCGCGGAGGCGCGGCTGGAGAACCTCGGCGTAGCGCGGCGCGAGCCGGAGATCGAAGCGCTGCGCGCCGAGCTCAGGCAGGCAGAAGCCGCGCGCAAGCTCTCGGAGGCCAATCTGGCGCGCGAAGAGTCGCTGGTGCGCTCGGGTGCGACTTCGCGCCTGCGCTACGACGAGGTGCGCGGCGCCGTCGAGCGCGACCGCGCGCGCGTGGCGGAGGTCGGCGCGCAGCTGCGCCAGGCGCAGATGCCGGTCGGCCGCGACGCCGAGCGTAAGGCCGGCGAGGGCGAGGTCGCGGCGGCGAAGGCCGCGCTGGCGCAGGCGGCGTGGCGCCTGGAGCAGAAAAGCGTCGCGGCGCCGGTGTCAGGCCTCGTGCACGAGACCTACTTCGTCGAAGGCGAATGGGTACCAGCCGGACGTCCGGTCGCGGCGCTGCTGCCCCCGGCCAACGTCAAGCTGCGGTTCTACATTCCGGAAAGCGCGCTGTCGTCGCTGGCCATGGACAAGGAATTGCACGTCCGTTGCGACGGCTGCCCTGCTGCGCTCGCCGCCAGGGTGAGCTTCATCTCGGCGCAGGCCGAGTACACCCCGCCGGTGCTTTACAGCAAGGAGTCGCGCGCGAAGCTGGTGTTCCTGGTGGAAGCGCGGCTCGACGGCGGCATGCTGCGGCCCGGACAGCCGGTCGACGTAAGGCCGAAGTGAGCGACCTCGCCATCGATGTGCGCGGACTGAACAAATCGTTCGGCGGCAAGCACGTGGTGAAGGATTTCTCGCTGCAGGTGCGCCGCGGCGAGATCTACGGCTTTCTCGGCCCGAACGGCAGCGGCAAAACGACCTCGATCCGCATGATCTGCGGCCTGCTCAAGCCCGACTCGGGCGAGGGCACCTGCCTCGGCCACGACATCCGCAACTCTACCGCGATCAAGCGCGAGGTCGGCTACATGACGCAGCGCTTCTCGCTGTGGGATGACCTCACCATCCGCGAGAACCTCGAGTTTGTCGCGCGCATGTACGGCATGACGGATCGCCCGCAGGCGGTGTCGAGAACGCTCACGGACATCGGCTTGCAGGAGCGGCAGCATCAGCTTGCCGGCACGCTCTCCGGCGGCTGGAAGCAGCGCCTCGCGCTCGCCGCATGCATCCTGCACCGGCCGCAGCTCCTGCTGCTCGACGAGCCGACCGCGGGGGTCGACCCCAAGGCGCGGCGCGAATTCTGGGAAGAGATCCACGCACTGGCGTCGAACGGCATCTCGGTCCTGGTATCGACGCATTACATGGACGAGGCCGAACGCTGCCATCGGCTCGCGTACATCGCTTACGGCAAGCTGCTTGCGACGGGCACGCCCGAAGACGTGCGCCACATGGTGCGCCTCTCGGTCTGGGAGGTCCACGGCCCGCTAGACAAGCTCGCGGCCCTGGCAGCCGTGCTGCGCGACATGCCCGACGTCGCGCACGTCACCGCTTTCGGCAACACGCTGCACGTCACGGGCGAGGACGCCGGCGCGCTCGAAAAAGCGGTTTCACCGTTCCGCGGCGAAGCGCGGCTCATATGGACGCACGCCGAGCCCGGGCTCGAGGACGTGTTCATCAACCTGATGAAGGACCAGGTCGCGGCAGATGAGCGTTCTCTTGGTCGCGCTGGGTCGGGATCATCGTCAAGGAGTTCATCCAGCTCAAGCGCGACCGGCTGACCTTCGGCATGATCATCGGCATCCCGGTGCTGCAGCTCATCCTCTTCGGCTACGCGATCAACGCCGACCCGAAGCGCCTGCCAACTGCGGTGCTCGCGGCCGACGCCGGCCCCTACTCGCGCACGCTGCTCGCGGCGATGCAGACCAGCGGCTACTTCCGCATCGAGAAGCAGCGTGGCGAACGAGCGCGAGCTCGACGAGCTGCTCGCGCACGGACGCGTGCAGTTCGCGGTCACCATCCCGGAAAACTTCGAGCGCAAGCTGGTGCGCGGTGAGCGGCCCGGTGCTGCTGGTGGAGGCGGATGCGTCCGACCCGGCAGCCACGGGTAATGCGATCGCGGCGCTTTCCCAGCTGGCGTTCTCTTCGCTTGCAGCGCGATCTGGGCGGTCCGCTGGCGGAGCTGAAGCCCGTGGCTCCCTCCGGTCGAGATGCGCGTGCACCGGCGCTACAACCCCGAAGGCATCACCGCCTACAACATCGTGCCCGGGCTGATCGGTACCATTCTCACGATGACGATGGTGCTGATGACCGGCCTCGCCATGACGCGCGAGCGCGAGCGCGGCACGTTCGAGAACCTGCTGGCCACCCCGGCGCTGCCGATCGAGGTGATGACCGGCAAGATCGTGCCCTACATCCTCATCGGCCTGATCCAGGTCAGCCTGATCATCGCCGCGGCGCTCGCGCTGTTCGAAGTGCCGATGCGAGGCAACGCGCTGCTGCTCTACTTCGTGGTGCTGATCTTCATCGCCGCCAACCTCACGCTGGGCATCACCTTCTCCTCTCATCGCGCGCAACCAGCTGCAGGCGATGCAGATGACGTTCTTTTTCTTCCTGCCGTCGATCCTGCTGTCGGGCTTCATGTTCCCCTTCCGCGGCATGCCGGAATGGGCGCAGTGGCTCGGGTCGTTGCTGCCGCTCACGCACTTCCTGCTCCTGGTGCGCGGCATCATGCTCAAGGGCAACACGCTCATCGACCTGTGGCCGCAGATCTGGCCGATCCTCGTCTTCATGCTGGTGGTCATCGGCATCGGCTTGCGCTTCTACAAGCGGACGCTGGATTGAGCTGGCTTCTCGCCGCCGCCGTGCTGGTCGGCACGTTCATGATCGTCGCCACCGCGCTGCCGCTGCTGAGAAAAGGCGCCTGGTGGATCCGGATGTTCGACTTCCCGCGCCTGCAGATCACCGTCATCAGCGCAGTGACCCTGGCGTGCTGCTCGCGGCAGGAGACCGCTCGAGCGCGTGGCAGAACACCTTCGCCGCCCTGCTCGCGCTCGCCCTGGCCTACCAGGCGTACATGATGTTCCCCTACACCGTGCTCGCGCGGCGCCAGGTGGAGGACGCGCGCAGCGCCGGCGACGACAACACCATCGCCCTCTTGTTCGCCAATGTGCTGATGACGAACCGGAGCTCACAGGCGTCTGCTCGCGATCATCCGCGAGGAGGAGCCCGATATCGTCCTTGCGGTCGAGGCCGACGCCTGGTGGCAGCGCGAGCTCGACGTCCTCGCGCAGACCCACCGCTACGCGGTGCGCAAGCCGCAGGACAATACCTACGGCATGCTGGTCTACTCGCGGCTCGAGCTGGTGGAGCCGCAGATCAAATTTCTCGTGCAGGCGGACGTGCCTTCCATCCACGCGCGCGTAAAGCTGCGCTCCGGCGCGCTGGTGGAGCTGCGCTGCGTGCACCCGCGCCCGCCCGCGCCGCAGGAGGCCAAGGACGCCGCGCCGCGCGACGCCGAGCTCATCGTCGTCGGCCGCGAGCTGAAGGAGAAGCAGAAACGCGCGCCCGCGATCGTGCTGGGCGACCTCAACGACGTGGCCTGGTCGCGCACCAACTACCAGTTCCAGGAGCTTTCCGGGCTGCTCGATCCGCGCATCGGCCGCGGCTTCTATCACACCTTCCATGCGCGCTACCCGTTCCTTCGCTATCCGCTCGATCACTGCTTTCACACCAAGCACTTTCGGCTGGTGAGCTTCAAGCGTCTGCGCAAGTTCGGCTCGGACCATTTCCCGGTCGCGATCAAGCTGAGCTTCGAGCCCGACGCCGCCGCGACCCAGCAGGAGCCGCGCGACATGCCGCAGGCCCAGACCTGATGAAACCGGTGATCGCAATCCACGGCGGCGCCGGCGTCATGCGGCGCGACAAGCCGGGCGAGCAGCAGCGGGCCGTTCTCAAGCGGGCGCTGGAAGCTGCCCATGAGCAAAAGACCGCCCTGGATGCCGTGACGGCGGCCGTCGTCGTCCTGGAAGACTCACCGCTCTTCAACGCCGGCCGCGGCTCGTGCTTCAACGCCGACGGCGAGATCGAGATGGATGCCTCGATCATGGACGGCGAAGGTCTGCGCGCGGGCGCCGTGGCCGCGGTGAAGCGCATCCGCAATCCAGTGCTTGCGGCGCGCGCAGTGATGGAGAAAACGCGCCATGTGCTGCTCAGCGGGCGATGGCGCGGAGCGTTTCGCGCGCGCAGCAGGGCCTGGCCCTGGAAAAGCCTTCGTACTTTGCAACCGAGAAGCGCCTGTCTGCGCTGAAGCGCAATCTGAAGTATCACCATGGCACCGTCGGCGCAGTCGCGCTGGATCAAGACGGAAATCTCGCCGCCGCGACGTCGACCGGCGGCTATACCGGCAAGCTGCCCGGGCGCATCGGCGACTCGCCGCTCATCGGCGCCGGCAACTATGCCGACAACCGCGCCTGCGCCGTGTCGGGAACCGGATTGGGTGAAGCGTTCATTCGCGCGGCGGTGGCCTACGACGTCGCCGCGCGCATGCGCTATCGCAAGGAAGCCTTGGGGAAGGCCGCGGCCGCGGCGCTCGCCAATGTGGCCCGGCTCGGCGGCGATGGCGGGCTGATCGCGGTCGACCGGCGCGGCAACGTGGCGATGCCGTTCAACAGCGAAGGGATGTACCGAGCGTCGATCGATCGCCGCGGCAAGATCAGGGTCGAGATCTTCTGACTATTCGAGCTTGACGTTGGCGGCCTTGACCACTTCGCGCCAGCGCGCGAGGTCATCGCGCACTTGCGCGCCGAATTCCTCCGGCGAATTTCCGACTGGCTCGATGCCGAGCGTGGCGTAGCGCTCCTTGACGAAGGGCGACTGGAGCACGGCGTTCAGCTCTTTCTGCAACTTGGCGACGATTGCCGGCGGCGTCTTGGCTGGCGCGAAAATCCCGGTCCACGACGCCACGTCGAAGCCGGCGAGGCCGCTCTCCTGGAAGGTCGGCACGTCGGGCAGCGCCGCGGAGCGCTTCGCGCCCGGCACGCCGAGGCCGATGAGGCGGCCGCCGCGCACGTATTGCTGCGCGCTGGCGATCGCGGTAAAGACCAGCGGGATCTGGCCGCCGAGGACGTCGATCACCGCCGGGCCGCCGCCCTTGTACGGAACGTGCTCGAGCTGCGCGCCGGTGCGCTGCTTGAGGAGCTCGGCCGCAAGGTGCGGCGTGCCGCCGGTGCCGGACGTGCCGTAGGCATACGGTTTCGCTTTTGCCGCTTCCAGAAGATTGGCAAGGCTTTTGAACCCTGTCGACGGATGCGCGACCAGGATGAGCGTGGCATCGCCGAGCTTGGTCACCGGCGCGAAATCGGCCAGCGTGTCGAACGGGATCTTCGCGAACACGTGGGGATTGATCACCATCGTGCCGTCGAAGCCGAGCAGCAGCGTGTAGCCGTCGGGCGCGGCCTGCGCCGCCTGCTGGGTGCCGATGTTGCCGCTGGCGCCGGGGCGGTTCTCGACGATCACCTGCTGGCCGAGGCGCACGCCGAGCGGCTCGGCCACCACGCGGGCGCTGTTGTCGGCGACGCCGCCGGGGGCGAACGGCACGATAATGCGCACCGGCCGGGACGGAAATTCCTGCGCATGGAGACCAAAACTCAGCGCCAGGCACGCGATCAAAATCAGCTTTGACATGACTCCCCTGAGCGTCGAACTGCGTTATGCACCGCTGCCGTTCATCGGCATCATCGCCTGGCATTACTGGTTCGTCGTCACCGACGACAGCGGATGCCATCGCTGGGAAGTATGGCAGACCAAGAACGCCGGCGGCTGGTGCATCGGCCATGTGCACCGCGACCTGAAGACGCCGGATGCGGGCGTCGGCGGCGGCCCTTCGCGCGTCGCCGCGCAATGGGAGGGCGAGGCTGCGCGGCGCATCGCCGAGGTGCTACAGAAAGCGGAGCGCTACCCCCATTGCGAGCGCTACCGGATGTGGCCCGGGCCTAACAGCAACACCTTCGTCGCCTGGGTGCTGCGCGAGGCGGGGGTCAGCGCAACGCTGGACCCCCGTGGTATCGGGCGTAACTACCGCGCGGCGAAGCAGTAAAACAGCCCGTCGCCGCCCAGAGCTGCGCAGCGCATCCTGGCTGCAGCCGCGCGAGGGGTGGGAGGAGTTCCACGACTTCGAGGCATCGTCGTCGCGCAGGCCGATGCGGTCGTGGTGGCCGACCATCGCGCTGCCCTCGCCGCTCTTGGTCCAGTTGCCGCAAGTCATGTCCTTGTCGCCCGGGATGGCGCGGCCATCGGGCTGCGAGCCGGTGAGGATGTCGTGGCGGTTCGGCGAATCGCCGCGGCCGTTCACCGGCGCGCCCTTCTCGTCCAGGCCGGTCTGCTTGTTGATGCGGCTGTTGGCATGCAGGTCGTCGACGCTCTTGGCGATCTCCTCGCCCTTGGCGTTCTTCCACGGCCCCTTGCCGATGCGCTCGCGCGCATGCACGGAGTTGGTGCTGAGGTAGGCGCGCCAGTCGCGCGGGCCGGCGCCGGCCGCCTTGGCGAGCGACGTGCAATGCGCATCGGCGCCGGCAAGGCCGCCGAGGTCCGCGCCTTTGCCCAGGCCGGTGCTGGTGATGAAGAACGTCATGTCTTTTTGCTGCGCCTGCACCGGGGTGGCGGCGAGCAGGATGAGGCCGATCAGGAGAGGTTTCATGACGATGCGAACAGCGCCCGCGCTAAGATATTTCCATGCGTGTGGTGTTTGCGGTGTTGATCGGCCTCAGTTTCGCTCTGAATGTTCATGGCCAGGACACCTGGCCGAGCCGCCCCATCCGCTTCATCCTGCCGTTCCCGCCCGGCGGCGGCACCGACATTCTCGGCCGGTTGATCGGCGAGCGCCTTTCGGCGGGACTCGGGCAGCCGGTGGTGACCGAGAACCGCGGCGGCGCCGGCGGCAACGTCGGCGCGGAGGCGGCCGCCAAGGCGGCGCCCGACGGCTACACCATCGTGCTGGTCGCGCCCTCGCTCGCCATCAGCCCGACGCTCTACTCCAAGCTGAACTACGACCCGGTGAAGGACCTCGCGCCAATCAGCCTGGTCGCCACCGTGCCCAACGTGATGATCACCCAGCCCTCGCTGCCGGGCGAGCTGCGCGAATTCATCGCGCTCGTGCGCAGCAAGCCCGGCGCGCTCAACTTCGGCTCCGGCGGCGCCGGCACCTCGAACCACCTCGCCGGCGAGCTCTTCAACCTGGTCGCCGGGACGAAGCTGGTGCACATCCCGTACAAGGGCGTGAACCTGGCGATGCAGGATGTGCTGAGCGGCAACGTGCACCTGGTGTTCATCGGCATTCCGGCCGCCGCGCCGCACGTCAAGGCCGGCAAGCTGCGCGCGCTCGCGTTGGTCGCGCCGCGGCGCTCGAGCGCCCTGCCCGACGTGCCGACCGTCGCCGAGGCCGGGCTCGCGGACTTCGAGGTCACCACCTGGTACGGCGTGCTCGCCCCGGCGGCGACGCCGCGAGCCATCATCCACCGGCTCAATGCCGAGCTCGTCAAAGCCATGCACGCGCCGGAAATGAAAGACAAGCTCGCCGCCACCGGCACCGAGCCGCTCACCAGCACGCCGGAGGAATTCGCCGCCTACATCCAGCGCGAAATCGCCAAGTGGGGCGACGTCATCCGCAAGGCCGGCGTTAAGGCGGATTGATGACAAGAAGGTCTGAATAGTCTTCCCCGCGCAGGCGGGGACCCATTTTTTTCGTTCAGAACTGGGTTCCCGCCTTCGCGGGAACGACATTTTTCGCTACTTCAGGTAGCGCTCCTGCAGCGTGCGCCGCACGAAGGCGCGCGCGTCATCGCGCTCGAACGCGGCGCCGTCGGCGAGCTTCTGCGCGTAGTCGAAGAACGGAATGAAGAGCTGGCCCTGGTCGGCCGGCGCGCGCATGGCGAAGCCGCCGCGCCCCTCCTCCAGCTCGCGCCACGCGGCGCGCACCTCGGCCCAGAATGGCTCGGTGCGCTTGTAGTAGCTCTCGCCCGGGCCGAAGTCGTAGTCGCGGATGCGCTCGTAGCGGGCCACGCCGTACTCGCGCGCCAGGAAGCGTTTCTGATTCAGCGCCAGCTTGAGATTGTTCTCCTCCTGCACCCAGCCCTGCGGCGTGATGGTGTGGCGGTTGGTGCCGACCAGCACGTCGTAGTCCTTGCGCACGCTGAACTCGCGCCGCGGCAGCGGGCGCCAGGTCTCGTCCGAGATCCAGGTCGATACGCCGCCTTCATGCGTCCAGCGGCCGCGCGCCGCATAGCGCGGCGAGTCGTCCACCTGCAGCACGCTCTGCACCCAGGCGCCGCGCCGCTCGTCGGCCGGCACCGCGCGCCGCGCCCAGCGCAGCGCGCCCTCGTAGGCGAGAAGGTGCGGCGCCTCGTAGCGCCATTCCTGGCGCCAATGGCGCACCACCATGGGCTCACTCGCTTTGCCGTCCTCCATGCGCATGCGCATCACCAGCACATGCTGGAGCGCGATGAACTCCGGCCGGTCCTCGGCGATGAACACGTATTCGGTGCCCCAGCTCTGGTACGGCGCGTCCGGCTTGAGCGACGGCTCATGGCGCACCACCTCGAGGAAGTCGAAGCTCACCCGGTACGGGCCGGCCATGGCGAGGATCGCGCGCCGGTCGCGCTCGTGCGCGCTCAGGCCCGGCTCCTGCAGCCGGCGCCACGCCTCCACCGGCTCGCGCTCGAGCGTCACCGGCACGCCGCGCGTGGTCGCACCGCGCGGCTTGGGCGCGGTCTCGCCGAAAGGCCAGGCGAAGGTGAACTGAGCCGGCTCGGCGGCATGGGCGGCGAAGCACAGCGACCACCACGGCGACGGCAGCCCAGAACTTCATCCTGCGGAAACCAGAAACGCGACCGGGAAGGTGGAAAGCAGCTCAGCGACGCGTACGCGGTGACCGGCATGCCGCTCGCCGGTGAGGACGTTCACATAGGAGCCTTCCAGCGCAAGCGTCGCTTCGCCCCAGGCCTTGGCGCCGAGCGGCGCGACGTCGTCCGCCCCCATCAGATTGGTGAACAGCCGCGGCGCCACCGCAATCACGGAATGGGCACCGTCGGAGAGCGGAGAAGGCGACGATGTTCTGCTCGCGGCCGTGGTCGGCGTAGAGCGGCGTGTACTTCCCGCCGTGAAACAGGCCGGGGTGCTTTTTCCGCAGCTCGAGGCCTTTGCGGATGACGTGCATCTTGGCGCGGCCGTCGGCGAGGTTTTTCAACAAGTCCGATTTCTCGTTGAGAAGCTTTTTGCGCAACTCATAGTCCACCGGCCGCCGATTGTCGGGATCGACCAGGCTGAAATCCCATAGCTCGGTCCCCTGGTAGTAATCCGGCACGCCGGGCGATGCCACCTTGACCAGCGTCTGCGAAAGGCTTACCAGCAGGCCGGGGCGGGCGATGCGCGCCACCATGTCGGCCAGGTCGTCGACGAAGACCTTGTTCTCCAGCGACTTGGCGACGAAGCGCTCGAGCGCGGCTTCATATTCGGTGTCGGCGTTGATCCAGCTCGTATGCTGTTTCGCCTCGCGTGCCGCCTTTAGCATGTAGGCCTTGAGCCGCTCGACCAGGCCCTCGGACACCTCGCCCGGCCAGATGCCGATCAGCGCCTGGTAGAAGTGGTACTCGTCCCCCGGGCTGATTTCCGCGCTCAGGCTGCGGTTGAAGCGGCTCCAGCGCCGCAGCGTCATGCGCCAGCTCGGAGCCAGCTCGGAAAGGACCGCGAGCCGCGCGCGCACGTCTTCGGAGCGCTTGGTGTCGTGCGTGGAGCTGCCCAGCATGGTGTAGGGCCAGCGGCGCGCGCGCTCCGCCGCTGCGGCGTGGAACGCCTGCAGCGCGAAGCCGAAGCGCGAAGGATGGCCGCCGACTTCGTTCAGCGCGATGAGGCGGTTGTAGCGGTAGAAGGCGGTGTCCTCGACGCCCTTGGCGACCACCGGCGCGGTGAATTGCTGGAAGCGCATCGAGAAATTCGAGCATTTCGCGCCGGCGCTCGCCGGATTCGGGAGCCGCTTCCAGCGTAAGCACGCTCCTCACGAAGTCGAGCACGCTCGGATCGGCGATGCGCGTGGCGCGCTTCGCGCCTTTGACCGCCGCGTCGATCACCTGCCGATCGGTATCGGATACGCCGCGCGCAGAAATGTAGGTTCGGTACACCGGAAACTGCGCGGCGATTTCCAACAGCGCCTTGCGCAGCCCGCTCGCGGTGTAGTCGCGCGTGTAGCGGTTGCCGGCGGCGATGCGCGCCAGCCAGTTGGACAGCATGAAGAGCTCGGCGGCGAGCGTGGTCGCCATGATGAGCATGCGACTCTCGCGCGCGTGCGCCTCGAACGTGCGCCGCTCGCCGGTGAAGCGCTGGTAGATGCGGTCGAAGCGCGCCTCGGCCGCACCGTCGATGAAAAGGCCGGTGAGCAGGTTCACGAACCGGTAGCCGGTCTCGCCGTGCACCGGCCAGTCTTCGGGCAGCTTTTCGTCGTCGGCGAGGATCTTCTCCAGCACGATCCAGCGACGTGGAAAGAGCTCGCGCAAGCGCTCGAAATACTGCTTCGGATCGGCCAGGCCGTCGGGATGGTCGATGCGCACGCCGTCGATGCCGCCGCCTTTCGCCAGGCGCGACACCAGGGCGTGCGTCGCCTCGAATACCGTGCGGTCCTCCATGCGCAAACCGGCGAGGTCGGTGATCTCGAAGAAGCGCCGGTAGTTGATCTCGTCGGAAGCGACGCGCCAGAACGCCAGCCGGTAGTACTGCTTCTCGAGCAGGCGGTGCAGCGCGAGCGTGTCCTTGGGCGCGGCCTTCAAGCCGACCTGGCTTTTCGCGTTCAGCGGGAAGCGGTGGTCGAAGTAACGCACGCTCCACTTGCCGGTCTTGCGGTCGCGCTCGAGCTTCAGCTCCTCCAGCGCTTCACCGTAGTGCTTGCCGAGCACCGGCAGCAGCAGCTTGCCGCGCGCCCAATCGATGTCGAAGAACTTGGCATAGGGCGAGGCGCGGCCTTTTTCCAGCACGTCGAGCCACCAAGCGTTGTCGGCGTGCAGCACGCCCATGTGGTTCGGCACCAGGTCCACCACCATGCCCATGCCGTGCTTTTTCAGCGTGGCGATGAGCTGGTTAAGCTCTTTCTCGGTGCCGATCTCCGGATTGACCGCATTGTGGTCGATCACGTCGTAGCCATGCGTGCTGCCGGGGCGCGCTTTCAGGAATGGCGAGGCGTAGAGATGGCTGATCCCGAGGCCGGCGAGGTACGGCACGAGCTCGATCGCGTCCCTGAAGCCGAAGTCCTTGTGGAACTGCAGGCGATACGTGGCCACCGGCGTAACCAATGGCGCGCCCTTCGGCACGCTGCGCTCGGCCATCGTCTGCTGGAGCGACGCCACCCGCGGGTCGGCGCGCCAGCGCTCGAGCGCGAGCGGCAGCTTGCGGCGCCAGTTGGGATGCTGGTCGACCGTGCCGGGCAGGTTCGCCTGCTCGAGCACCTCGAACACGTCCTCGGGCTGCAGCATGGCGAGCTTCGCTGGCGTGCGCGCGATGAACGCATGCGCCGATTGCGCCGAGCGGTCGACGATCTTCTCGAGCTTTTTCTTTTCGCTTTCCCGGATTTCCATTTCCTTCTGGAAATCCACCGTCAGTCCCAGCTCCTGGCGCAGCTTGAGATCCGTCGCCTCCCAGTACCCGCGCCACGTCGGCAGGTCGTGCGTGCTCACGCAAACCAGCGCCTCGCGCGGATAGGCCTCCGGCGGACAGAACTCGCCCTGCGCATTCTTCTCGAACAGCAGCGGCCGATAGGAAAGCACGCCGGCTTCATTGAGCGCGGTGCGCAATTCGGCGGGGACGGTGCCGAGGTCCTCGCCGACCACCAGGCAGCGCGCGCGCGCGGCTTTCCGCCGCCAGCACCGCGAGCAGCTCGCGGAACGGGTAGTTCACGTAGCCGCCGCGCTCCGGCTTTGCGCCCTGCGGAATCCACCACAGGCGCGAGAGCGCCATCACGTGGTCCATGCGCAGGGCGCCGCCCACCGGCATGTTGGCGCGCAGCAGATCGATGAACGGCCGGTACGCCTTCGCCCGCAGCGCGCGCGGCGAGTACGGCGGCAGCCCCCAGTCCTGGCCGCGCGGATTGAACTCGTCGGGCGGCGCGCCGCACGAGGCGTCCACCGCAAAGGCGTCCTGGTCCGCCCACACCTCCGCCCCGCCGCGATCGGCGCCGAGCGCGAGGTCGACGTAGAGGCCGAGCGGCATGCCGAGGTCCTGCGTATGGCGCTGCACTTCCTCGAGCTGGCGCCGCGCGACGCTGCTGCAGCCAGGCATGGAACGCCACCCGACTCGCATTCTTTTTTGCGAATGCCTTGACCGCCGGGGAGCCGCGGATCCTGATACTGCTTCGACCACGACTGCCAGCCGCCGCCGAACTTCTCGCGCAGCGCCTCGAACACCGGGTAGCTACCGGTAACCTGGACCTTCGGCTTCGTCTTCTTGAAGATGGCCTCGAGCGCTTCGAGCTTTACCCGTCGCACGCCCTCGTAGTCCACCAGCTCGGATTCGCGCAGCGCGCGCAAGCGCTTGCGCAGCTTGTCGGAGCTCTCGAATCCCGGCAGCGCTTCCACGTCGATATAGAGCACGTTGAGCGCGTGCCGGCTCGACGGGCTGTACGGGCTGCCCTGCGTCGCATGCAGCGGATTCACGCCGATCACGCCCGCCCCGAGCTCCGCGGCGATGTCGGCCAGGTTGCGCAAGTCGGTAAAGTCGCCGATGCCCCAGTTACGCTCCGAGCGCAGGCCATAGAGCTGCACCATGAAGCCCCAGAGCCGCTTGTGCTGCAGAACTTCGGGCTGGTAGCACGCGCCCGGCTCCACCTCCAGCTTCGAGGGACGGCGCGCCGGCCCCATCGCCTTCGCCAGCGCCGCGCGTACGTCGGCGTCGATCTGCTTCTCGTTACCCCAGACGTCCAGGTAGCTGGATGCGATCTCCTCCCCGCCTTCGCGGGGATGACGATTCACGCTGTCACGGCCACTCGCTGATCCACCAGCACACCGACCAGGGATCGCCTAGCTTGCCGTTCGACCATAACGGCTTGCCTGGCGGGACGTCGTCGATCTGCACCGGCTGATCGCCGCAGTTCGCAATCAGGGTGAGGCCGTCCCAATCGACTTCGAACGCGCGCTCGCCGAGCATGCGATAGCGCCCGGGGCCGAAGTTCGCGCGGTGCGATTGCGCGCGCCCGCAGCTGCAGCAGCTCGCGGTAGTGCGCGAGCCAGCCTTCGTCGCGCTGGTCCCAGTTCAGCACGCATTGCTTGAACGTGCTCTCGGCCAGCGGGTCCGGAATGGAGCTCTTGAAGGAAGCAAAGCGGCTGAACTCCTCGCGCCGGCCTTTGCGCACCGCCTCGCCCAGGTCGCCTTGGAAATCGCAGAAGAAGAGGAACGGCTGCTTGCAGCCCCACTCCTCGCCCATGAAGAGCAGCGGCGGGGATGGGGCGAGGAGCTGGATTGCGCTTAACGCCTTGACCTTTTTCTCATCGGAAAGTGAAAGCAACCTCTCGCCAAACGCCCGATTGCCGATCTGGTCATGGTTCTGCAGGAAGTCCACGAAGCACGACGGCGGCAGGTGGGCGCTCGGCTCGCCGCGCGGCTCCTTGCTGAAGGGCGACTCCTCGCCCTGGTAGGCGAAGCCTTCGGCGAGGCAGCGCGCGAGATGCTTTGCCGGCGCGTCGGCATACGCGACGTAGTAGCCATCGGACTCGCCGGTGGCGAGCACGTGGTAGCCGTGGTGCGAGTCGTCGTTCCACTGCGCGGTGTAGCGCTGCGGGCCGATGAAGCGCGCCTGGTTGGCGTCGTTCTCGAGCACCAGGTGCTTGGTGGGCGGAACGGCCTCGCGGATCTCGTTCAGGATGTGCTTCGGCGACTCGTCGATGATCGCGTGCACCGCGTCGAAGCGCAGGCCGTCGAAGCGGTATTCCTCGAGCCAATAGCGCACGTTGTGGACGAAGAATTTCCGTACAAAATCATTTGAAAAATCGATCGCCGCACCCCACGGGGTCTTATGCCGGTCGGTGAAGAATTGCGGCGCGTAGCGCGGCAGGTAGTTGCCTTCGGGGCCGAAGTGGTTGTAGACCACGTCGAGCAGCACCATCAGGCCCGCGCCGTGCGCGGCGTCGATCAGCGCCTTCAGGTCCTCGGGCCGTCCATAGGCGGAGTCCGGCGCATAGGGCAACACGCCGTCGTAGCCCCAGTTGCGCTTGCCGGCGAAGTCGGACAGGGGCATCAATTCGATGGCGGTAATGCCGATATCTTTCAGCGCGGGAAGTTTCTCGATGACGCCCCGGTACGTGCCTGAAGGGCGTGAAGGTCCCCACATGCAGCTCATAGATGACGGCTTCGTTCCAAGGACGGTTGCGCCACGCGGGGTCGCCCCAGTTGGAAAGCCTCGGGATCGATCACCTCGCTCGGGCCGCCCACATCCTCGGGCTGGAAGCGCGAGGCGGGATCGGGCACCAAGAGCTCGCCGTCGATGCGATAGCGGTAGCGCGTGCCGGCGCCGGCCTTGGGCTCGATGTGCTCGAACCAGCCATCATTGCCCTTCATGGGAAGAAACTTCCCGGCGATGCTTAAATCGATCGCCTTTGCGCCGGGCGCCCATAAGCGGAAGCGCACGCCGCCGCCGCGCAGCACCTCGGCGCCGAACGGCAGCGATTGCCGCGTCAAGGTTATTTCCTGCGTGGCCACCAGCGCTCCAGCATTTCCGCGGCCCAGTCCTTGCCGCCCAGGCCAAACGCGAGCGCGAGGGCGAGCACCACGCCCGCCAGCACGATGAGGAAGGTCTGGCGCACGATGTCGCCGCCGACGTTGACCTGGTCGAGGGCGATCAGCACCACGAAAGCGACGATCGCGTATTGGGCGAGGCGGCCGAGGATGTCGGCGTCCTGGATGTGGACGTTGCGGCAGTAGGCGGTCACCGCATTGCCGATGAAGCGCGCGAAGTAGGCGCCGAAGGCGAGGATGAGAAGCGCGACCATGACCTTCGGCAGGAACAGCACCACGCGCCCGAGCAGGTCGGTGATGTAGGTGAGGCCGAGCAGGTTGAAGCCGATGATCAGCGAGGCGAGGATCACCAGCCAGTAGAAGAGCAGCGCCAGGATGCCGGCGGTATCGGTCTGGATGCCGCCGTCGCGCAGGAAGCCGTCCATGCCGGCGCGCTCGGTGAGCACGGTGAAGTTCACCGCGCGCAGGCCGCGGGCGATGGCGAAGCGCACCATCTTGGCGATGATCCAGCCGGCCAGCAGGACCAGCAGCGCGAGCACGATGCGCGGCAGGAACTCGCCGACGCTGATCAGGAAGCCGCGCAGCGGCTCGAGGGACATTTCCAGCTGGTTCATCGTCCGCCTCCCAGGATGCCCATCAACCCGGACAACGGAACGGGCACCCAGGCGGGGCGATTGTTGATCTCGTAACGCAGCTCGTACAGCACCTTCTCCAGCTCGAACAGGCTGAGCAGGCCCTGTACGTCGTCGAACGAGGCGTAGAGCCCGCTGCCCTCGGTGGCGGCGGCATAGGCGGCGAGGAAGGCGCGGCGCACTTCGGCTTCCCAGGCGTCGAGCCCGCTCGCGTCCTGGGTCCCGGCCTGGGCTCGCGCGCTCCAGTTTGCATAGCTGAAGGAGCGCAGCATCCCGGCCACGTCGCGCAGCGCCGAGTGCTTGCGCCGCGCGTCCGCGAGCGGCCGCGACGGCTCACCTTCGAAGTCGATGATCACGAAGTCGTTGTTGGCGATCAGCACCTGCCCGAGGTGGTAGTCGCCGTGGTGCCGCGTCTTCAGGCCCGGGCCCTTCGGCGCCTTGCAGGCCTCGATGAACGCCATGAGCTTCGCGCGCTGGGCAAGCAACGGCCGCGCTCTTTCGTTCGAGCCTCTTTCCAGCAGGGCCAGGGTGTCATTCGCCTCTTGCTGGACCCTCGCCTTCCATCCATTGAAATCCTCGGCCGTGAGCGGCTCGGGCTCGAACGCCGGATCGCCGGTGCGCATGGCGAAAGCGCGGTGCAGCTCCCCCGTGCGCGCGGCGAGCGTCTGCATCAGGCTGACGAAGCCGCCGTGCGGCTTTTCCAACGGCGTGGCGGCGAGGAAGCGCTCGAGATAGGCGAGCGTGTAACCCCAGGCATCGCCCTGGTTCGGCATATAGCCCTGGAGCAGCGCTACCGTAAAAGATTCTTGCTGAGAAACGTACTCCACCGCTCCCGCCAATGGCACACAGTGCGGAAACCGGGCGACCTCGGTCAGGAAGCGTCCGACTTCGAACTCCGGGTTCACGCCGGCGCGCATGCGGCGGTAGCACTTGAGAAAGAACCGGTCGCTGAGCTGGACCGAGGAGTTGGTGCTCTGCGTATGCAGCGCGGCGAGCTGCAGGCCCGCCAGCTCCTCCGCGCTGAGCTCGGGGCAGGCGCCGCCGCGAATGAAGCGCAGCGCGCCGCGCCCGGTCGGCACGCTGCGCCCGGCGCAGATGGCCTTGACCACATGGCGGCAGAAGCCCTCGTCGGCGATGGCGTCGCCGAGCAGGCCGACGTTGGCCTGCTGGCGAATGCGCGCCACCGTGAGCGGCGCGAGCGCGCGCACGTGGTCCTCGTCGACTTCCCAGCCGAGCGCGAGCGGCAGGAAGTACAGGGCATCCTTGATGGAAACGACGCACAGTAGCCAGCTCAGGCCGCCGACGTCCCAGATCACCGAGTCGGCGATCGTCGCCTTGGTGATCGGCTCGCCCTTCGCCGCGTACCAGCGCTGCGAGGCGATGAAGCGCGGCAGCACCTCGGTTTCGAGCTGGGTGCGCAGCTGCTCGGCCATGCCGATGCGCCACGGCACCACCTTGTCGCGGAAAAAGCTGGTCCAGTTGTCGAACAGCACCAGCATCGGCGCTTCCTCCGACACCAGCATGTCCTGGTGCCATTCCGGCGCCGGCGCGTCGGTGGAAAGGCGGAACCAGTAGAAGCCGTGCGCCGGCAGCGTCAGCAGGTAGGGCAGCTCGCCGATCGGCGGGAACGAGGTGCGGCCGAGCATCTCGACCGGCACGCGCCCCTTGAAGCGCTTGAGGTCGAGCTCGACCGGCTGCGCGGTGCGCGAGAGATTCGCCACGCACAGGATGGCCTCGTCTTCGTACTCCCGTAGATAGGCAAGCACCTTGCGATTGCCGGGGCGCAGGAAGCTCAGCCTGCCCCGGCCGAAGGCCTTGCTCGCCTTGCGCGTGGCGAGCATGCGCTTCATCCAGTTGAGCTGCGAGCTCGGGTCGCGCTGCTGCGCCTCGACGTTCACCGAGCCGAAGCCGTAGATCGGATCCATGATCGGCGGCAGGAACAGGCGCTGCGGATCGGCGCGCGAAAAGCCGGCGTTCCGGTCCGGGCTCCACTGCATCGGCGTGCGCACGCCGTTGCGGTCGCCGAGATAGATGTTGTCGCCCATGCCGATCTCGTCGCCGTAGTAGACGATCGGCGAGCCGGGCATCGACAGCAGCAGGCTGTTCATGAGGCGGATGCGCTCCGGATCGTTCTCCATCAGCGGCGCGAGGCGCCGCCGGATGCCGAGGTTGATGCGCGCCTGCAGGTCCGTGGCATAGGTGCGGTACATGTAGTCGCGCTCTTTGCTGGTCACCATCTCGAGCGTGAGCTCGTCGTGGTTGCGCAGGAAGATCGCCCACTGGCACGCCGATGGGATCTCGGGCGTCTGCTGCAGGATCTCGACCAGCGGGTGACGGTCCTCCTGCGCGATCGCCATGTACATGCGCGGCATCAGCGGGAAGTGGAACGCCATGTGGCATTCGTTGGAGTCGCCGAAGTACGGGCGCACGTCCTCCGGCCACATGTTGGCTTCCGCGAGCAGCACCTTGTTCGGGTAGCTCTGGTCGATGAGCGCGCGGATCTGCTTCAGCACCACGTGCGTCTCCGGCACGTTCTCGTTGCTGGTGCCTTCGCGCTCGATGAGATAGGGAATCGCGTCCAGGCGGAAGCCGTCGACCCCCATGTCGAGCCAGAACTTCATGGTGCGGAACACCGCCTTCAGCACGCGCGGGTTGTCGAAATTCAGGTCGGGCTGGTGGCTGAAGAAACGGTGCCAGTAGTACTGCTTCGCGACCGGATCCCAGGCCCAGTTCGAAGTCTCGGTGTCGGTGAAGATGATGCGCGTGCCGCTGTATTTCTTGTCGCTGTCGCTCCACACATACCAGTCGCGCTTCTTCGAGCCGGCCGGCGCGCGGCGCGCCGCCTGGAACCACGGGTGCTGGTCGGAGGTGTGGTTGACCACCAGCTCGGTGATCACCTTCAAACCGCGGCGCTGCGCCTCGCGCACGAAGGCCTTGAAGTCCGGCACGGTGCCGTACTGCGGATGGACATTGTGATAGTCGGCGACGTCGTAGCCGTCGTCCTTGAGCGGCGAGGGATAGAACGGCAGCAGCCAGATGGCGGACACGCCGAGGTCCTGGATGTAGTCGAGCTTGGAGGTGAGGCCGGCGAAGTCACCCATGCCGTCGTTGTTCGAGTCGTAGAACGCCTTGACGTGCAGCTGGTAGATGACCGCGTCCTTGTACCAGAGCGACATCGGTCGAGCTTCCGACAGGGCAGCCTCCTCTCCAGCGGCGTGGTGACCAGCTGGTTCATGCCTTGCTCGTCAATCTCTTTACGTTGAAGACATGCGCCGGCAGCGTGTGCGGGCTGAGCTCGATGTAATTGCGCGGCCCGGTCCAGGTGTAATGCCCGCCGCTCACCAGGTCGTGCACCGTGCACGGCCCGTAATCGATGAAGCCCGACTGCGGGTTGTGCACGTCGAGGTTCACCACCGTCAGGATCTCGTTGTCTTCCTGCTTTTTGCTGAAGGCAATCAGCTGGTCATTGTCCACCCGGTGGAACGTGAGGCTCCAATCCGATTGCAGCGCCGGATTCTGGTTCCGGATGGAATTGAGTCTTTCGATCAACGGCGCGAGGCTGCCGGAACGCTCCAGGTCCCAGTTCTTGATCTCATACTTTTCCGAGTTCAGGTACTCCTCGCTGCCCGGCTCGCGCGGCGTGCGCTCCTGCAGCTCGTAGGCCGGGCCGTAGATGCCGTAGTTCGCCGCCAGCGTCGCGGCCAGCACCGCGCGCACGATGAACGCCGGCCGCCCGCCGTGCTGCAGCGTCTCGTGCAGGATGTCGGGGGTGTTGGGCCAGCAGTTGGGCCGGAAATACTCCCGCGTGTCGGAGGAAGCGAGCTCGGTGAAGTACTCGACCAGCTCGTGCTTGGTATTGCGCCAGGTGAAGTAGGTGTACGACTGGCTGAAGCCGAGCTTCGCCAGCTTGTGCATGATGCGCGGCCGGGTGAAGGCCTCGGCGAGGAAGATCACCTCGGGATGTTTCTTCTTCAGCTCGGCGATGCACCATTCCCAGAACTCGAACGGCTTGGTGTGCGGGTTGTCGACGCGGAAGATCTTCACGCCGTGCCCGATCCAGAACTCGAACACGCTCTCCAGCTCTTCCCACAGGCTCTTCCACGCGTCGCTTTCGAACTCGAACGGGTAGATGTCCTGGTACTTCTTCGGCGGATTCTCCGCGTACTGCACCGTGCCGTCGGGCCGCCAGCGGAACCACTCCGGGTGGCTCTTGACGTACGGGTGGTCCGGCGAGCACTGGAAGGCGACGTCGAGGGCGATTTGGATGCCTTTCGCGTTCGCCGCCTTAACCAGGGCATCGAAGTCGGAAAAACTGCCTAGCTCCGGATTCAACGCCTTGTGCCCGCCCTCCTTCGCGCCGATCGCCCACGGGCTGCCGACATCGCCGGCCTGCGCGGCGACGGCGTTGTTCTTTCCCTTGCGCGCGGTGGTGCCGATGGGATGCACCGGCGGCAGGTAAAGGACGTTGAAGCCGAGCTTCTCGACATAAGGCAGCACGTCGATCACGCCTTTGAAGCCGCCGAAGGAGCGCGGGAAGAGCTCGTACCAGGAGCTGAAGCGGGCACGCACCGGCTCGACCACCACCTCCAGAACTTTTTCGGGATAGTCGACCGTGCGATCGTCCATGCCGGAGGAGGCAGTTCCGCCGCCATCGCCGCCTCGAAATCCTCGAGCTCCGCGCCGAGGATCTGCGATCCGATCTGCAGGTCGATGGTCAGGTCCTGCCCCGCCTCCTGGCGCTTCTTCAGGTCGCGCTTCCAGGTGAGGAACGGGTCGGTCCAGCCGCGCACCGTGTACTGGTAGCGGCCGAGCTTCTCGACGCGGAACGAAGCCACCCAATGGTCGTTGTAGCGGAAATCCATGGGCAGGCGCTTCCACTCTCTTTCTGATTCGAATACTTGAAGAGCAGTTCGACAGAGACACGCATCGTGCCCATCCGCGAACACGTCGACGTGCACCTCGACCTCTTCGCCGATCACGCGCTTGATCGGATAGCGGCCGCCGTCCACCTGCGGGCGGACCGACTCGATGACGACGCGCGCCGGCGCCTGCAGTTTTTCGCGCGACTTCAGTTTTTCGCGTGGATTATTCAGGCTTGAAGACGAGCACGGCGAGCGGCGGGAGCGTCAGCGTCAGGGAGTGATGCAGGTCCTCGTAAGGCATGGGCTGGGCGTCGGCGCCGCCCTGGTTGCCCATGCCGCTGCCGCCGTAGAGGTCGGCATCGCTGTTCAGGACCTCGCGCCAGCGTCCGCCCTGCGGCACGCCGACGCGATAGTTGTAGCGCGGCACGGGGGTGAAGTTGAACACCACGAGCAGCGGTGGGCTGTTCGGCGCCAGACGCAGGAACGAGAGCGCGCTTTGCTCCCAGTCGCCGCGCTGCACCCAGCGGAAGCCGTCGACGGAAAAGTCCTTCTCGTGCAGCGACTTTTCGCCGCGGTAGAGCCGGTTGAGGTCCGCGACCCAGCGCTGCACGCCGGCGTGGCGATTGTCCGTCTCGAGCACGTGCCACTCCAGGCTGTCCTCGTGCGTCCACTCGCGCCGCTGGCCGAACTCGTCGCCCATGAACAGCAGCTTCTTCCCCGGATGCGTCCACATGTAGCCGTAGAGTAGCCGCAGATTGGCGAACTGCTGCCAGGCGTCGCCCGGCATGCGGCCGATGATCGAGCTCTTGCCGTGCACCACTTCGTCGTGCGAGAGCGGCAGCACGAAGTTCTCATGGAACGCGTACCACAGGCTGAAGGTGAGCTCGTCGTGGTGGTGCTTGCGGTAAACCGGGTTGCGCTTGAAGTAGCCGAGCGTGTCGTGCATCCAGCCCATGTTCCACTTCATGCCGAAACCGAGCCCGCCGACGTAGGTCGGGCGCGAGACCTGCGGCCAGGCGGTCGACTCCTCGGCGATGGTCTGCACGTCGGGAAAATCGCGGTACACGCCTTCGTTGAGGAAGCGCAGGAACTCGATGGCGTCGAGATTCTCGCGCCCGCCGTGGCGGTTCGGAATCCACTCGCCGTGCTTGCGGCCGTAGTCCAGGTACAGCATGGAGGCGACGGCATCCACGCGCAGCGCATCGGCGTGATAGCGATCGAGCCAGAAATGCGCGCTCGAGGAGAGGAACGCGCGCACCTCGTTGCGGCCGTAGTTGAAGATCGCGCTCGCCCAGTCCGGATGGTGGCCCTGGCGCGGGTCGGAGTGCTCGTAGAGATGCGTGCCGTCGAAGAAGCCCAGGCCGTGCTGGTCCCACGGGAAGTGCGAGGGCACCCAGTCGAGGATCACGCCGATGCCCGCCTGGTGCAGCACATCGATGAGCAGCATCATGTCCTGGGGCGTGCCGTAGCGCTCGCTCGGCGCGAAGTAGCCGGTGCACTGGTAGCCCCACGAGCCGTAGAACGGGTGCTCCATGATCGGCATCAGCTCGACGTGCGTGAAGCCCATGCGCTTTACGTAGTCGGCGAGCACCGGAGCGATCTCGCGCGCCGACAGGATGCGCCGCGGATCGGACGGGTCGCGCCGCCACGAGCCCAGATGCAGCTCGTAGACCGACCACGGCGCGTCGAGCGCGTTGGCCTTGGCGCGGTTCTTCATCCATTCGCCGTCGCCCCATTCGTAGTCGAGCTTCCACACCACCGAGCCGGTGCGCGGCGGCATTTCCGCGCGGAAGGCGTACGGGTCGAATTTGTCGGCGCGGTAGTTGCCGTCCTTCGACACCACGTGGAATTTGTAGAGGCTGCCCTGCTTCGCTTCGGGCACCTTGGCGCTCCAGATCGCCCGCCTCGCTGCCGCGCATCGGGTGCGCGCCCGGGTCCCAGTGGTTGAAGTCGCCGATCACCGCCACCTGGGCGGCATTCGGCGCCCAGACTGCGAATTGCGTTCCGTCGCCCAGGACATGGGCGCCGAGCTTTTCGTACAGGCGCGTGTGCGTCCCCTCGCGGAACAGGTAGAGGTCGTGGCCGGTCAAAGCTACTGGGCGGTCAAGGGGTTGGCGTAGGGTGGGCATCTATACTTTGGACCATGCAAACGGACTACGTTCAGCGCTTTCTCTTCGAGAATCTGGACATTAGAGGGCGGCTGGTGTGCCTGACGGGCGCATGGCAACGCATGCTGGACGGGCGCGGCTACCCCGAAGATATCGCAGCTCTCCTGGGTCATACCACCGCACTCAACGTCCTTTTAGGGGCAAATCAGAAGGGATCCGGCCGTGTCACCCTGCAGGTGCAAGGCTCGGGCCCGGTCAAGCTGCTGGTCTCGGACTGCACCGCGGAGCTGCGCATCCGGGGGATGGCCAGCTATCAGCAGCCGGAGTCGCCCATTCCAAGCGAAAGAAGCCTGCTCGGGAACGGCCGCCTGTCGGTGACGCTGGAGGACCTGAAGAGCGGCCAGCTCTACCAGAGCCTGGTGCCGCTGGAGGGCGAGACCCTGGAGCAGATCTTCGAGCATTACCTCGCGCAGTCGGAGCAGGCCACGGCGTTCCTGCGCCTCAAGGCAGACGGCGGCGCCCTTTGCGGCCTGCTGCTCGAAAAACTGCCGAAAGCCGATGCGCGCGATCCCGACGGCTGGAACCGCGTCACCCATCTCGCCTCCACCCTGACCCTGGACGAGACGCGCGATGCCCAGCCCTACGACCTGCTGACGCGCATCTTCCCCGAGGAGCTGATGCGCGTGTTCCGGCTCTACGCCGTCGAGTACCACTGCCCCTACGACGAGACCAAGGTGAAGGACATGCTGCTCGGCCTCGGGCGCCAGGAAGTGGAATCGATCCTCGCCGAGCAGGGCGAGGTCGTGATCCGAAACGAGATGTGCAACCACGAATACCGCTTCGACGCGCGCGCCATCGCCGAGCTGTTCGCCTGTCATTGAATAACTACAGGGCCGCGCCTTGTCATGATTGCGTCATGATCAGGCCCGCTTTCGGGTTTACGCTGTAAAGAGGAGGCAACCCATGAAAACAATCTTCGCAATCGCATCGATACTGATCCTCGCAGCCTGCGGCGATTCGACGCCACCGCCCAAGCCGGCGGCTCCCGCTGCACCGCCGCCGCAAGCAGAGGCACCCGCTGCTGCCAAGGCTCCCGAGACGAAAGCGCCCGAAGCGCCCAAGCCGGACCCGAACAAGGAGCTCGCGCGGCGCGTGAAGCAGGCGCTCGAGGGCGACGGAAAAATCCAGGGCGCCGGCATCGATGTCACTGCCACCGACGGCAAGGTCACGCTGTGGGGAACCACCGCAACCCCGGGGGAGCGCAATCGCGCGGGTCAGATCGCATCCAAGGTCGACGGTGTGAGCGCTGTCGACAACCAGCTAAAGGTGGTCAAGGGCTCGTGAGCACGGCGTGATCCGCCTTGGCTATTGAGGGAATAGAAAAACCGATACATAGTGGAGTGGTGCGGGGATAGCTCAATGGCAAGAGCGCGGTTCCTCCCGGATCGAGATCTGAGTCCGACTCTCAGTCCCCGCTCCAACTCCTTTCCCTACTCGCCCCCTCGGGCGAGCTTTGCTCCCGGCCAGAGGTCATGCCGGCTGCGGGCGTACTGCGGCGGATAGTCGAGCTGCACGCCGAGCTTTTCCGCCGCGTGCCAGACCCAGCGCGGGTTATCCAGGAACGCGCGCGCCATGACGACCATGTCGGCCTTGCCAGACGCCAGGATGTCCTGCGCCTGCCGCGGCTCGGCGATCATGCCGACCGTTTGCACCTTGATGCGCGCCGCCTGCTTGATTTTCTCCGCGAACGGCACCTGGTAGCCCGGCGCGACCGGGATGCGCGCCTGCGGCACCAGCGCGCCGCTCGACGGACAGACGTAATCGAAGCCGATGCGCTCCAGCTCGCGCGCATAGGTCACGGCGTCGTCGGGCCCGAGGCCGCCGGGCATCCAGTCGTTGGCGCTGATGCGCGCGCCCAGCGCCCGCTCGCGCGGCCAGACTTCGCGCATCGCGCGCGCCACCTCGAGCGGGAACTTCAGCCGGTCTTTTCCGTAGGCATCGCTGCGCCGGTTGCTGAGCGGGGACCAGAACTGGTGCAGCAGGTAACCGTGGGCCGAGTGCAGCTCCACCATGTCGAAGCCGATGCGCTTTGCGCGCTCGGTGGCAGCCGCGAACGCATCGACCAAACCACGGATTTCATCGATGGATAGCTCATGCGGCACGTGCCAGCCTTCCCCGTAGGCAATCGCCGATGGCGCGACCGTCTGCCAGGGCGACTGATGGGGTTGCAGCCACTCGCGTCCTTCCCACGGCACCTGCGACGACGCCTTGCGGCCGGCGTGGCCGAGCTGCACGCCGATCGGATTCTTCGACAGGCGCCGGCACGCGTCGAGCACCTTCTTCATCGCGGCTTCGTTGTGCTCGTTGTAGAGACCGGCGCAGTGGTGCGTGATGCGACCTTCGCGGGTGACGTGCGTTGCCTCGAGGATCAGCAGGCCGGCGCCCGAGTACGACAGGTGGCCGAGGTGGACGAGGTGCCAGTCGGTCAGGCTGCCGTCGTCGGCCGAGTACTGGCACATCGGCGAGATCACGATGCGGTTGGGCAGCGTGATGCCGCCCAGGTCGAGCGGGGTGAACAGGCTTACAGCCATCGGCGGACCTTGCGGCGGTAGTTTTCGAATTCGGCGCCGAAGCGGGCGTGCAAGGCGCGCTCCTCCGGCTCGATCTGCAGGCGATTCAGGGTGGCCACAAAGAGCGGCAGCATAGCAAGCGCCGCCCAGTTGGCCACGATGCACGCCCAGCCGACGAGCACCAGCAGCATCGCCAGGTACATCGGGTTGCGCGTCCAGCGGTAGATGCCGCGCACCACGAGCGCGCTGCTCGCCTGCGGCGTCAGCGGGTTGATGGTGGTCTTCGCCCGCCTGAAGCCGAGCACCGCGGCGATGCCGATGGCCACAGCAATAACCAGAAGTGTTGTCGCTGCAGGAATGCGCGCCGGAACATCCACGTCCAGGGATGGAAAAGCGCCGGCCAGGAACCACATCAGCAGGGCGAACACCGCCGCGATGACCGGCGGCGGCACCCGATGCTCAAGGCGCCGCAACAGAGATGCTTCTATCCGAGAACGCCTTTCGCAGCGCCTTCGCAAACGCCGCGGCGCCCGGCTGGTCGCCGTGCAGGCACATGGTGTCGGCGGCGACGGGCACGCGCTTGCCGGAAAGGCTGGTGACGTAGCCCTCCTCCACCATCGCCAGCGCCTGCTTCACCGACTTCGCCGCGTCCTCGATCATGCCGCCGGGCTTGTCGCGCGGCGCGAGCGTGCCGTCGTCGGAGTAGCCGCGATCGGCGAACACCTCGCCGGCGACGGGGACACCGAGTTTTTTGACCATCGCAATCATGCGTGAATTCGACAATGCATAAATCATCACGTTGCCCAGGTCGCGTGCGGCGCGAGCCATTGCCTCCGACAAGGCATCGTCCGTCGCCGCCATGTTGTACAGCGCGCCGTGGCATTTGATGTGATGCAGCCTGGAGCCCGCGGCGCGCGCGAAGCCTTCCACCGCGCCGGCCTGGTAGACCACCAGGTCATACATGTCCTGCGGCGAAATCTTCATCGCCCGGCGGCCGAAGCCCTGGATGTCCGGAAGCGAAGGATGCGCGCCGACCGCCACGCCGTTGTCGAGCGCGAGGCGCACCGTCTTGCGGATGGTCGCCGGGTCGCCGCCGTGGAAGCCGCAGGCGACGTTCGCCGAGCTGATGTGCGGCATGACTTCGGCGTCGGCGCCCATGGTCCAGGCGCCGTAGCTTTCGCCCATGTCGCAGTTGAGGTCAATGCGCTTCATTTTTTGGCGTACTCCCAGGCGATGCCGCGCAGCGCCGATTGCAGCCGTTCCCTCGCGTGCTTGCGCAATTCGCCCGCCATCTCGAGGCTGCAGCGCGCGAAGTGCACCTTGCCGCCAGGCGCGAGCTGCGCGAGCCGAGCCACGTCCGCCGAGGCGATCTCGGCGATGCGCGGATAGCCGCCGGTGGTCTGGTGATCGGCCATCAACGCGATCGGCACGCCGCTCGGCGGCACCTGCACCGAGCCGAGGCAAGTCGGACCCGATAATATCTCATCGGCCTGCGGCCGCCCGAGCGGCGGACCGCTCAGGCGAAAGCCCATGCGGTTCGATTCGGGCGCCACGCTCCACACCGTGTCGACGAACGCGCGCTGCGAGCTGGCGTCGAAGCTCGCGAAGTGCTGGCCGTCGATCACATGCACCAGGATCGGCTCGCGATCGGGCAGCGTGAGCGGCGGCGCCGACCACTTGACGGTTCCTTCCCTGGTTTTTTTCAGCGAAGTGAAGCGTTGCGCCGCCTCCGGCTCGCGCAATGGCAGGACATCCCCATGCTTCAGCGCGCGGCCCTGCACGCCGCCGAAATGACCCGGCAGATAGGTGCTGCGGCTGCCGAGCACCGGCTCGACGGCGAAGCCGCCAGCGACCGCGAGGTAGGCGCGCGCGCCGCGCACCGCCCGGCCGACGCTGAAGCGCGAGCCTGCGGGCGCGAGCGTCGGACGGTTATGCGGAAAGCTGCCCTGGAATTCAGCGCCGCACACCGCGACCAGCGTGTCGTGCTCGAACATCACCTCCGGCCCGATCACCGTGATTTCCAGCGCGGCCTCGCCGGGCGCATTGCCCACCAGCGCGTTGGCGAGCGCGAGCGCCACCGGGTCCATCGCCCCGCCCGGGCACAGGCCGATGCGCTGATAGCCGTGGCGGCCTTCGTCCTGCAAGGTGGTCAGCAGCCCCGGCCGCAGCACTCGGACACTCATGTGGCGTTTCTCACTGGCTGGCCGCCATTTCGATGAATTCGGCGCGCGTAATCACCCGGAAGCGCACGCGATCTCCCGGCCACAGCAGGCTCGGCCGCGGGCGCGACGCATCGAACAGCGTCATTGGCGTGCGCCC